>NZ_JBWKPL010000006.1:0-377931 GCF_059418225.1 Caulobacter sp. GW821-FHT09B08 | reverse complement strand
TAGACGTCGATGCCCGGGCCGGCGCTCTCGGTATATTCGCCCTTGAGCACATGGGGGATGCCGCAGGCGAACTCGATCACCTCCAGGCCCCGCTGGATGTCGCCCTTGGAGTCGGCGATGACCTTGCCGTGCTCGGACGACAGGATCTCGGCCAGCGAATTCATGTCGCGCTCGAGCAGGCGCTTGAACTCGAACATCACCCGCGCCCGGCGCTGGGGATTGGTCGCGGCCCAGCGGATCTGGGCCTGCAGGGCCGAGGCGACCGCCTTGTCCAGCTCCGCGCCCGTCGCCAGCTGCACTCGCGCCTGCACCTCGCCGGTGTTGGGATTGAAGACGTCGCCGTAACGGCCCGAGCTGCCGGCGAAGCTTGCGCCGGCGATGAAATGGTCAATGGCCCGCACTGGGTCCTCATCATAATTGTTCAGAGCGACCAGGCGCGAAGGCGCAACGAGGCCGAGCCAATTATGCAAAGGCCGGCGGCAAGTTCACAGGGCGTCCGGGCGCTCATCGCAGGTGCGATAGTTACCCCCGCGCCCTTGCGCCATCGCGGGGGCGGATGTCGTGATCAGGCTCAAGAAACGGCGTCGCCAGGCAAGCGCCGCACGGTCGTTGGGAGGCGGGATCGAAGCGAGCCGGAGGCTCGCTCCGGTCCTTCGCAAAGCGAGTGAAGAGCGATGTACCGGCGGATCGTCCTGGCGTTCGACAGCACCGTGGCCGGGCGCTCGACCCTGCGCGAGGGGGCCCTGCTGGCCAAGCGCTGCGGGGCCGAGGTGTTCCTGCTGTCGGTGGTGGCCGAAAGCTCGGGCGTGGCCTTGGTCGAGGGCTTCCAGGCCGGCGTCACCGACATGCACCTGGAGACCCACCGGCAGATCCTGAAGGACGGCTTGGCCAAGCTGGAAGAACTGGGCTTCAAGGCCGTCGGGCGGCTGGTGCAGGGCGATCCCGCCCAGCAGATCGGCGAGTTCGCCCGCGAGGTGAAGGCCGACCTGGTGGTGGTGGGCCACCGCAAGCGCAGCTTCATCGAGCGCTGGTGGACGGGCGGCGGCTACATCGTCGACGGCGTGGCGTGCAGCCTGCTGGTGGCGCGCACCGACATCAGCGACGAGGCGTTCGAGGCCGAGCTGGCCCGGCTGGCCTGACCCCCGAAAGACATCGGGCGGTGAGCGGTTCTCGCCGTCCAGCAAGGAGTGACCGATGACCGATCTCGTGGCCGCCGACTGCGGCGTTCGCCAGCTGCACGCCCGCTTCGTCGACGCCGTCTGGCGCCAGGACGACAAGCTTTTTTCCGAATGCTTCGCCAAGGACGGCGTCTGGAAGATCGCCGGCATGGCCATGCGCGGCCGCGAGGCGGTCGCCGAGGGCTGCCGCAACCTGCTGGGCCGCTGCGAGCGCATCCAGCTGGTCTCGGGCCAGCCGATCCTGGAGGTGGTGGGCGAGGGCGAGGCGATCGGCCGCCTGCAGATGACCGAGTTCGCCAAGAAGAAGGACGGCAGCACCGCCATCACTTTCGGCGTCTATTACGATCGCTATGTCGAGGAGGACGGCGCCTGGCGGTTCGCCTGGCGTCACTGGAGCATGGCCTATCACGGTCCGACCGACCTGAGCGGGACCTTCATCGAGCCGGTCGACTACGGCGCCTTCCCCGGCATGCCGGGGCCGGACGATCCCACCTACGTTCGAAAGGCTTAGGCGCAAGGCCTAGGCGAGATCGGCGGGGCGCATTGATGTCCGTCAAACCGCCGATTCATCGCACCCACGAAGTCTTGCCGGGCCTATGGCGCGGCGGCGGTCGGGCGGGCAAACGTGCTGCAAATGGACAGCCCTGTTGATTACGGGCCGCGACAATGACGTTCGGGAGTGAACCATGACCTGCCAGCCGACGCGGACGCCCCCGGCCAGCGAAATCGACATTCCGGCGATGCGCGAGAAGTACCGCTACGAGCGCGACAAGCGCGTCCGTAGCGAGGGCCAGGAGCAGTACGTGCGGCCCACCGGCGGCGAGGTGGTCGAAGACTACGTCACCGATCCGCACACGCCGGTCGCCCCGCGCGCGCCGATTTCCGAAGAGCTGGACGTCGTGATCCTGGGCGCGGGCTGGTCGGGGATCATGGCCGCCTATCACCTGCAACAGGCGGGCGTGACCAGCTTCCGCAACATCGACAGCGCCGGCGACTTCGGCGGCGTCTGGTACTGGAACCGCTATCCCGGCATCCAGTGCGACAACGAGAGCTACATCTACCTGCCGCTCCTGGAAGAGACCGGCTTCATGCCGTCCAAGAAGTTCACGGACGGCCAGGAGATCCAGGGCTACGCCCGGCTGATCGCCGAGAAGTTCGACTTCGCCGACAAGGCGCTGTTCCACACACAGAGCAACGGCCTGCGCTGGGACGCCGGTATCGGTCGCTGGCGCGTGTCGACCAACCGCGGCGACGAGCTGCTGGCCCGGTTCGTGATCATCGCCAGCGGCGTCTTGAACATGCCCAAGCTGCCGGGCGTGCCGGGCATCGAGACCTTCAAGGGCAAGATGTTCCACACCGCCCGCTGGGACTACGACTACACCGGCGGCGCCTATCAGAACCCGGTGCTGGACAAGCTGGCCGACAAGCGCGTGGCGATCATCGGCACGGGGGCCACCGCCATCCAGGCCGTGCCGCACCTGGGCAAGTACGCCAAGCAGCTCTACGTCGTGCAGCGCACCCCCTCCAGCGTCGACGAGCGGCCCAATCCGCCGACCAATCCCGAGTGGGTCCAGTCGCTGCAACCGGGCTGGCAGAACGCGCGGCAGGCCAACTTCCACCGCGCCGCCATGGAGGCCTTCGCCCCGGGCGAGGAAGACCTGATCTGCGACATCTGGACCGAGATCGCCCGCAATTTCGCCGCCGAGATGGAAGCCGAGGGCTGGCCGCAGCTGTCGCTGGAGGACTATCTGGCCAAGCGCGAGATGGTCGACTACCGCGTGATGGAGCGCCTGCGCCGCCGGGTCGAGGACCTGGTCGAGGACCCCGCGACGGCCGAGGCCCTGAAGCCCTACTACCGCTTCCTCTGCAAGCGTCCGCTGTCCAGCGACGAGTACTACCCCACCTTCAACCGCCCCAATGTTGAACTGGTCGACGTGTCGCTGACCAAGGGCGTGGAGCGGATGACCGAGAAGGGCTTCGTGGCCAACGGCAAGGAGTACGAGGTCGACTGCATCATCTTCGCCAGCGGCTTCGAGGTGACCAGCGACCTGGACCGCCGCTGGGGCATCGACACCATCGAGGGCCGTGACGGCCTGTCGATCTACAAGCACTGGGCGGACGGTCCCAAGACCTTCCACGGGGTGATGACCCACGGTTTCCCCAACCAGTTCTACATGGGCTACATCCAGGGCGGGCTGAACGCCTCGGTCACCGAGCAGAACGGCAAGCAGGGCCTGCACATCGCCCACATCGTCAGCGAAGCCCTGAAGCGCGGTACGCCCGTGGTCGAGCCCACTCAGCAGGCCCAGGACGACTACGTCACCCACTTCGAGTCGATGGAGATCGACACCACGGCCTTCACCGCCGAGTGCACGCCCAGCTACTTCAACAACGAAGGCGAGACCAAGGCCAAGTGGCGGCTGTTCCGCGCTTACGGCCCGGGCTGGGACGCGTTCCAGAAGTTGCTGGCCGACTGGCGCGCCGAAGGCGACATGCCGGGGCTGGAACTAAAAAACTGACGGGGTATGATTTTTAAACACGGGGCGGAACGCGAAAGAGGAACGTCATGAACAAGATGGTCAACATCAGCGTCGACGACCTGGAAGAACCGCTGACCTATCCGACCGAGGCGTTCCTCTCCCGCGAATACGCGGCGGAGGAGGCCGACCGGCTGTGGGCCAAGGTCTGGCAGGTGGCCGGCCGGGTCGAGGAGATCCCGGAAGTCGGGAACTTCATCACCTACGAGATCGGCGACGAGTCCATCCTGGTGGTCCGTGACGCCCCGGACTCGATCAAGGCCTATCACAACGTCTGCCCGCACCGGGGCCGGCGGCTGGTCGACATCCCCGAGGGCGAGAACCGCGCCTGCGGCAAGAAGAAGAACTTCGTCTGCGGCTTCCACGGCTGGACCTTCGACCTGAAGGGCAAGAACACCTACGTCCTGGATCCGCAGGACTGGAAGGGCGCGCTGAACGCGGAGCGCACCTCGCTGAGCGAGATCAAGGCCGACACCTGGGGCGGCTGGGTCTTCATCAACATGGATCCGGAAGCCGTGCCGCTGCGCGAATATCTGGAGCCGGCGGCGGGCATCCTGGACCCGTTTCAGTTCGAGAAGATGCGTTACAAGTGGCGCCAGTGGGTGATCTACGACTGCAACTGGAAGACCGCCCTGGAAGCGTTCATGGAGCCGTACCACGTGGCCGGCACCCATCCGCAGCTCCTCGAATACGGCGAGTACTACGCCTATAGCGCCGCCTACGGCCTGCATGGCGTCAGCGGCTTCGATGAGCGCGACGCGTCCAAGAAGACCAAGGAAAGCAGCAGCATCACCCGGGCCGGGAAGGGCGCCGACGCCCGCGTCTCGACTTACGAGCTGCAGAAGGAAATCTACGAGACCGTCAACAACGCCAGCACGACCATGACCCTGGTCAGCGCGGCCAAGCGCCTGGTCGATGAACTGCCCGAGGGCACGCCGCCGCAGCAAGTGATCAGCCACTGGCTGGCCTCGGCCAAGGCCGACGACGCCGCGCGCGGGGTCGAGTGGCCCACGATCACCCCGGAACAGATGGGGCAGGCGGGCCTGGCCTGGAACATCTTCCCCAACACCGCCATCCTGCAGGGGATCACGTTCGCCCTGTGCTACCGCACGCGGCCGTACGGCGACGATCCCAACAAGTGCATCTTCGAGTCCTACGCCATCGAGCGCTTCCCCGAAGGGCAGGAGCCCAAGACCGAGTGGGTCTATGCCGAGGCCACGGCCGAGAACTGGGGCGCGGTGCTGGCCCAGGACTTCTCCAACATGCAGTACGTGCAGAAGGGCATGAAGTCGCGCGGCTTCCGCGGCCCGCTGCCCAACCCGCACCAGGAGCGCAAGGTCACCAACTTCCACCGCAACCTGGCCCGCTACATGGGGCGCGGCACGCCCAGTCTGCTGGACCCGAAATAAGCCTCTGCGGCCCCTTCGGCGAGACGTGAAAACACCCGGTTCCCGCGAGGGAGCCGGGTGTTTTTGTCTGTGCGTGAGCTGCGGCGGCCGGTCCGATTTCACCCGAAATCAGCGGCCAAATCCCGCCGAAACGGCCCGCCGATAGCGTGGGGGCGATAGGTCTTTGGGCTTCATTGACGGCCCGTCTTTGGCCCCTCTATGCACCAAGCAAGTCATCATCGCAGCCGCTCGTCTGTCGTCAGAAGCGCCTGTCGCCACGCGGCCCGCAGAGCCAGAATAAAGGGGACTTTTCCATGGGCGTACCGGTCTACAAGCGCATCCTGGACCTGTTCGAGGCCGAGGGGATCAACACGCTGTTCGGTATCCCCGATCCGAACTTCGTCCACATGTTCCTGGAAGCCGAAGCGCGTGGCTGGACGGTCGTGGCCCCCCACCACGAAGCCGCCGCCGGCTTCATGGCCGAGGCCGCCTCGCGCATGACCGGCAAGCCGGCCCTGTGCATCGGGACCCTCGGTCCGGGCATCGCCAATGCCGCCCCGGCCATCCAGTGCGCCCTGGTCGAGAACTCGCCGGTGATCTTCCTCAGCGGCCAGCGCGCCCGGGTGACCGAGCAGCGCGTGCGTCGCGGCCGCATCCAGTTCGTCAAGCAGATGCCGCTGTTCGAGAACTCGGTGAAGTACGCCGCCTCGATCGAATATGCCGACCAGACCGACGAGATCATCCGCGAAGGCATCCGCCAGGCCATCGGCGGCACCCCGGGCCCGGTCTATATCGAATATCCCAGCCACATCATCACCGAAGAGCTGGACCTGCCCGAGCCGCTGCCGCCGTCGCGCTATCGCCTGGTCAACCAGGGCGCCGACATAGACCGCGTGGCCGAGGCCGTGAAGCTGATCCGCGCCGCCAAGAACCCGATCCTGCTGGTCGGCCACGCCGTCCACACCACCCGCATGGGCGCGGCGGTCAAGGAACTGGCCGAGCTGATGAACTGCCCGGTTATCCAGACCTCGGGCGGCACCTCCTACATTCCCGGCCTGGAAGACCGCACCTTCCAGTACGTCTTCTCCAACGCCTCCATCGAGGCCGTCACCGAGTCCGACCTGTGTCTCGCGCTCGGCACCGAGCTGGGCGAGCCGGTGCACTACGGCCGCTGGCGCTACTGGGTGAAGAACGAAGCCATCCGCAAGTGGATCTATGTCGAGCAGGACCCGACCGCCATCGGCGTGAACCGTCCCATCGACGTGCCGCTGGTCGGCGACCTGCGCGGCGTGGTGCCCCAGCTGGTGGCTGCGCTGAAGGACACCCCGCTGCCGCCGGCGCCGGGTCTGGCCAAGTTCATGAAGGACGGCCAGGCCGAGCTGGACCAGCTGGCCGAGGAAACCCTGACCAAGGCCGACGGCACGGGCGACGTGCCCATGCACACCTCGCGGTTCGTCGTGGAAGCCACCAAGGCCTTCCCGAAGGACGGCATCATGATCCGCGATGGCGGGGCCACGGTGATCTTCCAGTGGACCTACTCGATGGCCAAGCCGCACGACGTGATCTGGAACCAGAACTTCGGTCACATCGGCACGGGCCTGCCCTACGCCACCGGCGCGATGCTGGCCGACAAGGCCGCCACGGGTAAGAGCCGCCCGGGCATGCTGCTGACCAGCGACAGCTCGTTCCTGTTCCACATCGGCGAGCTGGAAACGGCCGTGCGCTGCAACCTGCCGCTGGTCTGCGTCGTCGGCGTGGACTTCCAGTGGGGCCTGGAAGTGGGCGTCTACAAGCGCACCTTCGGCCAGGGCACCGCCGAGACCGGCACGCACTGGAGCAAGGAAGTCCGCTTCGACAAGATCGGCGAGGGCTTCGGCTGCTACGGCGAGTACGTGACCAAGGCCGACGACATCGGCCCGGCCATCGAGCGCGCCTATGCCAGCGGCAAGGTGGCGGTCATCCACGTGGCCATCGACCCGAAGGCCAACTCCGAAGAGATGCCCAAATACGCCGAGTTCCGCACCTGGTACGCCGAAGGCACCCAGTAAGCTCGATCTAGAAAAGCGCCGGGCCCGAGAGGGTCCGGCGCAAGCGATTCAACAAGCCGAGACCTGAAACTCGGTGGTCCCAGGGAGAGATGTCATGCGCGAATATCTCAAGTTCTACATCGACGGCCAGTGGGTCGACCCGATCGAGCCCAAGACCGCCGACGTCGTCAATCCGGCCACCGAGGCGGTGTCGGGCAAGATCTCGCTGGGCGGGGTCGCCGATGTCGAGAAGGCCGTCGCGGCGGCCCGCAAGGCGTTCGCCAGCTGGTCGCAGACCAGCCGCGAAGAGCGCCTTGAGCTGCTGCTGGCCATCCAGGCCGAGTACCACAAGCGCATGGGCGAGCTGGGCGAGGCGGTCATCGAAGAGATGGGCGCGCCGTCGGCTCTGGGCAACGGCTTCCACGTCGGCCTCGGCGCCGGGCACCTGGCCGCGGCCATCGACTCCCTGAAGACCTTCGCGTTCGAGGAGCAGCGCGGCGCGACCCTGGTGGTCAAGGAACCGATCGGCGTCTGCGCCCTGATCACCCCGTGGAACTGGCCGATGAACCAGACCACGGTGAAGATCTTCCCAGCCCTGGCCACCGGCTGCACCATGATCCTCAAGCCGCCGCAGCTGGCGCCGTATTCGGCCCACATCCTGGCCGAGATCCTGCACACCGCCGGCGTTCCGGCGGGCGTGTTCAACATGGTCCAGGGCAGCGGCGCGGTGATCGGCACGGCCCTGTCGAGCCATCCGGAAGTCGACATGGTTTCGTTCACCGGCTCGGAAAGCGTCGGCGTCGAGATCGCCAAGAACGCGGCGCCCACCGTCAAACGCGTCTGCCAGGAACTGGGCGGCAAGAGCGCCCACATCGTGCTGGACGACGCCAATCTGGTCGCCAATGTCGCTGCCGCGACCTCGGGCATGATGGTCAATTCGGGCCAGACCTGCAGCGCCGGCTCGCGCCTGCTGGTGCCGGCCTCGCGCCTGGACGAGGCCGTCGCGGCCGCCAAGCAGGCCGCCGAAAGCGTCACCGTCGGCGATCCCAAGGGCGACTTCGCCATGGGGCCGGTGGTGTCCAAGGGCCAGTACAACGACATCCAGCGCTATATCGAGCTGGGGATCAGCGAGGGCGCCCAGCTGGTCGCCGGTGGTCCCGGCCGTCCCGAGGGCCTGGCCAAGGGCTTCTACGTGCGGCCCACCGTCTTCGTCACCACCAACGACACGACCATCGCCCGCGAGGAGATCTTCGGGCCGGTGCTGGTGATCATCGCCTACAAGGACATCGACGACGCCATCGCGATCGCCAACGACAGCCCGTTCGGCCTGGCCGGCTATGTGGTCGGCGCCGATGCGGCCCAGTGCAACGCCGTGGCGCGCCGCATGCGCACCGGCTGGGTCAGCATCAACGGCGGCTTCGACTTCCAGGCGCCGTTCGGCGGCTACAAGAAGAGCGGCAACGGGCGCGAGTGGGGCGAGTTCGGCTTCCACGAATATCTGGAAATCAAGAGCCTGCTCGGCTTCGCCCCGGCTCCGGCGGCGGAGTAGGGCGGCTCATCCGGGCTGGCGGGACCCTCGCCGCGCTGCGACGGGTCGTCTTTCGATAAGAGGCTGAGCATGTCGCTGCAAAACGGGCGCTACACGACCACGGTCCCTGCCACGGTCGCCGAGGGCTGGACGCTGGAGCGGGCCACCCCGCAGAGCCGCCTGTTCGGCGCCAACGGCGTGCGCACCGGCCCCGACGGCCGCATCTATGTGGCCCAGGTGTCGGGCAGCTCGATCAGCGCCATCGACGTCGACACCGGGGCGATGGAGCTCATCACCTCCAAGGGCGGCGACATCGTCGCGCCCGACGACCTGGTGTTCGACGACGAGGGCAACCTCTACGCCACCGAGATCACCGAGGGCCGCGTCAGCATGCTGTCGCCCAACGGCACCTCGAAGGTGATCTATGGCGACATCCCGGTGGCCAACCCCATCGCCTTCCACCAGGGCCGCCTGATCGCCGGCGAGTGCCGGGTGGGCGGCAGGATCATGGAGCTGGACCGCAACGGCGGCGCGCCGCGCCTGATCGCCACCGACGTGCCCATGCCCAACGCCATGGACGTGGGTCCCGACGGCAAGCTCTATTTCCCGGTGATGGGCACGAACGAGATCTGGCGCATCAGCCTGGACGGCGGCGCGCCCGAGGTGGTGGCCAAGGATCTGGGCGTGCCGGACTCGGTCAAGTTCGACGCCCAGGGCTTCATCGTCTCCACCCAGGTCCACAGCGGCCAGGTGCTGCGGATCGACCCGCGCACCGGCGACCGCACGGTGCTGGCCAATATCGCGCCGGGCCTCGACAACGTCACTTTCGTGGGCGAGCGGATCTTCGTCTCCAGCATCCCGGGCGATGTCTATGAGATCCTGGGCGGCGGCAAGCTGCGCCCGCTGGTTTCCGAGGGGCTCAACTGGCCTCTCGGCCTGGCGGTGCTCGAGGACGGCCAACTGTTCGTGGCCGACGGTCCCTTCTCCTACTTCGTGAAGCCGGGCCAGGGGCGACAGGTGGCCGGCATGCTCTTCTCGCCGGGCAGCCCAGGCTATGTGCGTGGCGTGGCGGCGTCCGGCCCCGGTGAAGTGGTGGTCACGACCGCCCTCGGCCACGTGGCCAAGTGGCGGCCGGCGGCGCAGGAAAGCGAGTTCCTGGGCGCGGGCTATGACCGTCTCTACGGCGTGGCCGTGACATCCGGCGGCGGCGTGGTCGTGGCCGAGGGCGGCGGCGGTCGGGTGATCGGCATCGAAGGTGGCAAGGCCGAGGTGCTGGCCTCCGGCCTGAACGAGCCGATGGGTGTGGCCATCGGGCCGGACGGGACGGTCTACGCCTCGGAAGCCGGCGCGGGCCGGGTGGTCAAGGTGGCCGGCGGCCGCGCCGAGACCGTGGTCGACGGTCTCAAGGAGCCGCAGGGCATCGTGGTTGTGGGCGGCAAGCTCTACATCGTCGACGCCCTGGCCAAGACGCTGGTGGAATACGACCTCGGCAGCGGTGCGCGCGGCGTCATCGCCTCGGGCCTGCCGGTCGGCGCTCCGGCCGGCGTGACGCCGAAGTTCCTGGGCCCCATCGGCGACATGTCGGGCCCCATGGGGCCGTTCGCAGGCATCGCCGTTGGGCCGGACGGGACGCTGTACGTTTCCGGCGACGCCGACGGCAGCGTGCTGATTGTGCGGGCGGTCTAACCGCCCGTCAGGTTCGCCGACAGGTCCCGCGCGCTCAAACGCAGCGCCTCGCCCAGCGCCGGGACGCCGCTGCGCTTGAGCGCGCCGGTCATGCCGATGGCGACCAGGGCGTGGCTGGGATTGCCCGCGCCCTTCCACACGGGCGCGGCCACCACGGTGACGCCGGAGATGTAGCTGCTCTCGTCGACGCCGAAACCCTGGGCCTTGGTCTCGGCCACCTGCTGCTTCCAGGTCTCGAAGGTCGGCGGCTCGTCCCACCGCAGGGTGTGGAAGCGGGCCTCGAGCTCGGATTCGGGATAGTCGGCGAAGGCGGCGATACAGCGGCCGGTGGCGCTGATCAGGGCCGGGAAGCGGCTGCCGACCTGGGTGGACAGCTGGATGGCCCCGCCCGAGCGCGATACCGCCACGGCGATGATGTGATCCAGCCCTACGATCTGCACCCCCAGCATGGTCACGCCGAAGTCGTTGGCGACCCGATCCAGCACCGGCTGGGCTAGGTCCGGGAACTGGTTTCGCCTCAGCCACTGGCGCGCCAGGGTCAGGACTCCCGCCTCCAGGGCATAGCGCTTGGTGTCGGCGTCGAAGGCCACAAGCTCCTCAACCACCAAGGCCCGCAGGACATAGAGGCACGTGCTGGGCACCAGGCCCAGCTCCCGCGCGATGGCTTGGAGACCCAGGGGCGCGTCGCTCTTGCCCAGCAATCGGAGCACGGCCGCGGCGCGCGAAATGGCCGGCGCCTTGCTCTCCTTGACGGTGGCGGCGAGGGCGCGATCGGGCGGGTTCTTGCGAGGTAACTTTGTCATTCAATATATAGAATAACATTCAGTATTTACAACAGCAAGGCCTTGGTGACACCTGCGGCTCATCCCGAGCCGGCGCGCGATCGTTCGCGGCGCCGCTCTGCTCAGCCGGTGGACCGATGGTGAAGCTGACAGACTATTCGCGTTTCCAGGACGCCCAGGCGCACGCCAGCTCGGCGGCGCTGTGGGACCTGTTCGACGGTGATGCCGACCAGCTGAACATCGCCAACGAGTGCATCACCCGTCACGCCGACGGCTCGGGCCGCGCCGCCGTGCGCATCGCCCATGCCGACGGCCGCGACGAGATCCTGAGCTTCGACGAGATCTCGGCCGGCGCGGCGCGCTTCGCCCACTGGCTGGACGCCCAGGGCATCCAGAAGGGCGACCGCATCGCCTTCATGCTGGAGCCGTCGCTGCCGTTCTATGTGTGCCTGTTCGGCGCGATGCAGACCGGCGCGATCAGCGTGCCGCTGTTCACCCTGTTCGGCCCTGACGCCCTGCGCCTGCGGGTTGACGACTGCAAGCCGACGATCCTGATCACCAACACCGAGAAGGCGCCGATGGCGCGCCAGACCGAGGGCCCGCGCGTCGTCGTGGCCGACGACGGCCTGCTGGACGAGATCCTGGCCTATCCGGCGACCTACGCGCCCAAGTCCAAGGCCGGCGACCTGGCGGTGTTCCAGTACACCTCGGGCACCACGCGCGAGCTGCCGGAGGCGGTCAAGCATACCCACAAGGCCCTGGTCACCCTGATGTTCGCCGCCCTGTACGGCACCGGCGTGCGGCCCAGCGACCAGTTCTTCTGCCCGTCCTCGCCGGCCTGGGGCCATGGCCTGTGGCACGGCACCCTGGCGCCCCTGGCCCTGGGCGTGACCACCGGCACCTTCGCCGGCCGCTTCGACGCGACGCGGCTGATGAAGGCCCTGCAGGACCACAAGATCACCAACATGTCGGCGGCGGCCACGCACTACCGCATGATGAAGAACACGGGCCGGGCGGGGGACTTCATCTTCTCGATCCAGAAGCTGTCCTACACCGGCGAGCCCATCGACCCGGCGACGCTGGACTTCATCGAAGACACCTTCCACGTGCCCGCGTGCAGCATGTACGGCACCACCGAGATCGGCGTGGTGCTGGTCAACTATCCGGGTGCGGACGACTTCAAGGTCAAGCCGGGCTCGCTGGGCAAGCCGGTGCCGGGCCTCAAGCTCCAGGTCCAGACCGCCGAGGGCCAGCCCAGCCCGCCCGACACGATCGGCGAACTGATGCTGTGGCGTCGCGACCGCTGGGAGACCACCAAGGACCTCGCGAAGATCGACGCCGACGGCTACTTCTACCATGCCGGCCGCGCCGACGACGTGATCATCTCGGCCGGCTGGACCATGAGCGCGGTCGAGATCGAGAACACGCTGCTCAAGCATCCCGATGTCAACGAGTGCGCCGTGATCGGCGCCCCGGACGCCACGCGCGGCCTGGTGGTCAAGGCGTTCGTCGTCTCGCCCCGCGCCCGCAGCGACGCCTTCGTCAAGGAACTGCAGGACTTCACGCGCGAGCGGCTGGCCCAGCACGAGTTCCCCCGCATCGTCGAGTTCACCGACGAGCTCCCCAAGACCCCCGCGGGCAAGGTGAACCGCAAGGTTCTGCGCGACCGCGAGGCCGCCGCCGCGGCGGCCGTGCCCGCCATCTAAGATTCCAGGAGGAAACCCCAATGACCGACGTACTCGACGAAACCATCAGCCGCTTCCCGAAGATCACCGAGGCGGGCCTGGACGACCTGCGCAAGCGCATCGGCGTCAAGATCACCGACACGGTCGAGCCGTGGAACTACGAAGCCACCCGCGACGGCATCCGCCACTACGCCCACGGCATCGGCGACGATAACCCCCTGTGGTGCGATCCGGCCTATGCCGAGAAGACCGCCTACGGCTCGATCGTGGCCCTGCCGAGCTTCCTGTTCAGCACCAGCCGCATCGTTTCGGGCTATGTCGGCGGCCTGTCGGGCGTCCACGCCATGTGGGCGGGCGCGGAGTGGACCTGGGAAAAGCCGGTCCTGCGCAACGACACCATCTCGACCGAAGCCCACCTGAAGGACCTGATCGAGCACCAGACGCGCTTCGCCGGCCGCTCGTTCCAGCAGATCTATCACGTCGACTTCTTCAACCAGCGCGGCGACAAGGTCGCCGACTGCAACAGCTGGGTCTTCCGCACCGACCGCGACGAAGCCCGCGAGCGCGGCACCAAATATACCGAAGCCCGTGGCCGCGTGGTGCCGTTCACCGAGGACGAACTGGCCCAGTTCTCGGAGATCTACGCCGCTGAGGAAATCCGTGGCGCGACCCCGCGCTACTGGGAAGACGTTAAGGAAAACGAAGCCCTGCCGCGCATGATCAAGGGGCCGATGACGGTCACCGGCTTCATCGCCTATGCGCAAGGCTGGGGCGGCCTCTACATCCGCGCCAACAAGATGGCCTGGCAGATGCAGCAGAAGCACCCGGGCCTGGGCATCAAGAACCGTTTCAATGTTCCGGACTGCCCCGAGCGCGTTCACTGGGACGAAGCCTTCGCCCTGGAAGTCGGCGCGCCCGGCGCCTACGACTACGGTCCCGAGCGTAACTCGTGGCTGACCCACCACATCACCAACTGGATCGGCGACGCGGGCTTCCTGCACAGGTCCAAGTGCCAGATCCGCCGTCACAATCCGGACGGCGACGTGATCTTCATCGACGGCTACGTGACCCGCAAGTTCGTCGAGAACGGCAAGCACTACATCGAGATCCAGCAGGAAGCCCTGACCCATCGTGGCGAGCTTTCGGCCATGGGTTCGTCGATCGTCGAGCTGCCCAGCCGCAAGGCCTAAGGCCGGCTGGCCTTCGTGATCCTGACGCCGGGCGCCTCAAGCGCCCGGCGTCTCGACTCCAGCGGCTCGAGATCTGGAACAGACATGCCCGACCGTCAGGACGACCTGGAAAGCCCGTCGTGGGCCGGCCCCCTCAAGGGCGTCCGCGTGCTGGACCTGACGCGCGTCCTGGCCGGACCGGCGGCGTCCCTGGCCCTGGCCGACCTGGGGGCCGAGGTCATCAAGGTGGAGCCGCCGGGTTCGGGCGACGAGACCCGGTCGTTTCCGCCGCATCGCGACGGCGAGAGCCACTATTTCCTCAGCGTCAATCGCGGCAAGAAGAGCATCGTCGTCGACCTGAAGGCGCCGGCCGGCGTGGCTCTGGTCAAGGACCTGGCCGCCAGGTGCGACGTGCTGGTCGAGAACTACCGCCCCGGGGTCATGGACCGGCTGGGCCTGGGCTACGAGGCCCTGTCGGCGATCAATCCGCGGCTGATCTATTGCTCGATCTCGGGCTACGGCATGACCGGCCCGCTGAAGGACCGGCCCAGCTTCGACATCGTGCTGCAGGCCATGTCGGGCGCGCTCAGCGTCAATGGCGAGCCGGACGGACTGCCCAGCAAGTTGGGCGTCCCGGTCGGCGACCTGGTGGGCGGGATCAACGGGCCCATCGGCATCCTGGCGGCCCTCTACGAGCGCACCGTCACCGGGCGCGGGCGGCACATCGACGTCAGCCTGATGGACGGGCTGGTGGGCATGCTGGGCTATCTGGCGCAGCTGACCTTCTTCACCGGCGAGGACCCCAAGCGCCAGGGCTCGCAGCATCCCAATCTGGTGCCCTACGGGACCTTCCCGGCCAAGGACGGCTCGATCGTCGTGGCCTGCCTGACCAACAGCTTCTGGGGTCGTATCTGCGAGGCCATCGGCCAGCCCCAGCTGACCACCGATCCGCGCTTCGACACGCTGCAGAAGCGGCGCGACGCCCGCGAGGCGGTCAACGCCTTGGTCTCCGATTTCACGCAGCGGCACACCGTCGCCGAGCTGGAGGACGTCTTCACCGAGCACCAGGTGCCCAACGCGCCGATCCTGGGCGTGAAGGAGGCGCTGTTCCAGCCCCAGGCCGTGGCGCGGGAGCTGGTGGTGGAGACGCAGCATCCGGTGCTGGGACCGATCCCCATCGTCAACCGGCCCATCAAGTTCGCCGGCGCGCGCCAGCCCGTGCCGACCGCGCCGCCGGTGCTGGGTCAGCATTCGGATGAGATTTTGGGAGAGGTGCTGGGGCTGACGGCCGAGGCGATCGCCAAGCTGCGGGCGGATGGGGTGGTGAGCTGACCGAAACTCTCTCTCAAAGAGAGAGGGGTTTCGCTCTTAAGCCGCCGCCTTCGGCAGGTCCCGCACCAAATCCAGAACCCGCTGCGCCAGTTCCGGCCGGCAGATCAGCAGGTCGGGCAGGTACGGATCCTCGGTGTTGTAGACCAGCGGCGAGCCGTCCACGCGGCTGACGTGCAGCCCGGCGGCGGCGGCCACGGCGGCGGGGGCGCAGTTGTCCCACTCGTACTGGCCGCCGGTGTGCAGGTAGATATCGGCCTCGCCGCGCACTACGGCCATGGCCTTGGCGCCGGCCGAGCCCATGGGAAGGAGTTCGGCGCCCAGGGCTTCTGCCACCGCCACGGCCTCGGCGGCCGGGCGGGTGCGGCTGACCAGCATGCGCAGCGGGGTGTTGGCCGGGGCAGGAGAGTACGCCTGGCCCGAGGTCAGGGTCACGCCCAGGCCGGGCAGGGCGACCGCGCCGATGGTGGCGATGCCGTCGATCGCCAGGCCCACGTGCACCGCCCAGTCCGTGCGTTCCTCGCCGTATTCGCGGGTGCCGTCGACGGGGTCGACGATCCAGACCCGGCTCTGGGCGAGCCGGGCGCCGTCGCACTTCATCTCCTCCGACAGCAGGCCGTCGTCGGGCCGGGCCTCGCGCAGGGCGTGGACCAGGAACTGGTTGGCGGTCTGGTCGCCGGCCTTGCCCAGCGCTTTCGCGCCGAACAGGCCGGACTCGCGGACCTGGAGCAGGATCTTGCCGGCGGTCTCCGCCAGGTGGGCGGCGAGGTCGACATCGTTGAGGGGACTGGTCATTTCAGCGGCATGATCTGGCGGACGATGTATTCGGCGGCCTGGGCCGGCGTCATCTCCACGGTGTTGACCCGGATCTGCGGATTCACAGGGGGCTCGTAGGGACTGTCGATCCCGGTGAAGTTCTTCAATTCGCCGCTTCGCGCCTTCTTGTACAGGCCCTTGACGTCCCGAGCCTCGGCGACCTCCAGCGGGGTGTCGACGAAGATCTCGATGAAATCGCCCTCGGGCAGCATGGCGCGGACCATGTCCCGCTCGGCCCGGAAGGGCGAGATGAAGGCGGTCAGCACGATCAGGCCGGCGTCGGCCATCAGCTTGGCCACCTCGCCCACCCGGCGGATGTTCTCGATCCGGTCGGCCTCGGTGAAGCCCAGGTCCTTGTTCAGGCCATGGCGGATGTTGTCGCCGTCCAGCAGGAAGGTGTGCCGGTTCATCAGGGCCAGGGACTTCTCGACCTCGTTGGCGATGGTCGACTTGCCCGAACCCGACAGGCCGGTGAACCACAGCACCTTGGGCTTCTGGTTCTTCAGGTTGGCGTGAGCCTCGCGGGTGATGTCGGTCGGCTGCCAGTGGACGTTCTGGGCCCGGCGCAGGCTGAAGTGCAGCATGCCGGCGGCCACGGTGGCGTTGGTGATCTTGTCGATCAGGATGAAGCCGCCCAGGGTGTGGTTGGCCTCGTAGGGCTCGAACACGATCGGACGATCGGTCGCCAGCTCGGCCACGCCGATGGCGTTCAGCTCCAGCGTCTTGGCCGCCAGGTGTTCCATCGTGTTGACGTTGACCTGGTACTTGGGCTGCTGGACCGTGGCCGAGACCAACTGCGTCCCCAGCTTCAGCCAATAGGCGCGGCCCACGATCAGCGGCTCGTCGTCCATCCAGACGATGGTGGTCTCGAACTGGTCGGAGACCTCGGGCGGGGCGTCGGCGGCCGAGATCACGTTGCCGCGCGAGCAGTCGATCTCGTCGGCGAACGACAGGGTCACCGACTGACCGGCGACGGCTTCGGGAAGCTCGCCGTCCAGGGTGGTGATCTTGCTGATCGTCGAGGTCTTGCCGCCCGGCAGCACGCGGATGGCGTCGCCCGGCTTGACCGAACCGCTGCTGATCTGGCCCGAGAAGCCCCGGAAGTCGAGGTTGGGACGGTTGACCCACTGCACGGCCATGCGCAGCGGCTTGGCCTGGTCGCCGGCCACGCCCACCTCGACGGTCTCCAGGTGCTGCATCAGCGTGGGGCCCGAGTACCAGGGGGTGTTCGGGCTGGGATCGGTGATGTTGTCGCCCTTGAAGCCCGAGATCGGCATGGGCGTGAACGCCTTGATCCCGATGCTGTCGGCGAAGGCGGCGTAGTCGGCGACGATGGCGTCGTACTTGGCCTGGTCGTAGCCGATCAGGTCCATCTTGTTGACGGCCAGCACCAGGTTCTTGATGCCGATCAGGTGCGCCAGATAGCTGTGGCGGCGGGTCTGGGTCAGCACGCCCTTGCGGGCGTCGATCAGGATCACGGCCAGGTCGGCGGTCGAGGCGCCGGTGACCATGTTGCGGGTGTACTGCTCGTGGCCGGGGGTGTCGGCGACGATGAACTTGCGCTTTTCGGTGCCGAAGAAGCGGTAGGCCACGTCGATGGTGATGCCTTGCTCGCGCTCGGCGGCCAGGCCGTCGACCAGCAGGGCGAAGTCGATCTCCTGGCCCTGCGTGCCCACGCGCTTGCTGTCGGCTTCCAGCGCCGCCAGCTGATCCTCGAAGATCATCTTGCTGTCGTAGAGCAGCCGGCCGATCAGGGTCGACTTGCCGTCGTCCACCGACCCGCAGGTGATGAAGCGCAGCATGGTCTTGTGCTGGTGCGCCGTCAGATAGGCGTCGATGTCCTCGGCGATCAGGGCCTCGGTCTGATAGACGCTGTCCTGCTTGGTGAGGGTCGTCGTCATCAGAAGTAACCTTCCTGCTTCTTCTTTTCCATGCCGGCGCCGCCGGCGTCCTTGTCGATCGCGCGGCCCTGGCGTTCAGAGGTCGTGGTCAGCAAGGTTTCCTGAATGACCTGCGACAGGGTCGAGGCCTCGCTCTCGACCGCGCCCGTCAGCGGGTAGCAGCCCAGGGTGCGGAAGCGGATCGAGCGCTCCACCGGAACCTCGCCCGGACGCAGCGGGAAGCGGTCGTCGTCGACCATCAGCAGCATGCCGTCGCGCTCGACGGTCGGGCGCTTGGCGGCGAAGTACAGCGGCACGATCGGCACGTCGTTCAGCTGGATGTATTGCCAGACGTCCAGCTCGGTCCAGTTGCTGATCGGGAAGACGCGGATGCTCTCGCCCTTGGCCTTGCGGGCGTTGTAGAGGTTCCAGAGTTCGGGGCGCTGCTTCTTGGGGTCCCAGCCGTGGCTGGCGGTGCGGAAGCTGAAGATGCGCTCCTTGGCGCGGCTCTTCTCCTCGTCGCGACGAGCGCCGCCGAAGGCCGCGTCGAAGCCGTACTTGTCCAGCGCCTGCTTGAGGCCCTCGGTCTTCCACATGTCGGTGTGCAGGGCGCCGTGGTCGAACGGGTTGATCCCGCGCTCCTGGGCCTCGGGGTTCTGGTAGACCAGCAGCTCCATGCCGCTGTCGCGGGCCATGCGGTCGCGCAGCTTGTACATCTCCTGGAACTTCCAAGTCGTGTCCACGTGCAGCAGTGGGAAGGGCGGGGGCGAGGGATAGAAGGCCTTGCGCGCCAGGTGCAGCATCACCGCGCTGTCCTTGCCGACCGAGTACAGCATGACCGGCTTTTCAGCCTCGGCCACGACCTCGCGCATGATGTGGATCGCCTCGGCTTCGAGCCGCTCCAGGTGAGTCAGTGTCTTCATGGGTACAGTTCTCCGCGGGCGGTTCGACCGGAAAGGGCGGACGCACGCAATCAATGCTTTCTTGGGGCCGGGATAGCCCGGCTATCCGTCAGGCGTCCTGGCTGGCCGTCAGTCGGGCCTCCGCGTCGGCGATCTCGGCCTTCAGCCACATGGTCTGGCTCAGGTTGGAGCCCGGATTGGCGGCGGCCAGCTGTTCCAGGACGGCCTTCTTGACCGTCAGGACCGCCATGTTCGCCGGTTCGGCGGCCAGGGCGATGTCGGTCAGGTGCAGGGCCTTCAGCGGCTGGCCTTCGTCGACCAGGGTCCGGGCTCGGGCGGCCAGCGGCGCGGCGCCTCCGGCCAGCGCGACCAGCTCGGCGTCCACCGACGAGCGCGGCGAGCCGTAGAGCCCGGTCGTGCCGTCCTCGAAATGGAACCAGCCGGCGTTCTCCTCCCAGATGGCGCGGACGACCCACGAGGTCTTGCCGTGGAATTCGCCGATCTTCAGGTCGTCGGGCAGGACGATGGTGTTCATCAGCTCGTCGACCGTCTTGCCGGCGTTCATGCCCGCGACGGTCTCACGCTCGAGGTACGAAACGGCGGCGTGCATGGTGTCCAGGTCCGCGCGGATCTTGTCGGCGCCGCGGATCGGTTCGCCGTGGCCGGTGATCACCAGCTCCGGCTCCAGGGCGCGGACGGCCTCGACCGACTTGAGGTAGGCGCGGACCAGGCGCGGCTTGTCGCCCCGGATCGTCACCAGGTTGGGCATGGCGCGCCAGACCGGGCCGAACAGGTTGCCGGTGAAGACGGTGCGCTCGTCCGGCATCCAGACGAACACCGAGCACAGGGTCTCGCCGCCGGGCGTCTTGATCACCTCGAAGCGACGGCCGCCCTGTTCGAAGCGCAGGACGTCCTGCACCTCGATGGCCGGATGGATGACCGGCGGGGTGGGCGGCGGGCCGTTGCGGCGCGTCATCGAGGCCCACAGCTTGCCCGACCGGCGGGCCAGGAACGGCGCCAGACGGTCGAAATAGTCGGCGGTCTCGGTGAAGCCGGCGCCGGCGATCACCTGGGTCCCGTCCTCGGCCAGGCCGGGCAGGGCGCCGTAGTGGTCGGCGTGCGACTGGGTCAGGACGATGCGCTTCAGCGGACCCGTGCGGTGAGGGGCGAACAGGCCCTTGTTGCGCTCGCCGTTGCCGATGAAGCCGGTGTTGACCAGCAGGTCGCCGTCGCCGGTGGTGACCAGATAGGCGTTGGAGATGTCCTTCACCATGAAGATGGTGTCGGTGATCTTCTCGGCCTCGGTCTGGCCCTGTCCGGCGGTGACCAGGGCGCCCAGCGGCGTCTGCTTGTCGGCGGCGGTCATTGGTCGGCGTCTCCGAACGCGATCATCACCTTGGCCGACTGGGGCGTGGCGGCGATGTCGAGGCCTTCCAGAACCCGCTCGAACGGCAGGGTGTGGCTGATCAGGGCGGCGATCTTGTCGCGCAGGCGCGGCATGGCGGCGATCACGTCGGGCATCTCGGTGGGATAGCCCACCGCCGTGGTGATCGTCATCTCCGTGGTCAGCATCGGGCCGGCCGGCAGCTCGATGGGCTTCAGATAGGCGGCGGTGATCACGTGGCGGGCGTGGGTCTTGGCTAGGGCCACCACGTCGGCCAGGATCGAGGGCGCGCCGGCCGCGTCGATATAGGCGTCGGTGCCGGACTTCTCGCGGCCGAAGACGCGTTCCGTGCCGTGCAGTTCCTTGATCCGGGCGGCGACGTCCTCATGGCCGGGATTGATCGTCTGGGCGCCCAGGGCCCGCGCGCGGACCAGGCGCTCCTCCGCCAGGTCCAGGGCGATCACGTCGCAGCCGCGATCCACCGCCCACATCACCATGCCGAGGCCAATGGGGCCGCAGCCGAAGATGACGATCTTGTCGCCGGCCTTGGCCTGGGCGCGATTGACGCCGTGCAGGGCCACCGACAGCGGCTCGCACATGGCGGCCACGTCGTAGGGAATGCCCTCGGGGATCGGCAGCAGGCTGTCGCCCAGCCGCGCCTCGCGCACCAGCAGTTCCTCGGTGAACGCGCCCTCGGGGCCGCCGCTGCCGATGTAGCTGGGGGTCATCATCGGGTTGATGATGACGGGCTGGCCCACCGAGACGCCCTGCACCTCCGAACCGACGATCAGGATCTCGCCGGCGCCTTCGTGGCCCAGGGCGGTCAGCTTGCCGGGGCCAGGGATGCCGCCGTTCTTGATGTAGGACAGGTCGCTGCCGCAGATGCCGCAGGCCTTCATCTTGACGACGACGTCCTTGGGACCCGGTTCGGGCCGCTCGTAGGCGTCGAGGCGGACGTCGTTGACGTCATGAATGTTGAGGAGGTGCATGGCTGTCGCTCCCGATTACATCGGCCGGACCATGTAACCGCCGTCGACCGTGATGGTCTCGCCGGTCACGAACGACGACGCGTCGCTGGCCAGGAAGGCGCCGATGCCTTCGAAGTCTTCCGGATAGCCCGCGCGGCCGATCGGCGTGCGCTGGGCGAACATGCCGATCACCTGCTCGGCGCCGGCCATCATGCCGGTGACGATGAAGCCGGGCGCGATGGTGTTGGCGCGGATGTTGTACTTGCCGAACTCGACGGCCATGCCCCGGATGATCGCGCCCAGTGCCCCCTTGGAGGCGGCGTAGTTCTGGCGGCCGGCCAGGCCCTGGAACATCGACAGGCTGCCGCAGCCCACCAGGCTGCCGCCCGGCTCGCCGGCCTCGGCGCGCTTGACCATGGCCCGGGCGCCTTCGCGCAGGGTGAAGAAGGTGCCGTGCAGGTTCAGGTTCAGCAGGTCGTGCCATTCCTCGGTGGGCATATCCAGCAGGGCGTGCTGCTTGGCCGAGCGGCCGGAATTGGCGAACACGCAGTCGATGCGGCCCAGATCGGCGATCAGCTGCTTGTAGCCTTCGATCACCTGCTCCTCGGAGGTGACGTCGACCTGGTAGGTGCGCACGCGGCCGGCGCCGGCCTTCAGCAGGTCCTCGGCGGCCTCGGCGTTGCGCTCGGCGTTGCGGGCCCAGATCACGACGTCGCCGCCGACCTTGGCCACGCCCCGGGCGAAGCCCAGACCGATGCCGCTGTTGCCGCCGGTGACCAGCGTCACCTTGCCGGTGCAATCGAAAAGACCCTTGGACATCTGCTTCCTCCGTCGCGCCCTGGTTCAGTCGGGCCGATCAACGCCGTGAATGTTCGGCAGAGCGGCGACGGCCGCAATGGGCCCGACTATCGACATCCGGCCATTTTGCTGTCACATGGCCAAAGGTGAACACAGGGTCCGACCGGGGAGGGCCGGCGCATGAAAGCCGACACCTTTACTCAGAGCGTCTTCGAGGCCGAGCTGGCCATCCCCCACGGGATGGCGCGGATCATGCGGTTTTCCAACGACCAGCCGACCGACCATATCTTCCGCCGCGCCGACCACTACTGGCTGGACCTGTGCCTGACGCCGCGCCCGGAGAACGCCCGGGGCTGCTATCCCGAGCGGTGGGGTCCGCACCGCTTCGAGCGGCTGGGCGAGATATTCCTTCTGCCGCCGGGCGAGGCCCTGCACGTGCGCACCGAGGCCGGCCAGAACCAGGCCTCCATCGTCTGCGAGATCTATGCCCAGGCCGTCGACCGCTGGCTGCCCGGCGGGCTGGAATGGACCGACCGGCGCCTGGCCGGCGGGCTCGACATCGTCCATCCGCACATCCGTTCATGCCTGTCGCGCCTGGCTGAAGAGGCCCGGCGAGGCGGTACGGGCAGCTCCACCCTGGCCGAACTGGTGTCGGGCCAGCTGGCCATCGAGGTCGCGCGCTATTGCGAGGCCATCGCCGAAGGACCTCTCACCGGAGGGCTGGCCTCGTGGCGCCTGCACCTGATCGACGAGCGTCTGCATCAGGGCGGCGCGCCGCCGTCGCTGGACGAACTGGCCGAGCTCTGCAACCTGTCGGTCCGCCAGCTGACCCGCGGTTTCCGCTCCAGCCGGGGCTGCACCATCGGCGACCACATCGCCCAGACCCGCATCGAGATGGCCAAGCGCCTCTTGGCCTCGGACGGCAGCATCAAGTCGATCGCCTTTGCTTTGGGGTTCGTCTCGCCGTCCAGTTTTTCCTACGCCTTCGGCCGCGCGACGGGCATCACGCCCCTGCGCTTCCGCCAGCGCCACCTGCGAAAACACATCTGAGGCGTTATGGCCGGACGTCGATAGATCGTCCAGATCGCGACAGCCATCCACGTTGGCGCGCGCCCAGCCTCTCACCATGATGCCCGCAAAACAGAACTGTGGGAGAAAACGTCATGGGCGAACAGCTCAACGCCGACGCGCTGGTCGAACAGGCCATGCAGAAGACCGGCCTGGACCGGTTCGATTCCGACTCCTATCGCGAGGGCCTGGAGGTCCTGGTCGGCGACTACAATTCCAGCGAACATCCCGAGCCGCTGATCCAGCGGATGAGCGGCAATCTGGTCCAGATGCTGGCCGACCGCCTGTCGGTCACCGACTACCTGACCAAGCGCCCCGAGCTGCTGGAGCGCAAGATCGAGCGCCCGCTGTTCGTGTTCGGCATGCCCCGCACCGGCACCACCCTGCTCAGCAACCTGCTGGCCTGCGACCCGGCCCGCCGTTCGGCCCTGACCTGGGAGATCGAGCAGCCCGTGCCGCCGCCGACCACGGCCACCCTGAAGACCGACCCGCGCGCCATCGCCAAGCTGGCCCAGGAAAAGGCCATGCTGGCCGCGCGTCCGGAGATGGGGAAATACTACCGCAACTCGGCGGTTTATCCGAACGAGTGCATGTTCTTCATGATGCACGACTTCAAGGCCCTGGCCTATGAATCGCGGGGCACCCTGCCGGTCTATCGCGACTGGCTGTTCCAGGCCGACATGACCTCGACCTACCAGTACCACAAGCGCTTCCTGCAGCTGCTGCAGGCCGACGCGCCGGGGACCTGGAACCTCAAGATGCCCAGCCACGCCCTGTGGCTGGAGACCCTGCTGGCGGAGTATCCCGACGCGCGCCTGGTCTGGGCCCACCGCGACCCGTTCACCGCCACCAGCTCGTTCTGCAGCATCCTGTCGATGGCCCACATGGGCTATACCGGCAAGATCAACTACGAATGGCTGGGCGAGGACTGCTCCTACCAGGCCAAACTGCACCTGGACCGGATCATGGACACCCGCGAGAAGCTGGGTCACGACCGGATCGTCGACATCCACTACGCCGACATCACCCGCGACCCGATGGGCGCGATCCGCAAGCTCTACGCCGACCTGGGCGACGTCCTGTCGCCGGAGGCCGAGGCGGCGATGCAGGCCTGGCTGGACGACAACCCCCAGGGCAAGTTCGGCAAGCATGAATATGCGTTGGAGCAGTACGGCCTCTCGGTGGAGAAGCTAACGCCGCTCTACGAGCGCTACCTGTCGCAGTACGACGTCGCGCGCGAGGGCTGAGCCATGGCCACCGGACGCCACTATCAGAACGCCTATGTGACCCGGAACGTCGACAAGGCGGTGGCCGGCTTCAAGCAGTACGCCGACCTGCGTGCGCTGATCGAGTTCGAGGTTCCCGTCCAGGTCTGGACGCCGCAGGGCGAGGGCAAGGGCGTGCAGAAGCTGGCCTTCGCCTGGGTCGGCGACCTGAATTACGAGCTGATCCAGCCCAAGGAAGGCGACGTGCTGGCGATCTATCGCGACGCCTTGCCCGTCGACGACAGCCTGGTCTTCCACCACGTCTGCCACGTGGTCGACGACTTCGGGGCGCTGATGAAGCGGGTCGAGGAACAGCCGTTCCCGGTGGTGTTGAAGGGCGGAACGCCCGGCCTGCTGGAGTTCGTCTATGTCGATACGCGGCCGTGGCTGGGCCACTACACCGAGTACGTCTGGGCCTCGCCCGAGCGCTGGGCGGCGATGGGCGGACGATGAGCGTCCGGGCCAGGTACGGCCCGTGGGCCGTCATCGCCGGCGCCTCGGAAGGCACGGGCCAGGCGTTCGCGCGCCGGCTCGCGGCGCAGGGCGTCCACTGCGTCCTGATCGCCCGGCGCGAGGCGCCGCTCGTGGCCCTGGCCGATGAGCTGCGCGCCGAGCATGGCGTGGAGTGCGTCACCGCCTCGATCGACCTGGCCAAGGCCGACGCCTTCGACCGGATCGTCCAGGCCGTGGGCGGGCGCGAGGTCGGGCTGTTCGTCGCCAACGCCGGCGGCGACCCGCACGGGACCGAGTTCCTGGACCAGCCGGTCGAGTCCTGGCTCGACCTGATCACCCGCAACGTCACGACCGCCGTGCGCTGCTGCCACCATTTCGGCGGCGCGATGCGCCAGCGGGGCGGGGGCGGGCTGCTGCTGGTCGGCTCGGGCGCCTGCTACGGCGGGGCCAACAACATGGCGGTCTATTCGGGCAGCAAGGCCTTCGACATGTGCCTGGCCGAGGGACTGTGGGCCGAGCTCCAGCCGCATGGCGTGGACGTGCTCTACCTGTCGCTGGGACGCACCGATACGCCGGAGCTGCGCCGGTTCCTGGCGGAGAAGGGCCTGCCGGTCCCGGCCGACCTGGCCACGCCGGAAGCGGTCGCGGACCTGGGTCTGGAACGCCTGCCGCACGGGCCGATCCAGAACTTCGGTCAGGCCGACGACGAGGTCGGCCGCCTGCCGCAATCGGCCGCCCAGCGCCGCCAGCGGGTCGAGATGATCGCCCAGGCCAGCCGGGCCATCTACGGCCAGAAATCCAGCTGAAGGGGAGGCGGCATGACCGACCTGACCGCCATCGCCGACCGTCATGCCATCACCGACCTGATCTACCGCTATTGCCGCGCGGTGGACCGGATGGACGCGCAGTTGGGCTATTCGATCTGGCATGCCGACGGCACCGCCGACTACGGCGCGGACGTTTATCAAGGCAGCGGCCACGGCTTCATCGACTTCGTCAACGGCCAGCACGGCCACACCTTGGGCCACTCGCACCAGGTCACCAACATCGTGCTGGAGCTGGACGGCGACCGGGCGGCCAGCGAATCCTACCACTTCGCGGGACTTCGGATTCAACGCGGCGAGCAGGTGTTCGAGATCACCGTCCGGGGGCGCTACATCGACCGCTGGTCCAAGCGCGACGGGCGGTGGGGCATCGACCATCGCATCACTGTCCGCGACTTCGACGACATGCGGCCCGTCACGCCGATGAGCGTCACCGCCGGTCGCCGTGACTCCAGCGACCCGTCCTACGCCGTCCTGGGAGCCGTTCGATGAAGGCCGCCTACATCCAGAACGGCAAGGTGCATGTGGGCGAAATGCCCGATCCCACGCCGGCCAAGGGCCAGGTGCTGGTGCGCACCCACAGCTGCGGCATGTGCGCCTCCGAGCAGCACTTCCTGCACAGCGGCCAGCACGTGATCGACCTGTCGAAGAAGTTCGGCGGGGCCTATGCGGGCCTCGACATGGCGCGACCCTTCGTGCCCGGGCACGAATATGTGGGCGAGGTGATTGACTACGGACCGGGCAGCCTGCGTCCCGTCAAGCCGGGGCGGAAGGTGACCTCGGTGCCGGTCATGCGTCAGGACGGCCGCCACGCCGTGATCGGCTTCAGCCACGAGTGCCCCGGCGGCTGGGGCGAGTACATGCTGCTGGACGAGGCCGCCGTCATGGAGGTGCCCTCGGATCTCGACGACGACCTGGCCGCCATGACCGAGCCGCTGGCCGTGGGGCTGGAGCACGCGCGCCGGGGCCTGCCGACCAAGGACGACATCCCGCTGGTGGTGGGCTGCGGGGCCATCGGCCTGGGCGTGATCGCCGGCCTGAAGATCACGGGCATCGCCCCCATCGTCGCTGCCGACTTCCATCCCGAGCGCCGCGCCATGGCCCTGCGGATGGGCGCCGACATCGCCGTGGATCCGCGCGAGATCTCGCCCTATGCGCCGATCCCGGACCTGGGCGGACGGCGCGTGAACCTGGTCTACGAGTGCGTGGGCATGCCCGGCCTGCTGCAGCAGATCATCGAGTCCGTCGGCTTCGGCGCGCGGGTGGTGATGGGCGGTTACTGCATGGCGCCCGAACAACTCTATGTCTTCGCCGCCCAGAACAAGCGGCTGACGGTGCACTTCGCCGGCGGCGAGGAGCAGCAGGACATGGAACTGGCCTTGCGCTCTATCGCCGACGGGACGATCGATATCGCGCCCTGGGTCGGCGCGCGCATCGGCCTGTCCGGCGTGGCCGCCGCCCTGGACGAGATGTCGGGCCCGACCGCGCCGGTGCGCACGGTCGTCGACCCGCGAAAGCTCTAGAACGACCACAAGGGGAGAAGACACATGCTGACCGTCGCCCGATACGGCACCCGCGACCTGGCGCGGGCGCGAACCTTCTATGATCCCATCGCCGCGATGCTGGGCGCGGGCCTGGCCTTCGAGCGGCCCGACCTGGCCGCCTACAAGGGCGCCGACGGCGGCATGTTCCTGATCGGCAAGCCGTTCGAGGGCGAGGCCACGGTCGGTAACGGCAGCCAGATGGGCTTTGCCGCCGCCAGCCGCGCGCAGGTCGACGAGGTCTATGCCAAAGCCCTGGAGCTGGGCGGAAAGTGCGAAGGCCCCCCGGGCGTGCGCGGTCCCGATCCGAACGGCTTCTACGGCGCTTATTTCCGCGACCTGGACGGCAACAAGCTGGTGGTCTTCCGCTACGGTCCGGCCTGAGCCTAGAGCAGGCTGCCGCCGTCGACGGGATAGACCTGGCCGGTGACGAAGCCGGCCAGGTCCGAGGCCAGATAGACCGCCAGCGAGGCGACCTCCTCGGGCGTGGCCACCGGGCGGCCCAGCACGGTCTGGCGCGCGCGCCGGGCCGCGTCCTCGGGGCTGGAGCCGGCGAAGGCCTTGGCGAAGAAGCCGTTGTCGCGATTGAACCGGCTGCCCGCGCTGAAGGCCTCCGGATCGCGCGACACCGTGCCGTAGGGCGCGACGCAATTGACCCGCACGCCGTGCTGGCCGACCTCCTTGGCCAGCACCTTGGTGAAGCCGTGCACCGCGGCCTTGGCGGCCGAATAGACCGGCAGCATGTAGTCGCCGACCAGGCCCGCCGTGGAGCCGATGTTGACGATCGTCCCGTCTGCATTTCGCCTGCTCCACCGTCTTCCGTTTTCGCCAGACGGTCTTGCCCCACGTCGCGGCCGGGCCTCAATCGCACGGGCGATATGCGCACGTCCCCGGCGTAGCAGCTTTACCCATGGGTAGGGTGAGCGTAGCTTCGAGTCGCGATGTATTCCCGAGTGGATTTCGCGCCGGCGTTGCCTGGTCGATCTCTACTCGTCTTAGAAAACATAAAATGAAGGTGGCCGGCTAAGGCGTCGGTCCAACAATACTCAATAATAAAAAGAAAATCGCACAGGGGAGAAAGAACGTGCAGGCTCTTTCCAGTCGAACCATGACCTCGGCCCTGGCGCTGACGGTCGCGTTAGGCGCGGCGCCCGGCGTCGTCCTGGCCCAGACAGCCAGCTCCCAGGCGGCCGATACCCAACAGAGCGCGGTGACCGAGGTCATCGTGACGGCCCAGCGTCGCGACGAGCGCGCGCGCGACGTTCCGATCTCCATCACCGCGGTCGGCGAGAAGCAGCTGGCGGCCGCCAACATCGTCCAGCTGTCGGACATCCCGCGCGTCGCGCCGGCCCTGCGCTTCGACAGCAACGGCAGCTTCATCCAGCCTACGATTCGCGGTGTCGGCACCGCCGTCACCACCTCGGGCGGCGGTCCCAACGTCGGCATCTATGTGGACGGCTTCTACATCGCCAATCCTGAATCGGCCGCCTTCGACCTGACCAACATCACCAGCGTCCAGGTCCTGAAAGGGCCGCAGGGCACGCTGTTCGGCCGCAACACCACGGGCGGCGCGATCCTGGTGACGACGGCCCAGCCCAGCACCGACACCGGCGGCGAGTTCAAGGCCAGCTACGGCGCCTTCAACGCCCAGACCTATCAAGGCTATGTCACAGTCGGCCTCAGCGACACGGTCGCCTTCGACGTCGAGGGCCAGCTGCGCAAGGGCGACGGCTATTTCACCAACACCGTGGACGGCGACGACAAGGTCGGCGCCTTCGAGAACTGGTCGATCCGCACGGGACTGAAGTTCGAGGTCGGCGAGAACGCCTCGGTGCTGCTGCGCTACGGCCACGCGGAAACCGACGATCCCACGCTGCTGCTGACCAACGCCTATGTCGATCGCGACGGCAGCTCGGGCATGCTCTCGCGCGTGCCGACGGCGGCCTATGGCACCAACAGCACCGCCAACCGCCAGCTGGTCTATTACTACGCGCCGGCCGGTACCTACGAGACCCGCCCGGGCAAGGTGGCGTTCGACCCCGCCGCGCCGGTGGGCTTCACCAACGTCTCCGACACCTACCAGGCCACGATCAAGGCCGACCTCGGCTTCGCCGACCTGACCTCCTACACCCAGTACCGCAAGGAGTCGGCGGTCAATCTCGAGGACCTGGATTCCACGGCCCTCAACCTGTTCAATATCTATATCGGCATCGAAAACCGCACGGTCACCCAGGAGTTCCTGCTGAACTCCAAGCCGGGCACGCGGCTGCAGTGGACCGCCGGCGCCTACTACTTCAAGAACCGCGACACCTACATCGTCAACGCGGCCTTCGGCCCGCCGCCCTATATCGGCTTCGGCGGCTCCAGCACGACGACCTATTCGTACGCGGCCTATGCCGACCTGACCTACGAGATCACGCCCCAGCTCTTCCTGACCGCCGGGGCGCGCTACGGCCACGACGAGGTCAAGGACGCCTACTTCAAGCAGCAGTTCACCCAGATCGTGGTGCCGGCCGACGACTATCCGACCAACCGCCTGACCCCGCGCGTGGTGCTGCGCTACAAGCCCACCGACATGTCCAGCCTCTATGCCTCCTACAGCCGGGGCTACAAGGCCGGGATCCTCAACGTGGGCGGCCAGTCGACCGACCGGGTCGCGCCCGAGAACATCGACGCGCTGGAGACGGGCTACAAGTTCGACGGCGCCCGCGTGTCGTTCGACCTGTCCAGCTACTACTACTTCTACAAGAACCTGCAGGTCTCCAGCTTCCAGGCCGGCGCGGCCGACATCACCAACGCCGCCAAGGCGCGGGTCTACGGCCTGGAAGGCTCGGCGCGCTACCGGGTCTCGGAGGCGTTCGACCTCAGCGTCGGCGCGGCCTACACCCACGCGCGCTACCGCTCGTTCCCGGCGGCGGCGTTCTATAGCTACTGCGACTCCACGGGAACGACGCCGGCCCTGGCCTGCGGCGCGATCGGGCCGGGCTCGGTCACCCAGACCAGCAACGACTCCAGCGGCTACCAGATGCCGCGCGCGCCGGACTTCACCGCCAACCTGGGGGCGAACTATCACGCGCCTGTGGCCGGCGGCGAACTGACCGTGTCGGGTAATCTCTATTATACTTCGAAATTCTACTTCGACTCGTCCAAGCAGTTCTCGCAGACCGGCTACGAAGTCCTGTCGCTGCGGGCTCAATGGGTCGACCCGTCGCAGCGTTACACGCTGGCTGTGTTCGGCGACAACCTCACCGACAAACGTCACCGCGTCCAGGTGTTGTCAAACACCTTGGGCATCGGATCGGTCTGGAATTCGCCCGCGACCTGGGGTGTCTCGTTCGGCGCCAAGTTCTGACGCCAAAACACTTGTTTAACCTTGCCCGGCGACCTGGGGTCATTTGTCGCATCCTTGAGCCGGGTAGGGGGAAGTTAGCAATCGCAGCGGCGATATCTCCGCTGCACTTGAGAAGAAGGCCTATCCTTGCGCCGTTCGGGACGTGAGGATGGCCGTAATAAACGCCCGCGGTCCCAAGCATTGCATCAGCGATGTCGCCTGACGGGTTCAACAGGGGAGGACAGTCCGTGAATGCAATTTCGATCAACATGCTGCGGGGCGTGAGCCTGCTGGCGCTGATGGCGCCGTTGGCGCCGGCCGCCGCCATGGCGCAGGAAACCGCCCAGGCGCCCGCCGCCTCGGAAAGCGCCAGCACCGCGCTGACCGAGATCATCGTGACGGCCCGCCGTCGCGACGAAAGCGTCCAGGATGTTCCCCAGGTCGTCAACGCGGTGACTTCGGAAGCCATCCAGAAGGTCAATATCCGCAACTTCACCGAAGTGCAGTCGCTGGTTCCCGGCCTGACCCTGGGCACCAACGCCAACGGCATCGGCGGCAACGCCCAGGTGCGCGGCGTCAACTTCGACATCAACGCCAGCGGCAACAACCCCACCGTCGAATTCTACCTGAACGACGCGCCGATCACGGCCGGCGTCGTGCTGCAGCAGATGTATGACGTGGGTCAGATCGAAGTGCTGCGCGGTCCGCAAGGCACCCTGCGCGGCCGCGCCTCGCCGTCGGGCTCGATCACCATCACCACCAAGAAGCCCGACGTCTATCAGGCGGGCGGCTACGTGGCCGGCACCTACAACGACATCGGCACGACCAACGTCAACGGCGCGGTCAACATCCCGGTGATCGAAGGCATTGCCGCGATCCGCATCGGCGGCCTCTACAACGACGACGACGGCACCCAGGTCCGTTCGATCGACACCAGCGTCGAGAAGCGCAAGGCCTACAGCCGCACCGAAAGCGGCCGCATCAGCGGCCTGCTGACGCCCACCGACTGGCTGCGGATGGAAGGCTCTTATCAGAGCATCGCCGCCAACATCCGCACCCACAACCAGGTGGAGTCGTTCAGCGTCGTCAATCCGAGCGCGCCGGCCAGCCCCACCCTGATCAAGGCAGAGGACCGCCTGGGCTTCCAGGCCCTGCCGCGGATCATCAAGCAGAACTTCGACATCTATAACTGGCGCGCCGAGCTGTCGCTCGCCGGCCAGCAGCTGATCTATCAAGGCCAGCATTACACCCAGGACCTGATCTCCAAGGAGAGCCAGGACCCGGCCAACGTGTTCCCGTCGACGGACACCTATCAGAACACGTTCTCGAACGTGAAATCGACGTCGCATGAAATCCGGTTGCAGAACCAGGAACGCGTCTTCGACATCTTCGACTACGCGATCGGTTACTTCGACAACGTCAACGACACCCCGACCTCGCTGAACCGCCCGACGGTCATCCGTCTGCCGCTGGCCTTCGGCGGCGGCGTCGCCTCGGTCGTCCAGTCGCAGATCACCCGCGGCGGTCACTCGCACGAAAAGTCGATCTTCGGCAACGTGACCGCCCACGTCGGCGAGAAGTTCCAGGTGTCGGGCGGTCTGCGCCACATCGACTACCAGGACACCAGCACCCTGCTGGTCGTCACCCCGGGCTCGCCGGACACCAACCTGACGGACGGTCAGAACGCCAAGAAGTGGATCTACACCGCTTCGGCCCAATACTCGATCACCCGCGACGTGATGGTCTACGCCAACACCGGCTCGTCCTTCCGTCCGGGCATCAACGTGGTGGGCGACTTCAACCTGGCGCCCTCGACCCTGGAGCGCTCGTTCATCAACCTGCCGGCCGAAACCTCGAAGTCCTACGAGGCCGGCCTGAAGTCGACGCTGTTCGATCGCAAGATGCGACTGAACATCAGCGGCTTCCACCAGGAGTTCACCAACTATCCGTACCGCGCGCCGGGCAGCGGCGTGTACTTCGTCAACACCGTCGCCCTGACCCCGCTGACCCAGCAGGTCGCGCAGTTCAACTTCGCCGCCGCCGTGCCGGTGAAGGTGGACGGCTTGGAAGGCGAAATCTCCTACGAGATCACGCCGAACTGGAACGTCGGCGCCGTGGCCAGCTATGCGCTGGGCAAGATCAACGGCACGATCCCCTGCAACGACCTGAACGGCGACGGCAAGCCTGACGTCATCACCTCGGCCCCGACCCTGGCGGCCCTGCAAGCGGCGACGGGCGCCAACAACATCTCGTCGTGCAAGGTGAACCAGCGCTCGTCGTTCCAGCCGCCGTTCAGCACCACCGTGCAGTCCGAGTACAGCATGCCGGTGGGCAGCTACGAGGGCTATGTGCGCGGCCTGGTGAACTACAACGGCAAGTCCCAGGGCGACCCGACCAACGCCTTCGACGACGTCTCGGACTACGCCCTGGTCAACCTGTTCGCCGGCATCCGCGCCCCGGACAAGGGCTGGGAAGTCACCCTCTACGCCAAGAACCTGTTCGACACCGTGAAGGTGCTGACCCGCACCGACCCGCTGTCGACCTCGTATCAGCAACTGCCTGGCGCCATCATCGGCGGCGTGCCGACCATCACCGGTCGTCCCAGCGCCGTGACCGCCACCAGCACCTACAACGCCATCACCACGACGGCGCCGCAGGAATTCGGCATCACCTTCAAGGTGGCTCTGGGTTCGCGCTAAGATCGCACCTGCCCGCAAGGCAGGCGTGAAGATCCAGGCAGCGGGTGGCCACCGGCCATCCGCTGTTTTGGTTTCGGCGTGAAGATTTCGATGCTGCTTCTATTCGAGACGCTCGCGCGGCGTTTCTGCCGGACGAGCGACAAGCTCTTGAGGGCGTTGTCGGCAATGGTCATAAAAGCTGCTGGCTTCCCGACCTTGTCCCCAAAGACGTGGAGGATGTTGACCTGACCGCCGGCCGCCTTCCGAAGAACGGAAAAATCGCATGACGAAGGTCCGGACCCGCCGCCCGCGCGATCCTGTCGGCACGCGCGAGGTGATCCTGAAGGCCGCCCGCGCCCTGCTGGCCAAGGACGGGCTGGAGGGCATCAGCGTCTCGGCGGTGGCCAACCTGGCCGGGGTGAACCGCGGCACTGCCTACCAGCATTTCGAGACCCGCGAGGACCTGGTCCTGGCCACGACCAAGTCGGTGTCCGACGAGTTGTTCCGCGCCACGTTCGGCGATCCGGAGACGGCCAAGGAGCGGCGCGTCGAGGAAGTCGACATCACCCACCTGACCATGACCCTGGCCGATTTCGCGGTCGACAATCCGGTGCTGTGCCGCATCTGGTTCCTGCAGCTGCTGGCCTCCGACGAGCCCGCCCAGGACCCGTTCTGGCGCGAATACGCCGGCTCGCTGCATCGCTTCACCCAGACCGACATGGCCAAGTCCGGGATCGACAGCGAGGTCTTCGGCCTGATGATGCTGGCCGGCAATTTCCTGTGGCCGGTATGGGCCAAGACCCACGAGCGGACCGAGGAGGAGCGGCGCGAACTGGCGCGGCGTTTCGCCCGGGAAAGCATCCGCCTTTCCCTTTACGGAACCATGCGGGAAGAGAAATTCCCCGAGATCGTCGCCCGTTTCCCCGATCCGCGCCCGGATCTTGAAGATGATCGCCAGTCGAAGGATCGCCCCGTCCGCGCCGTGTAGCGGGTGGGCGATGAATCGTCCCCGGGCCATCATTTCGGATGACCGGGACGGGCGATAATAGGAAGTGTCGAACCCGGATTTCCACTTTGGCTGATCCAGCCAGGGCAGGGTGGCCGCGCCCCGCGAGGCGGACGCCACCATGCAAGACCCGAGGGTGAGCACGATGTTTTCAGCCATTCTGATCGACAAGACCGAGGCGGGCCAGACGGTCGCCGTATCGCAGGTCGACGAGAGCCAGCTGCCCGAGGGCGACGTCACCATCGACGTCGATTTCTCGACCCTGAACTTCAAGGACGGCCTGGCCATCACCGGCCGCTCGCCCGTCGTGCGCAAGTTCCCGATGGTTCCCGGCATCGACCTGGCCGGCACGGTGCGCGAGTCCAGCCACGCCGACTGGAAGGCCGGCGACAAGGTCGTGCTGAACGGCTGGGGCGTGGGCGAAACCCATTGGGGCGGCCTCTCGCAGGTGGCCCGCCTGAAGGGCGACTGGCTGGTGCCGCTGCCCTCGGCCTTCTCGGCCAAGCAGGCCATGGCCATCGGCACGGCCGGCTACACCGCGGCCCTCTGCGTCGAAGCGCTGATCAAGGCCGGCCTGTCGCCGGAGCAGGGCGAGGTGCTGGTCACCGGCGCCACCGGCGGCGTCGGCAGCGTCGCGGTGGCCCTGCTGAAGAAGGCCGGCTTCACCGTCGTCGGCTCGACCGGCAAGGCCTCGGAAGCCGACTACCTGACCAAGCTGGGCGCCGACTCCATCATCGACCGCAACGAGCTATCGGTCCCCGGCAAGCCGCTGCAGAAGGAATGCTGGGCCGGCGTCGTCGACTCGGTCGGCAGCGCCACCCTGGCCAATGTCTGCGCCCAGACCCGCTACGGCGGCGCCGTGGCCGCCTGCGGCCTGGCCCAGGGCGCCGATTTCCCGTCGACCGTCATGCCCTTCATCCTGCGCGGCGTGCGCCTGCTGGGCGTCGACAGCGTCATGGCTCCCAAGGCCTCGCGCCTGGTGGCCTGGGAACGCCTGGCCAAGGACCTGGACCCGTCGCTGCTGGACCTGATCGCCACCGAGATCGGCCTGGCCGAGGCCGTCGGCGTCGCCGCCGACCTGCTGGATGGCAAGGTGCGCGGCCGCGTCCTGGTCGACGTGAAGCGCTAAGAGGGTACGAGCATGTCTGACACCGAAACCAAGGTCACCATGGACCTCTCCGACGTCGATCCGCGCGTCGGCACCCTGATCGGCGGCGGCCAGATCCGCGATCCGCTGGCCGGCAGCGACCTGCGCCGTTGGGTCATGGCGATGGACTATCCCAACCCCATCCACTGGGACCCGACCTTCGCGGCCAAGACCAAGTTCGGCGGCCTTGTGGCCCCGCAGTCGATCGCGGTCTGCATGGACTATGGCCACGGCTGCGCCCCGGCCTGCGTCGGCTACATCAAGGACTCGCACCTGATCTTCGGTGGCGAGGAGTGGTGGTTCTACGGCGCGCGCATCAAGCCGGGCGACCACCTGACCCAGCAGCGCCGCTTCCACGACTACAAGGTCACCGACACCAAGTTCGCCGGCCCGACCATGTTCTCGCGCGGCGACACCCTGCACTACAAGCAGGACGGTTCGCTGGTGGCCAAGGCCCGCTCGACCGCCATCCGCTACCTCAAGGAAGAGGCGGAAAAGCGCGGCATGTACGACTCCATGCTGGGCGAGCTGAAGGCCTGGTCCGCGAGCGAGCTGGAGGTCGTCGACAAGGTCCGCTTCGACTGGCTGATGTCCAACCGCGAAGGCGTCTCGCCGACCTATGAAGCGGTGCAGGTCGGCGACAAGCTGACCCGCCGGGTGATCGGCCCGCACACCAAGGCCAGCTTCGCCACCGAATACCGCGCGTTCCTGTTCAACATCTGGGGCAGCTTCGACTGGGTCGCGCCGGAAGGCGTCAAGGACCCGTGGGTCTATCAGGACCCCGGCTGGGCCGAAGGCTTCGGCTTCGACGAGGAAGGCGCCTTCATCGACCCGCGCAAGCGTGACGGCCTATACCTCGGCCCGTCGCGCGGCCACGTCGACGACCAGAAGGCGGGCGAGGTCGGCATGAGCCGCTCATACGGCTACGGCGCGACCATGCAGGCCTGGGCGACCGACTACCTGGCCTTCTGGGCCGGCCATGACGGCTTTGTCCGCTGGATCAAGTCGGACTTCCGCGGCCCGGCCTTCGAGGGCGACGTCACCTATTTCGACGCCGAAGTCGTCGAGAAGCGCGATGTCACCGAGTGGGGCCTGCCGCTGGTGCGCGTGGTCCTGACCCTGGCGAACCAGGACGGCATGGTGCTGGTGAAGTCGACCGCCGACATCGAGCTGCCGCTGAAGTAACCGGCTGGGTGAGTAAGCCATGACCGACAAGCCGCTTTCGATCATCTCGGGTCCTCCTCTTTCCGAGGAGGAGGGCCTGGGCGCCCTGACGCTGGGCGGATGGCTTCGGGACGTCACCGAACGCTTCGGTCCGCGCGAGGCGATGGTCCTGCACGAGGGCGGCGGCGAAATCCGCTGGACCTATGACGAACTGTGGGAGCGCGCCAACGCGGTCGCGCGGTCTCTGCTGGCCTGCGGGGTCAGCAAGGGCACGCGGGTCGGCGTCCTGATGACCAACCGGCCGGAGTTCCTGTCGGCCTGTTTCGGCGCGGCCCTGGCCGGCTGCGTAGCCACCACGCTCAGCACCTTCTCGACCCCGGCCGAGCTGGAGCACCTGCTCAAGTCCTCGGCCTGCTCGGTGCTGCTCCTGGAGCGCCAGGTCCTGAAGAAGGACTTCGCCGAGATGGTGACGGCCCTGGAGCCGGCCATCGCCTCGGCCAGGCCCGGCGAACTGGCCGTTCCGAAGTTTCCGTTCCTGCGCCACATCGCCTCCATCGGGGGCGGCGAGGGGGGCATCGAAGACTGGAGCGCGTTCCTGGCGCGCGGCGCGGCGGTGTCGCAGGACCTGGTGGACGCCACGGCGGCCACCGTCACGCCCGCCGATCCCGGCGTGCTGTTCTTCTCGTCCGGCTCGACCGCCAAGCCCAAGGGCATCCTCAGCGCCCATCGCGGCGTGACCCTGCAACTGTGGCGCTGGAAGCGCTATTACGACGCCGGCGACGACGTGCGGATCTGGTCGGCCAACGGCTTCTTCTGGTCGGGCAATTTCGGCATGGCCATCGGCGGGGGTCTGTCCAGCGGCGGCGCCCTGGTGCTGCAGCCGACCTTCCAGGCCGAGGAAGCCCTGGCCCTGATGGAGGCCGAGAAGGCCACCATGGCCGTCGCCTGGCCTCACCAGTGGGCCCAGCTGGAGGCGGCGTCGAACTGGAACGACGTCAACCTCTCCACCCTCAAGTACGTCGACGCCAAGACGCCGCTCGGCCGTCACCCGACGGTGAAGACCACCTGGCAGGAGCCGATGGCGGCCTATGGCAACACCGAGACCTTCACGATCAGCGCCATCTATCCGTCTGGCACCTCGGACGCGGAGATCGCCGGAAGCAGCGGCAAGCCGCAGCCGGGCGGGGTGTTCAAGATCGTCGACCCGCTGACCGGCGTGGTCGTGCCCCTGGGCGAGCGCGGCGAGATCGCGGTCAAGGGCCCGACCTTGATGCTGGGCTACATTGGCACGCCGCTGGACGAGACCCTGGACGGCGAAGGCTTCTTCCGCACCGGCGACGGCGGCTATGTCGACGCCGAGGGACGCCTCTACTGGCAGGGCCGTCTCAACGACATCATCAAGACGGGCGGCGCCAACGTCTCGCCGGTCGAGATCGACACGATCCTCAAGCAATGCCCCGGCGTGAAGGTCACCCAGACCGTCGGCGTGCCGCACGAGACCCTGGGCGAACTGGTCGTGGCCTGCATCGTGCCGCACGAGGGGGCGGCCCTGGACGAGAAGGCCGTGCAGGCCTTCGCCAAGGCCGAACTGGCCAGCTACAAGGTGCCGCGCCGCGTGCTGTTCTTCAGCGAGGACGAGGTTCATCTGACCGGCAGCGCCAAGATCAAGACCGCCGATCTCAAGGCGGCCGTGATCAAGCGACTGGAGGCCGAGGCATGAGCACGCTGGCCGAGAACGTCCTGGCCATCCAGAACCTGAAGGCGCGCTACTGCGCCGTCGCCGACAGCGCGGCCGACGATCCGGAAGGCGCGCTGGAGGCCTTCGGCTCGGTCTTCCTGCCCGATGTCGAGGCCGATTACGGCTTCGAGCCGATGCACGGCGCCGACACCCTGGGCCACTTCCTGTGCACGGCCATCGCCGGCAATTCGGAATGGGTCCTGCACATGATCCATACGCCGCTGATCCAGATCGACGGCGACACGGCCTGCGGCGACTGGACCGTGATGGCCCACCTCAAGCGGCGCGAGACCGGCCAGGTCGATCTTGTCCGCGGGCGCTATTCCGACCAGTTCCGCCTGACCGCGGACGGCTGGCGGATCTCGCGCGTCGGCTTCGAGCGGCTGACCTAACCCATAAGGACCACCAAGATGGCCAAGCGTTTTTCGGGCAAGACCGTGCTGGTGACCGGCTCGGCCGGCGGGCTGGGCCGCGCCTACGCCCTGGCCTTCGGCGCCGAGGGCGCGCACCTGATCCTGGCCGACATCAACGAGGCGGGGCTGGCCGAGAGCAAGACGCTGGTCGAGGAGGTCGGCGGCACGGCCTCCACCCATCGCCTGGACGTGGCGGACGAGGCGCAGATCCAGGCCTTCGGCGCCGAAATCGTCGCCAAGCACGAGACGCTGGACGTGCTGATCAACAACGCCGGCCTGCACGCCGGCGAGATCGCGCGCGGCTTCTTCGGCCTGGGCCAGGCCAAGTGGCAGTACTATTTCGCGGTCAACACCATCGGCCCGATGCTCCTGGCCGAGGCCCTGCGTCCGGCCCTGGCCAAGGCCAAGGGCCTGATCATCAACAAATCCTCGATGGCCAGCTACAACCCGGCCACGGCCTACGGCATCACCAAGGCCTCGCTCAACGTCTTCACCCACGCCATGGCCATGCAGTTCGGCCAGGACGAGATCCGCTGCGTCGGCATCGCCCCGGGCCTGATGGCCACCGAAGCCGCCCGCGACGGCGTGGCCGACGACAACTGGCAGCGCCTGAAGGGCATGCAGTCGGTCAAGCGTCAGGGCACGGCCGAAGACATCGCCAATCTCGGCGTCTTCCTGGCCTCGGACGAGGGCAGCTTCGTCAACAACCAGGTCATCCTGTGCGACGGCGGCAACCAGATGCGTGGCTTCCGCATATGAGCGCCGCGCCGGACTTCGCCGACTGGCTGGCGGTCGCGAACCTCAAGGCGCGCTACTGCCGCTACCTCGACACCAAGGACTGGGCGGGCTTCGCCGGCCTGTTCACCGAGGACGTCGTCATCGACACCACGGCCTCGGGCGGTCCCCGCATGGAAGGCCGTGACGCCGCCATCGCCAGCATCCGCGCTTCGCTGGATAGCGCCGTGACCACCCATCACGTCCACACGCCGGAAATCGAGATCGTCGGCGACGAAGCGCGCGTGGTCTGGGCGATGCAGGACCGTTTGACCTGGCCCACCGGCCGCAAGATGGACGGGGCGGGCCACTATCACGAACGCTATGTCCGCCAGGGCGGCGACTGGAAGATCGCCGAGTCCCGCCTGACCCGGCTGTTCGTCGACATGCAGGTCTCAGGCTAACGGCAGGCCCGAAGGCGGCGTCTCCCGAGCCCAGCTGTCGCGGCTGTGCTCCACCTTCTCGACCGCCTTGGCCCAGAACGCCGGATTGTCGGCCAGCATCTTGATGTCGAAGCTGTTGGAGCCCCGGAATTCCAGCACCTCCACGCCCTCTGGCCCCGGCACATAGGCGTAAGGCACGTCGGCGCCCACGAAGAAGCCGTCGCCGCGCCCCAACTCCTCGGTCCCGATCCGTAAAGACCCGGCCAGGATGTAGTAGAGGCAGTCGACATTGTGGGTGTGGCGGGGCAGGGGAAAGCCGCTCTTGAACCAGGCGTGGGTGAGGCTCAGGCCCGGCATCTCGAACAGCAGGCGCACGGTCGTGCCGTCCATCATGCCCGCGCCGACGGCGGCCGTCGCGCCGGCGATTTCCGTCTCTGTCGGCATGCCCTGGGACATGATCCCGCTGGCTTCGAAGTCCCGCGACTGCGCGCCCCGGAACAGGGCGAAGCGGGGCGGGGCAGGGGTTTTGGCGGCCATGGAAATCTCCCTGCGAAAGGTCGCGTGAGCGTGAGCCCGGCTCGGCGCGGGGTCAACAACGCTCCAGCGATATGGGTTTGACGCTCGACCGCGCGGGCCGGTGATAGGGTGCGCCTCGAACCGCGCCCGTCCGAAGGCAAGCCGGCAAAAGAGTGGGAAGAATGACCCTGTACACGACCATCCACCTGCACAACGTCGTCGCCGGCAAGGAGGGCGACTATGCGGCCTGGTTCGACGGCAAGCACCGCGACGACCTGGCCCGGCTGCGCGGCTTCGTCTCGGCCGACCGCTACGAGGTGTCGCGCGAGCAGATCATGCCCGACATCCCCCAGCCCTGGCGGTTCATGAGCGTGTACGAGTTCGACTATCCGGCGCCCGCGATCGACCTGCCGGCCCTGTCGCCGCTGCTGGCCGAGGCCCGCGACGCCGGCCTGACCGACGACACGACCGAGAGCGAGCGCATCCACAGCTACGCCATGTATTCGGACTGGGTCTCCAGCCCCAATCACCAGAAGGACAAGCCGTTCTCGGGCGTCAGCATCATCCTGGCCAACTTCATCGCCGGCCGCGAGGCCGAGTACCACAAGTGGTACGACGAGGTGCACATGCCCGAGGTCAGCCGGGTGCCCGGCAAGGTGGCCATGAAGCGCGGCCGGCTGTCACCGCTGCAGGTCGAGCCGGTGCGCTACTGCCCGGGCAGCGACCTGGTGTTCTGCGCCCAGCAGACCGACGACCTCTTGTTCACCGTCAAGGATTTCAGCGCCCGGGCGCGGGGCGTCAGCCCCAGCGGCGTGGCCTTCCAGGAGCGCTCGTCGTCCGGCTCGACCGCCCGCACGGTGCACTATTTCAAGAAGGTCAGCGGGACGGAATTCTGGCCCGGCGGCGTGGCCTATGACGGCGATCTTTCGGTCTATCCGGCCGATTTCGCCCGGCCCGCCGGCTGACTTTCCGAACCATCGCGGCCGCGATACGCCTCCCCCTTGTCGCGAGCGGGGCGGCGGGCGCAGTTAGCAACCTAGAACAGACCAACAGTAGGGCGGATCGTGGGCAAAGTCGTCGTAGTGACCGGTGCGGGTGACGGGCTGGGACGCGCCCTGGCGCGGCGGCTGGCCGCCGATGGCGACACCGTGGTGTTGCTGGGCCGCACGCTGTCGAAAGTGCAGGCCGTGGCCGACGAACTGGGCGCGCCGCACTTCGTCGTGCAGTGCGACGTCGGTGACCCGGACTCGGTCCGCGCCGCCTTCGCCAAGGTCGCCGAGCGTCATCCCAAGATCGACGTGCTGATCAACAACGCCGGCGTCTTCGAGCCCTTCACCCTGGCCGAGGCCAGCGACGCCCAGATCCAGACCGCCCTGACCACCAACCTCGCCGGCCCAATCTACTGCGCGCGGGCGGCCCTGCCGCTGTTCGGCGCGGGCGGCCACATCATCAACGTCACCAGCGAGTCGGTGCACGTGAAGATGCCGATGCTGTGGATGTACGCCGGCTCCAAGACGGGCCTGGAGTTCATCTCCGACATGTGGTCGCGCGAGCTGGAGAGCGCGGGCGTCCGCGTCACCGTGGTGCGCGCCGGCCAGATGATGGACGAGACCAAGACCGGCACCAATTGGCCGATGGAGGTCGCCATGCGCTTCGCCCAGGAGAACGCCAAGGTCGGCCTGAACCTGCGCGAGCGTCCGATCTCGCACTACAAGTCCGTCACCGACGCCTTCCGCGCGGTGCTCGACATGCCCGCCGACCTGCACGTCGGCATGGTCACCCTCAGCGGCAGCCGTCGCTAGCGCGCCGCCAGTACCCCGTTCGACAGGAAGACGATCCCATGACCAGCCTCCCCGACGCGAAGCTCTTCATCGACGGCGTCCTGCGCGACGCCGAGGGCGGCAAGACCTTCGACGTTATCGGCCCCTGGACCGGCGAGCCGGTCGGCAAGGCCGCCGACGCTTCGGCCGCCGATGTCGAGGCCGCGATCGTCGCCGCCCGTCGCGCCTTCGACGAGACCGACTGGTCGACCAACATCGAAAAGCGCGTGGCCCTGGTCACCAAGCTGCGGGCGCTGTTCGAGGCCAACAAGGAACGCCTGTCGGACCTGGCCCGCCACGAGGCCGGCGCCGCCTGGGGCGCGGTGGGCCGCGCCCATGTCGACATGGCCCTGGACGGCTGGGACGACTACCTGAAGGTCTTCCCGGAGGTGCGCTGGGAGAAGGACTACGGCTCGCGTCACGGCTACGGCTTCGAGACCGTCCGCAAGGCGGTGTACGAGCCGGTCGGCGTGGTGGGCGCCATCACGCCCTGGAACGTGCCGCTGTACGTCAATGTGGGCAAGGTGGTCGCCGCCCTGCTGGCCGGTTGCACCCTGATCCTCAAGCCCGCCCCCAACACGCCCGGCATGGGCGCGATCTTCGGCGAGCTGGCCCTGGAGGCCGGCTTCCCGCCCGGCGTGATCAACGTGGTGTTCGGCGCCGATCCGGCCCTGGCCGGCGAGATGCTGGTCAAGGACCCGCGCGTCGACCTGATCTCGTTCACCGGCTCGACCGGCGTCGGCAAGCGCATCATGGAGCAGGGCGCCGAGACCCTGAAGCGCGTGTTCCTGGAGCTGGGCGGCAAGTCGGCCAAGATCATCCTGGACGACGCCCCGAACTTCGCCATGGAAGTGGCCATGTCGATGCTGGTGTTCCACGCCGGCCAGGGCTGCGCGGTGCAGTCGCGCCTGCTGGTGCCGCGCAGCCGCTACGAGGAGGCCAAGGGCATCCTCAAGCACGCCTATGGCAGCTTCGGCGACAATTGGGGCGTGTTCGACGATCCCAAGCACATCATGGGTCCGGTCATCTCCAAGCGGCAGATGGACCGCGTGCTGTCCTATATCGAACTGGGCAAGGAAGAGGGCGCCACCCTGCTGGCCGGCGGTAACGCCCGTCCGGACAAGGGCGGCGGCTTCTTCATCGAACCCACCGTCTTCGGCGACGTGACCAACGAGATGCGCATCGCCCAGGAAGAGATCTTCGGCCCGGTGCTGGTGGTCATTCCGTTCGAGGACGACGAGGACGCCATCCGCATCGCCAACGAGAGCGCCTATGGCCTGTCGGGCGGCGTCAGCTCGGGTGACCTGGAGCGCTCCATGCGGGTAGCCAAGCGCATCCGTTCGGGCTCGATCAGCGTCAATGGCGGCATGTGCATAGCCGGCGACTTGCCCTTCGGCGGATATAAGGCTAGCGGCGTGGGTCGCGAATGGGGCCTCGAAGGGATCGAGGAATTCCTCGAGACCAAGTTGATTGCATGGCGAGCCGCATAGGCACGGAGGAACGAGTGAGCGTGGAGGCCCTGGACCAGGTCGAGACCGTCAAGGCGAAGCGTGCGCCCAGCGCGCGCGTCGCCAAGCCGGGCAGCCACAACCTCAACGGCCAGCGGCTGGGCAAGAAGGGGCGCAACACCCGCGACCGCATCCTGCAGGCCGCCAACGAGCTGCTGGCGGGGCCCAGCGACGTTCAGTTCTCGCTGAGCGCGGTGGCCCGTCAGGCCTCGCTGGGCATGACCTCGCTGTACCTCTATTTCGCCGACCTGACCGAGCTGTTGCTGGCGGTGCTGGAGCCGGTGATGGCGGAGACGGAGTCCGCCTATCTGGACCATCTGCGCGAGCGCTGGCCGGACGAGACGCTGAACGCCCACTGCCTGGAGTTCGTCACCGCGCTGCACGGCTTCTGGCACAAGAACTCGGCCGCGCTCCACCTGCGCAACAGCATGTCGGACCAGCGCGACAAGCGGATGATGGCCAGCCGCGTCCAGGCCGCCCAGCCGGTCATTGGCCTGCTGGTGATGCAGATGGACCAGGACCCCGACGAGAAGGGCTCGCCGGCGGCCGGCATGGCCACCGTGCTCTACACGGGCATCGAGCGCGTGGTGACCATCGCCACCGACCGGATCCTGCCCAACGTGCTGCCCGGCGCCTTCGCCCCGAACGTGCGCAACTTCCTGCGATCGGAAGCGCGCCTGCTGGAACTGGGCATCCGCGACTTCCGCGAACTGGCCAAGGCCGACGCGTAGCGTTCTCCCATTCCAGCCGTCATTCCCGCCCTTGTGGCGGGAACCCCTGGTTCAGCTGACACGTGAAATACAATGGCGCGCTGGCGCGCCACCCTTCCGCACTTGCGACGGATGGAGGGGTTCCCGCCACAAGGGCGGGAATGACGGAGAGTAGGGGGCTGGCCGCTACTTCTCCTTCGAACCCAAATTCTTGATGTAGCGCTCGATCCCCTCGAGATAGGCGGGGTTCAGCATCAGGGCGCTGTTGGCCATGCGCTCCACGTGGCGGCCACTTTCGCGGCCCAGCTCGGCGGCCAGATCGATGGCCACCTTGGCCGCGCCCATCTGCTCGCCCGACGACTTGGTCAGGTGGCGGCAGAAGTCCATCGCGGCCTCGTGGAAGCCCTCGTCGGGCAGCACGTCGTGGGCCAGGCCCATGACCAGGGCGCGGTCGGCGTCGACCTTCTGGTTGCCCATGATCAGCCAGCGGGCCCAGTGCGGGCCGCACAGGCGGGTCAAACGGCTGACGCCATTGGAGGCCGGGAGCACGCCGAACAGGCCCTCGGGGAACGAGAACGAGGCGCTCTTGGCCGTCAGGCGGAAGTCGCACGACAGGGCCATCTCCAGCCCGCCGCCGACGCAGGCGGCATGGATGGCGATGACGATCGGCTTCTCGACATGCTCCATCTCGTCATAGATGCGGTGCATGCCGTTCAGGTTCAGCCGGTGGTTCTCGCGGATGGCCGAGGCCGTGCGCGGCTGGGCGGTGGGCGAGCCGCCGCGCAGGTCGGCGCCGGAGCAGAAGTAGCGGCCGGTCGCGCGGATCAGCATGACCTTCAGCTCGGGCGTGTCGCGGAAGCGGTGCAAGGCCTCTTCGAACAGCCGCATGGTCTCGGCCGACAAGGCGTTCAGCTTGTCGGGACGGTTCAGCGTCGCGATCAGGACGCCGTCCTGTTCCTCGGTCAGGAGGTGCAGTTCTTCCGACATCACGTCCTCCTCAAGCGCGCGTACGCGGCAGGCCCAGGCCCTTCTCGGCGATCATCGAGCGGTGCACCTCGCTGGTGCCGCCGTAGATCGTGGAGCCCTGGGCGTGACGGTAGAACATGTTGATCTCGGCCGCCGGACCTTTCCGCTTGGACAGCGAATAGGGGGCGGTCAGGTCCAGCAGGTCGCGGGCGTCGGTCAGGAACTTCTCGGACGAGAACATCTTGGCCATCGGACCGTAGGCCAGGTTGGTCTTCTTCTCGGCGATCACCCAGGTGGCGCGGTAGGTCAGCAGTTCCGAGACCCACAGATTGGCCGTGGTGCGGGCCAGGCGAGCCTGGGCCGCGCCGTCCGCGATCAGCGACTTGCCCTGCCAGGTGATCTCGCGGACCAGCTTCTCGCCGGCGTCCAGCATGGCGCGCTGGTACTTGGCGAAACCGCCGCCGTGTTCCAGTTCGAGGCTGGCGCTCATCGTCCGCACGCCGCCGTCGACCTCGCCCAGGCGATAGCCGTCGGGCACGCGCACGCCGTCGTAGAAGGTGATGTTCGTGCGCTCGTCCTGGAAGGTGTAGACGGGCTGGATGGTCACCCCGTCGGTCTTCAGGGGCACGATGAACATCGTCAGCCCCTTGTGCTTGGCGACGTCCGGATTGGTGCGGGCCAAGAGCAGCACGTAGCTGGCCAGGTTCGCGCCGCTGGTGAACATCTTGGTGCCGTCGATCCGCCAGCCATTGCCGTCGGGCGTGGCGCGACATTGGGCGGCGAAGACGTCCGAGCCGGAGCCGGGCTCGGAATAACCCAGGCTGCAGATCACCTCGCCCCGCATGATCTGGGGCAGGACGTCCCGCTTCAGCTCGTCGGTTCCGAAGCGTTGAATGATCAGCGACACCATCTGGGTGACGTTGGCGGCGGGGTTGTTGTAGCCCTCGGTCTCGAACGCATCCATGGCCGCGATCTTGGCGTAGGGAGACAGGCCCCGGCCGCCGACGTCCTTGGGCAGGCCCAGATACAGAAGGTTGGCGGCCGCAAGCTTCCTGTTGAGCTCGGGATTGTAGCCTTCCCAGCTGTAGTGGAACGTCTCGCGCATCTCCGGGGTGACGTTGGCCGCGAAGAAGTCGGCGATCTCCTGGCTGATCGCGCGGGCGTCCTCGCCCAGGTCGAACTCGATGGGGCTCTCGCCGGCCTCGGGCAGCGAGGTGGTCTCGCCGGCGTAGAGGCGGCGGCCGGCCTCGTCGAGCAGGCGCTGCGGGTCGCCCAGCACCAGCGGCCAGGCCTTGGCGCGCAGGTTGAACAGGAAGATGTCGTACTCGGTGGTCAGGCCGTAGCCACCGAAGGTGTGCAGGGCCTGGGCCACCGTGCGGGCGGCGGCTTGGGTGTTCCACCAGGCGGCGATGGAGACCGCCGCGGCGGCGTGCGGCGCGCCGTCGGCGATGTCGCGGATGGCCTTCCAGACCAGGAACTTGCCACCGTCGACCTCGCAGGCCAGATCGGCCAGCGGGTGCGAGATGGCCTGGAACTGGCCGATATATTGATCGAACTGCTTGCGCTCGCTGGCATAGGCGGCGGCCAGTTTCAGGGCCTCGCGGCCCAGGCCGGCCAGGGCGGCCGAGATCAGCAGCTTCCACTCCTCGACGCCGGCGGCGAAGGTCGCGGCCGCCTCCGCGCCGGAGGCCAGGACGGTCTGGGGCAGGGCGCCCAGATCGATCTCGGCGATCGGGGTCGAGGCCAGGTTCTCCTCGGCGATCCGCGCGGCTTCCGGCACGGTCACCAGCACGACCTCATCGCCCTTGCGGCCGATGACGTGGGCGGCGACCAGGCCGCCGGCCACCCACTGGCGGGGCTGGGCGGTCAGGTCATGCAGGGCCAAGGTCAGGACGCTCTCGCCGGCCAGGACGCCTTCCAGCAGGCCGGTGTCGCCGCCCAGCTGGGCCAGCAGGCGCGCGGCGACCAGGGCCTCGGCCAGCGGGCCCGAGGCCAGGGTGCGGCCGGCCTCTTCCATCAGCAGGACGGCGTCGATCAGGCCCAGGCCCAGGCCGCCGGCGTCTTCCGGCACGCGGATCGACAGGGCGCCTTGCTCGGCCAGGCCTTTCCAGAGCGCCGCGTCGAAACCGGACGGTTCGGCCGCCCGTACGCGCGCCGTGGAACTGTTGGCGTCCAGGAAACGCGCGAACATGTCGCGCAGCATTTCCTGATCTTCGGGCAGCTCGAAATTCATGGCCGGTACTCGTTCTTAGCCGCGACGACGCATCATGACGCTGAGGTCGACCTGGCCGGTGGCCACGCCGCCCATGAAGCCGCCGTCGACCGGGAAGACCACGCCGTTGACGATGCTGGCCAGGTCGCTGTTGATCAGCACCAGCCCGCCGGCCTGCTCGGCCGGGGTCGAGTAGCGGCCCATCGGTTGGGTCGCGGCCTCGACCACGTCCTTGCCCGACGCCTGCTCGAAGGTGGCCATCATCGGGGTCTGGGTGGGCGAGGGCAGGGTGCAGTTGATGCGGATGCCCTTCTTGATCAGGTGGGCGCCCATGAACTGGGTCCAGACGATGATGTTCTCCTTGGAGAAGGAGTAGCCCTCGGCCACCGTCTCCAGATTGGCCTCGCACCAGTCCACGGCGGCCTGGAAGCCCTTCGTGCCGATGATTTCCATGCTGGTGGGGATGCGGCGGCTCCAGCCCAGGCCGCCGGTCGAGGCGATGCTGACGATCGCGCCGCCCGGGCCCATCAGCGGCACGACCTGCTCGGTCAGGTGACGCGTGCCGATGAAGTTGACCTTCATCACGTTCAGCGGCGGGAACGACTGGGGCAGGCCCGCGCAGTTGAACAGGGCGTCCACCTTGCCGCCGATGGCGGCCACGCCGGCCTCGATCGAGGCGGGGTCGCGCAGGTCGACATTGTTGAACGAGGCCAGCGGCAGGGCGCTGTCCTTGTAATCCAGGCCGTGCACCTCGGCGCCCAGGTCCAGCAGCAGCTTGGCGGTGGCTTCGCCCATGCCCGAGAAGCAGCCGGTGACGATCACCCGCTTGCCCTTGTAGCCCAAAACGTCGGTCATCTTCCTGCTCCGCGGGAGTCTGTAATGGGTGGAATCTGGAGGGATCAGCCGGACTTCTTCGGCGGCCAGGAGATCGTGCCGTCGGCTTCCTCGACGTAGATGATCTTCTCGGGACAGGCGCGGGCGCCGTTCTTGGCCAGCTTTTCCAGGCCCTCGGGCACGTCGAAGCCTTCGGTGTCGATGTAGCCGTCGTCGTCCAGGACGTAGAGATCCTTGGAAACCGCGGCGCAGCGGGCGTTGCCGACGCAGGCGCCTTTTTCGATGCGAATCTTCATCGCAGCCTCCTCCCAGACCTTGGCTTGGCAAATCCTATGGACGGAGAAACAGCGTACGATCAACGTCGCCCGCCGTCCGGTCGGCCTGCAATCGCCTGGGCGTTATTGCCGGCGGCCATCGCGGGGCGGGCATTGCCATGGACGGGGGTGCGCGCGACTAAAGGTCCAACCTGCACGGATGTCGTCGTCGGCGCCGCGCATTCCATTTCAGCGGCAAACGCCGGAGAAGCCCCATGGTCGAAGTCGCCCTGAGCCCTGCCGTTCCGAAGCCGGACCACGTGCCGGATTCTCTGGTCTACGACTACGACCACTACTACGACCCGGGCCTGCGCAAGGACGCCCACTCGCGCATCCTGGAGATCGCCAAGGACGCGCCGCCGATCTTCTGGACCCCGCGCCACGGCGGCCACTGGATCCTGCGCGGCCACAGCGCCGTCTACAACGCCTCGCGCGCCCCGGAAGTCTTCAGCAACGCGCCGATGCCCTACGAGGTGCTGGCGGGCATGAACGCCAACCTGCCGGAAGACAAGAAGATCCTCATCCCGCTGCCGATCACCGTCGATCCGCCGCACCACACCTATTATCGCGGTCCGCTGCAGAAGCCGTTCTCGCCCAAGGCGATGCTGGGGCTTAAGGACAGCATCCGCCGCCTGGCCGCCGAACTGGTCGAGAAGGTCAAGCCGGACGGCGGCTGCGAGTTCATGACCGCCATCGCCGAGCCGCTGCCGGTGACCATCTTCCTGGAGCTGTTCGGCCTGCCGGTCGAAAAGGGCCGGGTCTATCGCGACCTGGTCGCCGAGCACCTGCATTCGCCCATCGGCGACGCCCAGGCCACGCAGTTGCGCCTGCGCAAGGTGGCCGACGCGATGCACGAGACGATCATCGATCGTCGTGACAATCCGCAGGAAGACATCATCTCGATGCTCTGGCAGTCGGAGTACAGCGGCAAGCCGGCCACCCTGCACGACATCGAGAACTACGCGGTGATGCTGTTCATCGCTGGCCTGGACACCGTGATGAACGGCATGGGCCTGGGCGTGCGCCACCTGGCCATGCATCCGGAACTGCAGAAGCAGCTGCGCGAGAACCTGGCCCTGGTGCCCGAGGCCGGCGAAGAGCTGCTGCGCCGCTACACCTTCACCGTGCCGCCGCGCTTCCTGCTGGACGACGTCGAGTTCGAAGGCGTGCAGATGAAGAAGGGCGAGCGCGCCTTCCTGTTCCTGCCCGCCGCCGACCTGGACCCCACCGAGTTCGCCGATCCGGCCGCCTACAACCTGGCCCGCGAGAACAAGGTGCACATCGCGTTCGGCACCGGTCCGCACCGCTGCCTGGGCTCGCACCTGGCGCGGATCGAGCTGCAGGTGCTGTACGAGGAAATGCTCAAGATCCTGCCGGAATTCCGCCTGGACCCGACCAAGGAAGTCACCTTCCACGGCGGCCACGTGATCGGTCCGGACGAACTCCACCTGGTCTGGGACGTCTGAGCTTGACCTGGAAGCGTTCGCGGCCCCGTCTCGACAAGGACAATCGGGCCTTCTGGACCGGCGGGGCCGAGGGCAAGCTCAACATCGCCAGGTGCGGCGATTGCGGAGGGTTCATCCACCCGCCGCGCGAGGTCTGCCGGCACTGCCTGTCGGAAAACGTCGCGCCCCATGCCGTCGCCGGCACGGGGGTGGTCGACACCTACACGGTCAACCACCAGGCCTGGGCCAAGGACATGGAAGTGCCCTTCGTCATCGCCCGGGTGAAGCTGGATGACGCGCCGGGGGTCTATCTGACGACCAACATCGTCAACTGTCCGGTCGATGCGGTCGATATCGACGATCCCGTCCGGGTCGTGTTCGACGAGCAGGACGGCATCTGGTTCCCGCTGTTCGAGAAGGTCGAGGCGTGACCCAGGAAGCTTACATCACGGGCCTTGGCATGTCGGAGGTCGGCGTGCGGCTGGCCCGCTCGCCGCTGGGCCTGACGCTGGACGCTGTCAAGGAAGCCATCGCGGACGCTGGCCTGACACTGGACCAGATCGACGGGGTGGCCACCTATCCCGGCAAGATGCAGACCTTCCTCGGTTTCTCGCCCCTCGGGGCCGACGAGCTGATCGAGGCCCTGGGCCTGAAGACCCGCTGGCACATCGGCGCGGCCGAGATGACCGCCCAGCTGGGCGCCATCGCCGAGGCGGCCAACGCCGTGAAGGCGGGGCTGGCACGTCACGTGATCTGCTTCCGCACGGTCTACGAGGCCGCCGCCATGGCGCGGCCCGACGAGTTCCCGCCGCTGGAGCGGCGCGAGGGCGTGACCGGCAATTCGCAGTGGGTGTCGCCGTTCGGCGCCTTTTCGGCCGCCAACTGGACCGCCCAGTTCGCCATGCGCCACATGAAGCGCTACGGCCTCACCCGCGAGCAGTTGGCCCAGGTGGCCCTGAACGACCACGCCAACGCGGCCCTGAACCCGCGCGCCCTGGTCAAGACGCCGCTGACGATGGAAACGTACATGTCGGCGCGGATGATCTCGACGCCGTTCTGCCTCTACGACTGCGACCGCTTCACCGACGCCTCGACCGTGGTGATCGTCTCGGCCGGCGACGCGCTGGACGAGGTCAAGACCACGCCGATCCGCATCGCGGCCTCGGCCGGCTCAGTCGAGCGCTACAGCTGGGACCAGGCCGAGTGGGCCGGGGCCTATGTCACCGGCCGCGACCTGTGGAAGAACACCGACTACCGGCCCAAGGACGTCGACACCGTCCAGTTCTACGACGGCTTCGCCTTCCAGCCGATCACCTGGCTCGAGGGCTTGGGCTTCTGCGAGGTGGGCGAGGGCGGCCGGTTCCTGGAGGGCGGCAAGCGCATCGCCCGCGACGGCGAGCTGCCGATGAACACCGGCGGCGGCCAGCTGGGCTGGGGCCGTCTGCACGGCTTCGGCTTCGCCTTCGAGGCGGTGGTGCAGCTGCGCGGCCAGGGCGAGGCGCGCCAGATCCCGGGCGACCCCAAGGTGGCTATAGCCACCTCCGGGGGCGGTCCGATGGCGGCGGCCCTGCTGCTGACCAGGGACTAGGCCGGCCATGGGCCAGGTCGCCGACCCCGCGCCCGCCTTCCACCGCCATGTGCTGGTCACGCCGGAGCCCGGGGCGGTCAGCGCCTGGGTCGAGGACGACTACCACCACATGGGCGTGACCTTGCGTCACGATGGTCGGGCGGTGGTTGGCGTCGAGTCCAGGATGGCGCGCGCGCCCTGGTCGACCTGTCCCGGGGCCGAGCATCAGTTGGCCGAGACCTTCACGGGCGTGGCGCTGGACGGCGTGGCCGCGCGGGGCGACAAGCCGCTGAACTGCACTCACCTGCACGACATGGCCGTGATCGCCGCCGCCCACGCGCGCGACACCGCGCCGACGCGCTACGAGATCGCCGTGACCGACGCCGTCGACGGCGTGCGCATCGCCGAGATCTCCCGCGATGGCGTGGTCCTGCTGAGGCTCGTCGAGCGGGCCAATCTCGTCGAGGAGCCGGCCGAGGCGGCGGGGAAGAACCTGTTCCAGCTGGGCGACTGGATCGCGTCCCTGGACGAGCCGGGGCGCGAGGCGGCGCGGCTGCTGCGCTGGGCGGCGATCCTGGCCCATGGCCGGGCCATTCCGATGGAGCGGCAGTCGGACGCCACGCGCATGCCGTCCAACTGCTTCACCTTCCAGCCGGGGCGCAAGGAGCGGGCCCAGCGGGTGGGGGCGGTCGTGGACTTCTCGACGGCCGCGCGGCGACCGCTGGACTAGCACGGGCCAGGGCAAAAAAAAGACCGCCAGGCGGAGTGACCCATCCTGGCGGCGCCTAGTCTTGTCGAGGTGGGCCGCCGCGGGTGCGACGGCCTCGGGGAGAAACTCTTGGCTACATCGCCATGCCGGCGGCCGGCAGGCGCTCGGCGGCGTCGAACAGCGGCTGGACCACCGACGAGGCGGCCTGCTCCTCGAAGCAGCGCTCCACGGCGTCCTTCAGGGTCTGCAGCAGGGCGGTGGGGTCGATGTGCTCGCTGGGCTCGTAGGCGAAACCGATGGCCAGGGGCTGGTTCTGGGGCAGGCCCGGCAGCAGCATGGCGGTGAAGTGGGCGTTGGAGTCGAAGCCGGCCACATCGGTGACGCCGCCCTGATCGTGGCACTGCTGGACGCGCGCGGCCAGGTCCGAGACGCAGAACTTGCGGTCGGCGGCGGCCTCGGCGTTCAGGCGGCGCAGCATGCTCTCGCGGCGCGGCTGGGGAACGGTCGACAGCAGCAGCCAGCCGGCGGCCGAGCTGGACAGGTGATCCTTCTGCCCGCCGCAGATGCCGAACGGGTTGGCGGTGCGCAGGGCGCGCTGGCCGCTGCGCCAGCTGTAGATCTGGACCTGCAGGCCCACCATGCCGAACACGCCGACGGCCAGGCCGGTCTGGGCGCTGAGACGGTCGATCAGGCCGGTCAGGCGGCCGTCACGGACCAGGCCCGGCTGGGCGGCGCGGCCCAGCAGGGCGGCGCGCGGGGTGGGGGAATAGGAACGCGAGTGGGGGTCCTTGTAGAGCAGGCCCACCTCGACGAGGCAGTACAGCAGCTCGGACGTGCTCGACTGGGGGCGATCGAAGCGACGGACGATGTCCATCACGGTCGCCTGCGGATGTTCCTCGTCGAAGAACTCGAGGACCTCGATCACGCGCTTGGCAAACTTGGCCTTGTTGGAACCGTTCATCGCCGTGGCCTCCCTGACTTATTTTTATAATAGACAGGAGTGTTCAATAAGCGCCGCTCCCTGTCAACAAAAGATGAGAGCATCTCCGTTTTTTGCAATCGCACGATTACCCGTGGTGGTCGGCGTTTTGGTGGCACACGCATTCAGCGTGTCGCGTTAGGCGGTGCAAAGCAGAACAGGCCGCCGAGCGGAGCGCTCGGTGGCCTGTTTCATGTCGCTGATTTCTTTGATCTATCTGTCCGTTCCAAGCGCTGCGGGGCGACCCGGGCTTCGGAAGCGACCAGTCGAGCTTGGAGAATCGCCCCGCCGCCGGCCGCGTGAGTCGCGTACCCGGCGGGGGAGGGCAGGCCTAGGCGATGGCGCCCGTCGCCTTCAGGGCCTCGATGCGATCCCACTCCAGGCCCAGCTCCATCAGCACCAGTTCGGTGTGCTCGGAAGCCTGGGGCGAACGAGTCGTCTGCACCGGTTCGCCGTTGAACTGGACCGGACCCCGAACCAGGCGCAGCGGCGCGCCGCCGTCGGCGCCCTCGACCTCGATGATCATGTCGTTGGCCACGGCCTGATCGTCGGTCAGCAGGTCCTCGAAGCTCTGGATGGGAGCCCACTGGCCCTTCATCGTCTTCAGGTGCTGGCGCCAGTAGGCGAAGGTCTGGGTGGCGAACTGCCGGACCAGGATGTCGCTGGCCGCGCCGGCGTTCTCGATCAGCGACAGCACGTCCTTGAAGCGCGGGTCGTTGGCCGCCTCCGGGGCGCCGACGTGGGCGAAGGTGTCCTCGATCAGGCCTGTCGGGCTGACCATGCACAGGTTGATGGTCCCGCCGTCGGACGTGCGGAAGTTGCCCATGAAGGGATTGCGCAGGGAGCCGCCGGAGACCGGCATGCCGTTGCGCGAGACGATGCCGGTTTCCATCACCTGCGAGACCAGGGCGCCGGAGGCCCACCAGGCCGCGCTGAGCAGGGAGACGTCCAGCTCGACGCCTTCGCCGGTCTTTTCGCGATTGTAGAGGGCCGCGGCGATGCCGCCGGCGATGAACATGCCGCCGATCGAGTCGCCGAAGGCGGGGATGCCCTGGGTCAGCGGACCCTCCAGCTCGGCCGGGGTCATGGCGTGGGCCACGCCGCTGCGCGACCAGAAGCAGGTGCCGTCGAAGCCGCCGACCTCGCGCTCGGGACCCTTGTTCCCCAGGGCGCTGCCGCGGGCGTAGATGATGTTGGGATTGACCGCGCGGATGTGCTCGACGTCGAACTTGTTCTTCTGGCGCACCTGCGGGAGGTAGTTGGTCAGGAAGACGTCGGCGGTCTTGGCCAGCTCGTACAGCACTTCCTGGCCCTCGGGCGTGGAGACGTCGATGCCGACGCTGCGCTTGCCGCGGTTGGGGTGCTCGAACAGGGTGTGGCGCAGCGGGTCCAGCTTGACGCCGCCCATGTTGAGGAAGCCGCGCTGGGTGTCGCCGCGCACCGGGTGCTCGATCTTGATGACGTCCGCGCCCCAATCGGCCAGGACGCCGCCCGCCGCCGGGACGAAGGTGAACTGCGCGACTTCCAGAACGCGCACGCCCTTCATTACCTGGGTCATTGTTTCCCCTCCTCCCGATCGGGCCGAACAAGGGGCCGATACTTCATTGAAAACTAAAAGCTGAGGCGGCTGCGGCAAGCCGCGAGGGGGCCTGGAACCGCCGCTATCGCCGCCGCGATGCGCGGTGGGGTGTTACCGCCCCGGCGATATCCCGGACGGCCCATGGGGGCGCGTGTTGAGAACGGCCCGGCGGAGGCGGTAGCTGCGGGAAAATTCGGGCTCGGGAGAACCGCCATGAAGATCGATTCCACGCTTTCCGCCGTCGTCACCGGCGGCGCGTCGGGCCTGGGCCTGGCCACCGCCCAGGCCCTGCTGGCGGCCGGCGTGAAGGTCGCGATCTTCGACATCAACGAGGAGAACGGCCAGAAGGTCGCCGACGAGATCGGCGCGCTGTTCTGCAAGGTCGACATCACCTCGGAAGACAGCGTCCTGGCGGGCTTCGAGAAGGCCCGCGCCACCAACGGGCAGGAGCGGGTGCTGGTTCACTGCGCCGTCGTCACCAAAGGCGGCAAGACCGTCTCCAAGGACAAGGAAACCGGCGGCTTCAAGCGCTTCTCGACCGAGGACTACGCCTTCTCGGCCCAGGGCGTTCTGGTGGCCAGCTATCGCGTGGCCTCGATCGCGGCGCTGGGCATGGCGGCTCTGGATCCGCTGGAGGACGGCGAGCGCGGCTCGATCGTCCTGACCTCCAGCGCCGCGGCCCAGGACGGGCAGGTGGGGCAGATCGCCTACGGCTCGCTGAAGGCCGGGGTGAACGGCCTGGTCCTGCCGATGGCGCGCGACCTGATGGACCTGGGCATCCGCGTCAATTCGATCATGCCGGGCATCTTCGCCACGCCGCCGATGCTGCGGTTCAAGGACATGAACCCGGCCATGTGGGACGCGCTGAACCAGTCGGTGCCGTTCCCCAAGCGTCTGGGCAAGCCGGAAGAGTTCGCCAGCCTGGTGCTGGAGCTGGCGCGCAACAGCTACTTCAACGCCCAGACGATTCGCCTCGACGGGGCGATCCGCATGCCGCCGCGCTGATCGCGCCGCATCGCCAACCTCAACACCGGCTTGGGTTCGCGCTCACCGCACAGCTTCTTGTGCGGTGCGGCGACAACGCACTTGACCGCGACAATATGCTAACCTAGATTAGTATCTATCAGCCGGCGATGTCGGCGCCAGTTTCAACACGGAGCTATGGTTGTGAAAAAGTTTGGTCTCATCCTCGCCCTGGCCGCTGTTCTTCCGGCGACGGCGCTCGTGAGCGCCAATACCGCTTTCGCGGCCGATGACGCCCTGTCCAAGGCCATGGTCGGCAAGCTGCTCTACGACGGTGAGGGCAAGAAGCTGGCGGCCATCTACAAGCTCGACCCGAACGGTTCGCCGCAGATCCTGCTGGAAGGCAAGATGGTCACCGTGCCGCTGTCGACGCTGAAGAAAGACGACGACAAGTTCGCGACCAGCCTGACCAAGAAAGACCTGATGACGGGCGGTCGCTAATCCGGGTTAGCGGGCGTCCTCCCGCGAACCGTCGGCGGTCCTCTGCCGACAGAACTGGGGGCCGCGACTTGCGTCGCGGCCCCGTTTTCATGCGCGCTTGCATGAAGCGTCGCCGTTTCCCTCTGACGCCGAAGGCTTTCGGCTATCGCGGCTTCACCGTAGGGGCGGCGATGTTGACGGTGATCCGGCTGAGATAGGAGTCGAGCGCCTTCAGCTCCTCGTCGCTGAAACCGGCGAAGACCGTCTTTTCGTGCTCGTTGGCGACCTCGGAGATCTTCTCCAGCACCGCCTCGGCCTTCGGCGCCAGGTGTATGCAGTAGGCGCGGCGGTCGTCTTCCTTCTGCTGCCGGGCCAGGAAGCCCTCGGCGACAAGCTTGTCCACCAGGCGGCCGGCGGCGGCCTCCGACATTTCCAGGACCTCGGCGATCTCCCGCTGGGTCACGGCGGGGCGCCGCGCGATCACGGCGATCAGCGTCCACTGCGAACGGGTGACGCCGATATTGACCACGCTCTGGTCGAAGCGCTTGTGCAGCTGACGGGTGAGCACCGTCATCTTCAGCGAGATGGCGCGCTTGCTGACGGGGCCGTCGACGTCGGAATCGGTCATCGGGCGATTATAGACGCTCGATGATGATCGCGGGCGCCATACCGCCGGCGGCGCACATGGTGATCAGGCCGTAGCGGCCGTTGGAGCGCTCAAGCTCGTCCAGGGCCGTGCCGATCAGCACCGCGCCGGTCGCGCCGATGGGGTGGCCCAGGGCGATGGCGCCGCCGTTCGGATTGACCTTGGCGCGGTCCAGATCCAGGTCGCGGATGAACTTCTCAACCACCACGGCGAAGGCTTCGTTGACCTCGAAGACGTCGATGTCGTCCTTGGTCAGGCCGGCCTTGGCCAGCACCTTCTTGGCGGCGGGCACCGGGCCGTTCAGCATCAGGGTGGGGTCGTCGCCGACATTGGCGGTGGCCACGATGCGGGCGCGGGGCTTCCAGCCCTGCTTTTCCGCGTATTCCTTCGAGGCCAGCAGGATGGCCGCGGCCCCGTCGACGACGCCGGAGGAAGTGCCCACGTGGTGGACGGCCTCGAATTCCAGGTCGGGATATTTCTGGTTGATCAGCTGCTTGAACGTGGCCCCGCCCGGGGCGGACGGGATGTCGTAGAACGCCGCGAAGGCCGGCTTGATCTGGGCCAGGCCCTCGGCCGTGGTGTCGGGGCGCGGATACTGCTCGTGGTCCAGGATCACCGCGCCCTCGTCGTCGACCACCGGGACGGTGGACTTGGCGAAGCGGCCCTCGGACAGGGCGAGGGCGGCGCGGCGCTGGCTCTCGACGCCGAACGCGTCCAGCTCCTCGCGGCTGATGCCCTCCATGGCGGCGATGGCGTCGGCGGCCACGCCCTGGTTGGTCTGCGGGTGCTTGGCCTGCAGGCGGGCGTTGCCGGTGCCCAGGCCGCTGGCGGCGGCCACCTTGGCCTCGCGCAGCTTCATGCCGAAGTCGACGACGTGGCTCATCATCTCGGTGCCGCCGGCGATGACCAGGTCTTCCATGCCCGACATGACCTGGGCGGCGGCCAGGTTGGTGGCGGTGATGCCCGAGCCGCAGAAACGGTCCAGGGTCACGCCGCTGGCCTTGATGTCGTAGCCGGCGTCCAGCGCGGCCATCCGGCCGATGTCGCCGCCCTGCAGACCCGTCTGGGCGCTGGTGCCCCAGATGATGTCGTCGACCTCTTCGGTCTTGATGTTGTTGCGTTCCTTGAGGGCGGTCAGGACCGTGGCGGCCAGGTGCTGGGGGTGCATGCCCGAATAGGCGCCCTTGCCGGTCTTGCCGATCGCGCGGGGCGTCCTGACGGCGTCGATGATGTAGGCTTCAGCCATCGTTCTTCTCCCTAAGGCCACGCGAGGAGGCCTATCGGATATCGCATGCGGCCCAGGCCGGCGCCACCCTGGGACCAATCGCGACAGCGATGGATCGCGCCGTAGCGGAAGCGTGTAAATCTCAAAAATATGAACATAATCATGCGGCTATGTCGTCTTCTCGCGGTGGCCGCTCTCGGCTCGCGCGGGCGGTTCGGCTTCCCTCTCAGGGGGTGGGTCGATACCAATTTTCCCAACGACGGATCACGCACGGCGATGAGGTGAACTCCGCGATGATGGGGGAAGACGACAGGGAGCCGGCGCGGCCGGGCGGCGCTTTCGAGCCGCTGCGCGAACCCGTGTTCCGGCGCATCTGGTCGGCCAGCGTTCTCTCCAATTTCGGACAGCTGATCCTGGGCGTGGGGGCCGCCTGGGAGATGACCCGGCTGACCTCGTCGGCCAGCCTCGTCGCCCTGGTCCAGACCGCCCTGATGCTGCCCCTGATGCTGGCCTCGGTGCCGGCGGGCGCGGTGGCCGACATGTTCGACCGGCGCAAGATCGCCATGTTGGGCCTGGGCTTCTCGGTCGCCTGTGGAACCCTGCTGACGGTGTTGGCCTGGCTGGGACTGACCTCGCCGTGGATGCTGCTGGGCTTCTGCTCGCTGATCGGGGCGGGCGTTGCGCTGTACAGCCCGTCCTGGCAGGCCTCGATCAGCGAGCAGGTGCCGGCGCCCCAGCTGCCGGCCGCCATCGCCCTGGGTTCGATCAGCTACAACTTCGCGCGCAGCTTCGGGCCGGCCTTGGGCGGGCTGATCGTGCTGGCGGCTGGCGCCAAGGCGGCCTTCGCCGTCAACGCGGTCTGCTACCTGCCGCTGCTGCTGGCCTTCTTCCTATGGAACCGCCGCCACGTGCCCTCGCGCCTGCCGCCCGAGCGCATCGACCGGGCCATCGTGTCGGGCGGCCGTTACGCCTTGCATTCGGGACCGGTGCGGACCGTGTTGATGCGGGCCTTTGTCTTCGGCCTGGCGGGGGCCTCGGCCTCGGCCCTGGCGCCGCTGATCGCCAAGGACCTGCTGGCCGGCAACGCCAGCACCTACGGCATTCTGCTGGGCTCCAGCGGCGTTGGCGCGGTGGCTGGGGCCCTGATGGTCAGCCGGGTGCGCGAGCGCCTGAGCAACGAGGCGGCGACCCGCATCTTGGCCCTGGCCTCGGGCCTGGCGATCGTCCTGGTCGGCTTCAGTCACTCCCTGATCCTGACCTGCGCGGGCCTGTTCCTGGCCGGGGCGGGCAATATCGTGACCATCGCCCTGTTCAACATCTCGGTGCAGATCGCCTCGCCGCGCTGGGTGACGGCGCGGGCGCTGTCGCTGTTCTCGTCGGCCCTGACCGGCGGCATCGCCGTCGGCGCGGTGCTGTGGGGCATGGTGGCCAACGGCTGGTCGGTGCAGGTCGCCCTGGTCGCCTCGGGCGCGTTCCTGTGCGCCACGCCGCTGCTGGCCCTGGTCCTGCGCCTGCCGGAGACCGGCGTCGACAGCGTCGAGGCGGCCGAGCTGGACCACGAGCCCGAGGTGGCCATGGCCCTGACCCTGCGCTCGGGGCCGGTGGTGATCGAGATCGACTACCGCGTCGCCCCGGAGCGGGCGCGGCCCTATTACGACGTCATGCTGAAGGTGCAGCGCACGCGGATGCGCAACGGGGCGTTCAACTGGTCGCTGTCTCGCGACATCGCCGATCCGGCCTTGTGGACCGAGCGCTACCAATTCCCGACCTGGGGCGACTATCTGCGCATGCGCGACCGGTTCACCCAGGCGGACCTGGCCACCCAGTCCGAGGTCGAGGCCTTCCTGCTGGAGGGGACGAACAAGCGCGTCCGACGCCGGCTGGAGCGGCCGTTCGGATCGGTGCGCTGGCGGGCGGACTCGCCCGATCCCCAGCAGGAGACGGTCGGCTATCTCGGCCCCTAGGCCGTCCCAACCCAACAAGAAAACCAAGGCGAGGAAGCAGCCGTGTCGAGACCTTATCGCGTCATCCAGTGGGCCACCGGCAATATCGGCTCGCGCGCCCTGCGGGCCGTCATCGAGCATCCGGACCTGGAGCTGGCCGGCCTGTGGGTCAGCTCCGAGGCCAAGGCGGGCAAGGACGCCGGCGAGCTGGCCGGCGTCGCGCCCTGCGGGATCAAGGCCACCAACTCGGTCGACGAGATGGTGGCGATGGAGGCCGACTGCGTCCTCTACATGCGCCAGGGCACCGACATCGACGAGCTCTGCCGCCTGCTGGCCTCGGGCAAGAACGTCGTCACCACGCGCGGCGACTTCCACCATCCGCCCGGCATGGACCCGGCCGTGCGGGCCAAGGTCGAGGCGGCCTGCGCCCAGGGGAACAGTTCGATCTACAGCACCGGCTCCAGCCCCGGCTTCGTGACCGAGGCGCTGTCGATCCCGCTGCTGTCGCTGTCACGGCGGCTGGATTGCCTGACCATCGAGGAGTTCGCGGACATGTCCAGCCGCAACTCGCCGGAGCTGCTGTTCCACGTCATGGGCTACGGCGCGCCGGTCGGCGAGTTCGACCAGCGCAAGGTCGACTATGTGAAGCACGACTTCGCCGCTTCCTTGGCCCAGATCGCCGACGGGATCGGGGTGGAGATCGACGAGTGGACCGCGACCGGCGAGATGTCGGCGGCGGCCAACAAGGTCGAGATCGCCGCGGGCGTGATCGAGGCGGGGCAGGTGGCCGCCCAGCGGATCACCATCTCGGGGATGCGGGCCGGCAAGCCGGTGCTGCGCTTCCGCGCCAACTGGTACTGCTCGCGCGACATCGCCCATACCGACTGGGAGCTGCGCGAGTCCGGCTGGCGCATCCGCGTCGAGGGCGACACGCCGCTGGACGTGGGGATCACCTTCCCGGTCGCGCCCGAGGACTATGCCGCCTTCACCCCGGGTCTGACCGCCCACCGCGCCGTGAACGCCGTCGCGGCGGTGTGCGACGCTCCGGCGGGCATCCGTACGACTACCGACCTGCCGCAAGTGATCGCGCGGCTGCCGTGAGCGGGATCGACTTTACGGGACGCGTCGTCGTCATCACCGGCGGGGGCGGCGCGCTGGGCCGCGCCTATGCCCACGAGATCGCCGCGCGTGGCGGGGCGGTGGTGGTCAGCGATCTGGGCGGCTCCATAGCCGGCGGGGAAGGGGCGTCCGCGACCGTGGCCGAGCAGGTGGCCGCCGAGATCGTCGCGGCGGGCGGCAAGGCCGTGGCCGACGCCGGCGATGTCGCCTCGCCGGAGGGGGCGAGGGGCACGATCCAGGCTGCGCTCAACGCCTTTGGGCGGATTGACGCGGTCATCGCCAACGCCGGCAACATGCGCTCGGGTCCGTTCGAGGACCTGACGGCCGCCGACCTGGACGCCCTGCTGGCTGTCCATGTGCGCGGGTCGTTCAATATCGCCCAGGCGGCCTAGCCGCACATGAAGGCGCAGGGGAGAGGACGGATCGTCTTCACCACCTCGGCGGGCGGCATGCTGGGCGCGCCGCACCTGTCGGCCTACGGCGCGGCCAAGGGCGGGGTGATGGGGCTGATGCACGGACTGTCCGAGGAGGGGCGGCCGCACGGCATCCTCTGCAACGCCATCATGCCCAACGCCGCCAGCCGTATGGCCCAGGGCGTCGCGACCCAGGCCCTGGGCGACAATCCCTGGGCGCGGTCGTTCGGGGCGACCTTCGATCCGCGCTTCACGGCGGGGCTGGTGGCCTATCTGGCCCACGAGTCCTGCGCCTCGACCCATGCGATCTATTCGACCCTGGGCGGTCGGATCGCCCGGATCTTCGTGGGCGCGACCAAGGGCTGGAACGGTCCGGCCGACGCGCCGCCGTCGGCCGAGGACGTGGCGGCGCACTTCGACGAGATCGCCGATCCCGCGCGCGGCTACGCCATTCCTGCCAATCTGGTCGACGAGTTCCGCATCGTCGCCGAAGGGCGATAGGGGCCGCACGGGCGATATCTGACCGGGGCGCGCGGCCGCCGCTCGACGTCCGGCGCACCGCCGCGCACTCTGCGCTGAACAACTGTACAGCATGGGGCGGAAGCGATGTCGCAGAGCCTGTCGGGCAAGGTCGCCCTGGTCACCGGAGCATCGTCGGGCATCGGCGAGGCCGCGGCCATCGCCCTGGCCCGCGAGGGCGTCGTGGTGGCGCTTTCGGCACGGCGCGCCGACCGGCTGGACGACCTGGTCGCGCGGATCGAGGCCGAGGGCGGCAAGGCCCTGGCCCTGCCCGGCGACGTCTCGGTGGAGGCGCAGGCGACCAAGGCCGTCGAGGACACCGTCGCGCGCCTGGGCCGTATCGACATTCTGGTCAACTCGGCGGGCGTGATCCAGTCGGGCGGGGTCGAGAGCCTGTCGACCGACGAATGGCGCCGGGTGATCGACATCAACCTGTTGGGCACGCTCTACACCTGCAAGGCGGCCATCGGCCCGATGAAGGCGCAGGGGAGCGGCGACATCGTCAACATCTCCTCGACCGCCGGCCGCCGCGCGGCGGGGATCTTCGGCCCCTATTCGACCAGCAAGTTCGGGCTGACGGGCCTGACCGAGGGCCTGCGCCAGGAGGTCGGCGGAGCCGGCATCCGCGTCAGCATCGTCGAGCCCGGCGCCACCCAGACCGAGGTGGCCGGCGGCATCAGCGACCCCACCATGCGGGCCGCCATGAGCCAGCATGTCGCGAAAGACGGGGCCATGCAGCCGTCCGATATCGCGGAAGCGATCGTTTTCATCGCCTCCCTACCCGCGCGGGCGAACGTCTCTCAAATCTTGATAAGACCGACCATCGACACGGCCGCGATGTAAGCCGCCAGGCCCGAAGTCGATACGGCGCGACACAGCGCGGGGAGAGAAACAATGCTCAGCATGCCCGAGGCCGGAACGTCGGCCGCGCCGCCGCGCGAACAGCTGCCCGGGATGGGCTATCGATCCTATTTCCTGTTCATGATGGTGCTGGTCTCGGCCTGCGTCACGGCCGAGCGTTACGTGCTGTTCGTGCTGGTCGAGCCGATCCGCCACGACCTGCACCTCAACGATTTCCAGATCGGCCTGGTCAAGGATTTCATCCTGGCCATCGTCTACGTCCTGGCGGTGATCCCCATCGCCCACTGGTCCGACCGCTGGTCGCGAAAGCGGATCGTCGCCATCGCCGCCATGACCTGGACGGTCTCGGTGGCCATCTGCTCGTTCGCCAAGGGCTTCTGGACGATGCTGATCGGCCGGGCCGGCATCGGCCTGGGCGAGGGCGCGTTCACCCCGCCGTCCCAGGCCTGGATCGCCGACCTGTTCCCGCCCAAGCAGCGGGCCACGGCGCTGTCGATCTTCCTGTTGGGCGCGTCGCTGGGCACCTTCCTGGGCCCGGCCTTGGGCGGGCTGGGCGCGCATGTGTACGGCTGGCGTCACACCCTGCTGCTGGCCAGCATCCCGGGCCTGATCCTGGCCCCGATCGTCTGGCTGACCCTGCGCGACGTGCGCCCCGGCCTGGCCGACGGCAATGTGGCCGACCACAGCCAGCGCAAGCGCTTTGTCGACGTGGCCAAGGAGCTGATGGCGATCCGCACCTTCCCGCTGCTAGTCCTGGCCGCGGCGCTCAACACCCTGATGACCATGGGCATGATCAGCTGGGCGCCGGCCTTCATCGAGCGCACCCACGGCATGCCCGCCCGCGAGGCCGGCATGCAGATGGGCGGGGCGCTGTTCCTCGGCTCGCTGATCGGCCACACCATCGGCGGCCCACTGGCCGACTTCCTGGGACGCCGGAACCTGCGCTGGTACCTGTGGATCCCGATGATCAGCGGCGCCATCGCCATGTTCACCGGCTGGATGATCCTGACGGGTCCCGCCAACCAGGTCTTCCCGCTGTTTGGCCTGCAACTGCTGATCGGCGGGCTGGGCGCCGCGCCGATGATGGCGGTGGTGACGGGGCTGGCCCCGGTGTCCTCGCGCGCCACGGCCGTGGCCATGCTGATGGTGACCATCAACGTGATCGGCCTGGGCGGCGGACCCGTGGTGGTGGGCTGGCTGAGCGACCTGCTGCATCCCGTCTACGGCGAGGCGTCGCTGGGCGTGGCGATGCGGTGGTCGCTGCTGGCGGGCATCCCCAGCACGATCCTGGCCTGGCTGGCCAGCCGCTCCTACAAGAGCGACGCGGAGACGGCCCGTGCGAAGCTGGCCCTCGAAGCCGGACCCCAGCCTGCTCTCCAGCCGATCCATTGAGAAGGCGACGCCGATGCCCGCCTACATGCTGTTCATCCGCGAGGACGCCGTCACCGACGAGGAGGCGATGGCGACCTACGGCGCCATGAACCGCCAGAGCGCGAGCGTCTTCGCCGAGAAGTACGGGATCAAGCCCCTGGCCGTGTACGGCGCGACGGAGGCGTTCGAAGGGGCCAATCCCGACGGCTTGATCCTGTTGGAGTTCCCCGACGCGGCGGCCGCGCGCGCCTGGTACGCCAGCCCCGAATACCAGGCCGCCTTGCCCCATCGGATGCGGGGCGCGACGTACCGCGCCCTGCTCGTCGAGGGGCTCTAGCCCAGCAGCAAGACACGGAGACACCATGAGCACGATCAAGCCCCGCATCCTGCCGCTGCCGCGCGCGGAATGGACCGACGACGCCCGCGAGGTCTTCGCGTTCTGGGGCGAGCCCAACGCCTGGGAGGAGGGCTCCAAGACCAACATCATCTCGGTGATGGGCAACCATCCGCCGCTGGGCAAGGCCTTCAACGCCTGGAGCAAGCACCTGCTGATGGAGAACACGCTCTCCACGCGGTTCCTGGAACTGATCATCCTGCGCGTGGCCTGGCGGGTGAAGTCCGCCTACGAATGGCACAACCACGTCGGCTACGGCCTGAACGCCGGCCTGACGCTGGACGACATCGCGGCGATCCGCGACTACCCCAAGGGCGGCGCCTGGAGCGAAGCCGATGAACTGGTCCTGCGCTCGGTCGACGAACTGATCGACGACGGCAATCTCAGCGACGCCACCTGGGACGCGTTGGGCCGGCATTTCGACAAGCACCAGAAGATGCACCTGGTCTTCTCGATCGGCCACTACGTGATGACCAGCTGGGCGCTGGCGGTCATGGGGGTCGATATCGAGGGCGCCGCCGACCAGATCGGCTTCGACCTGAAGACCTCATCCGGCAAGATCCCGGGCAAGACCTACAAGCCCGGCGAGGCCGAGGATTGGGTGGATACGCGCGGCTACTAGAGCGCGTTCCGATAAGTGGGAACCGGTTATCGGATCAAACGCGCGACAAGCAAAAAGCCTGGAGCAAGCGATTTGATTCCATCAAATCGCGTCCCGCTCCAGGGGCCGTATCGCCGCGACGATATCCCGTCGCGGCGGCCTGTTTGGCGATGGCCGCGGGTCGTCCGCACGCTAGGTAGAGAGTGAAAAATTCTCTGTCCCGTCCAAGGAAAGACCGCGACCCATGGCCACCGAAATTCTGCTTCCGAAGCTGGGCTTCTCGATGACGGAAGCTCAGATCGCCGAATGGCTGGTCCCGGACGGTTCGCAGGTCACCGAGGGCCAGCCGCTGTATTCGCTGGAAGCCGACAAGTCGACCAACGAGGTCGAGGCTCCGGCCAGCGGCACCCTGCGGATCATCGCCCAGGTCGGCGAGATCTACGAGGTCGGCACCGTTCTCGGCACCATCGAGTAGCGGTCGCATGACCCTGCGCGTCGGGATCATCAGCGCGGCCTGGGGTGGCTTCGCCCACCTGCCGGCCTGGCGCGCGATCCTGGGCGTGGAGGTCACCGCCATCTGCACCTCGCGCCAGGAGACGGCCGAAGCGGCCGCGGCCCGGCTGAAGATCGACCGGCCGTTCTGGGACTTCCAGGCGATGTGCGCCGATCCGGACATCGACGTCGTCGACTGCGGCACCCGGCCGTCGGTGCGCAAGCCGATGGTCCTGGCGGCCCTGGCCGCCGGCAAGCACGTCTACAACGCCAGCCCCCACGCGCCCGACTGGCAGGGCGCCAAGGACATCGACGCGGCCTGGCGCGCGGGCGGCTCGGTGGGCGTGGTGGACGCCTTCTCCGAGTGGATTCCCGCGCACCGCCAGATGAAGGCGATGGTCAACGAGGGCTATCTGGGCCGGCCGCTGGGCGGGACCTGCCAGTTCAGCATCTCGCTATTCAACCAGCCCAGCAAGCTGTTCCCCTACAACTGGTTCGCCCAGGCGGGGCAGGGGGTGTCGGCGGTTCGCAACAACGGCAGCCATGCCCTCTACATGCTGCTGCATCTGCTGGGTCCCATCGAGGAACTGGTCGCCGACGACAGCCGGGTGCTGCGCGAATGGGTGTTCGCCGACGGCGACCGGATCGTTCCCGAGACCAACGATCTGGCCAACGTCATCCTGCGCTTCGCCAGCGGGCTGAAGATGACCATGCAGATCAGCTGGAGCCTGCCGGTCCATGTGGGCTGGTCGCTGGACGTGGCGGGCGAGAAGGGGCGGCTGGTCGCCTCGTCGCCCACCTTCCCGACGGCCCGCGACTGCGTGCTGCGCGGCGGGCAGACGGGCGGCGGTCTGGCCGATATCGAGATCGCCGAAGCCTTCAAGCATGTGCCCGGCATCGGCCTGGACTGGCAAAGCGAGCCTCAGCCCAGCTTCCCCATGGCCGTGTCGATGCAGCGAATGGTCGAGGCTATCCAGGGCGGCGCGAAAGCCTCGCCGGACTTCGCGCGGGCCCTGGAGGTCGAGAGCATCCAGGAAGCGATCCGGATTTCCAGCGCGGAACGTCGCTGGGTGAAGCTCGCCGACGTGGTCTGACGCCCGGCGACGACAACGGGCGCGCCGGGCTGCCGGACGCGCTCGACAAGAACTTAGGGAGAGACGCGCATGGCCGGATTTGACGAGACGTTCGACTGGGTGGTCGTGGGCAACGGCGCCGGCTCGCTGAGCTCGGGCCTGGTCATGCGCAAGGCCGGCAAGTCGGTCGTGATCCTGGAGAAGTCGGCCTGGGCCGGCGGCACCACGGCCAAGTCGGGCGGGGTGATGTGGATCCCCAACAACAGCTTCATGCGCGCCGACGGCGACGCCGACAGCACCGAGGCGGCGATCACCTATCTGGACGCGGTGGTGGCCACCGATCCCAAGCCGGCGCCCGGCACGTCGCGCGAGCGCCGCTTGGCCTATGTGAACGAAGCGCCCAAGATGATCGACTTCCTGGTCGGTCAGGGCCTGCAGTTCGAGCGCAGCGCCGACTTCTGGCCGGACTACTACGACGAACTGCCGGGCGGCTGCAAAACCACCCGCTGCCTGTCGGCCAAGCTGTTCGACGCCAACGCGCTGGGCGAGTGGCAGGCCAAGCTGCGCCCGGGCTTCCTGCCCGCGCCGGCCCGCCTCGAAGAGGGCATGCAGCTGGCCTATTTCAAGAAGAGCTGGACCGGCAAGAAGGCGTTCCTGAAGGTGATCCTGCGCACGATCGGCGCGCGGATCACCCGCAAGCAGATCGTCGGGGCGGGCGCGGCTCTGCAGGCGCGGATGCTTCAGGCGGGACTGAAGGCCGGGGTGGACCTGCGCCTGGAGTCGCCCGTCTCCGAGCTGATCGTCGAGAACGGCGCGGTGACCGGCGTGATCACGGTCAAGGACGGCAAGCCCTGGCGCGTGGGCGCCAAGCTGGGCGTGCTGGTCAACGCCGGCGGCTTCGCGCGCAACCAGGCCATGCGCGATCAATACATGCCTGGCACCCGCGCCGACTGGTCCCAGACCAACGAGAGCGACATGGGCGAGATGCATGTCGAGATGGAGCGCATCGGCGGGGTCCTGGCCCAGATGGACCAGATGGTCGGTTACCAGACCACCTTGACGCCGGGGTGGGAGACCATGTTCCCCACGGCCCCCGCCCAGAGCCTTACCGGTAAGCCGCATGCCATCCTCGTGGACCAGTCGGGCGTGCGCTACATGAACGAGGGCGGCTCCTACGAACTCTACTGCGAGACCATGCTGAAGCGGAACCAGACGGTTCCGGCCATCCCCAGCTGGGCGATCTTCGACCAGACCTATATCGAGCAGTACATGCTGGCCGGCACCATGCCGGGACCCAAGAAGCCCGACGCCTGGACCGAGCAGGGCTATCTGAAGAAGGCCGACAGCATCGAGGCGCTGGCGGGTCTGATCAACGTCGATCCCGAAGCCCTGAAGGGCACGGTCGCGCGCTGGAACGGCTTTGTGGACAAGGGCGTGGACGAGGACTTCCACCGCGGCGAGCGGGCCTATGACTCCTGGCTGGGCGACCCCTATCACGGCCCCAACAAGTCGCTGGGCAAGATCGAGGCCGGGCCGTTCTACGCGGTCAACGTGGTGCCTGGCGACGTCAGCACCTATGGCGGCGCGCTGACCGACGCCAGCGGCCGGGTGGTCAAGGCCGACGGCGCGCCGATCCCGGGTCTCTACGCCACGGGCGTCTCGACGGCTTCGGTGATGGGCAACGTCTATCCGGGCGCCGGCGCCAGCGTCGGTCCGTCCCTGACCTTCGGCTATATCGCCGCCAAGCACGCGGCGGGCGTGGGCAACCAGCTGTGAGCCCATCCGACCTGGAGGCCGAGGGCTGGGTTCGCATGCCCGGCACCCACTTCAACGCGACCGCCGGGCCCTACTGGGTGCGCCAGGATGCGGAGGGGCGCACGGCCGGTCTGCTCAGCGAAGACGGCCACGGCAACGGCCATGTCGGCACGGTGCACGGCGGGGTGCTGATGACCTTCGCCGACATCGCCCTGGGCATCGGCGTGGTCGATGCGGCCCAGACCCGCGACTGCGTGACCCTTCAGCTGCAGATGCAGTTCGTGGCGGCGGCCAAGATCGGCGGTTTCCTGACCTGCAAGCCCGAGCTGGTGCGCCGCACCTCGCAGATCGTCTTCATGCGCGGCCTGATCATGGCGGGCGACCGCACGGTCGCCTCGGCCGACGGCATGTGGAAGCTGCTGGATCCCGAGAAGTTCGCCTCGCTCAAAGCAGGTTGACGCCGATCTTCCCGAAGAACCGTCCCGACTCCAGGTGACGGTAGGCGTCCTGAAGACGCGTCAGGTCGTAGACGGCGTCCACCACCGGCCGGATGGCGTGACGCTCGCAGAAGGCCAGCATGGCCTCGTGCTCGGTCCGGTTGCCCACGGTGATGCGGGCCACGGGATGGCCGCCGACATCGGCCACGTGCCAGCTGAAGTCCGAGCCCAGCATGCCGATGGCGGCGATCACCCCGCCGGGGTTCAGCAGCGAGGCGGCGGTCTCGACCTGGCTGGCGCCGACCACGTCCACGACGATGTCCACGCCGGCGCCGCCTCGTTCGCGGCGTACGGCGGCGGCCCAGTCGGGCTCGGCTCGGTAGTTGACCGTGACGTCCGCGCCCAGGGCGCGGGCTCGGGCCAGCTTGGCGTCTGACGACGAGGTGATGACCACCTTCGCTCCGGCCGCCTTGGCGAACTGCAGCGCGGCGATGGAGACGCCGCCTGTGCCTTGCAGCAGCACCCATTCGCCGGCCTTGAGCGGGCGAGGCGCGAAGAGGGCGTTCCAGGCGGTCAGCCCGGCGCAGGTCATGGTCGCGGCTTCCAGGTCGCTCATCGTGTCGGGCACGCGGCAAAGGCTGTCGGCCGGAAAGACCGCGTACTGACGAGCCACGCCGTCGGCACGCGCGCCCAGCATGTCCATGGTCGGCCGAGGCCCCTCGATCCAGCCCAGGGCGAAGATCGGATTGACCCGGTCGCCGACGGCCACGCGATCGACGCCGTCGCCCAGCGCTGTGACCTCGCCGGTCCCGCAGGAGAGGGGCACATAGTGCGGGTCCTTGGTCAGGCCCGGCATCATGCCCTTGGCGCCGATCAGGTCGCGGAAGTTCAGGGTGACGGCCTTCAGCCGCACCAGGGCCTGGCCCGGACCGGGCTCGGGGATGTCGGTCTCCACGACCCGCACGCCGTCGATTCCCGCGCCGCCCACGGCGACCGCGCTCAGCATCCTGGCCATGTTTCTCTCCCTGTCGTGACGTCTTCGTCGCGCGGGAAAGGGCGGCGCGCCACAGGCGGCGCGGGCCTTGCGGCAGATATCGCCGGGGCGGGTCGGGGCGCGATTGACCTTGGCCTCCCGAGCGCTGATCGATGGCCCGATCACCATCCCCTCGAGGACGTCATGGCAGAGCAGAGCAACAGTCCGGCCCCCAGCACGGAGACGCTGGTCGACATCTACCGGCGGATGATCCGCATCGAGCGCAATGACGACACGATCCGCAAGGCCATGCGCCTGGGCAAGCTGATCATGCCCTACTATTCGGCGCGCGGTCAGGAAGTGATCCCCTCGACCATCTCCTCGCTGCTGACCAACGAAGACACGATCTGCACGATCTATCGCGGCATCCACGACATGGTCGCCAAGGACATGCCGCTGCGTCCGCTGTGGGCCGAGATCGCCGGCCGCGTCGACGGCACCTGCAAGGGCAAGGGCGGTCCGATGCACCTGACGCACCCGGAGACGGGCGTGATGGTCACCACCGGCATCGTCGGCTCGTCGATGCCCATCGCCAACGGCCTGGGCTGGGCCGCGCAGCTGGACGGCAGCAAGCGCGTCAGCATCGCCTATTTCGGCGACGGCGCGTCGAACATCGGCGCGTTCCACGAGTCGCTGAACCTGGCCTCGCTGTGGAAGCTGCCGGTGATCTTCGTCTGCCAGAACAACGGCTTCGCCGAGCATACGCGGTATGAGAACGGCACCTCGGTGGACTTCATCTCCAAGCGCGCCATCGGCTACGGCATGCCGGGCTACACGGTGGACGGCAACGACCCGTGGGCCATGTACGCGGCGGCCTACGAGGCCATCAATCGCGCCCGCGACGGCGAGGGACCGACCCTGCTGGAGTGCAAGACCTTCCGTTTCCTGGGCCATGTTCTGGGTGACGACGACAAGTACATGACCAAGGAAGAGAAGGCCGCCGCGATCGCCAAGGATCCGCTGCCCGCCTTCCGCGCGCGCCTTCTCGCCGAAGGCCACGCCACCGAGGAACAGCTGACCAAGATGCAGGCCGACATCCAGGCCGAAGTGGATGACGCCATGGAGTTCGGGCTGGCCAGCGCCTTTCCGTCCACCGACGAAATGCGCCGCGACGTGTTCGCTACGGAGATCCCCGCATGACCGAGACCGTCAAGATGCACGCCTTCCAGGCCGTCAACGCGGCCCTGCACCAGGCGATGGAAGAAGATCCCAAGGTCCTGGTGTTCGGCGAGGACATCGCCGACCGCGAAGGCGGCGGCGTGACCGGCGCCACCATCGGCCTGTCGACCAAGTTCGGCGACCAGCGCGTGAAGTCGACCCCGATCTCCGAGCAGGCGATCATCGGCGCGGCCATCGGCGCGGCCCTGGCGGGCTACAAGCCCGTGGCCGAGATCATGCTGATGAACTTCACCGCCGTCTGCATGGACATGATCTTCAACCACGCGGCCAAGCTGCGGTTCATGTCGGGCGGCCAGAGCACGGTGCCGATCACCATCCGCACCCTGACGGGCGCCGGCTGGCAGACCGCCGGCCAGCACGCCGACCACCTGGAGGGCTGGTTCGCCCACACCGCCGGGATCAAGGTCGTCGCGCCGTCCAACCCGGCCGACTACAAGGGCCTGCTGCTCTCGTGCATCCAGGATCCCGACCCCTGCATCATCATCGAGTCGGCCGGCACCCTGTTCATTCCGCAGGACGTTCCGGTGGACCAGGGCCCGATCCCGCTGGGCCAGGCCAAGGTCGTCGCCGAGGGCACGGACGTGACCATCGTCTCGTGGTCGTCGATGGTGGTGCGCAGCCTGCAGGCCCTGCCGAAACTCGCCGAGGCCGGCGTCTCGGTCGAACTGGTCGACCTGCGCACGATCTCGCCGTGGGATCGGGATACGGTGCTGAAGTCGGTCGCCAAGACCGGCCGCTGCGTCGTGGTCCACGAGGCCGTCCGTAGCTTCGGCCCCGGCGCCGAGATCGCCGCGACGGTCAACGAGGAGCTGTTCGGCCAGCTGAAGGCCCCGGTCCGTCGCCTCGGCGCGCCGTACTCGCCGGTGCCGTTCTCCAAGCCGCTGGAAGACGCCTATCTGGTGTCGGTCGACGAGATCGTCGCCACCGTGAAGGAAGTCGCCGGCAAGTGACCAAGGCCTTGGCCATGTCTCCCCATCGGGAGGCATGGTTCGACACGAGAAAGGCCCAGCGCGAGCTGGGCCTTTTTTGTCGTCGCCAGAGAGGCGCTGGAGGCTAGGCGATCGCCTTCCGCAACGTCGCCCGACCCACCTGTTCCTCCCAATAGTCCGCATCCCCGCCCAGCGCGGCATTCAGGGTCGCGCGCTTCAGGAACAGGTGGCAGGGGTGCTCCATGGTCAGGCCGATGCCGCCGTGCAGCTGGATCGCGTCCTCGGCGATGGCGCGGTAGACGCCCGCCGCATGGGCTTTCAGGGCGCCCAGGTCGAGCGCGTCGGCGACGGGATCGGCCGCACGGCTCCAGAACAGCGCCTCGGCCGCCGACAGCCAGGTCTTCATGTCCGCGACCCGGTGCTTGAGGGCCTGGAAGAGGGCCAGGGGACGGTCGAACTGGCGGCGCGTGCCCAGGTACTCGATGGTCAACTCCAGGATCGCCTCGGCGCCGCCCAGGCTGTCGCCGGCCAGGGCCAGAAGCATCAGGGGCTCCAGCCGTCCGGCCAGGGCCGCGGCGGCTTCGCCCTCGGCCAGGACCAGGCCGTCGCCGGCCGGCCGAACGTCGAACAGGCGGCGGGTCTTGTCCCAGGTCTCGCGCAGGGTGATCTCGGCGCCGTCCAGCGGCGCGAGCGTGATGCGGTCTTCCCGGACGATCAGCACATGGCTGGCGCGGTCGGCGTCGGGGACGGCGGTCAGCGCCCCCCAGGCGTCTGCCCTGGTGAGGGAGGCGGTCATCACTTCGCCGGCCATGGCGCGGTCCAGCAGGTCCTGGCGGTCGGCGAGGTTGCGTTGAGCGGCGCTCAGCGCCTCGACCGCCAGCATCTGGGCGATGGCGGGGCCGGGGACGAGCGCGCGGCCCAGTTCCGTGTGGATCACGCCGACGGCCTCGCGACCCAAGCCCAGGCCGCCCAGGTCCTCGGGCACGGCCGTCATCAGCGCGCCCATCTCGGCCACGGTGCTCCAGCTCGCGTCGAGGTCGGGGGCCAGGCCGGCGGCGCTGAAGGCCTTGCGGGCGGCGTCGCGCAGTTCGCTCAGGTCCGCGTTCATGCCGCGCCTCCCACGGTCCAGGTCTTGGGTTCGCGGGGCATGCCCAGCAGGCGCTCGGAGATGATGTTGCGCTGAACCTCGTCGCTGCCGCCGGCGATGGTCCAGGCGTAGCTGTTCATGAAATCGGCCATCCAGTTGCCGGTCTCCATGCCGCCGCCGAACACGATGGGCTCGTGATGCTGGACCCCGAGGCCGCCGACCCGCAGGCCCAGAGACGTGAACTCTCGCAAGGTCCGCGAATAGGTCAGCTTGACCAACGAGGCGTCGCCGACGCGCTCGTGTCCGGCGATGCGGTTGGCCAGGAACTGGTCGGCGATGGCGCAGGCCGCGTCGATTTTCGTGGCCAGCCGCCCGAAATCCCTCAGGATTCCGGCGTCGTCCTGACGACCGTTGGCGCGGATCAGGTCGGCCAGCCGCCACAGGGCGCCGCGCAGGCGGGCGCTCAGCTCCAGCAGGGTCAGACCGCGCTCGGATGACAGGGTCGACTGGGCCACGGCCCAGCCCTGACCTTCCTCGCCCAGGCGGTCGGCCACGGGGATCTCGACCTCGTCGAGGAACAGTTCGGCGAACTCCTCGTCGCCGTGGATCTGGTGGATCGGCCGGGCGGTGACGCCCTTGGCCTTCAGGTCCAGCAGCAGATAGGTCAGGCCGGCCTGCTTTGCGCCCTCGGTGCTGGTGCGCGTCAGCAGCAGGCACTTGTCGGCGAACTGGCCCATGGTCGACCACAGCTTCTGGCCGTTGACCACATAGACGTCGCCCCGGCGCTTGGCGCGGGTGCGGACGGCCGCCAGGTCCGAACCGGCGCCGGGCTCGGAGAAGCCCTGACACCAGATCTCGCCCTCCAGGATGCGGGGGATGTACTTGGCCTGCTGCTCGGCGCTGCCCCATTCGAACAGGGTGCTGGCGGCGTGGTAGGTCGACATGAACGACAGCAGCAGGCGCGGGGTGTCGGCGCGGGCCAGCTCCTCGTACAGCACCTTCTGTTCGGCCAGGCCCTGGCCACCGCCGGGCCATTCGGCGGGCCAGTGCGGCACGGCGTAGCCGCCCTCGACCAGCTTGGCGAACCAGCTCCTCTGGGTGTCGAGAAACGCCTCGTGGCTGGTGCAGGCCGCGCGCCAGTCTTTGGGGGCGTTGGCCTCCAGCCAGGCGCGGATGTCGCGCCGCAGGGTTTCAAGTGTGTCGGTCAAGGCCGGCCTCCAAGCGTACCCCTCACGCTAGGCCTTATTTGCCCCGAACGCCGCAAGGGGCGGGGGGCGATATCGGCAAGGCGATGCCCTAGACGGCGACCTCGATGACCTCGCCGACGATCCGCAGGGTGAAGGTCTTCAAGGGCTCGGTGGCCGGCGGATTGAGCGGCTCGCCAGTCTCCAGGTCGAACCGCGCGCCATGGGCCGGGCATGAGATCCAGCCGCGTTTCAACCGCCCGCAGGCTAGCGGCTCCTCGGCGTGGGAGCACAGGTTCTCGATCGCGAAGAAGCGTCCGTCGCTGTGGCAGATCAGGATCGAACGACCGCCGATCTCGACCTCCTTGGCGGTCTCCGGCGCGATCTCGTCGGTCGTGGCCACGGCGATGAAGGCAGGCTCGGTCATGCCTTTGTGATGTGCGGCTTTGGCGGCCTGGGCAAGGGCGAGCCATATCACCGGGGCGGTCTTTTGGTTTCGGCCACGCTCCGGCGCGGCGTCGCCATCCGGCATCGTATATTCCTGCCCGGGCACCGACCCAGAAGAAGAGTCCGATGAACTTCGAATGGACCGCCGAAGAGGCCGCTTTCCGCCAGCGGCTACGGGATTTCCTGACCGCCACCCTGCCTGACGACTGGGAGCGGTTCTCCCAGCACGGCCCGGCCTCGCCGGCCCTGACGGCCTATGCCCGCACCTTTTGCGGCGAACTGGCGGCCGATGGCCTGCTGACCCCGCACTGGCCCAAGGAGATCGGCGGCGGGGGCCTCGATCCCTGGCATCAGACCATCCTGGCCGAGGAGATGTGGATCGCCGGCGAGCCGCGCGGCGGTCAGTACATGAACGTCAACTGGGTGGGCCCCACCCTGATCCGCTACGGCACCGAGGAGCAGAAGGCGCGCTACCTGCCGCCGATCACTGACGGCGTGGCCCTGTGGTGCCAGGGCTTTTCCGAACCCGGCGCGGGATCGGACCTGGCCTCGCTGCGCACCCGCGCGGTGCTGGAGGGCGACCACTACCGCGTCACCGGCCAGAAGATCTGGACCAGCTATGCGGGCCTGGCCGACACCTGCTTCCTGGTCTGCCGCACCAGCGACGACCGCAAGAAGGGCATCTCGATCCTGCTGGTCCCGATGGACACGCCCGGCATCACGGTGCGCCAGATCCCGTCGTTGATCGGCGAGGGCGACATCCACGAGGTGTTCTTCGACGACTGCATTGTGCCCGCCACGGCGCGCCTGGGCGAGGAAGGCCAGGCCTGGGAGATCATCGCCTACTCGCTGACCAACGAGCGGCTGGGCATTCCGCGCTACTCGCTGGCGCGCGCGGCGCTGGAGCGGGCCGTGCAGGTGCTCAAGACCCAGGGCGAGTTCGCCGGCGAGGTGGTCAAGCTGGAGGCCGCCCATTGCGCGGCCCTGTGCGAGGCGGCGCGAATGGCGAGTTATGCGATCGTCGACCGACGCAGCCGGGGCGAGGCGATTGGGGCGGAGTCCAGCTCCGCCCGCTTCGCCACCGTCATGGCCGAGCGCCGGGTGGCCGAGTTTGTGGTCGAATACCTGCCCCAGGCCCTGGCCGACGCGCACCCCTATCTGAAGATGCACCACCAGCGCGGCATCGTGGCCGGCATCGCGGCCGGCGCGGCCGAGATCCAGCTGAACATCATCGCCACCGACGTCCTCAAGCTGCCCCGGGAGCCGCGCTGATGAAACTGGCTCTTACCTCCGATCAGTCGCAGATCCTGGACGCGGTCGAGTCCCTGGCCCGGCCCTTCGCCAGCCCGGCCCTGCACGACACGTCCTTCGCCCTGGTCAGCGACAAGCTGGACCGCGAGCTGGAGGAGGGCGGCTTCCTCGATGTCGGCTTCGACCCCGAGCTGGGCGCGGTCACCGCCGCCCTGGTGGTCGAGCGGCTGGCGCGGCTGCCCTATGCCGTCGAGGCGGCGGTCAGCGCCCTGGTCCGCCCGTTGTTCCCCGACCTGCCGCGTCCGTTCTGCCTGGTGACCGGGGGCAAGTCCGAGCGCCCCGTCCGTTTCCTGAAGGCCGGCGCGACCGTGGTCGTGGTGGGCAAGGACAAGGTGTCCAGCTTCGTGGCCACCGAGGATCAGGTCCGGGCTGAGGACACCCTGTTCGCCTATCCAATGGCGACGCTGCTGGTCGATCCGGCGGCCGCGGCGACCACGGTTCACGACGTCTCGCCCGCCGAGGTGACGATCCGCTGGCGCGTCGCCATCGCCGCCGAGGCCGCCGGCTTGTTGGCCGCTGCGCTCGAAAGCGTCACCACCTATGTCACCGACCGCCAGCAGTTCGGCCGGCCCCTGGCCACCTTCCAAGCCCTGCGCCACCGCCTGGCCGAGGCGCAGGTGCGCGCCAACGGCGTCTACTGGCTGGCGATGAAGGCGGCCGACACGCTGGACGCCGGCGACGCGGCCCTGGCGGCCCTGCACGCCCAGGAGAGCGGGCGGGCTGTGGCCTACGACTTCCACCAGTTCCTGGGCGCCATGGGCATGACGCTGGAGCATCCTCTGCATTTGTGGACCTACCGCCTCAAGGCGCTGGTCGGCGAGCTGGGCGGTCGGGGCGGGCAGGGCCTGGCGGCGGCGGAGGCTCTCTGGGGTTAGTCCTGGCGAAATCTACCGCCGACGTTCTTGTTTACTCCTGAGTAACATGTTATCCGAGTTTCGTGTGGTGGGTGAGTATTGTACCTTCCGCATCGGGGATTATTTGCAATTTCACTCAATTCGCCAGGCGCCGATAAAGTAATCGGCTGGGCCTTCGCGCCATCATGAATGGAGAATACATGTCGACCAAACTCAAGGCCGTCATTCTCGCGGCGGTCATCGCCGTGGCTCCGCTGTCGGCCGCCTATGCGGGCAGCCTGTCCACCAAGACGTCCACCGTCGGCGACCTGTTCGCCAATCCGGCGGCCAAGGCGATCGTCGAGAAGCATTTCCCGGGCATTTCGTCGGACCCCCGGATGCTGCTGGCCAAGGGCATGACCTTCCGCCAGTTGCACGACAAGAGCCCCGACAAGATCACCACCGAGAAGCTGGACGTCATCGACGCGGAGCTGGCCAAGCTGCCGTAGTCGCGACCCGCAAGTTAGAGACAGACCGGCCGCCCTTTTCGAAGGGCGGCCGGTTTCATTTCGGGCTCAGGCCACCGTCTCGCGCCCGGCCGGAAGTCTCAGCCGGCCATGTCGGTCTCGTGCTCGACCACGGCGCAGAAGCGCGACTTGGAGCGGTCGAACAGCTTCTCCTCGTCGGCCAGCACGTCGGGCGGCAGCTGGTCCTTGGCGGCGTTGGCCAGCACGTAGTCGAGCGCCGCCTGGTCCTTCATCCAGACCTCGGTGACGACATCGGCCTCCATCTCCGGCATGCCGGGGGCGGGCTCGAGGTAGCGCCGGAAATAGCGCTCCACGCCCGCCATGTACTTCAGGCACAGCGGGACGTGGTTGGCCTCGTAATAGGCGCGGAAGTCCTCGCGGCTCAGCCCAGGCCGCCGCTTCAGGAAGATCAGCAGCTTGGGCGTCGCGCTCATGGTCTAGAAGCCGAGGTCGAGGATCTTGCCGTCGAAATTGCCGCCCAAGAGGTTGGTGGCCGCCGCCAGCTTGCCCTGGTCGACGCCCTTCAGGTGGCCGTCGATGATCCGGTTGTAGTTGCTGATCAGGCCCTCGACGTCCTTGGACAGGCGCATGAAGTCGAAGCCCTCGGCATGCATGCCCTTCTGCTGGATCGGGATGTTGGAATAGTCTTGGCGTGGGATCGGCGGGAACTCCTCGCTGTCATAGGGCAGCATAGTCGGTTCCATCGGCGTCTTGTGCTCGGCGCCCTCGGCCACGTGGGTCAGCGACCACAGCTCGAACAGGCAGCTTTCCGGACCCAGCGGCCGGATGCGGTACGACGACATGCTCGAGAACATCGGCAGCAGGAAGTAGTTGGGGAACAGGAATTCGACCGCGTGGATCGGGTCCGACACCGCCACGGCGTTCAGGTCCGGCACGTCTTCGCCGGCGGCCCGCAGCTGGGTGGTGATCTGGTGGTTGAGGATGCCGTACCACATCATCACCGCCTGGGCCGGATCCTCGGGCAGCTCGACCTCGGCCAGCTGCTTGGCGATCTCGACTTCCTTGGCGTGGACCATGCCGGCCATGCCTTCGGAGAGCAGGCCCAGGTGCTTGATCTGCGCGGCGATGTTCTGGCGAACGGTCATGTTCGGGTCGATCGGCAGGCCGATGCCGCCGGTGTCCATCCCGTACATCATGTTGTAGAGCATCGGCGCGGCCTGCTGCAGCTGCGGATGCGTGCGCATGACGTGGTAGCCTTCCATGAAGGCTTCCATCGCCACCTTCCAGTTGGCCGGAATGACCGTGGCGTACCACCACTCCGACTTCAGCTTGCTCATGCCGTGGGCTTCCAGCCGGTCGGCCACCGGGCCGATCGTGTCGCGGAAGGACGGGGCATTGTCGTCGAAGTTGATGAAGGCGCAGCCGCCCCACAGCTCCACGCGGCAGGGCTTCAGCGCCAGGTCGGCCTGGTCCAGCTGGGACTCGCTGAACATGTGCTTGCCGTAGACGAAGGTGTTCTGGCCCTCGGTGTTCCAGCGCCAGCCGTGGAAGGGGCAGATGAAGCCCGGCGTCTTGCAGTTGCCGTGCCCGCCTTCCTCGACCAGCGGCACGCCGCGGTGACGGCAGGCGTTGTGGAAGGCCTTCACGCCCTCCTTGCCGCGCACCACGATCACCGACTTGCCGAGGTTGGTGTACTCCACCCAGTCGCCGACATTGGGGATCTGCTCCAGCCGGCAGGCCATCTGCCAGACGTGCGGCCACAGATGCTCGACCTCGAGCTGGTAGAACGCCTCGTCGTAATAGCGCCGCGACGGGATGCGCTCGGGATTTTCCACCGAGAACGGAACGGGCCGTTCGGTGGCCATAGAACCGTCTGCCATGGGGGTAGCCTCACCTAAAAACTTTTGGAGACAGTGGTCTCGCGCGGGGAGGCCGTGCAAGCGAACCGGCGGGCTGGGCGCGCCGATATCGCCGGTTCGATAATGGGACCCGCCCTGGATTGATCTGCCTCAATCGGGCCCTAGGCTCCGGGCCAACGGATCAAGGAAAAAGGGTGGACGATCATGGCCGGCGGCAGCAGCGAAGACTTGGCCGAGATCGTCGCCCGCGAGCGGATCCGCGACGGCTTGGCGCGGCTGGCCCGGGGCGAGGATCGGCGCGATCCGGCGGCGATCTCGGCCTGCTTCTGGCCCGACGCGGCGGTCGAGTTCGGGATCTTCGCGGGTTCGTTCGACGACTACCTGGCCTGGGTCACGCCCGGCGCGCCCAGCATCCCGGTGACGCTGCACACCCTGGGCCAGAGCCTGGTCGTGCTGGAGGGCGACGTGGCCAAGGTCGAGACCCACGTCAGCGCCTATCACCGCATCGACTTCGGGACCGAGGAGCACGACGTCTTCCTGGGCGGGCGGTATCTCGACCGGTTCGAGCGTCGCGACGGCCAGTGGCGGATCGCGCACCGGACCATGCTCTACGACTGGAGCAAGGACCTGGGCGTGTCGACCGACTGGTCGCAGGGCCTGATGGGCATGCCGTTCTCGGGCGGCGCGGCGGCATTCACGGGCGCGGCGAACGGCGATCCGAGCTTGGGGTTCTTTTGCTAAGCCCACCCTCCACGACATCCCGGCGAAGGCCGGGATCCAAGCCGACTTTCCGAGTTAGCGCTTGCGCTCGGGACAGCCATGACCCTCCCGCCCGCTCAGCTTGGGTCCCGGCCTTCGCCGGGATGTTGGGATTTATGAGGGGATGTTCAGTTCCCGCAGGTTCGTCAGCGGTCGCCGATACGACAGGTCGCTCTCGTCCCGCGCCGCCACGCCGTTGAGCTCGATGCCCGGCACGTCGCCGAACGGGATGGGCATGGTCGGCAGGACGCCGGACCACTCGATCACCGTGCTGCGCGTGGCGATCCGCCAGGCGCCGTCGCGGCGCTCGAAGCGGTCGATGTAGCGGCCGCCGGCGATCCAGTTGCTGTCGTCGCGATTGCGGGCGGCGAACAGGTAGTAGGTCTCGGTGTGGGCGGTGTCGCCGTCGAGATCGCAGCTGTGGTTCAGCAAGGCATGGTGGGTGGCCGATTGGCCGACGTCGTGCATGTCGCGCGCCCAGTCGTAGAGGGCGTCCGGCGGGCCCACGAAGGTCCCGGCGGCGATCACCGCGTCCGGATGGAAGGCCGACAGGAAGGCGTCGCGGTCGAACCGGTCCATGCCTCGGGTGAAGCGGAGGAGGGCGTCGTGGATGTCCTGGCGGTCCAGCAGTTCGCCCAGGCGGGCCAGCTTGTCGGCGTCCATCGCTTGTCTCCTAGATCGCTTGCCAGATCGGCGCGCCGCGCTGTTCGCGCAGCGAGGGGATGACCTTCCCGTCGATGTCGACGACGCCGTAGTCCTGGGCCAGTTCGGCGGTGATGTAGGTGGCGCCCGAGCGGCGCATCACCTCGGGATCGTTGGCCAGGGCCACGATCACGCGGCCGGGGAACTCGGGCGAGCAGCCGACCAGCGGATTGGTGACGACGCTCTGCTTCATGGCCGGATTGGCGGCGATGTTGCGCTCGGCCCGCTCGGTGAAGGTCAGGCCCTGCCACAGCGAGACCGAGGCGATGTCGTGGGGCTTCAGCTCGATGGCCATGTCGCGCGCCATGCGGTCGACGGCCGACTTGCAGGTCCCGAAGACGACGCCGTAGGTGTAGGTCACGCCGACATAGCCCGAGATCGCCACGATCAGACCGGACTTTTGCGGCGTCATGATCTTGGCCGCGTGCCAGGCCGCCACGAAGTTGGAGCGCACGCCGACATCGACCATCTCCCAGTTCGACAGCGGCTTTTCCCAGAAGGGCTTGGGCTCGGTCAGGTCCTCGGGCAGGGCGAAGGCGTTGTTGACCAGGATGTCCAGCCGGCCCTGCTCACGCTCGACCCGGGCGAACAGGGCGGCGACCTGGTCGTCATTGGCGTGGTCGACCTGGACGGCGATGCCCTTGCCGCCCCGGCGGTCGCACTCCAGGGCCGTCTCGCCGACCGTGCCGGGCAGGGGATGCTCGCCGGCCGTCACCGTGCGGCCGGTGACGTAGACGGTGGCCCCGGCCGCGGCCAGGGCTAGAGCGATGCCCTTGCCGATGCCCCGGCTGGCGCCGGTGACCACGGCGACCTTGCCCTTGAGAGAACCCGTCATAGGCCGAACTCCTCGCGCACTTCATCGGTATGCTCGCCCAGCTCGGGCGCTGGGCCGCGGACCTTGCCCGGCGTCGCCGAGAAGGTGGTGGGTACGCCGGGGAAGCGGATCGGTCCGCGACGACTGTCGACGGTCTCGAAGAAGCCGACGGCGTTGAGGTGCGGGTTATCGAACAGTTCGTCCGGCGTGCGCAGCGGCGCGGCGGGGATGCCCAGCTTGCGCAGCAGGTCCAGCCATTCGGCGGTGGTGCGCTCCAGGAAGGTCTGCGCCAGCAGGCCATAGACCCGGTCGATCTGCTTGGCCCGCTGGCCCAGGGTCGCCATCTGGTCGTCCACCCAGACGGGCTTCACCGCATCGACGAACAGCGACCAGTGCTTGTCGTTGTAGATCAGGGCCGACACGTAGCCGTCCTTGGTGCGGTAGGGCTTGCGGTTGGCGGCCACCACGCGCGGATAGTGCGCCGGGCCAAGCGGTGGCGTGAACATCGCGCCGTTGGCGTGCTCGACCAGCATGAACGAGGCCATGGTCTCGAACATGCCGATCTCGACCTCCTGGCCCTCGCCGGTCCGCTCGCGGTGGAACAGGGCCATCATGGTGGCGTAGAGGGCGGTCAGGCCCGCCACCTTGTCGGCGACGATGGTGCCGACATAGTTGGCCTCGCCCGTCAGCATCTGCTGAACGGCGGTCAGGCCGCACTCGGCCTGGATGGTGTCGTCATAGGCCGGCTGGTCGCCGTCGGGCCCCTCGCGGCCGTAGCCGTAGCAGTTGGTGTAGACGATCGAGGGGTTCAGCGCCTTGACGCCCGCGTAGTCGAAGCCCAGCCGGGCGATGGCTTTCGACCGCATCGAGTGGATGAAGACGTCGGCCTGTTCCAGCAGGGTGCGCAGGGCCGCCTTGCCGTCGTCGCTCTGCAGGTCCAGCACGATGCTGCGCTTGCCGCGATTGACGTTGACGAACACGCCGGCCAGGTCGGGCGTCGGGCCCACCGAGATGTAGCGCGTGGCGTCGCCCGAGGGCGGCTCGACCTTGATCACGTCGGCGCCCATGTCGGCCATGATCTGGGTGGCGTAGGGGCCGAAGACCATGCTGGTCAGGTCGATGACGCGCACGCCCGACAGGGGGCCGCCGGCCCTGGAATTGTGGTCCACTTGTCGCTCCCTAAGCTCCCTCTAGGGGCTAGGCCAGCGGGCCGGCTAAATCCATCGGCTTGCCCTCCGCAGCAGCGATATGTGCCTGTGCAGGCGTTGTGAGGGGCTGCCGCGACTGCTACCCGCCGAGGCCTATCTCCTCGAAAACAGGGTCGAAAAGCCGTGGATTTCTCGTTCACTCAGGACCAGCAGAACATCCGCGAGGCGATCCTCAAGCACTGCTCGCAGTTCCCCGACGAGTACTGGCTGGAGCGCGATCAGTCGGGCGTCTTCCCCGAGGATTTCTACCGCTCGCTGGCCGACGCCGGCTGGCTGGGCATCGCCATGCCCGAGGCCTATGGCGGCTCGGGCCTGGGCATCACCGAGGCCTCGATCATGATGCAGGCCATCGCCGAGTCCGGTGCGGGCATGAGCGGCGCCTCGGCGGTGCACATCAACATCTTCGGCCTGCAGCCGATCATCCTTTTCGGCACGGAAGACCAGAAGCAGCGCTCGATCCCGGGGATCATCAGCGGCCAGGACAAGGCCTGCTTCGCCGTCACCGAGCCCAATGCGGGCCTGAACACCACCCAGCTGAAGACCCGCGCCGACCGCAAAGACGGCGGCTATCTGGTCAACGGCGAGAAGATCTGGATCTCGACGGCCCAGGTCGCCAACAAGATGCTGCTCTTGGCCCGCACCACGCCGCTGGACCAGGTCAAGCGCAAGACCGAAGGCCTGTCGCTGTTCTACACCGACTTCGACCGCTCCAAGATCGACGTGCGCCTGATCCACAAGATGGGCCGCCACGCCATCGACTCGAACATGCTGTTCATCGAGGACCTGTGGATCCCGGAAGAGGATCTGATCGGGACCGAGGGCGAGGGCTTCAAGATCATCCTGCACGGCCTGAACCCCGAGCGGGTGCTGCTGGCCTCGGAGGCCGTGGGCCTGGGGCGGGCCGCGATCAAGCGCGCCGCCCGCTACGCCCGCGAGCGGATCGTCTTCGACCGCCCCATCGGCCAGAACCAAGGCATCCAGCATCCGCTGGCCAAGTGCTGGGCCCAGCTGGAGGCCGCCAACCTGATGGCGATGAAGGCCGCCAACCTGTTCGACAAGGGCGAGGATTGCGGGGTCGAGGCCAATGCGGCCAAGTACCTGGCTGGCGAGTTCGGCTTCGAGGCCTGCCACACCGCCATGCTCACCCTGGGCGGCATGGGCTATGCGGCGGAGTATCATGTGGAACGCTACCTGCGCGAAAGCCTGATCCCCAGGACCGCGCCGGTCAGCCCGCACATGATCCTGAACTACCTGGCCGAGAAGGTCCTGGAACTGCCCAAGTCCTACTGAGCGGGAAGCATCGATGACCACGGCCAAAGACACCCCGCTGAAGATGCGCTCCTGGCTCTTCGCGCCGGGCGACAGCGAAAAGAAGATGGAGAAGGCGACCGCCGGCCCGGCCGACATCGTCATCTTCGATCTGGAAGACGCCGTCGCGTCCGAGGAGAAGCCGACGGCGCGCCGCGTGGTCGCTGAGTTCCTGGCGCGGCAGCCGGAAGACCGCTCACGTCTGTGGGTGCGGGTCAATCCGCTGGACGGGCCGCACACCCTGACGGATCTCGCGGCGATCATGCCGGGGCGTCCGGGCGGGATCATGCTGCCTAAGTCGGTCGGGCGGGGCGATGTGGAGCTGCTGCACCACTACCTGTCGGCCTTCGAGGCCGCCAACGGCATCGAGCAGGGCGCGACCAAGGTGATCGCCCTGGTCACCGAGACGGCCGAGGGCATGTTCACCACCGGCGATTACGCCGGCGCGCCGCGTCTGGTCGCCATGACCTGGGGCGCGGAAGACCTGGCCGACGCCCTGGGCGCCAGCGAGAACCGCAATCCCGACGGCGGGTACGCCTTCACCTACCAGCTGGCCCGCAGCCTGTGCCTGCTGGGCGCCTCGGCGGCGCGGGTGACGCCCATCGAGACCATCCAGGGCGACTTCCGCGACCTGGAAAAGCTGAAGACCCGGGCCGAGCAGGTGCGCCGCGACGGCTATCGCGGCATGCTGGCCATCCACCCGGCCCAGGTCGACGTGATCAACGCCGCCTTCAGCCCGACGGCCGAGGAGATCGCCTACGCCCAGGAAGTCGTCGACCTGTTCGCCGCCAATCCGGGTGTCGGCACGATCGGCTACAAGGGCGGCATGCTGGACCGGCCTTACCTGGCCCGCGCCCAGGCGCTCCTGGCGCTGGCGGAACAGTCGTGACCGTCGTCACCGACGCCGCAGGGCTGGACCTGGCGCAGTTCATTCGGCGGGGTGACCGCATCGTCATCGGCCAGGCCTGCGGCGAGCCCACGACCCTGGTCGAGGCGTTGATCGCCCAGGGCAGGGGGATCGGCGACCTGTCGGCCTTCATCGCCACCAGCTTCTCGGGCCTGTTCACGCCGGAGACGGCCGACAGCTTCGCGCTCTCCAGCATGGGCGCCATCGGCGCGCTGCGGTCGATGACCAAGGCCGGCAAGCTGGGCGTCATCCCCGCCCATGTCAGCCAGCTGGGGCCGATGGTCGCCGAGGGCTTGATCGGCTGCGACGTGGCCTTGGTCCAGGTCAGCCCGGCCGACGCCGACGGCAATCACAGCTTCGGCTTGGTCGCCGACCACGTGCGGGCCACGGTCGACAAGGCCCGGGTGGTGATCGCCGAGGTCAACGACCAGATTCCCTACACCTTCGGCGAACTGCTGCCGGCCTCGCGGATCCACTGTGCGGTCCACGTCTCGCGCGGGCCGGTCGAGGTCGCTCCGGCGAAGATCGGCCCCACCGACGAGGCCATCGCCAGACACGCCGCCGCCTATATCGGCGACGGGGCGGTGATCCAGACCGGCGTTGGCGCGGTGCCGGACGCCATCCTGCGCCTGCTGCACGACCGCAAGGACCTGGGCGTCCATTCGGGCATGCTGGGCGACGGCCTGGTCGAGCTGGTCGAGGCCGGGGTCGTGACCAACGCCCGCAAGGCCATCGACACCGGCGTCTCGATCAACGGCGCGCTGATCGGCACGCGCAAGCTCTACGACTTCGCCCATCGCAATGCCGCGATCCGCATGTGCGCGACCAGCTACACCCATGACGCGGCGGTGCTGGCCAAGCTTGAGCGCCTGGTCACGATCAACTCGGCGCTGGAGATCGATCTGACCGGCCAGGTCAATGCCGAGCAGAGCGGTTCGGCCTATATGGGCGGCACCGGGGGGCAGGTGGACTTCGTGCGGGCCGGCGCGCGCTCGCCTGGCGGCTGCTCGATCATCGCCTTGCCGGCCACCGCCAAGGACGGCGCCATCAGCCGCATCGTGCCGAGCCTGTCGGGGCCGGTCACCACGGCCCGCAGCGATGTCGACGTGATCGTCACCGAATTCGGCGCGGCCGAGCTGAAGGGCCAGACCCTGGCCGAGCGCACGCGCCGCCTGATCGCCATCGCCCACCCGAATTTCCGCGAAGAGCTCGACCGCGCGGCCCATACCATCCAGCAACGAGGCTTCTGATGAGCGACGCGGTCCTGTTCGACGCCCGTGACGACGGCATCGCCATCATCACCATCAACCGGCCCGACCAGCGCAACGCCCTGGGTAAGGACGTCCGTGACGGCTTGTTCGCCGCCTGGGACCGCTTCGAGCGCGACCCGGCCTTGCGCGTGGCCATCCTGACCGGTTCGGGCGAGAAGGCCTTCTGCGCGGGCGGCGACCTGAAGGAGATGGTCGAGCGCCAACTGGAAGTGCCGCCACGCGACATGTTCCCGGTGCCGGGCGACAATATCGAGCTCTCCAAGCCCACCATCGCGGCGGTCAACGGCGTGGCCTTCGCCGGCGGCTGGATGATCGCCCAGGCTTGCGACCTGTGCGTGGCCTCGACCGAGGCGAAGTTCGCCATCACCGAGGTCAAGGTGGGCCGCAGCTCGCCCTGGGCCGCGCCGCTGATCCACATGATCCCCCAGCGGATCATGATGGAGATCATCCTGACCGGTAAGCCGATCACCGCCCAGCGCGCCTATGAGATCGGCCTGGTCAACCGCCTGGCCGAGCCGGCGGCTCTGATGGACAAGGCCATCGAGCTGGCCAAGGAGATCCTGGACGGCGCCCCACTGTCGGTGAAGGCCGGCCGCGACACGGTCATGCTGGCCACCGAGATGGGCCGCGCCGCCGCCCTCCAGGCCGCCCGCCACGCGTCTGAATTCACCTATCGCAGCCAGGACGCCCAGGAGGGGCCGCGCGCCTTCGCGGAGAAGCGTCCGCCCGACTGGAAATCGCGGTAGCGATACGGGGTCTCTCCGCGCGGTGCTATCAAATGGTCTTTGCGCAAGGTGAGGACGCGACATGACCAAGATGGGCAAGATCGCCGAGAGCGCCGAAGACCTGGTCGGGCCGGTCAATGTTTCGCCCGAGGCCTATATCTCCAAGGACTACGCCCGAGCCGAGCAGGACAAGCTGTGGCGCAAGACCTGGCTGCAGGCCGGCCGCGTCGAGGAGATTCCCGAGGTCGGCAGCTATCTGACCTACGACATCGGCCCGGACTCGGTGATCGTCACGCGCTCGGGCCCCGACGAAATCCGCGCTTTCCACAACGTCTGCACCCACCGGGGGCGCCGGCTGATCGACACCCCACCGGGCAAGCGCAACGCCGTCGGCAAGCGGATGAGCTTCGTCTGCGGCTTCCACGCCTGGACCTTCAACCTGGAAGGCCGCTGCACCTACATCGAGCACAAGGACGACTGGCAGGGCGCCCTGACCGACGAGCGCACCAGCCTGGGCAAGGTGCAGGTCGACACCTGGGGCGGCTGGATCTGGATCAACCTGGACCCGAACGCCGAGCCCCTGGCCAAGTACCTCGATCCCATCCCCGCCATGCTGGGGCCGTTCGAGACCCAGAATATGCGCTTCCGCTGGCGCAAGTGGATCGTCTTCAACTGCAACTGGAAGGTCGCGATGGAGGCCTTCTCCGAGACCTACCACGTGGCCAGCACCCATCCGGAGTTCCTGGAGTTCGGCCAGTTCCGCGGCTGGGCCCGCAACCACGGCCTGCACACCAACATCGGCTACGAGGCCCCCAAGGACCTGGAAGAGGACGCCGCCAAGCTGCGCCTGGGTTCGGGCGGCGATCCGCGCATCACCACGGCCGAGCTGCAGAACTTCACCTGGGCCAACGCCAACACCAACACCACCCAGACCCTGGTCGACGCGGCCAACCGCCTGAAGGACGAGCTGCCCGAGGGCACGCCGGGCCCGCAGGTCTTCGCCCACTGGCTGAAGTCGGCGCGCGAGCACGACGCCTCGCGCGGCGTGGTCTGGCCGACCGTCGAGCCCTCGCACACGGCCAAGGCCGGCACCGCCTGGCAGGTGTTCCCGAACTTCCAGATCGGCCAGGCCGTCAACAACATGCTCTGCTACGGTGCCCGCCCTTACGGCGACGATCCGGACATGTGCGTGTTCGAGGCGGCGGTCTACGAGCTGTTCCCGCAGGGGCAGGAGCCGGCAACCGAGTGGGAATACACCAAGGCCGAGGACTGGCCGCCGGTGCTGCAGCAGGACTTCGCCAACATGCAGGCCGTGCAGCAGGGCATGAAGAACGTCGGCTTCCGGGGCACCCAGCCCAATCCGTACATGGAGCGGTCGGTCGCCAGCCTGCACTACAACCTGGCCAAGTACATGGGCACCGGCGCGCCGCGCGCGATCGGCTAGGCATGCTGGTCGAACGCGCGGAACTGCTGATCAAGGGCGGCTCGGAAGAGGCGTTCGCGGCCATGATGGCCGAGCGCGGCCTGCCGCTGCTGTGGAGCGTCAAGGGCGCCGGCGACGTGCGCCTGGGGCGCGGCGTGGAAAACCCGCGCAAGTTCATGCTGCTGATCACCTGGGAGACGATGGACGCGCACACCGCGTTCACGGCCGACCCGCTGTTCCAGGATTTCCGCGAGCTGATCGGCCCCTTCACTATCGGGGGCGGCATGGAACATTTCACCATGACCTGAGGCTTCGGCCGGGTCATCGACAACGCCGCGCGCGACGGCGGTAACGACATAGGGGGCGAAGATGACAACGGCGACAGCGACCGGAGGCGGCGCCGAATGGCGGCGCTACTACGTGCTGCCCATCGCGGCCGCCCTGGGCTACGCGACCAGCGTCATCCACATCTACGGTTTGGGTCCCTATATCGGCCCGATCAGCGAGACCTTCGGCTGGACGCGCACCCAGACGACGTTCGGCCTGACCATCGCCACCCTGGTCCAGGCGGTGTTCAGCCTGCCCATCGGCGTCGCGGTCGACCGACTGGGCCCGCGCCTGTTCGGCCTGGTGGGCATACTGGCGACCACGGGCGCCTTCGCCCTGCTGGGGACGGCGACCGGCAGCCCCGCCAACTGGTGGTTCCTGTGGAGCGTGCTGGCGGCGGCCACCCTGCCGGTGCAGGCCACGGTCTGGACCAGCGCCGTGGCCACCCGCTTCACCGCCTCGCGGGGCCTGGCCTTCGCCGTCACCCTATGCGGCGCCTCGGTGGCGGCGGCGGTGTTCCCGCTGCTGGGCAGCTGGCTGATCAAGATGCACGGCTGGCAAACGGCGGTGGTGATCCAGGCGGCCGTCTGGGCGGCCATTGTCTTTCCGACCATCTTCCTGTTCTTCCGGGGCGCGCACGACAAGCCGGCCAAGAACGTCGAGCGCGAGGCGCGGCGCGAGCTGGAGGGCGTCAGCCTGGCCGACGGGCTGAAGTCGACCATCTATCTGCGGCTGCTGCTGGCGAGCCTGCTGTTCACCTTCACCATCATCGCCCTGGTCGTGCACTTCGTGCCGATCCTGACCGACCGGGGCGCAGACCCGCTGCGGGCGGCGGGCGTGGCCTCGTTGGTCGGCTTCTCGTCGATCGCCGGGCGACTGGTCACCGGCCTGCTGCTGGACCGGTTCCGGGGCTCGCTGGTGGGGGCGGGGGCGTTCATGCTGCCCGCCATCGGCTCGATCCTGCTGCTGACATCGGGCGACGCGGCCCTGCCGCAGTCGGTCGCGGCCATCCTGATCGGCCTGACCCTGGGCGCCGAGGTCGACGTCATCGTCTATCTGACCACCCGCCATTTCGGCCTTAAGAACTTCGGGGCGCTGTATGGCGGCCTGCTGGCGGCGCTGTCGGTGGGCACGGCCCTGGGACCGCTCTGCGCCTCGGCCGTCTTCGACCAGTCCGGCGGATATGGGCCGTTCCTGTGGCTGACCGTGGCCTTCATGGCCGCCAGCAGCCTGGCCCTGCTGAGCCTGCCCAAGCCCGCCGAGGGCTAGCGGGCGAGGGCAGCTTTCCCGCCTCCAAAGTCGTGGCAGTCCCGACGCCCGGATCGTTTCGATCCGGGCGTTCGCATGTGCGCGCCTAGCCCATTGACGGCGCGATCCGGTGGCGCATATATGATACACAGTGGCGCATAACTCAGATAGGAGCGCCCTGGAGGATTGTATGCCTGAACTGATCGTCACCACGCGGGAAGGCGAGACGCGTACCCTGGAGCCGAGCGTCGGCATGACCGCGATGGAGGCCATCCGCGACGCGGGGATCGACGAGTTGCTGGCCCTGTGCGGCGGCGTCTGCTCGTGCGCGACCTGCCATGTCCATGTGGAGCCCGGGTTCGAAGACAAGCTGCCGCCGATGAGCGAGGACGAGAACGACCTGCTCGACAGCTCCAGCTACCGCGACGGACGCTCGCGCCTGGCCTGCCAGATCCGCCTCAACGACGCCCTTTCGGGCCTGCGCGTGACGATCGCCGAAGAGGACTGAACCCTCGCCCATTCGAACAGACGGCCGGTCCACGGGACGCGGCCGCGAGACCTGGAGGACACCATGGAAGCCTTGGCCGAGCGCGACTACTTCACCGACCACTCGATCCTGAGGGACCCCTACGCCTATTTCGAAGCCGTCCGCGCCAGGGGGCCGATCTACAAGCTGCCTGGGCGCGACATCATCGTGGTGACGGGGTTCGAGGAGATCCTCGAAGTTCTCAAGAACACCCAGGACTTCTCGTCCGCCAACGCCCCGCAGGGGCCGGCCACGCCGTTGCCGTTCAAGCCCGAGGGCTCGGACATCACCCCCCAGATCGAGGCCCACCGCACCCAGTTCGTCGGCGGCGACCTGGTGGTGGCCTATGACGACCAGCCCCACGTCATGTCGCGTTCGCTGCTCAGCAAGCTGTTCACGCCGTCGCGGCTGCGGGCCAACGAGGCGTTCATCACCAGCTTCTCCGACGAACTGGTGATGGAGGCCGTCGCCAACGGCGGCTGCGAGCTGATGAAGGGCATGGCCACGCCCTTCGTCACCCTGGTGATCGCCGACCTTCTGGGCGTGCCCGTGGACGACCGGAAGATCTTCATGGACGCCATCGACTCGGGGCCGCCTCCCGGCAGCTTGGCCGGTGACGACTTGGAGGCCCAGCACATGCCGCTGGTGCTGATGGGCATGTACTTCGCCGAATATGTCGCCGACCGCCGCAAGGAGCCGCGCGACGACGTGCTGTCGGAACTGGCCAACGCCACCTTCCCGGACGGCACGACGCCCGACGCCATGGAGATCGTGCGCCTGGCCACCTTCCTGTTCGGCGCGGGGCAGGACACCAGCGCCAAGCTGCTGGGCAACGCGCTGCGCTTCATCGTCGATCAGCCGGGCCTGCAGCAGCAGCTGCGCGACGACCCGTCGCTGATCCCGCAACTGATCGAGGAAACCCTGCGGCTGGAGGGCTCGACGAAGATGACCACGCGCCTGGCGCGCAAGGACACCCGCCTGGGCGACCTGGAGGTTCCGGCCGGCACCAAGATCTTCGTGGCCCTGGCGGCGGGCAACCGTGATCCGCGGCGTTGGGAAAATCCGGAGGCCTTCGACCTGAACCGCGCCAAGGTGAAGGAGCACCTCGGCCTGGGGCGCGGCGCCCACGTCTGCGCCGGCGCGCCGCTGGCCCGGGTGGAGGTTCGCATCCTGCTGGAGAAGCTGCTCGAGCACACCTCCCACATCGACCTGGACGAGGAAAAGCACGGCCCGCCCGGCGCGCGGAACCTGGAGTACGAGCCCAGCTTCATCATCCGCGGCCTGGCCGAGATGCACCTGAAGCTGACGCCGGCCAAGGGCTTCGTGGCGCCGGCCAAGCCGGCCCCCGAGCCCGAGGCCAAGCCGAAGAAGGGCGGCCTGCTGGGCATGCTCGGCTTCGGCAAGAAGGCCGAGGCGACGCCCAAGGGCTATTCGACCGCCGACACCGCCATCGGCGACCTGCTGGCCGACCCGGCGCTGGTCGCCGTGCTCGACAAGCACTTCCCGGGTGTCAGCGCGGATCGCCGCATCGGCATGGCCAAGAACATGACCCTGCGCCGCATCCAGAAGTTCGCCGGCGACGTCTTCACCGACGAGGCGCTCGCCGCGATGGACGCCGACCTGGCCAAGCTTTCGGGGAAATGAGCGCCATGAACACCCAACGCGTGGTCGTCGTGACCGGCGGAGCCTCCGGCATCGGCCTGGGCGTCTGCAAGCTGTTCGCCGCCAACGGCCATCCGGTCGCCATGCTGGACGTGCAGGATGAGGCCCTGGCGCGCGAGAGCGCGGCCCTGGCCGCGAGCGGGGGCAGGGTGCTGGCGCACCGGGCCGACGTCTCGGATCGCGGCTCGGTCGAGGCCGCCTATGCGGCGGTCCGGCGCGAGCTGGGACCCATCGCCATTGTCGTCGCCAATGCCGGGATCTCGACCAGTCTGCCGTTCCTGTCGACCTCTCTGGAGGCCTGGCAAAGGATGATCGACATCAACCTGACCGGGGTGTTCCACACCCTGCAGGCGGCCGTGCCGGACATGGTGGAGGGCAAGTGGGGGCGGATCGTCACCATCTCGTCCCAGGCCGCCCAGTCGGGGGCGCAGGACCGGGCCCACTACGCGGCGTCGAAGGGCGGGGTGATCGGCCTGACACGGTCTCTCGCCCGCGAGTTGGCGCCGCACGGGATCACGGTGAACACCATCCCGCCCTCGCTGGTCGACACGCCGCTGGCGCGGGAAGGCGAGCGCAACGGCCAGGTGCCGCCGCTGGAGGTGATCGCCCAGATGATCCCCATCGCTCGACCCGGCACGCCCGAGGACATCGCCAACGCCTGCGAGTTCCTGTGCTCGGACAAGGCCAGCTACATCACGGGCCAGGAGATCAACGTCAACGGCGGCAGCTGGATGTAGCGGCCCAAACGAAAACGCGCTCGCCACCGGGGGGAGGCGAGCGCGCTCTGGGCAGTCCGGCGCGCCTACCGGAAGCAGGCGCGTCGGCTGTTTAGGCGAAGGGCTCTTCGCCCTGCAGCTTGGTGCGGTGCATCATGCGGCCGCACTTGGGATCGTAAGCCTCGGCGCGGTGCATGGTGCCGGTGTTGTCCCAGATCACCAGGTCGCCGACCGACCATTCGTGGCTGTAGCTGAAGTCTTCCTGGGTGGCCCATTCGCGCAGGCCGACGATGACCCGGGCGCTCTGGTCGGCGGGAACGTCGACGACGCGGTGGGCGGTGCAACCGATGACCAGCGACTTGCGGCCCGAGGCGTGCTTCCACACCAGCGGCAACACGTTCTCGCCGATGGCCTGCATGCCCTTCAGCTTGGCCAGGCTGGGTTCGGGCTCGTAGTAGAACACGGTGGCCCAGACCGAGTGCGCCACGCGCATCTTCTCGTACTCGGCCTTGTCCTCGTCGGAGAGGGCCTCGTAGGCGGCGTAGGTGTTGCAGAAGCCGGTGTTGCCGCCCCAGGTCGCCGGGACCTTGCACGACAGCAGCGAAGCCAGGATCGGCACGTCGTTCATCGTGCCGTCGATGTGCCAGTACAGCGAGCCCTTCAGATATTCCGCGCTTTGCGGGTTTTCCTTGGCGTCCAGGGTGATCTTGTGGATTTCCTCGCCGCCGCGATGCTCGGGGGCGAAGGCGCCCAGGGTCTTGGTGAAGGCGATCTGCTCTTCGTCGGTGAAGTTGATCTTGGGGAACACCAGCACGCCGCGCTCCTCGAGCAGGGCGCGGATCTCCTTGCCGAGCATGCCCGACAGCAGCTCTTCCTTGGTATTCAGGACCCGGCTGCCGATCTTCGGCTTGATCGTTTCCTGAGACAGGCGGGTCAAAACATCGACGGACATAACGCGTCTCCCCAACGGCTTATTTTTGATGCTGAACACATGTTCAGCATGCCGGGGTTTCGACGTCAAGACCGCGGGGGCGGTGTTAGGCCAGCAGGCGGTCCAGCCACGCTTCGACGAAGGCGCGGGCGTCGTCGTGGCCCGAGCGGATGCCCATCTCGCCTTCCATGACCAGGGCCCGGCCGATGCCGGCCAGCACCAGGCTGAAGCCCTCGGGCGTGCCGCCGCCCGTCGCCGCCAGCCGTTCTCCGATCAGCTTTTCCAGCAGTTCCACCTGACGGGCGCGCATGGCCTCGCTGTGGCGGACGATCTCGGCGCCGATCAGCTTGCGGTGGTTGGCCAGGGCCACGAACTCAAGCGCCAGGGTGTTGCGGCTGGTGTCCGCGAAAAAACGCCACAGGGCCCGCAGCGGGTCGTCGCTGGTCAGGGCCTGCTCGATCATCGCGTCGCTCTGGGCCGCGCCGCGCTTGAACACGGCCAGGAACAGGTCGTCCGTGGTCGGAAAATAGTAGTGAACCAGGGAGGGCTTGAGGTCGGCGTGGATCGCCACCCGGCGGGTGCTGGCGGCGGCGTAGCCTTCGTCGCGGATCACCTGCTCGGCGGCGTCCAGGATCAGGGTTCGGGTTTCGGAGCTTTCGGCGCCCACGCGACGTTTCGGAGTCATGGGGCGAGCATAGGCGGCGGCCGGCGCCGCGCAAGTCGCCACCCCAGGGGCCGACACGGCGCTCACTTGGCGAACGCCTGCACCGAGATGCCGCTCATCGCCGTCCAGCCGGCGTCGTTGTCGAACACCGCGCCGGTGGCGAAGCTGGACTCGTCGCTGGCCAGGAACAGCGCCATCATCGCCATCTCTTCCGGCTGGGCCATGCGGCCCAGGACGCCCATCCGGTCGATCAGCTCGTTGGAGGTGGGCAGGCCCTTCCTCTGCATCTCCAGCCGTTGCTCGCGGGCCATCGGCGTCTCGGTGGCCCCCGGACAGAGAGCATTCGCGCGGATCTTGTTCTTGCCCAACTCGACGGCCGTCACCTTGGTCAGGGCCACGACCCCGGCCTTGGAGGCGCAGTAGCCGGCCGAGCTGGCCACGATGTGGGCTGCGATCGAGGCGGTGTTGACGATGGAGCCACCGCCGGCCTCGATCATCTTGGGGGCGACGTGCTTGGTCATCAGCCAGGCGCCCTTGAGGTTCACCTCGACGCAGCGGTCGAAGGCCTCCTCGTCGATGTCGAGGATCGAGCGCTTGCCCTCGGTGTCGACGCCCGCGTTGTTGAACAGGATATTCGGCGGGCCCAGCTCGGCGACCGTGCGATCCACGATGCGCAGGACGTCGGCCGTTTTGCTGATGTCTGCGCCGATGGCGATGGCCGTGCCGCCGGCGGCGCGGATGGCCTCGACGACGGGCGCGACGCGCGCTTCGTCCAGGTCCACCGCGGCGACCTTGGCGCCTTCGCGGGCGAAGAGCAGGGCCGAAGCCTCGCCCATGCCGCCCGCGGCGCCGGTGATGATCGCGATCTTTCCCGCCAGGCGCATGACCTCAGCTCCCAGGATCAGGCCGAACCCATGTAGCGGCCGCCGTTGGTGCTGATCGTCTGGCCCGTCATGTAGCTGGCCTCTTCCGACGCCAGGAAGGCGCAGGCCGCGGCGATCTCTTCGGGGCGGCCGATCCGCTTCATCGGCAGGGTCTTCGCGTAGGCCTCGACATCGATGGGCGCGGCCCGCAGCGCGGGGGTGTCGACGACGCCCGGCGGCACCATGTTTACGGTGATGCCGCTGGCGGCGTATTCCAGCGCCAGCGCCTTGGTCAGGCCCAGCAGGCCGCCCTTGGACGAGACATAGTGGGCTTGGGCCACCGACCCCGACTGGGTCGACGAGGAGGTGATGTTGATGATGCGGCCCCAGCCGGCGGCCAGCATGTCGGGGATCACTTCGCGGCAGAACAGGTGCGGGCCCTTGAGATTGATCGCGATGGTGCGGTCCCAGATCTCTTCGGTGATGTCCATGTAGGGGACGAAGGTCGCGATGCCGGCGTTGTTGACCAGGACGGTGATCGGGCCCCAGTCGGCGCGGATCTTGGCGGCGGTTTCCTTGATCACCGCCTCGTTGGCGCAGTCGGCGGTGTAGGCCTTGGCCGTGCCGCCGGCGTCGGTGATCAGCTTGGCGGTCTCGGCGGCGCCGTCGCCGTTCAGGTCCAGGATGGCGATGGCGGCTTCGTCGCGCGCCAGGCGCACGGCGATGGCCCGGCCGATGCCCGAACCCGCGCCGGTGACGATGGCGACTTTTCCCTTCAGCGACATTCTGACTCTCCTAATGGATCCGTTGTGGACGCGGTCGTGGGGACCGGCGTCCTTGCCGCTTGGGGCGCGGCTTTGATTCATTGTCGCGGCGCCAAGTCGAACCGCAAAGCGCCTCGTGTTTGAACGACTGTTCAGCGTTTGAACAGGATGGCGGGCCGGGAAGTCAATCGCGGCCTCGGCTGTATCGCCCGTGCGGAATCGGCGCATGGCTTGCCAGCCAGGATTTACCGTTTATCGCAGTGGGCATGGAAACTTCGACGTCGATCCCGACCGACGCGCGGCAGGTGCGCACGCGCAAGAATCTGCTGGAGGCGCTGCTGCGGCTGCTGGAGACGCGGCCGTTCGAGCAGGTGACCATCCGCGAGATCGCCCAGGAAGCCGGCATCGGCTACGCCACCTTCTTCCGCCACCATCCGTCGAAGGAAGCGCTGCTCCATGACCTGGCCGCCGGCCAGATCCGCGAGCTGCTGGGTCACGCCTTGCCGATCCTGATCGAGAGCGACAGCCGCCAGTCGTGCGTGGCTTTGTGCAGCTACGTCGCCCAGCATCGCGCCCTGTGGTCGGCCCTGCTGACAGGCGGCGCGGCCGCTACCCTGAAGCAGGAGTTCACCGAGCAGGCCCGGCGCATCGCCGAGGCCGAGGGCACCGGCGGCGGCGTCATCCCCGACGACCTGCGCGTGGTGTTCTCGGTCAGCGCCACGGTGGAGATCCTGGCCTGGTGGCTGAAGCAGGACACGCCGCTGGAGATCGAGCGCATGGCCGAGATCCTCGACAAGCTGGTGGTCGGCCCGTCCCTGGAAGAGCGCTGAGGCTCCCCAAGGCTTTCTTTTTGGCATCGCCACCTCGATGTCTCGCGGGGCGGCGTCGCTTCCCGGATGATCCCATGCCCGGCCCGTGAAAGCCTGCCGGGAAACATTGGGGCGGAACATGAGCGAACTGACCGTAAGCACCCGCGCGGGCGTGGTGCGGGGTAGCGAAGCCGGCGGCGTGCGGCGCTGGCTGGGGGTCCCCTACGCCCGGCAGGAACGGTTCGCGGCGCCCCGGCCGGTGGAGCCCTGGACCGGCGTTCGCGAGGCTGCCAAGGCGGGTTCGCAATGTCCGCAGATGTTCGGCAACTCGGCAAAGCGCGCGATGCTGACGCCGCCGCAGTTCGACGAGGACTGCCTGGACCTGAACATCTACGTACCCGACGGCGGCGAGGATGTGGGCGGCAAGCCGGTTTATGTCTGGATCCATGGCGGCGCGTTCGTGGTGGGCAACGGCAGTTCCTACGACGGTTCGGCCATGGCCAAGGCGGGCGACGTGATCGTCGTCACCATCAACTACCGGGTCGGGGTGCTGGGCTTCGTCAATTTCGGCGAGGTGCTGGGCCTGCCCGACATTCCCTCGAACCTGGGCCTGCGCGACCAGATCGCGGCGCTGGAATGGGTGCGCGACAACATCGCGGCCTTCGGCGGCGATCCGGGCCGGGTGACCATCGGCGGGCAGTCGGCGGGGTCGATGTCGGTGTCGCTGCTGCTGCACGCGCCGAAGGCCTGGCCGCTGTTCCGGGGCGCGATCATGCAGAGCGGGGCGCTCAGCCTGATCCACAGCCGCGAGAAGAGCCGCAAGATCGCCCGCCGCTACGCCGAACTGCTGGGCGTCGATCAGAGCGGGCTGAAAGCCTTGCGGACCATGGACCTGCGTCAGCTGTTCGAGGCGCAGGCCAAGGTGGGGGAGGAGAACCCCGGCACCATCCCGGCCTCGCCCTGGTTCGACGGCGACCTGCTGCCGGCCTCGCTGGAGGACGCCCAGAAGCAGTCGGCCGCGCCCGTGCCGCTGATCGCCGGGGCCGCGCGCGAGGAGATCCGGCTGTTCGAGCTGATGCCCGGTGACATCCTGCCCACCAAGTGGCCGGCGCTTGAGGGGCTGCTGGCCGGCCAGCTGGGCCAGGAACACGCCGCGCGCGTCCTGGCCGCCTATCCGCGCACCAAGGCCGGGCGGCGGGCCCTGGCGACCGACCTGACCTTCGCCATGCCCACCCGCAACTTCGCCGAGCGCCACACGGGCCATAGCCCGACCTGGTTCTATCGCTTCGACTACAGCCACCCCATCGCGGGGGCGACCCACGGGCTGGACCTGACCCTGACCTGGCCGATGGACAACTTCCGTGCCGCCCTGGCGCGGGGCGGGTCGTTCAAGGGCAAGCGCGCGGCCCTGGGCCACCGGATGATCGGCCACTACGCCCACTTCGTGCGCCACCTGACGCCCGGCGGCGACTGGCCGGCCTACGCGACGGCCGACCGCTCGGTGAAGATCTTCGACTATGACGACCGGATCGAGGCCAATCCTGACGGCGGCCGCCTGGCGGCCTGGGCCGGCGCCGACGCCGGGGTGGGGCTGGCCAAGGATTAGGCCAGCGCCGCTTCCAGCAGGGCCAGCGTCCCGGCCCACGAGACCTTCTCCGCCAGCGGGTCGTGGGCCACGCCCGGGCGGCCCAGGGCGCCGGCGTCCGGGTCGGTGAAGCCGTGGGCGGCGCGGCTGAAGACGGTGACCTGGGCAGACACGTGGGCGGCCGCCATCTCGGCCCGGAACGCCTCGACGTGCTCGAGGGGCACGAACGGGTCCTGCCCGCCGCACCAGGCCACGACCTGGCCCCGGATCGTCCCGGGCAGGGCGGGGCCCTGGGTGGTCAGCAGGCCGTGGAAGCTGACCACGGCCCTGACGTCGGCGCCGCCCCGCGCCAGCTCCAGCGCGCAGAAGCCGCCGAAGCAGTAGCCGATGGCGGCGGTCCGCTCGGCGTCCACCTGGGGCAGGCTGGCGAAGGCGTCATGCCAGGCCTGGAGGCGGTCGCGCAGCAGGTCGGGCTGAGCCTGCAGGGCGGCGAAATAGGCGCCGGCCTTGGCGGGATCGCCGTCCAGCTCGGCGCCGAACATGTCGGTGGCCAGGGCCACATAGCCGAGTTCGGCCAGCCTGGCGGCGACCTCGCGCACCTGGGTCCCCAGGCCCAGCGCGTTGTGCATCACCAGCACGCCGGGACGCGGGCCGTCGGCCTCGCCGCCGAACAGCTCGCCCTTGAGGACGACGTCCCGGTGCTCCAGCGTGACGATCTGCATTGGACGGCTCCGGCGGTGTTCGAGGCCGCCACGGTCGCCAAAAGGCCGGGGTCCCGCAATCACGCCGGCCGAGGCATCGCGAGACCGATGCCTTGGCCGGCGGCGGCTACTTCGCCAGCTTCAGATGCTTGCGGAAGAAGCCGGTCATCACGTCGAAGGCCTCGCGGGATTCCGGCAGGGCGGGGTCGTAGAAGAAGGCGTGGCCCAGGCCGTCCCAGACGTGCAGGTCGGCGTCCACGCCGGCCTTGGTCAGTTCGCGATGGGTGTTGACCGCCGCGCTCATCTCCATGGCCCGAGTGGCGGTGATCAGCAGGGTGGGTGGGAAGCGCTTGAGAAGCTCGGGCGACAGCACTGGCGAGACCTGCGGGTCCTCCAGGTTCGCGCCCTCGAAATAGCCCAGGCTGCGGTTCTGCGGCTCCAGCGCCTGGAAGGGGCGGGAGAAGCTTCGGCTGTCGCCGGCCCAGCGCGCGTCGGCCGAGGCGCAGAAGATGCCGATGGACGAGGGCGGGGGCAGCTTCTCCTTGACGAAGGCGGCCATGGCCTCGGCCGTCAGCAGGCCGCCGGCCGAGCAACCGAACACGGCGATGTCCTCGGGCTTGTGGGTCTTGAGCAGCTGGCGATAGACCTTGACCACGTCCTCGGTGGCGGCCGGATAGACCGTCTCCGGCGCCTGGCGGTAGGTGATGCTGACGATCTCGACCTTGGCCAAATTGGCCAGCGGGATCGACTCCACCATGCCCGTGCCCGGCGCCATGCCCATCACGAAGCCGCCGCCCGGCAGGTTCAGCATGATCTTCTTGGCGTTGGCGGCGGGCACGCCGCCGGCCGGGGTCACGTGGATCGCGGGCACGCCGTCGATCGTCTCCTCGCGGGTGACGACGGGATAGAGCGCCTTCAGCTTGTCGATCTGGGGAGCCATGTACTGGCCGATCTTCGGGCGGATCGAGGGGATCATGCCGGCGGCCAGCATCTGGCGCAGCTGGGCGTCCTGGTCGGTCGGCGTGGCGGGCATGGCGTTGCGCGCCGCCTCGCTGACATAGATCGAAGGAGGCAGCTCGAAGGACGGGACCACGACGGTCTTGTCGGGCTTGATCGAACCGGCTTCGGTCTGGGTCATGGGCTTCTCCTGCGCTTGCGCCGACGGGAATGCGAAGGGGAGGAGGGCGGTGCTCACCGCCAGAGCCAATCGTCGAACCGTTCGGATGCGCATGTCTCTCTCCCGTGCCGGAACCGCTCGGATCGACGGTTCCATTTATGTTATGGAATATAATATGCGTTGCTTGCGACGGTCCGACAAGCGGGCTACGCACGCCTTGTGAAAAAGCCCGCCGACGACATCGAATCCTTCGCCGATCCTTTCGCCGCCATGCTGGGCTTCCAGCTCCGGCGGACCTCGGTGGCCGTCATGTCGACCCTGGCCGCCGCCCTGGAGCCGCTGGGACTCAATCCCAGCGAGGCCTCGCTGATCCTCCTGATCGGCGCCAATCCCGGCTGCACCCAGAGCGAGATCAGCCGCGCCCTGCGGGCCAAGCCGGCCAATCTTGTGCCGCTGATCAACCAGCTTTCGGCGGCGGGGGCGCTGGAGCGGGTCCCGGGCCGGGGGCGCGCCATCGCCCTGTCACTGACGGAGCAGGGGCGTGACCTGCACGGCCGCGCCAAGGCGGTCTTCGAGCGTCACGAGGCCCGGATCGGCCGTGGGCTGCCCGAAGACAAGCGCGCGGAGATGATCGCCATGCTCCGCCGCATCTGCACCGACGCCTGCTGCCCGGAGTAGGTCTCAGCCCTCGTCCGGCTCGACCCACGTCGTCCGCAAGGCGCGGTCCGACATGTACTTGGTCGTTGTCCAGCCGCCGTCCACCACGATGGTCTGGCCGTTGATGAAGCCCGCGCCCGGCGAGCACAGGAAGGCGATAGTGCTGGCGATGTCCTCGACTTCGCCCAGGCGGGGGAAGGGCGTGGTCTCGACGTTGACGCGCTTGAACATCTCGTCGTCGAAGCGGTGGCGAACCATGTCGGTCATGGTCACGCCCGGCGCCACGCAGTTGGCGCGGATGCCCTTCGGCCCATAATCGCAGGCGATGTGCTCGGTCAGCGAGGTGAGCCCGCCCTTGGCCGCCGAATAGGCCCCGCCGCGCCGGCCGCCGATCACGGCGTAGGTCGAGGTCACGTTCACGATGCCGCAGCCAGGACCCATGTGGCCGATGGCCTCGCGGCACAGGCGGAACGGCGCGCGCAGCATCACGTCCAGGAAGCTGTCCAGCAGGGCGTCGTCGGTGTCGGCCAGCGGCTTGGGGCTGCCGGCGCCGGCGTTGTTGATCAGGAAGTCGATCTTGCCGAAGCGCTGAAGCGCCAGGTCGACGATCTTCTTGGGCGCGTCGTCGGCGGTGACGTCGACCGACAGGGTGGCCAGGCGCGCCGGGTCGTTGATCGTCGCGTTCAGGGTGGCGAGCTTGGCCTCGTCGCGGCCCACGCCGACGATGGCCATGCCCGCGTCGTACAGCATCTTGGCCGTGCCCAGGCCGATGCCGCTTCCCGCGCCGGTGATGATGGCGACCTGCATGATGGACTGTCCCTTCGTCTGACGTCCTCCTGGTGCGCCGCTTTTCGACGATGGTGTCAATGATCGCCCGGCGGGCCGCGACATTCATCGCAGCGTCGAAATGTCGGCGGCGTCCGTCCCCCCGCGATTTCCGCCGTGATACGGCCATTCACAAGCAAGTTGAGGCGGAGGAAGCCCCCATGACTGAACTGAGGTTCGACGGTCGCGTCGCCGTCATCACCGGCGCGGGCCGGGGGCTTGGCCGGGCCTACGCCCTGCTGTTGGCGTCGAAGGGCGCCAAGGTCGTGGTCAACGATCCCGGCGCCAGCATGAAGGGCGGCGACGCCGATGTCGGCGTGGCCGAGGAAGTGGTCCAGGAGATCAAGGCGGCCGGCGGCGAGGCCATCGCTTCGACGGACTCGGTGGCCACCCCCGAGGGCGGTGCGGCCATCATCCAGAAGGCCGTCGACACCTGGGGCAAGGTCGACATCCTGATCCACAACGCCGGCAATGTGCGCGGCGCGCCGCTGCGGGAAATGTCGCAGGAGGACTTCGACTCCGTCGTGGACGTGCACCTGCGCGGCGCCTTCCATGTGGTGCGCCCGGCCTTCGCCCTGATGTGCGAGGCCCGCTACGGGCGCATCGTGCTGACCTCGTCGATCGGCGGCCTCTACGGCAGCCGCAACCAGGCCAACTATTCGGTCTCCAAGGCCGGCTCGTTCGGCCTGTCGCACGTCGCCGCCATCGAGGGCGAGGAGTTCGGGGTCAAGAGCAACGCCATCGTGCCCGCGGCCGTGACCCGCATGGCCGAGGGCCGCGACACCTCGGTCTATCCGCCCATGGAGCCGGAACTGGTGGCCCCGTCGGTGGCCTGGCTGGCGCACGAGGACTGCTCGATCACCGGCGAACTGCTGGTCTCCATCGCCGGCCGCGTGGCCAAGGCCTATGTCGCCGAGACCAAGGGCGTCTACCAGCCGTCCTGGACCATCGACGACGTCGCCGCGCGCATGCCCGAAATCGGCGACCGCCAGGACTCGATCGTCTTCGAACCCGTCCCCAACGGCCATGCCGAGCACATCGGCTACAGCTTCGGCATGACGAAAGGCGGCTGAGCCCTTTTCGCAACTCAGCCAGACAACGATCCCTCTCCCCTTGCGGGAGAGGGTGGCCCCACGGAGTGGGGTCGGGTGAGGGGTTTAAGAACAGAAAAGCCGCGACAAGCCGAAAGGCCGGTCGCGGCTTCTGCGTTTATCGACCCCTCATCCGTCAGCTTCGCTGACACCTTCTCCCGCAAGGGGAGAAGGATCCAGAGCGCCTACGAACCCGCCGTCAGCGTCGCCCGGATGCCCTGCTTGAGCACCTTGCCCGCGTCGTTCTTGGGCAGGGCGTCCCACAGCGCGACGGCTTCCGGATACTTGAACCGCGCCACGCCGAAGCCGGCCAGGAATTCGGCCAGGCTGGGCACGTCGGGCGTCGCGCCGTCGCGGGGCACGATCACGGCCACCGCGCGCTCGCCGGTGCGGGCGTCGGGCACGCCGACGATGGCGATCTCGGCGACCCCGGGATGGCCGACCAGCAGGTCCTCGATCTCCTTGGGCGAGATGTTCTCGCCGTTGCGGATGATCAGGTCCTTGATGCGGCCGGTCACCACCACGTGGTCGCCGTCCACCAGCCGGCCCTGGTCGCCGGTGCGGTAGAAGCCCTCGTCGTCGAAGGCGCTGGCCTCGTCCTCGGCGTGGACATAGCCCACCAGCATCTGCGGGCCGCGCGCGCGGATCTCGCCATCGGCGGCGATCTTGACGCCGGCGATGCCAGGGCGTCCGTCGGTGTCGGCGGCGTGGTCGACATCATCGCGGTCGATCACGCCCACGGTCGTCACCGGAACCTCGGTCGAGCCGTAGACGCGGCTGACCACGGCCTTGTCGAAATAGCCCGCGGCCTCGCGGATCAGGGCGGGCGGCACCGAGGCCCCGCCGCAGATGAACAGCTTCAGGCTGGGCAGGCGGGTGCCGGCCTTGCGGGCCGAGGCCAGCAGGTGCTGCAGGAACGGCGTGGCCCCGGCCATGTGGGTGCAGCCCTCGCGCGCCATGATCGCCACCGCCGTGTCCGGATCCCAGCTCTCCATCAGCACCGCCGTCGCGCCCAGCATCAGCGGGGTTTCGAAGGCGTAGATCGAGCCGCCGATGTGGCTGATGGGCGAGGGCACCAGGAAGCGGTCGCCGGGCTCGACCAGCCAGTGGCGGCCGATCTGGCGGATCAGGGCGTTCAGCGAATTGTGGGTGTGCATCACCCCCTTGGGGCGACCGGTGGTGCCGCTGGTGTACATCACCATGCGCACGTCGTCGGGATCGAGCGCGGGCAGGGCGGTGGTCGCGTCCTCGGCCAGCAGGTCGGCGAAGGCGGTGTGGCCGGCCGCGTCGCCGCGCAGGACGACGACCTCCGGCGGGGTCTCCAGCGCCTCGGTCACCCGGGTCAGCATGGCCGCGTAGTCGTGATTGCGGAACGTGCCGGGCACGAAGATCATCCGGCTCCTGATGTCGGCCAGCATGAAGCGCAGGTCGTGGTCGCGCAGCGAGGGCAGGATCGGGTGGGCGACCATGCCGGCCAGGGTGGCGGCCATGTAGATCACCGCCGCCTCGCGCCAGTTGGGCAGCATGAACGACACGACGCTTCCCGGCTCGAACCGGGCCAGCATGGCGCGGGCCAGGCGGCCGGCCTGGTCGTTCAACTCGGCGGCGGTCAGGCTGGCGACATCGTCCATCACCAGCACGCGGTCGGGCGTTTGCGCCACGGCGCGTTTCAGGGCGTCGACGCAGGTCTCCGGACGCCACCAGCCGTCGGCATAGGCCTGGTCGGCCAGGGCGGCGTTCCAGCGGATGCGCCATCCGGTCGGGGTGGTGCGGGTCTGCGTCATGAGCGCGCCAATCCTCTGCGATCTTCCGCGAACTCATGCAGGCGGCGCCGGAGCCGGGCAAGCGATCGGTCCAATCGACCGCACGGGCGATCCTGCGTTCGGCTCAGCCTTCGAACAGGCGCCGCAAGCCCGGCCGGTCGATCTTGAACGACGGGTTCTTGGGTAGGGTCTCGACGATCCGCCAGTGCGCCGGAATGTGGGTGGAGGGCACGTGCAGGCGCAGATGCGCTTCCAGCTCCCCGAACTCCGGCGCCGACGCGCCCCGCTTCAGCTCGAGGGCGGCGGCAGGCACCTGCGACACGCGCGGATCGGCCACGCCGACCACCCCGACGGCCGAGATCGCCGGATGCAGCAGCAGGGCGCGTTCGATGGTCTCGGGCAGCACCTTGAAGCCGCCGCGCATGATCGCGCCGTCGGCCCGGCCGCGATGGAACATGAAGCCGTCCGCGTCGATCACCACCAGGTCGGAAGTGCGGATCCACTCTGGCCCCATGCGCGGCGAGACCAGTTCCAGAATGCCCTCCTGGCCCGCCGGCAGAATCTCGTCGGTGGCTGGGTCACGAACCCGCAGATGCACGCCCGCCATGGCTCGGCCGACGCTGCCAAACTTGGCGTCGCCCCATTCGGTCCGCAGCTGCGGGGTCATCGCCACCACCGGCCCGCCGAACTCGGTGGCGCCGTAGGACAGCAGGATCGGGATGCCGTACTTCTCCTCGAACCGCCGCTGCACGGTCGGGTCCAGCGGCGCGGCGCCGGTGCTGAACACCTTCAGCGAGGCCAGGTCCTGCGGCGGCAGGTCGGCGTCGACGATCATGGCCACCGCCGCCGGGGGCGCGCCGCCGGCCTTGGGGCGATAGCGCACCACGAAGTCGCGCCACTTCTCCACCGAGAACCGGTCCAGCAGCACCACCCGCTTGCCCCGCAGCAGCGAGGCCGCGACGCTGTAGACGCCGGAGATGTTGCCGATGGGGAACGACATCAGGAACGGAGGCTCGTCCGGATCGTCGATCATGGTCATGCCCTGGTTCTGGACGAACCCGGCGATGACCCGGTGGGGAATGGGGAACTGCTTGGGCGGGCCGGTGGTGCCGCTGGTCAGGATCTCGACCTGGGGCGGGCCGTCCGGCTCGGGTCGGGCCGCGCCGCGTTCGTGGTCGTCGACGGCGCGCGCGGTCAGGCGGCCGCCGTCCTCGGAGAGGCCGATCCCGGCCATGGCCTTGGCCGCCAGCACCGCGCGGACCTCGGGCGTGAAGTCCTCGTCGGCCATCACCACCACGGTCGCGTCCAGCCGTTCGATGGCGGCGGCGATCGCGGCGGGCGACTGGAAGGCGTAGATCATCCGGACGGTGCGGCCGTCGGCCAGCATGGCCAGGAACGCCGCCAGGGCCGAGGGGCGGTTGCGCGGCACGAAGATCGCCGATCCGCGCGGCCCGGCCCCGCTCGCGGCCAGCAGGCGTCGCACCTCCTGGGCCATGGCCTGGACCGTTCCCCAGTCGTACCAGGTCCCGTCGTAGTCGACGGCGGGACGCGTGGGCGCGACGGCCAGGGTCTGCGCACAAAGCTCGGCCAGGGTGGTCATGGCGCGGGACTCTAGAGCGGTCGGCCGGCTCCACAAGGCGAGGGCGCATCGCCCCGGCGGTTCTATGGCGCGGGGCGCGGCGACGCGCGTTCTCGCCCTGGCGGCCGGTCTCGACTATATAGCGCGGCTCGAACCGTAACCGCCCGCGATGGACATGCAGCGACACCAACCCCACCGGCTCTCCGTCGCCCCCATGATGGACTGGAGCGACCGTCATTGCCGGTCGCTGCATCGGGTGCTGTCGCGCCGGGCGCTGCTGTATTCCGAGATGGTGACGACCGGTGCGGTGCTGAACGGCGATCGCGAGCGGTTGCTGGACTTCGACGCCGGTCAGCATCCGGTTGCGCTGCAGCTGGGCGGGTCCGAACCCGCCGACCTGGCCGCCGCCGCGCGGATCGGCGAGGACTGGGGCTATGACGAGATCAATCTGAACGTCGGCTGCCCGTCCGACCGCGTGCAGAGCGGCCGGTTCGGGGCCTGCCTGATGCGCGAGCCCCAATTGGTGGCCGACTGCATGGCGGCCATGGGTGCGGCGGTGAAGGTCCCGGTCACGGTCAAGTGCCGGATCGGCGTCGACGACCAGGAGCCCGAACAGGCCCTGTTCGAGCTGATCGACCTGTCGGCCAAGGCCGGAGTGACCAGCTTCGTGGTCCACGCCCGCAAGGCCTGGCTGAAGGGGCTGTCGCCCAAGGAAAACCGCGACGTGCCGCCGCTGGACTATCCGCTGGTCCATCGCCTGAAGGCCGAGCGCCCCGACCTGACCATCGTCATCAACGGCGGCATTCCGGACCTGGATGTCTCGCTGGAGCAGCTGGAGCACGTCGACGGCGTCATGCTGGGCCGGGCGGCCTATCACGAGCCGGGCCTGCTGGGTCAGGTCGACCGGCGTGTGTTCGGCGAGGACGTGGCCGACATCGACGCCTTCGAGGCGGTCGAGCTCTACAAGCCCTACATGGCCGGCCAGCTGGCGGCGGGCGTGCATCTGGCGGCCATGAGCCGGCACATGCTGGGTCTGTTCCACGGCCTGCCGGGCGCGCGGGCCTGGCGGCGGATTCTCACCGTCGAGGGCGTCGCGGCGGGGGCGGGGCTGGAGGTGGTCGACCGCGCCGTGGCGGCCGTGCGCCAGGCGGTCGACGCCCGCGAGGCGCGCACGCTGGAAAGCGCCGCGAGCTAAGCTTTCGGAACTCGCCGCCAGCGCGCGCGGTTACGGACTTCGAGGTCGGGTAAAACCCTGATGCGAGGTCACGAAATGTTACGTCTCACCCTGGCGGCCGCGCTCGGCGCCACGCTCCTGGCGGGCGCCGCCCATGCCCAGGACGGCCGGTTCGCGGTCGGCGCCAATATCGGCACGCCCGGCGTGGGCGCCGAGCTGCAATACAAGCTCAGCGACCAGTTCGTCGTTCGCGGCGGCGGCGACTGGATGAAGTTCGACTACGATCACACCTACAGCGGCATCGACTACTCGGCCAAGCTGAAGACCAGCACCGGCGGCGCCTTCATCGACTGGCACCCGGGCGGCGGCGCGTTCTTCCTGTCGGGCGGTTCCTATTTCGGCGAGCGCAAGGCCAAGCTGGACGGCACGCCCACCGGGCCGACCGAGATCGGCGGCGTGGTGTTCACCCCCGCCCAGATCGGCACGATCACCGGCGATGTCGAGATGTCCAAGACCCAGCCGTTCGCGGGTCTAGGCTGGGACAGCACCTTCAGCCGCAACGGCGCCTGGGGCTTCCGCGTGCTGGGCGGAGTGTCGTTCAGCAAGTCGCCGAAGGTGGACCTGACGGCCTCGGGCGGCACGCTGTCGAACGACCCGGCCTTCCTGCAGCAGCTTCAGCAGGAAGAGGACAACGTCCGCGACGACGCCAAGGGCTTCAAGTACTTCCCGATCGTCCAGGTCGGGCTGAACTACCGCTTTTAGGAGCGTAGGATCAGGGCGCGAGGCGTGGCCTGGAAGCTGGACAGCCGGCCCAGATAGCTCATGCCCAGCAGCGAGGTCTCCAGGCCGTCCTCGATGACCAGGGCGTCGACGTCGGCCACCTTGGCGCCGGCCACCGCGACGCTGGCCAGCTTGACCGCGGCGGCGCGCGTCTGGCCCGAGGCGGTCGTGACCTTGTAGCTGTAGTCCAGGCCCTTGGTGTCGATGCCCAGGCGCTTGGCGTCGGTCTGGCTGAGGGCCACGGCGGTGGCGCCGGTGTCGATCAGGAAGCGGACGGCGCGGCCGTCGACCTTGGCCTCGGCCCAGAAATGGCCGTCAGCGCCCTTGACGATCTGGGCGGCGCCGTCGTCGGTCGAGGCGGCCACGGGGGCCGGGCCGCGCAGGTCCGGCTGGCGCAGGTCGTCCAGCGATACGACGGCTTTCGCCGCCCCCACCGCCGAGAGCGCGCCTACGATCGCGATGGTCGCGAACTTGAGCATCGAAGTCACCCCGCCATACTGGCTTGCTGGCCGTTTCTACGACCGTTGCGGGGAGACTAGCCGCGAATGGGTTTTCAACCCGTGAATAGGGCGGATTTCAAGCGATTACAGTTAACGTGTGAATAACTAAACGCAAAATTAAAAAACTGTAATACTTACGAATACCAATGTTACTTCTATGTAATGTGCAAAATGACTTCGATTTAACTTAAGATCGGCTGCTGTTTCCGGCATACCGACATCATTGAGTGAGGCTTATCGAGGGAAACGCCGCCATGAAGACGATCGTTATCGCCACTGCTATCGCCATGTCCGCCCTGGCGGGCGCGGCTCACGCCGACGCCACCAACCTGGAATATCTGCAAGCCGCCCGCTGCCGCGGCCTGGCCGCCTCGGAAGGTCTCGGCAAGGTCGACACCGCCAATATCGACGCGTTCCTGAAGCAGGAAATGGGCACGCGCGAACTGCCGGTCCGCGTCTCGGCCGGCAACAAGATCTCGGCCGCCCAGAAGGAAGGCGATAAGGCCCAGGGCGCCAAGAAGGACAAGCTGCTGGCGGAACGCTCGGGCGTCTGCTCGGCCTACCTCAGCGCCGCGCCGACCGGCTCGGCCGCCAACGCGTCGAACTGAGTTCGCGTCCGGACGTCCGCCTAGGCGGACGGTCCGTTCGCGCCGGCCATCAGGCTGGCCAGGGGATCCGGACGATGAGGCAGGGCGGCCATGATGGCCGCCCTTTCTTCGTCGGTATAGCGCGCCCAGCCGGCGATCTCCGGCAGCGTGCGTCGGCAGCCCATGCAGAACCCGCTGGCGCCGTCCACCGCGCAGACCTTCACACAGGGCGTGACGATGGGGCGAGGCGGGCGCGAGGGCGGGGGCGCTGAGTCTGGCGTCATGCGCCAAATCTCGTCCTTGGTCGCGATGGGTGCAAGGGGCGCCCTTTGCATCGGGCTCGCGCTGGCTTAAGTCCGCGCCCCATGACCGTTTCTCCTTTCGACGACATCCGCAAGCTGGCCGCCGACGCGCCGGCCGCTCCCGCCGTGGCTTTCGAGGGCGCCGACCGCCTGGCCGAGATCTCGGCGTGGCTGACCGCCTGGACCGGCAAGACGCCGCCCGCCGTGCTGCGGCCGGTCGTGGCGCTGTACGCCGGGGCGCGCCAGGGCGTGGGGCCGCGCGGCTATGCCCGCGAGCGCCTGGAGGCCGTGGCGGCCGGTGGCGCCAATGTCTGCCGCATCGCCGGCGTCCAGGGCGCGGGGCTGGAGGCCTTCGACCTGGCCATCGACCGCCCGACGCCCGACGCCGTCGACAAGGCCGCGATGAGCGAGAAGGAATGCGCCGCCACCATGGCCTTCGGCATGGAGGCCCTGGCCAAGCAGCCCGACCTTCTGATCCCCGGCGTGATCGCCGCCGAGACCGAGCGCGCGGCCGGCGCCGTCGCCCTGGCCCTGCTGGGCGGCGAAGCGAGCGATTGGAGCGACGCGCCCGGCCCGGTCGCCGCCGCCGTGGCCCGCGCCGGCGCCGAGGCCGATCTCTCCGATCCGCTGGAAGTGCTGCGCCAACTGGGCGGGCGCGAGACCGCCGCCCTGGTGGGTGCGATCCTGGCCGCGCGGGTCCAGAAGGTGCCCGTGCTGCTGGACGGCTACGCCGCCTGCGCCGCCGCCGCCGTGCTGCATGCCCTGGATCCGGCCTTGATCGCCCACTGCCAGGCGGGCCATGTCGGGACCCTCAAGGGCCATGCCCGCCTGCTGGAGGCGCTGGGCAAGCGGCCGCTCGTCAGCCTCGATATCGCCGAGGAAGAGGGCGTCGGCGGCGTCACCGCCCTGGCCCTGGTGCGGCTGGCCTGCGAGGTGCGCTGAGGCCTTCCCGACCTCAAACTGATCATTGTTTACGTTGACGCTAAGGTCATCTTTCCAAACGCTCGTTCGAGCCCTAAGGTGACTCCCGAAAGTCAAAGACGGCCCCTCAAGAGGGCCGATTTCCGGGAGCCCGCCATGAACCTCGATTTCTCGCCCGAAGACGTCGCCTTCCGCGACGAGGTCCGGGCCTTCATCGCCGAAAACTACCCCGAGGGCCTGCGCGAGAAGCAGGAAGAGGGCGAGGAGATGGCGAAGGAGGACTTCCTGTCCTGGCACCGCACTCTGGCCAAGAAGGGCTGGGTGGCGCCGGCCTGGCCGGAGAAATACGGCGGCCCGGGCTGGACCTCGGTGCAGCGCTACATCTGGTCGGAAGAGACCGCCCGCGCCGACTGCGTGCCGATCCTGCCGTTCGGCATCAACATGGTCGGGCCGGTGATCTACACCTTCGGCACCCCCGAGCAGAAGGAACGCTTCCTGCCGCCGACCCTGTCGGGCGACATCTGGTGGTCGCAGGGCTATTCGGAACCGGGCGCGGGCTCGGACCTGGCCAGCCTGAAGACCAAGGCTGAGCGCTTCACCGGCGACGACGGCAAGGAATACTACCTGGTCAACGGCCAGAAGACCTGGACCACCCTGGCCCAGCACGGCGACTGGATCTTCTGCCTGGTCCGCACCGACCCGGCCGCCAAGATCCAGGAAGGCATCTCGTTCCTGCTGATCGACATGAAATCGCCGGGCGTGACGGTGCGTCCGATCATCACCCTGGGCGGCGAGCACGAGGTCAACGAGGTCTGGCTCGAGAACGTCAAGGTGCCGGTCGAGAACCGCATCTACGAGGAGAACAAGGGCTGGACCTGCGCCAAGTTCCTGCTGGCCCACGAGCGTAGCGGCATCGCCGGCGTGGCGCGCTCCAAGCGCGGCATCGAGCGCATCCGCCAGATCGCCTCGACCGAACTGGGCGACGACGGCCAGCCGCTGCTGACCGACCCGGACTTCAAGCGCAAGGTCGCCGACCTGGAGATCGACCTGACGGCCCTGGAATACACCGAGCTGCGCACCCTGGCGGGCGAGGCGGCCGGCAAGGGGCCGGGGCCTGAGTCCTCGGTCCTGAAGATCAAGGGCACCGAGATCCAGCAGCGCATCACCGAGCTGGTGCTGGAGGCGGCCGGCCACTACGGCGCGCCGTACTTCCGCGGCTTCCCCAAGGATGGCGATAACGCCCATCCGATCGGCCCCGATTTCGCCCACCGCGCCGCCCCGACCTATTTCAACGTCCGCAAGACGTCGATCTATGGCGGCTCCAACGAGATCCAGCGCAACATCATCGCCAAGATGGTGCTGGGCCTCTAGCGCCTCGACGGCGGGCGGCCGGGCCGCTCGCCGCGACTTCCGACACGAACACCGCAACCCCGAAGCCGGCCGAGCCGCCCGGGGCGAGACAAAGACGGGAAACCTGGGATGGATTTCAACTTCACCGAAGAGCAGTCGATGGTCCGCGACACGGTCGCGAGCTTCCTGCAGGACAAGTACGACTTCGAGACGCGCCGCAAGATCGTCGACTCCGAGAGCGGCTGGCGGGCCGACTACTGGCAGGCCTTCGCCGAGGAGCTGGGCATCCTGGGGGCCTCGTTCAGCGAGGAGCTGGGCGGCCTGGGCGGCGGCGCCATCGACAACATGATCATCATGGAGGAGTTCGGTAAGGCGCTCGTCATCGAGCCCTATCTGGGCACCGTGGTGATCGGCGGCGGCTTCATGAAGCATTCGGGCTATGCCGGCGCGGCCTCGGTGATCGAGGGCATCGTGGCGGGCACGACCACCATCGCCTTCGCCTATGGCGAGCCGCAGGGCCGCTACACCTGGCAGGACCTGAAGACCACCGCCAAGAAGGACGGCTCGGGCTATGTGCTGAACGGCCACAAGGCCGTGGTGGTGGGCGCGCCGTTCGCCACGCACCTGGTGGTCACCGCCCGCACCGGCGGCGCCCAGCGCGACACGGGCGGCGTCTCGGTGTTCCTGGTCGACAAGACCCTGCCGGGCATCGTCACCCGCGACTATCCTACGGTGGACGGCAACCGCGCCTCGGAAGTCTATTTCGAGAACGTCTCGATCCCGGCCGACGCCCTGATCGGCGAGGAGGGCGGTGGTCTGCTCCTGGTCAACAAGGTGATCGACGAGGCCACGGCCGCCGTCGGCGCCGAGGCCGTGGGCGTGCTGCGCAAGCTGCACGAAGGCACCCTGGACTACGCCAAGCAGCGCAAGCAGTTCGGCACGGCCATCTCCAACTTCCAGGTGCTGCAGCACCGGATGGTCGACATGTTCATCGAGCTGGAGCAGGCCGTGTCCATGACCTACATGGCCACCATCAAGCTGTCCGACAGCGACGCCGAGCGCGCCAAGGCCGTTTCGGCCGCCAAGGTCCGCATCGGCCGGGCCTGCAAGTTCGTGGGCCAGAACGCCATCCAGATCCACGGCGGCATGGGCATGACCGACGAGCTGGCCATCGGCCACTACTTCAAGCGCGCGACTCTGATCGAAGGCCTGTTCGGCTCGGTCGACCACCACCTGAAGCGCTACGAGGGGCTCTCTTTCGGCCAAGTGGGCGGCAAGGCGGCCTGATACCGCCTACGGACAACCGTCGATAGAAGACCGAGCCGCCCGCGACACGCCGTCGCGGGCGGCTTTTTCTTGGGCCCATGCGTTTTGTCCGCCCCGTTTCACGGCGGGGTCCCGTTCAATCTGGCAGAGCAACCTGTTGGATTTCCGCCGTGACCGATCTTCGCCTCGACAGCCCAGCCCCGACGACCACCGAAACCCTGGCGGCCATGGACGCCAGCGGGCGCCTCCTGCTGGACCAGGCGCGTGAGGCCAAGGCCCGGGCCGACCGCCTGGAGGTGGCGCTTTCACTGGTGGTCGGGGTGGTCGCCAACGATCCCGATCTCGAGGAAAGCCTTGTGCTGCAACGGATCGCGGGCCAGCTGCGGCTATGCGCCGACCTGCCGGAGATGGCCGCCGAGCTGGTCGGCTGCGAGACCGGCCGGATCGACGGGGCCATGCTGCGCGCCGCCGCCGCCATCATCGGCGCGGCCGGCAAGCCCGAGGCTCCGGTCCCGTCGGAAAGTCCGACGGTTCACTGACGATCCCTGCGGCGTTCCGTGCGCGAACCGTTGCTCCGCTTGGGAAAAGCAGCCCCGGATCGGCATTCGTCCGTAGACGGAATTCGTCAGGGTTCGGATTATTTTTCTTGAAATCCACGCAAGCGGGAGCATGATTTCCCTCGACGCGCTGACGACTAGGAGGGTGGGAGTCCCTGTAAGCCGCGCGCGTCTCTTTCTGGCTGAGCGGGGGTCCGTCCCGGACCGTCGCCACGTAACAAGTGGGGTCGTCTCGGCGGCCCCTGGCTGGTCAAGGAGACGCCGCCAATGAACGTATCGAAGATGAACCACGCCATGCTGTCCTTCGCCCTGATGGGCGGCATGCTGGTCGGGGGAAGGCCCGCGCCTAAGCCGGCTCCGCGCCCGTCGAAGGATTCGAGGAAGTAAGCGAGTGGCGGACGGGGCATGCCCCGTCCGCCAAGCTTGTCCTAGGCGATCAGCAGTTCGTCGAGGGCTCGGGCCGGCGTCCGGTCGGAGGCCTCCTCGGCATTGGCCACGTCCTGGGTGCGGAGGTGCGCCTCGAGAATGTCGAGGATCTCGCCGTCGACCTCGGCGTCGAACTTGCGGGCGAACAGATCCTGACTGGTCGTCAGCGACACGGCGTCGACAGCCGTGAAGGTGCGAGGGCGCAGCTTGATGTCGCCGTCCGGAATCCAGTCGATCATCCGCTTGTCGTCATTGATCACCTCGCCATGGGCGGTGGTGTTCATGATCACGGTCTGGAAGAAGCCCTCGTCGGCGATGAAGGTGTTGCGGTAGAACGCCTTGTAGCGCTCGACCGACGGGTCGTGGCAGACGAAGTCGCAGAAGGCGCGGCTGACGATCTTCCACTGGGTGCCGATATAGGGCGTGGCCCCGTCCAGGAAGAGGCGGGTGGCCAGGGTGTCGGTGATGCGACCGCCCAGTTCCTCCACATATCGCAGCACCCGTCCCATGGTGTCGGGGCGGATGACAGCCTGGTCCAGCACTCGGATGAACTCCTGGCCCTTGTTGCGGGTCAGGAAGGCCTTGATCCGCTTCTGGGTCATCAGCGGGAAGTCCTGGCCGCTGAGATTGATGAAGTGGGTCCAGTCCTTGCCCATCTCCAGCAGCTTGGCCATGCCGCGCAGTTCGGCGTCGACCAGGCTGTAGCCGCCCCACAGAGCCTTCTTGCTCTCCAGAACGTCGGCGTTGGGATACGCCGCCAGGAAGCCGCGGATATCGGCCTCCAGGGCCGGGCCGGAATTCTTGTCGACATGGACGAGGTAGTGGTTGTCGGGGTCGTGGATGGCCTTGAACAGGCGCTTGAATTGCTCGGGATAGCGGTGAACCAGGACGAAATAGGCGATCAAGCTGACGCTCCTGAATGGCGGCTAAGGCGCGCCAAGTATGGTCTGAGGGGGAGGCGGCCCGCGACGCGCGCCGGGGTCCGGACGCCGCTCGGGCGTCGACGGGCCTACTTCTTGCGCGGCGCCAGGGTGGCCTGCAGAACCGGCGCGGCGGCGGCGATCACCTTGGGCTTGACGGTCTTGGGTTTGCGGATTTCGCGACTGCCTTTGGACATGGCTTTTCCTTTTCGGAGGCGAGACGCGGGGCGAGGATCGGGACGCAAGCGATCGCGCGCGGGCGCTGGCCCGGCGGTGCGTATTGCATCCGGCGAAAACTCACCGGTCGGCGTCGTTTTTTCAGGGTCGGAGCGGAGCGCCCGTATGTCTGGCGCGTGGCGGGCCGTTACGCCTGGGCGCACGAGCCGATGGCGCGTCTGAGCGCCTTGCCGGTAGTCCTATCATGTCTTGGGAAGCGGCGCGGATAAATCGACGCGCCGGACTGGCGGGGCGCCCCAGGGCTGCGGGCTCAAGACCAGGACGCACGCCGTGTCGCTTCGACACGGCGTGCGGAAACGCGGTGGATCAGGGCTTGGCGGCGGTGTTGCAGTCGGCGATGCCGGCCGCGTCCAGTTCTTCGCCGCGATAGTTGAAGGTGGCCACGGCGCCCAGCTCGGCGGCGACCTTGCGGCACGCGCGGCCGACCGGCAGCGACTTGACCTGGGGGGCGGCGCAGACGTCGCCGTTGCAGCGCCACATGGCGCCGTCCTGGATCAGGGTCGGAAGCTTGCTGGGAGCCTTCAGCTTCAGAACAGCGCCTTCGGCGGCCAGAGCGGCGGACGACATGGCGGAAGCCGCGACCAGCGCGGCGATGAAGATACGCATGATTGTTTCCTATATCCCCGGGCCGACAACGGGAGGTTGGCCCAACGCAAAGTTCGTTTCTTTACGCAACTAAGTCAACTGACGAAGCGGCGCTAAAACATCTGTTTGCACGTTTTCCGCGCCCCAGGCCAGTAGGGCAGGCGTTATGTCGCTGGCCTTTTCGGCCACGCGCCAGGTGTCTGCCAGGGCGGGCGGGGTCAGGCCCTGGTCGATGGTGTGGCGCAGCAGGGCGAACAGCGGGTCCCAGAAGCCGTCCGGATTGTGGAAGACGATCGGCTTGCGGTGCAGGTCCAGCCGGCGCCAGGACAGGAGCTCGATGATCTCCTCCAGGGTGCCGATGCCGCCCGGCAGCACCACGAAGGCGTCCGAGCGCTCGAACATCATCATCTTGCGTTCGTGCATCGAGGTAACGACCACGGTCTCGACGTCGTCGAACGGCTGCTCGCGGCCGCGCAGGAACTCGGGGATGATGCCCAGCACCTGGCCGCCGGCCTCGTGCGCCCCGCGCGCCGCCGCGCCCATCAGCCCGACGCCGCCCCCGCCATAGACCAGCTTCAGCCCCGCCTTGGCGAAGTCGGCGCCGATCTCGTAGGCGGCCTCCAGGAAGGCGGCGGGCGCGGCGTTCGACGAGCCGCAATAGACGCAGACCGACTTCAAGGAAGCGGCCTCCGCCGAGGCTTGGCCGCTGGACAGGTCGGGCATCGTCGTCCACTCCAGGAAATATTCGGCGGGCCGGTCCTTGTGGGCAAGGCCGGCGCGCCGCACGTGAGCACTCAGGAAGAAGGCCGGCCGGGTGTCGGCGGCCATCGGGAAAGCCATGATCAGGATTCGCGAGATCGGTTTCAAGTCGGCCTGGGCGATGGCGGCGGTCGCCGTGCTGTCGACGGGCGCCTGCGGGCGCGGCGAGAAGGGCTGGCGGGACGATTCCGGCGTGGCCAAGTCCGAACAGGCCTCGCCTCACGCCGGCTATCTGAAGCCGCCGCACCTGGTCTCCGCGGTTCGCCAGGACGCGACCGTCGTCCTTTCGGGCGAGGCCGAACCGCTGACCAGCATACGGCTGGGTTCGCCCACGGGCGAGGCCCTGGTGGGCAAGGCCGACGAGGCCGGGCGCTGGCGTCTGGTGGCGCCCTTGGCGGCCGAGCCCCGGCTGTACGGCCTGTCGATGACGCTGGAGAACCGGACCGTGCAGGCCCAGGGCTACATCATGGTCACCCCGTCGGCCCATGCGGTGCTGCTGCGCGCGGGGGCCGGCGCCCACGTGCTGGGCCAGGCCTCGCCGTCGCCCCGCATCCTGGCCATCGACTATGACCGCAGCGGCGGGGCGGTGATCTCGGGCGTCGGCACGCCGGGCGCGGGCCTGGGCGTGCGCGTCGACCGGGTGACGCGCGGCGAAGGCAAGGTCGACGACGACGGCCGCTTCACCATCTCGCTCAGCCAGGCCCTGGAGGCCGGCGCCCGCACCATCCAGGTGGCCGGGGAGGGCGGCGAACAGCAGATCGTGGTCGAGGTCAGCGCCCCGCAGCCGCCGACGGCCGGTCCCGTGCGCCCGACCCCGACGCCGGTGGGCTGGCGGGTCGACTGGATGACGCCGGGCGGCGGCGTGCAGACCACCCAGCTGCTGGAAGGCGGCCGATGAGGGGCATGGCTCCGCGAACCGGCGCCGTGGCCGGGGCGGTGGCGGCGCCCGAGGTCAAGCCCAACGGCTGGAAGGCCCTGGCCGACCTCTTTCACCTGGTCATGCGCTCCAAGGCGCCGGGCCTGCGCTGGCGCCTGACCCTCGCCCTGGTTTTCACCTTCGTGGGCAAGTTCCTGGGCGTGATCGCGCCGCTGCTGCTGGGCAAGGCCGTCAACGCCCTGAGCGCGGGCCAGAGCGCCGGCGTTCAGGTGGGCCTGACCTTCGCCGCCCTGGCCGGCGGCTGGGCCTTCATCCGCTTCATCGCCGCCGTCGCGCCCCAGGCCCGCGACGCGGTGTTCACCCCGGTGGCCCAGGCGGCCCAGACCCGCGCGGCGGTCGAGACCTTCGCCCACGCCCTGTCGCTGTCGATCGACTTCCACCAGACCAAGCGCACCGGCTCGCTGTCGCGGGTGATCGATCGCGGCGCGCGGTCGATGGACTTCCTGCTGCGCGGCCTGGTGTTCAACATCGCCCCCACGGCCGTCGAGCTGGTGATGGCGGCGGTCGTGCTGGCCAAGGCCTATGACTGGCGCTTCGCCCTGACGGCCGTCGTCACGGTGGTGATCTATGGCGTCGTGACCTTCACCATCTCCGACTGGCGGATCGGCCATCGGCGCGTGCTGAACGAGGCCGACGCCGAGGCGGCGGGCCGGGCGGTGGACGCCCTGCTGAACTACGAGACGGTCAAGGCCTTCGGGGCCGAGGATCGGGCGGTGGGCGGCTACGAGACGGCCCTAGCGGTCTATGGCGCGGCCAATATCAAGGCCACCAACTCGCTGACCTTGCTCAACACCGTGCAGTCGGCGGTGATGAGCCTGGGCCTGGGCGTCATGGCCATCCTCGCCGGCGTCGAGGCCGCCGACGGCCGCATCGGGCCCGGCGACGTCACCGCCGCCGTGCTGATCCTGGTCAACCTCTACGGCCCCTTGAACATCCTGGGCTTCGCCTATCGCGAGATCCGCCAGTCGTTCATCGACATGGAGGCCATGCTCGACCTGCGCCGCGCCCAGCCCGACGTGGCCGACGCGCCGGACGCCATCGACCTGCCGCCGCCGGCCGACCGGCGCGGCGGGGCGGTGAGCTTCGAGGCCGTCTCGTTCCGTCACGGCGCGCGGTCTGAAGGTCTGCAGGACGTCGACTTCACGGTCGCGCCGGGAACGACCGTGGCCATCGTCGGTCCCTCCGGCGCGGGCAAGACCACCCTGGTGCGCCTGGCCCTGCGGATGATCGATCCGCAGGAGGGCAGGGTGACTCTGGACGGCCATGACCTGAAGGCGCTGAAGCAGGCCTCGCTGCGCCGGGCCGTGGCCCTGGTGCCCCAGGACGTAGCCCTGTTCAACGACACGGTGATGGCCAACATCGCCTTCGCCCGCCCCGAGGCTTCGGAGGCCGAGGTCTGGGCCGCGGCCGAGGCGGCCGAGCTGGGCGAGTTCATCCGCAACCTGCCGGAAGGCATGGCCACCAAGGTGGGCGAGCGCGGGCTGAAGCTGTCGGGCGGCGAACGCCAGCGCGTGGGCATCGCCCGGGCCCTGCTGGCCGATCCCCGGGTGCTGATCCTGGACGAGGCGACCAGCGCCCTGGACAGCCGCACCGAGGCCGCCATCCAGGCCACCCTGCGCAAGGCCCGGGCCGGCCGCACCACCCTGGTGGTGGCCCACCGCCTGTCGACCATCGCCGACGCCGACGAGATCGTGGTGCTGCGCCGTGGAAAGGTTGTGGAGCGTGGTCCCCATGCGGCGCTTTTGGAGGCCGGCGGCGAATACGCGGCGTTGTGGCGACGACAGACTCGGGGGAAACCTGTGGAAGCGGGGGCGGTCGTCGATTGATATCCGAAAACCGCCATTGTAGAACGAATGTAGAACATCAATAGCGGTTATTGTCATGCTGACGCGGAAGATCGATCGGGCCCTGGACGCCATGGCCGCCTGCAAGGACCAGGTGCCGGCCCTGCGCGAGATCTACCGCGCCGACAGCCCCGAAGGGCTGGCCCTGGGCGCCCTGATCGACGCCGTCGAGCGGGCCCAGCGCGCCCTGCAGGGCGACGCCCGCCTGGCGAAATAGGTCCGTCCGGCGCCGTCCAGGCGCCGTCGCGCGACAATATGGGGTGCGGGGCGGCCGACCGTCGCGGTATCCTGCGCCCGTCTCAAGTCTCTCCGCGCTCAGGAACCCGCCCATGCGCTATCTGCACACCATGGTCCGCGTGAAGGATCTCGACGCCTCGCTGCGGTTCTATTGCGACGGGCTGGGCCTGGCCGAGATGTACCGGATGGAGAACGAGAAGGGCCGCTTCACCCTGGTCTTCCTGGCCGCGCCCGAGGATGCGGAGCTGGCCAAGGAGCGCAAGGCCCCGCTGGTCGAGCTGACCTACAACTGGGATCCCGAGGACTATCAGGGCGGCCGCAATTTCGGTCACCTGGCCTACCAGGTCGACGACATCTACGCGACCTGCCAGCGGCTGATGGACATGGGGGTGACGATCAACCGCCCGCCGCGCGACGGCCACATGGCCTTCATCCGCTCGCCCGACAACATCTCGGTGGAGCTGCTTCAGGCGGGCAATCTGGAGCCCGCCGAGCCGTGGGCGTCGATGCCCAATGTCGGCGTCTGGTAGACCCTAAACCAGCTTGATGCGCTGTTCCGGCGGCTTGTACTGGGCCGCCAGGGCTTCCAGTCGCGCCGGGGGATCGTCGATGATCGCCAGCCAGGCCAGGCGGGCCAGTTCCAACCGGTAGTCGGCGGCGTAGCCGGTCGAGAACGGCGACTGCAGGCTGCCCGGCGGTTCGGCGGCCTTGGCGTTCAGCAGCTTCTGACGCGTCAGCACGGCGGGGCGGTCGATCAGGACATCGCCTTCGCCCGTCGCCACCCAGCCGTCGACCAGGGCGCAGGCGGCCACCGCGTGATAGACGATCACGGGCAGGGCGCGCTTCTGGGGCGCGGGTTCGGCCACCATCGTCGGCTTGGCGGCGTTGGGAGGGCTGGTGATCCGGAAGGCCAGGGCGGCCGCGCCGCGTTGCAGGGCCATCTTCCAGTGATCGTTGGTATCGCTCATGGTTAAGCCTGTATCCGCTGTGCGGCGCGTGGTGAAGAGCCAACGCGGCAAATCACACAGCGGATACAGACTCGACGGGAAATCCCGTTCCGGACGCGACTAGAGGTTACTCAACCGCCGCCGCGACAGGCGTCTTCAACGTGGGATAGTCGGTGTAGCCGCGACCGTCGCCGCCGTAGAAGGTCGACGGATCCGGGTCGTTCAGCGGCCCGCCGACTCGCAGGCGTTCCACCAGGTCCGGATTGGCGATGTAGGCCTTGCCGAAACCGATCGCGTCGAACTTGCCCGCGTTCAGGGCGGCTTGGGCGGTGTCCAGCGTGAACTTCTCGTTGGCGATATAGACGCCGCCGAACGCCTGCTTCAGGTCGACGCCCAGGCTGTCGGCGCCTTCGTATTCACGGGCCATCAGGAAGGCGATCTTCCGCTTGCCCAGTTCGGTGGCCACATGGCCGAAGGTGGCGGCCAGGTCGCTGTCGCCCATCGAGTGGCTGTCGGCGCGCGGCGCCAGGTGCACGCCCACCCGGCCGGGGCCGAACACCGACGACACCGCGTCGGCGACGTCCAGCAGCAGGCGGGCGCGGTTCTCGATCGGGCCGCCGTACTTGTCGGTGCGCTGGTTGGAGCCGTCCTGCAGGAACTGGTCCAGCAGATAGCCATTGGCGCCGTGGATCTCGACGCCGTCGAAGCCGGCGGCCTTCGCGTTCTCGGCGCCCTTGCGGAAGGCCTCGACCACGCCGGCCACTTCCTCGGTGCTCAGGGCGCGCGGGGTGGGGTAGTCGCGCTCGGGGCGCAGCAGGCTGACATGGCCCTTGGCCGCGATGGCGCTGGGGCCGACCGGGGCTTCGCCGCCGTGGAACGACGGGTCGGAGACCCGGCCCACGTGCCACAGCTGGATGAAGATGCGGCCGCCCTTGTCGTGCACGGCCTGGGTGACCTGCTTCCAGCCCTCGACCTGCTCCTGCGACCAGATGCCGGGCACGCCTTGATAGCCGACGCCTTGCGGAACGACCGGCACGCCTTCGGTGATCAGCAGGCCCGCCGAGGCGCGCTGGGCGTAGTAGTCGGCCATCAGGGCGTTGGGGATCTGGGTCGGGCCGGCCCGCAGCCGGGTCAGCGGCGCCATGACGACGCGGTTGGGAAGCTCGATGTCGCCGAGGCGAAGCGGGTCGAACAGATTGGGCATGGGGGTGTCCCTGAAATGGATCGGCCGGCAACGTGCCGGCGTGCCGTTTATCTGGAGCGTCACGATGCGATCGCAACTGCCACAGGGGCTGATTTTATTCTGACGACCGTCGCAGGGAATCTGAGGGGAACGTCCGAGCCCGGCTCGTCGTTGGCTTTGGAGCGGATCTGGAGAACGCCCATGCCCACCCCCGACGTCACCAACGGCGACGAAGCCGACGACACCTACGATCCCTCGACCGTCGAGGCCAACCGCAACATCCAGCAGGGCGGGGGCGTCGGCGCCCGCGACTTGGCGCGGCAGGAGGAGCCCGCCGAGATCGTCACCCCCGAGGACGACGAGGAAGGCCCGAGCGAAGCCTTGGGCCTGGCCCATCCGAAAGCCTGATCGGACAGGCCTTCGGCGGGTTTAGGGCTCGACCTGGGCGAGTGGCGTGGCTATTCGCCTAGGCTCGATCCTTCGCTTAAGAGAATCCGACCATGCCCTCCGGCCTCGCCGCCCTGCTCGACGACATCGCCGGCATCACCAAGCTGGCCGCCGCCTCCCTGGACGACGTGGCCGGGGCGGCCGGCAAGGCGGGCACCAAGGCCGTGGGCGTGGTGGTCGACGACACCGCCGTGACGCCCGGCTACGCCATGGGCTTCACGCCCGAGCGCGAGCTGCCGATCGTCTGGAAGATCGCGGTCGGCTCGTTCCGCAACAAGCTGCTGTTCCTGCTGCCCGGCGCCCTGATCCTCAGCGCCTTCGCGCCTTGGGCGGTAACGCCGATCCTGATGTGCGGCGGCGCCTATCTGGCCTTCGAGGCCACCGAGAAGATCATCGAGGCCTTTGCCCACCACGAGGTGGCCGGCGAGGAGGTCGAGGACCTGGCCCTGAGCGGTCCCGAACTGGAGGCCCAGAAGGTAGGCGGGGCGATCCGCACCGACCTGATCCTGTCGGGCGAGATCATGGCCATCGCCCTGGCCGACGTCGCCGACCAGCCCCTGGCCATCCAGGCCGCCGCCCTGGCGGTGGTGGGCGTGGCCCTGACCATCGCCGTCTATGGCGTGGTGGGGCTGATCGTGAAGATGGACGACATCGGCGTGCACCTGGCCAAGGGCAAGAACGCCGCCCTGCGCGGCTTCGGCCGGGGTCTGGTCAAGGCCATGCCGGTGACCATGGAGGCCCTGACCGTGATCGGCACGGCGGCCATGCTGTGGGTCGGCGGCGGGATCATCGTGCACGGGCTGGAGCACTTCCACCTGACGCCCGTGCCGCACTGGGTGGAGGCCGCCTCGCACTGGGCCGGCGGCGCGCCGGTGATCGGACCGGTGACCGGCTGGCTGGCCATGGCGGCCTGCTCGGCGGTGGTGGGGCTGATCGTCGGCGGCGTGATCGTCGGCGTGCTGCACCTGATCCCGCGCAAGGAAAAGGCGGCGCACTAGGCGCCGCCTCGTCTCTTTTTGCGATCCGGACCGGCCTTTAGGCGGCCCGCGCCTCGCGGTAACCGTCGATGCGGCGGAAGATGGCGGCCATGGCGTCGTGGGCCGGCAGATGGTCCTCGTCGATCCGGCCTTCGGCGAAGATCAGGGCCAAGCGGTCGCGAGCACGGCTGACGCGGCTCTTGATGGTGCCCAGGGCCGCGCCGGTGATCTCGGCCACTTCCTCGTAGGACATGCCCGCGGCGCCGATCAGGATCAGGGCCTCGCGCTGGTCGGCCGGCAGCATGTCCAGCGCCCGACGCATTTCGTCCAGCTCCAGGGCGGCGGTCGGGTTGGAGTTGGACACCAGTGTGCGTTCGGCGACCTCGGGATCCAGCTCGCACGAGCGCCACGAGCGGCGCTTTTCCGAATAGAAGACGTTGCGCAGGATCATGAAGGTCCAGGCCTTCATGTTGGTGCCCGGCGTGTAGGAGTTCCGCGAGGCCAGGGCCTTGGTCAGGGCGTCCTGGGCCAGGTCGTCGCCGTGGCTGGCGTTGCCGGTCAGCGAGCGGCCGAAGGCCCGCAGATGCGGGATCAGGCCGACGAGCTCGCGCTCGAAGGCTCGGCTGGAAGCGGTCTGGGTTGAGGTCGAGTCGGTCATGCTTACTCCCCGTTCGGAGAGTGAACGCGCTCGACGGATCAAGGCTCCGCTTCATGGTGAAAATAGTCAAAGAAACATCGGCGAGCGCCCGCGCTATCGCGGCGCCAGGATCGCGCCGAGCCGGTCCTTGGCCTCCGTCAGCCTTTCCAGGCGCGGATAGCGGGGGCCGCCGTGATAGGGCAGGTCGACCGCGCGGACGACGCCGTCGGCCTTGATCTTGAGGCGGATCGGGCCGGCGCCGGGCTTGGCCGCCCGCGCGATGGCCGAGGCCAGGGCGTCGGCCGAATAGGCCTTGCCGTCGACCGAGACGATCTTCGCGCCCGCGATGACGCCGGCGGTGAAGGCGGGGCCGTCCCACAGCGACTCCTTCACCGTTCCCTCGTCGTCCAGGTCCAGGCCGACCGAGAAGGTGAACAGCCGCGTCTCCTGGGCGGCTTCATAGGCGGTGAAGTAGCCGGTGGGCTTGTCGCCGAACGTCAGGGTCCAGCCGCCCCGCGCCAGGCCGTCCAGCGGGGCCTTGTCGTGCGCGTCGAGGCGGGCGTTCAGGAAGGTGGCCCAGTCGTAAGGCATTACCGCGTTCAGGCCCGCGACCACGTCCTCGAAGGTGTAGGTCGACACGGTGGTGTCGCCGTCGTCGACGCCGAAGAAGGCCCTGGCGAAGTCGTCCAGCGACTTCTGCTCGTTGGTGCGCTCGCGGATCAAGGTGTCGACGTCCAGCCACAGCAGCTGGCCTTCCTCGTAATAGTCGAGCGAGCGGATCCAGGCCGTCGAGCCCGTGCCGCCCGCCGCGTTCATGATGTAGCCGTTGGTGGTGTCGCGCAGCGAACGCCAGTCGCGGCCCGGCGTGGCCTGGGCCGTGGCGGCGATCAGGGCCAGGCGCTGGCGCATCTGCTCGGGCGTGTAGAGGCCCGCCCGCGTCGCCAGGGTGTCGCCCCAGTATTCGGTGAGGCCCTCGTAGACCCACAGCAGGCTGTTGCGCATCGGGGTGGTGTAGTCGGGCGTCCACAGGTCGGCGGGGCGGCGATGCTTGCCGTTCCAGGCGTGGACATATTCGTGGGCCAGGATGTCGCGACCGGTGAAGGCCTTGTCCCAGTCGGTGAAGTAGCCGGCCGTATGGTAGCCGTTCTCGCTGGACCGCTGGTGCTCGGCGCCCAGATAGCCGACGTCCGGGTTCAGGCTGAACAGGAAGTCGTAGTGATCGTAGTTGCGGGCGCCGCCGAACAGTTTGTCGGTCTGGCGAACCAGCTCGTGGTGGATTTCGATCTGGGCGTCGGTGGCGGCCAGGCTGGCGGTCTCGTCGGCGAAGACGTTCAGGCGTACGGGGCGTCGGCCGCCGGGGTCCAGGTCGAAGACGCGCAGGTTGCGGCCGGCATAGACCGGCGAGTCCATCAGGGTCTCGAAGTCGGTCTCGGCGAAGGTGGTCGTGGGGCCGGCGGCGACCGCGCCGTCTAGGGCGGTGGCGACGCGCCAGCCCGCGGGAACGGTCAGGGACGGCCGCACGCGGATGCGGTCGACGTCGTGCCCCGCCGGATACAGCGCCACGGCCGTCCATTTGACGATCAGCAGGTTGGGCGTCACGGCGATGCGCACCGGCCCGTCGGACTGGGCGGTAGGCTGGCGCAGCGTGACCTCGATGGTCTCGACGCCGGGCGGGATGTCCAGATGGAAGGCGGTCATCTCGACCGGATCGCGCCGCCACGCCAGGCGCTGGCCGTTGGCGGTGATCTTCAGCCCCGACATCAGGGCGATCTGGGAGCTGGGCGAATGCTCGCCGGGGATCCACTTGGGCAGGGACAGCACCAGCGGACCAGGGCTGACGGGGATGGTCTCGACGACGCTGTAGACCTTGCGGGTGACGTCGCTGACATCGAGCCGCAGGTCGATGACGCCGGGATAGGCGATGTCGCGGGCGGCCGGGATCGGCGGGGCCGGCGGCATGGGCCCCGGTCGCGCTTGGGGCTCGGCGAAGGCGGTCGCGGCGCAGAGGGCGAGGGAAAGGGCCAGCAGCGCGCGTGTGCGCATCGTCGAAATCCCGGGTGATGGAAATGGAAAGGGCGGGGATCGCTCCCCGCCCTTGTGGTCCTAGAGCCCGCTGCTGCCGCCGAACTTGTGCGTCAGTTGCAGGTAGTAGCTGCGGCCCGTCGAGTCGAACCACGAGGTGTCGTAGTACGGATAGCCCGCATAGGTCGGGTCGCGCGGCGGACCCTTGTCCAGCAGGTTGTCGATCGCCAGGCTCACGCGGGTGCGGTCGTTGATGTCGTACTGGACCGTGGCGTTGAACAGGTAGGTGGCCTTGGTCCAGCCGTCCTCGTCGTAGTTGGGCAGGCGATCCAGCCGCTGGCCGTGCAGGCCGATCTGCAGGGCGTCCTTGCTCCAGTTGATCGCCGCGCTGCTCTTGGTGCGCGGGATGTCGTAGCCGCTGTCGTAGGCCAGCTGGTTCTCGATCGGGTCGCCCGGATATTGCCGGCTGGTGTGCTTGTCGACCCAGGTGTGCGCCAGGCTGAAGTCGAAGATCCCCAGGGCGTCGGTGACCAGGCGATAGTGGGCCGCCACGTCGATGCCGTCGGTCTTCTCGGTGGCCACGTTGATCGGGTTGATCGTCACGGTCGAGATGGCGCCCGGATTGATCGCGGCGGTCAGCGGGTTGCGGACCACGCGGGCCAGGGCGTCGACGCAGGTGGGCGAGGCGATGTCGACCGGGCTGCCGGAGTTGGTCGAGCCCACGCGGCAGTCGGCTTCCTGGCGCAGGACGCTGTCCAGGCTCATGTCCAGCACCGCGTTGTTCAGCTGGACGCGGAAATAGTCGATCGAGATGTCGAAGTTGCGCACCGGCGACCAGACGACGCCGTAGTTCAGCGACTTGGAGGTTTCCGGCTTCAGCTTGGCGTTGCCCAGGCGAACCTTGACCAGGCCCTCGTCGGCGTACGAGCAGTCGCCGATATCCTCGTCCGGCTCCTCGGTGCGGCAGCGATAGTAGTCGGTGCCCGACGGGTGGCTGATGCCTTCCTTGGCGAACACGTAGTGCAGGTCGGGGGCGCGGAAGCCCGTGCCGTAGGCGCCGCGCACCAGCAGCGACTTGACCGGTCGCCACTCCAGCCCGCCGTTATAGGTGAACTTCTCGATGGTGTTGCCGCCGTACTTGTAGCCGTCGTAGCGGCCGGCGGTGGAGAGCTCGAGGGTTTTCAGGAGCGGAGCGCGGAATTCGTAGCCGGCGCCCCAGTGGTCGCGCGAGCCCGAACCGTCGGCGTCGCGCAGGCCGTAGTAGTAGTTTTCGGTCGCCAGCGGATCCAGGCCCAGCTTGTAGGACTGCTTGCCGTATTCGGCGACGGCGGCGAAGCCGACCGGGCCGGCGGGCAGGGTGAACAGGTCGGCCTTGTTGACCTGGAACGACACGCCCTGCTGGCGGGCCACCGGCTTGTAGGTGGTGCGGGCGGTGATCGAGTTGTACTCGGCCGTGGTCAGCGGGGTGTAGAGGCGGGCCGGATCGGCGTTGAAGATCGGATAGCCGGTGTCGGGATCCACGCCCAGTTGCGGGCCCAGGAACAGGGCCGTGGCCTTGGAGTTGACCACCTTGGGCCAACTGATCGACGACTTGTACTGGCTGAAGTTGTAGAACGCCTCGTAGTCCCAGCCGCCGCCCAGCGCGCCCTTGACGCCCGGGGTGATGCTGAAGGTGCGCGAGGTGTTGGTGATGTAGCCCTTGTGCAGGCCGCCCATCTCCTCGGGCGTGAAGTTGCGGTGCCACAGGTCCAGGGCGCCGGTGAACTGGTTGTAGAAGATGCCGTCTTCGCTGCCGTTGGCGTCCTGGTATTCCCAGGACAGCACGTCCTGGAACTGGCGGTTTCGGCTGTAGCCCGCCGAGATGTCGGCGAAGAACGACAGGGTGTCGGTCTTGGCGTAGGTCAGCGAGGCCACGACGTTGGCGCTCTTGCGCTCGCTGATGATCGTGCCGTAGCCGATCGAGCTGTAGCTGCCGCAGTAGTAGCCGGGGCCGTAGTCGCCCAGGTCGTCGTCATAGGCGCCCCAGCGCGGACGGCTGGCGTATTCGATCGAGCCGCCGTTCAGGTTCTTGAGGGATGCGCAGGTGGCCGAGCCCGGATCGACGTATTCGTCGGCGTCGGGGTCCATGCGCAGGAAATCGCGGCGGGCGATGCGGGCGCCCGAGGTCGGGGCGTCCTTGGTCGAGTCCTGGATGTCGCGATCATAGGCCCAGAGGGGCTTCTGATTGACGAACTCGCCGCCGATCACCAAGTCGAAATCGCCCTTGGAGAAGCCGGTCGCGACGTTGACGCGCTGGCTGGCCGCGCCGCCGTGCTCCAGGCCGCCGAAGGTGACGTCGACCGTCGTGCCGTCGACCTTCTTCTTCAGATTGAAGTTCACCACGCCCGAGATGGCGTCCGAGCCGTACACGGCCGAGGCGCTGCCGCTGAGAACCTCGATCCGATCGATCATGCCCAGGGGAATGGAGGAGGTGTCGGTGAAGGCGCTCTTGCCGTTGAAGGGCAGGGGGAAGTCGGCGATGCGGCGGCCGTTGACCAGCACCAGGGTGTGGTTGGGGCCCAGGCCCCGCAGGTCGACCTGCTGGGCGCCGGGCGTCCAGTCGGCGCCGCTGGACGACTGCTGGGTCTGGGTCTCGCCGCCGTTTTGGTTCAGGCTGCGCAGGAGGTCGGGCACATTGTTGAAGCCGCCCGACTTGATCGCGTCGCTGGTGATCACGGTCACCGGGGCGGGGCCTTCGGTGGCGATGCGGGGGATGCGCGAACCGGTGATGACCACGGCCTCGACGGCGGCGGTGTCGTCGGTCGGATCGGCCGGAGCCGGAGCGGTCTGCGCGAGCGCCTGGCTGGCGATCATCAGGCCCGCCGCGCCGGCCAGGGCGCTGGCGCGAAGCAGATGCGTCTTCATCGAAATCCCCCTTCATTGAAGGGCGCGGCCAACGACGTGAACGCGCCTCGTCCTGGTCCGTACTCCCAGGGTCGAACCATGTTGGATTGCATTTTGTACGAATTGGAAGCTGAAAAGAGCAGATTGTGAAAAACATTGGACAAGGTGTGTCCATCGTGCAGCTTTGAAGCGTGGCGCCTGCTTCGGTGGCGTCCGGACTGGAAACGCGCTGTCGAGACCTTCCGTGGACGGCTCGACCCTGGTTTCGGTCGGACGCGCATGGTCAGGGTCGACCTGGTGGAGGAATGGGGAATGGCCTTGCGTTGGGTGTCGGCGATCGCGGTGGCCGCGGCCTTGATCGCGCCGGTGACTTCGTGGGCGGCCGACGCGCCTGCCCAGGGTCCCGACGCGACCGGTCCAGGGTATGAATACTACGCCATCGGCGACGTGAAGGCCCCGACTCCCGGCAAGACCGGACCGCTGCTGGCCCTGATGGGCGGCGGCGACTGGCCGCTGGAGGCCTTCCGCCAGTTCGTCAAGCAGTCGGGCGGCGGCCACATCGTGGTGCTGCGGGCCCGCGGCGGCCGCGAACTGCAGGACGAGATCTACAAGGACGTCGGCGGCGTGCTGTCGGTCGAGACCCTGGTCATCCATGACGAGGACGCCGGCGAGGATCCCAAGCTGCTGGCGATCATCGCCCACGCCGACGGCATCTTCTTCGGCGGCGGCGACCAGTCCAACTATGTGCGCGCCTGGAAGGGCACGGCCCTGAACAAGGCGCTGGACGCCCACGTCAAGGCCGGCAAGCCCATCGGCGGCACCAGCGCGGGCCTGGCGGTGCTGGGCGGCTATGTCTATGGCTGCCTGGACTCGATCAGCCTGACCTCGCCCGACGCGCTGAAGGATCCCACCGGACCCAGCGTGACCCTGGTGCGCGATTTCCTGCATCTGCCGTATCTGTCGAAGGTCATCACCGACACCCACTTCGACAAGCGAAACCGCCAGGGGCGGCTGATCACCTTCGTCGGCCGTCTGGCCCAGGAGGAGAACGACCCGACCATCACCGGCCTGGGCGTCGACGAGGACACGGCGATGATCGTCGACGGCGACGGTATCGGCCGCTTCTACGGTCCCGGCCACGCCTGGCTGGTGCGGCCGATGGCCAAGCCCGCCACCATCGTCGCCGGGCAGCCTCTGAACTATGCGTCCTTCCCGATCGTCGGCATCGGTCCGGACAGCACGTTGGATTTCAAGACCTTTCAGGTGATCAAGCCCGCCTTCGCCTTGACGGCCCAGGTTAAGGACGGTGTCCTGATCCGCAGCGATCGCTGACCTTCGTCCGCTCGATTCCCCAGTAAGCCTCCGCGTAAGCCCAGAGAGTTTCCGATGACGTTTTCGAAGATCCGCGCGCTGACCTTCTCGGCCCTGGCCTTGGCGAGCGTCGCCGCCGCTCCGGCGCACGCGACTGACGCCAAGTGGTCGCTGGCCATCCACGGCGGGGCCGGGGTGCTGGATCGCGGCGACCTGACGCCCGAGAAGGAGAAGGCCTATCGCGCCGGCCTCGACGCGGCCCTGGAAGCCGGCGCCAAGGTGCTGAAGAGCGGCGGCTCCAGCCTGGACGCCGTCGAGGCCACGGTGCGGGTGCTGGAAGACAATCCGCTGTTCAATTCGGGCAAGGGCTCGGTGTTCACCGCCGAGGGCAAGAACGAGCTGGACGCCTCGATCATGGACGGCGCCACCCTGAAGGCCGGTTCGGTGGCGGGCGTCACCCGCACCAAGAACCCGGTCAGCCTGGCCCGCGCGGTGATGGAGAAGTCGCCGCACGTGCTGCTGGCCCGCGAGGGCGCCGATCAGTTCTCCAAGGAAAAGGGCCTGGAGCAGGTCGATCCCAAGTACTTCTTCACCCAGGAGCGCTGGGACCAGTTGCTGGCCTGGCGCAAGGACAACCACGCCTCGCTCGATCCCACCCACCTGTTCGGCACGGTCGGCGCGGTGGCCCTGGACCAGTCCGGCCATGTGGCGGCGGCCACCTCGACCGGCGGCATGACCGGCAAGCGCTGGGGCCGGGTGGGTGACAGCCCGATCATCGGCGCCGGCACCTATGCTCGCGACGGCGTCTGCGCGGTCTCGGCCACCGGTTCGGGCGAATACTTCATCCGCGAGACCGCCGCCCGTCAGGTCTGCGACCGCATCGCCTGGAAGGGCGAGACCGTGCAGCAGGCGGCCGACGGGACCATGGCCTCGATTACCAAGATCGGCGGCGACGGCGGGCTGATCGCGATCGACGGCCAGGGGCGGCCGGCGTTCGGCATGAACGATCTGGGCATGTACCGGGGAGCGATCTCGTCGTCCCTGCCCACGCCCCGCACGGCGATCTACGCGAACGAGCCTTCGCCGCAATAGGGCGGCGCGGGGGCGACTGGGAGGGCGCGATGAAGTCGGACGATCACGGCCTGACCGATATCGATCGTCAGCTGCTGTCGATGCTGCGCCAGGACTCGCGCCAGCCGGTCACCAAGCTGGCGGCGGACCTGGGCCTGTCCCGGGCCAATGTCTACGCTCGCCTCAGCCGTCTGGAGGAGGAGGGCGTCATCCAGGGCTACACGGTGCGGCTGGGCAGCCAGTACGACCGCCGGCTGATCCGCGCCCAGGTGATGATCAAGGTCCAGCTGAAGCTGGCCAAGGCCACCGAGGAGGAACTGGCCGCCATCGCAGAGCTTTCGGCGCTGCACGCCATCAGCGGCGAGTACGACCTGATCGCGGTGGTCGAGGCCGAGACCGTCAGCGAGCTGAACGCGGTGATCGACCGGATCGGCGCTCTGGACGGCGTCGAGCGCACCACCTCCTCGATCCTGCTGGCCACGAAGATCCTGCGCTGAGGTCGGCCTCGCGAGGGTTTCTCTCGCCTAGGCCATGGAACCCGGCATTTTTCGAGGTCGGTCCCGTCATAAACTCCACCTGTGCAAACGGGGGAGCGAGGCTTTTGATCGCCGTCCAGACGAGCGGCCTGGGGTTCCTGGGCTCCGCGGCCGACCATGTCGCCACGCCCGCTTCCCGGGCCCACCTGATGCTGGAGGTCGCGCCGCGCGACGCCGCCGCCGTCGAGGCCGACCTCGTGGCCATGGCCGAACTCACCGCCCTGCATCAGATCACCGGAGCCTACGACCTGGTGGCGGTGATCGAGGCGGCCGAGCCCGAGGCGCTGGAGCGAGCGGTCGAGCGGATCCGCCGCCTGGCGGGCGTGCGCCGGACCGAGGCCTCGATGCTGCTGGCGCGGCGGCCCGGCGAGGGAAACCTTCGCGGCGACGCCGAAGAATGAGGGTTCCGACCGTCTGGCCCCGGCAATGCGCCCACATCGCCGCCGCCAGGCTCCGTAAGCTGCGATCCGTTCCGCCGTTCTTCCGCGAGGCCTTGTCTTGGACCTGCCTTACCCCTGCCTGATGTTCCTGGGCGACGTCGATCGCGTCAGCGCCAAGACCGCCTCGGGCGTGGCCCATTGGCGGCCGGAGGCCTGTGTCGGCCAGCTGCGCCTTCCGGGTTGCGAGGCGGATCTGAAGCTGCCGGACATGACGCCGGCGGCGGCCAAGGCGGCGGGCGCGCGGTCGCTGCTGATCGGCGTGGCCAACGCCGGCGGCTATATCCCGCCCCACTGGGAGGCCGTGCTGCTCGAGGCGCTGGAGGCGGGACTGGACCTGGTGTCGGGCCTGCACGCGCGCCTGGCCGACCTGCCCCGAGTCCGCGACACGGCCCGGCGCCTGGGGCGACGTCTCGTCGAGGCGCGCGAGCCCGACCCGGCCTTCTGTGTGGTGGGGACGGGCGAGAAGCGGAGCGGCAAGCGGCTGCTGACCGTCGGCACCGACTGCGCCGTGGGCAAGATGTACGCGGCCCTGGCCATCGCCGCCGAGATGAAGGCGCGCGGCGTCGATGTCGATTTTCGGGCCACCGGCCAGACCGGCATCTTCATCGCCGGATCGGGGGCGCCCATCGACGCCATCGTCTCCGATTTCGTGGCCGGCGCCGCCGAGCAACTGAGCCCGGCCGCCGCGCCCGATCATTGGGACGTGATCGAAGGGCAGGGATCGCTGTTCCACCCCGCCTATGCCGGCGTGACCCTGGGCCTGCTGCACGGCAGCCAGCCCGACGCCCTGGTGCTTTGCCACGACGCGACCCGGGCGGCGCTGGACGGGTTGGAAGCCTTCCCCACGCCCGGCCTGTCGGAGGCTGCGTCGCTGAACCTGAAGCTGGCGGCCCTGACCAATCCCTGCGTCTGGCTGGCCGGCGTCTGCGTCAACACCTCCAGGCTGAACGAGGCCGCGGCGATGGCCTGCCTGCGCGACATCGAGCAGACGCTAGGCGTGCCGGCCTGCGATCCGGTCCGCACGGGCGTGGCGGCCATCGTCGATGGACTGCCGCTGGGCGACGCGTCGGTCGCCGCCTGATGCGCCTGACCGCGCGGGCTTTGTCCCATGCCCTGATCGAGCCCTTCGTCATCGCCCGGCACGTCTATACCGAGGCCAATGTCGTGCTGGTGGAGCTGGAAGCCGACGGCGTCGTCGGGCGAGGAGAGGCGGCCGGTGTCGACTACCGGGCCGACACGCCGGGCGCGATGCTGGCGCAACTTCAGCCTTTGACGGCCGCCCTGGAGGCGGGTCTGGCGCTGGATCGCGCCGCGCTGGCCGACTGGCTGCCGGCCGGGGGCGCGCGCAACGCCGTGGACTGCGCGCTGTGGGACCTGGAGACCAGGCTGACCGGCGTGCCCGTCGCCGTCCGTGCCGGCCTGGCGCCGCCCAAGCCCATCGAGACCTTCGTCACCCTGGGCATGGACACCCCCGCCGCCATGGGCGCCAAGGCCGCGCGCTGGGCCGCTGTTTATCCCGCCCTGAAGGTCAAGCTGGGCGACGGCCAGGACATCGCCCGGCTGGAAGCGATCCGCCAGGCCGCGCCGAAGGTCCGGCTGATCGCCGACGCCAACCAGGGCTGGACCCTGGGCCAACTGAACGACCGGGCGTCGCGCATGGCCGCCCTGGGCGTGGAGCTTCTGGAGCAGCCGCTGCCCGTCGGCGCCGATGACGAACTGTTCGACTATCGCGGCGCGGTGCCCTTGTGCGCCGACGAGTCGTTCGACGACCGCGCGGATCTCGACCGCATCGTCGGCCGCTACGGCTTCTGCAACATCAAGCTCGACAAGTGCGGCGGCCTGACCGAGGGGCTGGCCCTGATGGGCGCCGCCCGGGCGCGGGGCCTGCGCCTGATGGTGGGGTGCATGGAGGGCACGTCCCTGGGCATCGCGCCGGCCCTGCTGGTGGCCCAGGGCTGCGAGGTGGTGGACCTGGACTGCCCCATGCAGCTTGTGACCGACATCGATCACGGGTTCGGCTACCGCGACGCCTGGGTGAGGCCCGGACCGGGCCTCTGGGGCGGCTACGGCGCCTCGTCCTGATCGTCCTCGGCGGTGGCCAGCAGCTTGACCAGGTCCACGCCGGCCTCGCCCTTGAGCTTTTTGGTCACGGGGAAGGTCACGTAGTCGAACGAGGTTTCCAGCGTCGCCAGCAGGCGCTCCATGATCGCCTGGTAGTGCTCGATGCTGAAGGCCGCGACGGTGATCAGATAGTCCACCTCGCCCAGCACGGCCTGGCAGGCCACGATGTTGGGCTCGGCCGTGATGCCGGTCTCGAAGGCCTTGGCCTTGGCGTAGGAATAGTCGGTCAGTTTGATCTGGACCACGAAGGTCGAGAGCTTGGCCAGGCGGCCCAGGTCGATCTCGGCGTGGTAGCCGCGAATGACCCTGGCCTTCTCCAGCTTCTTCATCCGCTCCCAGCAGCGCGAGGCCGACAGCCCGACGGCCTCGCCCATGGCCGCCTTCGTCACCCGGCCCTGGCGGTGCAGCAGGTCCAGGATCTTGACGTCGATGCGGTCGATGTCCTTGCGCGGGTCGTTGGTCATCGCGGGGTCTCTGCTGCGGTCCTGGCCCTGCTTAGCGCAAACCCGGCGTGGGGTAAGGGCGTGATCGCGACGGCGGCCGGGCGTTCCTGCCGTCGAGGATGCGGGAAACGGTCAAAACCGCCGTCCGGCGGCGCTAAGCTGCGGGCTCGAATCCCGGGAGGCGCCATGTCGCGTTCACTGATCCGTTTCGCCGCCGGACTGGGCCTGTCCCTGCTCATGACCTCCACGGCCCTGGCCTCCACCCTGATCGTCGGGGCCAGGGTGGTGGACGGTTCCGGCGAACCGTCCCGCCAGGTCGGCGTCCGGATCGACGGCGACCGGATCGCCGCTGTCGGCGCCCTGGCCCCGCTCCCGGGCGAGACGGTGGTGGACGCCAAGGGGCTGGTCCTGGCGCCCGGCTTCATCGACGCCCACAGCCACCACGACCGCGAGGCCGGCAAGGCGCCCGACCTGACCGCCGTCACCGCCCAGGGCGTCACCACCATCGTGGTGGGCCAGGACGGCGAGTCCAGCTTTCCGCTGAAGGCCTATTTCGAGGGCCTGGCCAGGTCGCCCCTGGCGGTCAATGTCGCCTCCTATACCGGCCACGGCGCGCTGCGCGAGCGGGCCATGGGGAGCGACTACAAGCACCCCGCGACGCCGGCCCAGATCGCCGGCATGCAGGCCGATCTCGCCGCCGACCTGGCCGAGGGCTCGCTAGGCCTGTCCACTGGGCTGGAATACGACCCCGGCATCTACGCGACCAGGGCCGAGGTCATGGCCCTGGCCAAGACGGCGGCGGCGGGTCATGGCCGCTACATCAGCCACCTGCGCAGCGAGGACGTGAAGCTGGACGAGGCGATCGACGAGATCATCGCCATCGGCCGCGAGGCCAGGCTGCCGGTGCAGATCTCGCACCTCAAGATCGCGATCGTCGACCGGTGGGGCCAGGCTGACCAAGTGCTGGCCAAGCTGGACGCGGCCCGCGCCTCGGGCGTGGACATCACCGCCGACGTCTATCCGTACGAATACTGGCAGAGCAATCTGGCGGTCCTGCTGCCTGAGCGCGACTTCAACGACCTGGCCGCCGCCCGCTTCGCCCTGACCAAGCTGACCACGCCGCAGGGGCTGCGCCTGGCGGTGTTCGCGCCGGACCCGTCGCTGGTGGGCAAGACCGTCGCCGACATCGCCGCCGAACGGCATGCCGATCCGGCCGAGACCTATCTGGCCCTGACCCGCCAGTCGGAAGCCTTCCACCTGGCCCACCCCGAGGTCGCCCGGGTGGACGCGGTGATCGGCACGGCCATGACCGGCGCCGACATCGACGCGTTCATCGCCTGGGATTATTCGGTGATCTGTTCGGACGGCATGTCGCACGGACTGCACCCGCGCGGCTTCGGGGCCTTCGCCAAGATCCTGCGGGTCTATGTGCGCGAGAAGGGGACGCTGTCGCTGGAGCAGGCGGTGCGCAAGATGAGCGCCCAGACCGCCGAGCAGTTGGGCATCGCCGAGCGCGGGACGATCACGCCGGGCAATTTCGCCGACCTGTTCCTGTTCGACGCGGCGACCGTCGCGGATCGTTCCGACGTCACCCATCCCAACGCCCTGGCCACCGGCGTGACGCGGGTCTGGGTCAATGGCCAGGTGGTCTTCGAAAGAGACCACGCCACGGGCGCCAGGCCCGGGCAGGTCGTACGAAGAGCAAGCCTCGCCCCTCAGCCGTAGAGGCCGGTCTCGAAGAACGGCGTCACGTCGGCGCGCCGGGGGAAGATCCCGCGGGCGGCATAGTCGTCGGCCACCGCCTGGGCGGCGGCGATGACCTGCGGCGTGATCGGCGACAAGGGCTGATCGCCGCGCCGGGCCAGGGTGGTCCTGGCCAGGTCCGGCGTCATCGAGGTCTGAGCGGCGTAGTAGGTCGCGTAGGTTTCGAGATGGGCGCTGGTCCAGGCGCGGGCCTTGGCGATGCGGCCGAAGGCGTCGCGCAGGGCTTCGCGTTTCCGGGGATCGGCCAACGCCTTGTCCGAGGCGGCGAAGAAGGTGACGCTGTTGTTGATACCTTCGCCGTCGCGCAGCAGACGCGCGCCTTCGGCCTGGGCGCGGGCCAGGTTGGGATCGTTGGTCGCCCAAGCCTCGATCTGGCCGTTCTGGAAGGCGGCCAGGGCGTCGGGCTGCAGCATGTAGCCGGGCTTGATGTCGGCGTCCTTCAGGCCCGCCTCGCGGATCGCCGCGTAGAGCACCGCGTCGGCCGTGCCGCCGGGCGCGGTGGAGACGATGATCTTGCGGCCCTTGAGCTGGGCCACCGACCGGATGTCGGACTTGGCGGGCACGAGAATGCCGATGCCCTTCGAAGACGACGGCGCGGCCGCGACGATCTTGTAGGGACGGCCCAGGATCGCCCCCAGCAGCACCAGGTTGTCGATGGCCACCAGGGTGTCGACCGCGCCGGAGCTGGCGGCCTCGAACAGCGGGGTAGGGGTGCTGAAATTGGCCCATTCCACCTTGTAGGGCGCGCCGTCGAAGGCCTTGGAGGCGTCGGCGGCCAGGCGTTGGCCCCGTTGCTGGTCGCCCAGCACCAGGGTCACGCGGCCGTCCTTGGGCGCGCAGGCGACGAGACCCGCCGCCGCGCCCAGGCTCAGAAGATCACGTCTGCGCATCTCTGGTCTCCGCCCTTAGAACCGATAGCCGACGCGGGTGTAGTAGTAGCCGCCGGTCAGGCCGAACGGCGAGAACGCCCCATATCCGCCGCCGCCGTTGGCGCTGACGATGCCGACCTTGTCGGGATAGACGTCGAAGAGGTTGTCGGCCCCGACCGTCAGGTCGAGCTTGTCGGTGACCGCGTAGGTGACCGACAGGTCGGTGATCCACTTGGCGCCGAAGGTGCGGTCGTCGCTGGCCACGGTGGCCACCTGGGTGACCTTGTCGTAGCGCGTGCCGCGCAGGTCGACGGTCCAGGCGTCCTTGGTCCAGCCGGCCGAGGCGATCAGCTTGGTCTTGGGATAGCCGACCGTCAGCGTGCCCTGCTGCACGCGGTCGAAAAGCACCAGGCCCGAGCCCAGCGAGGCCAGCTCCGGAGGGTTGGGCTTGATGTGCTGGATCTTGGTCTTGTTCCAGTTGAAGCCCAGGCCCAGCTTCAGCTCGCCGAGGTCTCCCAGGCTGGTGCGATACTCGCTGACCAGGTCGACGCCGCGCGTGCGGGTGTCGATGGCATTGGCGAAATACTGGACGTAGATGTCGGTCGGCAGGCCCGCTGCGGCCAGCAGCACATTGACGCCGGGGCCGCTGAGCGTGCTGGTCAGGGCGATGCGGTCGTCGATGTCGATCTGGTAGGCGTCCAGGGTGGCGCTGAAACCATGGCCCGGCGTGAAGGTCAGGCCCGCGCTGTAGTTGCGCGCCTTCTCGGGTTTCAGCGGCTGGGCGCCCAGGGCCTCGGCCAGGGGCGAGTCCACCCGCACCACCTTGGTCGGGAACTGGTAGAGCACCCCGGCGATGGTCTGGGTCGAATAGCGACGTTGGCCGTAGAGCTGCTGGCTCAGCGAGGGCGCGCGCAGGCCGGTGCTGATCGTGCCGCGCAGGGCCAGGGCCGGGGTCAGTTCGTAGCGCGTGGTCAGCTTGCCGCTGACCGTGTCGCCGGTGCTGTCGTCATAGTGCTCGGCCCGGGCCGCGACGCCGACATACCAGGCGGTGGTCGGGTTGATCCCCAGGTCGACATAGGCCGCCAGATTGGTGCGCTTGGCCTTTCCCGCGTCGCTGGCGTCGACGGTGTTGACGCCCTGGACGCCGATCAGGGCGGGCCTGCCGGCCAGCGGGCCGGAGGTGAAGACATAGCCGCCGTTGGCGTAGGTGGCCGCGTCGCCGGCCTCGACCTCGTACTTTTCCAGCCGGCGCTCGGCGCCGACGGCCACGGTCAGCGGGCTGGAGAGGCCGATGTCGTAGGCGCGGTCGAAGTCGAGGTTGGTGGTCCAGACGCTGCTGGTCAGGTCGTAGAGCTTGAAGTGGGTCGGGCTGGCCGGACCCAGCGACGGGTTCAGCGTATCGGCGCTGGAATGGCTGGTGTTGCGGCCCAGGGCCGAGGAGAGGTCCCAGGCCCATTCGCCCAGCTTGCCCTTCAGGCCCGACGTCACCTCGAAGTCGTTTTCCTTCAGCTTGTAGAGCGGAATGAAGCCGTCGGGCGCCAGCTCGATGATGTTGGTGTTGGCGTTGGGCCTGCGCTTGGTCTGGCGGGCGTTGCCGCTGCGGGCGCCGGCCGTGGCGAAGGTGTAGAAGTCGGTCGTGGCCGAGATCGGGGTCTGCAGGTTGATCGCCGCCGTCACGGCCCGGACCACCGGATTGCCGTTGTAGTCTCCGCGCTTGGGATTGGCCTCGCGCGGGTCGGGCGCGCCGCCGGCCAGGGGATAGTAGAAGCTGCCGGTGGCCGGATCGTTGCGGTCGGTGCGGCCCTGGTACTTGGCCTCGATCGCGACGTGGACGAAGCCGGTCTCGTTGAAGGTGGTTCCCCAGTCGGCGTTGGCGTGGGCGTTCTCGCCGTCGCTCTCGAAGGTCTGGCCCAGGTCGGCCGAGACCTGGCCGCCGGGCGCGGACTTCAGGATGATGTTGATGACCCCGGCGATGGCGTCCGAGCCGTACTGGGCCGCCGCGCCGTCGCGCAGCACCTCCACGCGGCTGATCGCCGAGGTCGGGATCTGGTCCAGATCCACGGGCGTGGCGCCGCTGGTGTCGAGGTTGGAGTTCATCAGCAGGCTGGTCGGGTGGCGGCGCTTGCCGTTGACCAGCACCAGGGTGTAGCCGCCGCCGAGGCCGCGCATGCTGACCGGACGCACGACGTTGTTGTGGGCGAAGCCGTTGACCGTGCCGTAGTTGACCGACGGCAGCAGCACCGCCAGGGCCTCCTTGAGGGTCACCTTGCCGGTGTCCGAAAGCTGCTCGCCGCCGATGACGTCGATCGGGGCGGGGCTGTCGGCCACGGTGCGCGGCTTGCCGCGCAGGCCGGTGACGATCACCGCGTCGACCGCGGCCGCGCCGTCGGTGTCGGGAGAGGTGACCGAAGGTTCAGCCGCCCAAGCCGGCGCGCTCAAGGTCGCTGCGGCCAGGACCGACGTGGCGAGCAGGAAGGCGCGCGAAGCCCTCGCCTGGCGTTTGGCGACAACGGCCGCCCCATGGTTCGACATCATAAAACCCCCGACTTCCGCGTTTGGCGGAGGCTCCAGCTAAACGAGACGGAGGTTTCAACAAGCGAGTTATCATGCAGCGTCTTATGAGCTCATGGCATATGGATTTCACGCAAGATGTTCATTCGCGTTCGGAATGAATGAATAGGTTGTGCTCTCTACGCTGTTCTCGTCTGTGAGATCGCGTGATGAATTCTGCCTTACCGATGATTGTTATTGGATTGCGTGTCGCGTGATCCTGCGCGCGAGCGCCCAATTCGTGGAAGCCGACGACCCCGAGGATGCGCCGCCGCGCCACGCTCCGCGATTCAGCGTCGCAGGGCGCCAGTTTATCTCAATTCCTACCGACTTGATCTGAATTGCTCCAAGCCCGGGCGAACGGCTTGATCGCGGGGAGGGCCCAGGCGCGGATCAGGATCGGAAGCAGCTGTTGTCGGAGTCTAGCGTTGAGGTCGCGACCGCCGAACGGGCCGGCCTGGAAGTGGAGTGGCCCACCGTCGGACTGGCGGCGACGATCTACGGGCTGTGGGTCGCATCGACCTATTTCCACGACCGCCTGCCTTGGCCGCTCCTGGCCTTGATCGGCGGATGGACCCTGGCCTGGCACGGCTCATTGCAGCACGAGATCATCCATGGACACCCGACACGGTCGCGGCGGCTCAACACCGTTCTGGGGTTCGCGCCGCTGTCGCTGTGGCTGCCGTTCGAAATCTATCGCCGCTCGCACCAGGCGCACCACGCCACCGAGCACCTGACCGATCCGGCGCATGACGCGGAGAGCCGCTACCTGCCCGGCGCGGCGTCTTTCGCCCATCGCGCCGTCGCCTGGCTGCAGGCCACCCTGCTGGGACGTCTGGTCCTGGGACCGATGATCGAGATCGTCGGATTTCTGGTTGTCGAGGCGGGGCATGTGGCACACGGCGAGCCGGGCAGGCGGTCGCTGTGGCTCGTGCACGGCCTGGCCGTGGCGCTGGTGATCGCCTGGCTGTCGCTGGTGTGCCGCATGCCGCTGTGGTTCTACGGCCTCTGCTTCGTCTATCCCGGCGCGGCGCTGTCGCTGCTGCGCTCGTTCGCCGAGCACCGGGCCGATCCCACGCCCCGACACCGGGTCGCGGTGGTCGAACGCGCGCCGATCCTGGGGCTGCTGTTCCTGCACAACAACCTGCACGCCGCGCATCACGACCGGCCGGGCGCGCCCTGGCACAGCCTGCCGGCGTTCTATGCGCGCGATCGCGAGCGCCTGCTGAGCGCCAATGGCGGCCTGGTCTATGACGGCTACGGCGAGATCTTTCGGCGCTTCCTGCTGAGGCCGCACGACCGCGTCGTCTATCCGATCGACGATGGAGCCGCCGCATGACCGCCAAGGCTTCCGTGGCGCGAAAGGCGCCGGCGCGCGCGACCACGCCGGTCCGGCGCAAGGCCGCCCTGCCGATGTACGACCTGCCCGAACTGCAGGCCGCCAACGACGCCCTGTGGACGGCCATCGCCGAGCGGCTGCGGGCCCGTAAGCTGTTCGACGCGCCCGACCATCTGACCCGCGACGTTCCGCCGGAGGTCCTGTGGGCCGACCCGGACCTGGTGCTGGCCCAGACCTGCGGCCTGCCGCTGGCCGCGCGGCTGGAGCGGCAGGTGCAGGTGGTGGCCACGCCGCGCTATCGCGCCCGGGGCTGGGACGGGATCGACTATCGCAGCGCCGTGGTCGTGCGCGCCGACGATCCGGCCAGTTCCCTGGAGGAACTGCGGGGCGGGCGTTGCGCGGTCAACGATCTGGGCTCCAACAGCGGCATGAACCTGTTGCGGGCCGAGGTGGCGCCGCTGGCCCGGGGGCGGGCCTTCTTCAGGTCCGTGATCATCACCGGTTCCCACCTGGCCAGCGCCGAGGCCGTGGTGCGCGGCGAGGCGGACCTGGCGGCCCTCGACTGCGTCACCTTCGCCCATCTGCAGCGCTGGCGGCCGGAGCTCGCCGCCGGACTGCGCGTGCTGACCTGGACCCTGCGCAGCCCCGGCCTGCCCCTGATCACCAGTTCGACGACGACCAAGAGCCAGTTGGCGGGACTGCGCGAGGTCCTCCAGGAAGTCGCGGTCGATCCGGCGCTGGCCGAGGTCCGCCGCGACCTGCTGCTGGATGGGTTCGAGGTGGTTCCGGCCGAGCACTATCGCGCCGTGCTTCGCCTGCGCGACATCGCCCGGAGCCTTGGCTATCCGCACCTGGCTTGATCGAGAGGGCGCCTAGTAGCCGGTCGCCGGATCGACGCGGTCGATCAGGTCCTCGCCGCGCGCGAAGCGGCCCAGATTGTCGCCGACCTTGTCCAGGAAGACGTGGCGCACCAGGGTATGGTTGGAGGCGACGTGCGGGGTCAGGCGTACGCGCGGGTGGGTCCACAGGGGATGGCCGGCGGGCAGGGGCTCGGGCTCGGTGACGTCCAGGGTGGCGAAGCCCAGGGCGTCGGCGCCCAGCGCGTCGACCAGGGCCTGATGATCCAGCACCGAGCCGCGACCGACATTGATCAGGTGCGCGGTGGGCTTGGCCTTGGCCAGGACCGCCGCGTCGATCAGGTTCCGGGTCTGGTCGGTGCCGGGCAGGGCCAGGACCAGGTGGTCGGCGCTGGCCACCACCTCCTCCAGGGTGTCGAGCAGGTCCACGCCCGGCACGGCGCTGGGGAGGTGCCGCCGCCGTCGCGCCGCCGTCACCCGGGCGCCGAGCGCCAGAGCCCGTCGCGCCACCGCCTCGCCGATGGCCCCGAAGCCGACCAGTCCGATCGTCCCGCCGGCCACCTGGCCCAAGGGGACGTTGACCCACTCCTCGGGCGAGCGGGCGCGAACCGCCTCCAGGTCCTTGGACCGTAGCAGGATCGCGGCGATCACGTAGTCGGCGATCTCTTCGGACGCCACGCCGCGCCCGCAGGTGACGAGGGGCGCTTCAAGCAGCCAGGGCGGATAGAAGTCGACGCCGGCCGAGGCGCTGTAGACCCATTTGAGCCGACCCGGCCAGCCAGGCGGCCGAGGCTGGTTCCGGGCGGCGCGCCAGGCGGGGCTGGGGCGGGTGATCAGGACGTCGGCCTCGTGCGCCGTGCTCCAGGGTTCGGCCTCGGGCGCGGCGATCAGGGTCGGCGCCAGGGGATGGCGCCGGAGCTGGGTGTTGAAGCCGTCCTCCATCTGGCTGGCGATGATCAGACTCATGCGGATGCTCCCGGGGCGACGGAGCGCTGGAGCGGTTGCGGAAACAGCGACATCGACCGGGGCCTATTCGGCGGCGATCTTGTCGGGACGGCTGGCCCAGCGATGCTCGGGCACGGGCAGTCCCAGGTGTCCGCGCAGGGTGTCGTGCTCGTACTCGGTGCGGAACAGGCTCTTGGCCTGCAGGATCGGCACGACCTGCTCGCGGAACAGGGCGAAGTCGCTAGGGCGGGTGACGTGCAGGATGAAGCCGTCGACGGCCCGGCCGACGAACCAGCGCTCGATCTCGTCGGCGACGGTCTGGGGCGAGCCGACGAAGTTGGCCCGCCAGCGGCCGAACCGTTCGGCGGCCTGGCGGACGGTCAGGTTCTCGGCCTGGGCGATGCGGACGATGCGCTCGGCATGGCCCTTGTAGCTGTTGAGGCTGAGGTTGCTGACGTCCGGGAACGGCCCGTCCAGCGGATACTGCTTGAAGTCGTGATAGCCGAAGGCCCGGCCCAGTTCGACCAGCAGCTTGTCGATCTCGCGGCTGCCGGCCTGGGCCTCGGCGATGGCCTGGGCCTCTTCGTCGGTGTCGGCGATGATCGGCGAGATGCCCGGCAGGACGCTGATGTGGTCGGGATCGCGGCCAAGGGCGGCCGTGCGCGCCTTCAGATCCGCATAGTATTCCACCGCGTCCTCGAAGGTGTCGACGCCGGCGAACACGCCCTCGGCGATCTTGGCGCCCAGGTCGCGGCCGGCGCCGCTGACCCCGGCCTGGAAGATCACCGGCTGGCCCTGCGGCGAGCGGCTCAGGGCCAGGGGACCGGCGACCGAGAAGTGCTTGCCCTTGTGGTTCAGCGCATGCTGCTTGGTCTTGTCCAGGAACACGCCCGTGGCCTTGTCGCGCGGGAAGGCGTCGTCCTCGTAGCTGTCCCACAGGCCCTGGACGACATCGACGAACTCGCCGGCCCGCTCGTAGCGCTCGGCGTGGTCGAAGTGCGCGTCGCGGCCGTAGTTCCTGGCGGCGCCCTCCAGACCGGTGGTCACCACGTTCCAGCCGGCGCGGCCCTTGCTGATGTGGTCCAGCGAACCGAACTGGCGGGCCACGTTGTAGGGCTCCCAGTACGAGGTCGTCAGGGTGCCCACCAGGCCGATCTTCCTGGTCGAGACCGCCACGGCCGACAGCAGGGTCAGAGGCTCCAGGCGGTTGAGAAAGTGGGGCGCGGTGTCGGGCGTGATGAACGGGCTGTCGACGATGAACACCAGGTCGAACTTGGCGGCCTCGGCCAGGCGGGCGTTCTCGATGTACCAGTCGATGTCGATGCTGGCGTCGCCGGGCAGGGCGGGATCGCGCCAGCGGGTGTGGTCGGTGCCGACGCCGGCCAGGATGGCGCCCAGCTTAAGTTGGCGGGTGGGTTGCTGCGTCATGTCGAAGCCCTCGAATTTGGACCCTGACGCTAGGACGCCGCCCTGGGCGGGCGATAACGAGCAGTGCTCAACTGCCCGATGATCAATCCCAATTTCAGTTTGAAAACCCTAGCAATATCAATTGGTGAGCGGGTTTTCTTGCGGCGAATGGAGAAAAACTGCGAGGCTTGGCGGCGTCGACGTTCTAGCGGGTCGCGATCAGAAGCCGAGTTCGCTCATCTCCACGACCCGCTTCTCGCGGGCGCTGATCTCGGCCGCGACGCCGATGGCCACGGCCCGCAGGCCGTCGTCGGCGGTGACCTGGACCGGACCGGCGCCGGCGACGGCGGCCAGGAAGGCCTCCAACTGGTGGAAGGTGGCGCCGTGGTGCGATCCGGCCTCCAGGGCCGCCTGATCGACCGCCACGTGGGTGCGGCTGACCTGCTTGGGCTGCAGGAAGCCGACGCGGGGGCTGAGGACCAGGTCGCCGCTGGGGATGAACACCTCCAGCTTGGCGGTGTCGCCGACCGCCCCGATCTCCTCCTGCTGCTCGGCCCCGTCGGCGAACATGTTGAGGTCCAGCATGGCCCGCTGGCCGCCGGCGAAGTCGACCACGGTGAAGCTGTTGTCGATGATGTCGGGCGTCTGGCCGCCGTAGCGTTCGTCCAGATGGTTCACGTCCATGGCGCCCGAACAGTAGACCCGCACGGGCTCGTCACGGACGATCAGACGCATCAGGTCGAAGAAGTGGCAGCACTTCTCGACCATGGTGCCGCCGGTGTTGCGCGAGAAGCGGTTCCAGTCGTCCACCTTGGGCAGGAACGGGAAGCGGTGCTCGCGGATCGACAGCTGCACCAGGCGGCCGATCTCGCCGCCGTGGAGGCGGTCCACGAAGGCGGCGACCGGCGGCATGAAGCGATATTCCATGCCGGTCCAGAACACCTTGTCGTGCGCCTTGGCCCGCTCGACGGCCCAGCGGGCGTCCTCCAGCGTGGTGCACAGCGGCTTTTCGCACAGGATGTGCAGGCCGGCGGCGAACAGCGGCTCCAGCACGGCGCGGTGGGTGAAGTTGGGCGAGGCCACGATCACCGCGTCGACCAGGCCGCTGGCCGCCAGGGCTTGCGAGGTTTCGAAGGTCGCGATGGTCGGGTCGCCGGCTTCCAGCAGGGACCAATCCAGCGAGCCCTGGGTCGGGTCGGCCAGGGCGGTCAGGCGCGCGCCGGGCAGGAGCTTCAGGTTGCGGATGTGCTCGCGGCCCATCATGCCGGCGCCGACGATCCCGAACCTCAGGGGCTGCGTCATGTCTCTACTCAAGCTCACTCAAACGGAAGGGGCGGGAAGGGCGTCGTCTTCGGCCGGTGTCAGGCGCGGCAGCCACATCTGCAGCCAGGCCAGGGCCAGAAGATAGGACACGGCGGCGATCGTGAGCAGCGGCAGGTAGCCGTGGCCGCCGGTCAGGATCTTGCCGGCCAGATAGACGATGCCCATGCCGGCGAAGTTGCCGCACAGGGCGCCGAAGCTGGTGACCGAACCGATCCGGCGGGCCGGGATCACGTCGGTGATGGTGGCGAAGATGTTGACCGAGAAGCCCTGGTGCGCAGCCAGGGTCAGGCCCAGCAGGCCCACGGCGATCCAGTGGTTCTGGGCCAGCACCGCCAGGGGCACGGGCAGGACCAGCAGGGCGCAGACCAGCATCGAGGTCTTGCGCACGGCGTTCAGGCTCCAGCCCGCCGCCAGCAGACGCGCGCCGACCCAGCCGGCCGTGACCGAGCCCAGGGCGGCCAGGCCGTACACCCCGGCCAGGGCGGGGCCCAGCTGGGCCATGGTCAGGTCGAAGACCCGGTGGAAGAAGTCCGGAGCCCAGAACAGCATCAGCCACCAGACCTGGTCCGACAGGGCCTTGGCGCCGGCCAGGCCCCAGGTGCGGCGGTCGCGCAGCATGGCCCAGGTCTGGCCCTTCTCGCCGACGGGCGGCGCGGCGTGCGGCAGGTCGGCCTTGCGCGAGACGGCGAACCAGGCGGCGACCCAGACCAGGCCCGCCGCCCCGACGATCACGAACGACGCGCGCCAGCCGACGGCGGCGGCCAGCAGGGGCAGCAGCAGCGGCGTGACGATGGCGCCCAGGTTCGGCGCGCCGTTCGAGATGCCGACGGCCACCGAGCGCATGCGGTCGGTGAAGAGAGCGCCCAGCGCCTTGATGCCGGCCGGGGTGCCCATCGACTCCGTCGCGCCCAGCGCTACGCGGGCCAGGCTGAACTGGCCGAACGTGATGGCCACGCCATGCGCCATGGCCGCCACGCTCCAGGCCGCCACCCCGACGGGCGCGGCCAGGCGTGCGCCCAGGCGGTCGACGATCCAGCCGGTGAAAGCGAAGGCCACGGCGGCCGAGAACTGGAACAGGGCCGCCAGGGTCCCGTAGTCGGCGTCGGTCCAGCCCAGGTCCTGCTCGATCACCGGCTTGAGGATCGCGATGATCTGGCGGTCCACATAGTTGAGGATGCCCGCCCCGATCAGGAAGGCCAGCAGCAGCCAGCGCCGGTTCGACGCCGGGGCCGTCGTCGTCTCGGACGGCGGCAGATGGGACCCGTGGGCCATGATGTCAGAGCTCCAGGGGACCGTGATCGAGGTGGGGCAGTACGTGGCGGGCGAAGAGGTCGGCCTCGGCCTGGTGGGGATAGCCCGACAGGATGAAGGCCTCGATCCCCAGGTCCTGGTAGGCCTTCAGCTTGGCCAGCACCTGGTCGGGATCGCCGACGATCGCCGCGCCGCAGCCCGAGCGGGCGCGGCCGATGCCGGTCCAGAGGTTGTCCTCGATGAAGCCGTCGCCGGCCGAGGCCTCGCGCAGTTCGGCCTGGCGGCGCACGCCGGCCGACTGGCTGTCGAGCGAGCGGTTGCGGATGTCTTCGCCGGTCTTGGCGTCCAGGCGCGAGAGCAGGCGGTCGGCGGCGGCGCGGGCCGCTTCCTCGGTCTCGCGCACCACGACGTGGACGCGGTAGCCGAACTTCAGCTCGCGGCCGCGCTTGTCGGCCCGGGCGCGCAGGTCGGCGATGGTCTCGGCCACCACCTCCTGGCGGTCGGGCCACATCAGGTAGACGTCGGCGCCTTGGGCGGCCGCCTCGCGGGCGTCCTCCGACAGGCCGCCGAAATAGAAGGGCGGGGCGCGGCCGGACACCGGCCGGATGCGCGGTGGGTCCAGCTTCAGCTTCCAGAACTCGCCGTCGAAATCGACGCTTTCGCCGTTCAGGAAGGCCCGCAGCAAGGCCATGGCCTCGACCGTGCGCCGATAGCGCGGGCCGCTGGCCAGGGTTTCGCCGGGCAGGTCGCTGGAGATGATGTTGATCGTCAGGCGACCACCCAGCATCTGGTCGATGGTCGCCAGCTGGCGGGCCAATTGCGGCGGCCAGACCTCGCCGATGCGCACGGCCGCCAGCAGGCGCATGCGCTTGAGCAGGGGCGCGATACCGCCGGCGAAGGCCAGGGTGTCGATCCCCAGGCCATAGCCGGACGGCAGCAGCAGGTTGTCGAAGCCGCCGGCCTCCGCCGCCAGGGCGATGTCGCGGCAATGCTCCCAGCTCGACCGGAGCGCCGGGTCGGGCACGCCCAGGAACTCGTAGTCGTCGTCGCAGAGCGCCGAGAACCACGAGACTTCGCAAGGTTTGGTCATGCTGGGAGCGCCCTGAATCAACGGCCGAAGTTGGCGCGCAGGCTAACCCCGAAATAGCGCTCGGAGTCGCGCGGCACCTGCTGGCGAACGTAGGTGCTGGGGATTTTGGCCGTGGTGTAGAAGCTGTCGCCGATGTTCTTGGCGATGAAGGCCAGGCGATAGCGGTCCTCGCGGTCGACCAGGGCGATGCTGGCGTCCCACAGGCTGTAGCCCTCCGGCGCGGGGCCGAGGTTGGGGCTGTTGACGTTCGGCCGGCCCGCGCCCTGGTAGGCGATCGACGAGTTCAGGCCGATGTCGAAGGGCAGGGACGGGGTCTCGACCAGATAGTCGGCCGCCGCCGACCAGCGCCACTTTGCCGGGCCCAGCGGCTGGCCGTTGATGGCCGAGCAGGTGGCCGGCGAGCCGGTGGGGCAGTGGAACTTCTCGATCTTGGCGTCGGTGTAGCTGGCGCCGCCGGTCAGGGTCAGGTTCTTGACCGGGCGGGCCTGGGCGTCGAGTTCCAGGCCCTTGGTCGAGACCTCGCCGGCATTGACCAGGCGGCTGACGATGGTGCCGGCCACGGTGTCGAAGTTGGTGGTCTGGAAGCCTTTGAAGTTGGTGTTGAAGGCCGCCAGGTTCAGCACCAGCTTGCGGTCGAACAGGGTGCTCTTCAGGCCCGCCTCGTAGGCGTCGGACTTTTCCGGATCCAGCGGCAGGGTGTCGAAGGCCTGCATGTTGAAGAACACGTTGATCGCCGGACCCTTGTAACCGCGGGCGTAGTTCACATAGGCCAGCACGGTGTCGGAGACGTCGTACTGCAGGCCGATCCGGCCCGAGACGCCGTCGGTGCTCTTGGTCCCCTTGGCCGCGAAGCTGGGGCGCACCCCGGCCGTGGCGGTGGGGAAGGCCGAGACGCGGGCGAAGTCGAAGCTGATCTGGTCGTGCGACCAGCGCAGGCCGGCCACGCCGCGCAGGCGTGGGGTGAAGTTGAGGTTCGCTTGGCCGAAGGCGGCGTAGTTCTCCAGCTCGGTTGTGAAGTTGGCCGTGCCGTTCGAGCTCACCGCGAAGGTCGACGAGCCGGTGGCGCAAACACCGCCGGTCAGGGTCGTGCTGGTGCAGGCCACGTTGGTGCGGTTGAAGACATTGTCCTGGTGGGTCTTGTAGTAGAAGGCGCCCACGACGTAGTCGAGGAAGCCGCCGGTCGGCGAGGCCAGGCGCACTTCCTGGGTGAACTGGTGGAAGTCCAGCACGCCCACGTCCCTGGACGAGGCGGTGCCCACGCGCCAGCCGGCGGTCGAGGTATAGTCGCCGTCGCGCACCTCGGTGTTGCCCCAACCGCGCCAGGCGGTGATCGAGGTCAGGCTGAAGTCGCCCAGCTTGTACTCGACCTGGCCCGAATAGCCCCAGGTGCTGTCCTTGGTGACCGGGGCGACGTCGTTGTTGATGTTCCGATTGCTGGGGCCGACGACAAGCGGCGCTTCCTGGCCGATGATGGCGTCGCCCGGCGTGGCGTAGCCGATGGCGTCGGCCGAGCCGTTGTCGACGGCGTTGACCGTATCGGCGATCAGGCTGACGGTCAGGTCGTCGTTGGGCGTCCATTCCAGCTTGCCGCGGAAGCCCACGCGCTCGTAGCCGTTGACCTTGGAGCCGTCATAGACGTTGGTCGCCGAGCCGTCGTACTGGCCGTACACGCCCGTCAGGCTGCCGCGCAGGGTGTCGCTGATCGGACCCGAGATCCCGGCCCGCAGGCGGTATTCCTCGCCCTCGAACCAGCTGCCCTCGATGAAGCCCTTGGTGGTGGCCGAGGGGCGGCGGGTGACGATCGAGACGACGCCGGCCGAGGCGTTCTTGCCGAACAGCGTGCCTTGCGGGCCGCGCAGCACCTCGATGCGGTCGACGTGGAAGAGGTCGAAGAAGGCCTGGCCCGAGCGGGCGTAGACCACGCCATCGACTACGGTCGAGACCGCCGGCTCCGAGCCGGACGAAAACGAGGTGGTGCCGATGCCGCGGATGTTCAGCGAGGAGTTCACATTGGTCGTGCCCTTGCGGAACGTCAGGGACGGCACCTGCTGGACCAACTGCTCGGCCGAGAAGGTCTGCCGCTTCTCAAGGTCCTCGCCGCGCACCACCGTGACGGCCACGGGCACCTTCTGCAGGTTCTCGGCCCGACGCTGGGCGGTGACGACCACCTCTTCGAGTTGGTTGCTGTCGGTAGCAGCGGTTGGTGCGTCGGCGGCCCAGGCCAGAGCGGGCAGGGCGACGCCGCCCAGCAGGACGGGCAGCAGCAGGACGGTGCGCGCGCGCCCCAGGTTCAACATCGACATCAGACACCCCCAGTGAGTTCGTCGCCGATGGCCGGCGAAACAGGGGGCGGGGGTAACTTGAGAGCGGCTGAAGTTGATATTCATATTTTCCTATAGGACTAATAGGATTTCAAAAGCCGATGCGCCTTCGGGCGTCTGCTAGGCGTGCGCCATCACGATGGAGGCATGCATGGACAGACGAACCCTGCTGGCGAGCGCGCTGGTCGCCTCGGCCGTCGGAGGGGCCGCCCGAGCGGCTTCCCAACCGGCTTCCAAGACGCGCACGGAGACCTTGAGCCTGTGGCCCGGCGGCGCGCCGGGCGGCGAGCGCGTCACCGTCCAGGAGGTCGCGCGCGAGGTCGACGACCAGGGACGCAAGGGTCGCGACATCTCGGGCGTACGCGATCCCCGGCTGAGTTTGCACCTCCCGGCAGGCAAGGCCGACACGGCGGTGCTGGTCATCCCCGGCGGCGCCTTCAATCGCGTGGTGTTCGACAAGGAGGGCGAGGAGGTCTGCCGCTGGCTGGCCGAGGCCGGCTACGCGGCCGGTGGCCTGATCTACCGGTTGCCGGGAGACGGCTGGGCTCAAGGCCCGGACGTGATGCTGCAGGACGCGGCGCGGGCGCTTCGGCTGCTGGCTCGGCGGACCGGCGCGCGCCGCATCGGCGTGCTGGGCTTCTCGGCGGGCGGAACCATCGCCGGGGCGTTGGCGAGCCGCGCCGCCGAGGTCGACTATGCGCTGGTGGACGAAGCCGATCATCTGCCGCTGCGCATCGACTTCCTGGGCCTGGGCTATCCCTATCTGAACGTCCCGGCTTCGCCGCGCCAAGGGCTCTATCGCGGCGCGCCGAAGTCGCCGCCGCCGACCTTCTTCTTCCATGCCGCCGACGATCCGCGCGTTTCGGTCGACAACAGCCTGGAAGCCTTTCGCGCCTGGCGGTCGGCCGGCGCCCTGCCGGCGCTGCACGTCTTCGAGCAAGGCGGCCACGGCTTTGGCCTGCGCGCGCCGCCCAAATCGTCCGCCGCCGCCTGGCCGGATCTTTTTCTGAAATGGTTGAAGGCCTCGGACGTGGCCGGGCCCAGCTGAGCCGAGGCCCAGAAACGAAAAAACCGGCCCTGAAGGCCGGTTTTCGTCTCTTGGCCAGAGGTGGCTTCCCTTCGTGGAAGCGTTTCGAACTCTATGCCGCGCGCCTAGTCGGGAGATGGGGGTGTTGTTCGAGCGGATTCGCTTGCTTGATGAGGTGCGATCTTCTGGCCAACGCGCTCCGGACGCCCGCTCCTGGCGCTGCCCCCGCCTTGGCCCAGGGTTATCGAGCGCTCGGGAGGTCTCAAGTCGTTTGCGGGCTGCCCCTGCTGGCAGGCGAGAAGCCCTTTTGTGATCGTCTGAGGTCTGCTGATTGGGCATCCAATCCTGCACAGTGAGCACGCCGTGCTTGCGGCGCTCGTTGTCCATCGGCTTGACCTAGGCGGGATTGCCGAACGCCGTTCGTGTCACTTACCGTGCGCCGGAGCGGGGGTATGGTATGCCGATTGGTGATTTGCGTCGTGAGGCGATCCACGAGGCGGCTTACGACGACGAGGCGTTCGCGGCCTTGCCCGGCCTGATCGCCAAGGCCTGCGACGCCCGCTCCACGGTGATGCATTTCATCGGATCCGCCGGCAATCACGCCAGCCTGGCCCACACGGGCCACTGGAGCGACGACGAGGTGGCGCTGTACGGCGCCTATGCCGACCGGGACGTGCTTCTGAACGCCACCGCCGACAAGGCGCGCATCAATCGCTTCTGGAACATCACCGAGGATCTGGTCGCCCAGAGCCGGCTGCGCCGCTCGGAAATATGGGAAGGGTTCTACAGGCCGATCGGGGATGACACCCGCCATGTGCTCGGCGCTTCGTTCGATACGCCATGGGGCGTCGGCGCGATCGGCATCCACCGCGGCGAGCGAAGCAGGGCCTTCGGCGATGGCGATCTCGACCTCATGCAGGACCTGGCGGGCGATCTTCGCCGCATGCTCATCGTGCGCAGCAAGCTCTGGACGGCCCAGGTCGAGCAGGCCGCCAGCCGGGCGGCGCTGGATGGTCTGAGCATCGCGATCCTTCAGGTCGACCCGGCGGGCAAGGTCCTGATGATGAACGCCGCCGCCGACACCCTCTGCAGGACCTCCGGCAAACTCGGCGTCCGTCAATCCAGGCTCGTCGCCGCGGCGCCGTGGACCGCGGCCCTGCAGCAGGCCATCGCCGCGGCGACGGACCGGACGGCCCCAAGGGCCGGTGTCCTGCGGGTGGGAGGCGGCGGCCGCGAGGCCTTGGCGCTGACCATCTCTCCCCTGTTCGCCGTGGGCGGCGCCCGGGCGCTGGTCGCGGTCAAGCTCGTCGAGCCGCCAGCCGGCATGGCCTCGCGATTGCGCGAGTTTCTGGGGCTCAGTCCTGGCGAAGCCTGGATCGCCGCCGCCTTGTTCGAAGGTCGGTCCGTCGCCGAGATCGCGCTGGAAAGAGGCTCCAGTCCGCAGACCGTTCGCACCCAGCTCAAGGCCGTTCTGGCCAAGGCCGGCTGTCGGCGACAGGGCGAACTCATCGCGCTGATCGCGGCCTTGCCGCCCACGGCGATCACGCGCTGACGGGCCGCCGTCGTCCCTGATGCGACCATACCCCAATCGGGGTATGCCAAATTGTCGGCGAACTGGTTTCCTCCCGCGGTCCTGGGGGAATCCATGTTGAACCGTGCGTGGCTCGCAGCCGCATTTCGCCAAGTCCTGGCGGCGAGCGTGATGACGATGGCGATCGCCTTTTCGCCCTTTGCCTTGGCGCAGACCCTGACTGGCGCCCCCGCATCCGCGGGGGATCCGAAGGACTGGCCCCGGGTGACGCCTGGCGCGGCCATCGCCGGGCGCCTGCAGCCGGGCGACAATACGACGCCGCGCATCGCCTATCGGGACATCTACACGATCGAGGTCGCGGCCGGAGACAAGCTCCGCTTCGCCCTCTATCCGGACGACCGCGAAGTCTATCTCAATGTGCTGATCGACCGGCCTGGAAAGGATCCCTATTGGGAAATCCAGGGCATGTCCTCTCACGTGCTCCAGCCGAGCGCGATGGATGTGGCGTTCCATTTTTCCGGCGTCTATCGGATCGAAGTCCTGACCAGCCGGCGCCACCCCGCCGCGCTCACGCCCAATGGCGTGGGTTACGTCCTGGCGATCAAGACCGTGGATGCGGTGACGAAGAAGATGCCGTTCCCTAACAAGGAGCCGGCGCCGACGACGCAGATCACGGAAGCCGAGTTGCGAGGGCGTGGTCCGGCCCTGGCCGCTGGTCCGTCTGCAGCGTCTTCGGCCAGCGCGCCGAGCGCCGGCGCGACAGCAACTCAAGAGACCACGGCGCCTTCGCCGCCGCCGTCTATCCCGGCCTGGAATCTGCCGCAGGGTTGCGAGGAAGGCGCCAGCCCCGTCGCTTGCCGCGACGTGCTCACGGCGCTGTTGAAGGCCGATCCCCAACTGCATGCCGCTCGTCTCGAGCGCGCCTACATGCACTATCTTCTCACTGACGTCGGCGCGGCGGCGAAAGATCTGGCTGCGGTGAAGTTGGCGACCGATACGGCCACGTTCGAGGCGCTGCTCGCGCAGCAGGGTCAGTACCAGCAGGCCGGCCCCGCCGACTGCAGGCTTTACTACGATCTGGACGATCCGACGGTGTCTCGGTCCTGGACCGGGGCGTGCGAAGGCGGGTTCGCCCAAGGCGAAGGTGAGCTTCGCATGCGGGGGCGCAAACTGGCCTGGGTCCTGCCGCTAAGGGTGAAGGACGGGATCGTCTACGAGGAAGGCGCGCTAATTCAAGCCGACCTCGACTTCGACAACTCCATCCTCTTCCGTCGTAGTCCATCGCTTCAAGACCAGATGCGCGCCGTTCCCCAGGCGGCGGTCCCGGAAAGCGCGCGCACGTGGCTGCTTTCCCAATCCGCGAGCTTCAGACAGGATCTGACGACGATCGATCGATCGGGCGTGATCAAGCTGGGCGATCAGTCCTTTTCGGGCGGCACGCCGTTTCATTGCTTCCGCATTCATACGCGGCCCGGAGAGCGCTGGCGGATTACGGCCAGCACGCCCGGAAACGCCGGATGGTTCGGCGTGCAGGCCCTCCCGCAGGCCTTCGAGACTTGTGACAAAAGTGTCTGGGAGGCCGGCGTGCAACCTCCGCGGGGCGTGATGGCGCCGATACCGACCGGCGCCCCAGTTGGTTTCGACTTCAACGCCTCCGGCGGAATCTATTGGGTCGGGGTTCGGGCGAGCGCGACCGGCGGCGCCTATACCCTCAAGATGGAGCAGGTCGCCGGAACCGCCGCATCGACCCTTCAAGCCGCGTCGCGTCCGTCGAGAAACATACCGAGAGGCTCCGCGAGCACCCAGGACCATCCGATCAAGGGCAGCTACGAGCCCGGCCAGCAGATCCGTGATTGCCCTACGTGCCCTGTGATGGTCGTCGTGCCGACGGGATCGTTCATGATGGGCTCGCCCGGGGTCGAGGAAGGGCGGCGCGGCGACGAAGGGCCGCGCCGTATGGTGACCTTCAAGCGTCCCTTCGCGATCGGAAAATACGAGGTCACGTTCGACGAGTACAACGCCTGCCTCGCCGAGGGCGGATGCGTGCGCAAGCCGTCCGACCAGGGGTGGGGAGAAGGACGGCATCCGGTGATGAACATCGCGTACGGCGACATGGTGCGCTACGTCGGCTGGCTCACCTACAAGACCGGAGCGCTGTACTTCGTACCGACCGAGGCTGAATGGGAGTATGCCGCGCGCGCCGGCAGCGACACCCCCTGGCACACTGGCGACGGGGTGATCACCGACGATGGCAACTTCCTCAATCAGTTCGGTCGCACCGTGCCGGTGGGAGGATTCCCGCCCAACGCCTTCGGCCTGCACGACGTGCTCGGCAACGTCGAGGAGCGCGTTCAGGACTGTTACGCGGTCGGGTATTTTGACGCGCCGACGGTCGGCCAGGCGGCGAAGGAGGTCTCCGGCTGCGAGCAGGTGACCCGCGGCGGCAACTACAAGGACGAACCGGCGAACATCCGCTCGGCCGCTCGCCGGCCGATCAAGAACGTCTACGCGCCGGAAGTCGGCTTCCGCGTCGCCAGGGCGCTGGACTGACCGACCATGAGACCTGTCACGCTTCTCGCATCGATCGCACTTTCAGTCGTCACCGTCGCCGCCGTCGCCCAGCCTTCGTCGCCGACGATCGCGGTGGGTCAAACCGTCAACGGCGTCATCGACCGGATGACCGGCCTCACGCCCGACGGGACGGGACGGTCGCGTTGCTACGTCTACAACTCCAAGGCCGGCGAGGAGGTCACCGCCGTCATGGCGGCGAGCGCCTTCGCTCCGAAGCTCTCCATCGGTCGTGGCCCTCATTGCGGGGCGGCCAGTTTCCAGATGGTCCAGCGTGGCGCGGCGGGCGGGGAGGCGCGCATCGCCTTCAAGGCCGGCGGCGGGCGCTACCTGCTCATGGCCGAAGGCCCGCAGGAAAAGATCGGCGGTTTCACGCTGGCGCTGCAGTCCCGAAACGAGCCGCAGCCGCGTTCCGAACCCGAGCAGGTCGGCGACGCGGCGCGGGCGACGCTTTCACGGCGAGAGCTGATGGATCGGCAAGTGGGCCAGCATCGCGAGAAGGCGGCCGCGGAGGAGGCGCAACGCAGGGCGCTGGCCGAGGAGCAGGCGCGCCTGGCTGAACAGCAGCGGCTCCAGGCCGAGGCTCAGCGCGCGCAGATGGCGGCCCTCGAGGCCCAGCGGCAGGCGGAGGAGGAAGAGGACTACACCCCCGCGCCGCAGCCGAATTTCTACATGAGCATGCTCAACAACGCTCAGAAGATCTACGACCAGAATCGCGCCGATCAGGCTCGCCAGCAGGCTTTCCTCGGCGACCTGTCGCGACAGACCCAGGCGATCGCCGCGGCCAAGCAGCGCGAGGAACTGGCCAGGCAGGCCGAGGCGCGTCGCGCGGCCGCCGAACGCGCCGAGCTCGCGGCGGCGCAGGCTCGCAGCCAGCAGGCCGCCCAGGCTCTGGCGCAGCAGCAGGCGGTCGAGCGTCAACGGCGCGCGGCGGAGGAGCAGCAGCGCCGGCTCGCCGAGCAGCGCGCGACCGAGCAACGTCTGGCCCAGGAACGGGCGGCGGACCAACGCAGACTGGCCCAGCTTCAGCCGTCGCCGAGCGTGTCGCGGCAGACCCAGCCCGCGACCTCGACGCCATCGCGGTCGGCGGCGTCGGCGGGCACCGCGTCGACCAACGAGGACCCGCGGCGGTGCGTCGCTTCGACGGCGGTTTCGCAGGGCTCGCTCTGCGGCAAGGACACCCTGAAGATCGAGACGACCAACGGCTGTCCGCAGCCCGTCGACATCCGCCTATGCCTGCGTAAGCAGGACGGTCGATGGGACTGCGGCATGCAATGGGGCGTGCAGCCTCAGCAGCGCTTCTCCCATTCGGTCTGCAAGGCGACGAGCGAGTCCTTCATGGGCGTTCGATCCACCGGCTCCTCCGCCGCGATGGCGGGTCCGTAATACTCGCCCGCGAGCGCGGGCAGGGCCGCGCGTCGAGCTGGACTACATCGAGCGGGTGACAGGGCAGCTGCTCGCGCTGCTGGGGCTGGACTATATCGAGCCGAGCGACAATCAGGTGGTCACTGACCAGGCCACCGCTTGGCATCAGTCGGTCGGGATCGTGACGTTGTGCTTGGCGCTGGGGCGGGCCTGGACAACCTGATCTGGCTTCTGGCCTGGGCGGGTAGAATGTCGATCCAGCTTGGTATCCGTACTGTGGCTATATCGATGTCGCCGGCGTCGACCTTTACGTCCACAACCACGGCGCCCTTGGCTCGATGTTCGCTAGGTCAAGGCCATCGTCGGCGACAGCGTTCCGATCTGCCTTCATGAGAACGGGCCCATCCCCGATCCGGCCTTGCTGGGCCCCGACGCCGACTGGCTATGGTGCATGACCTGGCATACCCAATGGCTGATGGATCCAGCCAGAACGACGCCGCGCGGCTGAAGGCCTACTATGGCTCCGAGCGCTATCTCACCAAGGATGAGCTGGCGGACGTGGGTTTGCCCAAGGTGTTCTTCACCCAGCGCCTGACGTGAGAAAGGTCGCCGAGTAACGCAGGGTCTCGACCTCGGGGATGGAGTTCTGACTGTCGCTGCAGGCCGTTCCGCTCACCAGATAGGCCGAGCGCGGCGCGACGACGAGCCAGGCGTGGTCCCATTTGTCGCCGACGCGTGCGAACTCCCAAGCCAGGCTGCGGAACTGGAGACATCCGCCTCGTCGGACACAGCCGCCCTGGCGCGGCGGCTCAAGGACGTCGCCCAACGACTACTCGCGCGCGCCGACCTCCTTCGTCTCCGACGCGCAGGACCGGCCTCTGCTCGCCAACGGCGCGGTCCAGGCAATCTCGTCCGAACTGACGCCAGGCTATGACGACTTCTATGCTCGGCTCGGCAGCGCCTTTGAAAGCTCTCCACAAGGAGCGTTGGGGCTCTCGGGCAGTTGGTGGACAACCGAGGTCAGGTCACCCTCGTCCGAGTTCTTGGGTTATGTCCACGCCCTGCCACGATGGGGGGACAACCCCTTGGACGAAGCCGCCCTGCAGAATCTTCGGCAGACTTTACCGAAGCTCAGCCTGCAGACGGGCCTCCTGCTCTACGGGGATGAATCGCGCCGACCCGAGTATCGGCACACCCTCAAAGATCTGCTCAATCACTGCCTGGAAATGCTTCCCTAGCGGTATAGCCGGCCCTGCCGGAGCGGAGGCGGGCCGCCGTCACAGCCTGGGAAAGGTGTCGATGGAGCCCGCTGCGCCTCTCCATCGCCCGGCCCTCAGCCGGAACGGAACAGGACAGTGCGGTGCGAGCACGGGAAGTTCTGCTCTCCGCCTCCAATCCAATGTCCGCTGCTGGCGCTCGATCGACGGCGCATCTTGGGCTTGATCTTTGTCTGCGCTCTCCAAACGTCTAAGCTCAAAGCGCTGGGGTGGGGCCCCCGGCCACCTACATGCTGCACCTATGTGGGTTGACCCGAAGGAGTCGAAGTCGGCGAGGCAAGGTAAACTCGCTTCCCCGCCTTCTCGACCTTGAGGTCGAGGAGCGAGGAAATCATCGCAAGCGCTTCTGACGGCCTGTCCAGCTTGAAACGACCGGTAACCCGAAGCTCGCCGAGCCTCGGATCGCGCAGGACCAGCGCATGGGGGCTGTAGCGGTTGAGGCGGGCCACGACGTATTTCAGCGGCATGCCGTCGGCCGCCAGCCAGTCGCCGCGCCAGGTTTCATAGCTGTCGGCCGGCAGGCGGCCATGGCTGGCGGTGCGGTCGGCGGCGAGCAGCAGCCATTCGCCCTGGCGCAGGGTGCGCGGCGACGCGGCGCCCTGGGACACGCGAACGACGCCCTCGAACACCCGCACCTCGACGTCGCCGCCGACCTTGTCGACCTCGAACACCGTGCCAACCGCCGTCACCTTGGCGTCGCCGGCCATCACGTTGAAGGGGCGTTTCGGATTCTTGGCGACCTCGAACACCGCGTCGCCCTGGCGCAGGTAGATGTCGCGCGCCGACCGGCTGTAGGCGACGCTGGCGTGGCTGTCGGCGTTGAGGCGTATGGTCGAAGCGTCGCTGAGCACGTGATCGGCTCGCGCGCCGACCGCCGTGGCCAGTTCTATGGGAGGAGTGGTGCGCCCGGGGACCAGGCGTGTCGCCAGGAAGCCGCCCGTGACCAGGACCAGCAGGCTGGCGGCGATGAGGCCCGCGCGCGACCAGCCTGCGAAGGCGAGGCGCCGTTGCGCGACAGGGCTCTCGACAGGCGTCGCGCGAACGCGGTCGACGGCTTCCAGCAGCGCGGTGTCACGCAGGGTGTGGCGAAGCGCGGCGAAGGCGGTCGCGTGGTCGGGCGAGGCGTTCAGCCAGGCGGCCAGGTCGCCGCGCTCGGCGTCGGACAGCTCGTCCAGCCGGTCGATCCAGTCGGCCGCTTCTTCCATCACGCTCAGATCGTTGTCGTTAGCGCTCACGAGACGCCCCCTTCCAGTTGGCGGCGTCGCCGGTCGCTGCGTCCATCACTCCGGCCAGTTCGGCCATGGCGCGGACGAGATGCTTCTTCACGGTTTCCAAGTTCAGATCCAGGTCGTCGGCGATCTTCTGCCGCGACTGACCGTCCATGTGGCGGCGGACGAACACTTCGCGGCGGATCGGCGACAGACGGCGCAGGGCTGTCTCGAACACCGCCACCCGCTGCTTGTGTTCCAGCACCTCGTCGGCCAGCGGCAGCTCGCAGCCATAGTCGGCCTCGCCCAAGCCTTCCTCGCGGCGGTCGCGCCGGGCCTGGGCGTAGATCAGGGAGTCGGCCACGCGATAGGCGTAGGCCAGCGGCTGGACGATGTCCTGCTTGCGGCTCTGTTCCATGATCATCAGCAGGGTCTGCTGCAGGATGTCCTCGGCCCGCGACGGATCGCCGTGGCGCCGAGCGATATAGCCGAGCAGCTTGCGTTCATGGGGTCTCAACTCCGCCAGGGCGTCGGTCATCGCGCTTCCACCGGGCCACATGGTCCCCCGTGGACAGGTAGAGCATCGAGCAGGGCGATCGGGGACAAGGACCCGTCAAAATTCATAGGAGACGCCGAGGGTGATCGTACGGCCGCTGCGAGTGCGGGCCAGCAGGCGGTCGGCCGCCAGGTCGGTGAACTGGTCGATCGGCTGGTCGGTGAGGTTCAGGCCCTCGACCACGACCTTCAGGCCCCGGCCGGCGTTGAAGTGGGCGGCGGCGTCGATGTTGTTGGCGGCGTGGTAGCCTGAGCCGACATTGCCGCTGCCGCCGGCGCCGTCGAGATAGGCGTCGCGATAGGCGCTGGAGATCCGCGCGCCCCAACGGGCGGTCTCATAGTAGAGCGTGGCGTTCCAGGTCCAAGGCGACAGCTGCAGCAGGTCCAGCGACACCGGTTTGCCGTCGATGATCACGTTGGAGCGCCCGTGGGCGTAGGTGACGTTGCCAATAAAGCCCAACTTGTCGAACGGGGCGGCCAGAAAGTCGAAGTCGCGCTGCAGCGCCACCTCCACGCCCCGGATCGAGGCCCCGTCGCCGTTCACCGGCCGGCTGACATTGTAGACGATCGAACCGGTCTGGCCGGGGTTGAGGAACTGCAGCGGATAGCCGGTCGAGCCGTAGGTCGCCATGCCGGTCTCGACCGTGATGAACGAGTCCATGGTCTTGTGGAACACGCTGAGCGCCAGGGCGCCGGCGCGGCCCTGGTAGATCTCCAGCGAGGCTTCCAGCGAGTTGGCCATGAAGGGCCGCAGGTTGGGATTGCCGGCCGCGATCGAACCGCCGAACGGCGCTGCGTCGACGCTGGCCGCCGCCCGCAGGTCGGCCAGGCTGGGTCGGCTGATGTCGCGATTGGCGGCCAGGCGCAGGACGATGTCGTCGTCCAGGTCCCAGGCCAGGTTCACGGCCGGCAGCAGGCCGTCATAGCGGTGGGTGATCACGGCCGGCGCCAGCGCCACGCCGTTGCTGACCATGCCGGCCGAGGTCAGGCGGGTGTCGTAGTAGCGCAGGCCCGCGTCGGCCCGCAGGCGGCGGCCGGCCAGTTCGCCGTCATAGAGATACTGGACGTAGGCGGCGGTCGTCTTCTCGGTCAGCGAGTAGTCCGAACCGGGCTGGTCGTCGGCCTCCGACAGGTCGCGCTTCTGGCCCAGCAGGGCGAAAACGCCGTCGACGTCGCCGACCACATAAGGGATCAGGGAGCGCTGGTCCGACACCAGTTTCAAGGCGTCGGGCAGGGCGGGCGGAGTGTCGTAGTCGACGCGGTTGCGGCGCTGGTAGCCGTCGTTGCGGAACAGTTTGTACTGCGCGCCGACTTTCACGGTCGAGCGTGGATCGGCCGCATAGGTCAGGTCCAGCTTGCCGGTCGTGAAGGCGTTGACGATGGCGTCCTCGCGGGCGTCGGCCCGCATCAGCCCCCAGGCGGTGGGGTCGGCCGGGTTAAAGCCGTAGGTGTTGATCCCGTTGCGGCCGGGGCCTCGCAGATCGAAGGAAAAGGCCTTGTCGCGCGCCTGCAGGAACACTTTTTCGAACACCGGCCCTTGGAAGTCTGACCGCGAATGGCCGACCATGCCGCTGATCTCCAGGGCGTCGGTCAATCGCGTGCGGCCATTGACGGCAGCCTGGATGAAGACGGTGGAGTCGATCGAGTGCTTGTGCTCGCTGCGCAGGTCGACGCCACCGGAATAGGTGGCCTGGATCAGGTCGTCGCCGCGAATGACGGCGCTCGCCAGTCGCTGGGTTCCGAGCACGTCGCCGGTCAGGCCGTTCTTGCCCGCCGAGGCCAGGGACAGCTCGTCGCGATCGTTGCTCAGCCGGCCGTACAGCAGGTCGACGTCGAGGCTGGTCCTGGCGCTGGGGCGGTATTGCAGGGCGGCGGTGATGCCCAGGCGCGCGCGGTGGTCGAACCATGTCGAAAAGGTCTGGGCCTGCGGGGCGCGCACCCGGTCGGCGCCCTTGGCGTTGATCAGTCGGTCGCGGTCGGCGGCCGAGACGCCGGGGCCGATATTGGCCGCGGCGATATTGATCGGGGTCCAGCCCCAGTTGCGGTAGCCGTACTCGTTGACGTCGCTCTCGCTATAGGCGGCCGAGATCAGCAGGCCGACGTCGCCCCAGCGATTGGAGACCAGGCCCGCCAGGCGCGGCGTCACCCCGTCGGTCACGCTGTTGCCCAGGGCCTTGGCCGACAGGGCCGCCTTGAAGCCCGGATAGTCGAACGGTTTGGCGGTGCGCAGCTCGACCGTGCCGGCCACGCCGCCCTCGTCCTGGTCGGCGGCGTAGGCCTTGTGTACCGTGACCCGGTTGAACAGTTCGGACGCGAAGATGCTGTAGTCGAACGCCCGCGTGCGACTGACCGAGCCGCGATTGTCGAAGCCCGACGCGGTCGAGGCCGAGACCTCCATGCCGTTCAGTTGGGTGCGAGTGAAGTCGGGACCCAGGCCCCGCAGGGCGATCTGGCGGCCTTCGCCGGCGTCGCGCGAGATGGTGACGCCCGGGATGCGCTGCAGGGATTCCGCGAGGTTCAGGTCGGGGAAGGCGGCGATGTCCTCGGCGACGATGACGTCCTGGGCGCCCAAGGCCAGGCGCTTTAGCTCGCGGGCCTGGACAAGGCTGCCGCGAAAGCCGGTGACCACGACCTGCTCGACCTCGACCGGAGCGGTCTCGTCCGGGGCTTGGGCGCCATGCGCGGCTGGGCGCGCCGGCGCTTCCCAGGCCTCGGCCTCGCGCAGCACATAGCCGCCGGCCACCAGCTTGATGCGCAGACCTTCGCCGCTGATCAGCAGGGCCAGGGCGTTTTCGGGCGGCAGCAGGCCCGACACCCGCCGCGCCCGCTTGCCGCGGATATCGGCGAAGGTCATCACCGGGACGTCCGCCTGTTGGGAGAAGGTCCGCAGGGCCACGGCAAGGTCGCCCTGGTCGATGTCGAAGCGCCGGACCATGGGCCGGGTCTGAGCCTGTGCGGGGCCGTCCATCCCGGCCAGCAGCAGCGTCAATGCGAGGACGAAGCCCGGCCGCCAGATCAGCTCAGCCGCCTTTCGCCGCTCCATGTTCGCAGTCGATCATCAGGTTACGCTCGAGGCGTCTCCTAGCCGGATCGCATGTCACTTATTTGAAGGTTCGCCCTTAACGGCGCAGCTTCAGCGACAGACTTTGCTGGCGACCAAAACCGGTCAGCTGCAAGTGATCCGAATGGAAGTCGAGCACCGCATAGGCGGTGTCCTCGGTATCGAGCATGCCCTTCAGGTTCACGCAGTGCAGGCCTTCGGTCTCGCCGTAGTTGCCGTCGTGATTATGGCCGTTGATCCAGGCCTTGGCGGCGCGGTGGCGCACGACCAGATCCGTGACCTCGGTCGCGTTCCAGAGGTTGTGCCGGTTCTCCGGGAAGATCGGGAAATGACAGTAGAGCGCCGCCTTCAGGCCGCGCCGCCGAGCGTGCGTCAGCGTCTGGTCGATCCACTTGAGCTGGGTCTCGCCGATCCCGCCGTCCCAGTCGGGCGCGCCCGGGAAGCGCTCGCGGTGCAGGGTCTGGCTGAGCGCCAGTTCGGGGCTGCCCGCCGGCCAGCCGTATTCGCTGAGGTCGTTGCCGTCGAGGGCCAGGAACACCCAGCCATGGGTCTCGAAGCTGTAGTAGCGGGCCGGCATGCCCAGGCGGGCGGCGACCAGGGTCTTCTTGTCATCGTCGACCGAGAAGTCGTGGTTGCCCAGCACGAACCGCCAGGGATGGCGCAGGGCGTCCACCGTCGGCTGCTGGGCGTCGAAACTGGCCCAGCCCTTGTCGATGAAGTCGCCCAGGTGGATCACGTGGTCCAGGTCCAGGGTGTTAAAGTGGTCGACGGCGGCCCGCAGCTTGCCCGGCGAGCGCCGGTACATCCGTTGGCCGTTGTCGTCCTGGTCGGCGTACTGACAGTCGGCGATGGCGCCGACCCGAAACAGCGGTCGAGCAGAGGCCAGGGCGGGGGAAGCTGAAACGGCCAGGGCCGAGGTCAGGAAGCCTCGACGATCGATGAGCGGTCGGGTCACGTCGCGCCTCGTGTGGTGAAAGCAGGATCCCGTCCGGCGCGCAGGGGGCGACGCGCCGGACGGGCCTTCAAGAAGCGTCCAGACGAACTAGAATTCGTAGGTGGCCCCGAAGGTGAAGGTCCGGCCGCTCTTGGTGTAGGCGAGCACCCGGTTGGCGGCGATGTCGGTGTACTGGTCGATCGCCTGGTTGGTCAGGTTGATGCCCTCGAACACCAGCTTCAGCCCGCCCGGCGCATTGTAGTGGGCGGCGAAGTCGATGTTGTTGGTGCTGTGATAGCCCGAGCCGACGTTGCCGTTGCCGCCCACGCCGTCGAGATAGCCGTCACGATAGGCGCTCGAGATGCGCGCGCCCCAGGTGTCGGTCTCGTAGTAGAGCGTGGCGTTCGAGGTCCACTTCGACAGCTGCGCCAGATCGAGCGAGTAGATCACGCCGTCGACCGAAGCGTTGGTCTTGCCGGCCGCGTAGGTGACGTTGCCGACGAAGCCGAACTTGTCGAACGGGGCGGGCAGGAAGTCGAAGTCCTTCTGCACCGCCAATTCGACGCCCTTGATCGAGGCGCCGTCGCCGTTCACCGGCCGGCTGAAGCCGTACATGGTCGAGGCGTCCTGGCCCGGACCCTGGAACTGCGACGGATAGCCGGTCGAACCGTACGGCACCTGGGCCGTCTCGGTGGTGATGAAGCTGTCCATGTTCTTGTAGAAGGCGCTCAGGGCGATGTAGCCGCTGCGGCCCTGATAGAACTCCAGCGAACCTTCGACGGAGTCGGCCAGGAATGGCCTCAGGTTCGGATTGCCGGCCGAGATGTTGCCCCCGAACGGCGTGAAGCTGACGCTGCCGGCCGCCCGCAGGTCAGCCAGGCTGGGCCGGCTGATATTGCGGTTGGCGCTGAAGCGGGCGACGACGTTCTCATTGAGATCGACGGCGACGTTGAAGGTCGGCAGGAAGCCGTCATAGCTGCTCTTGATCACTACCGGCAGCAGCACCGCGCCCTGAGTGGCCGTGCCGGCCGAGGTCAGGTCGGTGGAGTAGTAGCGCACGCCGACATTGGCCCGCACCGGATAGTTCCAGGCCGTGGTCTTCAGGTCGTACTGCAGGTAGGCCGAGGTGGTCTTTTCCTCGAGCTGGAAGTTAGAGCCCGGCTGGTCGTTGGCCACCGTCAGGTCGCGCAGCTGTCCGGTGTTGGCGTAGGTGCCGTCAATGTCGGCGACGATGTAGGGGATCATGGAGTCGCGGTTGACGACGTACTTCACCGCCGCAGGAACCACCGGCTTGTTGTACCAGTCGACGCGCTGGTAGCGCTGGAAGCCCTCGTTGGTGAACTTCTTGTACTCGGCGCCGCCCTTCAGGGTGGAGCCCTCGCCGAAGTCGTAGGCGCCGTCCAGCTTGGCGGTCTTGTACTCGCTGCTGATGTAGTCTTCGCGGGTGTCGGCCCGCATCAGGCCCCACTGGGCGGGATCGGTCAGGGTGAAGTTGTAGGTGTTCTGGCCCATCCGGCTGTTGCGGAAGTCGTACTTGATCGACTTGTTGGTCGACTGCAGGAACACCTTGTCGAAGATCGGCTCCTCGAACTCGGACTTCGAATAGCCGAGCAAGGCCTTGATCTCGAAAGCGTCGCTGACCTGATAGCCGCCGTTGAACACCGCCTGGGTGAAGGTGGTCTTGTCGTGCGAGAACTTGTGCTCGCTGCGCATGTCCACGCCGCTGACATCGGCGGCCACCAAGGTGTTGTTCTGGATAACCACCGAGTTCAGGATCTGGGTGCCGGTGATGTTGCCGGTCAGGGCGTTGACGCCGGCCGAGGTCATCTGGAACTCGTCGCGGTCGTTGGTCAGGGTCCCGTACATCAGGTCCAGGTCCATCGTCAGGCGTTCGCCCGGATGGTACTGGAGCGAGGTGGTCAGGCCCAGGCGCTCGCGCTTGTCGAACCAGGTGGAATAGGTCTGGGCTTGCGAGGCGCGCACGCGGTTATTGCCGGTGGCGTTCAGCAACTGGTCGCGATCGGCGGCCGAGACGCCCGGGCCGATATTGGCCGCGCCGGCGTTGATCAGCGTCCAGTTCCAGTTGCGGTAGCCGTACTCGTTGATGTCGTTCTTGCTGTAGGCCACCGAGAAAAGGGCCCCGAAGTCGCCCCAGTGGTTGGAGATCAGTCCGACGACCCGCGGCGTGGTGGTGTCGGTGTTGGCGTTGTTGAGCGCCTTGGCCGAGATCACGGCCTTGAAGCCCGGATAGTCGAAAGGCTTGGCGGTGAAGAGGCCCACCGTGCCGCCGATCCCACCTTCGTCTTGCTCGGCGGCGTAGGACTTCTCGACCACCACCTTGTTGAACAGTTCCGAGGCGAAGATGCTGTAGTCGAAGCTGCGCGTACGGCTGACCGAGCCGCGGTTGTCAAAGCCCGAGGCGGTGTTGGTCAGCACTTCCATGCCGTTCAGCTGGGTGCGGGTGAAGTCGGGACCCAAGCCCCGCAGGGCGATCTGGCGGCCTTCGCCGGCGTCGCGCGAGATGGTCACGCCCGGGATGCGCTGCAGGGATTCCGCGAGGTTCAGGTCGGGAAAGGCGGCGATGTCGTCGGCGACGATGACGTCCTGGCTGCCGACGGCCCGCCGCTTGATGTCGCTGGCCTTCAGCAGGCTTTCGCGGAAGCCGGTGACGACGACCGTCTCGACTTCGTTGGCGTCCGGCTTGGCCGACGTCTCATCGGCGGCCAGGGCCTGGCCGGCGGCGACGGCCAGCAAGCCGGTCGCCAGCATGGTGGTGGTCATCCATTTGGATTTCGCGAAATGGCGCATGATCTGTCCCCGATCGGTCGCCTGCGGGGATCGTCCCGAGGCCGCCGTCGGGAGGGGAGAGTTGCGAGCCAGGCGTTCGGGGACCGGCTTTTGTGTGAAGTGTTTTTGACAACCGTCGCTGCCTGGCAGGTGGATAAGACGTGCACGGACATATCCGCCGGCTGGGCCGTCTCTACGCCGCCGCCAAACGAAAAAGGCTCCGGACCATGGGTCCGGAGCCTTGCATCGCCGATAGCGGGCGGCGCTAGAAGGTGCTGCTGATCCGCACGCCGACGGTGCGCGGGCGGGGCGAGAAGACCCGGATGCCGTCGAGCGACTCGACCACGCCCAGATAGGCGGCCTTGTTGGTCAGGTTGTCGCCGAACAGGCTGAGATCCCAGGCGTCCTTCCGCACGCCCAGCTTGCCGCTGATCATGAAGAAGGCCGGCAGCTTGGTGTTGTAGGTGTTGCTGTCGTTGAACGAGGTGAACGAGCCGCCGCGGTAGTTGACGCCGGCCTGCGCGTAGCCGCGGAAGTCGGCGGTCAGGTCGCGCTCGTACTCGCCTTGCAGGCTCATGGCCCACTTCGGCGTCAGCGGCACGCGGTCGCCGTCGTAGCCGAAGGTGCCGGCCGAGATCACGTCGGCGGGCAGGTCCGAGGCCAGCTTGGCGTCGACATAGTTGACGCTGGCGCTGAGGCTCAGGCCGGGCAGGGGCTTGAAGGTCGAGTTGACCTCGACGCCGTTCACCTCGGTCTTGCCGGCGTTGATCGTGTAGGCGAAGGCGCCGGGCGCCTGGGCCGACAGTTGCTGGCCGTTCCAGTCGATGTGGTACAGGGCCGCGTCGACGAAGAGCTTGCGGTCGAGCCAGTAGCTCTTCACGCCCAGCTCGTAGTTCCACAGGCTGTCGGGCTTGTAGGTGCCCGGGAACACGACGCCGGCCTGCTGGGCCAGCGAGGTGGCGGTGTTGACGCCGCCGATCCGGAAGCCCGAGGCCGCGCGGGCGTAGACGCTGACGTCCGGCGTCGCCTTCCACATCAGGGCGAAGTTGAAGCTGGGCTTGTCGTTCTTGCCGTGACTGTCGCCGGTCTTCGACGGCGTGGTCACGCGGCCGAAGATAAAGTCCGGATAGACCGTCTGCAGGTTGGTGATGACGTCGTGGATCTGGGCCTTGAAGTAGCGCAGGCCCACCGTCGCCGTCAGGGTGTCGGTGATCGTGTAATCGGCCTGGGCGTAGACGGCGTACTGGCCGACGCTGCGCTTGGTGTTGGTGCCGAACTCGTAGAGGCTGTTGCCGCGGCCGGGCTTGTGCAGGCCCTTGGCCACGCATTCGCTGTAGGTGTAGCACAGCGCCGTGCCGGTCGCGGTCGCGACCACCGAGTTGGTCTGGTAGACCGATTGGCTGTTCTCGTAGTAGCCGCCGGCCACGATCTGGAACGGGCTGTCCCACTTGGACGAGAAGCGCAGTTCCGACACCCAGTCCTTGAACTCGGCGGTCGGGACGAACAGGGTCGAGCCGGTCAGGCCGAAGCTCTGGGCGGTCGGGGTGCTGTCCTTGGGGTTCACGACCCGCTGGTTGGTGTACGAGCTCGACGCGGTGACGGTGCCGAAGCCCACGTCATATTCGCCCACCACGTTGTAGAGGTTGTAGTTGTCCCGGTAGAATTCGATCGTCGGGGACGGGTTGCTGTAGGGACCCGTGGCGGTGTGCCAGGCTTGGGTGCCGTCGACGTCGATCTCCTGGTGGACGGCGGTGGCCGTGATCTTCAGGGCGTCGGTCGGTTCGTACAGCAGGATGGCGCGGCCACCCTTCACGTGGGCGTCATTGTTGTTCTCCAGCACGACGCCGTTGACCGTCTGGTCGACATAGCCGCCGCCGCTTTCCGACCAGCCGGTGACCCGCAGGGCCAGCTTGTCCTTGATGATCGGCACGTTCAGCGAGGCGTTGCCGTCATAGTACGGGTTGCCGGACTTCACCGAAGCCGCGCCGACCGAGATACGGCCGCCGAACTCGTTCAGGTCGGGCTTGGTGGTGATGACGCGCAGGGTGCCGCTCATCGAGCTGGATCCGAACAGGGTGCCTTGCGGGCCCTTCAGGACTTCGACGTGATCCAGGTCGTAGAGGCGCAGGCCCGGTTTGCCGTCGCCCAGGATATTGCCGCCCATGGCGCCGACCAGCGGGGTTTCGTCCAGATAGATGCCCGAGGTGGCGCCGACATTCGACTGGATGCCGCGGATGATCACTTTGGTCTGGGAGGCGCCGTAGCTTTGGATGGTCAGCGACGGGTCGACCTTGCTGAGGTCCTGCAGCGTGGCCACGCCCTGCTTTTCCAGGGTCGCGCCCGAGAAGGCGGTGATGGCCAGCGGCGTGTTCTGCACCGACACGTCGCCGCGACGGGTGGCCGACACGACGATCTCGGTCACGATGTCGCTGTCGGCGGCTGGGGCCGTCTGGGCGTAGGCGTGTGCGGAGAGCAGCGTGGCGACGCTGGCCGTGGCCAGGAGCAGGCCGTGGCGGCGTGTCCTGGAAGTTTGGGCGAGGCGCATTTGAGCCCCGAAAGCATGCGACATGATCTTCATCCCCTTGCCGCCGCCGTTTGGCGTGCGGATGTCTCAGCGAAACAGGCCGCGCAAGCGAGCCTCGACGACAGCTCCGTTTGATCGGCCAAGATGGCGCGAGTGACCCGGTCGTTGTCAGACAAGTTTATTGTCATACAACGTGACTTTGTCTGACAAACCTACAACTCAGCGGTCGCGGATTTTCGTGCCGACGCCGAAACCGTGGGCGCTTCAAGGCCCTGCTTGCTCGCGGCGTGGGCGCCGTTTCGGCGAACATTGTCCTTGATTTGGATCAAGCCGGGGTTCGGGCCGGAGCCTTGCGGCGCGGCGGCTTCCGAAAATGCATTGATCCGACTCAAGTCATTTTTTGTCGGCGCCCAATTGCTGGGCCAGGGCGGGTCGGAGCGCCGTAAAACGCGGCGCCGGTGCGATCGGTGGGCGTCTGCGCACTCTATTCTTTGTAATACAATCACACGAAAAACTAAGAACGGCCGTCGCGGCGCATCTCGGTCCGCGTCGATGGAGTGGTCCGCGTGCAAGACAAGCCCGAAACAGCCGCGACGGCCTGGCCCGCCCGCGGACTGGCCTATTTCGCCTTGGCCGTCCTGCTGCTGGCCTATGTGTTCTCGTTCATCGACCGGATCATCCTTTCGATGCTGGTCGGACCCATCAAGGCCGACCTGAACCTCACCGACACCCAGATCGCTCTGGTCAACGGCCTGGCCTTCTCGATGTTCTACGCGACCATGGGCCTGCCGCTGGGCTGGCTGGTCGACCGGGCCTCGCGCCGGGGCGTGATCGCCGCCGGCATCGCGCTGTGGAGCGTGGTGACCGCGTTTTCGGGGCTGGCCAAGGATTTCGGCCACCTGTTCCTGGCCCGGATGGGCGTGGGGGTGGGGGAGGCGGCCCTGTCGCCCGGCGCCTATTCCATGATCGCCGACTACTTCCCGCCCAAGTCGCGCGGGCGGGCTATCGCCATCTATACGATGGGCGTTTCGCTGGGCTCAGGCCTGGCCTATCTGATCGGCGGCTTCCTGATCAGCTTCGCCAACAGCCATGCCACGATCGAGCTACCGCTGCTGGGGCCGTTGGCGCCCTGGCGGTTCATTTTCATCGCGGTGGGCCTGCCGGGCCTGCTGGTCGCGCTGCTGATGCTGACCGTGCGCGAGCCGCCTCGCCGCGGCGGCGAGGGCGAGGCGGCGGGCGGTGGCGAGACCGAGACCTTCTGGGCCTTCGTGCGTCGCCGCCGGGCCGTCGTGGCCGCCTATGTCTTCGGCTATGGCATGACCAACGTGCCGTTCGCCGCCTTCCTGGCCTGGGGGCCGGCGTTCCTGGGGCGGCATTATCATCTGTCGCCCAAGGAGATCGGTCTGGCCCTGGGGCTGATCTTCCTGGGACCAGCCTGCCTGGGCCAGGTGGTCGGCGCGGCCCTGACCGATCGACGCTACGCCCGCGGCAAGGCCGAGGCGCCGTTCCAGACCGGTCTGGTCTGTGCGGTGCTGCTGATCCCGTTCTCGGCCCTGATCACCCTGGCGCCGACGGCCAGCGTCAGCCTGTTCTCGCTGGCGATCAGCGTCTTCCTGGTCTGCGCCTCGGTGGGGCACCAGGCGACGGTGGCGACGCTGATCTCGCCTAACCGCCTGCGCGGTCGGGTCTCGGCCTTCTATATCCTGATGCAGGGCGTGATCGGCGCGGCGGTGGTCCCGCTGGCGGTCGCCCTGATCAGCGACCACGTGCTGCGCGATCCGGGCCAGATCGGCCTGGCCATGGCCATCGTCAGCGTCGTCGGCGTCGTGGTCGGTGCGATCGTCTTCGCCCTGGGCCTCAAGCCGCTTCGGCGGGCCCTGACCCCCTCGAACCCCTAGTTCCCAGACCTCCAGCTCCCAACCCCTTGTTCGGGGCGCCTCGGCGTCCGTTCGATAGAGGATCTCGCATGAAGTTCGGCTTTTTCAACCTGATGCCTTGGCCCGGCTATCCCGAGCCGCCGCGCGTCTACCCCACGCCCAACAAGGACTACGACCCGATCAAGGGTCAGAAGCTCTATCACGACTACATCGATCTGCTGGTCCATGCGGAGGCCTGCGGCTTCGACTGGATCGGCTGCAACGAGCATCACTTCAGCCCCTACGGCCTGATGCCCAATTGCAACCTGATCGGCTCGATCTTGACCCGCGAGACCAAGGTCTCCAAGCTGGCCATGATCGGCAACCTGCTGCCCCTGTCGAACCCGATCCGCGTGGCCGAGGAATACGCCATGCTGGACGTGATGAGCGGCGGGCGTCTGATCGCCGGCTTCATGCGCGGCGTGCCGCACGAGTACATCGCCTACAACTCGCCCCCCGGCGAGAGCCGCGCTCGCCAGAAGGAAGCCGCCCAGCTGATCATCAAGTGCTGGACCGAGCCGGAGCCCTTCGGCTGGGAAGGCGAGTTCTTCCAGTTCAAGTCGGTCTCGATCTGGCCCAAGCCGATCCAGAAGCCCTATCCCACCATCCTGATGTCGGCTTCGAACGAGGAGTCGGCGGTGTTCGCCGCCGAGAGCAAGGCGATCATGGCCATGGGCCTGATCTCCGACATGGCCCTGGCCCGCAGCAACGTCGATATCTTCCGCGAGAACGCCAAGTCCAGCGGCTGGGTCCCGACCGACGACCACGTGATGATGGGTGCCAGCACCTGCATCTGCGAGACGGACGAGGAGGCCCACGAGGTCTTCGGCCAGGCCCTGGACTATTTCCACGGCACGCTGATGAAGCCGACCTATGACGCGCTGAAGCTGGTCCTCCAGGCCGGCTACTTCGCCAAGCAGAAGGCCGGCGCCAGCTATGACAGCCGCCTCGACAAGGTGGCGGCCAAGAAGACCATTCAGGAGATGATCGACGCCGGCTCGATCATCTGCGGCAGCCCCGAAAGCGTGGTGAAGCAGATCAAGCGCTTCCGGAGCGAACTGGGCGCTGGCCGTCTGAACATGAGCATGCAGATCGGCGACCTGCCGATCCCGGTCGTCAAGAAGGGCATGGACCTGTTCCGCGACCGCGTCCTGCCGCACGTGCGCGACCTCTAGGAGCCGCTGAGATGACTTTCGAACGCAAACAGGTCGCCCTCTACACGGGCGAGCTTTCCTATCTCGTCGCCGGCGAAGGCGAGCCGCTGCTGTACCTGCACCCCGCCGGCGGGGCGATGATCACCGAGGTGGTCCAGGGCCTGGCCAAGTTCCGCAAGGTGTACGTGCCGATCCTGCCCGGATTCGACGGGACGCCGCGCCATCCGGGCGTGGAGAGTGTCGTCGACCTGGCCAATCTCGCCGCCGAGTTTTCGGCCCTGGTGATCGGTGAGGCCCCGGACGTGATGGGCGCCTCGTTCGGCGGCTGGATCGCGTTGTGGATGGCGGCGCGTCATCCCAAGGGCGTCGGCCGTCTGGTGCTGGAGGCCCCGGCCGGTCTGCGCTTCGGCATGGACGAGACCAGCCTGACGCCGGAACAGGCGCGCGCCAACCTGTTCGCCTATCCTGAAAAGGCCGCGTCCATCGCCCCGGCCCGCGAGACGGCGATCGCCAACGGCGAGACGTTCCGCGCCTATGTCGGCGGCGTCTTCGTCGACCAGCCCCTGGTTGAGGCGCTGGCGACCATCCAGGCCCACACCCTGGTGCTGATGGGCACGCTGGACGTGACCATCCCGGCCCAGACCGGCTGGACCCTGACCGGGTCCATGCCGCACGTGAATCTCAGCTACGTCTACGATGCGGCCCACGCCGCTCAGGTGGATCAGCCGCAGGCGTGCCTGCGGATCATCCGGCCGTTCCTGGAAAAGGGGGCGGCGTTCATCGTCGCCTCGCGCGAATACGCCTGACACCCCCTCGGTATCGAAGGTGTAAGCCTGGGCGGTGCGGTCCTCGGATCGCGCCGCCCTTTTTGCATCTAGTCGCCGGTCCGCTCGGCGTAGCGACGCGCCAGCACCGCGCAGACCATCAGCTGAATCTGGTGGAACAGCATCAGCGGCACGATCATCGGCCCGACGGCGGCCGCGGGGAACAGCAGGCCCGCCATCGGCACGCCCGAGGCCAGGCTCTTCTTGGAGCCGCAGAACACCAGGGTGATCTCGTCGGGCTTGGAGAGGCCGGCTCGGCGGGCGATCAGGTTGGTGGCCAGGAGCGCCAGGGCCAGCAGGGCCGAGTCCAGCACCAGGATGGTCGCCAGGTCGACCGCGCCCAACTTGCGCCACAGCCCCTCGACCACGGCGGCGCTGAAGGCGGTATAGACCACCAGCAGGATCGAGCCCCGGTCGGTGAGAGTCAGCACCTTCTTGTGGCGATCGACGAAGCCGCCGATCCATGGGCGCAGCAGGTGGCCGCCGACAAATGGGACCAGCAGCTGCAGCACGATCGACCCGGCCGCGCCCAGAAGGTCGCCGCCCTGGCCCTTGGCTCCCAGCAGGGCGGCGGCCAGGATCGGGGTCAGCACCACGCCGATCAGGTTCGACAGCGAGGCCCCACAGATCGCCGCCGGCACGTTGCCGCGCGCGATGGCGGTGAAGGCGATCGACGACTGCACCGTCGAGGGCAGAATGCAGAGATAGAGCAGTCCCGCGGCAATGGTCGGGTCCAGCAGGCCGGCGGGGATGGCGCGGAAGACCAGGCCGATCAGCGGGAACAGCACGAAGGTGCAGGCCAGCACCAGCAGGTGCAGTCGCCAGTGACCGATGCCCGCCAGGATCGCCTCGCGCGACAGCTTGGCGCCGTGCAGGAAGAACAGCAGGGCGATGGCGATGTCGGTGACCGCGCCCATGACGCCGGCCGCCGCGCCCTGGCACGGCAGCAGCGAGGCCAGGATCACCGTGCCCACCAGGCACAGGGTGAAGTTGTCCGGCCGCAACTGGGCCAGGGCGGACGAGAACTTGGACACGGTGGGCTCCAGGCGTGATCGATTGTTCAGCTTGGTCTTAGGCTGTGATTTTTTGTCATACAATCATATTGACGGCGCGTTGCGGGAGAGGCCTAGCTCAGCCCTTCAGGAGGCGTCTTCATGTTCACTACCCGACCCGAGATCCGCGGCACGTTCGGCGTCGTCGCCTCCACGCATTGGATCGCTTCGTCGGTCGGCATGTCGGTGCTGGAGAAGGGCGGAAACGCCTTCGACGCGGCCGCCGCCGTGGGCTTCATGCTCCAGGTCGTCGAGCCCCACCTGTGCGGTCCGGCTGGCGAGGTCCCGATCATCTTCCACTCGGTCGAGACCGGCCGGGTCGAGGTTCTGGCCGGCCAGGGACCAGCCCCGGCCGCCGCCACGATCGAGGCCTTCAAGGCCCTGGGCCTGGACGCCGTACCGGGTTCGGGCCTCTTGGCGGCGGTGACGCCCGGCTCGTTCGGGGCCTGGCTGACCCTGGTCCGCGACCATGGTCGTCTGCGTCTGGCCGACGTGCTGGAGCCGGCCATCGGCTATCTGGAGAACGGCCACCCGGTGCTGCCTGGCGTCTCGCGCGCCCTGGCCGAGCTGAAGGAGACGTTCGAGACCGAGTGGAAGACCTCGGCCCCGATCTGGCTGCCCGGCGGCGAGGCGCCCGCGCCGCAGTCGCTGTTCCGCAACCCGACCCTGGCGGCCACCTGGAAACGCATCCTGGACGAGGCGGGCGAGGGGACGCGTGAGCAACAGATCGATCGCGCCCTGGCCGCCTGGTACGAGGGCTTTGTCGCCGAGGCCATCGACCGTTTCTGCCGCGCCGAACCGCTGATGGATTCCAGCGGCCGCCGTCACCGGGGCCTGCTGACCGGCCAGGACATGGCCGGCTGGCGTCCGGCCTACGAGGCGCCGGTCACGTTCGACTATCACGGCTGGACGGTCTGCAAGACCAAGCCGTGGGGGCAGGGGCCGGTGCTTCTGCAGGCTCTGTCGCTGCTGAAGGGTTTCGACCTTTCGGCCATGGATCCCAACGGCGCCGACTTCGCCCACGTGGTGCTGGAGGCCGCCAAACTGGCCTTCGCCGATCGCGAGGCCTATTACGGCGACCCCGACTTCGTCGACGTGCCGATCGAGGCGCTGCTGAGCGAAGCCTACGCCGCCGAACGTCGCAAGCTGATCGGCGACCGGGCCTCCGACGAGATTCGGCCGGGGATCCTGCCCGGCTTCGAGGACCAGGTCGTCCGCGCCCTGGGCATGGTCAAACCTGCCGGCGACACGGCGGGCGGCCTAGGCATCGGCGAGCCGACCATGGCCCACCTGAAGCCGACCATCAAACCGGGCGACACCGTCCATCTCGACGTCATCGATCGCTGGGGCAACATGGTCTCGGCTACGCCCTCGGGCGGCTGGCCGCAGTCGTCGCCGACCATTCCGGAGCTAGGGTTCGCGCTCAATACTCGCGCCCAGATGTTCTGGCTGGAGCCGGGCCTGCCATCCTCCCTCGCGCCGGGAAAACGCCCCCGCACCACCCTGACCCCGACCCTGGCCCTGCACGAGGGGCGGCCGGCCCTGATCTGCGGCACGCCCGGCGGCGACCAGCAGGACCAGTGGCAATTGGCGCTCCTGCTGCGCCGGATCCATCACGGCCTGGGTCTGCAGGAGGCCATCGACCTGCCGCTGTTCCACACCGTTCACTTCCCCTCGTCGTTCTATCCGCGCGAGGCGCTGCCGGGGGTGTCGGTGATCGAGGAGAGCGCGGGGGAGGCGGTGATCGCCGACCTGCGGGCGCGCGGCCACGACCTTCAGGTCGCCCCGGCCTGGTCGGCGGGGCGCCTGACGGCGGCCGAGCGGCGCGCCGACGGCCTGCTCAGCGCGGCGGCGACGCCCCGCCTGATGCAGGCCTATGCGGTGGGGCGCTGAGCGAAACGGCTACGCGGTCACCCAGACCGCGCCGTCGGCGATCTGGACCGGATAGGTGCGAAGCTTCTGCTTGCAGGGCAAGCTGCAGGCCTTGCCCGAGCGAACGTTGAAGCTGCCGCCGTGTAGCGGGCAGAAGATCACCTCGCCCTCCAGCCGGCCTTCCGACAGCGAGGCGATGGCGTGGGTGCACTCATCGTCCACCGCCAGATAGTCGTCGCCGACCCGGCACAGGACGATCGGGTCCTGGCCGTCGAGATCGAAGCGGCGCATTTCCCCATCGGCGAGGTCGTCGGCGGCGCAAAGGCGGATGGCGTCGGCGGTCATGTCGGTCGCTAGGTCCTGAAATCGAAAGGAATCCAGCCAAATGGGGCTGTAAATAATGTCATATTGTCATACATAAATCCGGACAAGCGGCCTTGGCGTCGCGAGTGCTTTTCATCGCGGATGACCGGAGATTGGGCATGGGCCACATACTGCTGCTCGATGCGGGCGGGACGATCAGTTCACGGCCCGACGCCGACGGCGCCCTGGCCGCCAGCCATGCCGAGGACCGCCTGGCGGGCCTGCTTCCGAAGGGCTCGGCGCAAGTGCGCGCGCGGCGAATCCACAGCGGTCTTTCCGAGGCGATGAGCTTTTCGGACATGGCGGCGGTGGCGGCCGCCGTCGTCGAAGCCCAGGCCGACACCGAGGTCGACGGGGTCGTCGTCGCCCACGGCACCGACGTGATGGAGGAGGCCGCCTTCCTGGTCGATCTGATGTCGTCGGGACGCAAGCCGGTGGTCTTCACCGGCGCGCAGCGGGCGCGCGGGCGCGGTCGCTCCGATGGTCCCCGCAATCTGCGCGACGCGATCATCGCCGCCGGTTCGCCGAGCCTGGCTGGAGGCGGGGTGCTGATCGCCTTCGCCGGCCGGCTGATTCCGGCGCGGCAGGCGGTGAAGATCCATACCAGCGACATGCGCGCCTTCCGGGCCCGCGATGGTGTCGAGGGGCGGGTGGTCGGTCGCTCGGTGCTGCCGCCGCCGGGTCGTCGCGCGCCGCTGGGGCCGCTGCCCCTGGTGACGCCGTCGGAGGCGGTGGAACTGGTCGCCCTGGGTGCGGGTTCGGCCGGCGCCCTGATCGCCGCGGCCCCGGGGCTGGGGCTGAGGGGGCTGGTGCTGTGCGCCCTGGGGCGCGGCAATGTCGGGCCCTCGGCGCTGGAAGCCGTCAAGACGGCGATCGCGGTGGGGGTGGTCGTGGTGGTCGCCTCGCGCTGTCCGGAAGGCGCCAGCGCCCCCGACTACGCGACGGGTCTGGCCCTGCAGAAGGCCGGGGCGATCTTCGCCGGCGAACTCGGGGCCAGCCAGGCGCGCATGGCTCTGGCGGCCCTGCTGGCTGTCCACGCGCCGGACGTGGCTGCCCTGGCCTTCCGGCGCATGGTCGAGGCGGCTTAGCCGCCTGGAATGTAACGCTCGCAACGAATGGCGGTGGGCGCCGCGCCCTGGGCGTCCAGCCAGGCGCGGCTGGCCTCGATCATTGGCGGCGGGCCACACAGGTAGTAGGCGGCGTCGGCCGAGAGGTCTTCGGGTGTCAGCAGCGACAGCGCCGTGCCCAGTAGCGCGCGGTCGCCGGCTACGCCGTCCATCACGGCGGTGCGCACCTCGAGGTTGGGGTTGGCTCGCGCCAGCTCAGCCAGTTCGGCCTCGTAGAAGAGGTCGTCGGGCGTGGCGCAGCCGAAGCACAACAGGGCAGGGCCTGACGCCTCGCCCAGTTGGCGCAGGATCGAGACCGCCGGCGCCAGGCCAGTGCCGCCGGCCAGGAAGACGTGACGCCTCGCGCGGGCGTCATGGGCGAAGCTGCCCAGCGGACCATGCAGGGTGACGCGGTCGCCGGCTTTGGCGCTGGTCGCCAGCCAGGTCGACATCATGCCGTCGGGTACGTGGCGGATCAGGAACTCCAGGCGCGCTTCGCCGCCGGGCGCGTGCGGCGCGCTGGCGATCGAATAGGCCCGCGCCTGGCGTGAGCCCGGTGGCCGCAGCCGCACGTACTGTCCGCTCTGGAACACGAAGTCCTCGTCGTCCAGCGACAGCACCAGGCGGTGGACGCTGGCGGCCACGCGTTCGACGCTGATCACTTCGGTCTGATAGCGCGCGGGCGCCGAAGGGGCGGGCTCCAGGGCGTAGGGCAGCTCGAAGATCGCGTCGCCGCGCAGCCGGGTCATGCAGGTGGCGCGCAGGCCCGCCGCGCATTCGGCCGGGGACAGGGGCGTGGGCGCACCGGCGTCGAACTCGGTCTCGCCGTCGCACAGCTGGGCCACGCACGCGCCGCACGAGCCGGACGCGCAGTCGTAGCGCAGCGGCGCGTCGATGGTCATCGCCGCCTCCAGCACCGTCTGGCCCGGCGCGACGGCCAGTTCCAGCGTCTTTCCGTCGGCGAACCTGAATCGGGCGGCGTGCATGGAGAACTCGAACGGCTTCAATCTTTGTATGACAATAATACAAAAAATCGATCAAGCAAGGATTGGCGCCGACGGATGTCGCTGATACGTCTGATTGCCAGTTCGTCATACATAATTTCGAGCGACGAGGGCCGAATGAATGAAGCTGACCTGATCGAGCGCACGGCCGAGCGACTGCTGGCCGCATACGACGGCCCCCTGCTGGCGCCGGTCAGCGCCGCTTTTCCCGCGGACGACGTCGAGGCGGCCTACGCCGTGCAAATGGCCCAGGTCCGGCGTTGGCGCGCGGCGGGCCGCCGTTCGGCCGGTCGGAAGATCGGCCTGACCTCGGAGGCCGTGCAGAAGCAGTTGGGCGTGGGCGAGCCGGACTTCGGCCACCTGTTCTCCGACATGATCTATGAGCCCGGCCAGGTCGTACCCTACGCCCGTCTGCGGCAGCCCAAGGTCGAGGCGGAGATCGCCATCTTCCTGGGCGAGGACATCGAGAATCCCGAGGTCGACGCCGAAGGGGTTCTGGCCGCGACCGCCAGCGTGATCCCAGCCATCGAGATCGTCGCCAGCCGCATCGCCGACTGGAAGATCAACATCGTCGACACCGTCGCCGACAACGCCTCGTCCGGGCTGGTGATGCTGGGCACGCCTGCGCGCCGGCCCGAGGGGCTGGACCTGGTCGGCTGCGAGATGACGATGAGCGTCAACGGCCAGGCGGTCTCACGCGGGACCGGGGCGGCGTGCCTGGGTCATCCGCTGAACGCCGCCGCCTGGCTGGCCCGCAAAAGCGCCGCCCTGGGCCAGCCGCTACGGGCCGGCGAGCTGATCCTGACCGGCGCCCTGGGCCCTATGGCCGTGGTCGCGCCGGGCGATCAGGTCGAGGCCGTCATCACAGGCATCGGCTCGGTCAGCCTGACCTTTGATCAGGGCGCCTGAAAGCTGGGCGCCTGACCGTCCGTCGTCGCCTGCGGGCGGAACGGTCTCGACGGAATCGTACAAGATAATATTGTCATACAACGTTGGTCTCGCCCCTCGGGGGGCTCAGCCACAGAGGCACGAGTAAGGTAAGGCATGAGCGAGCAGCAATTCGTCAACCCGGACGTCGCCAACGCGGTCGGCGACTGGAAGGCCTATGTGGAGGCGAAGCTCGGCTTCCGTAACCACTGGTACCCCGTCCGCTTCTCCAAGGAGATCGCGGAAGGCCAGGCCATTACCCTGAAGGTCCTGGGCGAGGCCCTGATCCTCAAGCGCATCGACGGCAAGGTGTTCGCGATCCGCGACCGCTGCCTGCACCGCGGCGTGCCGCTGTCCAAGAAGCTGGACTGCTACACCAAGGACACCATCACCTGCTGGTACCACGGCTATACCTACCGGGTGCAGACGGGCGAGCTGGTCAACATCCTGGCCGTGCCGGACAGCCGGCTGATCGGTCGGCGCAAGATCGTCACCTTCCCCTGCGAAGAGGCCAAGGGCGTGATCTTCGTGTTCATCGGCGACACCGAGGACGGTCCGCCTCCGCCGCTGGCGCATGACGTGCCGCCCGGTTTCCTGGACGACAACGTCATGGTGCTGGGCAAGCACCGCGAGGTGAACTCCAACTGGCGCCTGGGAGCAGAAAACGGCTTCGACGCCCTGCACATCTTCATCCACAAGGACACGACGCTGCGGCACTACCGCACGTTCAACTTCCCCATCGGCCACACGCCCCTGCCGGGCGCTGTCGTCACCGTCGAGGAGCCGGACGGCCCCAAGGGCGTGATCGACGATTTCGCCCTGCACAAGCCGATGTGGGAAGGCGAGATTGACGGCGAGGTCGTGGTCCGCGGTCCCCGCACGGCCACGGTCCAGGGCACTTCGGCGGCGATGAAAACCTCGTGCTGGCTGCCCGGCGTGCTGAAGGTCGACTCGTTCCCGAACAAGGGCATGGACCAGTACGAGTGGTACGTGCCGATCGACGCGGAGAACCACATCTACTTCCAGACCATCGGCGGCCACGTCAGCAATGACGAGGAGCGCATGAAGTTCGCCAACGACTTCGAGACCATCTGGAAGCCGCACGGCCTGGACGGCTTCAACGGCGACGACATCTGGGCCCGCGAGGTCACCGAGCCCTTCTACAAGGACGACTTCGGCTGGGTGGACGAGATGCTCTGCGAGCCGGACATCACCCTCCTGGAATGGCGGCGCCTGGCCAGCCGCTGCAACCGTGGCATCCAGACGCCGGAGCACCTGCGATGAACGTTCCCAGCCTCGAAGGAACGGGCGTCACGTCCAACTTCATCGACGCCGCGGGCGTGCGCACTCACTACCTGGAGAAGGGGGAGGGCGCGCCGCTGGTGCTGGTCCACGGCGGTGGCGCGGGCGCCGACGCCTATGGCAACTGGCTGGAGTGCATCCAGGTCTTCGCCAAGTCCTACCGCGTGATCGCGCCGGACATGATCGGCTTCGGCTACACCGACAAACCCTCGCCCGAGGCCTATCGCTACGACCAGCCGGGTCGTAACAAGCATCTGGCCGACTTCCTGGAGGCCATGGGCCTGTCGGGCGTGGCTCTGGTCGGCAACTCGATGGGCGGGGCCGCCTCGATCGGCGTGGCCATCGACAAGCCGGACCTGGTCGGCCAACTGGTCCTGATGGGCAGCGCCGGCTTGCCGATCCCGGAGAAGCCTTCGCCGCACCTGCTGCATAACCTGCAGTACGACTTCACGGTGGAGGGCATGCGGCGCGTGATCGGCGGTCTGACCGGGCCGGACTTCAAGCCGTCCGAGGCCATGGTCCAGTACCGCTACGACCTCTGCGAGGACCCGGAGATCAAGGCGGCCCTGCAGGCCATCAACGCCCTGACCCGCACGGGCACCCTGAACTATCCGGAAGACGAGGTCCGCAAGATCAAGCATCCGACCCTGGTGGTGAACGGCAAGCAGGACGGCGTGTCGATCCTGCCGCGCGCCTACCGGTTCCTGGAACTGCTGGACAACAGCTGGGGCTACATCGTGCCCCACTGCGGCCACTGGGCGATGATCGAGCGGCGCGACGACTTCTGCGCTGCTGTCGAAGCCTTCCTCCAGCGGACCCGAGGCTGACCATGCCGGTCGCCAAGCCTCCCTACGGCGTCCACGACATGATCCACCACCTGATCCAGGCGCCGGGAGACCGGCGCCTGGTGAAGGAGGACGACGAGGCGCTGTTCGAGCGCTTCGGCGTGCCCGCCGACGTGCGGCCGGTGCTGCGGACCGGCGGCCGCGACGACATCCACGCCCTGGGCGTGCACCCCAACCTGATCATGAAATGGCTGATCTGGTCGGGACGCTCGACCATCAAGGGCTTCCCGATCAGCTACTATTTCGACCGGAGATAGCCCGTGGGCCAGATCGTCGGCGCCTTCGCCACCTCCCACGTCCTGGGCGCGCCTGACGGCGTCGAAGACCAGGCCGAGCGCGTCTTCCAGGGCATGCGCGAAATCGGCGCGCGCATCCAGGCGCTGAAGCCGGACGTGCTGGTCGTGCTGACCAGCGACCACCTGAACAATTTCCACGTCGACCTGCCGGCGCCGTTCGCGGTGGCCGTCGACGCCCAGCTGACGCCCTATGGCGACATGGGCCTGCCGACGGATCCGATCCCCGGCGCGCCCGCCTTCTCGTTGGGCCTGGCGGCGTTCTGCGCCGAGCGCGGCCTGCGGGTCGACGTCATGAAGGGCGTGCGCCCCGACCACGGGGTGATGATCCCGCACGGCGTCGTCGATCCGGCCCGGGCCCTGCCGACCTCGATCTTCTACGTCAATTCGGTGCTGGACCCTTCGCCCGCGCCCGAGCAGTGCTGGAACGCCGGATCGCTGCTCAAGCGCTATGTCGAGCAGCGCCGGCCGGCCGAGGAGCGCGTCGCGCTGCTGGCCGGCGGCGGTCTTTCTCACTGGCTGGCGGTGCCGGAAGAGGGACGGGTCAACGCGGACTGGGATCGCTGGTTCATGGAGACTCTGGTCAGCGGTCATTCCGAGGAGCTGACCCGCCTGACCAACGCCGAGATTCTGGAGGCGGCCGGCAACGGCGGCCTCGAGGTCGCCGCATGGATCGCCATGGCCGGCGCCGTGCCGCAGGCTCTGGGCGAGATCGTCTATTACGAGTCCTTGCCGTCCTGGGCGAGCGGCATGGGGGGCGTGGCCCTGACGGTCTAGGCGGCGTCGTCGTCGGAGCATGAAGAAAGGCGCTGGCCGTGAAGCCAGCGCCTTTCGCGTTCCGGGGTGTGGGGCGCGGTCTAGTCCTTCAGGTGCCGCTCGCGGTTTTCGAACAGCTTCTGGTCGGCGAAGCCGGCGACGTCCGGACGGCCGCGACCCAGCACGACCTGTAGATAGCAATCCTCGTCGGTCTCGTTGACATAGCCGTGGATCACGCCGGCCGGGCACGAGATGCATTCCCACGGACCCAGCTCCTTGGAGACCCGGCGGCCGTCCTCGTCGTCGATGAACACCACGCAGCGGCCCTTGAGGATGAAGAACACCTCTTCGACCTCGTGGGTGTGCGGCGCGTTGCCCTGCCCGGGCGGCACCAGCATGATCGACAGGGTGAAGTTCTCGGCCGGGATGATCCCCGCCGCGTCGTGCTTGCCCGAGGCGCCGGCCCCGATGAAACGGTGCTGGGCGCGACGATAGCCCTCGATATTGGCGTCGGAGAACGCGTCCCAGTCGGGTACGCGATCCCCGAAGCGAGCGATGTACTTGTCTGCGATCTCTTCGAGCGAGGCGTTCTCGAGATGGGCGGGGCGCGGGTGACGGGCGGCCATGGTCGGTAGTTCCCTTGTCTGGATCAGAGGACCGCGTCGGCGACCTTGACGGCGTCGATCATGCAGGCGCGGCGGATGAAGGCGTCGTGCAGGTCCGGCGTCGCGCCGGCCGTGCGGATGGATTCGAGGTTGGCGGCCCGGACGGCCGGATCGGCCTCGCCCAGGGTCTTCTTGTTCTGGATGCTCTGGGCCTGGACGAAGTCGACCTGCGCCTTTCGCCGTTGTCGAGTGTAGCGGTCCAGCAGCGGCTGGGCCTCGGCGCCCTCCAGGAGGATCTGGGCCAGCTTGTCGGTCAGGTTCACGGCGTCGTGGATGCCGCCGTTCATGCCCATGCCGCCGACCGGATTGTTGACGTGGGCGGCGTCGCCGGCCAGCAGGACGCGGCCCTTGTTGAAGCTGGAGGCCACGCGCTGGTGCACGCGATAGGTCGCCACGGTGGCGATCTCGTAGCGGCCGGGCTTGGGGCAGAACTTCTGCAGGCGGGCCTCGATGAAGTCCGGGTCCAGCAGCTCTTCTTCGGTCTGGTCGGGCAGGGTGGGGCCCACCGCGCGCCACTGGCCGTCGCCCTCGGGACCGCGGGCCTTGAACAGGTTCAGCCACTCGTCCGGATCGGCGAAGTAGTTGCGGTTGTCGATCTCGGACCGCAGCGTCGTGAAGTCGAAATAGGTGTCGATCTTCAGGAAGCGCTCGGGCCAGGTGAAGCCCTCGAACTCGAAGCCGGTCAGTTTGCGCACCGTGCTGCGCGCCCCGTCGCAGCCGACGATGTAGGCGGCCTCGATGATCTCCTCGGCCTGGCCGTCGGTCTGGACGCGGGCCTTCACGCCGTCGGCGGTCTGTTCGATGTCGATCAGGCGGGTGCTGAGGCGAATTTCGGCGCCGTCGTCGGCCTGCAGGCGAGGCACGATCGTCTTGACGATCTTGTACTGCTCCCACTGCAGGACATACGGGTGGCTGGGGACATCCTGCATCTGGCGGATGTCGAAGCGGGCGATCAGCTGGCTGGTGGGGCGGTCCAGATAATGGAAGACCGGCGAGACCAGGCCTTGCTCCAGGCCGTCTTCCAGCAGGCCCAGTTCGTCCAGCATGGCCACGGTGGGCGGGTGGCACGAGGCGGCGCGGCAGTCGATCTCGGGCTCGGCCAGGGCCTCGACCAGAATGACCGGAATCCCCTTGCGGCGCAGGGCCCAGGCGAGCACCGCGCCGACCGGGCCGGCGCCGACAATGATGACATTACGCGGGGAAGCCATGAGCGCACTCCATTGAACGGAGATACGCTACGGTCCGAATCTTTGTATGACAATCATATAAGTCGACGGCGCCGAAGCGCCGCCGACTCTGCTCAAGAAGCGACCTTTTTCGCTTGGTTTTCGTCCGCCTCCAGGCGGGCGACGATGGCGGCGCGGGAGTTGCGCAGGTGATCTGCCATGGCCTTGGCGGCCTTCTCGGGATCGCGGGCCACGACGGCGTCGACCAGGGCGTCCCACTCCTGCAGGCCGCCGTCCACCCGACCGGGTTCGGACATCGACAGGGCGCGCAGATAGTTGACCCGGGCCAGCAGGGGGCCGGCGACCTCGGAGATCACGCGGCTGCGGGCGCCTTCCAGGATAGTGTTGTAGAATTCGCCCGCCGTGGCGGCCAGCTGGCGGGGCGCGCCCTTGGCGGCGGTCTTGGCGATGGTCTTCTGAATCTTGACCAGTTGCTTGACCTCCGCGTCGTCGGCCTGCTCGACGAAACGGCGGATCGCCATCGTCTCGAGCATTTCGCGGATCAGATAGATGTCTTCGGCGTCCTTTGACGTGATCACCGCCACGCTGATGTTGCGGCGCTTGCTGACCTCGACCAGATTTTCCGACTGAAGCTGGCGCAGGGCCTCGCGCACCGAGGTGCGGGAAACGCCCAGGGCTTCGCACAGTTCGCGTTCGACCAGCCGTGTTCCGGGCGGATAGAGACCGGTGCTGATCGCGTTACGCAGCTTTTCCAGCGTATAGTCGCGAACCAGCGACGGGGTCTCGATGATGCGTAGATCTTCGTATTCCAAGGCGTCCTCGGCTTTCCAGTGGGCGGCGTCGGCCCCGCCTGATTGTCTGCTTATCCTACAAAGACTCACCGGGCCGCGCATAGAGCAAAGATCACGTTCTGCGAGCGTCCTCGTTGATCAACCGCAAGGCGGGTAGAGCCATGCCCAGGCGCGCGGTCTGCAGCAGGCTGTAGGCGGTGAGGGCCGAGGTCTTGGGATTGGTGGCCGAAGCCTTGCCGAAAATCTCGAACAGGAAGCGGCCAAACGCGCCCTCGGCCTCGATCACGCCCAGCGGGTCGGTGACCTTGCGCGACGAGACCAGGCGCACCCGGGTGTCGTCCAAGCCGACGCCGGCCAGGGAGACGGCGATCGAGACGTTGGCGTTCTTGGGATAGCCGAGGGCCGCCTCGCGGGCGCTGCCCTCGAAGAACACGATCTCGTCTTCGGCGTGGTCCAGGTCGATCAGCTGCTCGGCCTGAGTGCCGCGCCAGGCCTCCGGCGGCTTGTGCGAGGTGTAGGTCACCGACGAAAGCCCCGCCAGACGCGCGGCCGCCAGGCCGTCCAGGCCCGCGATCGCGCCGGCCGGCAGCAGCACGCGTCCGCCGCCCTTGGCCTCGGCGGTCGAGAGGATTTCGACCATCGCCGCGTCGGCCAGCACGCCTACCGACGAGACCAACAGGTCGATTCCCGCCGCCAGCACGCCCGCGCCGTAGTCGCGCACCGACTGGTGGCCGGCGCACTCCAGGACGATGTCGGGCTTGGCCGCCAGCAGGCCCTCCAGGTCATGCACGACCGGCGCGCCGCCGGCGTCGCGGCCGGGGCGGACCAGCACGGCGACCAGTTGGTCGGTCTCGCCGAGCCGTGCCATTTCCTGAGCGATTTCCTGCCCGATCGCCCCGTAACCGATCAGGGCCAAACGTTCGCCGATCGCCATCCTGCCTCTCCGACTTGCGTGAATAAGATAATATCGTATGACAAAGATGCGCCGTCAGGGCGACAGGTTTCGGCTCGCGGATCGGAAAGTGATGAACAGCCAGGCGCCCACGGGGCAAACGACGCCAAAAGGGCAGAAGACCAAGGTGGCGATTATCGGATCGGGCAACATCGGCACCGACCTGATGATCAAGGTCATGCGTCTGTCCGACTCGCTGGAGATGGGGGCCTTCGTCGGCATCGATCCGGAGTCGGACGGCCTCAAGCGCGCCGAGCGTCTGGGCGTGCCGATCACCGCCGGCGGCATCGACGGTCTGGTAGGCCTGCCGAACTTCGCCGACATCGACATCGTCTTCGACGCCACCAGCGCCGGCGCCCACAAGCATCACGACGCGGTGCTGCGCGCCCACGGTAAGCAGGTGATCGACCTGACCCCGGCGGCGATCGGTCCGTACACGGTGCCGCCGATCAACGGCGTGGCGAACCTGGACGCGCCGAACGTCAACATGGTCACCTGCGGCGGCCAGGCCACGATCCCGATGGTCGCCGCCGTCGGCCGCGTGGCCAAGGTCCACTACGGCGAGATCGTCGCCTCGATCGCCAGCAAGTCGGCGGGTCCCGGCACCCGGGCCAATATCGACGAGTTCACCGAGACCACCTCGCGCGCCATCGAGACGGTCGGCGGCGCCACGCGCGGCAAGGCGATCATCGTGCTGAACCCGGCCGAGCCGCCGCTGATCATGCGCGACACCGTCTATTGCCTCTGCGACGACGCCGACACCGCCGCCATCGAGGCCTCGGTCGAGGCCATGGTCGCCGAGGTCCAGGCCTATGTCCCCGGCTATCGCCTGAAGCAGAAGGTGCAGTTCGAGCGCCTGGGCGACAACGACCCGCTGTTCATCCCGGAGATGGACCAGGCTTTTTCGGGCCTGAAGGTGACCATCTTCCTCGAGGTCGAGGGCGCGGCCCACTACCTGCCGGCCTATGCCGGCAACCTGGACATCATGACCTCCGCGGCGCTGAAGACCGCCGAGGCCATCGTCGCCCACCGCAGCGCCAAGGCCGCCTGAAGATGACCGACCAGAAGCTCTACATCCAGGACGTCACCCTGCGCGACGGCATGCACGCCATCCGCCACAAGTACGATCTCGACCAGGTGCGGGCCATCGCCAAGGCCCTGGACGAGGCCAAGGTCGACGCCATCGAGATCGCCCACGGCGACGGCCTGTCGGGCTCGTCGTTCAACTACGGCTTCGGCGCCTGCACCGACTGGGCCTGGATCGAGGCGGTGGGCGAGGTGATCTCCCACGCCAAGCTGACGACCCTGCTGCTGCCCGGCATCGGCACCGTGCACGATCTCAAGCGCGCCTACGACATGGGCGTGAGGTCGGTGCGCATCGCCACCCACTGCACCGAGGCCGACGTCTCCAAGCAGCACATCGAATACGCCCGGGGCCTGGGCATGGACGTCGCCGGCTTCCTGATGATGAGCCATATGAGCCCGCCCGAGGCCCTGGCCCAGCAGGCGCTGCTGATGGAAAGCTACGGCGCCCACTGCGTCTATGTCACCGACAGCGGCGGGGCGATGACCATGGACGATGTCGCCGCCCGGCTGCAGGCCTATGACAAGGTGCTGAAGCCCGAGACCGAGCGTGGCATCCACGCCCACCACAACCTCAGCCTCGGCGTGGCCAATTCGATCGCCGCCGTTCAGAACGGCGCCGTCCGTGTCGACGCCTCGCTGGCGGGCATGGGGGCGGGGGCCGGCAACGCCCCGCTGGAGGTGTTCATCGCCGCCGCCGACGTCCAAGGCTGGAACCACGGCTGCGACCTCTTCAAGCTGATGGACGCGGCCGAGGATCTGGTGCGTCCGCTGCAGGACCGCCCCGTCCGCGTCGACCGCGAGACCCTCAGCCTGGGTTACGCCGGCGTCTATTCGTCGTTCCTGCGCCACGCCGAGAAGGCCGCGGCCGACCATGGCCTGGACGTGCGCACGATCCTGCTGGAACTGGGCAAGCGCCGCATGGTCGGCGGCCAGGAGGACATGATCACGGATGTCGCCCTGGACCTGGCCAAGGTCGGCTAGGCCTCGCGGCTCTCGAAATAGAGCAGCAGGCGGTCGACGAAGTCCGTCACCGCCACCTCGGCCGCGTCCGGATCGCGCTCCTGCAGCGCCTTCAGGATGCGGCCGTCGCACGCCAGGGTCAGCTCGCGGTTCTCGGGGCTCTCGTGGATGCGGCCGCGCATGGTCTGGAACACGTCGTCGACCATGCTTGCGCAGCGCCGCAGCAGGACGTTGCGGCACATCTCGCGCAACAGGATCCGGAACTCGGCGTTGGCGTCGACAAAGGCTTTGGCCTTGCCCGAGGCATGGGCCTTTTCCTGTTTCTCTTGGGCCTTGGCCAGGGCTCGGATCTGGTCGGGCGTCGCCTCCAGGGCGGCGTGGCGGGCCAGGCGCGCATCTAGAAGGCGGCGCGTCTCCAGGCGGTCCAGTATGTCCTTCTGGGTGTCGACGGGGACGAGGAAGCCGCGCTCCTGCTGGGTCAGCACGCCCTCGCGCGACAGCTGCAGCAGCACCTCGCGGATGGGCGTGCGCGAGACGCCGTAGGTTTCGGCCAACTGGGTTTCGACCAAGCGGCGGCCGGGCTCCAGGACGCCGGACTGCAGCTCCTCGCGCATCCGCCGATAGACCTGGTCGCGAAGCCGCTCACCCTGCGCGATCTCGCCCGTCTTTCTGACCATCCTCGTCTCCTAGAGTCCCTTGCCGGATTAGGATACGGCCGGCGCCGATGCAATCGGCATGCTGTATGCAATAACAGCGTTCGAAATCGATTTTATGCATACTGTATACAAAGAAATTGTCGCTGAAGCGTCGATCTGCTTTGTATGACAACGCCCGCCGGCAAGGCCGGCGACGTCGTTATCAAGGGGAGGGCCGCCCGCCAGGCGGCGTCCACGGACCGGAGTTTTTCCTTCATGGCCTACAAGACCATCACCGCGGCGAAGCTGACGCCGACGCTGGGCGCCGAAATCAGCGGCATCGATCTGTCGCAACCGCTGTCGGCGGAGCAACTGGCCGACCTGAACCAGGCGATCGCCGACCATCAGGTGATCTTCTTCCGCGACCAGAGCCTGGATCCGGCTTCGCTGAAGCGGGTGGGGCAGTATTTCGGCCCGCTGCAAGCCCACGCCCTGAAGGGCCTGCCGGACCACCCCGAAGTGCGCAAGCTGCATGCCGACGAGACGTCCAAGCACGTAGCCGGCGAGGAATGGCACACCGACATGTCGTGCATCTCGGTGCCGCCGATGGGCAGCATCCTCTACATGCACACCCTGCCCACCCTGGGCGGCGACACGATCTTCGCCAGCATGTACGCGGCCTATGACGCGCTCTCGCCGGGCATGAAGGCGTATCTGGAGACCCTGACCGCCACCCACGACGGCGCCCTGGCGTTCGGTCGCTTCGACCCCGAAGGCAAGTTCCCCAAGGCGACACACCCGGTGATCCGCACCCATCCGGTGACCGGCAAGAAGGTGCTGTTCGTCAACCGCGGCTTCACCAGCCACATCAACGAGGTCAGCCGCGAGGAGAGCAACGCCCTTCTGCAGTACCTCTACAATCACGCGGAGAACGCCTACTTCCAGGTCCGCTTCCGCTGGACGCCGCATGCCGTGGCCTTCTGGGACAACCGCTGCACCCAGCACCTGGCGATCTGGGACTACTTTCCGCAGGTCCGTTCGGGCTTCCGCGTGCAGGTCGAGGGCAATCCCGCCGACTACGGGGCCGTCGCCGACAAGGCCGCCTAGGCGGCATCCCGCATAGCGCCAAGCAAAAAGGGCCGCGCCTCGAAGGAGGCGCGGCCCTTTCTCTTTGGGGGCGGGATGATCCCGGTCAGGTGACCGAGATCGCCGCGCCCCGCCGTCGCTCGCCATAAGGGCGCAGCACGAGCATCAGGAGCGCCGCCACGATGCAGACCGGCGCGCCGATCGCCAGCATCACCTGGTACGAGCCGGTGGCGTCGTAGACCGCGCCGAAGGCGACGGGGCCAAGACCCATGGCGACCATGACCGCCGAGAACAGCACGCCGAAGATCCGGGCGAAGGCCTTCAGCCCGAAATAGCGGCTGGTCAGATAGGCCAGCATGTCGACCTCCGCGCCCAGGCTGCCGCCCAGCAGCAAGGCCGGGACGATCAGGGCCCAGGTGGGCAAGGGCACGGCCAGCAGGCTCATGCCGAGGGCCGACAGACCGAAGAAGATCACCGCGATGCGGCGGGCGTCGAAGCGGTCGATCAGGAACCCGATCAGCACGCGGCCGCCGAAGGTGGCGAAGCCGAACAGCGAAGCCATGCTGGCGGCGGCCTCGGGCGTCAGGCCCCGGTCGGTCAGCAGGGGCACCATGTGCGGGATCAGGCCGTAGAGCACGAAGGCCAGGCCCACGAAGATCGAGGCCAGCACCCAGAAGTCGCGCTTGGCCATCGCCCCCTTGAGGGTGTCGCCCTGGCCCTCGGCGGGATTGGCCTCGGCGACCGGTGAGTCGGAGTCGATTCCGGGCTGACCTTCGGCCTTCTCCTTCAGGACGAAGAGCACCAAAGGCAGGGTCACGCACAGCATGATCAGCCCCAGGGCCACGTAGCAGCCCTTCCAGCCGAAGTGGTTGATCGCGGCCTGGCCGATCAAGGGCACATAGGCGAAGCCCAGGCCCGTGCCGCTGCCGGCGATGCCGATGGCCAGGCCGCGCGAGCGGTCGAACCACGAGGCCAGGATGCGCATGTAGGGCACGCTGTTGGCGCCGGCGGCCAGGGTGCCCATCAGCACGTAGGCGGCCATGAACTGCCAGACCTTGCTCACCGTCAGCGGGATGGCCAGCAGGCACAGGCCGAGAGCGATGACCGACGGGATCAGCACGCGGCGCGCCCCGAACCGGTCGACCAGCCCGCCGACCAGGGGCAGGGAGAGGGCGGTGCACAGCATCATCAGCGAAGCCGCGCCGCTGACCTCGCTCCGGCTCCAGCCGAACTGCTCCTGAAAGGCGTTGATGACCAGGCCCAGCGAAGCCAGGCCGAACGCGGCCGGACCGGTGGAGATGCCGAACAGGCAGACGCCGATGATCAGCCAGCCGCGCGCGCCGATCGGCTTGCGGGCCGGGCGAGCGGCTGTGGTTTCGAGCGTGTCGGCGGTCATGGATTGACGAGCTCCACGAATACGGGCGCGCCATCGGCCCGGTACACCTTTCCGCCCTTCATGACGAACTTCACCCGCTCCAGCTCGGTGATGTCGGCCAGCGGGTCGCCGGCCACGGCGATGACGTCGGCGTAGCGGCCCGGCGCGATCGCGCCGATATCCGGCGAGCCGATCAGGTCGGCGGCGCTGGTCGTGGCGGCGGTGATCACCTCGGCCGGTGTCATGCCGGCCTGCACCATCAGGGCGGCTTCCTTGACGTTCTCGCCCAGGCCCGTGTCGCTGCCGAAGGCGATCTTGACCCCGGCGGCGTGGGCGTTGGTCAGCTTGGTCAGGCTGGAGCCCATGGCCAACACCTTGGCCACGGTCGAGGGGTTCAGCGTTTCGGGCCGGGTCTTGGCCGCGTCGTAGAGGCGCTGGGTGGTCAGCAAGGTGGGGACGAAATAGGTGCCCTTGGCCTTCATCAGCTTCCAGGACTCGGCGTCGGCATAGGTGCCGTGCTCGATCGAGTCGACGCCCAGACGGACGGCGGTGTCGATCGCGCCCTTGCCGTGGCCGTGAGCGGCGATCTTCATGCCCAGGGCGTGGGCCGCGTCGACGGCGGCCCTGATCTCGGCCTCGGTCATCAGCTGGGCCTTGGGGTCGTCGCCCTGGCTGACCACGCCGCCGCTGGGCATGATCTTGATCTGGTCGGCGCCCAGCTTGTGTTCCATGCGCGCCAGGCGCGTGACGGCGTCGGGGCCGTCGGCCAGGCCGGCGCCCCAGTCGCGGCGCGAGACGTCCTCGGCGTAGCCATGGCTCCAGTCGTTGTGACCGCCGGTCGGGCCGATGGCCTCGCCGGCCACCCACATGCGCGGTCCCGCGACCGAGCCCTGACTTATCGCTTTCTTGAGGGCGATGTCCTCGCCCGACAGACCGCCGAGGTCGCGCACCGTGGTGATCCCCGACTGCAGGATCTTGCCGACATTGACCGTGGCGGCCAGCACCGCGTCCAGCGGCGAGTTGGTCATCGCCTTGGCGATTCCGTTGCCGGTGCGGTTCAGCGAGGTGACGTGGGTGTGGGCGTCGATCAGGCCCGGCAGCACCGTGGCCTTGGAAAGGTCGATCACCTTGGCCCCGGGCGGCGAGACAAAGCCGGCCTCCACGCCGGTGATGCGGTCCTGGGTCACCAGGATCGAGACCTGCTCGCGCGGCTTGGTCGACAGGCCATCGATCAGTCGCCCTGCGTGGATCACGGTGTCCTGGGCGTGGGCTCCGCCGGCGAAACCGACCGCCGCCAGCGTCGAGGCCGACAGCAGCAAGGAGAGGAGAGGCCGGAGCCTTCCTCGTTGAAATCTATGGTTTATCAAGGAAATCGGCCTTCCGTGACTGGGTCTCGCCCCTGTCGCATACTGTATGCAATCAAGCTCGGGTTCGGACCGTAAAGCGGCGCCGCGAGGCCTTGCGGCCGCGCGGCGCCTGGAAATTGATCAGACTCAGGCGGCGAGGGACTGGCCGCGCGCGAAGGCGACGACCTGGCGGCCGACCAGCTCCAGCTGCTCGCGGACCTTATCGTCGCGGCAGGCGCCGTCGGCGTCGAACAGGCCCGGCGCGCTCTCGACGAAGGCCCCGCAGGGCGTGGGCCAGCCGCGCATGGCGTGGACGATGGCCCGCAGGCCCGCCAGCACCGGTCCGCCGCCTTGCGGACCATAGGCCGTGGCGATGCAGCCGACCGCGCAGCCGTCGACATAGACCCGGGCGTCGGCTCGCATCTCCTCCATCAGGTCGATGGCGTTCTTGACCAGCCCCGAGACGCCGCCGTGGTAGCCGGGGCTGGCGATGATGAAGCCGTCGGCGGCCCGCGAAGCGGCGACGAACTCGGCCTCGAAGGCCGTGCGCGGAGCGGCCGGATCATAGTGCGGCAGGCCGGCCAGGAAGGCGCCGTCGAACAGGCGGACCTCCGCGCCGGCGGCCGCCGCGGCGGCCAGGCTGACCTTGAGGGCCAGCTCGGTGGTCGAGCCGGGGCGCGTGGTGCCGCCGATGCCGACGATCAGGGGTTTGGTGGTCATGGTGGCGTCCTCCCGACGTATGGCGGCTTACTTGCCGGCCGCCTTGGGACCGAAGATCCAATCGATGCGGTCGTCGGTCAGCGTCTTGGGCGTGGCCGCCTTCCAGCTGGCGGCGGCGTTGACGTCGCCCTTGCCGTCATAGGCGGCGTACTGCGGGTAGGCGTAGAGCGGGCGCTGGCGCATGACCGCGCCGGCCGCGTCCTTCTGGGTGGCGACGACGCCGTTCGGGGCCTCGCCCTTTTCAACCCAAGCCATGATGGCCGGCATGAAGTCGAAGGTGTTGGGTGCGTCGCCGCCACGGCAGTGGAACATCCCTGGCACCATGAACAGCCGGAACCAGCCGCGCGTCTTGTCCAGTCCGCCCTGACGACTATGGACCTGGGCGTAGTAGTCCAGGGTGTTCAGCGGCGAGACGCCTTGGTCGGCCCAGCCGTGATAGACGATCAGCTTGCCGCCGCGCGCCTCGAAGGCGGTCAGGTCGGGGGCCATGTCCGGCGCGACGGGGTCGTAGCGGGTGAGGGCGTCCTTGATCTTCTCGATGTCGGCGTCGAAGTCGAAGTCGCGATAGGTGAACGCGGACGGCGGGTTGGGCGTGAAGTTCAGGAACCGCTGGGCGCCGTCGGCCAGGGTCAGGCGGTCGTCGCCCTTCCAGGCGCCTTCGCTGCCGAAGGTCTCGCCGCCCGGGAACAGGCGCTGGCCCTTGCTGTTGCGCGGACCATCATAGACCTTGGCCGCCGCCGCGATCTGGGCGTCGCTGAGGCAGGTTGGGCCTTCGCCGCCGTCCTTGCAGCGCACGGTCTTCAGGTCGAACTTGCAGGCGCGCGGGTCCATGATGATCCCGTCCTTGACGCCGTCGATCCCGTCGCAGGCGGCGATGACCGCCTTGTGCAGCACCCGCAAGGTGTCGTCGGACATCACCGGGGTATTGTCGGGCTTGAGCAGATATTGCGCGTCCCAGGTGTTGGCGATGGCGCCCAGTCGGCCCGCGAAGGCCGGGTCGCCCGAGATGACGCCGTCGAAGTCCTCGGGATAGTGCTGGGCCTCCATCAGGCCCTCGCGCCCGCCCGTCGAGCAGCCCCGGAAATAGGCGTAGGCGGGCTTGGCGCCATAGAAGCGCTCGACGATGGCCTTTGAGGCGATGGCCGAGACGTGGGTGGCGCGACGGCCGTAGTCGCGGCGCGCGTCGGCGCTTTCGCCCCAGAGGGGGTCTCGCAGGAAGTTGCCGACATGGCCCATGTTGTTGGCTGAGACGGCGAAATCCTTGGCCAGCACGTCGCCGCAGTTCTGGATGTTCACGCCGCCGCAGAAGCCGCCGCAGCCGACTTGGAAGTAGCGGCCGTTCCAGGTCTTGGTCGGCAGGCGCAGCTCGAACTGGATCTGCGGCTGCACATAGCCGGTGATGGCGCAATATTCCGGAGTCCCGCCGGCGGCGGGCACCAGCTTGGCCGCGGTGATCGAGGTCGGCGCGCCTTCGAGGCGTGAAAGATCCCAGCCGATCACGCTTTCGCAGGCGACGCTGGCGCTCAGGTTCGCGTCGGTCGGGGCCTTGCTGAGCGGCGCGGCCCATGAGCCGGGCGCGGCGGCCGCATAGCCCGCGATGATCGCGATCCACAGTGTCCGACAGAAGGATTTCAATCGCGATGTCATGGGCGGCTCCCGATTGCGCAAGTTGCCAAACTTTGTATGACAATCAGACGATCATCAACGATGATGATCGCCGCGTCGAGAGCGCGGCCCAGGCGCCTAAAAGGTGGGCTGGGGCGGCTCCGGAGCGGCGCGGACATGAGCAATCGGATCGAAACGCCGGAGACAGGCCGTGGACGGAACAATGACTTCTGGTGGCGTTCGCGGGCGGGCAGTCGGCAGGCGGGAGCAGCCAGGACGATGAGCGAGTCGCACTTTTCAGGCGGGGAGGGAGGCCAGGCCGCGCCGCGGATCGGGCCGCGCGCGCCCGACCATCTGATCGTCATGCTGGCGGGGTCGAGACAGGGCGCCGACGACCTGCTGCCGGTCGCGGATGCGCTGGTGACGCGGGTTTCCCACGCGGCGGCGGTCATATTGACGCCGCCGCCGGGGCTCGGCGGCGAATGGTTCGTGGAGACCGGCGGCGTCGCGGACGCCCCCGCGGTCGACGCCGCCCTGGCGCGGCTGTGGCCCCGGGTCATGAAGGCCGCCGAATCCGAGGGCGTTCCTGTCGGCCGCCTATCGGTCTTCGGCTTCGGCCAGGGGGCGACCTTGGCCATGGCGGCCGCCGCAGCCGGTCATTCCTTCGCCTGCGTCCTGGCCCTCGCCGGACGCCTGGTCGGCGGCCTGAAGGCTCCTCGCACGCACGCGCCCGATCTTTTCATCGCGTACGGCGAGAATGACCCCATCGCGTCGCCGATCGAAAGCCAGCACGCGGCCGAGGCTTTCGCCAAGCGAGGCTACAGCGTCGCCCTGGTTCCTGCTCCTGGTCTAGGCCACGCGATCGGCGCGGAGCAGCTTCACTACGGCGCGTCGTTCTTAAGAGGCGCGATCGTTGAAAGAACGCCCTCGGCCTTGACTGGGGTCGCCGAGCGGATCCACTAGCGCGCACGGCAAGGACGCTACTGGTCGTTCGGAGACGGGCGAGTTTGCGGCAGGCCAGTCGATGAAGCCGAGGCCAGGGAATGGCTCGAGGGCCTGGTCAACGCCTCTCGGATTTTAGGTGATCGTGGAAGCTCGCAGCCTCGAAAGGCTAGAGGCGTAAAGCTGACCTGTTGAAAACTTCCAACAATCCCCTGGAGGGGAGAGGTGGCTCCGCGGGTAGGATTCGAACCTACGACCAGCCGGTTAACAGCCGGCTGCTCTACCACTGAGCTACCGCGGAACAGGTCGCCTCAGGAAGAGGCCGGGTGATAGCCGCCGATTTGACTCGGTGCAAGCGCATTCGGACAAAAAAACAGCCCGGTCGATGACCGGGCTGTGGAAAGTCAGTGATGGTGGGGTGTCTTCAAGAAAGACCAGTCGAAATTCGGCTTTTATGGTTAATCAGACCTTAATTCCGGCTGCGACCAAATGGCTCCTCAGGGCTTGATCAGGCCCACGGGGATCGACTTGGCGGCCACGGCGACGTCGGTCTTGACGGCCGTGTCGCGCGAGGAGGCGCCCAGGGCGACGGTGTAGGTTCCGGCCGCCACCGACCAGCCGTGGGCCTTCTCGTCCCAGGTGGCCAGCAGGCGCGGATCGACGGTGACGGTGACCTTGGTGGTCGCGCCGGGCGCCAGTTCGACCTTGCTGAAGCCGGCCAGGCGCTGCGGCGCTTCCCAGCCACCCGCTTTGGGCGAGACATAGACCTGGGGCACGGCCTTGCCGGCCCGCTTGCCGGTGTTCTTCACGTCGAAGCTGACGGTCACCGAGCCGCCCTTGGCCTCGGCCTTGAGGTTCGTATAGGCGAAGCTGGTGTAGGACAGGCCGTGGCCGAAGGCGAACAGCGGCTTGTGGCCCTTCTTGTCGAACCACTTGTAGCCGACCGCCGCGCCCTCGATCGTGTAGTCGACCGGGAAGCTGTCGTCGGGCTTGGCCGGATCGCCGTCCAGCACCGGACGCGGCAGCTGGGCCAGGTCGGCGGGGAAGGTGACGGGCAGGCGGCCCGAGGCGTCGACCTCGCCGGTCAGCACGCGGGCGATGGCCGTGCCGCCTTCCGAACCCGGATACCAAGCCTCGACCACGCCGCCGACCTTGCCCAGCCAGGGCATCAGGATCGGGCCGCCGGTCTCCAGCACCACCACGGTTTTGGCGTTGGCCGAGGCGACGGCGTCGATCAGGGCGTCCTGGTCGTTCTCCAAGGTCAGGGGGCTGTCGAAGGCCTCGCCGTTCCACTGGGTGGCGAACACCAGCACCAGGTCGGCGCCGGCCGCCAGCTTGGCGGCGGCGGCCTTGTCCTTGCCGTCGGCGTACTGGATGTCGGCGCCGGGCAGGCGGGCCTTCAGCGCCTTCAGGGGCGAGGAGGGGAAGTAGATCATCGGACCCGGCCAAGTGGCGGGGCCTTCGCCCTGCACCGCGCGGCCGCCGATCGGATAGACCTGCGAGGAGCCGCCGCCCGACAGCACGCCGACGTCGGCGTGGCCGCCGATGACGGCGATCTTCTTGGCGGTCTTCGCCCCCCCCTTTTCAGAAAGAAGGGGAAGCAGGCCGCCGTCGTTCTTCAGCAGGACGATGCCTTCCTCGGCGTCGGCCTGGGTGACCTTGGCGTGGGCGGCGTAGTCGATGGTCTCGATCTTCACCGGCTTTTCAACGACGCCGCTGGCGAACAGCCCGCGCAGGACGCGGCGGGCCATGTCGTCCAGGCGCGCCTGGCTGACCGCGCCGCTGGCCAGGTCGGCCTTGAGCGGACCCTGGAAGAAGGGCTGGTTGTCGAAGGCGTGACCGGCGGATTCCTGGTCGAGGCCCGCATTGACGGCCTTGGCGCTGGTGTGGGTCGCGCCCCAGTCCGACATGACGTAGCCCTTGTAGCCCCAGTCCTGCTTGAGCACCTTGTTGAGCAGGAAGTCGTTCTCGCAGGCCCAGTCGCCGTTGACCTTGTTGTAGGCGCACATCACCGAGTGCGGGTCCGACAGCTCGGTGGCGAACTGGAAGGCCAGGAGGTCGGAGGTGCGGGCGTCGGCCTCGCCGATCTTCACGTCCAGCACGAAGCGACCCGTCTCCTGGCCGTTCAGGGCGAAGTGCTTGATGGTTGAGACGATGGCGTTGGACTGGATGCCCTTGATCTGGGCTCCGACCATCTGGCCGGCCAGCCAGGGGTCCTCGCCGCCGTATTCGAAGTTGCGGCCGTTGCGCGGCTCGCGGACCAGGTTCACGCCGCCGGCCAGCATGACGTTGAAGCCGGACGAGCGAGCCTCGGCCCCGATCATCGCGCCGCCGCTCTGGGCCAGCTTGGGGTTCCAGGTGGCGGTGGTGGCGATGCCGGCGGGCAGGGCGGTGCGCTCGCGCTTGACCGGCTCGCCGCCCTGGGTGGCCACGCCGACGCCGGCGTCGGTCTGGAACTGGGCCGGGATGCCCAGACGCGCGATCCCCGGCACGTAGCCGGCCGAGCCGGGCAGGGCCTCGGGCACGCGCTTGTACTTGTCACCCATGTCGGCGCCGAAATAGCCGAAGATGATCGTCAGCTTCTCGTCCTGGGTCATGGCCTTGAGCGCCAGGTCGGCCCGGGCGTCGGCGTCGAGCTTGGGGTTCAGCCACGGGCGGTCGGCGGGGGCGGCGGCCGGCGCCTGAGCGCAGGCGGTCTGGGCCAGGGTGGCGGCGGAGACGCCGAGCATCAGGGCAAGGGGCAGGGCCCGCCAGGTCTGTCGGTTCATAGTACCTCCCGTTATGTCGACGCCCTCGAGGGCGCGTGTTGGATGGGCGTCAGCCGGCCTTGGCGGGGCCGGTGGATTCTCGGATCACCAGGCTGTGCTTGGTGAGGATGGTGCCCGCCGTCTTGCCCGCCGCCTCGTTGGCGTTCCAGGCGGCGAGGGCGGTGATGGCCCGCTGGGTCATCTGGTCGAAGGGCTGGCGGATCGTGGTCAGGGACGGCCAGATGGCCGCCGCGATCGGCGCGTCGTCGAAGCCCACCACCGACAGGTCGTCGGGCAGCTTCATGCCGCGCCGCTGGGCTTCCATGCAGGTGGCGGCGGCCATGTCGTCATTGGCCGCGAAGATGGCGGTGGGCGGGTTTTCCATGTCCAGCAGCGCCTGGGCGCCGGCCAGGCCACCCTTGAAGGTGAAGTCGCCCGGCACGATCAGGGCCGGATCGGGACGCGGCTTGCCGGCGGCGGCGTAAGCTTCGTTGAAGCCATTGCGGCGCAGGGTGCTGGCGGCGTGGTCCGGGTGGCCGGCGATGTGGCCGATCCGCTCGTGGCCCAGGCTGAACAGGTGCTCGACCACTTCGCGGGCGGCGGCGCGGTCGTCCATGACGATGCTGGGCGAATGGGAATCGGGGCTGGTGGGCGAGATCAGCACGCAGCGCACGTCGTGCTCGCGCAGCAGGGCCTTCAGCGGGGCGAAGTCGCATTCCGGCGGCAGCAGGATCATCTCGCGGATGCCGCCCTCGGTGACGAAGGCGCGGATGCGGTCCTGCCAGTCGACCATGTCGCCCTCGACCAGCTCGGCGGTCAGGTGGCGGCCGTTCTGCAGGCAGGCCACCATCAGGGCGTGGTGGACACGGGTCTGATAGCCGCCGCTGGGGTCGCCCATCAGGATGCCGACGGCCGGGGCGGCGTGCGAGCGCAGGCCCCGGGCCACGGCGTTGGGCTCGTAGTCCAGCGCCTGCATGGCGTTGCGCACGCGCTCGCGGGTCTTGGCGGTGACGCTCTCATGGTCGTTGAGCACGCGGGAGACGGTCTTGGGGGACACGCCCGCCCGCTGCGCCACGTCGTGGATCGTCGCCATTACCTTGTCGCACCCAGATTCGAAAAATCGGCTGCGCAGGGCCCGTTCGCGCGGGCCGCCGCTCCCCAGTGACCATCAGCCATAGCCCAGCGCGACAACGATGTCATGAGTGCGGACAAAAATTTGTCCTGTGTGACCGAGTTTCGAGCCATTTCAGGACATTTCAGGACATGTAGTCTCGACGATTCCGTTGGGTCGCATCGAAGTTTCTGTCTCGAAAATGTGTCTCTGGCGGGTTCTGGAGTCCCCGGGGTCATCCGAAATGTCCTCGACCATGGATTTCGAACACATTGTCGACACAATGTATTTATTCATCAAAAACAGTTAAATAGATGGATTTCAGTCCCGATTTTCCGGCGCTGGACCGTCCCGCTCATGCGCTCGGATTTCGCTTTCGTGCCGCTTCCCATCGCAAAATGACAACGTTGACATTTTGATTGACACGAACGGGACATTTATCGATCTTGCCATCACGGCTGGGGAGGGCGTGAGCCAGCGCATGCGTCGAGGGACGTGAGGGTCGCCAGAAATTTTCGCTTGAAACGCGGGCTCGCCGGGCAGGCCGGGGACCCATCAGCGCCAAGCGGAATCGAGACTAGCCCGCGTCGAAACCGGCGGGGGTGAACTGCCATAAAAACGTTTGGGGAGCGAAGATCTTGTCCAATCCACGAAACAAGTCCGCACTGGCCCGGGGCATGACCCTGGCGCTGCTGGCGGGCGCCTCGTCCATGGCCCTGGCCACGGGCGCCTACGCCCAGGCCGCGCAGGACGACTCCGCGCAGGTCGAGGAAATCATCGTCACCGGCATCCGCGGTTCGCAGATGCGTTCGGTCGACGTGAAGCGCCGCGAGGCCTCGATCGTCGACGCCATCTCGTCGGAAGACATCGGCAAGCTGCCGGACGTCACCATCGCCGACTCGCTGCAGCGTATTCCCGGCATCCAGATCAAGCGCGACGCCGGTGAAGGCGCGACCGTCAACATCCGCGGTCTGGCCCAGGTCATCACCCTGCTGAACGGCGAACAGTACCTCAGCGCCGGCAACATGGGCTCGGCCCAGCCGAACCTGCTGGACGTGCCTTCGCAGCTGATGAACCAGGTGCTGGTCTACAAGTCGACCGACCCGACCAACGCCCTGTCGGGCATCACCGGCACCATCGACCTGCGCACCCGTCGTCCGTTCCAGATGGAGCAGGGCCTGCAGATCGCCGGTGGCGCCGAAGGTCAGCGCGGCGAGCGCACCAAGGAAAACGACTACGTCGTCAACGGCCTGGTCAGCTGGCGCAACGAGCGCGTCGGCCTGCTGGTCTCGGCGGCCGCGAGCCGTTCGAACCTGGGCAACAACACGTCCGAGACCGTCGCCCTGTCGGGCAACAACGACTGGGGTGGCGCGGCCGCCAACAACTTCGTCTCGCCGCACGGCTTCCAGAGCTTCCACCGCGAAGTCGAGCGCAAGCGCATCGGTCTGAACGCCTCGTTCGAGGCCGACCTGGGCGAAGGCTTCACCCTGGTCGCCGAGGGCTTCTACGCCAAGCTCGACGAATACAACCGCGCCGCGGGCATCAACATCTCCAACCGCTGGGACGGCGGCGCCTACGGCGTGTGGACCGACCCCACCGACTTCACCAACACCGGACAGGTCAGCACTGGCAACGGCAAGCCCTGGCTGGCGGTCGACGAGTACGACATCGACGCCTGGTGGGTGAACAGCTTCTCGGTCAACCGCACCAGCAAGTCGGAGACCAAGAACTACAACCTGGAACTGAAGTACGACAACGGCGGTAACTTCACGAGTGAAGTGCGGGCCATCCGCGCCAACGGCAACCGTCTCAGCATGAACGGCCAGGCCCAGGGCGACCTTTCCAACTGGCAGTACGCGCCGGGTCGCTTCACCCTGTTCCGCAACGCCGACGACCGCACGCGCGGTCCGTTCTATCCGGCGGCGATCTGCGCCCAGTATCCGGCCTCGCAGCGCACCAACGCCGTCGTCGGCAGCGCCGGCGGCTGCTACCTGAACCCGAACCCGAACGGGTACGGCGCCAACCCGCAGCTGCACTACGACATCAGCGGCAACAAGGCCGTTTGGAGCGGCTTCGACAATCCGCTGGTCGGCGGTCTGGGCGCGGGCAAGACGCTCAAGGACTACATGGCCAACAAGGACAGCTACGCGATCGCGGCGTTCTCCTCGGAAGGCAACAACGAGATCGACTCGGACATGAACGTGTTCCGGGCCGAGGGGCACTACAAGTTCGACGACAAGTTCCTGGGCTTCGTCACCAAGATCGACGCCGGCGTTCGCCAGAGCGACCGCTCGGTCGCGGTCGAGACCTTCCACCTGTTCTCGCCGTTCTACGGCGGTACGCCGGGCGCCATCCAGGCCAACGGCACGCCGGTGCCGGCCGCGGGCTGCTTCGCCCAGTGGAAGGCCATCGACGTGGTCATGAACCAGGACCAGTGCCAGGCCGGCGAAATGGTCTCGAACCCGGCCGGCGGCGCGCCGATCTTCCAAGGCTACACCGTCAACCGTCCGACCAAGATCGACGCCTACAACAACGTCATCTGGATGGACGACCTGGGCAAGATCACCCAGGGCATCCCGGGCTTCTGGGTCGTCGATCCGAAGGACTTCGACAATGTCGCCGCCTTCCAGGAAAAGGTGTTCGGCGCGGCCGTCCGCTACCAGATCCCGGGCGCGACCTACGACGTGACCCTGAAGGAGCAGAGCGCCTACGCCGACGCCAACTTCGAGATCGGCAAGCTGTCGGGTAACATCGGGGTGCACGTCATCCAGACGCACCTGCTGGTGAAGCAGAACCTGACGGGCGCCACCCAGAACTACGGCGACACCAACCTGGACGTCGGCGACACCGTCAGCAGCCGCAAGTACACCGACTGGCTGCCGTCGTTGAACGCCGTCTACGACTTCAACGACCACCTGAAGTTCCGCTTCGCCTACTCCAAGACCATGCAACCGCTGGATTTGGGCAACTACGGCGGCGGTCTCAGCATCGCCACGGCCGACTGCGGCACCAAGCCGGGTCGCTGCGTGACGGGCGCCAGCTCGTCGGGCAACCCGAACCTGGATCCGTGGCGTTCGTCCAACTTCGACGGCGCGGTCGAATACTACTTCGGCAGCGCCTCGATGCTGAACGTTTCGGTCTTCAAGCTGAAGATCGACAGCTTCGTCACCGGCGGCACCACCACCGGCACGTTCAAGGACGAGGACGGCACCCCGCGCACCGTCAATGTCAGCCAGCCCATCCAGGGCGACGGCGGTTCGGTGAAGGGCCTGGAAGTCGGCACCAAGCTGGCCTTCAGCGACATCCTGACCGATGGCGGCTTCTTCTCGAACTTCGGTGTCGACGCCAACGCCACCTACTCGCCCAGCTCGGAGTCGCGCCTCGGCCTGGACGGCAAGAAGCTGCCGTTCACCGACAACTCCAAGTACCAGTACAACCTGGTCGGCTGGTATCAGGACGACAAGTTCCAGGCCCGCGTGGCCTACAACTATCGTACCGACCGCCTGAGCAGCGTCACCGGCAGCTCCGGCGACAACCTGCCGATCTTCCAGGACGCCACCGGCTTCGTGGACGTGAACCTCAGCTACAATGTGCGCGACAACGTCGTCGTCTACGTGAACGGCTCGAACGTCACCGGCGAGATCGAGGACTACTACGTCAAGTTCGCCAAAGGGCAGACGCAGTACGTCGGTCAGAACCAGTTCGAACCCCGCTACACCATCGGCATCCGCGCCAAGTGGTGATCCAGATCCGGAGCGCGACCGCCTCGACTTGAGGCGGTCGCGTCCCGGGGACTTTGACTGCCCCGCGTCTTTCGAAGGCTCGCCGACGAAAGACGCTTTACCTCCTCCCTGCGGGCCGCTGTGACCCCCTGTCACGGCGGCTTCTTTTTTCTCGCGGGGCGGCTAGCATGAAGGCCAGACGGGCGGTTCGAACGTCCGCGCCGGAAGCCGCCGAGAGCTTCCCGTAAGCGTAAGGGGAGCAGGCATGCAGGATCGACGCATCCGGAACATCGTCATCGTGGGCGGCGGCACCGCCGGCTGGATGGCGGCCGCCAGCCTCAAGCATCATTTCGGCGCCGCGCCGATCGACATCACCCTGATCGAGTCGTCCGAGATCGGCACGATCGGCGTGGGCGAGGCCACGATCCCGACCATCCGCCGTTTCTACCAGGCCATGGGCCTGTCCGACATCGACGTGCTGCGCGCCACCGGCGGCACCTGCAAGCTGGGCATTCGCTTTAACGACTGGCTGAAGCCGGGCTCGTCTTTCATCCATCCGTTCGGCCTTTACGGCCAGGACCTGAAGGGCGTGTCGTTTCATCACTACTGGATGCGCCTGCGAGCCCTGGGCGAGGCCGCGCCGCTGGGCGACTATTCGCTGGGCGCGGCCCTGGCGGCGGGCGGCAAGTTCACCACGCCCTCGCGCAATCCGCCGTCGTCGCTGTCGGTGTTCGACTGGGCCCTGCATTTCGACGCCAGCCTGTTCGCCCGGCTGATGCGCCAGGTGGCCGAGCAGAACGGCGTCCAGCGCATCGACGCCAAGATCGTCAACGTCAACCTGCGCGGCGAGGACGGCTTCATCGAGTCGGTCGATCTCGACAGCGGGACAACGGTTTGCGGCGATCTCTTCATCGACTGCTCGGGCTTCCGCGGCCTTCTGATCGAAGAGGCCCTGCACACCGGCTACGAGGACTGGAGCCAGTGGCTGCTGTGCGACAGCGCTTTGGCCGTGCAGAGCGAGGGGAAGGGCGCGCCGCCGCCCTATACCGACGTCACCGCCCGCCCGGCCGGCTGGCAGTGGCGGATTCCGCTGCAGCACCGCTACGGCAACGGCTACGTCTATTCCAGCCGCCACACCTCCGAGGAGGACGCCCGCAAGGTGCTGACCGGGTCGCTTGACGAGCGCCTGCTGCACGAGCCCCGCAAGATCGGCTTCAAGCCCGGCCGCCGCCTGAAGGCCTGGAACAAGAACTGCATCGCCCTGGGCCTGGCGTCCGGCTTCCTGGAGCCGCTGGAAAGCACCAGCATCGCCCTGATCGAGACGGGCATCGAGAAGATCAAGCAGCTGTTCCCCAACCGCGACTTCGACCCGCTGATCGTCGACGAGTTCAACGAGATGTCGCGCCTGGAGATGGAGCGCGTGCGCGACTTCATCATCCTGCACTACAAGCTCAACCAACGGCCCGACGATCCCACCGGCTTCTGGACGCATTGCCGGGAGATGTCGGTCCCCGACACCCTCCAGAAGAAGATGGACCTGTGGCGCGCCCAGGGTCACTTCATCCGCTATCGCTGGGAGATGTTCTCCCAACCCAGCTGGCTGGCCATCTATGCCGGTTTCGACATGCTACCGGAGACGTACGATGTCAGCGTCGACGGCGTCGACGCCGGCCAGTTGTCGGCCGCCCTGGCCGAAATGCGCAAGTCCGTGGCCGAGACGGTGGCGGCCGCCCGCACCCACGGCGAATTCATCGAACAGTACGCCCGGCCCCAGCCGGTCGCGGCCGAGTAGGACCCCTCATGGCTCACCTCAACAAGATCGTCATCGTCGGCGGCGGCTCGGCCGGCTGGATCTGCGCGGCCATGCTCAGCCACTATTTCCAGAAGGGACCGACGCAGGTCGAACTGGTCGAGTCCGAAGAGATCGGCACGATCGGGGTGGGCGAGTCCACCATTCCGCCGTTCCTCTCGCTGATCCGCACCCTGGGCATCGACGAGCGTGAATTCATTCAGGAAACCCAGGCCGCCTTCAAGCTGGGCATCCGGTTCGAGAACTGGCTGGAGAAGGGCGACGCCTACTACCACCCGTTCGGCGAGATCGGCGGGCCGCTGGAGGTCAACGAGTTCTACCAGTGCTGGCTGCGCGCCAAGCAGAACGGGCATCCGTCAGGCCTGCAGGACTTCGCCCCCACCTCGGTGATGGCCGACACCGGCAAGTTCATGCTGCCGTCCCTGGCCCAGAACACCATCATCTCCCGGGGCAACTACGCCCTGCACGTGGATGCGCGGCTGGTGGCCCTGTACCTACGCAAGTTCGCCGAGGCCCGGGGCGTCAAGCGCACCGAGGGCATCGTCACCGACGTTGTCACGCGCCCGGACGGCGGCGTCCAGAAGGTGATCATGAAGGACGGCCGCGAGGTGGAGGGCGACTTCTTCATCGACTGCTCGGGCTTCCGCGCCCTGCTGATCGGCAAGACCCTGAACGAGCCCTATCGCGACTGGTCGGACGTGCTGCTGTGCGACCGGGCCATCGCCTGCCAGACCGAGAACGTCGGCGCTCCCCATCCCTACACCCTGGTCCAGGCCCAGGACTTCGGCTGGCGCTGGCGCATCCCGCTGCAGCACCGTGCCGGCAACGGCTATGTCTTCGCCAGCAAGTACCTCAGCGACGACGAGGCCATCGCCACCCTGCTCAAGCAGGTTCAGGGCGAGGTGGTGCTGGGTCCTGCGGTGATCCCGTTCAAGACCGGGGTGCGCGAGCGCCCCTGGGTCAAGAACGTGGTGTCCATCGGCCTGTCCTGCGGCTTCATCGAGCCGCTGGAGTCCACGGCCCTGCACCTGATCTACCGGGGCATGGACTATCTGCTGCGCTTCATGCCCGACATGGACGCCGACCAGACCCTGGCGGCCGAGTACAACCGCCGCATGGTCGCCGACTACGAGGAAATCCGCGACTTCATCGTCCTGCACTATGTGACCACCCGGCGCGACGACACCGCCTTCTGGCGTGACTACCAGAAGGTGGATGCGCCCCAGACGCTCAAGGATCGCCTGGCCCTGTTCAAGGCCAGCGGTGTGCTGCGCGACGGCGTCGACGACATGTTCCGCGCGCCCAGCTGGCAGTCGGTGATGGAGGGTATGGGCATCCGGCCCGAGCGTTACCAGCAGCTGGTCGATCGCATTCCGCTGAGCGTGATCATGAACCTGATGGACAAGTCCGCGCCCATGCTGGCCAATTTCGTGGCCACCTTGCCCAGCCACGAAGAATTCCTGCGCACCTACTGCCCGGCCGAGCCGATCAAGCGTTCGGCTTGAGGGGCTAACGCCAGGCCTTGGCCTGGGTGACCGTCGCCGGCTGGGCCAGCACGGCGTCCAGCGGCAGGCCGCCGACGGTGCAAGTCGCGACCTTCACCGCGCCGCCGCCTACGATCTGGCAGGTCAGGGACCGGGAGAAGGCCGCCGCCATCAGCCGCTCGCGGTCGGCGGGCAGCACCGTCGGGGCAGGGGAAATCCGCAGTGGAATCCACTGGTCGGGCGTGGGGCCTTGGGCGACGCAGAGGGTGGTTCCGTCGACCACGTGCAGCACGGGTCCGGTGACAGTCTGGCCGGCCGCGGGGGCCGGGGCGCGGCAGGTCTGGGCCAGGGCCGGCGTGGCCACGGACGCCGCCGCCAAGACGACGGCCGCCACGCTCGATCCGGTCCAACCCCTGGCCATCGCCGATCCATCCTTCAGACCCGGACTCAACACGGGCCGCCGCCGCGTGTTCCGCGTGGAGCGCCTTGAAACCACGGGCGTTTGTCGTTCGCCGCTCAAGCGGGCGCGACGGGATGGATTTTAGGCGCCGAACGCGCGGCGGGCTTGTACGGGCGTGCTAGAGATCGGCGACTCGTGCGATCCGGGGCGCGAGGGGCGATGGGAGAATTCCGCTGGCGACGGTGAAGCGTACGGGCTCGAAGAAGACCCTGACGACGGCCAACCTGGCGGCCCTGGGCGCCGAGCGGCTGGCGCAGCTGCTGATCGACGTCGCCGAGGGCCACGCCCAGATCAAGCGCCGCCTGCGCCTGGAACTGGCCGGCGAGATCGGTCCCGAGGACCTGGCCGCCGAACTGGCCAAGCGCATCGACGCCGTCGCCGACAGCCGCGCCCGCATCCACTGGCGCAAGCACAAGGAGTTCGTGCGCGAGCTGGACATGCAGCGCGCGCTGATCGCCGGGCGCCTGGCCGAGCTGGACCCGACCCTGGCCCTGCCGACCCTGCTGCGCTTCCTGGGCCTGGCCGAGGGGGTCTTCCACCGCACCGCCGACGCCAAGGGCGAGATCGAGGCGGTGTTCGACGCGGCGGTCGACGACGTGACGGCCGTCGCGGCCACGGCCCTGCCGGACCCGCGCGCCTTGGGCGACCAGCTTCTGGACCTCTTGGTCCATGGCCGGGCGGGCCTGGGGCCGCGCGTGCTGCGCAACGCCCTGCCGGCGCTGGGCGTCCAGGGCGTGGCCGTGTTGCGGGCGCAGGTCGAGACAACCATGGCCTCGCAGAAGCGGGTCAGCGGCGCCCTGAAGGCCGCCGTCCAGGTGCTGGCCGACGCGCAAGGCGACGTCGACGGCTATATCGCCCAGTTCACCGACTCCCAGGCCGTGCTGCCGCCCATCGGCGCCCAGATCGCCCGACGGCTGACGGCGGCGGGGCGCTTCGACGAGGCCCTGGCGGCGCTGGACCGCTCGACGCCAGGTTCGTTCACCCAGCTGGTGGGGGCGGTGCTGGGTCGCCCCACCGCGCCAGGCCCCGGCGCCCTGGACTGGGAGGACGCCTATATCGAGGTGCTGGAGGCGCGCGGGCAGGGGGATCTGGCCCAGGAGATGCGCTGGACCAGTTTCGAGCGCGGCCTGTCGGTCGAGCGCCTGCGCGACCACCTTAGGCGCCTGGCCGACTTCGACGATGTCGAGGCCGAGGACAGGGCCCTGGCCCACGCCGAGGACTTCCACGATGTGCACGCGGCCCTGGGCTTCCTGATCGCCTGGCCCGCCTGGGATCGCGCCGCGCGGCTGGTGCTGCGCCGCTGGGCCGACCTGGACGGCGACCGTCCCGAGCTGCTGGAGCCCGCCGCCCGGGCCCTGGAAGGCCGCCATCCGCTGGCCGGCACTTTACTGCTGCGGGCGATGATCCTCGACACGGCCCGCTACGCCCGCACCACCCGCTACAAGGACGCCCAACGCCAACTGCTGGAAGCCGCCTCCCTGGCCCCGGCCATCGCCGACTGGCAGGGCCACGAGGACGCCGACGCCTTCGCCGCCCGCGTCGCCGGGTTCCGGCGCTGGTGACCCCTCAGCGCTGAGCCAGCGCCCCCGCGAAGTCGATCACGCACACCACGTCGTATTGCGGATGCGGCCCGCACGAGACGCCGGCCAGCTGGTAGGCGCGGCTGAAGATGTTCAGGCGGTGGCCGCGGTTGGGCACGCCGCTGTCGATGATCAACTAGCGCACGACATTGGTGGCCGTGCCGGAGCCGTAGCTGATGTTCTCGGCGGACAGGCCCGCCCAGACGCCGTTCTCGCGCAGCCTGCGGCCGAGGCCGCCGGCCGCGCCGTGACCCACAGCGCCGCTGCCGGCCTGGGACCGGGCGTGTTCGCGGGCGGCGGCGGCGATGCGCCGGTCGCCTTGCAGCGGGGCCAGGGGCTGCTGGCGCTCCAGAAAGTCGATGGCCTCCTCCAGCGCCGCGCGGTCGCCGAAGTCGTCGACGCTGGGATCGCGCCGCAGTTCGCGGGCGTATTCGGCCGGATGGGCGCGGGCGTAGTTCATTTCGGCCAGCACGGCTTCGTCCAGCGAACCGGCGAGGGCGGCGGGGGCGACGGCGAAGCAGGCCAGGCCGGCCAGCGTCGCGAGACAGGTCTCGCGGCGGAAAAAGAGCATGTACGCGCTCTCCCAGAATCGGACGCCCCACATCGCCTCTAGCATGCGCGGGCGGGGCGGGGAGGCGGGCCGAATGTCGCGCCCGGACAATCGGCGAAAAGCCTCGATTGCCTAGAGACGAGCGGCGGACCTATAAGCGGGCTGAAAGTCTAGCCCTTCGAGGGAATCCATGAGCTCCGATTTCGCCGCCGCGCGCCTGAACATGGTCGAAAGCCAGATCCGCACGGCCGACGTCACCGACCTGCCCCTGCAGGACGCCCTGCGCGTCGTGCCGCGCGAGACCCTCGTGCCGGCCGGCAAGGGCTATCTGGCCTATGCCGACGCCGACGTCGAATACGCCCCCGGCCGCTGGCTGCTGCGCCCGCGCGACGTGGGCAAGCTGCTGCAGCACCTGCGTCCGCGCGAGGGCGACAAGGCCTTGGCCATCGCCGCCCCCTATGCGGCGGCCGTGCTGGAGACCATGGGCCTTTCGGTCACCCGCCTGGACGGCGACGACCTGACCGCCGTGCCCGGCGCGAACTACGACGTGATCATCTGCGAAGGCGCGGTGCCGCGCGCTCCGGCCAGCTGGACCAAGGCCCTGGCCGTCGGCGGCCGCCTGGCCGTCATCGAGCGCGAAGGCCCCGTGGGCCGGGCCGCGATCTACGTCCATGCCGAGGACGGCGTGGGCCGTCGCGCCGTGTTCGACGCCACGCCGCCGCTGCTGGCCGGCTTCGCGGTCGAGCCGGGCTTCGCCTTCTGATCGATACGGTCCGGAAACCGATCCGCAACGTCTGCGTGAAAAAAGCTTAACTAGCGGCCTATGGCCTCTCGCCTTACAGCCGATGATATAGAAGGCGGCCGCCGCGTGTGTCTGGCCAGGGTTTCGTGGGGATGAAGTTGATGTCGAACAGCCGTCGCGCCGCATTGTTGGCCGCCGCTTGCAGCATGGGCCTGATGGCGGGGGCGGCTTCGGTCGCCAGCGCCGAGACCCTGACCGACGCCCTGGCCCTGGCCTATCAGACCAACCCCACGCTGCAGGCCCAGCGCGCCAGCCAGCGCGTCACCGACGAGGGCGTGGTCCAGGCCAAGACGGCGTTCCGTCCAACCTTGAACGGTACTGTGGACGTGACCGGCTCGAAGACGCACCTAGCCGATCCCGTCTCTACGGGCACGACTATCGTCAACGGCCAACTGGTCACGAGCTATCGCAACACCGATGAGCGTAGCGGCAGCGGTGCCGGTCTGGCTCTTGCTCAGCCGCTCTATACCGGCGGTCGTGCGTCCGCCAGCTTGACTGCCGCCGAGGCCGATGTGCTGGCCGGTCGAGAGGACCTGCGCAGCGTCGAGCAGTCGGTGCTGGGCAATGTCATCCAGGCCTATGTCGACGTTCGCCGCGACCAGGAACGCCTGCGCATCGCCCAGGAGAACGTCACGGTCCTGAGCCGTCAGCTCGAGGAATCCAACGCCCGCTTCGAGGTCGGCGAGATCACCCGCACCGACGTGGCCCAGTCGGAGGCCCGCCTGGCCTCGGCCCGCGCCAGCCAGTCGTCGGCCCAGGCGATCCTGGCCGCCAGCCGCGCGTCCTACGCCGCCGTGGTCGGCCAGAACCCCACTGACCTGACGCCCGAGCCGTCGCTGGCGGCCCTGCTGCCGACCAGTGTCGAACAGGCTTTCGACCTGGTCGACAGGAACAACCCGCAGATTCAGGCCGCCCGCTATGCCGAGCAGGCCGCTGCGGCTCGCGTGGCTCAGGCTAAGGCCGCTTATCGTCCTACGGTGGCCGCCCGTGCGGGCTACGACCTGGACGCCAGCCGGATCAATGGCGTTGGCGAGCAGTTCAACGACTTTAGTCGCGCGGCCAGCGGTTCGGTAACCGCTTCGATCCCCTTGTTCACCGGCGGCCTGACCGCTTCGCAGGTGCGCGCCGCCAAGGAGCGCGAGAACGCCGCCCGCATCGCGGTCGAGGGCGCCAAGCGCTCGGCCCTGCAGCAGATCTCCACCGCCTGGAACAACTTGCTGGCCTCGCGCGCCAACCTGGTCTCGAACGAAGAGCAGGTCCGCGCCACCAAGATCGCCTTCGAGGGCGTGCGCCAGGAGCAGCAGGTGGGCCTGCGCACCACGCTGGACGTGCTGAACGCCCAGCTGGAACTGGCCAACGCCGAGGTCGCCCTGGTGGTGGCCCGCCGCGACGAATACGTGGCCAGCGCCAGCGTCCTGCAGGCCATGGGCGTGCTGAACGTCGCCAACCTGGCCCCCGACGTCGAGCGCTACGACCCGGTCAAGTCGTACGACAAGGTCAACCACGCGTTCGGCTGGGTGCCGTGGGAGCCGGCGATCCGCGTGATCGACAAGGTCGGCGGCCCGTCGACGGCCGTCCAGGGCGGCTCCGAGACCCGCGGCAAATAGGGCGAATTGGCGCGCTTGCGATGCTTGAGCTTGCTTAAGCCGCGCAAGTCTGCACCATCGGCCCATGCGCCCGTTTGAGGCGCACCAGGATTCGTACCCCTTCGAGACGGCCCGCACATGTCCGACCAGACCTCCCAAGAACCGACGATGGAGGAGATCCTCGCCTCCATCCGACGCATCATCTCGGAAGATGACGCGCCGGCGGAGGCCGCTGCGGCTCCCGAACCGGAACCGCCTCCGCCCGCTCCCGAGCCGGAGCCGGTCGAGGACGACGTCCTGGAGCTGACCGATCCGATCGACCCGCCCGCGCCGGTCGAGACCATGGGCGACATCGACGTCTATTCGCCCGAGCCCGAGCCGGAACCCGCGCCGCCGCCGCCTCCGCCGCCCGAACCGGCCCCCACGCCGGTGTTCTCGCGCGACGAAGTGGCCGACAACCTGGTCGGCGATCACGCCTCGGGCCTGGCCGCCAGCGCCTTCGGCAGCCTGAGCTCGGCCCTGCTGATGCCCAAGGACGGCCGCACCCTCGAGGATGTCGTGCGCGAACTGATGCGCCCGCTGCTCAAGGAGTGGCTGGACCAGAACCTGCCGCGCATCGTCGAGTCCAAGGTCGAGGAAGAAGTACACCGCATCGCCCGCGGTCGCGGCTGATCCACGACCGACCTCTCGCCTCAGGGCGAGTGACGGGCGGAAAATTCGAAGGCGGTCGCTCCGGCGGCCGCCTTTTTCCGTCCTAAAACCCACATGAACCGAGGCCCGAGGTTTCGTCCGACGGCCGCAGATGGCATATCCACCGCGCCATGCTTGAAAAGACCTTCGATCCCAAATCCGTCGAACCGCGCCTCTACGCCGCCTGGGAGGCCTCCGGGGCCTTCAAGCCCAGCGAAGCGCCGGGCGCCGAGGCGTTCACCATCGTCATCCCGCCGCCGAACGTGACGGGCAGCCTGCACATCGGCCACGCGCTGAACAACACGCTGCAGGACGTGCTGACGCGCTTCCACCGCATGCGGGGCAAGTCGACCCTGTGGCTGCCGGGCACGGACCACGCCGGCATCGCCACCCAGATGGTCGTCGAGCGCCAGCTGGCGGCCGCCGGCAACATCGGCCGCCGCGACATGGGCCGCGAAGCCTTCGTCGAGAAGGTCTGGGAATGGAAGGCCGAGAGCGGCGGGACCATCACCAACCAGCTGCGCCGCCTGGGCGCCAGCTGCGACTGGTCGCGCGAGCGCTTCACCCTGGACGAGGGCCTGTCGGCCGCCGTCCGCAAGGTGTTCGTCCAGCTCTACAAGCAGAACCTGCTTTATCGCGACAAGCGCCTGGTCAACTGGGACCCGCAGTTCCAGACCGCCATCTCCGACCTCGAGGTCGAGCAGAAGGAGGTCGACGGCGCCTATTGGCACTTCGCCTATCCGCTGGCCGATGGCGTAACCTTCCAATATCCGGTCGCGTTCGACGAGGACGGCAAGGCTACCGAGTTCGAGACCCGCGACTTCATCGTCGTGGCCACCACGCGTCCGGAGACGATGCTGGGCGACACCGCCGTGGCCGTCCATCCGTCGGACGAGCGCTACAAGGACCTAGTCGGCAAGGAGGTCGTGCTGCCGATCGTCGGCCGCCGTATCCCGATCGTCGCCGACGACTACGCCGACCCGACCAAGGGCTCGGGCGCGGTCAAGATCACCCCGGCCCATGACTTCAACGACTTCGGCGTGGGCAAGCGCCACGGCCTGCCGGCGATCAACATCCTGACGCCGGAAGCCCGCCTGAACGACGCCGTCCCGGCCGAGTACCAGGGGATGGACCGCTTCGTGGCCCGCAAGGCCATTGTCGCCAAGGCCGAGGAAGACGGCTGGCTGCGCGAGATCGAGAAGACCAAGCACATGGTCCCGCACGGCGACCGTTCGGGCGTGGTCATCGAGCCCTATCTGACCGACCAGTGGTACGTCGACGCCAAGACCCTGGCCCAGCCGGCCCTGAAGGCGGTGGAAGAGGGCGCGACCGTCTTCGAACCCCGCCACTGGGAAAAGACCTACTTCGAGTGGCTGCGCAACATCGAGCCCTGGTGCGTCTCGCGCCAGCTGTGGTGGGGCCACCGCATCCCCGCCTGGTTCGGCGAGGACGGCCACATCTTCGTCGAGGAGACCGAGGAAGAGGCCCTGGCCGCCGCCATCCTGCACTATGGCGACGAGGCCCCGATCCTGAAGCGCGACGAGGACGTGCTGGACACCTGGTTCAGCTCGGCCCTGTGGCCGTTCTCGACCTTGGGCTGGCCCGAGAAGACCGAGGATTTGGCGCAGTTCTATCCGACCAGCACCCTGGTCACCGGCTTCGACATCATCTTCTTCTGGGTGGCCCGGATGATGATGATGGGCATCCACTTCATGGGCGAAGTCCCGTTCAAGCAGGTGTTCATCAACGCCCTCGTCCGTGACGAGAAGGGCGCCAAGATGAGCAAGTCCAAGGGCAACGTGATGGACCCGCTGGTCCTGATCGACGAGCTGGGCTGCGACGCGGTGCGCTTCACCATGACCGCCATGTCGGGCCAGGCGCGCGACATCAAGCTCAGCAAGCAGCGCATCGAGGGCTATCGCAACTTCGGCACCAAGCTGTGGAACGCCTCGCGCTTCGCCCAGATGAACGAGTGCGTCCGCGTCGAGGGCTTCGATCCCTCGACCGTGACCCAGCCGGTCAACCGCTGGATCCGCGGCGAGGTCGTCAAGACGGCCGCCAAGGTGACGGCGGCGCTGGAGGCTCCGTCGTTCGACGTGGCCGCCGACGCCCTCTACAAGTTCATCTGGAACGTCTTCTGCGACTGGTACCTGGAGCTGGCCAAGCCGATCCTCAACGGCGACGACGCCGAGGCCAAGGCCGAGACCCGCGCCACGGCCGCCTGGGTGCTGGACGTGATCCTCAAGCTCCTGCACCCGGTGATGCCGTTCATCACCGAGGAGCTGTGGGACAAGACCGCCGAGTTCGGCGCGCCGCGCGCCGGCATGCTGATCGTCGAGCAGTGGCCCGAGCTGCCGGAAGCCTGGATCGACGCCGAGGCCGAGGCCGAGATCGGCTGGCTGGTCGACACGGTCGGCGAGATCCGCTCGATCCGCGCCGAGATGAACGTGCCGCCGTCGGCCAAGCCGCCGCTGTCGGTGATCGGCGCGGGCGCGGAGACCAAGGCCCGTCTGGCCCGTCACCGCGACCTGCTGCTGACCCTGGCCCGCCTGGACAGCGCCCGCGAGGCCGAAACGGCCCCGGCGGGTTCGGTGCCGATCGTGCTGGGCGAGGCGACCGGCGCCCTGGCCATCGCCGAGTTCATCGACCTGACGGCCGAGAAGGCCCGCCTGACCAAGGAAATCGCCGGCCACGTCGGCGAGATCGAGAAGGTCGGCAAGAAGCTCGGCAACCCCGACTTCCTGGCTCGCGCCAAGGAAGAGGTGGTCGAAGAGAACCGCGAGCGCCTGGCCGAGGCGGAAGCCGCGAAGGCCAAGCTGGAAGCGGCGCTCGCGCGGCTTCAGGCAGTGGGGTGATCCTCGGCTGGGGACACACGCATGCGTGTGTCCCCAACGGTGGGCTCGACTACTTCTTCACGCCCAGCATGCCCTCGAGTTCGGCCTTGCTGGCGTTGATCAGGACCGCGCCGTCGCGGACGGCCAGCATGGCGACGTCCACCGCGAAGGTCTTGTCGTCCATCTTGATGGTGGCCAGCGTCTTGCCGCTGGCGTCGGCCTTGACCTCGGCGACCGAGCCGATGACCGCGCCGGTGCTGTCCTTCACGTCCTGGCCGGCGGCCACGGGGGCAGGGGCGGCGGCCGGTGCGGGCGCGGCCGGGGCGGCGGTTTGAGCAAGGGCGGGGGCGGCGACGGCCAGCGTCAGGGCGGCGGCGGAGACGGTCAGAAACGAACGCATGCGAATTCCCTTGTTTACGCGATGTCTCGCGAGATCGCGTTACGCTGGGTCAGCAATGGGGCCTCGGCGCGACGCCGATGCGGTCGAAATGGGTCGCGATCCGAACCGCGTTCGCTCAGCGGCCTCGACTCAACGTCCGTAGACCGCGTCGCGGACCTCGCGGGTGATCTGGCCGTTCATGCCCTCGAACGCGGTGTTGGTCATGATCACCACGGTCAGGCCGTTCCTGGGATCGACGAACCAGTTGTGGCCATAGACCCCACCCCAGGCCAGGGTTCCCGCGCCCTGGGGCGTCTTGCCGGCCGCCGGATCGTCCAGCACCGCCCAGCCATAGCCGAAGCCCCAGCCGGGGCCCTGGGTGGCGGCCTGCACGCCGACCTGGTCCTTGGTCATCTCGGCCACGGTGGCCGGCGCCAGGATCGGGCCGCCGCCCGCGCGGATCGCCTCCAGGAAGGCCAGGACGTCGCCCGCCGTTCCGACCATGCCCGCGCCGCCGGACGGGAAGGCGGTCGGGTCCAGCGCGCGGCTGGGGGCGTAGCGGAGATTGCCGACCTGCTGGTTGTCGGTCATGCGCGTGGGCGCTGGCTGGGCGTTCAGATAGGCCCCGGTCAGGCGGGCGGGGTCCTTGGCCACGAAGCCGGTGTCGGCCAGGCCCAGCGGCCCTGTCACGGTCTCGGCCACTACCTGGGGCAGGGGCTTGCCGGTCGCCTTCTCCAGCACCGCGCCGAGCACGTCGACGCCGAGGGAGTAGCGCCAGGCCGTGCCGGGCGGGTAGGCGAGGGGCGCCTGGGCCAGGCGCTCCAGATTCTGGTCCAGGGTCAGGCCCGACAGGTCGATGCCGTCCGACACGCCCAGCCGGTGATAGGCGTGCGACGGCCCTTCGGAGAGGCCGTAGGTCAGGCCGCTGGTGTGGGTGAGAAGCTGGCGCAGGGTGATGACGGGCGTGGTTCCGTCGGCCAGCTTCGGCTTGAAGTCCGGCAGCCAGCGGGTGACCGGGTCGTCCAGGCCGATCACCCCGTCCTGGACCAGCTTCAGGGCGGCGGCCGAGACGAACGGCTTGGTCACCGACGAGAAGCGGAAGATCGCGTCCTGCGTCATCGGTCGGTTCGCCTCGCGGTCGGCCAGGCCGGCGGCGCGGCGGTAGACGACCTTGCCGTCCCGGGCCACCAGCACCACCGCGCCCACCAGCCGGCGCTCGGCGACGGCGCGGTCGAGGGCGGCGTCCAGCTTGGCCGCCAGGGCCGCGTCGGGGGCGTAGGCGATGGTCGCGGGCTGGGCGAAGGCGGGCGGCGCGGGCGTCGCCAAGGCCAGGCCGGCGGCGGCCGCGAGGCCTAAGATCCACGAACGCATGCGACGACTCCTACTCACCCGTCCTGACTTAGGCGAGGTCGGGGCGAGGAGCCAGGGGTGAAACTCACCCTACGTCACCCGACAAAATCGCCTTCTAACTTATCAATGTTCCCTTACGTTCGAACAGACGTTTGCATCCCGCTTCGGCCTGTGCTTTCTCAGGTCCGAACGCGCTCGTTCAGCGAAGCGCGACCAGAAGCACCGGGAGAGTAACGATGACCCAGGCCGCGACCGCCCCCACAGCCGCGCCGACCGCCCCCGCCATTCCGTGGCCCGCCATGTCGGTGAAACAGGCCTACGCCATGATCACCGCTCCCGGCTCGCCCGGCGAGATGGAGGAGATCGAGATCCGGGGCGTTCCGACCCGGGTCTGGAAGAACTGCCCGCCCACCCTGCGCGAAACCCTGATGATGGGCCGCACCCACGGCGAGAAGATCTATCTGGTCCACGAGGACGAGCGGGTCAGCTTTGAGGCCTTCTACCGCGCCGTCACCGTGTTCGCCGCCGAGCTGGCCGCCCAGGGCGTCAAGAAGGGCGACCGGGTCGCCCTGATCATGCGCAACCTGCCCGAATGGCCGGTGGCCTTCTATGCGGGCCTGTCGATCGGCGCGATCCTGACCCCGCTGAACGCCTGGTGGACCGGCCAGGAGCTGGAATACGGCCTGATCGACAGCGGCGCCTCGGTGGCGATCATGGACGTCGAGCGCTTCGAGCGCCTGCACGAGCATTTCGACAACTGCCCCGAGCTGAAGCTGGTCTATGTCAGCCGCTCCAAGGAGGAGATCGCCCATCCGTACGTGAAGCGGATGGAGACGGTGATCGGCTGCCCCAACGACTGGATCAAGCTGGACGAGCAGCCGCTGTCGGCGATCGCCCTGGGCCCGGAAGACGATGCGACGATCTTCTACACCTCGGGCACCACCGGTAAGCCCAAGGGCGCCCTGGCCACGCATCGCGCGGTCAACAGCAACATCTTCGCCTCGGCCGCCGCCAGCGCCCGCGGCTTCCTGCGTCGCGGCGAGGCCCCGCCCCAGCCCGATCCCAGCCTGCCGCAGAAGGGATCGCTGATCTCGGTGCCGTTCTTCCACGCCACCGGCTGCTTCGCGGTGATGAACCCCTCGCTGTTCGCCGGCGCCAAGCTGGCCATGATCCGCAAGTGGGACCCGGAAAAGGCCATGCAGCTGATCCAGGACGAAAAGCTGACCCAGATGGGCGGGGTGCCGACCATCGCCTGGCAGATCATCGAGCATCCGCGTCGCGGCGAATACGACCTGTCGTCGCTGGACACCGTGGCCTATGGCGGCGCGCCCTCGGCGCCCGAACTGGTGCGCAAGATCAAGGAACTGTGGCCCAAGTCCTCGCCCGGCAACGGCTGGGGCATGACCGAGACCTCGGCCACGGCTACCTCGAACTCGGCGGAAGACTACGAGAACCGCCCCGACAGCTGTGGCCCGGCCGTGCCGGTCACCGACCTGAAGATCATGACCCTGGAGGCCCCGTATCGCGAGCTGCCGACCGGCGAGGTGGGCGAGCTGTGGTGCAAGGGCCCGCAGGTGGTGAAGGGCTACTGGAACAAGCCGGAAGCCACCGCCCAAACCTTCATCGACGGCTGGGTGCGCACCGGCGACCTGGCGCGCCTCGACGAGGAAGGCTTCTGCTACATCATCGACCGGGCCAAGGACATGCTGATCCGGGGCGGCGAGAACATCTACTGCATCGAGGTCGAGAACCTGCTGTACGAGCACCCGGCCGTGATGGACGCGGCCCTGGTCGGGATCGAGCACAAGACCCTGGGCGAGGAGCCGGCGGCCGTCGTCACCCTCAAACCGGGCGCGGAGGCCTCCGAGGCTGAACTGCGCGCCTTCGTCGCCGACCGCCTGGCGGCCTTCAAGGTGCCGGTGAAGGTGATCTTCTGGCCCGAGACCTTGCCTCGCAACGCCAATGGCAAGATCATGAAGAACGAGCTGAAGAAGGTGTTCGTCGAGGGGTAACCCGCCCCTCGCCCCCCAGCGGGAGGCGGCGATGGTCCAGTCGAAAGCTTCGAGCGTCGACGCCTTCATGACCGAGGTCGGCGACGACCGCCGGCCCGCCCTGGAACGCCTGCGCGACCTCTGCCGCGAGGAGCTGGCCGGCTGGCCCGAGGGCATGACCTACGGCATGCCGGGCTACGGTCCGCCCGGCGCGCCTGTGATCTGCTTCAACAATCAGAAGCAGTACGTCGCCTTCTATGCCGGCGAGACGGCCGTGACCCGGTTCGCCGACCGGCTGGCCGGCATCGACTGCGGCAAGGGCTGCATCCGCTATCGCAAGCCCGCCGCCATCGACTTCGACCTGGTGCGCGACATCCTGCGGGACGTACGCGCCAGGAACGAAGCGACGGGCTGAGCGGGCTAGACGCTGACCGACGGCTTGCGCTGCGCCCAGGGCTGGGCCGCTTCCAGCTCGTAGGCCAGTTGCAGCAGCGTCTTCTCGGCGCCGGCCCGGCCCGCGAACTGCACGCCCACCGGCAGGCCGTCGGCGGTCCAGTGCAGCGGCACGCTCATCGACGCCGCCCCGGCCACGTTGTGCAGGGTGGTGTAGCCCACATAGGCGTTGAGGCGCTCGGTCAGGGTGGGGATGTCCACCGTGCCCGACACCCAGCCCAGCGGGGCGGGCGGCAGGCCCAGGACGGGCGAGATGATCACGTCGAAATTCTCGAACCAGCGGTCATAGGCCTGGCCCGCCGCGTTGAGGTCGGCCACCGCCTTCTGCAGGCCGCCGGGCGGCAGCTGCTTGACCAGTTCGGCCATGGCCAGGGTGAAGGGCTCCAGCACGGTGTCGTCGGGCTGGCGGCCCATGGCCTTGCCGACGGCCTCGACCAGTTCGGCCGCGCCGCTGGCCCAGATGGCCAGGAAGTTCTGGCCGAAGGCGGGACCGTCGACCGGCCACTTCGTCGGCGAGACCGTATGGCCCAGCGACTGCATCAGCTTGGCGGCGTTCTCGGCGGCGGCGCGCACCTCGGGATGGGGCTGGGCGCCCAGCATGGTCTCGACCACCAGGCCGACGCGCAGCCGCTTCTTGTCGGGACCGCTGACCAGGCCGATGGGCGGATAGACCTGGTCGGCGCCGGTGCGCTCGGTGGCGGCGAACATGGCGGCGCTGTCGCGGACGCTGTGGCTGACGCAATGGGCCACCGACAGGTCCACGCCCCGCCGGACCGGACGGCCCGGGACCATCCGGCCGCGCGAGGGCTTCAGGCCGAACAGGCCGCAGTTGGACGAGGGGATGCGGATCGAGCCGCCGCCGTCGCTGGCGTGGGCGAAGGGCACGACGCCGGCCGCCGTGGCCGCCGCGGCGCCGCCCGACGAACCGCCGCTGGAATGGGCCGGGTTCCACGGGTTGCGGGTGGGCGGGAAGCCCACCGGCTCGGTGGTGGGCAGGAAGCCGTATTCCGGCGTCGACGACTTGCCGATCACGATCAGCCCGGCCTTGTCGAAGCAGTCGGTATAGGCCTCCTGGGTCTTGGCCGGCGGGTTGCTTAGCATGGCCCGCGAGCCGCTGAAGGTGGGCAGGCCGATATAGTCGTCCAGGTCCTTGACCAGGAACGGCACGCCGGCGAACGGACCGGTCGCGCTGGCGGTCCCGGCGTCCAGTTTCTTGGCCTTGTCGATGGCGCGGTCGAAGTCGGGGGTGACCAGGAAGCCCAGCTTGGGCTGCAGGGCCTCGGCGTCGCGCACGGCCTTTTCGGTGACCTCCAGGGCGCTGACCTCCTTGCGGCGAATGCGGCCGGCGATCTCGACGGCGTCGGGCGCCCAGGGCTTGGCGGCGGCGGGCTTGGCCTGGGCTTGCGCGGCCGGGGCGGCGGCGAGCGCGGCGGCGGTGGCCATCAGGTCGCGACGGTTGGACATCATGAGCATTCCCCTCGTGGTCCGACGTCTCGAGCGCGTCGGTGAACGGTGATCACTGTGAACCGGAAGGCGCGCGCTCCGCAAGCGTGCTAAGGGCCTCCGATGACACGCAAGCGCGCAGACATCCTGCTGGTCGAGACCGGCCTGTTCGACAGCCGGGCCAAGGCCCGCGCCGCCATCGAGGCCGGCGCGGTGAAGGCCGACGGCAAGGTGGTGACCAAGCCCTCCCAGGAGATCGAGGAGACCGCCGTGCTGGAGGGCGTGGCGGCCTTCCCCTGGGTGGGACGCGGGGCCCTGAAGCTGGCCCACGCCCTGGAGCTGTGGCCCATCGCGGTCGAGGCAAAGATCGCCCTGGACGTCGGCGCCTCGACTGGCGGCTTCACCGAGGTGCTGCTGTCGAAGGGCGCGGCCAAGGTCTACGCCGTCGACGTGGGCCGCGAGCAGCTTCACCCTAAGATCGCGGGCGATCCGCGCGTCGTCGACCTCTCCGGCGTCGACGCGCGGGCGCTGGACGACGACTATCTGGATGAGGCGCCGCAACTGGTGGTCAGCGACGTCAGCTTCATCTCGGTCGAGAAGTGCCTGCCGGTCGCGCTGGAGCTGGCCGCGCCGGGCGCGGACCTGGTCAGCCTGATCAAGCCGCAGTTCGAGGCCGGCCGCGACCGGGTGGGCAAGGGCGGGCTGGTCAAGGATCCCGAGATCATCGCCGACTGCATCGCCTCTGTCCGAGCCTTCGTCGAGGCCGCCGGCTGGACGGTGAAGGCCGTCGCGCCCAGCCCGATCACCGGCGGCGACGGGCAGGAGGAGCACCTGCTCTGGGCCACGAAGGGCTAGCCTCTTTTATCCGCTCATCCCGGCGAATGCCGGGACCCAGATCCCATAGCTGTGTGGCTGATTGGAAGGGCTCGGAGCTTATGGCGTCAGGCCCAAAGCCATTCCATCTGGGTCCCGGCATTCGCCGGGATGAGCGGCGTTGGGGATGACGCCAAGAAAAAGGCCGCCGGCGCGAACGCCGGCGGCCCAAGACAGATCGAATGAGAAACGGGAAGGTCTAGTCGACGACCTGGTAGCGGCCCTGGGCGTCGGGGCAGACGCGCACGAAGCGCTTCTGGGTGCGGCCGTCGGGCAGATAGATCGGGCTTTCGGCCAGGGTGCAGCCGCTGGCGTCGGCCCGGGCCGTGTCGGTCACGCTGTAGGAGCGCTCGGACTCGTAGGTGTAGCCGTCGCGCCGGTCGCCATAGCGGGAGTCGCCATAACGGGTGTCGCGATAATAGGGGTCGTCATAGCCGTAGCGGTCGTCTGGGGCGTTGTAGGCGCCCTGGTTGTAGGCCGGCGGAGGGGGAGGCGGCGGATTGGCGCCCGGGGTGCAGGCGGCCGAGTTCTTGCCGACATTGCTGCCGATCACCGCGCCCAGCAGGCCGCCCAGCACGGCGCCTTCGGTGCGGGCGCCCTTGGCGGCCACGCCGCTGCCGATGGCCGCGCCGATGCCGGCGCCGGCCAGGCCGCCGCCCGTGCCGCGCTGCGTGGTGCTGCGGCGGCAGGGATCATAGTAGTAGCCGTTGTTGTCGTACGCGCCGCCGCCGTTGTAGGCGCCGGCGTTGCCATAGGCGCCGTAGGCCTGGGCCGCGGCCATCGTCGGGGCCAGGGCGCCGGCCAGGGTGGCCGCGGCGGCGAGGCCGAGAACGGTCTTGAACATCATCGAAAACTCCCTCGAACAGGTCCGGCGATCACGCAGGACCCGCCTTACCGCTGCAAACTGCCAAGGTCTTCATGAACGGCTGTTGAGCGACCCGTTCATCTTCGTTCACCCGCGGCGCACCGGAATGCGCTATGAGCGTCACGAAAGCTTGTCGGCGGCCATCATGGCGCTGGCGTGGCGGCGGCAAGAGCGCGCCCGAAAACATAGTGCAAAAGCGCGGAACCGGCCAAGGTTCCGACGGACGAACGGAACAGTCTTGAATGCGTGAATGGAGAATCCAGGCGGTCGGCGCCCAGGGCGACGGCCTGTCTGAGGGCAACTTCATCCCCCTGACCCTGCCGGGCGAACTGGTCACGGCGGAAATGGCCGGGGGGCGCGGCGAGCTGGTCGACATCCTGGAAGCCAGCCCCGAGCGCGTCGCGCCGCCGTGCAGGCACTTCGGCGAGTGCGGCGGCTGCGCCTTCCAGCACTGGGCGGCCGAGCCTTATCTGGACTGGAAGGGCGACCAGGTGCGCTACCAACTGGCCCGCGAAGGCCTGGAGACCGAGATCCTGCCGACCTTCGCCTCGCCTGCCGGCTCGCGCCGCCGGGTGGCCCTGCACGCCCGGGGCGGCAAGGGCGGGGCGCGGCTGGGCTTCAAGGAGCGCCGCTCCTGGAACCTGGTGAAGATCGAGGAGTGCCCGGTCACCAACCCCAAGCTGGTCGCCGCCTTGCCCGGCCTGGCGCGCCTGGCCGCGCCGTTCCTGGAGCACCCCAAGTCGGCGCCGACCCTGCACGTGACCCTGACCGCCACGGGCCTCGACATCGACGTGACGGGCGTGGAAGCCAAGAGCGGCGGTCTTTCGGCCGACGCCCGCGTGCGCGCGGCCATGATCGCCGGCGAGTTCGACTTCGCCCGCGTCACCATGGCCGGCGAGATGATCTATATGGCCCGCCAGCCGATGGTGAAGCTGGGGCCGGCCGTGGTCGCCCTGCCGGCCGGCAGCTTCCTGCAGGCCGTGCCCCAGGCCGAGAAGGCCATGGTCGACTTCGCCGTCGAGGCCGCTCAAGGCGCGTCGCGCATCGTCGACCTCTACAGCGGCGTGGGCACCTTCACCTTCCGCCTGGCCGAGATCGGCGGGGTCTACGCCGCCGACAGCGCCGCCCCGGCCATCGCCGCCCTGAAGGGCGCCATCGGCACGGCCAATGGCCTCAAGGCCATCACCGCCGAGGCCCGCGACCTGACCCGCCGTCCGGTGCTGTCGACCGAGCTGAAGAAGGTCGACGTGGCCGTGCTCGACCCGCCTCGCGCTGGGGCCTACGAGCAGCACGTCGAGATCGCCAAGTCCAAGGTCGCCCGCGTGGTGGGCGTTTCGTGCAATCCGGCCACCTTCGCCCGCGACGCCAAGGTGCTGGTCGACGCCGGCTTCCGCCTTGAGCGGGTCTTGCCGGTGGACCAGTTCCTGTGGTCGCCGCATATTGAGCTGGTTGGGGTGTTTTCGCGCTAGGGCGGCTTTCGGGTCGTCCAGGAGACGGCCATGGACGAGCGATCCGCCAAGCCGGGCGAGCCCCGGGAACCCACGCCAAAAGGGCGCGGCGCCTTCACGCTCGACGGGGCCGGCCAGAGGGCGAGGGCGGCGGTCAAGGCCGCCTGGTGGACCGCCGCCGGCGGCGTGACCCGCGCCCTGGCCCAGCCGACGCGGGGCCAGGCCAAGACCCGGTTCGAGCCGCAGGGACCACCGGTCTCGGCCGCCCGCCTGCGCCAGGCCTATCTGTCTGCCTTCGACAAGGACGCCGCCGACGTCGCCGCCGGTCTCTATCCGCCGATGGAGGACGGAACGGCCAAGCCGGCCGAGGCCTTCCGCCAGGCGCTGGACGTGATCGCCGACGCCCGCGCGGTCGACCGGCGTCGCCGAAAGGGTGACGGGGTCGAGGTGAGAAACCACCCCGAAAGCGAAGGCTATCCAAACTACTATCGGCAGAACTTCCACTACCAGTCCGGCGGCTGGTTCACCGACGCCAGCGCCCGGCGCTACGAGGCCCAGGTCGAGGCGCTGTTCTCGGGCGCGGCCGGCGCCATGCGCCGACGGGCCCTGTCGCTGCTGGCCGGCCACTGGCGCGGCAAGGACCAGCGCGGCCTGAAGGTGGTGGACATCGCCTGCGGCTCCGGCTCGTTCCTGCGCGACCTGAAGGACGCTTTTCCCCGCGCGGCCATCGGAGGGCTGGACCTGTCGCGGGCCTATCTGGCCGCCGCGCGCAGCCGTTCGGGATGCGGCGGGGTGCAGGCCAACGCCGAGGCCTTGCCGTTCGCCGACGCCAGCCTGGACGCGGTCACCTGCGTCTACCTGTTCCACGAGCTGCCGCCGCGTGTGCGGCCGCTGGTGGCCGCCGAGATCGCCCGGGTGCTCAAGCCCGGCGGGGTGCTGGCCTTCGCCGATTCGGTGCAGCCGCCCGACGAGCCCGACCTGTCGCGGTTGCTGGAGGCCTTCCCGGCCTATTTCCACGAGCCGTACTATACGAGCTACGCCGAGACCGACCTGCCGGCCCTGTTCGGCGCGGCGGGCCTGAGCGTGGCCGGACAGGACCAGGCCTTCCTGACCAAGGCCCTGCTGCTCGAAAAGCCGCTCTGAACGCCGTTGTGAACTCCCGCATCATGGCCATTGCCTAGGGCGGCGGGCTCCTGTATTCGAACCGACCTCTTCGCCGACGCTGCTTGCGTTGACCCGGATGGCCCGGTGGCGGAGTGGTGACGCAGCGGATTGCAAATCCGTGCACCCCGGTTCGATTCCGGGCCGGGCCTCCACCTTCCGCCCCGAATTTCCACCCCCAGTTCAACACCGCCGAGCTCGCGCGCTGTCATCGTCGCGTGATCATTGTGAAGCTCGCCTGTTGCGAGACTCAGCCATCCAGGCGCAGTGGAGGGCTTGCCCATGCGTCATGCTCCAAACCTCCTGAGATGCCTGCTCGCCGCCATGGCCGCGATCTGCGCCCTGGCCGGTGCGCCTTCGGCCTTCGCCGAGCCGCCCAGCCCGCTGCGGACCCGGCTCTACGACTGGACCGACGGCGTGCTGGTGGTCGCCCACCGCGCCTGCCATGCGCCGGCCCCGTCGCGCGGCCTGACGGCCGCCGTGCCCGAGAACTCGCTGGAGGCCCTGGACCGCTGCGTCGCCCTGGGCGTCGACATGGTCGAGATCGACGTGCGCCGCACCAAGGACGGCGCTCTGGTCGTCATGCATGACGTGACCGTGGACCGCACGACCAATGGGCGCGGCCGCCTGGCCGACCTGACCCTGGCCCAGGTCCAGGCTCTGCGCCTGAGGGGCGGCCGGGAGTCGCCGCCGACCCTGGAGGCCTTCCTGGCCCATGCCGGCGGCCGCATCCTGATCAATCTGGACGTCAAGGAGCCGATCGCCGACGAGGTGGCCCGCACCGTCCAGCGCAGCGGCGCTCTGGGCCTGGTGCTGGTCAAGGCCTCGGCCTGGGAAGGCGCCCAGCCCCTGGCCGACCTGCCGGCCTATAGCGGCTTGGCCTTCATGCCGATGATCGGCGCCGCCAAGCACCGCGCCGGCGGCGGCGATCCCGGCGTGATCGCCGCCCAGCAGGCTCTGGCCGAGAACCGCATTCCCGCGATCGAGCTGTGCGACCTGAAGCGCACCGATTTCAAGGCGGTGCGCGCGGCCGCGCGGCTGGCCCAGGTCCGGCTGTGGAGCAACACCCTGGCCCGCAAGGGGCTGCGGGGCGCCTGGGCGCGGGCGATGGCCGGGGGCGCGGCGGCAGACGGCCAGTGGACCTGGCGCCGGCTGATCGACGACGGGGTCACCGTCATCCAGACCAACCGTCCGGCGGCCTTGCTGGACTATCTGGAACGCCGCCGCCTGCGTGGCGCGCCGGTGGTGGTGCACGCCTCGCTCTAGGCTAGGCCTGGACTGCCAGCACACGCACGCCGCGTTGGCGGCGCTCGGCGTCGATCCAGTTGAACGCCTGGCCGGCGCTCAGGCCCACCAGGGCCGCGCCGACCGGCGACAGCACCGAGATGCGGTTGTCATCGATGCTGGCGTCGCGCGGCAGGCTGAGGCGCACCGTGCGGGTCTGGCCGTTGGAGAGGTCTTCGAACGTCAGGGTTGAGCCGATGCGGACGAAGGGCAGAGGCGTTTGGTCCGGCTCGACGATCACGGCGCGGGCCATTTCCTCGGCCAGGACGCGGCCGCCGATGGCCTGGCCCGCCGGGCTCTCGGCCAGGTTGGACAGGGTCTCGAAATCGGCCTCGGTGACATAGATGGGCGAATGGGCCGGAGCGGCCCGGGTCTGGGTAGCAATAGTCATGGTGTCTTTCTGGGATTTTGGTGGAGCCTCGCCGCCGCTTTGAGGGCGCGAAGGCTCGCAAGAGGCGCGACATGCGCCAGGAGGCTCGAGACACGGTCCGGCGCGAAGAGCGACCTGGGCCAAGATGTCGAGCAATGCCGGAAACGAGCGACCCGAAGGTCAGGTTCCACGAGGGGCGCGCTTCATGGCGCGCCGTCACGGATCGTCCGACGGATTGGAAATGGGAACGCGGCGGCCGCCCGTCAAGGGCGACGCCGTTCGGTTAGTTGAACCGGGGCTTCTTCAGCAGGGCGTTGCGGTCCACCGAGCGGATTTCGACCTCGAACACGTCGCCCTCCCGTTGGATGCGTAGCGGCACGGTCACGCCGGGCGCGCCCAAGTCCCAAAGCCGGGTGTAGAACGCGGTCAGGTCGGAGACGGGCCAGTCGTCCACCGCCAGGATCAGGTCGCCCGCGTGCAGTTCGGCGCGCTCGGACGGGCTGCCGGGCGAGGTCCCGACCACGATCACATGGTCTTCGGTCTCCTGGGCGAAGACCCCCAGCCACGGGCGCGGCGCGTGGGCCGGCTTGCCGCGCGCCAGGTCGTCGAGGATCGGCGGCAGCAGTTCGGCGGGCACGAACATGTTCATGGGCTTGGCCGCGCCGCCGGACGTCTGGCCCGCCAGGCTCAGCGAGCCGACGCCGACCAGTTCGCCCTTGGCGCCGATCAGGGCCGCGCCGCTCCAGTGCGGGTGGGCCGGCTCGGTGATGATCGCGTCGTCCAGCAGATACTCCCAGTAGCCGGCGAAGGGCATGCGGGTCAGCACCTGGCCGGCGGCCGCGTGCGACCGCCCGCCGGCCCCGGCGATGACCACGGGGCTACCGGAGTTCAGGTCGCGCGAGGTCCCCAGGCGCATGGGCGGCAGACCCAGGGGCTCCAGCGCCTGCACCAGCCCTAGGCCGGTCTGGGAGTCGAAGCCCAGCACGTGGGCCTGCACGCGCTTTCCGTCGTTCAGGGTCAGGGTCACCGCGCTGGCCTCGGTGACCAGATAGCCCATGGTCAGGATCAGGCCGTTCTCGCTGATCACCACGCCGTTGCCCAGGCGCTCGGTGCCCAGGATCGCGGCGGTGAAGGCGTCGGCGGGCACGCGCGCCTCCAGGGCCACGACGGCGGACAGCGCGTGATCGAGGTCGAAGGCGTAGGCGTCGGCGGTGGGGCGCAGCCGGGCTTCGACTTCATGACCCTGGAACGGTGAGGACAAGGCGATCTCCTGTGGGAGATACTGATTTGGGGCCGTGTCCGGCCTGGACAAGGGCTGGGCGGCGATCAGGCCGCCATGGCGGGCAGGTGGGCGGGACGTTCCTGGCGGCTGCGGCGCCAGCGGCTGGGCGGCTGGCCGATCAGGCCGCCGAAGGTGCGGCAGAAGTGGGCCTGGTCGGAGAAGCCGCAGGCCAGGGCGATGTGGGCCAGGGTCTCGTCGGTGGTCAGCATCAGGTGCTTGGCCCGGGCGATGCGGCGCTCGATGATGTAGCTCTTGGCGGGCCGGCCGAAGCTCTCCTTGAAGGCGTGCGAGAAGTAGCTGGGGCTCAGCCGCACGGCCGCCGCCACGTCGCGGACCTGCAGGTTGCGGTCGCTGTTCTGGTCGATGAAGGCCGTGGCGGTGCGCACCTGCCAGGGCGCCAGCTTGCCGGTCTGACGGTCGCGGTTCAGGCGCTGGACCTCGGCGTCCAGCATCCGGCTGGCGCGGCGGACCAGTTCGCGGGCGGTGTCGGGATCGCGGTCGAAGGCGCGGGAGGCGTCCGCCACCAGGCGGGCCAGGGCCAGGGTCTGGTCTTCGGGGCGGGCGGAGGGCTGGGCGGGCGCAGGAGCTGAACGCGAGGATGTCATGCCGGCCGCCCTCTCTTCGAAACCCTACCAGAAGCGCGGTCGCTCCAGGTTCAGGTCGGGTATTTGCTAGCATTGAGGTTGGGTGGCCGCAATGTGAACGCTACCCGGCAGCTGTTGTTAAGTTTCGAAATCTTTCAACGTCCTGGTCTTGTTGTCGTTTTTTGTGTCACGGATCGATAATATCTGGGCGGACCGGGCGAGAACGAAGTTTTCAGCCCGGTGTTTTTGAAAAATCCATGACGGTTTTCGACAAGTCGCCGCGAACAGGCGCCGCCGCCTCGAGTCATCGCGAGGCGACGGCGCGCGGGGGGATCAGTCGTCGCCGTCGGCGATGTCGGCCAGGAGGCCGTTGATCGGCTCGTCGTTGAAGCTGGTGACGTTGTGACCGGCGTCGATCACGCCGACCTTGGCCACGTGGGGCGCTTCGGCTTCGGTTTCGGGAGCGGCTTTGGGTTCGGTGGTCATGGAGGCCTCACGCTGCAAGGGCCGGACGACCTTCGTCCGGCGCGCCTTGAGGCGAGGTTGGCACGACTGATCCGCGCTGTCAGCCAGGGTGGAGCTTTCGGCCCAAGGCGCGGGAGGAACGCTCCGAAAGCGGGCGTTCGCGCGCGTGAAACGTTCATGATGTTCTTGAAATGTTCCTATTTCGCATCCATGATCGGGCCATGGTCGCTCCCGCCAATCTTCCCGGTCATCCGCCCGCGCCGGCCGCCGCGCGGGGGCGCGGGGCCAAGTCCAATCGCACCGGACGGTTCGAGTCCCAGGTCAGCGAGACGTTCGACGACGGCTGGGGCGAGGAGGAGGAACCGGCCCAGATCGCCACCACGGTCCAGGCGATGAAGTCGCGCACTATCATCGCCCGCAACGACAGCCCCGACATCGGTTTCGAGAGTTCGATCAATCCCTATCGCGGCTGCAGCCACGGCTGCATCTACTGCTACGCCCGGCCGGCCCACACCTATCTGGGCCACTCGGCGGGGCTGGATTTCGAGACCAAGATCTATTTCAAGCCCGAGGCCGGCAAGCTGCTGGAGCGCGAGCTGTCCAAGAAGGGCTACGTGCCCAAGGTCATCCATATCGGCGGCGACACCGATCCCTATCAGCCTGACGAAAAGCAGCTGCGGGTGACGCGGGCGGTGATCGAGACCCTGAGCCGGTTCCGCCACCCGTTCTCGATCATCACCAAGTCGGCCCTGATCGTCCGCGATCTGGACCTGCTGGGACCGATGGGGAAGGCGGGGCTGGCGCGAGCGGCGGTGTCGGTCACCAGCCTGGATCACCGGCTGTCGCGCAGCATGGAGCCGCGCGCGGCCACGCCCAAGCGCCGGATCGACGCGATACGACAGTTGGTGCAGGCCGGCGTGCCGACCACGGTGATGTTCGCGCCCTCGATCCCCTCGCTGAACGATCACGAGATGGAGGGGGTGCTCGAGGCCGCCGCCGCGGCGGGGGCGACGACGGCCGGCTATGTGGCCGTGCGCCTGCCGCTGGAGATCAAGGACCTGTTCGAAGAGTGGTTGGCCGCCGAGCATCCCGACCGCGCCCGGCGGGTGATGTCGCTGGTCCGCCAGATGCGCGGCGGCGCGGCCTACAGCTCCGAATGGGGCAAGCGCATGACGGGCGAGGGACCGGTGGCCGAGGTGATGAGCCAGCGCTTCAAGCTGGCGCGCGAACGTTTCGGCCTGGACCGCCGGCTGGAGCCGCTGGACCTGAGCCAGTTCGCCGTACCGCCCAAGACGGGGGATCAGCTGTCGCTGTTCTAGGGTCGCCAGCCGGAGCTGGATGCTGGACGCCGGACGGGTAAGGTGCGCCGAGCGGGGGCGGGCTTGGAATGACGACGGGCTGGGATGAGATCTCCGGGACCTTCTACCGGATCGTGTTCGAAGCCGATAAGGGGCGCGTGCTCGACGGCGTTCGAAATCCGGAGGGGCGTTTCCATCACGACGGCCTGCCGGCCCTCTACCTGTCGTCGAGGCCAGATTGGGCGGCCAAGGCGATCGATCCCTATCGCCAGACGGGCGACCCGCCTCGGCTGACGGTTCCCCTGCATCTGGACGGGGCCAGGATCGTCGACCTGCGCAAGGCCGACCATTGCGTCAGCTTGTCGATCCCGGCCGAAGACGCGGCCGTTCCCTGGCGGCCTCAGCGCCGGCTGGGGCAGCGGCCGGACAGCTGGAGGCCGGCCGACATCGTCAGGGCCAGCGACGCGGACGGCATGATCTATACGGCGCGTTCGGCGCCCGAGCGGTGGCACCTGGTGCTGTTTCGCTGGAACGACCTCGGCGGCCCCAGGCTCACCGTCGCGGGCGCGCCGATCCTCGTCGCTGAGCCCGACTAGAGCGGCGTCAGGCGCAGGCCGTCGGCTTGGATCTCGACGCGCAGCTTGGCGTAGTCGTCCAGGGTGGCGTGCGGGGTCTCGAACGGGTGGCGGTGGGCGGCGGTGACCGCCACCACCTCGGCGCCGGCCGCCTCGCCGGCCTGGATCCCGGCCGGGGCGTCCTCGAACACCAGGCAGGCTTCGGGCGCCACGCCCAGGCGCTGGGCCGCCAGGACATAGCCGTCCGGCGCCGGCTTGCCGCGCGAGACGTCCTCGGCGGTGACCAGCACGGCGGGGATCGGCAGGCCGGCAGCGCCCAAGCGGGCCAGGGCCAGCTCACGTTGAGCCGAGGTGACGACGGCCCAGCGGTCGGCGGGCAGGGCGCGCAGGAAGGCCTCGGCGCCGGGGATCGGGACCACGTCGGCGGTGTCGGCGACCTCGCCTGCCAGAACCCAGGCGACCTCGGCTGCGATGTCGATGTCCGGCAGGTTCTGGCGGCGGATCGTCTCCTCGGCGCGCACGCCGTGGATGGTGGGCAGGAAGGCTTCGGCGTCCAGGCCGTGGCGCTGGGCCCAGGCGGTCCAGACCCGCTCGGTCGCCGCGATGGAATCGGTCACCGTGCCGTCCATGTCGAACAGGAAGGCGGCGTAGGTCTTGGTCGGGGTCATGCGGGGCCTATGCCATGCTTCGCCGCCTCAAGTCTCGGCTTGACCTGCGCGGCGGGGGATCGGAAGCAGGGCCATGATCACCGTCGTCCTGCCCACCCGCGACAGCGCCGCGCGCCTGGTCCACGTCCTGCCGCTGCTGGTGCCCGCCGCCGTCGACGGCCTGGTCAAGAACGTGGTGTTCGCCGACGCCGGCTCGACCGACGCGACGCTGGAGATCGCCGAGGACAGCGGGGCCTGGGTGGTCACCGCCCAGGGCGACGCCGGAACCCGGCTCGCGGCCGGCTGCGCGGCGGCCCGCTCGGGGTGGGTCATGGTCCTGGGCGAGGAGCTGGCGCTGCCCGAGGCCTGGCGCACGCCCGTGGAGGCGCACCTGGCGGGCGGCGGCGGCAAGCCGGCCTTCATCGCCGCGCCGGGACTGTTCGGCCGCCCGTGGGTGGTGCTGGCCTCGCGGGAAGCGGTCGAGGCGGCCGGCGGCTTCAAGTCCGGCTGCGACCCGCTGAAGGCGCTGCTGGGACGGCTGAGGCCCAAGGCCGTAAAGCTACGGGTCTGACCCTTGCCGCGTGCCCGTTCGCGCGTCCTCGCAGTGATGGCTCGCGATGACGTAGTGCTCGCCGAAATAGCGGCCCACGAATGAGAAGCGGGTCTGTCGGATCACTATCCGCGAGCCCACGACACAGCCGGAGTCTTCTGGAAGGCTCACGACGGTTCGGCCTCCATCGAATTCGACCCAGGCGTTGAACGGGGGCTGCAGCTTGCCGCTTTGCGCGTTGATGGCGGTCACGACGCCTGGGAGGTTGGTCGGATGGCCCACGGGGCGGAAGAGCGCCAGGAAGCCCGCCAGGACGAGCACGACGATGACCAGACCCAGGCGTTCGCGGTGGAAGATCCATCCCACGCGCAACGACTCCCTGAAGGAGCGAGCGGAGGGCAGTGTCACGCCGCCTTACTGATCCAGCCGGAAATCGATCACCCGCGCGCCGCTGGCCACGGCGTCCAGGGTGCGGGTCTCGGCGCCCATCAGTTTGCGATAGGTCCAGTACGAGGCCATGACCTTCTCGACATAGTTGCGGGTCTCCTGGGCCGGCAGGCTTTCGATCAGCAGCAGCGGGTCGCAGTCGGCGCCGCCCAGCTGTTCCTGGGTCTTGATCAGGGTGCCCGGGCCACCGTTATAGGCCGCCACGGCGCGGAAGAGGTCGGGGCTCTGCAGGCCCCGATCCATCAGCCAGGTGAAGTAGTCCTGGCCGACCCGCAGATTGAAGCTGGGGTCCAGCAGGGGCGAGGTGTCGGCCAGCAGCTTGTCGTCGCCGGCGGCGCGGGCGGCGGCCACCGGCATCAACTGCATCAGGCCCGTGGCCCCGGCGCCCGACACCGCATAGGGGTCGAAGCGGCTTTCCTGGCGCACCAGGGCGTAGACCATGGCCTTGTCGATGGTGAAGCCGCCCTTGGGCTCCAGCGGGGGCAGGGGATATTCCTCGCCGCCCACGCGCTTGGCCGGGCGGCCGGCGTTCAGCGGAGCCTTTTCATTGAGCGCCAGGGCCAGGTCGGTCCAGTCGCCCCGGGCCTTGCGGTCGTCGCTGGCCAGGGACAGGCCCGCGCGCAGCTCCTGGCCGGCCTCGGCCCAGCGGCCGATCTGGGCCAGGGCGGCGGCGCGGCGGGCGCGCGGGTCGGCGGCCAGCAGGCGGGCCAGGGATGCGGCGTCGGGACCCTCGTAGGCCACCTTGGTCAGGAGGGCGGCGATGGGGTCTTCCTGGGCCAGGGCCAGGCCCGACAGCGCCAGCTGGCGGGCGGCGATCATGCCGTAGAAGGTGTTGGGCGCGCGGGCGGCCTGGCTGAGCAGGTCCTCGACGTCGCGGCCTTGCCCGCCGGACGCCGCCGAGCGGGCGGCCCAGAACGACGCGGCCGAGCGCAGCCATTCGTCCTGGTTGTCGTCGTTGGCGACCCGCTCGAAATAGGTCCGCGCCTGGGCGTAGGCCTGCAGGCGGAAGGCCGAGAGGCCCGCGATCCAGGGTTCGCCGGCCGTCTGGGCCAGGGTCAGGGCCTTCTTCACGTCGCCGGAGTAGTAGGCCTCGCGGGCGGCGCGGGCCTTGTCGGCCGGGGCGGGGCCCTTGGCGCCGGCCACGAACAGGGCCGGGATTCTGGGGGCGGCGGCCTTGGCCGGCTTGCGCTTGACGGCCAGGGCATAGACCCGCTCGGCGCCGGCCTGGTCGCCATAGGAGGCCAGCCAGTCGGTCAGCTCGTCATAGCTGGCCGCATAGGCGCGCGGGTGCATGATCTTGGAGAATTCCAGCCGGCCGGCCAGGCTCTTGTCGCGGGCGTTGGCCAGGGCGGCCTCGGCGGCGTCGAAATCGCCATGGTCGGAGGCGGCGAAGGCGGCGCGGTAGAAGCGGGCGTCGGCGTCCGACAGCGGCTCGAGCGACGACGCATGGGCGCCGAAAGCGGCCACGAGGCTGAAGACGAAGGCCGACAGAACGGCCAGAGGGCGAGCTAGAAGCTGCAATGCGTTTCCGCGCCTGACCTCCGAAGAGGCCCCCCACGCGTCCCGTTACCAACTGGTCGAGGCGAATCTCTAGTGGGGACGCTCCGGGCGATCAAGCCTCTCGCTGAGCATAAGCATGTCGGTCCAGGCCTTCTTCTTGGCCGCGGGCTGACGCAGCAGGAACGCCGGATGCAAGGTGGGCAAGGCCGGAAGCTCGGTTTGGCCGTCGCTGGAGGTCCATTCGAACCACCGGCCCCGCAGCGACAATATGCCTTCCTCGACGCGCAACATGCTCTTGGCCGAGGCGCCGCCGACCAGCAGCAGCATCTTGGGTTGGACCAGCTGAATCGCCCGTTCGAGGAACGGCGCGCAGGTCGCCTGCTCCTGCGGGGTGGGCGTGCGGTTGCCCGGCGGACGCCAGAACACGGTGTTGGTGACGAAGGCGCGGTCCAAGAGGCCGGCGGCCTTCAGCATGCGGTCGAGCAGCTGGCCGGCCCGGCCGACGAACGGCGCGCCCTGGACGTCCTCGTCGGCGCCGGGCGCCTCGCCGATGATCATCAGCGGCGCGTCGAGCGGACCGCGCGAGACCACGGCCTGGCGCGCGCCCTGCGTCTTCAGCGGGCAGCCGTCGAAGGCGGCGATGGCGGCGGCCAGGGCGGGCAGGTCGGCGCAGGCGGCGGCCAGGGCCTTGGCCTCGGCGACGGCCGAGCCCAGGTCGGGACCGCGTCCGAAGGCCGGCGTGACCACGGCGGCGACGGGCGGCGGAGGCGGGGGCTCGCGCCGCGCTCGCAGCATCGCCGCGCCCTCGGCCAGGCGGTCGATGGGATCGTCCGCGTACGAGGCGTCGACGCCCGCGTCGGCCCAGAAGGCGAGCAGGCTTTCGACGGCGCGGGGATCGGCGGCGAGGTCCATGAGGCTGTCTTAGTACGGACTCTCGACGTCCGCCACGCTCACCCATCGCTGCAGCGCAGCAAAAAACGTCCGTTTATTCTTGACCACCGTGGCGTCACCTCACGATAAGCTGCGAGTCAAACAGCAAGAACGCGGGCTGAGTGCGCCCGGGCGGGAGATGTTATGAGCGAAGAGCTCGAACGCGAGTCGATGGAATACGACGTCGTCATCGTTGGCGGCGGACCGGCCGGCCTTTCGGCGGCCATCAAGCTCAAGCAGCTGGCGGCGCAGGCCGGGACCGAAGTCTCGGTGGCCGTGCTGGAAAAGGGCTCCGAAGTCGGCGCCCACATCCTGTCGGGCGCGGTGATCGATCCCAAGGGCCTGGCCGAGCTGTTCCCGGACTGGAAGGAACGCGGCGCGCCGCTGGAGACCCCGGTCACCAAGGACGTCTTCCGCCTGCTGGGCCCGCAAGGCGACATGGCCCTGCCGATGTTCGCCATGCCGCCGTTCATGCACAACCACGGCTGCTACATCGCCTCGCTGGGCAATGTCTCGCGCTGGCTGGCGACCCAGGCCGAAGAGCTGGGCGTGGAGATCTATCCGGGCTTCGCGGCCTCGGACCTGGTCTGGAACGCGGACGGTTCGGTCAAGGGCGTGGTGGTCGGTGTCGTGGGCGTGGCCAAGGACGGTCACCACAAGCCCGACTACAACCCCGGCATGGAGCTGCACGGCAAGTACGTGTTCATTGCCGAGGGCGTGCGCGGCTCGCTGGCCAAGCAGCTGATCGCCAAGTTCGACCTTTCCGCCGGCAAGTCGCCGCAGAAGTTCGGCATCGGCATCAAGGAACTGTGGCAGGTGCCGCCCGAGAAGCACCAGCCGGGCCTGGCCGAGCACTCCACCGGCTGGCCGCTGGACAAGGACGCCAGCGGCGGCAGCTTCATGTACCACTTCGGCGACAACTACGTGGCCATCGGCTACGTCGTGCACCTGAACTACCGCAATCCGTGGTTGTCGCCGTTCGACGAGTTCCAGCGCTTCAAGCACCACCCGGCGGTCAAGCCGCACCTGGAAGGCGGCAAGCGCATCGCCTACGGCGCGCGGGCCATCACCGAGGGCGGCTACCAGTCGGTGCCCAAGCTCAGCTTCCCGGGCGGCGTGCTGATCGGCTGCTCGGCCGGCTTCGTCAACGTGCCGCGCATCAAGGGCAGCCATAACGCCGTGAAGACCGGCATGCTGGCCGCCGAGGCCGCCTTCGCCGCCCTGGCCGCCGGCCGCGCCAGCGACGAGCTGGTCGAGTACCAGGACCTCTACGAGAAGTCGTGGGTGGCCAAGGAACTGAAGGTCGTCCGCAACGCCAAGCCACTGATCACCAAGCTGGGCACGGCCCTGGGCGGGGCCGTCAGCATGGCCGACATGTGGATCACCCACCTGACGGGCGGCTGGTCGCCGTTCGGCACGATGAAGCACGAGAAGACCGACGCGGAATCGACCGGCCTGGCCAAGGACTACAAGCCCCTGGTCTATCCCAAGCCGGACGGCGTGATCAGCTTCGACAAGCTGTCGTCGGTGTTCATCTCGGCCACCAACCATGAGGAAGACCAGCCGGCCCACTTGACGCTGAAGGACCCGTCGGTGCCGATCGCGGTGAACCTGCCCAAGTACGGCGAACCGGCGCGGCTCTACTGCCCGGCGGGCGTCTACGAGGTGCTCTACAACGAGCAGGGGACCGACCCGCGCTTCCAGATCAACGCCCAGAACTGCGTCCACTGCAAAACCTGCGACATCAAGGATCCGTCGCAGAACATCGTGTGGACCACGCCGGAAGGCGGCGGTGGGCCGAACTATCCGAACATGTAGGCCAAGCGGTCTGCCGACGATCCAGGGCGCGGTTCGGAAATCCGGACCGCGCCTTTTTCTTGCCCCAGGCTTTTTCTTGCGATGCGGTCGGAAAGCGATGAGGGTGCCGGGATGATGCGTATCAAGCTGCTTTTCGCCCTCCTGTCCGCCTCGGCCCTGACCGCCTGCGCCGGAGCGCCTTCAGGGCCGGCGCTGCGGGGCTCGGTCGCCCTGGACTCCGGCTGGGGCGGTTCGCGCTCGGCCTACGGCCAGTTCCTGGCGGGGCAGGCGGCCCTGCAGAACGGCCACAACGCCCAGGCGGCCAACTATTTCGCCCAGGCCCGCGCCATGGACGAGGACACCGGCGTGCTGAACGACCGGGCGTTCACCGCGGCCCTGCTGGCCGGCGACGTCCAGCGCGCCGCGCTCCTGGCCCCGCGCGGGACCGACACCAACGAGACGGTGCGCCGGCTGGGCGTGATGACCCGGGTGGTGGACATGATGGCCGCCGGCAAGGCCGCCGACGCCCAGGCCGTGCTCAAGACCGAAACGCCGGGCTTCCCGCACCGTCCGGCCGCCGCGCTGCTGGCGCCCTGGCTGGCCTCGGCCGCCGGCGACAAGGAAGGGGCGCTGGAGCGTCCCACGCTGCAAGGCGACCGGTTCGTGCAGTATTTCGGCCAGCTGGGTCAGGCCAAGCTCTACGAGCGCGCCAAGCGCTACGACGAGGCGGAGGCGAACTACAAGGCGCTGATGGCGGTCGAGAACGCCCGCGCCCTGTTCGTCGAGGACTACGGCGCGTTCCTGGAACGCCGCAAGCGGCGCGACGAGGCCGTGGCCCTGTACGACGAGGCCCTGGGCCGCGACTCCGACAACACCGCCCTGCGCATCGCCCGGGCCCGGGCGGCCGCGCACGGCCCGGCGCCGGCCCTGGCCAACGACAAGCAGGGGGCGGCCCTGACCCTGGTGGCCTGCGCCGCCGCCTTCAGCGCCGACCGCCAGAGCCAGTTCAGCCTGGCCTATCTGCGCCTGGCCCTGCGGCTGGATCCCAAGCGCGACGACGCCTGGCTGCTGGTCGGCGACCTGCTGGCCCGTGACGACGATCATGTCGGCGCGCGCGAGGCCTACGCCAAGGTGCCCGCGTCCTCGCCGCGCTATGTGGCGGCCCAGGCGAAGCTGGCTTGGAGCTACCAGGCCGACGGCGACAAGACCCAGGCCCTGGCCCTGGCCCAACGTTCCGCGACGGCCGCGCCCAAGGATCGCGACGCCCAGGTCGGCTATGCCGACCTGCTGCGGGCCAACGAGCGGTGGAGCGAGTCGGCGGCGGTCCTGACCCCGCTGATCGCCGCCGAGACCGCCAATCCCGACTGGCGGCTCTATTCCATGCGCGGCATGGTGCTGGAGCGCGCCAACCGCTGGGACGAGGCCGAGCGCGACCTGCTGGAAGCCATCAAGCTCAATCCGGGCGATCCGGAGCTGCTGAACTATCTGGGCTATTCGTGGATCGACCGCGGGCAGCACCTGCCCGAGGCCATCGCCATGGTCCAGAAGGCCGTCGACGCCCAGCCGCAGTCGGGCGCCATGCTCGACTCCCTGGGCTGGGGCTACTACCGCCAGGGCGACTACAAGACCGCCGTGGCCAAGCTGGAGCAGGCCGTCGAGCTGGAGCCGGGCGACCCGGACGTCAACGGCCACCTGGGCGACGCCTACTGGCGCGTGGGCCGGCAGGTCGAGGCCCGCTACCAGTGGCAGCGGGTGCTGACCCTGGAGCCGGACGAGAAGCAGAAGGCCGCGGCCGAGGCCAAGCTCAAGGACGGGCTGGACGGCCCGCCCGCCAAGGTGGCCTCGTCGCAGTAGCGTTGTCCGGGGCGCGCGGATAAACCGGGCGCCGACTCCACGCCTCAAGGGTTCGCCATGCGCCTCGACGCCTTCGCTCCGGCCAAGGTCAACCTGTTCCTGCATGTCGGCGGGCCCGACGCGGCGGGCTATCACCCGATCTCCAGCCTGATGCTGTTCGCCGACGTGGGCGACCGGGTCAGCCTGCAGGCGGCCGACGCGCTGGACTTCCAGGCCACCGGCCGGTTCGGAGGCGAGGTTCCGGTCGACGACGGCAATCTGGTGGTGCGGGCCGCCCAGGGCCTGCGCGCCCGGCTGGGCGGGCCGGTGCCGCCGTTCCGCCTGATCCTGGACAAGGCCCTGCCCATCGCCGCCGGCCTGGGCGGCGGCTCCAGCGACGCGGGCGCGGCCCTGCGGCTGCTGCGCGAGGCCCTGGCGCCGGAGCTTTCCGACGCGGAGCTGGAGGCGGTGGCCGGGAGCCTGGGCGCGGACGGCGCGGCCTGCCTGTGGGGCGCGCCGGTGATGGCGGAGGGGCGGGGAGAGCGCCTGTCGCCCGCGCCGGTCCTGCCGGAGTTGCACGCGGTGCTGGTCAATCCGCTGGTTCCGTCGCCGACCGGGGCGGTCTATCGCGCCTACGACGCCGCCGTGGCGCCGGAGGGCGAGGCGCCGCCGCCGATGCTGGACGGGCTGGAAAGTGTCGAGGAGGTCTGCGCCTGGCTGGCCGGCTTCACCCGCAACGACCTGCAGGCCCCGGCCGTGGCCCTGGAGCCGCGCATCGGCCAGGTGCTGGACCTGCTGTCGGGCGAGCCCGAGACCCTGCTGGCCCGAATGTCCGGCTCGGGCGCCACGTGCTTCGCCCTCTGCGCCGGCGACATCGAGGCCGAGGGCCTGGCCGAGCGGGTCGAGCAGATGCGGCCGGAGTGGTGGGTCAGGCGCTGCCGCCTGGGCGGACCGTTCTAGAGCCGGGGACATGCGCATGCGCGTGTCCCCAAACCCAGGCTCGGCGCTTGTGGATGGGGACACGCACAAGTGCATGTCCCCGGCCGTGCCCCAAAGAAAAAGGCCCGGAAGCCGAAGCTTCCGGGCCCTTCTTTTGGTCTTCCGAACCCCAGCCTTAGCTGTGGTAGGCGCGTTCGCCGTGCTCGGAGATGTCCAGACCTTCTTCTTCGGCTTCCGGCGAGGCCTTCAGGCCGATCACCAGCTTGATCACGAAGAAGACGATGGTCGAGGCGACGGCCGACCAGACGACGGTCAGGCAGACGCCCTTCACCTGGGCCAGAACCTGGGTGGCCAGGCTGTAGGCGGCGGTGTCGCAGGTCGAGATGTCGCCGTCCTTGGCGCAGCTCATGTAGTCGACGACGCCGGCGCCGCCCCAGGCGGGGTTGACCAGCAGGCCGGTGCCGATGGCGCCGACGATGCCGCCGATGCCGTGGATGCCGAAGGCGTCCAGGCTATCGTCGTACTTCAGCGCGTTCTTCACGACCGAGCAGAAGAAGATGCAGATCGGCGAGACGACCAGACCCAGGATGACCGCGCCCATCGGACCGGCGAAGCCGGCGGCGGGGGTGACGGCGACCAGACCGGCCACGACGCCCGAAGCCAGGCCCAGGGCCGACGGCTTCTTCTTGGTGACCCACTCGACCACGATCCACGACAGACCGGCGGCGGCGGTGGCGACGAAGGTGTTGATCATCGCCAGCGAGGCGTAGCCGTTCGATTCCAGGTTCGAGCCGGCGTTGAAGCCGAACCAACCCACCCACAGCAGGCCGGCGCCGACCAGGGTCAGGGTCAGGGAGTGCGGGGGCATCGGCTCTTTGCCGTAGCCTTGGCGCTTGCCCAGGATGATCGCGCCGACGAGGGCGGCGATACCGGCGTTGATGTGAACCACGGTGCCGCCGGCGAAGTCCAGCGCGCCCCAGGTCCAGATCTGGCCGGCCTTGATCGCGGCGTCAGGCGCTTGAGCGATCGCGTCCGGACCCGGCCACCACCAGACCATGTGGGCCATCGGATAGTACGACAGCAGCGGCCACAGGACGGCGAAGGCGACGATGGCGGCGAACTTCATGCGCTCGACCAGCGAACCGACCACGAGGGCGGCGGTGATGGCCGCGAAGGTCGACTGGAACGAGATGAAGGTCAGTTCCGGGATCACCACGCCGGTCGAGAACGTCGCGACGTTGCTGGCAGGCGTGACGTCCTTCAGGAACAGCCGTCCCAGGCCGCCCACGAACAGGTCCCAGCTGCCGCCGTCGGTGAAGGCGAAGCTGTAGCCCCACAGCACCCAGGCGACGATGCCGATGATGGCGACGGTCGAGACCTGCATCATGACCGACAGCATGTTCTTGGAGCGGACCAGGCCGCCGTAGAACAGGGCCAGGCCCGGCAGGATCATCAGCAGGACGAGGACCGTCGAGGTCATCATCCAGGCGTTGTCGCCCTTGTCGTTCTTGTCGACGATGGCGGCGGGAGCGGCTTCGGCGGGCGCCGGAGCGGCGGCGGCCGGAGCGGCCGGAGCCGGCGCGGCCTCGGCGGGCGCGGCGGCGGCGGCGGGAGCCGCCGTTTCCTGAGCCAGGGCGACGGCGCCCAGCGGGGCCCCCGCGATGGTCGCGGCGAGCATGAGCCCGGCCAGCGGTTTAAAATGCAGTTTCATCGTTGGTATCCCCTTGTTCCCCGACGAATTACAGAGCGGCCGGGCCGGTCTCGCCGGTCCGGATGCGAACGGCTTCCTCGACGTTCAGGACGAAGACCTTCCCGTCGCCGATCTTGCCCGTGGCCGCCGCGGCCTTGACCGCCTCGACCGCCTTGGAAGCCGAGGCGTCGTCGACGACCGCCTCCAGCTTCACCTTCGGCACGAAATTCACTTGGTATTCCGCGCCGCGATAGATTTCGGTCTGGCCTTTCTGACGGCCGTAACCCTTGACCTCGGACACCGTCAGGCCTTCGACGCCCGCGGCGACGAGCGCCTCGCGGACCTCGTCGAGCTTGAAGGGCTTTACGATCGCTATGATCAGTTTCATCCGCCTTGCTCCGACCCGCCGACTACGCGGGCTCCCCTTGAATTGGTTTTAGAGCGCGTTGCTCACTCGCACCGCGACGGGAGGCCCACGAGCCCCCATCGTTTCCCCGGCGGCCTCACGCTATCGGTCGCGCTTCGGACATGACTGTCGCGCGGTAGGGAATTGGAAACGAAAGGGACGTGGCGCCTCAAAATTAGGCGCCGATCCGCTGTGGCGCTCGCAAAGGCGGCGTTCGGAGGGTTCGAGGGGGTGTTGGCTTAGGCTGTCGCGATCCGCATACAATCACCGACCATTCGCGCCGGTCGGAGTCCCCTTAAGCCCCATGTCTTCCTTCTGGTTCAAGCTCGCGCCCTGGGGGCTGCTGGTCGCCTCGAACATCTTCATGACCTTCGCCTGGTACGGCCACCTGAAGAATCGCTCGATGGCGATGGTGGCGGCCATCTTCACCAGCTGGCTGATCGCCCTGCCGGAATACATGCTGGCCGTGCCGGCCAACCGCCTGGGCCACAACGTCTACACGGCCGCCCAGTTGAAGACGGGGCAGGAGGCCATCACCCTCATCGTCTTCACGCTGTTCTCGGTCTTCTATCTGGGTGAGGCGATCAGCTGGAAGACGTTGGTGGGCTTCGGTTTCATCTTCGTGGGCGTGGCCATCGTGATGTTCTTCAAGTGAAGCTGGTCACGAGCCCGTGATGGGCGCAACGGAAGGGGCGGCTTGAGCGCTGAGCAGGCTGGATTTCTTAACAAGGATCAGCCCGATGTTCGTGCGTATCGCTACCGCCACCGCCGCCCTGGCGCTGATGTCCGGCGTGGCCATGGCCCAGACCGCCGCGACCCAGCCGGTGAACCCGGATCCGATGGCCGCCGCCCCGGCCGACCAGACGATGCCGGCCGACCCGGCCGCCGCCACCATGACCCCCGCCGACCCGACGGCCGCCACCACCGCCCCCACGGGCACGGCCGCCGACACCGCCGGCCGCGTGTCGTCCTCCTCGCCCGAGCAGCAGGCCACCCTGAAGGCCGGCGACGCCAACGTCGTCTCCAACCCGCCGGTGGCCGACACCCCGGAAAACCGCAAGCTCTACGGCAAGCCGATGTCGAACGCCGGCAAGCGCACCGCCGCCAAGGGCAACTAGGCCCTTTCAGCGGTCTGACATCGCCCGGGTCCGCGAGGACCCAACAAGCTTGAAGCACAAGTCGGCGGGCCCTATGGTCCGCCGACTTTTTTCTGGCCCTGTTTCGGACCGCTATGCCCGTCGAAAAACCCAAGTCTTTCCAGAGTCTGATCCTGACGCTCCATGACTACTGGAGCGCCCAGGGCTGCGTGATCCTGCAGCCGCACGACGTCGAGGTGGGGGCGGGGACCCTGCACCCGGCCACCGTCCTGCGCGCCCTGGGTCCCAAGCCGTGGAACGCGGCCTATGTGCAACCCTCGCGCCGTCCGGGCGATGGCCGCTATGGCGAGAACCCCAACCGTCTGCAGCACTACTACCAGTACCAGGTGATCCTGAAGCCGAACCCGCCGAACATGCAGGACCTGTACCTGGGTTCGCTGGAGGCCATCGGCCTGGATCTGCGCACCCATGACATCCGCTTCGTCGAGGACGACTGGGAAAACCCCACCGTCGGCGCCTGGGGCCTGGGCTGGGAAGTCTGGTGCGACGGCATGGAAGTCAGCCAGTACACCTACTTCCAGCAGGTGGGCGGCCTGGACGTCTCGCCGGTGGCGGGCGAGCTGACCTACGGCCTGGAACGCCTGGCCATGTACGTGTTCGGCGTCGACAACGTCTACGACCTGCCGTTCAACGATCCCGACGCCCCGCTGGGCCACCTGACCTATGGCGACGTCTTCCTGGAGAACGAGCGCCAGCAGTCGGAAGCCAACTTCCATGGCTATGACGTGGCCGTGCTCAAGCAGCAGTTCGAGCAGATGGAAGAGCAGGTGCCGCTGATGCTGGCCCGCTCGTACCAGGGCAAGTCCCTGGTGCTGCCCGCCTACGACATGGTCCTCAAGGCCAGCCACCTTTTCAACCTGATGAACGCCCGCGGCGCGATCGCCGTCGCCGAGCGCGCCTCCTACATCGGCCGCATCCGCGACCTTTGTAAGAAGTGCGCCCAGGCCTGGGTCGAGCAGCAGGAAGCCGCGTAAGTCACGATGCCCCAACTCATTCTCGAACTGTTCTCCGAAGAGATTCCCGCCCGCATGCAGGCCGGCGCCGCGCGCGACCTGGAGCGGATGGCGCGCGAGCACCTGGCCGCCGCCGGCTTCCTGCCCGAGGCCCTGAAGACCTTCGCCGGTCCGCGCCGCCTGACCCTGGTGGTCGAGGGCCTGCCCATCGCCCAGGCCGACCGCAAGGAAGAGCTGAAGGGCCCGCGCGTCGGCGCCCCGCCGCAAGCCATGGAAGGCTTTCTGCGCAAGGCGGGCCTGACCCAGGACCAACTGGTCGAGCGCGACGGCGTCTATATGGCCTTCGTCGAGAAGAAGGGCCGCGAGACGCCGCAGATCGTGGCCGAGATGGTGGAAGCCATCGTCCGCGCCTTCCCCTGGCCCAAGTCGATGACCTGGGGCAGCGGCAAGCTGCGCTGGGTGCGGCCGCTGAAGCGCATCCTCTGCGTCTTCGACCGCGAGGTGGTGCCGTTCGCCATCGATGGGATCGAGAGCGGCGACGTCACCGAGGGCCACCGCTTCATGCGCGTGGGCTTTGGCTGGGGCGGCCAGCCGTTCAAGGCGCGCGACTTCGACGAATACGCCAAGGGCCTGCTCGAGCACTTCGTGGTGCTGGATGTCGAGGAGCGCAAGGCGCGCATCCTGGAAGGCTGCAAGACGCTGTGCTTCGCGCGGAATCTCGAACTGGTCGACGACATCGGCCTGCTGGAGGAAGTCGCGGGCCTGGCCGAATGGCCAACCCCGGTGCTGGGCGACATGGACCCCGTGTTCCTGGACCTGCCCGGCGAGGTGATCCGCACCTCGATGCGCACGCACCAGAAGTATTTCGCGGTCCGCGACCCGGCGACGGGCGGTCTGGCCCCGCACTTCATCACCATCGCCAACGTCCAGTCGGCCGATGGCGGCGCCGTGATCGCCGCCGGCAACGCCAAGGTGCTGTCGTCGCGCCTGTCGGACGCCCGGTTCTTCTGGGACGAGGACGTCAAGGTCGGCTTCGAGCCGTGGCTGGAGAAGCTGAACGGCGTGACCTTCCACGCCAAGCTAGGGACGATGGCCGAGCGCGTCGAGCGCATCGTCGCCCTGGCCGGCGAGATCGCGCCGCTGGTCGGCGCCGATGTCGAGAAGGCCAAGGAAGCCGCGCGCCTCGCCAAGGCGGACCTGGCTTCGCAGATGGTGGGCGAGTTCCCCGAGCTGCAGGGGCTGATGGGCGGCTACTACGCCCGCCAGTTCGGCCTGGACGCCGACATCGCCGACGCCATCCGCGACCACTACAAGCCGCAGGGCCCGTCCGACGCCGTCCCGACCGCGCCGCTGAGCGTGGCCGTGGCGCTGGCGGACAAGCTGGACACGCTGGTTGGGTTCTTCGCGATCGACGAGAAGCCGACGGGGTCCAAGGATCCGTTCGCGCTGCGTCGGGCTGCGTTGGGTGTGATCCGGACACTGCTAGACAATCGTTTGAAATTGCCTCTGTTAGCGCTTGTTCGTCGGCATATTTCGCGTCTCAAGGTGCAACAGTTCTACAGCCGAGCCATTGTGAAATCTGTTGAAGGCCAAATCCCGGGACTCCTGAGTTCTGAAAATTATGCCGGGAAAACGCTCCGAAACTTGGTAAAAGTAGAAGAATTTTCCGTGGCGCGGGAATGGATTGACGCGCTCGTGTCTAGTGGAAGTATGTGGGGTAGATCAAATTCTATCGATGGCGGTGAAATTTACAGATTCACCGTTCAGGCGGACGAGCTGGATTACGCGAACGACACCAGTCACGTCCGAATGAGTGAAGTGCTCATCGAAGTTCGGCCTCCCATTATGATCGCGGAGAATGACGACGATGTTTTGGAATTCTTCGCCGACCGCCTGAAGGTCACCCTCAAGGACCAAGGCAAGCGCCACGACCTCGTCGACGCCGTGTTCGCTCTCGGCGACGACGACCTGGTGCGCATCGTCGCCCGGGTCGAGGCGCTGGACGGGTTCCTCAAGACCGACGACGGCAAGACCCTGATGGCTGGCTACAAGCGCGCGTCCAACATCCTCAAGGCCGAGGAGAAGAAGGGCTGGAAGGCCGAGGGCGAGGCGGTTCTGCCGGCCAACGCCTCGGAGCCGGAAGTCGCCCTGCACGACGCCGTGCGCCTGGTGCAGAAGCCCCTGGCCGACGCCATGGCCGCCGAGGACTTCACCGCCGCCATGCAGGAACTGGCCGGCCTGCGCGGCCCGGTCGACGCCTTCCTGGACGGGGTGTTCGTCAATTCCGAAGTCGAGGCCGAACGCGACAGCCGTTTGAAGACGCTGGCGGCCGTCCGCGAAGCGATGAACCGCGTGGCCGACTTCTCGCTGATCGGCGGGTAGGGGACTCTACTGACGGGGACATGCACTTGTGCGTGTCCCCAGATCGGCCCACCGAGTTGGGGGGTAAGGCTTTCCAGGACTGAACGCCGCGCGCGCCGGTGGGGACACGCACAAGTGCATGTCCCCGTTCGGAAGGTCTCGAGGTTTTCCGGCTGGCGGTGAAACCTCTCACCCTCCCACCGCTTCGCGGCGGGCCCCCCCCTCTCTCTATGAGAGAGGGGTTGGTGGGGCGTCTATCCCTAGCGGATAGCGAATGGAGTTCAGCAATTTCAATCTCTTGAACTTTTTCGACCTAACTTATCCCCCTCGTGCGGACCTCCCGTATCCTTATCCCACCTGAAAGCACGGGAAGGGCGCACGTACGGCGACCGTTGCGGCTTTCGGGGGCGATCGAGCGGGAAGCTCTGTTGGTGGTTCTCTTCGGAGGACAACCCTGTCCATCTGGTGCCGGCCGGGCCTCGAAAATAAACGGCGTTGGATGGGGACCGACTTTGCGGCAGGCGAGCGGTGATGCGCTCGCGGTCCGGGATCGGGGATGTCGCCCCGGTTCCGCCCGTCGGAGGCTTCAAGGCGGCGAGGCCCTAACAGGGCTCAGCGTCGCGGGCTTTCGGATAACGGTCGCGCGAAGCGCTCCGACTTCGTCGAAACGGTATTCAAACTGCAAATCATCCGGGCGAGGCCCGGGCGCTTCGCACCCTTCCCATCCGCTCATGGCCAGTTTGGCGTGGGAGCGCACTCACTTGCCCCCACCTGACCGCTTCGCGGTCTGTCCGCCCCCGTAGGGGGCGGAGGGCGCCGCACGCACGCAGCTCTTCCCCCTATGGGGGAAGACGACCGCGAAGCGGTCCGTAGGGGGCAAGTGCGTCGCGTCTAAACGTCCAGCTCGTAATGCTCCATCAGCCCCAGCGCCGCGTCGATGCTCTCGAACAGGCCCTGGATGCTGATCGGCTTGGCCAGGTGCAGGTCGGCGCCGGCGGCCAGGCACGCTTGCACCTGGTGGGGCATGGCGTTGGCGGTCAGGGAGATGATCGGGGTGCGCACCAGGCCCCGGTCGCGTTCCTGGGCCCGGATGGCGGCGATGGCGGCCAGGCCGTCCATGACCGGCATCTGGGTGTCCATCAGGATCACGTCGAAGGGGTGGGCGGCGAAGGCCTCCACGGCCACGGCGCCGTCGGGGACGATGGTCAGGTCGGCCGCGTCGCCCAGCATCAGGTCGACGACTTGCTGGTTGGTGGGATGGTCCTCGGCCAGCAGGATGCGCAGGCGCCGCTCGATGGCGGCGGCCGGCGCGGGCGGCTCCGGGGCGCGGCAGCATGTCGGATCGGCTACCTGGCAGAGACTGAGCAGGGCGGTGAAGGTGAAGGTCGCCCCGTCGCCCGGCCGGGCCTCGCAGGCGACGTCGCCGCCCATCAGCCGCGCCAGCCGCCGGGCGATGGGCAGGCCCAGGCCCGTGCCGCCGGCCTGGCGCGTCACCGAGCCGTCGGCCTGCTGGAACCGCTCGAACAGCTGCTCGCCGGCGGCCGGGTCGAAGCCGGCCCCGCTGTCGGTCACCGCCACGGTCAGGGCCACCCCGCCCGTCGCCGAGCGCGCCGTGGCGGCCTGAATCCGCACCGATCCGGCCGAGGTGAACTTCACCGCGTTGCTGGTCAGGTTGGCCACGATCTGGCGGACGCGCAGGGCGTCGCCCACCACCCAGTCCTGGAAGTCGTCGGAGAAGTCGAGCTCGAACGCCAGGTCCTTGGCGTGGGCGCCGGCCTCGAACACCGAGGCGGCGGCGGTGACCGCCTCGCGCAGGTTCATCGGCTCCTCGGCCAGCTCCAGGGCGCCGGCCTCGATCTTCGACAGGTCAAGGATGTCGCTGAGCAGCAGGTTCAGGGTGCGGCCCGAGCTGATGATCACCGACATCATGTCGCGTTGGCGTGGGGTGAGGGCGGTGCGCTCCAGCACCTCGGCCATGCCGATGACGCCGTTCAGCGGCGTGCGGATCTCGTGGCTCATATTGGCCAGGAACTCGCTCTTGGCGATGCTGGCCGCCTCGGCGCGGTGCAGGGCCGCGTCCAGGGCGGCCGCGCTCAGCTTGCGCTCGGTGATGTCCTCGCAGATGGCCAGCAGGTGGCGGCGGCCGTCCTCGCCGGAGATGGCGATCTTGCGGGTCTGCAGCCAGCGGCGGCCGTTGTGCGGCGTGTCCAGCGGCTCTTCCTCGATCACCCGCAGTTCGCCGCTCTCCAGCACCTCGCGGTCGGCGGCGGCGAAGAAGTCGGCCTGTTCGGCGGGGAAGAAATCGTAGTCGCTGTGGCCCAGCAGGGCCTCGCGCTTGACGCCCAGCAGTTCCTCGCCGGTGCGGTTGATCAGCAGGAACTTGCCGGTGTCGCCGTCCTTGACCACCAGCATGGTCGGCACGTTCTCGATGACCGTGTCCAGGAAGGTCTGGGGCTGGGCCGGGCGGGCCGTGGTGTCGGCGGCGGGACCCAGGCTGACGCAGGTGGTGACCCGGCCGCCGGATGGGGTGCGGCGGGTCTCGAACCGCAGCAGCTCGCCGTGCTCGACCCGCTGGTCGTTCATCTGGGCCAGGGACGAGCGGCGGTGGATCTGGTCGGCCAACCAGGCCTCGGGACGCGGACCGGCCTCGGGATAACGGCCCGCCGCCAGGCCGGCGCGCAGCAGGGTCTCGAAGGTGACGCCCTCGGTCATATCGACGCCCCAGCGCGACCAGAGCCGGGCATAGCGCTGGTTCCAGGCCACGCAGCGGTCGGCCGCGTCGAACACCGCCAGGGCCTCCGACGCGGTGTCGAAGGCCTCCATCAGCAGGTCGTAGGGCGGACCCGAGGGGGCCGCGGCGGCGTCGATCATCGTGAAGCGCTCTGCACGAAAACTAGGCGACCAGCTATGGCCTAAGTGTCTTTCCAGACAGAGAAAAGCAGCGTTCTGCGACGATATGCCCGAGCTTGTTCACCTCAAAGGCGAGAGCCCTCCACCAGCGAGCGTGGAGGTCAAGGGCGCAGGTCGAAGCCCTCGTAGCCCGCCGCCGCCACGGCGTCGCAGCGCACCTTATAGCCCTCGCCGACATAGGGCATGAACACCCGGGGCTTCCCCGGGATGTTGGCGCCCATGTACCAGGAGGCGGCGCGGGGAAAGAGCGTCTTGTCGGCCTCGTCGTTGACGTGGGCGACCCAGCCCTCCTGGGCCTCCGGCGTCGCCTCCAGGGTGGCGCCGTTGGTGGCGCGGACATGGGCGATGGCGTCCATGATCCAGTCGACATGCTGCTCGCAGGCGGTCAGGACGTTGGTCAGCACCGACGGGCTGCCCGGTCCGGTCACGGTGAACAGGTTGGGGAAACCGGCCACGGCCAGGCCCAGATAGGTCTTGGGTCCCTCGGCCCAGGCGTCTTTCAAGGCAAGGCCGTCGCGGCCCCGGATGTCCATCCGCAGCAGGGCGCCGGTCATGGCGTCGAAGCCGAGCGCGCTGACGATGACGTCGACCTCGTACTCGCGCTCGGTGGTCCGCACTCCGGCCGGGACGATGGCCTCGATGGGCGTCTTGCGCAGGTCCACCAGCTGGACGTTGTCGCGGTTGAAGGTCTCGTACCAGCCGGTGTCGACGCAGGCCCGCTTGGTGGTGATCGGAAAGTCGCGCGGCGTCAGGGCTTCGGCCGTGGCCGGGTCCTTGACGATCTCGGCGATCCTGGCCCGCACGAAGTCGCCGGCGGCGGCGTTGGTGCGCTCGTCCCTGGCGATGTTGGGGATCTGCACCGCCGAGATCAGGCCCCAGCCGTTCCACAGGGTGGCGACCAGCTGGGCCAGTTCCTCGTCGTTGGGGACCCAGTCGGGTGGCGGCATGGGGATGCCGGGCTGGCCGGATCGCAGCAGCTCGACATAGGCCGGGAAGGCGGCGCGGAACTCGGCCACCTCGGCGTCGCTCAGCGGCGTGTTCAGGGCCGGCAGGCTGAAGTTGGGCGTGCGCTGGAAGACGTAGACCTGGGCGGCGTCCTCCGCGATCAGGGGCGTGGACTGGATGGCCGACGAGCCGGTGCCGATCACCGCCACCCGCTTGCCCTTGAAGTCGATGGGATCGTGCGGCCACAGGCCAGTGACATAGGTCTCGCCCTCGAAGGTGTCGGCGCCCGGCAGGTCGAGGTCGCGCGGGGCCGACAGGCAACCGGTGGCCATCACGCAGAAGCGGGCCTGGAGCGCGTCGCCCCGGTCGGTCTTCACGGTCCAGAGCTTGGCCGCCTCGTCGAAAACGGCGGAGACCACCCGGGTGTCGAAGACATAGGCCTCGCGCAGGGCGTAGCGGCTGGCGACGTGCTCGGCATAGGCCAGGATCTCGGGCTGGGTGGCGTATTTCTCGCTCCACCGCCAGCTCTCCATCAGCTCCTGGGAGAAGCTGTAGGCGTAGAGGAGGCTGGGCAGGTCGCAGCGGGCGCCGGGATAGCGGTTCCACCACCAGGTGCCGCCGACGTCGCCGGCCGCCTCGATCCCCTGGACGCTCAGCCCGGCCTCGCGCAGCCGGTGGACCATGTAGAGCCCGCCGAAGCCGGCGCCCACCACGATGGCGTCGAGCGGCGTGGCGTCGAGAAGAGGTTCGCGAGCAGCCGGGCTCGCGGCCGGACGGGCCGTTGCGGAAGCCATGGTTTCCTCCCCGGTTCTTGTCTCGCCCTCGTGGAGCGACCGGTGACGAGGAGGCTAGGAGCCTGACCCTGGGGCAGTCCATACCGTCTTTTCTAGCTGGCCATCCGCATCGCTTCGCGCTGACCGCCGATCTTGAAGCGGCCGACCAGCGAGACCAGCTGCGCCGTCTCGCCTTTCAGCGAGTGGGTGGCGGCGGTGGCCTGCTCGACCATGGCGGCGTTCTGCTGGACGACCTGGTCCATGTGATTGACGGCGGTGTTGACCTCGGCCAGGCCCGAGGCCTGTTCCTGGCTGGACGAGCTGATCTGGCGGACCAGGTCGTCGATGGCGGCCACGCGGCCGACGATGCGGTTCAAGGCCTCGCCGGTCTGGCCCACCAGGCTGACGCCGGCGTCCACCTGCTGCGACGAGGTCGAGATCAGGGTCTTGATCTCCTTGGCCGCCTCGGCGGACCGCTGGGCCAGGGCCCGGACTTCTTGGGCCACCACCGCGAAGCCGCGACCGGCGTCGCCGGCCCGGGCGGCCTCGACACCGGCGTTCAGGGCCAGAAGATTGGTCTGGAAGGCGATCTCGTCGATCACGCCGATGATCTGGGTGATCTGGCGCGAGGAGTCCTCGATGGCGCCCATGGCGTTGACGGCCTGGTCGACCACCTGGCCCGACTTCTCGGCGTCGCCCCGGGCGGAAGCGACTTCCTGGGTGGCGCGGGTGGCGCCGTCGGCGGTCTGGCGCACGGTGGCGGCGATCTCGTCCAGGGCGGCGGCGGTCTCTTCCAGGCTGGCGGCCTGCTGCTCGGTGCGGCGCGACAGGTCGTTGGAGGCCTGGGCGATCTCCTGGGTGCCAGAACCGATTTGGCCGGCGACGCTGGAGATGGTGCGGATGGCGTCTTCCAGGCCGGCGGCGGCGGCGTTGAAGTCGTTCTTGAGTGCGGCGTAGTCGGCGGCGACCTGGGCGGAGATGCGGGTCGACAGGTCGCCGCCGGCCAGGCTGGAGAGGCCCTTGGCCATCACCTCGACCACGGCCTTCTGTTCGCGACCGGCAACCTCGAAGGCGGCCTCCATGTCGCGCAGCTTGCGGTCCAGCTCCTGCTGGAAGCCGGCGGCCTCGGCCTCGAGGCGAGCGCGTTCGATGCCCGACTGACGGAACACCTCGACGCTCTTGGCCATCTCGCCGATCTCGTCGGGGCGGCCCGCGCCCGAGACGACGATGTCGTTCTGGCCCGCGGCCAGGCGGCGCATGTCGCCGGCCAGGTTCAGCACCGGCCGCACGATGGCGGCGCGCGAGATGACGATGAGTATGCCGGCGAAGATCACGCCCGCCACGACGGCGGCGGTCATCAGGATCTCGGAGAACAGAGCCACGCTCTTGGCTCGCGCGGCGGCGGCGGAAGAAGCCGCCTCGATCTTGTCGGACGCCTGGCTCATCGCGCCTTCCAGCGTGGTGAACTGCTTCATGAAGCCGGGCATGGCGGCAACGGCCTGGGCATGGTCGACGGCGGCCAGGTCGACCATGTCGTTGGCCGACTTGATGTAGACGTCGAGCGGGGCCTTGAGCTGGGCGAGGGCCGCGCGGCTGGCGGGATCCCGTGCCAGGGCGTCGTTGTCGGCGAGAGACTTGCGGAAGATCTCGGTGTGCTCGGAGAGGTCCTTGCGAACGTCGTCGATGGCGATGCCGGAACTGGGATCGCTGGCCAGCTGGCTGGACAGGACGTCGGCGCGCAGGGCGTCGTGCATCATGTCGGCTTCCATGTGGTTGCGCAGCACGGCGGCCGAAACGTTGGCGTCCTGCAGGGCGGTGTCCAGCCGAGTGGTCGACCACAAGCCCGCGCCCGCGCTGGCCGTGCACAGCACCATGACGGCCGCGCCGGCGCCCATCACCTTGTGGTTGATCGTGCGAAGCATTTTCAGGTCCCGTCCCCGACTAGTTCAACACACCCTCGCCTAGCAGGGTTAACGGCGCTTTCGTTCTTTGATTTTGACGCTCCAAAAGTCCTATCTGAGACAAAAGGCCGCGCCCTGTGAACTTTAATCGGTGCTTCAAGACCTGCCGGTACTTGTTCCCGTAATCACGGGGCAGGCCATGACTTCAGCTAGATCGATCTGTTCGTATGTCTTGGGTGGCGTTCTAGGCGTTGCCATCTCAGGTGTCGGCGCGGTGGCTCAAGCCCAGACGACCTCGGAGGAGGGCGCCTGGACCCACGAGATCACCTATACGGCCGATGTCGGCGGACCGGTGAAGGGCGGCGCGTCCCATGCCGGCCGGTTCCTCGACAATCTGGACGTGATCGTCGACGGCGACCTGGAGAAGCTGGTCGGCTGGCGCGGCGCCACCGTGCACGGCTATCTGCTCAACAACAGCGGCGGCGCGCCCAACGACTTGGCCGGCACCCTGCAGGGCGTCGACAATATCGAGGTCGGCCGCCCCCGGGCGCGGCTCTACGAGCTGTGGATCCAGAGCAAGTTCGCCGGCGACAAGGGCTCGGTCCTGGCCGGGCTCTACGACCTCAACAGCGAGTTCTATTCGACCGAGGCTTCGGGCCTGTTGCTGGCGCCGCCGTTCGGGATCGGCTCGGAGTTCGCCTCGACGGGTCCCAACGGTCCGTCGATCTTCCCGTCCACGGCTCTGGCGGTGCGGGCCAGGATCGAGGGCGACAAGGGCCGCTATCTCCAGGCCGCCGTGCTCAACGCCCATGCCGGAACGGTGGGCGATCCCAAGGGGGCGTCGATGGAGTTCGACAACGGCGCCCTGATGATCGCCGAGGCCGGCTTCGGCGACAGCTGGCGCGTGGCAGCTGGCGGCTGGTTCTACACCGAACGCCAGGCCGACCTGCGCGACGTCGATATCCACGGCGATCCGGCCCAGGCCAAGGCGCGCGGCGGCTATCTGCTGGCCGAGTATCCGTTCGTCGATGGCGGCGAGACCGGCCGCTCGGTGAACGGCTTCGCCCGCGTCGGCCTGTCGGATGGCGACACCACGCCGTTCCGCTCGGGCTGGCAGGCCGGGGTGCTGGTGGAGAAGGTCTTCGCCTCGCGGCCCGACAGCGCCTTCTCGGTCGGTGTGGAGCAGGGCGTGTTGTCTTCCAAGCAGCGCGCCAACACCCTCGACGCCGGGGTCGCGCCGGCCCGGGCCGAATCCAGCGTCGAGATCACCTATTCCGACAAGATCGCTCCCCGGGTCACCCTGCAGCCCGATGTGCAACTGATCCGCCGGGCCGGCGGCGACCAGGACGCCGCCAACGTGGTGGTGCTGGCCCTGCGGATGACGATCAGCCTGTTCTAGCTGTTCCGGCGTGATCGGCGCGGCTCAGCTTCGCCGGGGCGATCAAAGCACGGAAACGGGCGCCCCGGCGGTTCCCATAGACTCGGGTCAGGTAGCGATATTTAGGGTCAGCGCGCAAAACTAAGTCATGACATCGTTGTCATTGGAAGAATTTGCCGAAATTCTGCTTTAGACTGCGAACCGAAAACCGTTGGTGGACGGGTTCTTTGACAAGGTGCTAGTGAACGCCCGGATATTGCAGTGCGGGATGGGCGTTTAGGCGCATTGTTCCAAGCCAGGACGGTTCCGTCAGAGAATCGCGGGCTTTTTCACTATCGCAGGGTGAACCAGAGATGCCGGTTGATACGCTGACCAAGACGCAGTGGGTCTATTCGTTCGGGGGAGGCGGCGCCGACGGCGACGCCAAGATGAAGAATCTCCTGGGAGGCAAGGGCGCCAATCTCGCCGAGATGTCGTCCCTGGGCCTGCCGGTGCCGCCGGGCTTCACGGTGACCACCGAGGCCTGCGTCCACTACTACGCCAACGGCAAGCAGTATCCCGCCGAGCTGAAGGATCAGCTGAACGCGGGCCTGGCCAAGGTCGAGGCCCTGACCGGCAAGGCCTTCGGCGACGTGAAGAACCCGCTGCTGGTCTCGGTGCGCTCGGGCGCCCGGGCCTCGATGCCGGGCATGATGGACACCGTCCTGAACCTTGGCCTGAACGACGAGACCGTCGAAGGCCTGGCGATCCTCTCGGGCGACCGCCGCTTCGCCTATGACAGCTATCGCCGCTTCATCCAGATGTACTCGAACGTCGTGCTCGATCTGGAGCACCACATGTTCGAGGAGATCCTGGACGACCATAAGGATCGCCTGGACGTCACCGTCGACACCGCCCTGACCGCCGAGGACTGGGCCGGGGTGATCAAGGACTACAAGGCCGCCGTGAAGGAACAGCTGGGCAAGCCGTTTCCGCAGGACGCCCAGGAGCAGCTGTGGGGCGCTGTCGGCGCCGTGTTCGCCAGCTGGATGAACGACCGGGCCAAGTTCTATCGCCGCATGCACGACATCCCCGAGGCCTGGGGCACCGCCGTCAACATCCAGTCGATGGTGTTCGGCAACATGGGCGAGACCTCGGCCACCGGCGTGGCCTTCACCCGCAACCCCTCGAACGGCGACGGCCGCCTGTACGGCGAGTTCCTGATCAACGCCCAGGGCGAGGACGTGGTGGCCGGCATCCGCACGCCGCAGTCCCTCACCAAGGCCGCCCGCGAGGAGATGGGCGACACGGCCCCCTCGATGGAAGAGGCGATGACGGAGGTGTTCGGCCAGTTCAAGACCGTGGTCGAGACGCTGGAGCGCCACTACCGCGACATGCAGGACATCGAGTTCACGGTCGAGCAGGGCAAGCTCTACATGCTGCAGACCCGCAGCGGTAAGCGCACGGCCAAGGCCGCCCTGAAGATCGCCGTCGACATGGCCGCCGAGGGGGTGATCTCCAAGGAAGAAGCCATCGGCCGCGTCGAGCCGGCTTCGCTGGACCAGCTGCTGCACCCGACCATCGACCCCACCGCCCAGCGCGACCTGATCGCCAAGGGCCTGCCGGCTTCGCCCGGCGCGGCCACCGGCAAGATCGTGTTCGACAGCGACGCCGCCGAAAAGGCCGCCTCGAACGGCGAGGCCGTGATCCTGGTGCGCGAGGAGACCTCGCCGGAAGACATCCACGGCATGCACGCCGCGCGGGGCATCATCACGGCCCGGGGCGGCATGACCAGCCACGCCGCCGTCGTGGCGCGCGGCATGGGCCGGGCCTGCGTCTCGGGCGCCGGCGACGTGGCGATCTTCCCCAAGGAAGGCCTCTTCCGGGTGCGCGGCCGCGACTACAAGGCCGGCGAGACCATCACCATCGACGGCTCCACCGGCGAGATCCTGGCCGGTTCGCCCAAGATGATCGAGCCCGAGCTGACCGGCGACTTCGCCACCCTGATGGGCTGGGCCGACAGCGTGCGCCGCCTGAAGGTGCGCGCCAACGCCGAGACCCCTCTGGACGCCAAGACCGCGCGCGGCTTCGGCGCCGAAGGCATTGGTCTCTGCCGCACCGAGCACATGTTCTTCGACGACACCCGGATCGCCGCCGTGCGCGAGATGATCCTGGCCGACGACGAGGCCGGTCGCCGTACGGCCCTGGCCAAGATCGCGCCCTTCCAGAAGGCCGACTTCGTCGAGCTGTTCACGATCATGGAAGGCCTGCCGGTCACCATCCGCCTGCTGGACCCGCCGCTGCACGAGTTCCTGCCGCACACGGAAGAGGACGTCGTGGCCGTGGCCGCCGCCACCGGCCTGGACGCCGCCAAGCTGATGCAGCGGGCCAAGGAACTGCACGAGACCAACCCCATGCTGGGCCACCGCGGCTGCCGCCTGGGCGTGTCGTACCCCGAGATCTACGAGATGCAGGTCCGGGCGATCATCGAGGCCGCGTGCGAGATCGCCAAGTCGGGCAAGGCCGCGCCCGTGCCGGAGATCATGCACCCGCTGGTCACCAAGGGCGAGGAGATGAAGTATCTGCGCGACCTGACCGACCGCACCGCGAAAGCCGTGCTGGAAGAGCAGGGCGTGGACCTTCAGTACACGGTCGGCACCATGGTCGAGCTGCCGCGCGCCGCCCTGCGGGCCGGCGACCTGGCCGCCAACGCCGAGTTCTTCAGCTTCGGCACTAACGACCTGACCCAGACCACGTTCGGCATCAGCCGCGACGACGCCGGCAAGTTCCTGGGCGCCTATATCGACAAGGGCATCTTCGAAAAGGACCCCTTCGTCAGCCTCGACCAGGAAGGCGTGGGCGACCTGATCCGCATCGCCGCCGAGCGTGGCCGCGCGGCCCGTCCGGGCGTCAAGCTGGGCATCTGCGGCGAGCACGGCGGCGACCCGGCCTCGATCGACTTCTGCGAGCGGGTCGGCCTGGACTATGTGTCCTGCTCGCCCTACCGCGTGCCGATCGCCCGCCTGGCGGCGGCCCAGGCCGCGCTCAACAACAAGGCCTGAGGTTCTGAACGTCCGGGCGAAGCAGGCTTCGCCCGGACGTGACAGCCTAGGGGTGCTGGACACGCCAGGGTAGGGCGCCTATCCGGGGTATCGACGATATCCTGGGGAAGCGAATGGCCTATCTGCGCTGGCGACGGTTCATCGAACTGGCCTCGCTCGACCGTCCGTGGGTCGGCGAGCTGTTCATGCGCAAGCGCCACAAGCCCATTGTCGCCGCGCCGGTCGAGAAGTGGGATCGCGAGTACCGCGAGGGGGTCTATGACCGCCTGGCCAGGTCCCACCAGCGCCACCATCACCGCCTGCTGGCCGCCATGATCGCCGACCGCTGGCCCAATCCCCGCGTGCTCGAGATCGGGGCCGGCGAGGGCGTGCTGTTCGAGGCGTTCCGGGCCCATGCGCCGGCCCGCTATGTCGGCGTCGATTTCTCCGCCCCAGCCGTCGAGAAGGGACTCGAGCGCCTGTCGGCCGAACGCGCGACGGGCCAAGTGGACCTGCTGCTGGGAGACGGCCGTGCCTTCCGCACCGACGAGACCTTCGACGTTGTGGTGTTCTCCGAGTGCATCGAGCATCTGGGCGAGGTCGAGGACCTGGTCGCCCACTATGCCCCGAACCTGAAGCCGGAAGGCGGCGTCGGCCTGACCATGTGGCTGGCGCTGAAGCCGCTGCGGCTGTGGCATCGCCTCAAGCGGTTGGGCTCGGTGCTGGATGAGGCGGCGATCAACACCCCTTGGGGCGGCGGCTGGCTGGTGGCGGTGGTGCGGCCGGCCAAGGCCGTGGCGACCAAGGCGGCGATGCTGCTGATGACCCTGTGGGCTCTCGCGCCGGTCGACGCCTTCGCCGCGCCCGAACCGGCCTTGGACCTGCCGCTGTCCATCGGCCTGGCCCAGGCCGCCGTCGACGCTTGCGCCGCCAAGGGCGCGGCGGTCAGCGCGGCCGTGGTGGACGACAAGGGCAATCCGCTGGTCGTTCTGCGCGCGCCGGGCAGCCCCAAGCCGCCGGTCGCCGCCCCGCGCAAGGCCGCCACGGCCGTGCAGTTCGATGCGCCGGGCAGCGAGATGGAGCCGCGCGAGAAGGCCGATCCGGCCTTCGCCGCCCTGATCAAGGCCGAGCCCGAGCGGCTGAACCCGCACGCCGGCTCGCTGCCGCTGCACATGGCCGGCAAGCTGGTTGGCGGCCTGGCCGTGGCCGACACCAGCCACGAGACCGCCGACGCCTGCGCCCGCGCGGCCCTGGCCAAGTTCGCCGACCGGGTGGGCTGAGCCATGGGGCTGGTCAAGGACATGTGGCGCGTGGGGCTGGTGCGTGCGCCGATGGCGGACCTGCTGGCGCCCGGCGCGCTGGCCGAGCACGCCGTGACCTGGATCCCCGATCCCGGCCCCTTGACCTTCCTGGCCGACCCCGTCGGCGTCTGGCGGGGCGGGCGGCTCTACGTCTTCGTCGAGATCTACGATTATCGCGACCGCGTCGGGGCCATCGAGGTGCTTACCTTCGACGCCGACCTGAACCTGCTGGGCCGCGAGCCGGTGCTGAAGGAGGCCTGGCACCTGTCGTACCCCTTCATCGTCGAGGAGGACGGCGAGACCTACATGCTGCCCGAGGCCCACAAGTCCGGGCGACTGACGCTCTATCGCGCCGTGGATTTTCCGACGAAGTGGGAGCCGGTCCAGACGATCGAACTGGACCAGGTGGCCATCGACGCCACCCCCGTCTTCCACGAGGGGCGGTGGTGGCTGTTCTACACCCCGGCCACGACCAAGGCCGCCAAGGTCAGCGAACTGCACGTGGCCTGGGCCGACAGGATCATCGGCCCGTGGACGCCGCATCCGGGCAATCCCGTACGGGTCGACCGGTCCAGCTCACGGCCGGGCGGTACGCCGATCATTGTCGACGGTGCGTTGGTGCTGCCGATGCAGGACTGCCGCAAGACCTATGGCGGGGCGATCCGCGCCCTGCGGGTGACCACGCTGACGCCGGATCGTTTCGAGGCGACGGCCGACGATCCCATCCCGCCGCCGGCGAGCTTCGGCCGCCTGACCGACGGGTTCCACACCCTGTCGGCCGCCGGACCTGTCACGCTGATCGACGCCAAGCGCTTCGTCGTCTCGCCGCGATCGCTGGCGCTCGATGTTCGGCGGGCATGGAAAAAGCGCGCACCGGGAACGGGGCGAAGCGCTTGACGCTCGCCGGGCTGGCGCGCTTGGCGGCCACCGCGTCGAACACCCGCAAATAGGCTTCGGCGATGGGGCCGATCCGATAGTCGGCCACCGAATGGGCCAGAACGCGCGGATCGGGCGCCAGGGCGTTCAGCACTTGGCGAAGGCCCTCGGCCAGGCCCTCTGCGTCGCCCAGCGCGGCCACCCGGCCGTTGCGCGCCTCGCTCAGCAGTTCGCGGGCGGCGGGGGTGCAGTCGGTGCTCACCACCTGGCGGCCGGCGCCCAGGGCCTCGACGATCACCGCCGCATAGCCCTCGTACCAGGAGGTCAGCAGGAAGGTGCGGGCGATCTCCAGCCAGGGGCGGATGTCGGGCACGTAGCCGGGCAGGCGCACGCGGTCGGCGATCCCCAGCTCGGCCGCTAGAGCCTCCAGCTCGGCCCGGCGCTCGCCCTCGCCGACGATCACCAGCTTGGCCTCCGGATCGTCCAGCAGGGCGAAGGCGCGCATGGCGACGTCGAAGCCCTTCTCCTTCACCAGCCGGCCGGCGGCCAGAACGATCTTGCCCTCGGGCGGCGGTGTGAAGGCGCGGTCCTCGTCGTCGAGCGCGGGCAGGGCGATGCGCTGGGTGATCCGCCGGCCCAGCGCCCGATTGGCGTCCTCGGTCATGCTGTCGGACAGCGAAATGGCCCGGTCGACGCGGCGCAGTTGGAAGCGGGTCTTCAGATTGTAGGGAATCTGGGCTAGGCGGCCGCGACCATGGCGATAGAGCGGCGTGCCGATCTGCGCCACCACGCCGGGGCGTTGGTGGGCGGGTAGGGCGTCCACCGCCGGCAGGATCGGCCAGTGATAGTTGCCCGGCACGAACAGGATGTCGGGCCGATGCTGGCCCACATAGGCGGCCGTCGCCTTGCCCAGGGCCTTGCGCGAGCCGCGTCCGCGCGGGATGGGCGGATCGGCCTCGACCACCTCGACGCCGGCTTCGATCAGGTCGGCCAGCGGTCCTTCCCGCGAGCCGCAGAACAGCGTCACCTTGCGGCCCAGCGCCGCCCAGCGGTTGGCCAGCCGCACCGCGATCCGTTCCGAACCGCCCAACGGCAGGTCATGCAGCACGATCGCGATCGTGCGCGCGTTGTCGCCCATGTTCTTTCGGTCCCCCGACCTCGACGTGATGGCGCGTCGGGCGCGGGCGAACCGCGGGCAACCAAGCTCCACTAACTGTCAGACGCCGCCGGCGGGATGGGACCGGAAGGGTTTTGTTGCGCGCCTGAAACTTTTTGCAAGCGGATGGATCAGGACGTCAGGCCGGGAGCTTGGCCTTCTCGCTCCACAGGTCCAGGTCGCTTTCGCGGCCGATCAGGGCCAGGCCCGAGGCGATGGACTCGAACTCGCCGCCGCTCTCGATCTTGGCCTCGCCGAACCGGCGCAGGAAGATCTCGCGCACCGCCGGGACGAACGAGCTGCCGCCGGTCAGGAACACGCGGTCGACGCCCTCGGGGCCCAGGCCCGAACGCTCCAGCGCCTGGTCGACGGCGGTCTCGATGGCCTTCAGCTCCGGGGCGATCCAGCTCTCGAAGTCGCTGCGCTTGACGCCCTTCTCGATCAGCACCGAGCCGGCCTCGAAGCGGAAGGTCGCCTCTTCGTGGCTCGACAGCGCTTCCTTCAGCGCCGAGACCGAGCGGTAGAGGGCGTAGCCGTGGTTGTCGTCCAGCACCTCGATCAGGCGGGAGATCTTCTCCGGCTCCAGGGCCGTGCGCTCCAGGGCGCGGATGTCGCGCATGTCCTTGGAGGCGCGCAGCAGGGCCAGCTGGTCCCAGCGGGCGAAGGCGGTGTAGTAGCGCTGGGGGATCGGCAGGCGGTTGTCGAAGGCCTTGTAGAGGCTGCCCTTGCCCAGTTCGGGGGACACCAGCTGGTCGATGATCCGGTAGTCGAAGGCGTCGCCGGCGACGCCCACGCCCGAGCGCGCCAGGGCGGTGGAGCGCAGCTTGCCGTTCTCACGTTCGAACCGGACGATGGAAAAGTCGCTGGTGCCGCCGCCGAAGTCGGCGACCAGCACGGTGGCGTCCTCCTTCAGCTGGCGGGCGAAGAAGAACGCCGCGCCGACCGGCTCGAAGGCGTAGCGGATGTCGGTGAAGCCCAGGCGCTTGAAGCCGGCCTCGTAGCGCTCCAGCGCCAGGGTCTCGTTGGGATTGCCGCCGGCGAAGGTGACGGGCCGGCCGACGATCACGCGCGGCGGCAGAGAGGCCATCGCCTCGCCGCCGTGGGCCTTCAGCTTCAGCAGGAAGTCGGCCAGCAGGTCCTCGAACAGGTAGCGCTTGTTGAGGATCTTGGTCTCGGTGAAGGCGGCGCTGGCGGCGAAGGTCTTGAACGACTGGATGAAGCGGGTTTCCAGCGGGTCCTCGACATAGGCCTCGATGGCCCAGGGGCCGGCTTCGGTCACCAGTTCGTTGGGACGGCCGTCGCGGCCCATCTCGGCATGGAAGCTCAGCGCCGAGCGGAAGGCGAAGATGTCGCCGCCGGCGGTAGGGAACTTGACGAGCGTGGCGGGGCCGTCGCCGTGGGTCATCGAGACCACGGTGTTGGTCGTGCCGAAATCGATACCGATCGTCGGGGCGGACGTCATGGGAGGAGCCTGGGCGGGAGGAGGGCAGGGTTCCTACCCCTCCTGACGCTGGCGTCAAGCGCTGGCGGGTGTTTTCACCGTCAGGACTTGGCGGCGGGCCCTCCATGGTCGAGCCTTGAGCATGGACCGCAGACGATTCCTCGCCGCCACGGGCGCCGCCGCCCTTGTTCCCACGTTCGCCCATGCGGTGACGCCCGACGGAACCTTCACGATCGACAGCCGTGTTTTGGGCGACCGGCGCAAGGTCAACATCGCCCTGCCGCCGGGCTATGTGGGCGCGGGTCAGCGCTACCCGGTGCTCTATCTGCTGGACGGCGGCACGGTGGAGGAGGACTTCCCCAAGATCACCGACATCGTCGCCGAGGCGGTGGCGGCCGGCCGGCTGGCGCCGATGATCGTGGTCGGGATCCAGGGCGTGGACCGCAAGCACGACCTGACCCATCCGGCGACCTTCCAGGAGGACCGCGAGCTGCTGCCGACCTCGGGCGGTTCGGCCGCCTATCGTCGCTTCCTGGTCGACGAGCTGCAGCCCTGGGTGACTGCGCGCTATCGCACCGACGGCCAGCGAGGCCTGATCGGCGAGTCCCTGGCCGGGCTGTTCGTGGTCGAGACCTTCCTGCGCGAGCCCCGGGCCTTCGACGCCTATCTGGCCGCCAGCCCCAGCCTGTGGTGGGACGACCAGAGCTTGTCGCGCCAGGCCGAGACCCTGCTCGCGGCCGGAGGGTTCGAGGGGTGGCGGCTCTATCTCAGCATCGGCGACGAGGGCTCGACCATGCAGGAGGGCGTCGACCGCGTGGTGGCCGCCCTGAAGGCCAAGCCGCCGAAGGGGCTGGCTTGGCGCTACGATCCCCAATCCGCCCAACAGCACGGCACGATCTACGACCCCTCCGCCAAGGCGGGCCTGCCATGGCTATTCCCGCCGCGTTAACGCGGCTTTCACGGCGGCGGGCGAACCATCGTCCCATCTGAATCGGGCCGCGTTTCGTAAGACGCCCGACGGGGGAAACCATGGGACTCGACGACCTCAAGATCTCGACCAAGGTGTTGCTGCCGGCCGCCGTGCTGGCCGTGGCCACCCTGGGCTGCACGGGCATGGCCGTCTGGCAGCAGAAGAGCCTGCAGGCCGCCACCGCCACCCTGGTCGAGCACCGCTCGCCGGCCGAGGTGCAGTCGGCGCGCTTCAGCCGGCGTCTCAGCATGATGGGCCACGCCGCCCACCGCGTGGTGACCTACGAGGGCGCCTCCGACGCGGCCCTGTCGGCCTCCAAGGACCTGGACAAGGTCTATGGCGAGGGCAAGGACAGCCTGGACAAGATGGTCAAGGCCGACGCGGCCATCGCCCCGACTGCCGAGGAATTCCGCCAGCGCATCGACGCCCTCTACGCCGACGCGCGGGGCGCGGCCGATCTTGGTTTGACCAATGATGACACCGGTGCCATCGCACGGCTGTCGGCGCTGGACCCGGCCATCGAAAGCCTGTCCAAAGACGCCAAGGCCTGGGGCGACGGCTATCACGTCGAGACCGACGCCCTGGTGGCTCGCGCCAACAAGAAAGCCGACCAGGGCGCGCTGACCACCATCCTGCTGGGCCTGATCGCCGCGATCGGCGGCATGGGTCTGGCCCTGTGGATCGGCGCCACCAAGATCTCGCGTCCCGTCGCTTCGCTGTCGAAGACCATGACCACCCTGGCCGAGGGCGGGCTCGACGTGACCGTGGCCGGCGCGGGACGCAAGGACGAGGTCGGGCTGATGGCCCGCGCCGTCCAGGTATTCAAGGACAACGCCGTGGCCCTACGTGCCTCGGAGGCCGAGCAACAACGGATCACCGCCGCCGGCGAGGCCGAGCGTGTGCGCAACGAGACCGTCAGCCAAGGCGCGGCGCGCGACCAGGCCTTCGTGATGGAGCGCATCGCCCAGGGCTTGGCGCGGCTGTCGCGGGGCGACCTGACCGTGCGCGTCGTCGATCCGTTCCCCGAGGGCTATGGCCAGCTGCGCACCGACTTCAACGGGGCCATGCAGCACCTGGACCAGGCCATGGGCCAGATTCTGGGCGCCGTCGGCGGCATTGGCCGCAGCGCGGACGAAATCACCGCCGCCGCCGACAACACCGCCCGCCGCAGCGAGCAGCAGGCCGCCAGCCTGGAAGAGACAGCCGCCGCCCTCGACGAGATCACCGCCACCGTCCGCCGCGCCTCGCAGGGCGCCGGCGACGCCGCCCGCGTGGTGGGGACCACCCGCGAGGACGCCGAGCGCTCGGGCCGGGTGGTGCGCGGCGCGGTCGAGGCCATGACCGGCATCGAGGCCTCGTCCCGGCAGATCGGCCAGATCATCGGCGTCATCGACGAGATCGCCTTCCAGACCAATCTTCTGGCTCTGAACGCCGGGGTCGAGGCGGCCCGGGCGGGCGACGCCGGTCGCGGCTTCGCGGTGGTGGCCCAGGAGGTCCGGGCCCTGGCTCAGCGTTCGGCCGAAGCGGCCAAGGAGATCAAGGCCCTGATCTCGACCTCGGCCGACCAGGTCGGCCAGGGCGTCAAGCTGGTGGGCCAGACCGGCGAGGCGCTGGAGGGCATCGTCTTCAAGGTGGGCGAGATCGACGCCTTGGTGCGCGAGCTGGCCGCCTCGGCGGGCGAGCAGGCCACTGGGCTCAACGAGGTCAATGTCGCCGTCAACCAGATGGACCAGGGCGTGCAGCAGAACGCCGCCATGGTCGAGCAGGCCACGGCCGTCAGCCACGCCCTCAAGAGCGAGATCGGCGGGTTGGTCGAGATGATGGCCCGTTTCCAGGTCAGCGGCGGCCAGGCGGCTTCGGCGGCCTTGCGACGGGCGGGATAGCCGCCCGCTGGATTGACTTGACGGCCCGTCTCCTGTCGATACGGCCCTCAACAGGAGGGCCTCGGCCTTGGAAGACTTCGACGTCGTGGTGCTGGGCGCCGGCGCGGCCGGGATGATGTGCGCCATCGAGGCGGGCAAGCGCGGCCGCAAGGTGCTGGTGGTCGATCATGCCAAGGCGCCGGGCGAGAAGATCCGCATCAGCGGCGGCGGGCGCTGCAACTTCACCAACGTCAACACGGCGCCGGCCAACTTCCTGTCGGCCAATCCCAAGTTCTGCGTTTCGGCCCTGCGCCGCTATCGGCCGGCCGACTTCATCGCCCTGGTCAACCGGTACGGCATCGCCTTCCACGAGAAGACCCTGGGCCAGCTGTTCTGCGACGGCTCGGCCAAGCAGATCATCGAGATGCTGCTGACCGAGATGGAGAGGGCCGGCGTGACGCTGCGCCTGGAGACCGAGGTCAAGGGCGTGGCCAAGGACGGTGAAGGCTGGCGCGTCAGCTTCGCCCATGGGCCGGTGACCTGTCGTTCGGTCGTTGTCGCCACGGGCGGCAAGTCGATCCCCAAGATGGGCGCGACGGGCCTCGGCTACGAGATCGCCCAGCAGTTCGGGCTCAACATCGTCGAGACTCGTCCGGCCCTGGTGCCGCTGACCTTCGAGGTGAAGACCCTTGAGCGCCTGGCGCCGCTGTCGGGCGTGGCGCTGGACGCCGTGGTCTCCAGCGGCAAGACCAAGTTCGCCGAGGCCATGCTGTTCACCCATCGCGGCCTGTCGGGCCCGTCGATCCTGCAAATCTCGTCCTACTGGCGCGAGGGCGGCGAGATCAGCGTCAACATGGCGCCGGGGACCGACGTATTCGGGGCCCTGAAGACCGCTCGCACCGCCACGCCCAAGCGGGCGCTGTCGACGGTGCTGGGCGAGTGGCTGCCCAAGCGCCTGGCCCAGTTGATCGCCGAGGACGCCGGGGCCTACGGCAACCTGGCCGACTGCTCGGACGTGCTGCTGCGCGGCGTGGCCGCGACGGTCAACGCCTGGACGTTCAAGCCGGTGGGGTCGGAGGGCTATCGCACGGCCGAAGTGACGCTGGGCGGGGTCGACACCGACGGACTGGACTCGCGGTCCATGGAGGCCAAGGCGGTTCCGGGCCTGTACTTCATCGGCGAGGTGGTGGACGTCACCGGCTGGCTGGGCGGCTATAACTTCCAGTGGGCCTGGGCGTCGGGCTGGTGCGCCGGGCAGGCGGTCTAGAAACGAAAAAAGCCTCCCCGGGTGGGGAGGCTTTCGTCTCGATTACTTCTTCTTGAACGGCGCCTTGCCGCCCGGCTTCTTGCCGAAGGCGGGCTTGGGACCGCCGAACGCTGGCTTGTCGCCGAACGAGCCCTTGGCCTTGAAAGGCTTGGGACCCTTGAAGGGCTTGGCCGGGCCGGCGCCCGCGTCGGCACGCGGCTTGCGGAACGGCTTTTCCGGGGTGGCGGCCGGATCGTAGGGCACGCTCTCGCGGTCGGCGCGCGGGGCCCGGCGCGGAGCCGCCTCGGCATGGGCGCGCGGGGCCTCGTCACGCGGCTTGAACTCGCGCTTGGGGCCGTCGGCGCGGGGCTTGAAGTCGCGCTTCGGGGCTTCATCGCGGTCACGCGGCTTGTAGTCGCGCTTGGGCTCCTGGCCGCGATCATACGGCTTGGCGTTGCTGAAGCCGTCGTCGCCGAACGCGGACGGACGCGGGGTGTGGTCGCGCGAGCCCGGAGCGTTGGCGCGCGGGCCACGGTCGTTGTCACGCGGCGGGCGCGGCGTGAATTCGCGGCGCGGAGCGTCGTTGTCACGCGGAGCGTAGTCGCGCTTGGGACCGGCGTCCCGGGCGGCCGGGGCCGTGGTCGGGGTGATGGTCACGTCGTCGCGCACGGTGGCCTGGACGGCGGCGCCGAACTTCACTTCCGCCTCGGCCGAGATCTCGAACTTGGTGTCGTAGTCGAAGATCCGGATCGAGCCGATGTCCTTCTTGGTGATGTGGCCCAGGCGGCAGATCAGCGGGATCAGCCACTTGGGGTCGGCATTGTTGCGACGGCCGGTGTTGAGGCGGAACCAGGCCGAGTTGGTCATGTCGGCGCGCGGTTCGCGTTCCGGACGATCACCCCCATCACGACCAAAGTCGCCGCGCGGGGCGAAGTCGCGGTCGGCGAAGCGGTCGTTACGGTCGTTCGAACGCTCGCCCCGGGCGCGCGGACCCGGATCGGCGCCGTGGCGCGGGTCGTCGTAGATCTCTTCCGGGGCCGGCAGCTTGGCGCGGCGGGCGCGGATCAGGGCGGCGGCCAGTTCTTCCGGCGAACGCTTTTCCAGCATGGCCGCGACCAGGGGCGCGTCGTCCTCGTTCGAGGCCTCCGAGAAGATCGGGTCGTCCAGCAGGCGCTCGGTGTCCTTGACGCGGATCTCGTCGGCGGTCGGGGCGCCGCCCCACTGGCCTTCGACGCCGGCGGCCATCAAGAGCTGCTCGGCCTTGCGGCGACGGGTGTAGGGCACGACCAGGGCGCTGACGCCCTTCTTGCCCGCGCGGCCGGTGCGGCCCGAACGGTGCAGCAGGGTGGCCTTGTTGACCGGCAGTTCGGCGTGAATGACGAGGCCCAGATCGGGCAGGTCCAGGCCGCGCGCGGCGACGTCGGTGGCGACGCAGACGCGGGCATGGCCGTCACGCAGGGCCTGCAGGGCGTCGGCGCGTTCGCGCTGGCTCAGCTCGCCCGAGAGACCCACCACGGCGAAGCCGCGCTCGCGCAGCTTCGAGTGGAGGGCGCGGACGCTTTCGCGGGTGTTGCAGAATACCAGGGCGCCGGGGCTTTCGAAATAGCGCAGCAGGTTGACGATCGCGTGCTCGGTCTCGTTCGGCGCCACGCGGACGGCGCGATACTCGATGTCGCGGTGCGGCTCGTTGCGGCCCAGGGTGTCGATGCGCAGGGCGTCGTTCTGGTAGCTCTTGGCCAGTTGCACGATCTCGCGCGCCAGGGTGGCCGAGAACAGCAGGGTGCGGCGTTCCTTCGGCGCGGCGTCCAGGATGAACTCCAGGTCCTCGCGGAAGCCCATGTCCAGCATCTCGTCGGCCTCGTCGAGGACGGCGACCTTCAGCTTCGACAGGTCCAGGTGGCCGCGCTCGATGTGGTCGCGCAGGCGGCCGGGGGTGCCGACCACGATGTGGGCGCCGTAGTTCAGGGCGCGCTGCTCGCGACGGGCGTCCATGCCGCCCACGCAGTTGACCACCACGGCCTTGGCCTCGGCATAGAGCCAGGTCAGTTCGCGATTGACCTGGATGGCCAGCTCGCGGGTCGGGGCGATCACCAGGCACAGGGGCTCGGCGGCGCGGTCGAAGGTCTCGGCCTCGCCCAGCAGGGTGGGGGCGGCGGCCAGGCCGAAGGCGACGGTCTTGCCCGAGCCGGTCTGGGCGCTGACCAGCAGGTCGCGATCCGCGGCGTCGGCGTCCAGCACGGCGGCCTGGACGGGAGTGGGCTCGGCGTAACCTTGAGCGGCGAGAGCCCGCTCAAGAGCGGGGTGGGAGGCGGGGAAGGGCATACGGGGTCCAGTTCGTTCAAGCGGACGGCGCACACACAAACGCGCGCGGCCCGCACCACGACCAAATGACGACCCCCAAACGGACCGTGCTTCTTGGTCAATATCTTCAGAGAATAGACCTTTTCCGCCGAAATGCCGATGTGGCGCGACGGGCTGGGTCCGATGGAGCGCCTAAGGAAGGCAAAACCGCCTCAAATGCAAGGCCAGGGGCGCAATATCCCTCCGGTGCGGCGGTTTGGCCGCAGAGCGTGGTTCAGGCGGCAAGGTGGCTGCTGACGGGCCTGATATTTGAGTATTGGGATACCTCATTGGGTGATGTGGGTATCCACTAAAGTATAAAACCCGACATTAGTGATTTGACGCGTGTGTCAAATTTGAATTGAGAGTCTAACAATTGGATAACGGGGGTATATGAGCAATATGTCGCAGGTTGATATACAGAAATACCAAGATGTAATGACTAATTAACTACACAAATTAAGGGGTGAAATGGGCTCTCGCCGTAACCTGATCGCGGGGTCAGGGCGAAGGGTTCAGTTGTGTCAGCGTCAGAAGTCGTGTTCTCGGATCAGGTCCCGAGCAATATCATCCATGTTTCGGCCGGCGCGGCCGCCGGCGGCGATGGCAGCGCGGAGCGTCCCTTCGCCAGCATCCAGGCGGCGGTGACCATCGCCAAGCCCGGCACGGCGATCTACGTGCACGCGGGCACCTATGTGGAGAACGTCAAGATCCCGTGGAACGCCAGCGGCACGCCCGACGCGCCGATCTGGCTGATCTCGGCCGACGGCCCGCAGGCCGCCACCATCGTGGGGGCTAACGCCGACAAGCCGGTGATCCAGGCGCTGGGCGTCGACAACTACGTGATCAAGAACTTCGCGATCAACGGCGGCTACGACGGCATCCAGTTCAATCAGAGCGGCCGGGATTTCACGAACTTCGTCAACAACATCGTGATCCAGGGCAATGTCATCGGCGGCGCGGCGCACGACGGCATCAAGGTGGGCCAGGCCAACAACGCCTACATCCTCGACAACGTCGTGCACGACATCGGGACCGAAGAGGGCATTGATGTCCTGGGCGTCCGGAACGGCGTGATCTCGCGCAACGAGATCTACAATCTCCACAACAGCAGCGCGGCCATCTTCGCCAAGGGCGGGTCGAGCGACATCCTCATCTCGGACAACTACATCCACGATGTCACGGGCGACGGCATCTCGGCCGGCGGCGTCACCGCCGACGAGTCCATGCTGCCCGGCGCCACCTACGAGGCCAAGAACGTCCTGGTGACGGGCAACAAGGTCGTCAATGTCGGCAAGCAGCCCGTCAGCGTGCGTGGGGCCATCGACGTCACGATCACCGACAACTACCTGGTCTCCAACACCAAGAACTCGTGGGCGGTCTATCTGACCACCGGCTACAATCAGGCCGCGACGGTCCGCTATTCGTCCGACGTGACGATCGCCGACAACACGCTGATCGGGGCCAAGACGATCACCCGGATCGACACGGGCAACGGCACGGACGTGGTGGTCGACGCCAACAACGGTTCGACGGTGCCCTGGGAGGGCGAGGTGGGCCCGGACGCGGTCTCCCTCTGGCCGGTCACCGAGACGACCTCGGGCTCGGGATCCTCGGAGACCGTGACGCCGGGCGAGACGACGACGCCGGTCGTCACGACCGCCAAGGGCGCAATCCGCTCGGCCCAGACCATTCCGGCCAAGGCCGATCCCGACGCCGCGACCTCGACCGGCTCGACGGGTTCGACCTCGTCGCCGACGACGTCCACCTGGAGCCAGAGCCAGGCCTGGACCAAGACGATCGTGGGCACCAACGCCGTCGACAGCCTGACGGGTACGTCCGGCCACGACCAGATCGACGGCGGCAGCGGCGCCGACACCATGACCGGCGGGGCCGGCGACGACACCTATCTGGCCAACAGCGCCGCCGACGTCGTTGTCGAGCTGGCGGGCGGCGGCGTCGACACCGTCTGGCTCTACGACACCCGCTATCAGCTGGGCGACAACGTCGAGAACCTGATCGTCAAGGGCGCCGCGGGCGCGACCCTGCTCGGCAACGGCCTGGCCAACATGCTGATCGGCGGGGCCGGCGCGGACGTGCTGGTCGGCGGGGGCGGATCGGACTTCATGACCGGCGGCGCCGGGGCCGACGCCTTCTTCGTCTCGGCCGACGGCTCCAGCGTGATCTCCGACTTCACCGCCGAGGACAAGATCATCCTGGGTGGTGACGACTTCTCCAGCTTCGCCGCCCTGCAGGCCGCGCTGAGCCAGTCGGGCGCCGACACCGTGCTGCGCTTCGCCGACGGCCATACCCTGACGCTCAAGGGCGTGGCCGCTGACAGTCTGACGGCCGCCAGCTTCGACATGGACGCCCTGGCGACCACGGTCGCCGCCGGCGGCGCGACGACGACGGCCTTGACCGGCTCCACCCGGTTCGACGTGATCGTCGGCACCAGCGGTAACGACAAGATCGACGGTCGCGGAGGCGCGGACCTGATGAAGGGCGGGCTGGGCGACGACACCTACGTCGTCGACAACGCCGGCGACCACATCCTCGAATTCGCGGGCGGCGGCATCGACACGGTCCAGGTCCTGGCCAGCCGCTATGTCATGGACGCCCAGGTCGAGAACGCCACCATCACGACCAACAACGGCGCGGCCGTGGTCGGCAACGCCTCGGCCAACTGGATCGTCGGCAAGAACGGCGCGGACTTCCTGGAAGGCGGCGGCGGGCACGACCTGCTGACCGGCGGCGCGGGCTCGGACACCTTCGTTTTCCGCAACGTGACCGACGGCTCGGACGTCATCACCGACTTCACGCGCGGCCAGGACAAGCTGGACCTGTCGACCCTGCACCACGATCATGCGGCGGGCACGTGGAGCACCACGGTCAACGGCGACGGGCTGGACGTCTATTTCAACTACGACAACGGCCACTACCTGATCGCCACGCTGGAGCACGTGTCGAACCTGTCGGCCGGCGACATCATCTTCTAGGGCTTGGGACTTCGCGGCGAGGCTGGGCCTCGCCGCGCGGCAATGGCTCTACAGGTCCAGATCGTCCGCCGCGAACTCGGCGTTTTCCTGAATGAAGCGGAAGCGCAGCTCGGGCTTGCGGCCCATCAGGGTCTCGACCAAGGCCTCCACCGCCTCTTCCGAACGGGGCAGGGTGATCTTGGCCAGGGTGCGCACCGACGGGTCCATGGTGGTCTCCTTCAGCTGGGAGGCCATCATCTCGCCCAGGCCCTTGAAGCGGCCGATCTCGGGCTTCTTGCCCTTGAACATCGTGGCCAGCAACTCGTCCTTGTGGGCGTCGTCGCGGGCATAGGCGCTCTTGCCGCCGTGGCTGAGGCGATAGAGCGGCGGCAGGGCCAGGAACAGGTGACCCTGGCGGATCAGGTCCGGCATGGTGCGGTAGAAGAAGGTGATCAGCAGCGAAGCGATGTGAGCGCCGTCGACGTCGGCGTCGGTCATGATGATGATCCGCTCGTAGCGCAGATCCTCTTCCTTGTACCGGTTGCCGCCCTGGGCCCCCAGGGCCAGCATCAGGTCCGACAGTTCCTTGTTGGCCGTGAACTTCTCGCCGCTGGCCGAGGCCACGTTCAGGATCTTGCCGCGCAGGGGCAGGATCGCCTGGTTCTTGCGGTTGCGGGCCTGCTTGGCCGAGCCGCCGGCCGAGTCGCCTTCGACGATGAACAGCTCGGCGCCGTCCACGGCCCCGGCCGCGCAGTCGGCCAGCTTGCCCGGCAGGCGCAGCTTGCGGGTCGCGGAAGCGCGGCTGACTTCCTTGTCCTTGCGGCGCTTGAGGCGCTCTTCGGCGCGGTCGATCACGAATTCCAGCAGAGCCTGGGCAGCCTTGGGGCTGCCGGTCAGCCAGTGGTCGAACGGGTCGCGCAGAGCGTTCTCGACGAAGCGCTGGGCCTCGGTCGAGGACAGCTTTTCCTTGGTCTGGCCCTGGAATTCCGGGTTCTTGATGAACACCGAGATCAGGGCGCCGGCCTGGGCGATGACGTCGTCGGCGGTGATGATCGCCGCGCGCTTCTCGCCCTTCAGCTCCGCATAGGCCTTCAGGCCCCGGGTCAGGGCGGCGCGCAGGCCGCTCTCATGGGTGCCGCCCTCGGGCGTGGGCACGGTGTTACAGTACGACTGCATGAAGCCGTCGTGCTCGCCGAAGCCGCGCGGGGTCCAGGCGATGGCCCACTCGACCGCCCCGGCCTCGCCCTGGCGCTCGATGCGCCCGGAGAAGCTGTCGGGGGTGACCATCTCCAGCCCCTTGGTGCGCTCGGCCAGGAAGTCGGCCAGGCCGTTGGGGAAGTGGAAGGTGGCCTCGGGCGGGGTCTGGTCGTGGATGCGCGAGGGATCGCAGGACCATTTGATCTGCACGCCGCGGAACAGATAGGCCTTGGAGCGGGCCATGCGGTACAGGCGCGCCGGCTTGAAGGCGCAGCCTTCGCCGAAGATCTGCTCGTCGGGCTTGAAGCGCACCTGGGTGCCCTTCTTTTTCGACGGCTGGATGCGTTCGATCGGCCCCAGCGGCTTGCCGCGCTCGAAGCTCTGGCGATGCTCGAAGCCGTCGCGCCAGACGGTGACCTCGACCAGTTCCGACAGGGCGTTGACGACGCTGGCGCCGACGCCGTGCAGGCCGCCCGAGGTTTCGTAGGCCTTGCCGCTGAACTTACCGCCCGCGTGCAGGACGGTCATGATCACTTCCAGGGCCGACTTGCCCGGATGCTTGGGGTGCGGGTCCACGGGCATGCCGCGGCCGTCGTCGCGGACCGACAGGTAGCCGTCGGCGTCGAGCTTGACCTCGATGGTCTTGGCGAAGCCGGCCACGGCCTCGTCCATCGAGTTGTCCAGCACTTCGGCGAACAGGTGGTGCAGGGCGCGCTCGTCGGTGCCGCCGATGTACATGCCCGGACGCATGCGGACGGGCTCGAGGCCTTCCAGGACCTCGATCGAGCTGGCGTCATAGGAGCCGGGGGACCCCGGCGCGGCGGGAGCGCTGGGCCCGGCCGAGGGGGGCGGCGGCGCGGCCGCGCGCGGTGCGGGCTCGGGATGCGGTTCGCGGGCCGGGAAGGGCGAAGCGGGGACGGGGGCGAGGGCGTCGTCGCCGAACAGCGAAAAGGTCGAGGGATCGTCTTTGGAGGACATTACGGGAACATGCGTCGATTCGGCGGAATGCTCCGTATGGGCTCAACGCCGCGCCATGAAAAGAGGGCGGATGCGCGCGCCGTCAAACGGTCCGATTGTTCGCGCAGCGTCGAGCAGCTTGAGGTTGGGCAGGAGTGGGCGATGCGGGGAAAACGCGCGGCGATGGTGACGGCGTTGACGGTGTTGGCGGCGGCGTCCGGCGCGGCGGCCGCGCCGTCCGAGCCTCCCGAAGCGGTCGTGGCCCGCGTGAAGGGCGTGGCCGAGCGGGCCGAGATCATCGAGGCGATCGTCGGCATGGCCGCTGTCGACCACGCGATGCGGACCACCATGCTGGAGGCGACCGCCAAGCTGCCGCCCGACCGGCGCGAGGCGATCATGGGGCCGGCCGGGGCGCTGATCGAGGCCCAGGACAAGGTTCACACCGAGCGGTTGAAGGCGATCATCGCCGCCCACGGCTGGCCCAAGATTTCCGAGACGTCGGAACGGACCGCGATGTCGGCGGTGACCCTGGTCAATCACGCCGGCTTCGACCTGGCGTTCCAGCGTCAGGTGCTGGCCATGATCGAGCCGCTGGCGGCGACGCGCGAGGCGCGGCCCGAGGACTACGCCCGGCTCTACGATCGCCTGGCGACGGTGGACGGGCGGCCCCAGCGCTACGGCACCCAGGGCACGACCTGCAAGGACGGCCGCTACGCGGTCCCGGCCGATCTGGAGGCGCCGGAGGGGCTGGAGGCGCGCCGCGCGGCGGTGGGGCTGGCGCCGATGGCCGAATATCTGGCCTCGCTCGACAAGGTGTACGGGGCCTGCGCCGAGCCGGCGCGGTGACGTTTGCCCGCCGGAGCCGGATCGTGCCAAGGTCGCGGCCTGGATCGAAAGGGAGCTTTCCGATGTCGCGCGGCCTGCTTGCGGCGTTCGCCGCCGTGATGCTCCTGGGGTGCTCCAGCGGCGTCCCGGCTTCCCCGGGGCCGTCCCAACCGCCGCCACCCCATTCTCGGGCTCCGGTGGCCGAGGGCGGCATGTGCGGCGGCATCGCCGGCTTCCAGTGCGGCGAAGGGCTGACTTGCGAGATGCAGCCGGGCCAGTGCCGCACCGTGGCCGACGCCTCGGGCGTGTGCCGCAAGAAGCCGCAGGTCTGCACCATGATCTACGCGCCCGTCTGCGGCTGCGACGGCAAGACCTATCCCAGCGCCTGCAACGCCGCCGCCCAGGGCGTCAGCGTCGCGGCCCAGGGCGAGTGCAAGGCCTGACCATGTTGATCGTAAAAAGGGGGGAGACGGATGCCGGTCAATCTTGATTTTTCGACTGAAGCGCAGTCGATCGACATCCGTTTTCAGAGCGGGACCGATCCCGGCACAATTCGCGCCACCTATACGATCGGAAGCGGATCGCCGGTGATCGTCGAAGATGTTGTGTCCTTCGTTGGCACGACCTTCGACGACACGGTCGCCTTCAGCTTCAATGGGATCGGCCTGCATCTCTCCAGTCTGGACGGGGGCGGGGGGAGTGACACTCTTTCTGTCGCGGGGCGCGGCGCCATCGACATGACCGGCGTCACCGGTTTCGAGCGCTTCTCCTTCGGCAACACCGGCACGGTGATCCTGACCGACGCGAATTTGACCGGACTGACCGGCCAGGTTCCGATCCAGTTGTTCAATGGAACCCTGACGGGAGGGCTGGCTTTCGACGCCTCGGCGGTCAGCGCCAGCCATCCCCTGACCCTCAATATCTCCCTGAGCTCCTACATTCCGATCACGGGTGGGGCGGGCGACGATATCTTCATCGGCAACCTGCTGAACGGGGCGGGTGAAGTCCTGCACGGCGGCCTGGGTTACGACGGCGCGTACATGACTGAGTCGGTCGGGACGCTGTTCGTCGCTTCGGGCGGTCCCAACGGCTACTACCCGCTGGCTCAGATCGACGGGGTCGAATTCTACCAGCTGGCCGATCGCGACGCGGTCCAGGTCAAGGCCGCCAATTTCGTCGGCGTGACCGGCGGGCGCATCACCGTGGCGGCGGGCGCTGGGGGCGCCGACATCAGCGCCGCTACGCTGAACGCGTCCCAGCAGGTCATGCTGATCGGCTCGACGGAGCGTGATCGGCTGATCGGCGGCGCGGCCGACGACGGCTTCCTGTTCCGGACCGGGCAGTTGAACGCCGTCGATGTCGTGATCGGGGGCGCCGGTCATGACGTGCTGATCAACGAGGCGACGGGCGTCGTTCACGCCGAGGGCGTGTCGGGCGTGGAGTTCTATTCGTTGCGTGCGGGCTCGGCCAACAGTCTGACCCTGACGGACGCCAATTTCGCCGACGTGGTCGGCTTCCTGGGCGTGGCGGCCGGAAACGGCGCGACGGTCGACGCTTCGGCGGTCGGCGCTTCGCACGGCGTGTTCCTGGGCGGCGGCTCTGGCGTCGACACGTTCTTGGGCGGCGCGGGAGGCGATGTCTTCCAGTTCTCCGCATCGACCCTGACAGCGGCCGACACCGTAACGGGCGGGGGCGGGGCGGACCTGTTGAGCCTGATCTCGACCGGGACCATCGACGTCGGTGGCGTCTCGCAGATCGAATTTTATCAACTGGCCAGCGGCGGTTCCAACAGCCTGGCGCTCGGCGACCTGAACCTGTCGGGCCTGTTGGGCGGAACCCTCGGCGTCCAGGCGGGCGACGGCGGCGACACCCTGAGCGCCGGCGGCGTGGCGGTGTCGAACCAGGTCTATCTCTTTGGCGGAACGGGCGACGACACCCTGATCGGCGGCGGCGGAGCCACGGTGCTGTCGACGGGGGGCGGGGCCGACACCCTGATCGGCGGTTCCGGCGTGGACGCCTTCAGCTTCGGCTCGGCCGAAGGCTCGACGGTCGACAACTTCACCGCGGGCGTCGACCTGCTCTATTTCAGCGACGCCCTGTTCGACCTGGGCGTCAACGAAGGCCAGGGCGCCGGCGTGGGCTTCGCCCGCATCGACCCCGGCCTGTTCTCGTCCAACACCGACGGCACGTTCAGCGCGGCGGGCGAACGGTTCGCCTTCGACACCTCGACCGGCCAGCTGTTCTATGCCGAGCACGGCTCGGCCACGGCGCCGGGCGGCATCGATCTGGTCGCCACCCTGCTGGGCGTCTCCACCCTGCAGGCCAGCGACATCTTCTTCGGAGCTTAGAACATGGCGAAGGCGGAGACCGACCGACGCGTCGTCCTGGCCGGCGGCCTGACCGCGACGATCCTGGCGACGCCTCGCATGGCGACGGCGCAGGGCGCGCCGCTCTACGGACTGATCGGCCAGATGAAGGCCGCGCCCGGCAAGCGTGACGAGCTGGTCGCCATCCTGAGCGAGGGGACGGGCAACATGCCCGGCTGTCTCAGCTACATCGTCGCCAAGGACGCGGCCGACCCCGACGCCCTGTGGATCACCGAGGTCTGGACCGACAAGGCCAGCCACGAGGGCTCGCTGAAGCTGCCCGTCGTTCAGGCCGCCATCGCCAAGGCCCGCCCGATCATCGCCGGCTTCGGCCATCGGTTCGAGACCGTGCCGGTGGGTGGGGTAGGGCCGGGCTAGGGCGGCTTGCCGCGCCCGTCCGAGGCGGCCAGTCTGGCGGCGAATACGGGGGCGTGAATGACGGATTCGGTGCGATCTGCGGACCCAGGCGGACGGGGTGATCTTTGGGCCTTGTGGGGCGATCTGCGGCGCCTGTTCCCGGTCTGGTCGCTGATCCCGTTCAGCTTCGTCACGCCCGGCGCCTGGGGCTATACCGGTGTGGACTTTCTCAGCGGCTTTCGTCGCAATCCTTCGACGATCAAGACTTTCGACCTGCTCCAGGGCGTGGACGACGCGACCTTCGACGCCCTGTCGGCCCTGGCCAATCTCAACGCCCGTCGGCAGGACCAGATGTTGCGGTTCGTGATCCTCGTCTACCTGACCGTGCCGCTGTCGGTCCTGGCGTTGCTGGCGGAGCTGAATGGCGACGGCGTGATGGCCTACATCCAGACCCACAGGCAGGCGTTGATCAGCCTGGCTTGCGGCGCGACCCTGGGGCCGCTGGCCTATCTGATGAGCCAGTGGCGCTCGCACCAGATCGTCGGGGTGCTCGACCTCATCCGCGTCGAGCGGGGGCAGGCGCCGTACACCGCGCTGGAGTTGCGGGAGGATTAGGGGGCGCGCGTCGCCGCCCGATCTGAAAGGAAAAAGGCCCGCGGATCGCTCCGCGGGCCTCTTCCGTCGTCCTAGGCCGTAAGGCTTAGCACTTGTAGTACATGTCGAATTCGACCGGGTGCGGGTGCAGCGTCAGACGCATCACCTCTTCCATCTTCAGCTCGATGTAGCTGTCGATGAAGTCGTCGTCCATGACGCCGCCGGCCTTCAGGAAGGCGCGGTCCTTGTCCAGGCTTTCCAGGGCTTCGCGCAGCGAGCCGCAGACTTCCGGGATCTTCTTCTGCTCGCGGGGCGGCAGGTCGTACAGGTTCTTGTCGGCGGCCGCGCCCGGATCGATCTTGTTGTTGATGCCGTCGAGGCCGGCCATCAGCAGAGCGACGAAGGTCAGGTACGGGTTGCCCATCGGGTCCGGGAAGCGGGCTTCGATGCGCTTGGCCTTCGGCGAGTCGACGTGCGGGATGCGGATCGAGGCCGAGCGGTTGCGCGAGCTGTAGGCCAGCTTCACCGGGGCTTCGTAGCCGGGCACCAGGCGCTTGTACGAGTTCGTCGTCGAGTTCGAGAACGCGTTGATCGCCTTGGCGTGCTTGATGATGCCGCCGATGTACCACAGGCACATGTCCGACAGGCCGGCGTACTTGTCGCCGGCGAACAGCGGCTTGCCGTCCTGCCAGATCGACTGGTGCACGTGCATGCCCGAGCCGTTGTCGCCGAACATCGGCTTGGCCATGAAGGTGGCCGACTTGCCGTAGGCGTGGGCCACGTTGTGGATCACGTACTTATAGAGCTGCATCCGGTCGGCCATGACGACCATGGTGTCGAACTTCAGGCCGAGCTCATGCTGGGCGGGCGCCACTTCGTGGTGGTGCTTTTCCGGCTTCATGCCCAGCTCGCCCATGACGGCCAGCATTTCGCCGCGCAGGTCCTGGGCCGAGTCGATCGGGTTGACCGGGAAATAGCCGCCCTTCGGACCCGGGCGGTGGCCCATGTTGCCTTCCGGATATTCCTTGGCCGAGTTGCCCGGCAGTTCGACGCTGTCGAACGAGTAGCCGGTGTTGTTCGACGAGGTGTTCCAGCGGACGTCGTCGAAGATGAAGAACTCGGCTTCCGGACCGAAGAACACGGTGTCGCCGATGCCCGACGACTTGACGTAGGCCAGGGCGTTCTTGGCGATCGAGCGCGGGTCGCGGTTGTAGGGGGTGCCCGTGTCGGGGTTCACCACGTCGCAGAACAGCGCCAGGGTGGTCTGCTGGTAGAACGGGTCGATGATGGCGCTGGTCAGGTCCGGACGCAGCTTCATGTCCGACTCGTTGATGGCCTTCCAGCCGGCGATCGACGAGCCGTCGAACATGGTGCCGTCGTTGAGGAAGTCGTCATCGACCAGGTCGATGTCGAACGTGACGTGTTGCAGCTTGCCGCGCACGTCCGTGAAGCGGACGTCGACGTACTTGACGTCCTTTTCCTTGATCAGGTCCAGGATTTCCTTGGCGGTGCTCATAGTTATCCCCTTTGAGCGTTAAGCGTTGCGGGCCGGGTCGCCTAGACGGCGGCGGGGCCGGTTTCTCCGGTGCGGATGCGGACGACTTCCGTGATCTCGGACACGAAAATCTTGCCGTCGCCGATGCGGCCCGTGCGGGCGGCGTTGGTGATGGCCTCGAGCGCGGGCTCCAACTGGCTGTCTTCGACCACGACTTCGACTTTGATCTTGGGGAGGAAGTCGACGACGTACTCGGCGCCGCGATAGAGCTCGGTGTGGCCTTTCTGACGGCCATAGCCCTTGGCTTCCAGGACGGTCATGCCCTGGACGCCCATATCCTGAAGCGCTTCTTTGACCTCATCCAGCTTGAACGGCTTGATGACGGCTTCGATCTTTTTCATCAGACTTCTTTCACGCCCATACGGCGCGGGCGCCGCTGACTGAGCGGCACGGAGCACGCCCGCCCGCCGGCCCACAAGCAGGCCGACGCGCTTTACGTCGTCGTTTGGGTTCGGTTTGGTTCATTGCTGGAATTTTGATCACATTAAGCCCGAAACATCATCAGTCGATGTTTCGTTGATCAAACCGCCTTGCGGGCCTCCATTGGCCGCCTAGGATCGACAAAACGGCGCTCTCGGGGCCGAAGAACCCGCTGGAACAAGCGTTTCTCGCGACGGGATCGCATCGGCGAGGTTCGGATCTGTTGGGCAAAAATGCGTCGTCGATTCGAAAACTGCTGAAGATTGCGGCGAAACGGGGCGATGCCTTGGGGTTTAAGGCGAGGTTGGTTTTTGCGTCCCAGCGCACTCCAGCGGCGAGCGGCGCCCATGGATGGCTCGGAAGCGTTGCAAGACATCCCGACGGCGGCGCGCGGCTGGGAAGTTATTTCGAACGGGAACTGACGAGATGAGCCGCATTCATATGATCCGTCACGGGCGCCCGGCCTCGACCTGGGGCGACGACGATCCCGATCCCGGCCTGGACGCGACGGGCGCCGAGCAGGCCCGGGCGGCGGCGGCGGCTCTGCTGGCCTTGCCGCGGGGCGAGCGACCGTCGCGGGTAATCAGCTCACCGCTGCGACGGTGCCGCGAAACCGCCCAGCCCTTGGCCGAAGCCCTCGGCGTCGCGGTGGAGATCGATCCGCGCGTCGGCGAGATCCCCACTCCGGCCGGCTTGTCGGCGCAGGCGCGTCCGGGGTGGCTGCGCCAGGCGTTCCAGGGAAAATGGCGTGAGATCCAGGGCGATCTCGACTACGTGGCCTGGACCCGGGAGGTGGCCCGGGGCGTTGCGTCCTATCCCGGCGCGGCGGTGTTCAGCCACTTCGTGGCCCTGAACGCGGCGGTATCGGTGGCCACCGGCGGCGAGACGGTGGCGGCGTTCCGGCCCGACCATGTCTCCGTGACGGTGTTCGACCTGGTCGACGGCGACCTGGTCCTGATGGAGAAGGGGCGCGAGGCCTCGACCCAGGTGCTCTAGAGAGGCGGCCATGCTGCGAGAGATCATGACCGTCGCCGAGATGTCCGCGGCGGATCGCGCGGCGGCGGAAGCGGGCGCCCCCACGACCGTACTGATGGAGCGGGCCGGGCGGGCGGTGGCGGAGGTCATCCGCGAACGTTACGCGCGGTGTCCGACGGTGATCTGGTGCGGGCCGGGCGACAATGGCGGCGACGGCTATGTGATCGCCCGGCACCTGCGCCGACGCGGCTGGCCGGTCCGCGTGGAGGCGCTCGCCACGCCGGCCAGTCCGGCAGCCCAGTGGGCGGCCGCGCGCTGGAAGGGCGAGACCGGGCCTCTGGCCTCCGAGCCGGGCTCGACGGGGCTGTTCGTCGACTGTCTGTTCGGCGCGGGTCTGTCGCGGCCGCTGGCGGGCGAGGCCGACCGGCTGGCGCGCACCATGCCGGGCGCGGCCCGGATCGTCGCCGTCGACGTGCCCAGCGGGATCGTCGGCGATACGGGAAAGCCGCTGGGCGAGCGCGCCCTGAAGGCCGAGCTGACCGTGACCTTCCACCGGCGCAAGCCCGCCCATGTGCTGGCCGAGGGGCGGGCGGCCTGCGGCGAGGTCGTGGTGGCCGATATCGGGCTCGGAGATGTGGGGCAGGGGCGACTGTTCGAGAACACGCCCGGCTTGTGGGCGGGGCGGTTCCCCTGGCCGGCGGCCGAGGCGCACAAGCATTCGCGGGGGCGCCTGATGGTGGTCAGCGGCGAGGCCTGGAGCACGGGCGCTGCCCGGCTGGCGGCGCGGGCGGGCCTGCGGATCGGGGCCGGGGTGGTGACCGTGCTGTCGCCGCCCAACGCCCTGGCGGTCAACGCCGCCCATCTGGAGGCGGTGATGCTGGCGCCGTTCGAGAGCGAGTTCGACCTGCAGACCCGGGCCGAGAAGGCCGACGCGGTGGTGGTGGGGCCCGCCGCCGGGGTGGGGGAGGCGACCGTGCGACACGTCTTCGCCCTGGCCCGCAACGGCGGCGCCCTGGTGGTCGACGCCGACGCCCTGACCAGCTTCGCGGCCGAGCCGGCCAGCCTGTTCTCAGCGCTCGACCGCGACGACGTGCTGACGCCGCATCCTGGCGAGTTCGAGCGGATCTTCCCCGGCTTGCTGGCCGCCTCGCCCGAGCGGATCACCGCGGCGCGGGAGGCCGCGCGCCGCGCTGGGGCGGTGGTGCTGCTGAAGGGATCCGACACCGTGGTCGCCGCGCCCGATGGCCGGGCGGCGGTCGGCTTGAACGGCGCGCCCTGGCTGGCGACGGCGGGATCGGGCGACGTGCTGGCCGGCTTCATCGCCGGCCTGATCGCTCAGGGCATGGAGAGCTTCGAGGCCGCCTGCGCCGGCGCGTGGATCCACGCCGAAGCCGGGGCGGCGCATGGACCGGGCCTGATCTCCGAAGACCTGCCCGGACTGGCGCCGGCGGTACTGGCCAGGCTTTACGCGGCGCGGACCGCCTAGTTGTCGCGACGGACCAGGACGACCTGGGCGCGGACGCCCTCGTCGAACAGGGTGTTGCTGATGGCCAAGGCGGTCTGGAAGGTCCGTTCCTCGACCGTGTCGATGAACAGGATTCGGCTGCCGTGCTTCACGGTCCAGCCCTTTTCGTCTTCGACGACTTCAATGGTTTCCATGGTCACGCTCACTTCGCCCGTCGAAGGGGCTCGAGGACGCAAACCCTCCGAGGCCGGATAGGTTCCGCGAGCTTGTGAGGAGGGGAGAAACACCGGCCCGGGCGTCAGTCGGGGGGGCATGGCCCGGGCCGGCGTAGGTCCGGGCGTTCGTGAACAGCCGCGGACATCAGCATAACCGGTTGGACGAAAAGTGGTTCCCGCATGGCGTGATTATTTTCGCGACGCGCGTCGGCGTTCGTCCCTCGCCCTTGACCCCAGGCGGCGAACGCCCTTTAAGCGGCCCCGCGCGGATGTGGCGAAACTGGTAGACGCACCAGATTTAGGTTCTGGCGCCGAGAGGCGTGGAGGTTCGAGTCCTCTCATCCGCACCACTCTATCGCGCCTTCGGTTCGATGAGTGCACCAATGCCCTTGGATGGTCGCTAAACAAGTGACATAAGGGCGCTCTTTCGCCGCCCCGGTGACGTGGGCGGCTTTGATGTTTTGACCCCTGGGGCGGACGACGGGCCGGGCGCCCAGAGAGCCGAGAAGCTAAGAATGTCGATGCAGATCGTTGAAAAGTCGGGCGAAGGCCTCAGCCGCGTTTATGGCGTGACGGTGCCCGCGAGTGAACTCGCCACGCGTCTCGAGGCCCGTATCGCCGAGGTCGCGCCCCAGATGAACGTCAAGGGCTTCCGTCCCGGCAAGGTGCCGACGGCCCACGTTCGCCGCCTGTACGGCAAGGCCCTGATGGGCGAAGTCATCGAGGCGACGCTGAACGAAGGCGCCCAGAAGGTTCTGGACGACAACAAGCTGCGCCCCGCGGGCCAGCCCGACCTGAAGCCCTCGTCGGACATGGACAAGGTCCTGGCCGGCGGCGAGGACCTGGCCTTCGAACTGGCCGTGGAAGTGATGCCGGAATTCGAGCCGATCGACCCCGCGTCGATCGAGCTGACCAAGCCGGTCTACAAGGTCTCGGAAGCCGAGGTCGACGAGGCTCTGGCCGAGCTGGCCAAGCAGGCCCGCACCTATGAGCCGCGCAAGGGCAAGTCCCTGAAGGCCAAGGACGGCGACCAACTGCTGATCGACTTCGTCGGCACCATCGACGGCGTGGCCTTCGACGGCGGCACGGCCACCGACGCCGAGCTGACCCTGGGTTCGGGCCAGTTCATCCCGGGCTTCGAGGAACAACTGGTCGGCGCCAAGCCGGAAGACGTCGTCACCGTGAAGGTGAAGTTCCCGGAAGACTACCAAGCCGCCAACCTGGCCGGCAAGGACGCCGAGTTCGCCACCACCGTCAAGGAAGTGCGCGCCCCGGTCGACGCCGAGCCGGACGACGAGCTGGCCAAGCGCCTGGGCCTGTCGGACCTGGCCGCCCTGAAGGACCTGCTGAAGTCCAACCTCGAAGGCCGCTACACCAACTCCTCGCGCTTCAAGCTGAAGCGCGCCCTGCTGGACATCCTGGACAGCAAGCACGACTTCGCCCTGCCGCCGCGCATGGTCGACGCCGAGTTCGCCGGCATCTGGCAGCAGGTCCAGGCCGACAAGACCCAGGGCGGCCTGCCGCCCGAGGACGAAGGCAAGACCGAAGATCAGCTGAAGGACGAGTACAAGAAGATCGCCGAGCGCCGCGTGCGTCTGGGTCTGGTCCTCGCCGAGATCGGCCGCAAGAACGACGTGGCCGTCACCGAGCAGGAACTGGCCGACGCCATGATGCGCGAAGCCCGCCAGTACGGCCCGCAGGCCCAGCAGGTGTTCGACATGTATCGCCAGCGCGCCGACCTGCAGGCCGCCCTGCGCGCCCCGATCTATGAAGACAAGGTCGTCGACCTGATCTTCGGCCAGGCCAAGATCGAGGAAAAGGAAGTCTCCAAGGAAGAGCTCCTGGAAGAAGACGACCTGCCGGAAGGCTACGGCGGCTAAGGCTTCCGTCATTGGACATGAAGAGGGCGCGGTCCGCGAGGACCGCGCCCTTTTATTTGCCTTGGAGCGGAGCCGGCGCCCTGATCGCCATGGTAGGCCGTTCATCCTCGAACTCGGCGAAGCCTGTTTGAGGGATCGGGCCGTGGAGGAGGGGATTGTAGAAGACGCTCCGGAAGTGATCGCCTTCGAAGATGTCGACCATGATGAGCCGGTTCAGATCTTCCAGGCAGGGCTCAAGTGTGTGGAGCATGGAGGGCGATATCGAGTCCCGCTCGTCGACCACGGCCAGATCGAGCAAGTTCATGGCGATCTGGGAGCGGCCCATAAACAGATGCTCGAAAACCTTCGCCAAGGTTTCCTTGTTGGGGACGTACTGGCTGATCGACAGGATGCAAGCGGCGCCCACGTTGAACCTGTAGGCCCCGATGAGTAGGCCATTGTAGGGGATCAACCGTTTAGGCCGCAGGATGAATGGGCCCAGGACGTAGCCGAGGTAGTCGACGGTGTAGTTGCCCTCAGGCACGGCAAGACTGGCGCTGGGCAGCTCCAGGGCGGCGGTGATCTTCGCGAGCTCAGCCAGATTGCGCAACACGCCGGGCACGTCCTCCGCGAAAACCCCGTCGGGCAAAGGAGCGCCCTGGGGAATTTGCTGCCGAAGCCAGGCTAAAGGTTGTCGATCCTCGGGGCGGTTTTTGAAATGCTCGCGCGCGAAGATCGACGCATGCATGTCGTTCTGGACGATTTGGAAGTGGGCCGACAGTTCGTGGATGCGCAGCTGGATGGCGAGGAGCGCGACGTAGGTCACCATCAGGGCTTCGCGATGCAAGGGGGAGCGTACCTCCTCGATGAACTCCATCGCGTCTTCCGGCGTGCGGAAAGCCTCGGCCGAACGCTGCAGGAGATCATAGAGACGGCTATATTCCGGGCCGCCTTCACTTTGGATCACCTCCAGCAGAGCCAGACCCAACTCGCGGGCGTTGTTGCCGGCGTGGATCAGAAAGCCGATGGCGCTCACCAGGTCGCGATAGGCCTGAACGGAGGGCCTGATCGTGTCATCGACGAACCTGAGGATTTCCACATCGCCTTGTCGTTGGGAGATCTGGCCGGCGAGATAGGCGAGCAGAGCGCTGATCAGCGCCGAGCCCAGCGCCAGCGGCAAACCGTAGACGAGATTGAAGAATTCGCCGGCGGCGCTGTAGGCGTCCAGCTTCTGCGCAGCGTTTCGGTCGATGAATAGCCAAACGATGATGCCCGACGTCGCGACGACCACGGCGAGGCCGGCGATGGCTGCTACCCATTGAGTTCGCTTAGACACCCTGCCCCCCGACAGTTTGGCGGGCTGGCCGCAGCGGCAGCTTAACCATAACGTTAGTGCGCCGATCAACCGTGTTCGCGCCTGCGGCGATCAAACGAGGCTCGGCAGGCCAGCCCCTCCCTTGCAACCTGTTAAGCGCCACGCGATATGCGGAAGCGGAGGCGCGCGGGGACTGATTCGTTTCGCGCCGCCAGACACCAAGGAAAAAGGGCGATCCCCAATGAGCTACGATCCGGTTTCGACGGCGATGAACCTCGTGCCGATGGTGGTCGAGCAGACCAGCCGCGGTGAGCGGGCGTTCGACATCTTCTCCCGCCTGCTGAAAGAGCGGATCATCTTCCTGACCGGTCCCGTCGAGGACGGCATGGCCAGCCTGATCTGCGCCCAGCTTCTCTTCCTGGAGTCCGAGAACCCCAAGAAGGAAATCGCCATGTACATCAACTCGCCGGGCGGGGTGGTGACGGCGGGTCTCGCGATCTACGACACCATGCAATACATCAAGAGCCCGGTCTCGACGGTGTGCATGGGCATGGCCGCCTCGATGGGCAGCCTGCTGCTGTGCGCCGGCGAAGCCGGCCAGCGCATCGCCCTGCCGAACGCCCGCATCATGGTCCACCAGCCGTCGGGCGGTTTCCGTGGCCAGGCCTCGGACATCGTTCGCCACGCCGAGGACATCTCCAAGACCAAGCGCCGCTTGAACGAAATCTACGTCAAGCACTGCGGCCGCACCTATGAAGAGGTCGAGCGCGACCTGGACCGCGACAACTTCATGAGCGCCGAGGAAGCCAAGGCCTGGGGTCTGATCGACCACATCAACGAAAGCCGCGAGGCTTCGGAAACGAAGGACTAAGCGTCCTTCCAATCCTGAAAGACAGAGCCGCTGACCGAAAGGTCGGCGGCTTTTTTCATGTTCGCGGCGTTTGGAAGCCGAAGCGGAGCAGTCGAGGGGCTAACCATGCCGCGCGGGTTTCTGTCGGTTCCGAAGCTGATCCTGCCGGCGCTCCTGGCGCTGAGCGGGTGCGCGGCCCTTGGCCCCCAGCGGGTGGGGATTGATCGCGGCGACTACACCCAGCGCCTGCGGGAGAGCGAGAAGGCGCAGCTGCTGGCCAATATCGTGGCCCTGCGCCACGGCGACGCCCCGATGTTCCTCAACGTGACCTCGGTCATCAGCCAATACACGCGCGAGAGCTCCGGAACCCTGGGCCTGGCCGTCGCGCCGGCGTCAGACTCCGACGGAGGGGAGGCGAGGGGCTCGGTGCTGCTGCGGGAAACCCCGACGGTGACCTACACGCCGATCACGGGCGAGCGGTTCGCCCACAGCATGCTGGCCCCGATGCCGCCGATCTCGGTCCTGGCGATGATCGAGGCGGGATGGGCGTCGGACGATCTGCTGCGGATCACGGTGCGGTCGATCAACGGGGTGACCAACCCCAGCCATTCGCAGCTGTTCGAGCAGTCGTCCGATCCGCGCTTCGATCAGGTCGCCGGCGCGTTCCGGCAGCTCCAGCGCAGCGGCGCGGTCACCTATCGCATGAAGATCCAGGACAAGACCTACACGGGCGTCGCCCGTCTTGCGCCCGCGCTGTCGGCCGAGGACCGCGCCTCGTTGGCCCTGCTGGAGAAGGCGCTGGATCTGAAGTTCGACGGCGGCGGCGGCGCGATCGTCTTCGCGGCCCAGAAGTCGAACGACCGCGAGATCGCCATCATGACCCGGTCGATGTTCGAAATCCTGGGCGAGCTGAGCCATGGCGTCGACATGTCGGGGCGCGAGGCGTTCCCGCCTGGCGCGCTGGTCCGCGTCCACAGCGGCGACAGGGCCCCGGCCCGCGCCCATGTCGCCGTGAAGTATCAAGGGCGCTGGTTCTGGATCGCCGACGATGACGACGCGTCCAAGCGCATGTTCCTGCTGACCCAGGTGCTGCTGTTTCTCAACGACGAGGAGGGGGCGTCGCGCGCGCCGCTGGTGACCATTCCGGCCGGCTGAACTCAGCCCGGCTTGCCCCGGAAGATGCGGTAGCCCTTCTCGTGGGCGATCGCCAGCATCTCGCGGTCGCCGGAGGTGTCGCCGTAGGCGGCGGCCAGCGACAAATCGTCGCCGAAGATTTCCTTCAGGCGGACCACCTTTTCGGGACCGCGGCAGTTGGGGCCGAGCAGGGGGCCGGAGATCCTGTCGTTGAGATCCAGCGCCAGGCGCGAGCCGATCAGCATGTCGGCGCCCAGGCCTCGGGCGAAGGGGGCGACCACCACGTCGGGCGAGGCGGTGACGATCACCAGCTTGGCGCCCTTGGCCCGCCAGCGCCGCCAGACGGCCAGGGCGTCGGGGCGGAAGAGTTTCGGCGCTTCGGACTGGGCGAAGGCGCGGGCCTCGCGCTCCAGCTGTTCCAGGCTGACCCCGCGCAGGAACTCGCGCACGGCGGCGGCCTTGATCTTGCCCCGGTTGCGATCGAACACATAGCTTACGGCGGAAGGGAAAAGGCGGATCATGCCCACCATGTGGCGAGCCGGGCTGACCCGCCATTTCAGGAAGGCCGTGAAGCTGTCGCGAACGGTCAGGGTGCCGTCGAAATCGAAGGCGACCAGAGGCGGACCTTCGTGCAGGTCTCCCGTCATCGGGATCGAGGCCGACAGCCCCTGGGCCATCAATGAACGTTTCGCCATGCGTCTCCGCGCTCATGCGCCCTGCAACCGAGGCCGTCTTGCATCACGATTCCACCTTAACCGTTAAGGTCATCGCGCGAGCGGCCCGACCGTTCCTCGCGTCGTGTGCGGAGCGAACCGCGCCCGACTTGCGTTGAGGGGACGGAACGCCATCTTAGAGTCGAATTCCATGAAACCGCACGCACGATCCACGAACTTGGGGGCTGTAAATCGGCTCCAAGGCTTGTGCCGTGCGCTCGGATCGGGGAATGTCAAGGATTAGACAACTCCCGGCGGATATCCTGCTGCTTCGGTGGCGAGATAGGCGCTAAGGAGTCGGTGGTTTCGGCTTCTGCCTGGACCGCCCTAGCGTGAGAAGCGACCATGACAAAAGCCGCGAGTGGCGACACCAAGAGCACTCTGTATTGTTCTTTCTGCGGAAAGAGCCAGCATGAAGTGCGCAAGCTCATCGCGGGCCCGACGGTGTTCATCTGCGATGAATGCGTCGAGCTTTGCATGGATATCATCCGCGAAGAGCACAAGATCGCCTTCGTGAAGTCCAAGGACGGCGTGCCCACGCCGCGCGAGATCTGCGAAGTCCTGGACGATTACGTGATCGGGCAGAACCACGCCAAGAAGGTCTTGGCGGTCGCGGTGCACAATCACTACAAGCGCCTGAACCACGCCTCGAAGAACAACGACGTCGAGCTGGCCAAGTCGAACATCCTGCTGGTCGGTCCGACCGGTACGGGTAAGACGCTGCTGGCCCAGACCCTGGCCCGAATCATCGACGTGCCGTTCACGATGGCCGACGCCACCACCCTGACCGAAGCCGGTTACGTGGGCGAAGACGTCGAGAACATCGTGCTGAAGCTGCTGCAAGCCGCCGACTACAATGTCGAGCGCGCCCAGCGCGGCATCGTCTACATCGACGAAATCGACAAGATCAGCCGCAAGTCCGACAACCCGTCGATCACCCGCGACGTGTCGGGCGAAGGCGTGCAGCAGGCCCTGCTGAAGATCATGGAAGGCACCGTCGCCTCCGTGCCGCCGCAAGGTGGGCGCAAGCATCCGCAGCAGGAGTTCCTGCAGGTCGACACCACCAACATCCTGTTCATCTGCGGCGGCGCCTTCGCCGGCCTGGAGCGCATCATCTCGGCGCGCGGCCAGGCCAAGTCGATCGGCTTCGGCGCCAAGGTGGCGGATCCGGAAGAGCGTCGCACGGGCGAGATCCTGCGCGGCGTCGAGCCCGACGACCTGCAGCGCTTCGGCCTGATCCCCGAATTCATCGGCCGTCTGCCGGTGATCGCCACCCTGGAGGACCTCGACGAGGCCGCCCTGGTGAAGATCCTGACCGAGCCGAAGAACGCCTTCGTCAAGCAGTACCAGCGCCTGTTCGAGATGGAGAACATCGGCCTGACCTTCACCGACGACGCCCTGCACCAGGTCGCCAAGAAGGCCATCGCCCGCAAGACCGGCGCGCGCGGCCTGCGTTCGATCATGGAAGGCATCCTGCTGGAGACCATGTTCGAGCTGCCCAACTACGAGGGCGTGGAAGAAGTGGTGGTCAACGCCGAGGTCGTCGAAGGCCGGGCCCAGCCGCTGCTGATCTATGCCGAGAAGAAGGGCGGGGCCGCTTCGGCCTGACCTTTGGTCTAAAACCATCGAAATCGGGCGCGTTCGGCATGGCCGGGCGCGCCCTTTTCGTCACACGAGACCGTCTTGCGACATCAGGTCCGGCGGGACCGCGAGACCTTTGCGGCAGGACTTGGGCGTCCGCGTCCGGCCAAGCGCAAGGATCGTGCACGGCCCAGCCGGGCAGGGGGCATGCCCATTGCACCTTGGCCGCACTTCCGCGACCCGTCGCCGCTGTTGGGCGAGTGCGCTTGAACCGTGTTGCAAAAGGTCCACATAAATAACGACCATCCGCTCAGTCCCGGGCGGACGGGCCGTACGACTCAGGCGCATCGTCTGGGTGACGGCGGCCCGCGTGGCTGAGCGCGAGATCAACGCGCCGGCCAGGAGTAGAAAGCATCATGTCTGAGATTCGTACGCTTCCTGTGCTGCCCCTGCGGGACATCGTGGTGTTCCCGCATATGGTGGTTCCGCTGTTCGTCGGCCGGGACAAGTCCGTGCGCGCCCTCGAAGAGGTGATGCGCGGCGGCAAGGAGATCCTTCTGGTCACCCAGAAGAACTCGGCCGACGACGATCCGGCGCCCGCCGACATCTACGATGTCGGTGTTCTCGCCACCGTCCTGCAACTGCTGAAGCTGCCCGACGGCACCGTGAAGGTGCTGGTCGAGGGCAAGGGCCGCGCCGCCGTGGTGCGCTTCACCGATCAGGAGGCCTATTACGAGGCCCAGATCGGCGAGGTGAACGAGGACCAGGGCGTGGGCCCTGAAGCCGAGGCCCTGTCGCGCGCCGTCGTCGAGCAGTTCGAGAATTACGTCAAACTGAACAAGAAGGTGCCGCCCGAGGCCCTGGCTTCGATCCCGCAGATCGCCGAGCCGGGCAAACTGGCCGACAGCATCGCCGCGCACCTGTCGGTGAAGATCGGCGACAAGCAGCACCTGCTGGAAATCTTCGACGTCGTGAAGCGCCTGGAAAAGGTTTTCGCCCTGATGGAGGGCGAGATCTCGGTGCTGCAGGTCGAGAAGAAGATCCGCTCGCGCGTGAAGCGCCAGATGGAGAAGACCCAGCGCGAGTACTATCTGAACGAGCAGATGAAGGCGATCCAGCGCGAGCTGGGCGACCCCGACGATCAGCGCGACGAACTGATCGAGCTCGAGAAGCGCATTAAGAAGACCAAGCTTTCCAAGGAAGCCCGGGCCAAGGCCGAGGGCGAACTGAAGAAGCTGCGCAACATGAGTCCGATGTCGGCCGAAAGCACCGTGGTCCGGAACTATCTGGACTGGATGCTGTCGATCCCGTGGGGCAAGGCCAAGACCAAGAAGATCGACCTCAACGAGGCCGAAGCGGTGCTCGACGAGGACCACTACGGCCTGGAGAAGGTCAAGGAACGGATCCTGGAGTACCTGGCCGTCCAGGCGCGCACCAATTCGCTGAAGGGGCCGATCCTGTGCCTCGTCGGCCCTCCGGGCGTGGGCAAGACCTCGCTGGGCAAGTCGCTGGCCAAGGCGACCGGCCGCGAGTTTGCGCGCATCTCGCTGGGCGGCGTGCGTGACGAGGCCGAGATCCGCGGTCACCGCCGCACCTATATCGGCTCGATGCCCGGCAAGATCATCCAGACGATGAAGAAGGCCAAGACGACCAACGCCTTCGTCCTGCTGGACGAGATCGACAAGATGGGCAGCGACTATCGCGGCGACCCGTCCTCGGCCCTGCTGGAAGTGCTGGACCCGGCGCAGAACTCGACCTTCGGCGACCACTATCTGGAAGTCGACTACGATCTGTCGCAGGTGATGTTCGTCACCACGGCCAACAGCCTCAACATGCCCCAGCCGCTCCTGGACCGCATGGAGATCATCCGCATCCCCGGCTACACCGAGGACGAGAAGGTCGAGATCGCCAAGCGTCACGTCCTGCCCAAGCAGATGAAGGACCACGGGCTGAAGGAGTCCGAGTTCATCGTCCCGGAAAAGGCGATCCGCGACCTGATCCGCTACTACACCCGGGAAGCCGGCGTGCGGTCGCTGGAGCGGGAACTGGGCGCCTTGGCCCGCAAGACCGTCCGCGACCTGGCGCGCGAGAAGCTGTCGTCGATCACCATCGATGACGAGCGTCTGGCGAAGTACGCCGGTGTCAAGAAGTACCGCTACGGCGAGACCGACGAAGTCGACCAGGTCGGCATCGTCACCGGTCTTGCCTGGACGGAGTTCGGCGGCGACATCCTGACCATCGAAGCCGTGAAGATGCCGGGCAAGGGCCGCATGACGGTCACCGGCAACCTCAAGGACGTGATGAAGGAGTCGATCTCGGCGGCCAACAGCTACGTCCGCTCGCGGGCCGTGCAGTTCGGCATCAAGCCGCCGGTGTTCGAGAAGACCGACGTGCACGTGCACGTGCCGGACGGCGCCACGCCCAAGGACGGTCCGTCGGCCGGTAGCGCCATGGCCCTGGCCATCGTCTCGGTGCTGACGGGCGTGCCCATCCGCAAGGACATCGCCATGACCGGCGAGATCACCCTGCGCGGTCGGGTCACGGCCATCGGTGGTCTGAAGGAAAAGCTCCTGGCGGCCCTGCGCTCGGGCGTGAAGACGGTCTTGATCCCTCAAGAGAACGAGAAGGATCTGGCCGACGTCCCGCAAAGCGTGAAGGACGGCCTGGAGATCATCCCGGTCTCCACGTTCGACGAAGTGCTGAAACACGCCCTCGTCGGGCCGCTCACGCCTGTGGAGTGGAGCGAGGATGTCGAGCCGATTGCTGCAACTGCGAAGGTTGAAGACGGCGACAGCGACGCTGTTCTGACCCACTAAGAGCAACTAATCGGTGATAACTTGGGCGGCGCGGATATTTTCCGCGCCGCCTTTGTTTGACGGGCCGTCTGAACCCCGCATACTCCCGGTCGAGCGAAGCGGCGTGAGCTGTAGCCGGCGCCGCCGCTTTCATGCTGGGAGAGAAACATGACCACAAAGGCCGAACTCGTCACGGCGATCGCCGAAAAGGCGGGCATTAACAAGAACCAAGCCAAGGACGCCCTGGAAGCTTTCATCGACGCCGTCACCAGTTCGCTCAAATCCGGGCAGGACGTGCGTCTGGTCGGCTTCGGCACCTTCAAGGCCGTGGCGCGCGCCGCCGGCACCGCGCGAAACCCGCGCACCGGCGAGACCGTCAATCGTCCGGCCTCCAAGACGGCCCGGTTCCAGGTCGGCGAAGGCCTGAAGGCCACGCTGAACGGCTGATCCAGTACCCAGATTTCGGGGGCGGGCCGCCGAGCGGTGTCCCGCCCCTTTTCTATGCGACTTTCCAGGACGGACGGGGTATCTCCCACATCCTCGTTCGTCTTGGCCTCGTCCGCCTTGAACCTGAGGGCGGTTAGCTCAGCGGTAGAGCGTCTCGTTTACACCGAGAGGGTCGGGGGTTCGATCCCCTCACCGCCCACCAGGGGCCGGCGCATCGATCGCCGGAAATCACGTCTATTCCCGGAACGCCCGCGTCAGGCCGACGGCCGCGCCGGCGAAGGCCAGGGCCGACAGCGCCAGAAGACCGCCGCTCATCAGGTTCACGCCCTTCGGCAGGAACTGGAAGACCGCCAATCCCGCCAGGAAGCCGCCGATGGCGACCAGGTAGAGGCTGGCCATCAGATAGACTCGTTGGCCAATGATCATTCTAGCCTCCTGCCTCGTCTTCGATTCGGCTGACGCCGTGACGACGCTCAGACTTGAGTTCTCATACGCCAATCCACGCTGATCTTCCGCCCTGGTTACAATGTTTTACAATTCGCCAAGTGTTTAATATATCGGGATTGTACTTCGATTTAAGGCGACATCTGATCGAAGATGAATTCGCGGAACTTGTCGATATTGCTTCTCGCTGAAATTATCGCCGAACAATCACCGTCTGGTCTGTTCGGGGAGGCGCATGTCGAACATCAGGATCGAGCCTAGCCGCGAGGGCTGGCGCGTTTGCCATGGCGAGACGCTGGTCTTCAGCGCGCGCGACGAGGCCGGCGCCTTTCAGGCGGCGCTCGACTATTGCAGCAAGCTGTTCCTGGACGGCGTCCGCGCCCAGGTGATCCTGGACAAGCCCGCCTTCGACCTTCGACGCGCGGCCTAGGACGGCGCCAGGGCCTCGAGCGCGGCCGCCGCGTCGCGTGCGGCTTCGTTGCCACGCACCGCCGCGCCCAGGGTCTGGGCGGCGAGCCTGAAGGCCGGCTCATCCAGCAGACGGCGCAGGGCGGCGGCGATGGTCTCGGGCATGGCGTTCGGGGGCAGGGTCAGGCCCGCGCCGCGATGGGTCACCCGCATGGCGTTGTCGTTCTGGTCGCGCCCCATCGGCAGGCACAGCAGCGGAACCCCCGCCATCAGCGGCCGCAGGGTCGAGCCATGGCCGGCGTGGGTGACGAAGACGGCCGCGTCCGCGAGCAGGGCGCCGTGGGGGGCGCCGCGGACGACCGCCACATTGGCCGGCGGCGTGAACTCGGCGGGATCGATGGCCGGGCCGGTGGTCACCACGCCCCGCACCGGCAGGTCGCCCAGGGCGGCGATCACCGCCCGCAGCACGGGCTCCTGGGCCTGGTAGAGGCTGGAGAACGAGACCACGGCCAGCGGTTGGGGGCCAGGCGGCGGCGTGAAGGGCTCGGCCCAGGCGGGATCGGCCAGATAGGGACCGACATAGGCGAACGGGGCGGGCAGGGGCTCGGGCGCGAAGTCGAAGGCCCGGCTGGTGGCCAGCAGGATCGCCTCGGCGACGTCCAACTGCTGGAAGAGGTCATCGAGTGGCGGCAGGTCCAGGGCGGCGCGGGCGGCGTTCAGGGCGGGCAGGCCGGCCTGGAAGAAGGTGCGACTCATCTGGGAGACCATGGCGTGCATGGCGCGCTCTTCGTCGTTCGCGGCGGGCGCCATGCCGGCCCCGAACGGCGGCGCACCGGCCAGGGTGGGCAGAGACCAAATGTTGGCGGCCAGCAGGGCCAACGGCAGGCCGCGCGTCTCGGCCGCCGCCATCGGCCCCAGCAGCAGCTCCTGCGACACCACCACGTCCGGCGCGAAGGCGTCGATGGCCTCCAGGGTGTCGCGGGCATAGGCGAGGGCGGGTCCGGACATCACCCGGTCCAGCAGGCGGTGGATCACCTCCAGCGGATTGTCGGCCTCGTGGTCCTTAAGGCGGTCGTCGTCGCGGGTCTTGCCGGTCTGGAACGGCGCGGTCGTCCAGGCGCGGAACGGCACGCCCAGGGCCTGGGCGTCGGCGGCGTTGCAGGGGTCGCTCACGGCCAGCACGGCGTGACCCCGCGCGGCCAGGTCGCGCGCGACCAGCAGCATGGGCTGCACATGGCCGCCGCCCTCCCAGGTGGTGAACAGAAACCTCGCCATTCGCAAACCCCCGGGACCCGACCGTACTTGCTCCGTCTGCCTACGCGGTCCGGGAGGGCCTTGCCAGACGCGATCACGGCTTTAAGGAGGTCTGCGCACGGGCGCGCGCGGGGCGCTGGACAGCGGTCCAGCTTCGGAGGAACCTCCGTCCCCGTGAAGGCCTTAAGGCTCCGAGACCGTTTCGGCGGGACGCGGACGATAAGCGAGGTTCGGGCGTATGGATTTGCGGTTTGATCCGTTCTCGGCGTTCAACGAGGCAGCAGAACCCCTTTTCAGGCTGGCCCGGCCGGGCGGCAAGCCGGTCAGGCTGGTCGATACGACCATGCTTTACGCGCCTCGCAGCGGTGGGGTTCGGCGCTATCTGAACTCCAAGCGCGCCTGGATCGCGGCGAATCGCCCGGAGATTCGCCACACCCTGGTGGTGCCCGGTCCGCGCGACGCGCACGACGGCCACGGCCGGGTGTCGATCTATGCTGCGCCCCTGCCGTTCGGCGACGGCTACCGCTGGCCGGTGGTCAAGGCCGCCTGGATGGAGCGGCTGATCCGCCAGCGTCCGGACATCATCGAGGCGGGCGATCCGTACACCCCCGGCCTGGCCGCCCTGAAGGCCGGCGACGCCCTGGGCGTGCCGGTGGTCGGCTTCTGCCACACCGACCTGGGCGCCCTGGCGGCCCTGCACATCGGCGAGTGGGCCGAAAAGCCTGTCCAGAAACGATGGGCGGCGATCTATCGCCAGTTCGACCAAGCCGTGGCCCCCAGCCAATTCATCGCCGGTCGCTTGATCGAGGCCGGGGTCAAGAACGCCATCGGCCTGCCTTTGGGCGTCGATACCGAGATCTTCCATCCGGCGCGCGGCGACCGCGAGGCCCTGCGTCGCAAGCTGGGCCTGACCAGTCGTCACCGCATCCTCGTCTTCGCCGGCCGCCCGGCCAAGGAGAAGAAGCTGGACGTGCTGGTCGAGGCGGTCGAGCGGCTGGGCGATCCCTATGTGCTGCTGTTCGTCGGCGCCGGGGCTGGGGCGCCGTCCAGCGACCGTGTGATCTGCATGGACTATCAGCGCGATCCGCAGGGCCTGGCGGCCGTGCTGGCGGGCTGCGACGCCTTCGTGCACGCCAACGACAACGAGCCCTTCGGCCTGATCGTGCTGGAGGCCATGGCCTGCGGCCTGCCGGTGATCGGCGTCGCCGCGGGCGGCGTGGCCGAGTCGGTCGACGAGGCCGTGGGCGGTCTGGCCACGGCCTCGGAGGCCCGCGCTTTCGCCGAGGCCGTGGAATCGGTGTTCGCCCGCGACGTGGTCGCCCTGGGTCAGGCCGCCCGGCTGCGGGCCGAGCAGCGGCACGGCTGGGACCCGGTGTTCCGCAAGCTGTCGGGCGTCTATGGCCGGCTCACCGGCTGCGCCGCGTTCGGCGAGCCGATGGCCGAGGTCTCGCTGACCCAGTAGGTCAGGCGGCCGCCTGGGTCAGTTCGCCCCGCACCTGGGCCAGGATCTCGTAGGACCGCAGCCGCGCGCCGTGATCGTGGATCTGCGAGGCGGCCATCAGCTCGTCGGCGCCGGTGGCGTCCAGCACCTTCTGGATCTTGGCGCGAACCGTGTCGGGCGAACCGATCGCCGCGTAGCGGAAGGTGTGGTCCAGGCCCGCCAATTCCGATTCGGACGCCACGTCGCGGATGTCGTCGACAGGCGGGGGCAGCAGGCCCGGATTGCCGCGCCGTAGGGCTACGAACTGCTGCTGGGTCGAGGTGAACAGCCGGCGGGCCTCCTCGTCGGTCTCGGCCGCGCAGACCCCGATACAGACCAGGACATAGGGCTGGGCCAGGGCTTCGGACGGCTTGAACGTGCGCCGATAGATGGCGATGGCGTCCATCAACTGGTCCGGCGCGAAGTGGGCGGCAAAGGCGAAGGGCAGGCCCAGGGCGGCGGCCAGCTGGGCGCTGTAGGTGCTGGAGCCCAGCAGCCACAACGGCACGTCTTGGCCCTCGCCGGGCACGGCCCGCACCGCCTGGCCAGGCTGGGCCGGCTTGAACCAGGCCTGCAGCTCCACGACGTCCTGGGCGAAGTTGTCGACCGCGCCCATGTAGCGGCGCAGGGCCCGCATGGTGGGCTGGTCGGTGCCGGGCGCGCGGCCCAGGCCCAGGTCGATGCGACCGGGATGCAGCGCCGCCAGGGTGCCGAAGGCCTCGGCCACCATCAGCGGCGCGTGGTTGGGCAACATGACCCCGCCCGAGCCGACCCGAATCGTCGAGGTGCCGGCCGCCACGTGGCCGATGACCACGGCGGTGGCGGCGCTGGCGATGCCGGGCATGTTGTGGTGCTCGGCCAGCCAGTAGCGGTGATAGCCCAGCCTTTCGGCGTGACGCGCCAGGTCGAGGCTGTTGTGCAGGGCCTGGCCGACGGCGGTTCCTTGCGGAACGGGCGCCAGGTCGAGGACGGAAAAGGGCAGGGGATGAGCGTGCGACATGCACGCTAGATCGGAACGCCACCGGCGAACCTCAAGGCGACAGGTTCGTTCTAGCCGCGAGACCGTCGCCGAGGCAGGAATCAGCCTGGATCAAGCGGAGGCGGTCATGGCTCTCAAGTGCACCCACCTGGACCAGATCCTGGACGTGACGCCGGGCACGGCCGGCTGCGAGGAGTGCCTGCAGACGGGCGATCGCTGGTTGCACCTGCGGCTTTGCCGGACCTGCGGGCATGTCGGCTGCTGCGACCAGTCGAAGAACAAGCACGCCACCAAGCACTTCAAGGCGACGGGCCACCCGATCATCGAGGGCTACGACCCGCCGGAGGGCTGGGGCTGGTGCTATGTCGACGAGGAGTTCTTCGAGTTCGACGCGCCGACCCCGCATCCGGGACCGATTCCGCGATTCTATTGAATAAGACGCGCAAAGCGCTGAACGTGATTCTCGGCAGAAAACCGGGACGCCAACCGCGCGTGATAGCTATGACGCAGTATCTCCTTCCCTTTGAAGGCGGGCAGAAACCTCGGAAAGGTCGTGGGCGAACGAATTGGTGCGTTTATTGTGCTCGATTTGCTGGCACGAGAGATCACGTCCCGCCCAAGGCCATACTGGAACAGCCCTGGCCTCAAAATCTTAAAACAGTCCCTGCGTGCAATGATTGCAACAAATCGTGGTCGTTAGACGAGCAATATTTAGCAATCGTTCTAGCGCAAGTTGGGCATCGTGAACATCTACAGGAAAAGCTAAAGCCTGGAGGTGCAGTCGATAGGGCGCTTGAGTCCTCTCCCTACCTAGACGACCGGATTTCCAATGCGCTTTCAGTTGCTGAGGATGGACGGATCATGTTGGAGCCGGAAATTGAAAGGATAAAAACTATTGTTACGAAAACAGCATTCGGGTTATTTTGTCTACGATATGGTTGGCGATATAGAATAAAGAAATTTCAAACGGTTTGGATTTCAGGTCCGGGTCAAGAGATTTCTCAGAATTTCGTCGCTGCAGCTTCGGTCTGGCCTGGTATCCGCAGAAAACGATGGACGGTGGTTCAGCCCGGTATCTTCGAATTTCTGTTTGCAAAAGGCTGGATGGTTGGAGACCCGCCACTTTTCTGCATGTTGAATTTGCACGAGACAATTTTTGCTGTTGTCAGCTGCCCGAGCTCGTCTGGCCCCAATCGTCATAGCCGATTACCCGGGAAGCCATGGATTTAGATTTTGGGAAGGTGGCGCGAATGACGGGACTTGAACCCGCGACCTCCGGCGTGACAGGCCGGCGCTCTAACCAACTGAGCTACATCCGCGTCGGGCGTGAACCGATGTCCAGCGCGGTACGCTTTACGGTGGGTGCGGCCAACTTCAGGGAAGGTGGCGCGAATGACGGGACTTGAACCCGCGACCTCCGGCGTGACAGGCCGGCGCTCTAACCAACTGAGCTACATCCGCATCAGGCTCCGCCGAAGCGAAGTGCGACCCGCCGTGCGGCGAGGGGCGTCTGATATGTCGGGCGAAGACTCGTGTCAACGGCCATATCGAAGAAGCGACAAAACGTGCCTGGAGCGTGGGTAATTTCTTCCGGATCGGCCCTGGAACGGCGCGGCGAGGGGCTGTTTGAGAGTTGCGCGGCGTCGTTCTGTTTCCACGGATCGACGTTAGGTAAGCGGATGCTAGTTGCGACCGTTTCTCAATGTGCCGCAGGCGTTTGAAGCCTTGGCGACACTGCGTTACAACCCGCTCGATTCAAGCCAAGGGCTGTCATGAACGCCTTCCTTCTCCAGTATCTGCCGATCGTGATCTTCCTAGGGATCGCGGCGGTTATCGGCATCGCCTTCATCCTCGCCGCCGCGGTGCTCGCGCCCAAGGCGCCGGACCCGGAAAAGCTGTCCGCCTACGAATGCGGCTTCAACGCTTTCGACGACGCGCGCATGAAGTTCGACGTTCGGTTCTATCTGGTCTCGATCCTGTTCATCATCTTCGACCTGGAAGTGGCCTTCCTGTTCCCGTGGGCCGTTTCGCTGATGAAGCTGCCGCACGACGTGGCCGCCTTCGCCTTCTGGTCGATGATGACCTTCCTCGGCGTCCTGACTGTCGGCTTCATCTACGAATGGAAGAAGGGCGCCCTCGAATGGGAGTGATCGTTCCCCCCACCGGCTCGGCTCCCAGCTCGACCCTCGTTCCCGCCGGCTCTGCCGCGCGTTCGACGGTGCAAGGCTATGATCCCAAGCTGCACGACCCCTATTTCGACGGTCTGTCGGGCCAGCTGGCCGACAAGGGCTTCGTCATGGCGGCCGCCGACGACCTGATCACCTGGGCGCGCACCGGCTCGCTGATGTGGATGACGTTCGGCCTGGCCTGCTGCGCCGTCGAGATGATGCACTCGGCCATGCCGCGCTACGACCTGGAGCGCTACGGCTTCGCGCCGCGCGCCAGCCCGCGCCAGTCGGACGTGATGATCGTCGCCGGCACCCTGACCAACAAGATGGCCCCGGCTCTGCGCAAGGTCTACGACCAGATGCCCGAGCCTCGCTACGTCATCTCGATGGGCAGCTGCGCCAACGGCGGCGGCTACTACTATTACAGCTACAGCGTCGTGCGCGGCTGCGACCGCGTGGTGCCGATCGACATCTACGTGCCGGGCTGCCCGCCCACCGCCGAGGCCCTGGTCTACGGCGTGCTGCAGCTCCAGAAGAAGATCCGTCGCACGGGGACGATCGAGCGATGACCGACGTTACCGCCACCGAGGCCGAAGTTCCGGCCCTGTCGCCCCTGGAAGCCCTGGGCCAAGCCATCGTCGCCAATTCGGCCGGCGCGATCACCGCCTGGCACGTGGCGTTCGGCGAGCTGAACCTGCTGGGCCCGTCCAACCGGGTGGTCCAGGCGCTGACCTATCTGCGCGACCATCCCGACTACCGCTTCCACCAGCTGGTGGACCTGACGGGCGTGGACTATCCGGAACGCGAGCGCCGGTTCGACGTCGTCTATCACCTGCTGTCGCTGGTGAAGAACCATCGCGTCCGCTTCAAGGTCCAGACCGACGAGGACAGCGCCGTTCCCAGCGCCACGCCGGTGTTCCCGGTGGCCGACTGGTTCGAGCGCGAGGCGTTCGACATGTACGGGATCTTCTTCGACGGTCACCCCGACCTGCGACGGATCCTGACCGACTACGGCTTCCACGGCCACCCGCTGCGGAAGGACTTCCCGATGACGGGTTATGTGGAGGTCCGTTACGACGACGAGCTCAAGCGCGTCGTTTACGAGCCTGTGAAGATTACCGAGTTCCGTGCGTTCGATTTCCTCTCGCCCTGGGAAGGCGCGAAGTATGCGCTCCCCGGCGACGAGAAAGCTGAGAAGCGAGCAGGGGATGCATAATCATGGCTCTACGCCGGCCGACGTTCCGTTCCGCCACCGCGTTCTTTCTGGTCTCGTTCTCGGCCGCCTTTCTCATGTCGATCGGCATGCGGCTGACCGGTTGGTTCACGAAGGCGCCGGTGATCTCGCCGGATCAGAACCGGGCGCTGGGCGTGGCGATCATGATCTCGGTCATCACCTTGGCGGTCGGCGCCAGCATCCGGCGCATGACGGTCGCCGAGCTGCGCAGCGCCTTGCTCGGCGCGGCTTCGGTGCTGCTGGCCCTGCCGCTGTCGCAGGCGGCGATCAGCCAGTCCTGGAGCGTCGCCACCACCATCATCACGCTGCTGGGCGTCGTCCTGCTGATGGCAGGACTGATCGTTTCGCTCAGCATCGAGCCGCGTAAGGAAGGCCAGGAACCATGACCGGCCAAAACTCGCCCGCAGCGGCGACCGACTTCTTCCACGACGCCCCGTCGCTTCCGGCCGTGCCGGAAACCCCGGTGCGCAAGTTCAACATCAACTTCGGCCCGCAGCACCCGGCCGCGCACGGCGTGCTGCGCCTGGTGCTGGAGCTGGACGGCGAGATTGTCGAGCGCGTCGATCCGCACATCGGCCTGCTGCATCGCGGCACCGAGAAGCTGATGGAGGCCCGCACCTACCTCCAGAACATCCCGTACTTCGACCGCCTCGACTACGTGGCGCCGATGAACCAGGAGCATGCGTTCTGCCTGGCCATCGAGAAGCTGCTGGGCGTCGAAGTGCCCAAGCGCGGCCAGATCGTGCGCGTGCTGTTCTGCGAGATCGGCCGGGTGCTGAACCACCTGCTGAACGTGACGACCCAGGCCATGGACGTGGGCGCCCTGACGCCGCCGCTCTGGGGCTTCGAGGAGCGCGAGAAGCTGATGGTGTTCTACGAGCGCGCCTGCGGCGCTCGCCTGCACGCCAACTATTTCCGTCCGGGCGGCGTCCACCAGGACCTGACCCCGTCGCTGATCGACGACATCGAGAAGTGGGCGAAGGCCTTCCCCAAGATCTGCGACGACATCGAAGGCCTGATCACCGACAACCGCATCTTCAAGCAGCGCAACGTCGATATCGGCGTGGTGACCAAGGAAGACGCCCTGGCCTGGGGCTTCTCGGGCGTGATGGTGCGCGGCTCGGGCATCGCCTGGGACCTGCGCCGCAGCCAGCCCTACGAGAACTACAACGACTTCGAGTTCGACATCCCGCTGGGCAAGAACGGCGACTGCTACGATCGCTATCTGTGCCGCATGCAGGAGATGCGCGAGTCCACCAAGATCATCCTGCAGGCCGTGGCCATGCTGCGCGCCACGCCGGGCCCGGTGATGACCGAGGACAACAAGGTGGCCCCGCCGCGTCGCGCCGAGATGAAGCGCTCGATGGAAGCCCTGATCCACCACTTCAAGCTCTACACCGAAGGCTTCCGCACGCCGGAAGGCGAGGTCTATGCGGCGGTCGAGGCCCCTAAGGGCGAGTTCGGCGTCTATGTGGTGTCGAACGGCACCAACAAGCCGTATCGCTGCAAGATCAAGGCTCCGGGCTTCTCGCACCTGGCGGCGATGGACTGGATGAACCGCGGCCACCAGCTGGCCGACGTGTCGGCAATCCTGGGCTCGCTCGACATCGTGTTCGGCGAGGTCGACCGGTGAGCCTGGAAGCCATCGCCCAGGCGCAACTCGACGCCTACAACGCCCAGGACCTGGACGCCCACTGCGCCCACTTCGCCGACGACGTCGTCGTGGCGACGCTGAACGGCGACGTGTCGCGCACCGGTATCGAGGCCTATCGGGCCTTCTACGCCAAGACCTTCGCTGAGTTCCCCAAGAACAACGCCAAGCTTCTGAACCGCGTCGTGGTCGGCGCCAACGTGATCGACCATGAACATGTCGACCGCGGCAACGGCGACGCGCCGTTCCAGGTCGCCGCCATCTACACCTTCAAGGACGACAAGATCGTCCGCGTGGATTTCGCCCGATGAGTGTTCGCCGTCTCGCCAAGGAACAGCCGGCCAGCTTCGCCTTCTCGAAGGAAAGCCAGGCCAAGGCCGACTGGTGGAAAGCCAAGTACCCCGCCGAGCGCAAGCAGTCGGCCGTGATCCCGATGCTCTGGCTGGCCCAGAAGCAGGAAGGCTGGATCTCCGAGCCCGCCATCCAGGAGATCGCCAAGCAATTGGCGATGCCGGTCATCCGCGTGCTGGAAGTCGCCACCTTCTACGTGATGTTCCAGCTGCAGCCGGTGGGCAAGGTCGCCTTCGTCCAGCTGTGCGGCACCACGCCGTGCCAGCTGCGCGGCGCGCTGGACCTGAAGGCCGTGCTGAAGGCCAAGATCGGCGAGGCCCACGAGGTCTCGGCCGACGGCAAGTTCAGCTGGGAAGAGGTCGAGTGCCTGGGCGCGTGCTGCAACGCGCCGATGGCCGCCATCAACGACTACTACTACGAGGACCTGACGCCGGAGAGCCTCAGCGCAATCCTCGACGACTTCGCCGCCGGCAAGTCGCCCAAGCCGGGCAGCTATGACGGTCGCGGCGCGTCGGAGCCCAAGGGCGCGATCCACACCCTGACCGATCCGAAGCTGTACGACGGTTCGGCGGCCAAGAAGATCAAGATCCCCAACCTGCCCGAGAAGCCCAAGAAGGCCAAGGCGGAGCCCGCCGCCTGATGCAACACGCCGACGCCATCCAGAAGAAGCGACTGACCGCGATGTTCGCCATCGACGCGGTCTGCTTCGTGCTGGCCGGCGTGGCGATCGTCGGCTACGTGGCCGCCAAGATCGACTGGCTGATGCCGGTGTTCCTGGTCGCCATCGCCGTCGGCCTGGGGGCGCAGATCTGGTTCATCCTGGGCTGGATGAAGGCCGCCAAGCAGGACGAGGAGGGCAGGGCGTCATGACCGACGATCCGCAACTCCTCCAAAAGCGCGTGGCCTATGTGAAGACCATTCGTGGCCTTTACCGGACCGAGCGCATGGCCGGCCTGGTCGGCTCGCTGATCGGGGCCCTGCTCCTGATCTGGGGGCGTCAGGTTCCCGGATCGCCCGCCTGGGCCGTCCCGGTCTCTTTCCTGGTGATAGGCGTCTCATGGTCGCTTTTCGCCTATGTCATCATTCGTCGGACGCGCTATGTGCGCGCCCATCCATTCGATCCGCAAAGCTGAGTCATGGTCGGTATCCTCGAAGACAAGGACCGCATCTTCACGAACCTCTACGGTCTCCAGGATTGGGGTCTCGAGGGCGCGAAGAAGCGCGGCTGCTGGAATGGCACCAAGGACATCCTGGACGCGGGTCGCGACTGGATCATCGACAACATGAAGAACTCCGGCCTGCGCGGCCGGGGCGGGGCGGGCTTCGGCACCGGCCTGAAGTGGTCGTTCATGCCCAAGGAAGTGAAGGACGGTCGTCCGCACTACCTGGTCGTCAACGCCGACGAGTCCGAGCCGGGCACCTGCAAGGACCGGGAGATCATGCGGCATGACCCGCACCTCCTGATCGAAGGCTGCCTGATCGCCTCGCGCGCCATGCTGGCCCACGCCTGCTACATCTACATTCGCGGCGAATATGTCCGCGAGCGCGAGGTTCTGGAAGAAGCCATCAAGCAGGCCTACGAGGCCAAGCTGATCGGCAAGAACAACGTCCACGGCTGGGACTTCGACCTCTACGTCCACCACGGCGCCGGCGCCTATATCTGCGGCGAAGAGACGGCCCTGCTGGAAAGCCTGGAAGGCAAGAAGGGCCAGCCGCGCCTGAAGCCGCCGTTCCCGGCCGGCGCGGGCCTCTACGGCATGCCGACCACCGTCAACAACGTCGAGAGCATCGCCGTCGCCGGCACGATCCTGCGTCGCGGCGCGGGCTGGTTCGCGGGCTTCGGTCGTCCGAACAACGCCGGCACCAAGCTCTTCTGCGTCAGCGGGCACGTGAACCTGCCCTGCAACGTCGAAGAGGCGATGAGCATCCCGTTCCGCCAGCTGATGGAAGACCACTGCGGCGGCATTCGCGGCGGCTGGGGCAACCTGAAGGCCGTGATCCCGGGCGGCTCGTCCGTGCCGATGATCCCCGCCGAGCAGTGCGAAGACCTGCCTATGGACTTCGACGCCCTGCGCAACCTGCGCTCGGGCCTAGGCACCGCCGCCGTCATCGTCATGGACAAGTCCACCGACCTGGTCCGCGCCATCGCCCGCCTGTCGTACTTCTACAAGCACGAGAGCTGCGGCCAGTGCACGCCGTGCCGCGAAGGCACCGGCTGGATGTGGCGGGTCATGGAGCGCATGGCCACCGGCGAGGCCGATCCGAAAGAGATCGACACCCTGCTGGACGTCACGACCCAGGTCGAAGGTCACACCATCTGCGCCCTGGGCGACGCGGCCGCCTGGCCGATCCAGGGCCTGTTCCGTCACTTCCGCCACGAGGTGGAAGACCGGATCGCATCCTATCGTAGCGGTCGCCTGCACGTGCAGGGCGCCAAGCTGATCGCGGCGGAGTAACGATTATGCCTATCGCCAAGGTCAACGGCGTCGAGGTCGAGTTCGAACCCGGCATGACGGTTCTGCAAGTGGCGGAACTGGCCGGGGAAGAGATCCCGCGCTTCTGCTATCACGAGCGCCTGAGCATCGCCGGCAACTGCCGCATGTGCCTGGTCGAGGTGAAGCCCGGCCCGCCCAAGCCGCAGGCGTCGTGCGCCCTGCCGGCCGGCGACGGCCAGGAGATCTTCACCAAGACCCCGATGGTCAAGAAGGCCCGCGAAGGGGTGATGGAGTTCCTGCTCATCAACCACCCGCTGGATTGCCCGATCTGCGACCAGGGCGGCGAGTGCGACCTGCAGGACCAGGCCATGGGCTATGGCCGCGACGACAGCCGCTACGAAGAGAACAAGCGCGCGGTCGAAGAGAAGGCCATGGGTCCGCTCATCAAGACCGTGATGACGCGCTGCATCCAGTGCACGCGCTGCGTCCGCTTCATCACCGAGGTGGCCGGCTCGCCGGAGATCGGCCTGATCTCGCGCGGTGAAGACGTTGAAATCACGACCTATCTGGGCGCGGCCGTAACGTCGGAGCTTTCCGCCAACGTCATCGACCTGTGCCCGGTCGGCGCCCTGACCTCCAAGCCCTACGCCTTCGAGGCGCGGCCCTGGGAGCTGAAGAAGACCGAGAGCGTGGACGTCATGGACGCCCTGGGCTCGGCCATCCGCGTCGATGCGCGCGGCGCGGCCGTCCTGCGCGTGCTGCCGCGCGTCAACGAGGACGTCAACGAAGAGTGGATCTCGGACAAGACGCGCTACGCCGTCGACGGCCTGCAGCGTCAGCGTCTGGACCGTCCGTACGTCCGCGTCGGCGGCAAGCTGCAACCGGCGACCTGGGCCCAGGCCTTCGCGGCCGTGGCCGAGAAGATCAAGGCGGCTCCGGCCGACCGCGTCGGCGTCATCGCCGGCGACCTGCAGGACGCCGAAAGCCTGAAGGCCACCAAGGACCTCTTCACCGCCCTGGGCGTGAAGAACCTGGACGCCCGCCAGGACGGCTCGACCCTGGGCCAGGGCCCGCGCGAAAGCTGGCTGTTCAATTCGACCATCGCCGGCATCGAGAACGCCGACGTGGTGCTGTTCGTCGGCGCCAATCCGCGCCTCGAGGCCCCGGTCCTGAACGCCCGCTTCCGCAAGCAGTGGATCGCCGGCAAGACCCGCTTCGGCGTGATCGGCGAACAGGCCGACCTGACCTTCGACTACGACTACCTGGGCGCGGGGACCAAGAGCCTGTCGGGCCTGTCCAAGTCCAAGAGCGACTTCGTCACCGCCCTGAAGAACGCCGAACGTCCGGCGATCATCATCGGCCAGGGCGCCCTGACCCGCGCCGACGGCGCCGCCGTGCTGAAGGCCGCCGCCGCCGTGGCCAAGACCTTCAAGGTCGTCCGCGACGGCTGGAACGGCTGGAACGTGCTGCACACCGCCGCTGCCCGCGTGGCCGGTCTGGACTTGGGCTTCATCCCGGGCGAGGGCGGTCTGTCGACCTCGGAAATGCTGAAGCCGGGCGCGCTGGACGTGTTGTTCCTGCTGGGCGCCGACGAGTGCGAGACCGCCGCTTCGGACGCCTTCAAGGTGTACCTGGGCACCCACGGCGACGCCGGCGCCCACAAGGCCGACGTCATCCTGCCGGGCGCGGCCTATACCGAAAAGAACGGCCTCTATGTGAACACCGAAGGCCGCGTTCAGATGGGCGAGCGGGCGGTGTTCCCTAAGGGCGACGCCAAGGAAGACTGGTCGATCCTGCGGGCCCTGTCCGAATATGTCGGCGCCAAGCTGCCCTATGACAGCCTGGACCAGCTGCGGGCCAAGCTGTTCGCCGATCACCCCACCTTCGGCCAGATCGACTTCGCGCCGGGCTCGATCCCGACCGCGTTCGACCTGTCGGGCCTGGGCGGCGAGGGCGAGCTGTCGGACGCGCCGTTCGAAAGCCCGATCAAGGCCTTCCACCTGACCAACCCCATCGCGCGCGCCAGCGTGACCATGGCCGAATGCGCGGCCACGGTTTCGGGCGCCGCCAAGATCGCGGCGGAGTAGGCCGGTGAGCGAATTCTTCTCCAACCCCGCCGTGACCTGGACCCTGCTGACCACCGGCGGGATCCTGCTGGTCGTGATCTGGGTGCTGCTGAGCCTGGCCTTCCTGCTGCTGGCCGACCGCAAGATCTGGGCCGGCGTGCAGATGCGCAAAGGCCCGAACGTCGTCGGTCCCTTCGGCCTGCTGCAGTCCTTCGCCGACTTCTTCAAGTTCGTGCTGAAGGAGATCATCATCCCGGCCGGCGCCGACAAGGCCGTGTTCCTGCTGGCCCCGCTGCTGAGCCTGATCCTGGCCTTCGTGGGCTGGGCCGTAGTGCCGTTCGCCCCGGGCTGGGTGGTCTCCAACCTGAACGTCGGCATTCTGTACCTGCTGGCGATGAGCTCGCTGGGCGTCTACGGCATCATCATGGGCGGCTGGGCTTCGAACTCGAAGTACCCGTTCCTGGGCGCGCTGCGCTCGGCGGCGCAGATGGTGTCGTACGAAGTGTCGATCGGCCTGATCATCATCACGGTGATCCTGCTGGCCGGCACCATGAACCTCAGCTCCATCGTCGAGCAGCAGTCGGGCTGGATCTGGAACTGGAACGTGTTCGGCGGCCACGGCCTGAAGAACATCATCCTGCTGCCGGTGATGGTCATCGCCATGGGCATGTTCTTCATCTCGGCCCTGGCCGAAACCAACCGCCCGCCGTTCGACCTTCCCGAAGCCGAATCCGAACTCGTGGCCGGCTACCAGGTTGAATACAGCTCGACCCCGTACCTGCTGTTCATGGTCGCCGAGTATTCGAACATCGTCTTGATGTGCGCGATGATCAGCGTCCTGTTCTTCGGCGGCTGGAACCCGGGCTTCCCGATCGGCTTCACCGCCGGCTGGCCGCCGTTCCTGGTCAACTTCCTGCTGGCCTTGGTGTTCTACGCCAAGATCTGCTTCTGGTTCTTCATGATCGCCATGGCCAAGGCCATCGTGCCTCGCTACCGCTACGACCAGCTGATGCGGCTGGGCTGGAAGGTGTTCCTGCCGATGTCGCTGGTGCTGGTGATGCTGGTCTCGGCCTGGCGCGTGTTCGGGATCCAGGGGTGATCGGCCGAGCCGCCCTCCTGGCCGTGACGGGCCTGGCCCTGACGGCCTGCGCGACCGACGACGTGGCCTCGGCCAAGACGTCGTACTCGCTGGGGCGCGGCGTGGTCAGCTACGACGAGCTGCGGCGGGCGAGCGACAAGTGCGCCGCCGACGGCGGAAAGATCGAGGCCAAGCAGGACGGGGGCGACCCCGCCCAGCTGGGCAACTACACCTGCGTCATCCCGAGGTCGGGCAAATGACGCGGGGCGCGCTTCTGGTCGGAACGGTCGCGATGATCGCTCTGTCCGGATGCGCCCTATGGGAACAGCCAAGGAGCCTGCCGCCGCCGCGGACCGGTTCCCTGGACGAACAGGTCGAGGCCCGCCGAAAGGAGGACGCCGCGACCAAGGAATGCATCAACCGGCAGGCCATCCGCCGGGGACAGATCGAAGCGGGAAGAGACGCGCGTCACTTCCCAAAAGAGAAGTGTTAGGAGAGCTCTGGTGTTCCAGCGCATCACACAGGCGGTCAAGGGCGTGGCCCTGCTCGATTTCGCGGGCGCCTTCGGCCTGGGCATGAAGTACATGCTCGCGCCCAAGAAGACCGTGATCTATCCGAACGAGCGCGGCCCCCAGTCGCCGCGCTTCCGGGGCGAGCACGCCCTGCGTCGCTATCCGTCGGGCGAAGAGCGCTGCATCGCCTGCAAGCTTTGCGAGGCCATCTGCCCGGCGCAGGCCATCACCATCGAGGCCGAGCCGCGCGACGACGGCAGCCGCCGCACGACCCGCTACGACATCGACATGGTCAAGTGCATCTACTGCGGCCTGTGCCAGGAGGCCTGCCCGGTGGACGCCATCGTCGAGGGCCCGAACATCGAGTTCGCGGTCGAGACGCGCGAAGAGCTCTACTACGACAAGGAAAAGCTGCTCGACAACGGCGACCGTTGGGAGCGGCTGATCGCGAAGAATCTGGAGTTGGACGCGCCCTACCGCTAAAGGACGGGTCGCGATTCCGAGGGTTGGCGGCGGGCCGTCCGGCACGTCGTTGTTTTATGGTTTTCTAGGGGAGCACCTGCCTTGCAGGCGATAGCTTTCTATTTGCTCGCGGTAGCGACCGTGGTGGCGGGTCTTCTCGTCGTCTCGGCCAAGAACCCCGTGCACTCGGTGCTCTTCCTGATCACCGCCTTCTTCTCGGCCGCCGGCCTCTTCGTCCTGCTGGGCGCGGAGTTCCTGGCGATGCTGCTGATCGTCGTCTATGTGGGCGCGGTGGCGGTGCTGTTCCTGTTCGTCGTGATGATGCTCGACGTGGACTTCGCCGAGCTGCGACAGGGCTTCGCCCAGTACCTGCCGATCGGCGCGATCGTGGCCGGGGTGCTGACGCTCGAGATGATCATGATCGCCGTGAAGGTGGCCACCGACGGCGCGGCGTCCAAACTGAGCGGCCCGATGGCCTCGCCGGCGGGCGTGCCCAACACCGAGGCCATCGGTCGGGTGCTCTACACCGACTACATCTTCTTCTTCCAACTGGCGGGCCTGGTGCTGCTGGTCGCCATGATCGGGGCCATCGTCCTGACCCTGCGTCACAAGCCGGGCGTCAAGCGCCAGAACATCGAAAAGCAGAACGCCCGCACGCCTAAGACCGGGATGGAACTCGTGCAGATCAAGCCGGGCGAGGGGATCAGCGAATGATCGGCCTGTCGCACTATCTCGTCGTCGCCGCGATCCTGTTCACGATCGGGGTGTTCGGCATCTTCGTGAACCGCAAGAACATCATCGTCATCCTGATGTCGATCGAGCTGATCCTGCTGGCGGTGAACATCAACCTGGTGGCCTTCTCGGTCTACCTGCACAACGTCACGGGCCAGATCTTCGCCATGTTCGTGCTGACCGTCGCCGCGGCCGAAGCCGCCGTCGGCCTGGCCATCCTGGTGACCTTCTTCCGTAACCGCGGCGACATCGCCGTGGACGACGCCAGCGTGATGAAGGGCTGATCGCAGTGCAGACTCTCGTCACCATCCTCTGCTTCGCGCCGCTGGTCGGCGCCATCATCGCCGGCCTGTTCGGTCGCCGGATCGGCAACGTGGCCTCGCAAGCGGTCACCACGGGCGGCCTGATCCTGGCCTGCGCGCTCAGCTGGTACACCTTCAGCCAGTGGACCTGGGGTCACATGGAGGCCTTCACGGTCACCCTGCTGCCCTTCATCCACGTGGGCGACTTCGTCTCCAACTGGTCCATCCGCATCGACGCCCTGTCGGCGACCATGCTGATCGTGGTGACGACGGTCTCGGCCCTCGTGCACATCTATTCCTGGGGCTACATGGCCGAGGACGACAGCAAGCCGCGCTTCTTCGCGTACCTGTCGCTCTTCACCTTCGCCATGCTGGCGCTGGTCACCGCCGCCGACTTCATGCAGCTGTTCTTCGGCTGGGAAGGGGTGGGCCTGGCCTCGTACCTGCTGATCGGCTTCTGGTTCAAGAAGCCCTCGGCCAGCGCCGCGGCCATCAAGGCGTTCGTCGTGAACCGCGTGGGCGACTTCGGTTTCGCCCTGGGCATCATGACCACCTTCTGGGCGTTCGGCACGATCCAGTTCCACGAAATCTTCCCGCTGATCGCCTCGGGCGCCTCGCGCACCTGGGAGTTCGCCGGCCACACCTTCCCGTTGGTCGACATCGCCTGCTTCCTGCTGTTCATCGGCGCGATGGGCAAGTCGGCGCAGTTCTTCCTGCACACCTGGCTGCCGGACGCCATGGAAGGCCCGACCCCTGTCTCGGCCCTGATCCACGCGGCCACCATGGTGACCGCCGGCGTCTACATGCTGTGCCTGCTGTCGCCGATGTTCGAATACGCGCCTGTCGCCAAGAACATCGTCACGGTGATCGGCGCGGTGACGGCCCTGTTCGCCGCCACGGTTGGCCTGACCCAGAACGACATCAAGCGCGTGATCGCCTATTCGACCTGTTCGCAGCTGGGCTACATGTTCTTCGCGGCCGGCGTCGGCGCCTACCAGGCGGCGATGTTCCACCTGTTCACCCATGCCTTCTTCAAGGCGCTGCTGTTCCTGGGCGCCGGTTCGGTGATCCACGGCATGCACCACGAGCAGGACATGCGGAAGTACGGCGCCCTGGCCAAGCTGCTGCCGGTGACCTTCATCGCCATGACCATCGGCACGATCGCCATCACGGGCCTCGGCTTCCCGCCGCTGCACCTGGGCTTCGCCGGCTTCTACTCCAAGGACACCATCATCGAGGCGGCCTTCGCCGCGGGCGAGCATAACTCCACCGCGCTGTTCGCCTGGGTGATCGGCGTGCTGGTGGCCGGCCTGACCTCGTTCTATTCCTGGCGCCTGGCCTTCTTCACCTTCAACGGCAAGGCCCGCTGGGGTCACGACGACCACCACGCCCATGACGCCCATGGCCATGACGATCACGCCCACGCCGCCGAGACCCATGACGAGCCGCTCGCCGACGATCATGCGCATGACGACCATGGCCACGGCCACGATCACCAGCCGCACGAGAGCCCCTGGGTGATGCTGTTCCCGCTGGTCGTGCTGTCGATCGGCGCGGTCGCCGCCGGCTTCGTGTTCGTCGACTTCTTCGTCGGCCACCACCAGCAAGAGTTCTGGCGCGGCGCGATCTACAACGCCCCGACCAACCACGTGCTGCACGAGGCCCACGAAGTGGCCGAGTGGGTGAAGTGGAGCCCGCTGATCGCCTCGATCCTGGGCCTGCTGATCGCGGTCTACGTCTACCTGCTGAAGGGCAACGAGCGGCTGGGCGAGAAGCTGGCCGCCCGCAACGGCCCGCTGTACGTCTTCTTCTACAACAAGTGGTTCTTCGACGAACTGTATCAGGCCACCTTCGTGCGCCTGGCCAAGTTCCTGGGCGACCTGTTCTGGAAGGGCGGCGATCAGAAGCTGATCGACGGCTTCGGCCCCGACGGCGTCAGCGCCGTCAGCTACGAAGTCGGCCGCCGGACCGGCAAGCTGCAGTCCGGCTACCTGTACCACTACGCCTTCGTCATGCTGCTCGGCGTCGCCGGCCTGCTGACGTTCGCCCTTTACGCATTCCGTTGAGGACGGATCGATGACCGGCCTGCTTAGCCTCACCACCTTCGCCCCGCTCGTCGGCGTGGTCCTGCTGCTCGGCGCGCGCGCCCTGCACGGCGACAACGCCAAGACGGACAATCTCGCCAAGTGGATCGCCCTGGCGACCACCCTGGTCACCTTCGCGATCTCGGTCGTGCTGGTCGCCCAGTTCGACGCCAAGAACCCGGGCTTCCAGTTCGTGGAAGACCTCAACTGGTTCGCGGGCCTGCACTACCGCATGGGCGTGGACGGCATCTCGGTGCTGTTCGTGCTGCTGACGACCTTCCTGCTGCCGATCTGCATCCTGGCCAGCTGGCAGTCGATCGAGAAGCGCATCGTCGAGTACATGATCGCCTTCCTGCTGCTGGAAGTGCTGGTCGTCGGCGTGTTCTGCGCCCTGGACCTGATCCTGTTCTACCTGTTCTTCGAAGCCAGCCTGGTGCCGATGTTCCTGATCATCGGCATCTGGGGCGGCAAGCGCCGGGTGTACGCGGCCTACAAGTTCTTCCTCTACACCCTGCTCGGCTCGGTGCTGATGCTGGCGGCCATCCTGGCCATGATCAGCATCGCCCACACCTCGTCGGTCCCCGACCTGATGACCTACAAGTTCGCCCCGTGGCTGCAGACCTGGCTGTGGCTGGCCTTCTTCGCCAGCTTCGCGGTCAAGATGCCGATGTGGCCGGTCCACACCTGGCTGCCCGACGCCCACGTCGAGGCCCCGACGGCCGGTTCGGTGATCCTGGCGGGCATCCTGCTGAAGCTGGGGGGCTACGGCTTCATGCGCTTCAGCCTGCCGATGTTCCCCAACGCTTCGGAGATGTTCCAGCCGCTGGTGTTCGCGATGTCGGTGATCGCCATCGTCTACACCTCGCTGGTCGCCTTCCGTCAGACCGACATCAAGAAGCTGATCGCCTATTCGTCGGTCGCCCACATGGGCTTCGTGACCATGGGCATCTTCTCGGGCAACACGGCCGGCGAGCAGGGCGCCCTGTTCCAGATGCTGAGCCACGGGGTGATCTCCGGCGCGCTCTTCCTCTGCGTGGGCGTCGTCTATGACCGCATGCACACCCGCGAGATCGCCTTCTACGGCGGCCTCACCAACCGCATGCCCTGGTACGCGGCGGTGTTCATGCTGTTCACCATGGGCAATGTCGGCCTGCCGGGCACTTCGGGCTTCGTCGGCGAAATCCTGACCATGACGGGCGCCTACAAGGCCTCGACCTGGACGGCGATCGTCGCCACCACCGGCGTGATCCTGTCGGCCGTCTACGCGCTGAACCTCTATCGGCGCGTGATGTTCGGCGAGATCGTCAATCCCGAGCTCCAGACCATCACCGACCTCGACAAGCGCGAGATCCTGATCTTCACCCCGCTGATCGTCAGCACCCTGGTGCTCGGCGTTTATCCCAATCTCATCTTCAACCTGACCGCGTCGTCCGTCGACGGGCTCGTCGGCGCCTGGCGCGCCGCCGTGGGCGGGTGAGGGACCCCATGACGTTCGCCGACAACTTCTCGCTCGTCCTTCCCGAAGTCGTCCTCGGGGTCTCGGCCCTGGCGCTGCTGGTCTGGGGCGCCTTCTCGCGCAAGACCTCGCCGGTGTTCACCGGCGCGGCCGTCCTGGCCCTGCTGGGCGCGGCCGTGGCCGCCGTGGTCGGGCCGCACGGCCATGCGTTCAACGGCGTCTACGCCGCCGACGCGGCCGCGACCTACGCCAAGGTCGCCATCTATCTGTTCAGCGCCATCGCCATCGTGCTTGGCGACCGCTGGCTGGCCGCCAAGGGCGACCAGAAGTTCGAATACGCCGTTCTGGTGATCCTGTCGGCCCTGGGCATGGGCGTCACCGCCTCGGCCGGCGACCTGATCAGCCTCTATATCGGTGTCGAGCTGCAATCGCTGGCCCTGTACGTCCTGGCCGCCTTCCGCCGCGACGACGCCAAGTCGTCGGAAGCGGGCCTGAAGTATTTCGTGCTGGGCGCCCTGTCGTCGGGTCTGCTGCTGTACGGTTCGTCGCTGATCTACGGCTTCGCCGGTTCGACCCGCTTCGCCGACATCGCGGCCATCGCCCATGGCGGCCACAATGTGGGCCTGCTGTTCGGCCTGGTGTTCCTGATCTGCGGCCTGGCGTTCAAGGTCTCGGCCGCGCCGTTCCACATGTGGACTCCGGACGTCTACGAAGGCGCCCCGACCCCGGTCGTCGGCTTCTTCGCCGCCGCGCCGAAGCTGGCGGCCATGATGATGTTCGCCCGCGTGCTGGGCGACGCCTTCCCGGATTCGGTGGCCCAGTGGCGCCAGATCCTGGTGATCGCGGCCCTGGCCTCGGTCTTCGTCGGCGCCTTCGCGGGTCTGGCCCAGAGCAATCTCAAGCGCCTGTGGGCCTACAGCTCCATCGCCAATGTCGGCTACGCCCTGCTGGGCGTGGCGACCGGCGGCGAGACCGGCCTGCACTCGATGCTGCTGTTCATGACGCTCTACATGGTGGACGTCACCGGCTTCTTCGCCTGCCTCCAGGCCCTGTCGCGCGACGGCAAGCCGATGGAGACCATCGAGGACATGGCCGGCCTGATCAAGGAACGCCCGGGCATCGCCGTGGCCATGACCGCGTTCTCGCTGTCGGCCCTGGGCCTGCCGCCGTTCTCGGGCTTCTGGGCCAAGTTCTACGTCTTCGGCGCGGCCATGGGCTCGGGCGACGTTCTGCTGCAATGGGCGGCGGTGCTGGGCCTGCTCGGCAGCGTGGTCGCGGCGTTCTACTATCTGCGCCTGATCAAGACGATGTGGTTCGACGCCCCGGCCGCCGCCGTGGACAAGCCGCAGCCGACCGCCCGCGCCGTGGGCTTCGCCGCCGCGGTCTTCTCGTTCCCGATCGTGCTGGTCGCCCTGGTCTGGCTGGATCCGGCCGCCCGGGCCGCAGCGGCGGCCTTTGGCCACGCGTGACGTGACGGGCGCGGTCCCGACCGTCGTCGTTCTGGACGAGATCGACTCGACCAACGCCGAGGCCCGTCGCCGCGCGGAAGCGGGGGAGGCGGGCCCGGTCTGGCTGCTGGGCCTGCGCCAGACAGCCGGTCGCGGCCGGCGCGGTCGCGCGTGGGAGACCGGCGAGGGCAACCTCGCCGCCACCCTGCTGTTCCGCACCGACAAGCCGCCGGCCGAGGCCGCCCAGGTCTCGTTCGTCGCCGCCCTGGCGGTGGCCGACCTGCTGGCCGCCTATGTCCCCGCCAATCTGGTCAGCCTCAAATGGCCCAACGACCCGCTGTTGGGCGGGCTGAAGGTCAGCGGCATACTGGTGGAGTCCGGGACCCACGCGGTCGGAGGTCTCTGGATCGCCGTCGGCATCGGGGTGAATCTGTCGCGCAAGCCGATCGACAGCGAACGGCCCGCCACGGCTCTGCCCACCTACATGGCCGCGCCGCCGCCCAAGCCCATCGAGGCCGTCGAGGTGCTGGCCGAGGCCTTTTCGCGCTGGAACGACGTCTGGTCGCGCCTGGGCTTTCCCGCCATCGCCGACGCCTGGACCGCCCGCGCCCACGGCCTGGGCGAGCCGTGCGTGGCCCGCCTGGGGACCGAAACCCTGGAGGGGATCGCCGAAGGGCTGGACGGCGACGGCGCCTTGCGTCTTCGTCAGGCCGACGGCCACGTGAGGCGGGTCACCGCCGGCGACGTCTTTTTCGGAGGGGCCTCCTGATGCTTCTGGCCATCGAGCAGGGCAACACCAACACCATGTTCGCCATCCACGATGGCGCCGAATGGATCGCCCAGTGGCGCGCGGCCACCGAGAGCACGCGCACGGCCGACGAATATGTGGTCTGGCTGTCGCAACTGCTGTCGATGCGGGGCCTGGGCTTCCGGGCCATCGACGCCTGCATCATCTCCAGTGTAGTGCCGCAGTCGATCTTCAACCTGCGCAACCTGTGCCGCCGCTATTTCAACGTCGAACCGTTGGTGATCGGCGAGAACGCCCGGCTGGGCGTCGACGTGCGCATCGACAAGCCGTCCGAGGCCGGCGCCGACCGCCTGGTCAACGCCGTGGGCGCGCACATGGTCTATCCCGGCCCGCTGATCGTCATCGACAGCGGCACGGCCACCACCTTCGACATCGTGGCCGCCGACGGCGCCTTCGAGGGCGGCATCATCGCCCCCGGCATCAACCTGTCCATGCAGGCCCTGCACGAGGCCGCCGCCAAGCTGCCGCGCATCGCCATCCAGCGTCCGGCCCGCAACCGCGTGGTCGGCACCGACACCGTCAGCGCCATGCAGTCGGGCGTCTTCTGGGGCTACATCTCGCTGATCGAGGGTCTGGTGACCCGGATCAAGGCCGAGCGTGGCGAACCCATGACCGTGATCGCCACCGGCGGCGTCGCCTCGCTGTTCGAGGGCGCGACCGACAGCATCGATCACTTCGATTCAGATCTGACCATCCGTGGTCTCCTCGAAATTCATCGCCGTAACACCCATCTAGAGACTCAATGACCAAATATACCGACAAGCCTTCTCCCCAAGACGAGCTCGTCTTCCTGCCGCTGGGCGGGTCGAACGAGATCGGCATGAACTTCAATCTCTACGGCTACGGCCCGGCCGACGATCGCAAGTGGATCGTCGTCGACCTGGGCGTGACCTTCGGCGACCAGACGACGCCCGGCGTCGAGATCATCCTGCCCGACCCCGAATTCATCGAGGCCTACAAGGACGACATCCTCGGCATCGTCCTGACCCACGCCCACGAAGACCACCTGGGCGCCGTGCACTGGCTGTGGCCGCGCCTGAAGGCGCCCGTCTTCGCCACGCCCTTCACCGCCTTCCTGCTGCGCGAGAAGCTGCGCGACGCCAAGCTGCTGGACGAGGTGGAGATCACCGAGGTGCCGCTGAGCGGCAGCTTCGACCTGGGGCCGTTCCACCTGGAAATGGTCACCCTGACCCACTCGATCCCCGAGCCGAACGGCCTGGCGATCAAGACGCCGCTGGGCACGATCCTGCACACCGGCGACTGGAAGATCGATCCCGATCCCCAGCTGGGCGAGGCCACCGACATCGACGCTATCCGCAAGCTGGGCGACGAGGGCGTGCTGGCCATGGTCTGCGACAGCACCAACGTCTTCGTCGACGGCGAGGCCGGCTCGGAGGCCGGCGTGCGCGAGGCGATGAACAAGCTGATCGCCGGCCTGACCGGCAAGATCGCCGTGGCCTGCTTCGCCTCGAACGTGGCGCGCATGGACACCGTGATCCGCGCGGCTCAGGCCAACGGCCGCAAGGTGTGCCTGGCCGGCCGTTCGATGCACCGCATGGCCGCCGCCGCCAAGTCGGTGGGCCTGCTTGAGGGCCTGGAGCCCTTCATCACCGACGACCAGGCCAAGTACCTGCCCGAGAACGAAGTGCTGTTCCTGTGCACCGGCAGCCAGGGCGAGGCCCGCGCGGCCCTGGCTCGGATCGCCGAAGGCACCCATCCGCACGTCAAGCTGTCGACCGGCGACCACGTGGTCTTCAGCTCGCGGGTGATCCCGGGCAACGAGATCCCGATCCGCAACCTGCAGAACAAGCTGGCCGACCGCGGCGTGCGCCTGCACACCGAGCGCGACACCCCCGGCATCCACGTCAGCGGCCACCCGTGCCGCGACGAGCTGAAGCAGATGTATCAGTGGGCTCGGCCGCAGATCGCCGTGCCGACCCACGGCGAGCGTCGCCACCTGATCGAGCACGCCGCCTTCGCCAAGGACCTGCAGGTGCCGCACGCGGTCACCCCGCGCAACGGCGACATGGTGCTGCTGGCCCCGGGCCATCCGTCGATCATCGACGAGGTGCCGGCCGGCCGTCTCTACGTGGACGGCGGGGTGGTGACGCCCGAGAACGGCGAGGCCTTGCGCGAGCGGCGCCATGCGGCGTTCAACGGCATGCTGGCGGTCTCGGTCGTGCTGGACGGTCGCAACAAGATCGTCTCGGGCCCGCAGGTCCGGGGCATCGGCCTGGCCGGCGACGCCGAATATCCGCTCGACGACGCCCTGGACGACCTGGCGGAGGAGGCCGAAAGCGCCTTCAAGCGCCTGAAGGACGAGCAGTACGAGATCGACGAGGCCATCGAGAGCGCGCTGTCCAAGGCCGTGAAGAAGGCCGCCTTCCGCATCTGGGAACGCAAGCCCGTGGTCGAGACCACGGTCCTGCGCATCTGACCGCGATGAGCGACGAAGAGCAGACGCCGGCCCCCGAAGCGCCCCAGGAGCGCGCCCAGCGCGAGTCGCTGTGGGGCAGGGGACCGGCCATGCTCTGGTTCGAGGCCTGGCCGGTGATGGTGCTGACCGGCGTCATCTGGCTGGTCTTCGCGGGCCAGCTGGTCGGCGAGGCCCTGGGCTGGGGCAACACCCCCTTCCTCCTGGGCGCGCTGTCGAAGACGGCGCTGCAATACGGTCTGTGGTGGACGCCGCTGACCCACATGTTCCTGCATGTGGGCTGGCTGCACATCGCCATGAACAGCGCGGCCCTGATCGCCCTGGGGCCGGCCATCGCCCAGCGGTTCGGTCGCGACGCCTGGGGCGGGCTGCTGTTCCTGATTTTCTACCTGGTCTGCGGCCTGGCCGGCGGGGCGATGTTCCTGCTGCTGGCGCCGGCCGACAGCCCGGCGGTCGGGGCGTCGGGCGCGATCTTCGGCCTGTGGGGCGCGGTGGCGCGACTGGCCGGACCGGGCGAGGCCAAGCTGGCGCCGATGTTCTCGCGCGGGGTGCTCCAGCAGATCGGCTTGGCGATCATTTCCAATCTAGTGATTGTGGCTCTGGCCGCGGCCTACGGTCTCGCTTCGAACCAGGGGATTATCGGCATCGTCTGGCAGACGAATTTGGGCGGCTTCCTGGTCGGCATGGTGCTGATTCAGGCCATGCCCGTACGCTTCCACTGGTTGCGCGGTCCGTCCGAGGACTCGCCGTTTTCCTGACGTCCGTGCTAGCCTGATCCCGTCGAAAAGGAGCCGGCGGGTCAGGTAAGCCCCGCCAGGCCGCAAGGCCCTCCGTCCATCCGGACCCTCGGCAAGCCCAGGCGCTCACGCGTCGCCGGGCTTGGCGAGGCCGTGTCCGGGCGGGAATCCGGCCGTCTCTCCAGGCCCAAATCGGAGAAACCCCATGCCTCGCATCGTCGCCAATCGCGGCCTCGTCACCCAGATCAACGTCTTCACCGCCCCGCCTGGCGGCCAGGACGCCCTGATCGACTTCCTCAAGGAGGCCGCCCACGTCGCCGGCGGCGTCGAGGGCTGGCTGTCGGCCAGCCTGCATCGCGAGCTCGATGGCGACCGCGTGGTCAATTACGCGCAGTGCACGGATCGGGCGGCCATGCGCCGCGTGTTCCAGGCCCTCGACGCCGGCGGCTGGATCGAGGGCAACAAGCGCCTCGGAAACGCCTCGCCGGGGCTCTATGAAGTCGTCTATACGGTCGAGAAATAACAAGGAGGCGCGGTCCCACGGGTCCGCGCCCGCAACGCGCAGGACCTGAAACGCATGATCGGCAAGCTCAACCACGTCGGCGTCGCCACGCCCTCCATCGACGAGTCGGTGAAGATGTACCGCGACCTGCTGGGCGCGACCTCGCATACCGACAAGTGGGCCATGCCCGAGCAGGGCGTGTGGGTGTGCTTCGTCAACCTGCCCAACAGCCAGATCGAGCTGATCGAGCCCTACGGCGAGACGTCGCCGATCCACGGCTTCCTGGCCAAGAACCCCAAGGGCGGCCAGCACCACATCTGCTTCGAGGTGGAAAACATCTACGAGGCCCGCGACGCCCTGGTCGCCAAGGGCGCCACCGTGCTGGGCGAGCCGCGCATCGGCGCGCACGGCACCCTGATCATCTTCGTTCACCCCAAGGACATGGGCGGCATGCTGGTCGAGCTCATGGAAACCCCGAAAGAAGCGCACTGATGGGTCCCGTCACCTGCATCGCCGTCTATCTGACCATCTGGTGGACCACGCTGTTCGCCGTGCTGCCCCTGGGCAACCGCACCTTCCGGGAGATGGGAATCGAGCCGCCCCCGGGCGCGGATCCCGGCGCGCCGGTCAATCCGAACCTGAAGCGCAAGTTCATCACCACCACCTGGGTCTCGGCCCTGGTGATGGCGGGGCTGCTGCTGGTCATCCATTTCGGCCTGATCAGGCTGCCGGAACTGCCCGCGAACTATTGATCATAGAAATGGCGCCCAAGCCTTGGGCGGCCGGCGTCAAATTTGCCGGCATTCGCCCAATGCGTGGGCGACTTTCACCAACTGGTCAGGCCAGGCGCAATCGGGCGCCCCGAACAGTCGTTCGGGGCCTAGTCTCAGAGTCACGAGGCCGGCTTTTCCGACCTTGCTCTGTGGCGTCTTCCCCGACGATGACTTCAAAGGCCGCGCGAGGACCGCGCGGCCTTTTTTTCGTTTCGCGCCGCTAATTTTCGTTTCACGCGTTCTCCGCAGCCATCTTTTGGCCGTGCGCGTTGCCAAGCTGACGCCCAAGCGGCTATCTCAACGCCGGATTCAAACATTGGGAGCGTGACGGCCGCCGAAACCGCTCACACTTTCGGCTGTCACGCTCTTGTTCCCCGGAGACGTCTCGTCCATGCGCCTGTCGCGCTATTTCCTGCCCGTTCTGAAAGAAGCTCCTTCCGACGCCCAGATCGTCTCGCACCAGCTGATGCTGCGGGCCGGCATGATCCGCCAGGAGGCGGCGGGCATCTATGCCTGGCTGCCGCTGGGCCTGAAGGTGCTCAAGAAGGTCGAGCAGATCGTTCGCGAAGAGATGGACCGGGCCGGCGCCGTCGAGCTGCTGATGCCGACCATCCAGCTGGCCGAGCTGTGGCGCGAGAGCGGCCGCTACGAGGCCTATGGGGACGAGATGCTGCGCATCACCGACCGCCACAAGCGCGACCTGCTGTTCGGTCCGACCGCCGAGGAAGTGGTCACCGACATCTTCCGCGCCTCGGTCAAGAGCTACAAGGACCTGCCCAAGAACCTCTACAACATCCAGTGGAAGTTCCGCGACGAGCGCCGCCCGCGCTTCGGCGTGATGCGCGGCCGCGAGTTCCTGATGAAGGACGCCTACAGCTTCGACCTCGACGCCGAGGGCGCGCGCGCGTCGTACAACCGCATGTTCGTGGCCTATCTGAACCTGTTCTCGCGCATGGGCCTGAAGGCCGTACCGATGCGCGCCGACACCGGCCCGATCGGCGGCGACCTTTCCCACGAGTTCATCGTCCTGGCCGAGACGGGCGAAAGCGCCGTCTTCTGCCACAAGGACCTGGTCGAGATGGCCGCGCCCGGTCCGGACGTCGATTGGGACGGCGACCTGCAGCCGCTGGTGAACCAGCGCACCGCGCTCTACGCCGCCACCGAGGAAATGCACGACGCGGCGGCCTTCGACGCCATTCCCGAGGGCGACCGCCTGTCGGCGCGCGGCATCGAGGTGGGCCACATCTTCTCGTTCGGCACGAAGTATTCCGAGCCGATGAAGGCCCTGGTCACCGGGCCGGACGGCAAGGACGTGCCGGTGCAGATGGGCAGCTACGGCGTTGGCGTCTCGCGCCTGCTGGGCGCGATCATCGAGGCCAGCCACGACGAGGGCGGCATCATCTGGCCGGAGTCCGTCGCGCCGTTCGACGTCAGCATCATCAACATGCGCCAGGGCGACGCCGCCTGCGATGAGGCCTGCGAGACCGCCTACAAGGCGCTCAAGGCCGCCGGCCGCGATCCGCTGTACGACGACACCGATGCTCGCGGCGGCGCCAAGTTCGCCACGGCCGACCTGATCGGCGTGCCGTGGCAGCTGATCGTCGGCCCCAAGGGCATCGCCGAGGGCGTGGTCGAGATCAAGAACCGCAAGACCGGCGAGCGCCACAGCGCCCCGCTGGCCGACGTGCTGGCCGGCCTGACCGCCTCGAAGCCGGCTGGGGCCGCCGCCTGATGGCCCTCGGCGCCGGTCCGTTCGGAACCTGGGAACGCACCGTCGCCTGGCGGTACTTGCGCAACAAGCGCAAGAACGGCGGCGCGGCGGTGATCACCATCATTTCGTTCGCGGCGGTGATGTTGGCGGTCTTCGCCCTGATCACCGTGATGAGCGTCATGAACGGCTTCCGCGCCGAACTTCTGGGCCGGCTGCTGGGCTTCAACGGCCACGTCTACGCCCAGGGTCCGTTGCTGAACGGACCCGACCGCGCCGGCGTCGTCGCCCGCATCAAGGCGGTGCCCGGCGTGACCCAGGCCGCGCCGATGGTCGAGGCCCAGGCCATGGTCATCGGCCCCAGCCAGGTGTCCGGCGCCATCGTGCGCGGCGTCACCCCCGCCGACCTGCGCGGCATGAAGATGATCTCGACCAACATCAAGCAGGGCTCGCTGGCCGGCTTCGGCGAGGGCGAGTACGGCGGCGACATCGTGCTGATCGGTGATCGGATGGCCCGCAATCTGGGCCTGTCGGTGGGCGACGCCATCACCCTGATCTCGCCCTCCGGCCCCGCCACCGCGTTCGGGACCTCCACGCGCGAGAAGGACTACACGGTCGGCGGCGTCTTCAGCGTGGGCATGAGCCAGTTCGACGAGAGCTTCGTCTACATGGCGCTGCCCCAGGCTCAACTGTTCTTCGGGCGCGACACCTCGATCGACTATGTGGAGATCAAGGTCGACGATCCGGACAAGGCCAAGGGGATCAAGCCCGCCATCGAGCAGGCCAGCGGTCCCGGCGCGTTCGTGCAGGATTGGATGGACAAGAACGCCAGCTATTTCAACGCCCTGCAGGTCGAGCGCAAGGTGATGCGGCTGATCCTGTTCATCGTCGTGGCCATCGCCACCCTGAACATCATCTCGGCCCTGGTCATGCTGGTGAAGAACAAGAGCCGCGACATCGCCATCCTGCGGACCATCGGGGCCAGTCAGGGCGCGATCCTGCGGATCTTCGTCATGGCGGGCGCCTCGATCGGCTTGTCAGGCACCCTGACGGGCCTGCTGCTGGGCGTGCTGTTCTGCGCCAACATCACCGCCATCCAGAGTTTCGTGGAATGGATAAGCGGTACGGCGGTGTTCAGCGCCGACATCTACTTCCTGGCCCACATCCCGGCCAAGATCGACTGGACGGAGGTCGGGGTGATCGTGGCCATCACGACGCTCCTCAGCGTATTGGCCGCACTGTTGCCGGCGCTCTGGGCCTCGCGGCTCGATCCGGTCGAGGCCCTTCGCTATGAGTGATCCCGTCCTGGCCCTGCGCGGCGTCGAGCGCACCTATGTCACCGAGGCCGGCCCGCTGAACGTCCTGCGCGGCGTCGACCTGGACGTCTATCCGGGCGAGGTGGTCGGGCTGATCGGTCCGTCGGGATCTGGCAAGTCGTCGCTGCTGCACGCCGCGGGCCTGCTGGAAAAGCCCGACGCCGGCATCATCGCCCTGGGCGGCCGCGACTGCTCCAAGCTGTCGGAGCGCCAGCGCACCAAGGTGCGGCTGTCGACCGTGGGCTTCGTCTACCAGTTCCACCACCTGTTGCCCGAGTTCACCGCCCTGGACAACGTGGCCCTGCCGGCCATGATCGCGGGCAAGGGGAAGGGCGAGGCCCAGGCCTCGGCCAAGGTCATGCTGGACCAACTGGGCCTGTCGCACCGCCTGGAGCACCAGCCGGGCCAGATGTCGGGCGGCGAGCAGCAACGTGTGGCCATCGCCCGCGCCCTGGCCAACAGCCCGCGCCTCCTGCTGGCCGACGAGCCGACCGGCAACCTAGACCCCGCCAACTCCCAGGCCGTGTTCCAGGCGCTCTACGACCAAGCCCGCCAGCGCGGCGTCGCGGCCGTGATTGCCACCCACAACATGGAACTGGCCCGCTACATGGACCGCGTCTTCGCCCTGAAGGACGGCCACCTGGTGGCGCAGACGCTCTAGGCCTGGGCCTAGAACTGATAGCGAAGCGCCGTCTGGACCACCGTCTGGGTCTGTTGCGGCGCCTCGCCCAGTCGCGTGCGCTCGAGACGGTCGCTGTCGATCCGCATCGCCTCGAACACCATGTGCACGCCGGGCCGCACGTCCCAGCGATAGGCGGCCAGGGCGGCCCAGCCGTGCTCGGAATTGTTGTCGACCGCCTTGTTGGTGCGGTCCGTGGTCGAGAACTGGTCCAGCCGCGCGGTCAGCGAGCCGGGGCCCAGGTCCCGCGTCGCCGACACATAGGCCGACTGGAAGCCGACATCGATCCACACGCCACGGGCGTTGGAGTAGCCCATCAGGGTTTCGCCCTGCAGGGCCTGGGCGCGCAGATGGGTGGCTTCATCCAGGTCCCAACGGGCGCCCAGGTTGAAGAACCGCGTCTCCCAGGACCATTCCTGATTGTCGACGCTGGTGCGGTCGCCGTCGTTGTCATAGGCGAACAGGTCGAGCGCCAAGCTTGAGCTCGGCCGCCACTCCACTCGGCCATAGACCCCGGCGCGGCCGTCCAGCTCGCGGATCGAGGTTGTGAACGGCGCCTGCCGCCGGACCATGAACGGGCTGAGCGGGGGCAGGGGGAAATCGCCAGAGGCCGTGGACTTCAGGTCGTGCAGCGCCCAGCCTCGGAAACTCAGCAGGGTGCCGGCCGTGTCGCCGTGGGTGAAGACCCCGACCGTCGCCGACAAGGCCTGACCGCCGATCGCGCCCCGCGCCGTGGCCTCCAGACCCACCACCTTGGTCTCCTCGGCCACCCAGCTGTTGATCGCCGACGGCGTGATGGTGTCGGGAACCGACCATTCCAACCCGTCATGCTCCAGCGAGATCGGAGGCCACATCAGGCCGGCGCGGGCGTTCAGCCGCACGCCGCCCGAGAGATCGCCCCTGTAGGTGAGGTAGGCCTCGCCGAAGTCGACCGCGCGGTCCTGGCCCTGCTGGCTTTGGCCGGTGATCACCGCGCCGATCTGCGACGACAGGCGCGGGTTCCAGACGATCGTGGCTTCGCCCAGCGCCGGCTTGGCGTTGTCGCCGAACCGCGCCTTGCCCAGGCCCCCGTCGATCCAGGCCGTCTCGCCGTCGGCCGCGCCCAAGCGCAGGTCGACGATCCCGGAGATCGTGTCGCGCGAGAAGAGCGAAGCTTGGGCGCTAGCCTGGCTCGCGCCCGCCAGACACAAAGTCGCGCCAACGATCGCGGCGAACCGTGACAAGGTCTCATTCCCCCAAAATCAGGGAGATCCTAAGCGCGGCATCCTGAAATTGCGTTAAACGTCAGGCTGTTAAAGTAGAGCTTCGCGCATGGCCCGGTAGAAGCCGGCCTGATCGATCTTCTTGATCACCCGGGCGTTCGGCGGTCGGCGCTTGAGGGCGGGATCGGCCAGTTCGATGTCCGGCAGGATGGCGTGCGAGACGCTCATATAGCCGCGCGTCAGCTCGCCCTGGGTCTCGACGTCGACCACGGCCATCTCGGCCTCCAGGATCAGGTCTTTGTCCAGGGCGACGGCGCAGGTCAGGGCGTCGGGATGCAGGCTGCCGTCCAGCCCCTGCGTCTCTTGGGCGAAGGCCAGGGAGGTGCGGTTGACCTGGGTGAAGAAGGCCGCGCGCGGCGTGCCCAGCGCTTCCAGCTCCGCCAGTTGCGCCACCGTCAGCAGGCCGTCGCGCAGGGTCTCGGTCCAGGTGACGATGCTTGTGGAGAACCCGGCATTGATCACGATCTTGGCCGCTTCCGGGTCGACATAGAGATTGTACTCGGCCGCCGGGGTGACATTGCCGACCGCGTTGTCGGTTCCGCCCATGATCCACAGGTGCTTGACGGCCTGGGCGATGCGCGGCTCGCGCAGATAGGCCAGGGCGATGTTGGTCAGGGCCGCCTGGGCGATCAGAGTGATCTCGCCGGGCGCTTCCATGACCCGGCGGACGATCTCGTCGGCCGCATGGCCGGGGGAGGGGCGCTGGACGGTCTTGGGAAAGCCGCTGTCGCTCATGCCGTCGGCGCCGAACACATAGGCCGCGTCCAGCGGGGCGCGGGTGAACGGCCGCTGGGCGCCCAGATAGACCGGAACCTCGCCGCCGCGCCCGCAGACCTCCAGCGTGGCCAGGGCGTTCTCTGCGTGCTGCTCGAAGCCGACATTGCCGTGGGCGATGGTGATGGCTTCGACGCTGACGCCGGGGCGGCGCAGGGCCAGCATCAGGGAGAAGGCGTCGTCGCCGGCGGTGTCGGTGTCGATGATCAGTCGCATGGGGCGATCTGGCCCGATCCGCGCCCGGAATCCACCGGAAATCCGGCCCGCGACCGATCGGCGCGGACCGCGCGACAAAAAAGCTCGCAATCGAACAAGGGTCTCTTGCGCGATGAGAACAAAAGTGGAATACAGAACAAACAAGCAACGACTGCTGGAGGGTTCTATGATCCGGATCGCGCGTGAGTCTTTCGCCCTTGTATCTGTCGCCAGCTTCGTCTGGATGATGTGTCAGGTCGCCCAGTTGGTGGCTTGAGTCGAAAAAGCATGAGGTGCGGTGATGTCGGATGGCGAAGGTCAGGGGTTTGTCCACCTTCGCGTGCGTTCGGCCTATTCGCTGCTCGAAGGCGCCATCAAGGCTGACAAGATCCCCGGCATGGCCGCGGGGGCGGGTATGCCCGCCGCGGGTTTGGTCGACCGGAACAACCTGTTCGGGGCGCTGGAATTTTCCGTCTATTCCAAGGACTACGGGGTTCAACCGATCATCGGCTGCGCCCTGGCGGTCTCGGGCGTCGGGGCCGGGCCGACCGAGCGTTGGGCTCGTACGCCGACCATAACCCTGCTGGCGCAGAACGAGCGGGGCTATCTCAATCTCTCCGAGCTCTCGTCCCTGGCCTATCTGGAAAGCGGCGAGATGGCCGAGCCGGTGGTGCCCTGGGCCAAGGTGGTCGAGCACGCCGAAGGGCTGATCCTGCTGTCGGGCGGCACGGACGGTCCGGTGGACGCTCTGTTCGCGGCCGGCAAGACGACCGAGGGCGAGGCGGCCCTGGCCGAGATGCACCGAGTGTTCGGCGACCGCTTCTATGTCGAGCTGCAGCGCCATGGCCTGCCTCGCCAGGCCGCCGCCGAACCGGGCCTGGTTCACTGGGCCTATGAGAACGACGCGCCGCTGGTGGCCACCAACGACGTCTATTACGCCAAGCCCGCGCTCTATGAGGCGCACGACGCCCTGCTGTGCATTTCCGACGGCTCGTTCGTCGGCCAGGACGAGCGCCGGCGGGTGACGCCCGAGCACTGGTTCAAGCCGGCCGAGGACATGCGCAAGCTGTTCGCCGACCTGCCGGAAGCCTGCGACAACACCCTGGATATCGCCCGTCGCTGCGCCTTCATGGTGCACAAGCGCGATCCGATCCTGCCCAGCTTTCCCACGGGCGATGGCCGCAGCGAGCCCGAGGAACTGACTCACCAGGCCCGTGAAGGCCTGCGCATGCGTCTGGCGGCTTTGTCCGAGCTGGCCGCGCCGGAACAGGAATATTGGGATCGGCTGGATTTCGAGCTGGGCATCATCATCAAGATGGGCTTCCCCGGCTACTTCCTGATCGTGTCCGACTTCATCAAGTGGGGCAAGGAACACGGCATTCCCGTGGGACCGGGCCGGGGTTCGGGCGCGGGTTCGCTGGTCGCCTGGGTGCTGACCATCACGGATCTCGACCCCCTGCGGTTCGGTCTGCTGTTCGAGCGCTTCCTCAATCCCGAGCGGGTCTCCATGCCCGACTTCGACGTCGACTTCTGTCAGGAGCGGCGCGAAGAGGTGATCGCCTACGTGCAGGAGAAGTACGGCCGCGACCGCGTGGCCCAGATCATCACCTTCGGCAGCTTGCAAGCGCGCGCCGTGCTGCGCGACGTCGGCCGGGTGATGCAGCTGCCGCTGGGGCTGGTGGACCGTCTCTGCAAGATGGTGCCCAACAACCCGGCCGCGCCGGTCACCCTGGCCCAGGCTATCGACATCGAGCCGCGCCTGAAGCAGGCGCGCGACGAGGACGCCAACGTCAAGGGCTGCCTCGACGTGGCCCTGCAGCTGGAAGGCCTGTTCCGCAACGCCTCGACCCACGCCGCCGGCGTGGTGATCGGCGACCGGCCCCTGACCCAGCTGACCCCGCTCTACAAGGATCCGCGCTCGGACCTGCCGGCCACCCAGTTCAACATGAAGTGGGTCGAGAGCGCGGGCTTGGTGAAGTTCGACTTCCTGGGCCTGAAGACCCTGACGGTGCTGGACCGCGCGGTGAAGCACCTGAAGAAGCGCGGCGAGATCGTCGACCTGGGCGCGCTGCCCTTCGACGACGCCAAGACCTACGAACTCCTCGCCTCGGGCCAGACGGTCGGCGTGTTCCAGTTGGAAAGCCAGGGCATGCGCGACACGCTGCGCAAGATGCGCTGCGGGTCGATCGAGGAGATCACCGCGCTGATCTCGCTGTACCGCCCCGGTCCGATGGACAACATCGACACCTTCGTGGACTGCAAGTTCGACCGAAAGCCCGTCGACTACCTGCATCCCTCGCTGGAGAAGGTGCTCAAGGAGACCTACGGCGTCATCGTCTACCAGGAACAGGTGATGCAGATCGCCCAGATCCTGGCCGGCTACAGCCTGGGCGAGGCCGACCTGCTGCGTCGCGCCATGGGCAAGAAGAAGAAGGAGGAGATGGATCTCCAGAAGATCCGTTTCGTCGCCGGCGCCAAGGAAAAGGGCGTGCCGGAGGAGCAGTCGGGCTCGATCTTCGAACTGGTGGCCAAGTTCGCCGGCTACGGCTTCAACAAGTCGCACGCCGCCGCCTACGCCCTGATCTCGTACCAGACGGGCTGGCTGAAGGCCAACACGCCGGTCGAGTTCTTGGCCGCCTCCATGAGCCTGGACTTGTCGAACACCGACAAGCTGGCGGTCTTCCACCAGGACGCCCGGCGGTTCGACATCACCGTGCGCCCGCCCTGCGTGAACCGCTCGGGCGCCGATTTCGAGGTCGAGAACGGCGAGGTGCTCTACGCCCTGGGCGCGGTGCGCAACGTCGGCCTGGAGGCCATGAAGCACCTGGTCGCCATCCGCGAGGAGGGCGGGCCGTTCCGTGATATCTTCGATTTCGTCGAACGGGTGGATCCCAAGCTGGTCAACAAGCGGGCCATCGAGAACCTGGCCCGGGCCGGGGCCTTCGACGGTTTCCACAAGAACCGCGCCGAGATCTTCGCCTCGGCCGACGTGCTGATCGCCCACGGCCAGAGCATCGCCGCCGACCGCGCGGGCGGGCAGGGGGCTCTGTTCGGCGGCGGCACGGGCCGGCCGCGCCTGAAGAAGACCGAGCCCTGGAATCAGATCGACCTGCTGGACGAGGAACTGTCGGCCGTCGGCTTCTATCTGACGGGCCATCCGCTGGACGACATGGTCGGGGTGCTGCGTCGCAAGCGCACCCACATGCTGACCGAGGTCATTCCGCGCGCCGAGGCGGGCATGGAAGCCTTCAAGATGTGCGGCGTGGTCCGCCGTCGCCAGGAGCGCGCCTCCCAGAGCGGCGAGCGCTTCGCCTTCGTCTCGCTGTCGGATCCCAGCGGCGAATACGAGGTGCTGTTCCCGCCCGAGGCCCTGCGCAAGTGCCGCGAGGTGCTGGAGCCGGGCAAGGCCGTGGCCATCAAGGTCCGCGCCAAGGCCCGTGACGGCGAGGTGCGCTTCTTCGGCGACGACGCCGAACCCATCGAGAAGGCCATCGAGAACATGGTGGCGGGGCTGCGCATGCACCTGTCGCCTTCGGCCACCGAGATCGAGGCCCTCAAGCGCCGGCTGGAGGCCGCCGCCTCGCCGCGCGGCGGCGAGGTCAGCCTGGTGGCCGCCCTGGGCGGCGGTCGCGAGATCGAGATGAAGCTGCCCGGTCGCTACACCCTGGACGCCGCCCTGCGCGGCGCCCTGAAGACCGCGCCCGGCGTGGCCTTGCTGGAAGACGTTTAACGCGTCGGCGCGGTATCCGGCCGTGCGCCGGACCTCGGCGTCGAACGCGCGGTTGTGACGAGGCGTCGGCCGTCGGTTCGCGGTCATGCCGGAGTTAGGACGTTTCGGGCTGGAGGGGATGATGGACGCGCTTGGAGTTCCGCCGGCGGCGCTGCGCGGCACCAACGGGCTGGAGCTGGCCCGCGTCTGGATCGCCGAACAAGGGCTGCACTGCTCCTTGCGCGTGGGCCTCTATGCCGGCGACGGCGTGTCGCGGGAGACGGCCGCGTGGGGCATCATCCTGGCCGATCTGGCGGGGCACTTGGCCGACGCGCTGAGCGCCGAGGGCATGGGATCCCGGGCGGAACTGCTGGAGGCCGTGGTCGACAGCTTCAACGACGAGACGGCGTCGCCCTCGTCCGAACGAACGGGCGGGCCGGGGGCGCGGGTCGCCTGACCGGTGCGCCACGGGCGCCGAACGGTACGGACCTCGGCGGCCTGGGCCACCGGGCCTGGGTGCGAAGACTGAAAGGGAGGAAGGCCATGGCCAGACATGAAGGCGGCTGCCAGTGCGGACGGGTGCGCTATGCGGTCGAGGTCGATCTGGACAACCTGATCACCTGCAACTGCTCGCGCTGCGGCAAGCTGGGCTCGGTGCTGGCCTTCGCCCCGGCCACGGCGTTCGAGCTGAAACAGGGCGAGGACGCCCTGACCGAATACCGCTTCAACACCCACAAGATCGCGCATCTGTTCTGCGAGGACTGCGGGATCGAGTCGTTCGGGCGGGGCGTCGGGCCGGGCGGGATGGAGATGGCGGCGATCAATGTGCGCTGCCTGGACGGTGTCGACGTCTTCGCCCTCAAGGCCCAGCAATTCGACGGCAGGTCGCGCTAGAGGTCGATGGCGTTCACGGAGGGCAGGCCCAGCGCCAGTCTTTGCCGGGCGATCCGGGCGAGGATTTCCGCGCGGAACGCCTCGGGGGCGGCCAATAGATCGGCCATTTGATCGGCGCGGCCGCGAACGCGGTCGTCCGCGATGGAGGCCAGCAAGGCGGCCGCCCTGGCCGAACGTCCCGCCAGCGCCACGGCGAGCGCGGCGTCGTATCGGGGCCAGCTGCCGATCAGCCCCGGGCGCGCCGCCGCTTCCCGAGCTTCAAGCGCGTCGGCTGTTTCAGCGATGGACGCGAACAGGGCGATCAATCGACGCGCCTCCACCGCCGCTCGCTCTGCGAGACCTTGTGCGGCCGGCAAAAACTGCTCGTCCGAGCGGTAGGCTTCGAAGTCGCCAACCCGAGAGCCGAAATCGAAGCTGACATAACCCTTGTCCGTCCACAGCCAATGGGCGGCGACATTGAGATAGCTGCCCTTGTCCCAGCCGCTGGGTTGGAACTCGACCACGACGAGCCGCCAGCCGAGATCCCGCAGCCAGAGACGCGACCGTCCCTTCCGTTTGAACCCCAGCGGTTGGAGGGCCGCCTTGGCGGCCTTGGCGATGATCGTGTCGTGAGGGCCGGGCATGCGGAACGGTATGTCGGCCCGCCGCGTCGATCCAGCCGTCGCCGGCGCCGCGACCCTACCAGGCCATGGCGCGGCCGTTGGGCAGGCCCGAACGGTCGAGGCGGCGCTTGGCGGCCTTGCCGCAGCCGACGATGGCCGGCGCGTCGGCCCCGCGCAGCAAGGGCAGGTCGTCGAGGCTGTCGGTATAGGCATAGGCCCAGCGCTTGCCGTGGCCGGCCTCGGCCAGGGCCTGGCACTTGCGCTGGTTGCGGCAATGAACGTCGGCGATCCAGCCGCCGGCCTTGCGCTTGAGCGAGGTGCCCAGGACGACGATGGGCCGTTCCAGCGGCGTGATCAGAGCCTGGGCCAGGATGGTGGGGGCGGCGGTGACGACCACCACCTCGTCGCCATGGGCCAGGTGGTCGTCGAGCGTCTCCATGCCCGGGCCGCGCCAACGCAGGGGGAGGGCCTCTCCTCGGAAGCGCGCGGCGAATTCGGCGCAGGATTCGCGAAGCTGGCGCTCGTTCAGACCCGCCGTGGCGATCCACAGCAGGATCGAGGCGCCCGTCCGCCGGGTGCGAGGGGCGATCACCATCGGAATGGCCACCGGTGCGACCAGCATCGTCGCCAGCCAGCGCATCGGGGAACGGCGGATCCGGCTCCAGAGCCACAGCGCCGTGGAGTCCCCGTCCAGCAAGGTCCCGTCGAGATCGAAAACCGCGAGCATGCGTCCCTTCACCCGTTACCGTTATGTGGAAAACGCTCGAGTCGTGACGACAGGTCCATCAGACACCCGCTCTGTGTCAGAAAGGCGAGGCGATCGTGTTCGCCTGTGGACAAAGTCCGTTCTCTTGTGGGTTTGCGTCCCCGGCGCCACGCGCCGGCGGCATGAATTCGCCGGATCGGCGGCCCGCCCGGCACGGCCCGCGCGTCCTAGGGCTTGCTTTTTGGTCCGATCACGCCTATTTGCGCCGCCATTCCACACGTGGGCGTGCGGCGACTTCGGGGAGACATCCCGTCGTTACCGTTCCGGTCCCGGTCCGAATCGTTCGGAGCGGGGGTGCCCACGGAGGTTCAACCGGAAGAAGGAGACCTATCATGGCGCTTCCCGAATTCTCCATGCGTCAGCTCTTGGAAGCTGGCGCCCACTTCGGCCACCAGACCCACCGCTGGAACCCGAAGATGGACCGCTACATCTTTGGTTCGCGTTCGAACATCCACATCATCGACCTGTCGCAGTCGATCCCGCTGCTGCACCAGGCCCTGGTGAAGGTGCGTGAAGTGGCCGCCGCCGGTGGCCGCGTGCTGTTCGTCGGCACCAAGCGTCAAGCTTCGGACCCGGTCGCCACGGCCGCCAAGCGCTGCGCCCAGTACTACGTCAACCACCGCTGGCTCGGTGGCACCCTGACCAACTGGCGCACCGTCTCGGGCTCGATCGCGCGTCTGCGCGAGCTGGAAGGCGTGCTGGGCGGCGAAGCTCAAGGCCGTTCCAAGAAGGAACTGCTGCAGCTGACCCGCGAGCGCGACAAGCTGGAACTGTCGCTGGGCGGCATCAAGGACATGGGCGGCATCCCCGACATCATGTTCGTGATCGACACCAACAAGGAAGCGATCGCGATCCTGGAAGCCCGCAAGCTGAACATCCCGGTCGTCGCCATCCTCGACACCAACTGCGATCCGGACGGCATCACCTATCCGATCCCGGGTAACGACGACGCCGCCCGCGCTCTGCAGCTGTACTGCGACCTGATCGCCGACGCCGTCCTGGACGGCCTGGCCGCCGGCCAAGCCGCCTCGGGCGTGGACCTGGGCGCTTCGGTCGCTCCGGTCGAGCCGACCCTGGCCCGCGAACTGACCCCGGAGCCGGTGGCTGAAGCCGCCGCCGCCCCGGAAGCCGCTCAAGAAGCGACTTCGGAAGCTCTGGACGCCGTCGCCGAAGAGCCGGCCGCGAGCTGATTTCCCGATCACCGGATCGGGATCTCGGTCTCGATCCGGTCTTCGCGAACCTGACATGCGACCGGGCTATCAAGCCCGGTCGTAATTTTGTTTTCCGCGCTTCTCCCCGGCGAACCGATCCCGGTCGCGGTTGGAAGCGCCCCGATGTTCAATGGAGGATCTCATGGCTGAAGTGACCGCTGCGCTGGTGAAAGAACTGCGCGAAAAGTCGGGCGTCGGCATGATGGACTGCAAGAAGGCGCTGCAAGAGAACAACGGCGACATCGAAGCGTCCATCGACTGGCTGCGCGCCAAGGGCCTGTCCAAGGCCGCCAAGAAGGCTGACCGCGTCGCCGCCGAAGGCCTGGTGGGCATCGCCGTCCGCGCCGAAGGCGCCGGCATGACCGCCTCGGCCGTCGAAGTGAACGCCGAAACCGACTTCCTGTCGCGCAACGACCTGTTCCAGAACGCCGTTCGTAAGATCGCGCGCGTCGGCCTGGACAACGAAGGCGTGGAAGCCATCGGCGCCGGCTCGACCCCGGACGGCGAAGTCGTCTCGGAGCTGCTGACCAACCTGATCGCCACCATCGGCGAGAACATGGTCCTGCGCCGCTCGGCCCGTTTCGCCGTCGCGCACGGCGCGGTGGCCAGCTACATCCACAACGCCACCGCCCCGGAACTGGGCCGGATCGGCGTGCTGGTGGCCATCGAAGGCGAAGGCGACCAGGCCAAGATCGTCGAGCTGGGCCGCAAGATCGCCATGCACGTGGCCGCGACCGCCCCGCTGTCGCTCTCGCCGGAGGACCTGGACCAGGCCGCCATCGAGCGCGAACGCGCCATCTTCACCGAGCAGGCCCTGGAGTCGGGCAAGCCCGCCGCCGTGGTCGAGAAGATGGTCGATGGCCGCATCCGCAAGTTCCTGGAAGAAGTCGTGCTGCTGAAGCAGGCCTTCGTCATGAACCCGGACCAGACCGTCGAGCAGCTGGTCGCCGAGACCGCCAAGGAACTGGGCTCGCCGCTCACCGTGAAGGGCTTCGTCCGCCTGGCCCTGGGTGAAGGCGTCGAGAAGGCTCCGGAAGGCGATTTCGCCGCCGAAGTCGCCGCCATGGCCGGCGGCCAAGCCTAAAGACCTGCCGCCGCCTCTCGGGGCGGCGGACCGGTTCGCCTATCGAAGGCGCGGCGCGCGATTAGAGCGCGCGCCGCGCCTTTTTTTGCGCCCGAGGCGCGTCCCTGCACGCGATCTCGCCGGTTTTCGCCTGGAAAACCGATCCCACTTTTCCGGAACGCGCACTATGTTGCGTCCCGACGACTCAGGAAGAGCCTCCGCATGTCCGAAACCCAGCACAAACCCTACCGCCGCGTGCTCCTGAAGGTTTCGGGCGAGGTGCTGATGGGCGACACGCCCTATGGCATCGACACCAAGACCGTGCAGTCGGTGGCCGAGGACATCGCCGAGATCGTCAAGTCCGGCGTCGAACTGTGCCTGGTGATCGGCGGCGGCAACATCTTCCGCGGCATGGCCGGCGCGGCCAAGGGCATGGAGCGCTCCAGCGCCGACTACATGGGCATGCTGGCCACGGTGATGAACGCCCTGGCCATGCAGGACGCCCTGGAGCGCATCGGCGTCTCCACCCGCGTGCAGTCGGCCATCCCGATGGCCACGGTCTGCGAGCCCTACATCCGCCGCCGCGCCCAGCGTCACCTGGAAAAGGGCCGGGTGGTGATCTTCGCCGCCGGCACCGGCAACCCGTTCTTCACCACCGACACCGCCGCGGCCCTGCGCGCCGCCGAGATGCAGTGCGACGCCCTGTTCAAGGGCACCAGCGTCGACGGCATCTACAACGCCGACCCCAAGAAGGACCCGGCCGCCAAGCGCTACGACAAGCTCAGCTACATGGACGTGCTCGCCCAGGACCTGAAGGTGATGGACGCCTCGGCCGTGGCCCTGATGCGCGACAACAACATTCCGATCGTGGTCTTCTCGATCAAGGGACGCGGCAACCTGCTCAGCGTCCTGGGGGGCGGCGGTGTGCACACCGTCGTTTCCAACGACCGCGCCGCTTAAATTCCCAGCGAAGAGAGCCCAAGCCATGGCCACCGCCGAAAAACCCGTCCTGTCCCGCTACAAGGAGCGCATGGACAAGTCCATCGTCGCCCTGAAGTCGGAATTCGCCTCCCTGCGCACCGGCCGCGCCTCGGCCAGCCTGCTGGACCAGGTGATGGTTGAAGCCTACGGCTCGACCACGCCGCTGAGCGCGGTGGCCTCGATCAGCGTGCCCGAGCCGCGCCAGATCAATGTCAGCGTCTGGGACAAGGGCGTCGTCGTCTCGGTCGAGAAGGCGATCCGCAATTCGGGCCTGGGCTTCAACCCGGTGGTCGAAGGCCAGAACCTGCGCATCCCGATCCCGCCTCTGACCGAGGAGCGCCGCAAGGAGCTGGTCAAGATCGCGGGCAAGGCCGCCGAAGGCCAGAAGATCGCGGTGCGCAACATTCGCCGCGACGCCAACGACGATCTGAAGAAGGCGGAAAAGGCCTCGGTCATCAGCGAAGACGAGCTGAAGAAGATGGAGACCGAGGTCCAGAAGTTGACCGACGCGGCCATCAAGCAGGTCGACGAGGCCTTGAAAACCAAGGAACAAGAGATCATGCAGGTTTAGGCATCGACCTGCGTTGTGGGGGGCGGTGAGGGAAGGCTGAAGCGCATGGCGCCGACGACCGGCCTGCAGAACGTGTCGACTCGCGCCGGGGGCGCATCGTCGGACAGGTCTCTGCATGTGGCCATCATCATGGACGGCAATGGCCGATGGGCGAAGCGGCGCAACCTGCCGCGCGTCCTGGGCCATCGCGCCGGCGTCAACGCGCTGAAGCGTACCGTCGAGGGCGCCGCGGCCCTGGGCGTGGGCGTGATGACCGTGTTCGGGTTCTCGACCGAGAACTGGAGCCGGCCGCCGCAGGAGGTCTCCGAACTGATGGGCCTGCTGAAGGCCTATCTGGAGTCCGACATCGACCGCCTGGCGCGCGAGGGCGTGAAGGTCCGGATCATCGGCCGCCGCACCGGTCTGGCCGCCGACGTCCTGGCCGTGATCGAGCGGGCCGAGAGCCGCACCAGCCACAACAGCGACTTCCTGCTGCAGGTGGCCTTCAACTACGGGGGCCGCGCCGACATCACCGACGCCGCCCGGGCCTTCGCCGAGGCGGTGGAGCGGGGCGAGGCGCGCGCGGCCGACCTCACCGAGGCCCTGTTCGAGCAGCGGCTGTCGACCTCGGAGGCTCCCGCGCCCGATCTGATCGTGCGCACCAGCGGCGAACAGCGGATTTCCAACTTCCTGCTTTGGGAATGCGCCTACGCCGAACTGGTGTATCAGGATGTTCTGTGGCCGGACTATGGGCCCGAACATCTGGCCGCCGCGCTGACGGAATATCGAAGCCGCGACCGTCGCTATGGAGGCATTGCCGTCGATGACGTCGCCGTCGCCGGCTAAACGTTTCAACTGGAGCAACCTGCGCAGCCGTGTCGCCTCCGCCACGGTGCTGGTGCCTACGGTCGTGGCCGCCGTCTGGTTCGGCGACGTCTGGTACCTGGGTCTGATCCTGGTGGGCGTGGCCCTTCTGGCCCGCGAATGGGCGGAGATGAGCGCCAAGCGGTCCGCCCTGGGCGTGGCCGTGGCCATCGGCGCGGCCGTGGCCATCTCGGTGATCGTCGCCTTCCGCGGCCACTACTACATCACCTGGCCGGTCGTGCTGATCGGCGCCCTGGCCGCCGCCCTGATGGCGCGCGGGGCGGTGGAGCGGCGGGCCGACGCGGCCTATGGCGTGATCTATATCGCCCCGGCCGTGATCGCGATGATCTGGCTGCGCCGGATGGACGCCGGCCTGTCCTGGACCCTGCTGATGTTCACCGTCACCTGGTTCGCCGACATCTTCGCCTATGTCACCGGCAGCCTGCTCAAGGGCCCCAAGCTGTGGCCGCGCTATTCGCCCAACAAGACCTGGTCGGGCTTCTTCGGCGGCCTGGCCTTCGCCTCGCTGGGCGCGGTCGGCATCGTGGCGCTGTCCTTCGCCCTGCCGGCCCTGCCGGACCTGCACCTGGCCTGGCCCGTGGCGGCGGTCATCGGCCTGCTGGGCGGCCTGGCCACCATGGCCGGCGACCTGTGGGAATCGATCCTCAAGCGCCGGTTCGGCGTGAAGGATTCGGGCGACCTGATCCCCGGCCACGGCGGCGTCCTGGACCGGGTGGACGGCCTGATGTTCGCCGCGATCGTGGTCGCCGGCGCGCGGCTGCTGGACCAGTGGGGATGGCTGCCTTGACCCTCATGAGCAAGGCCTCGGCCCGCAAGGTCGTGGTGCTGGGTTCGACGGGGTCCATCGGCGTCTCCACGCTGGACCTGTTCGAGCAGGCGAAGCTGGACGTCGAGGTCCTGGCCCTGACGGCCGGCCGCAACGTCGCCAAGCTGGCCGAGCAGGCCCTGCGCTGGAAGCCCCGGGTCGCGGTCATCGACGACGAGACCTGCTTGCCGGAGCTGCGCGAGCGCCTGGCCGGATCGGGCGTGAGGGCCGCCGCCGGGGCGGCCGCCGTCTCCGAGGCCGCCGCCATGGGCGCGGACTGGGTGATGTCGGCCATCGTCGGCGCGGCCGGCCTGGCCCCGACCCTGGCCGCGGCCCGCACCGGGGCGGTGATCGCCCTGGCCAACAAGGAAAGCCTGGTCTGCGCCGGTCCGGCCCTGCTGCGCACGGCCAAGGAGGCGGGCGGATCGGTGATTCCCGTCGATTCCGAGCACTCGGCGATCTTCCAGGTGCTGCAGCGCGATTGTATCGACCAGGTATCGCGCCTGATCCTGACGGCCTCGGGCGGACCCTTCCGCACCTGGGAAAAAGCCGCCATGGCCAAGGCCACGCCGGAGCAGGCGGTGGCCCATCCCAACTGGTCGATGGGCGCCAAGATTTCGGTCGATTCCGCGACGATGATGAACAAGGGCCTTGAGATGATCGAGGCGTCCTACCTGTTCGACACTCCGCAAGAGCGCATCGACGTCGTGATCCACCCGCAGTCCGTGATCCATAGCCTGGTCGAGTACGCCGACGGTTCGACCCTGGCCCAGCTGGGCCCGCCGGACATGCGTAGCCCGATCTCCTGCGCCTTCTCGTGGCCGCAGCGTCTGTCCTGGCCGGCCAAGCCGCTGAACCTGGCCGCCTACGGCCAGCTCACCTTCGAGGAGCCGGACCTGGACCGCTTCCCGTCGATCGGCATCGCCCGCGAGGCCCTGCGTCTGGGCGGCGGCGCGCCGGCGGCGATGAACGCCGCCAACGAGGTGGCCGTCGCGGCATTCCTTGACCGCCGGATTGGCTTTCTGGATATTGCCGGCGCGGTGGCGGGGACTCTTGAGCGCATGAACGGCCTGAGCGAGCTTGCCGACAGCGCCGGCGACGCCCTCGACAGCGCGATGATGACGGACGCTTCGGCTCGCCGCATTGCGGCCGAGGTTGTCGGTCAGAAGCGTATTCGAGACTGACCGGGGAGTTGGGCGCCACCTTATGATCCTGTTCCTGACGCAACTGTTCGCGTTCGTGTTCGTGCTGTCCGTCGTGGTGACAGTGCACGAGCTCGGCCATTTCTGGGCCGCGCGAGCCTGTGGCGTCGCCATCGACTGCTTCTCGATCGGCTTCGGCCCCAAGATCGTCGCCTGGCGCGACAAGACGGGCGTGGAGTGGCGGATCGCCTCGATCCCCCTGGGCGGCTATGTGCGCTTCTCGGGCGACGACAACGCCGCCAGCGTGCCGGATGGCAATGACTTGGCGATTCTCAAGCAGGAGATCGCCGCGCGCGAAGGCGAGGCGGCCGTTTCCCGCTACTACCATTTCAAGCCGGTCTGGCAGCGGGCGTTCATCGCCGTGGCCGGGCCGATGGCCAATTTCCTGCTGGCGATCGCGGTGCTGTCGGTCTTCCTGGCCACCATCGGCGAGATCCGCAATCCGGCCCGCGTCCACGGCGTGACCGCCGGCAGCGCGGCGGCGGCGGCGGGCTTCCAGCCGGGCGACGTGATCGTCAAGGCCGACGGCCGCAAGATCGAGACCTTCCAGGACCTCAACGGCTATGTGGCCCTGCGCGCCAAGCTGCCGATCGACTTCTCCGTCCGGCGCGGCGAGCAGACCGTCCACCTGACCGCCACCCCCAAGGAGGTGGTTGTCGAGGACGAGATCAACGGCCGCATGAAGATCGGCCGTCTGGGCATCGAGGGCCTTAGCGCCCCGACCCGTCATCGCTCGACCGTCTGGAGCGCGATTCCCGACGCCACCGTCGAGGTCTGGGACCAGGTCAGCACCATCGGCTTCTATCTGGGCCGCCTGGTCACGGGCCAGATCTCGCCCGACCAGATCAGCGGCGTGATCGGCATCGGTCACACGGTCGGCGCGGTCGCCAAGGCCTCGACGGCCGACGCGCCCAACGTCCAGACCATGGTGCTGCGCTTCTTCGTCAGCATGATGCTGCTGGTGGCCACCCTGTCGGTCAGCATCGGCTTCATGAACCTGCTGCCCATCCCTGTCCTCGATGGCGGACATCTGCTGATGTACGCCTATGAAGCCATCGCCCGCCGCCCGTTGAAGGCGGAGTTTCAGGCGGCCGGATTCAGAGCGGGGCTTGCCTTGATCCTGTGTTTCATGCTGTTCGCGGCATGGAACGACCTTCACCGCTACGACGTGTTCAAACTCATTGGCGGCCTGTTCTCGTGAACCTCTTTCTCGTGAGTAGGGCCGCCCGTCCATGATTGGTCCCATGAACAAACTTCGCGCCCAAAGCGCCGCGTTCGCCACCGGCGTTGCGCTCCTCCTCGGATCCACGGCGCTGACGGCGCCGCAGATCGCGTTCGCCCAGGCCCAGGCTCAGACGGGCGTGGTCCAGCGCATCGTGGTCGAGGGCAACGAGCGGATCGAGCAGGGCACCGTGCTGTCCTACCTGCCGATCCAGCCGGGCGAGACCGTCGATCCCCAGCGCCTCGACCTGGCGCTGAAGACCCTGGCGCGCACCGACCTGTTCGCCGACGTCAAGATCGAGCTGCAGGGCGGCGACCTTATCGTGAAGGTCGTCGAGAACCCGATCATCAACCAGGTGGTCTTCGAGGGGAACTCGGCGCTCAAGGAAGACAAGCTGAAGGACGAGGTCCAGATCCGTCCGCGCGGCATCTTCACCCGCGCCAAGGTCCAGGCCGACGTCCAGCGCATCATCGAGCTGTATCGCCGTTCGGGCCGCATCTCGGCGACCGTCACGCCCAAGGTGGTGGAACTGCCTCAGAAGCGCGTCGACCTGGTGTTCGAGATCAGCGAAGGCCCCAAGAGCGGCGTCCTGGGCGTCAACTTCCTGGGCAATGTCGAGTACTCGGACAACGACCTGAAGGACGTCATCGTCACCAAGGAGTCGCACTGGTACAAGTTCCTGACCAGCAACGACAACTACGACCCCGACCGGATCGAGTACGACCGCGAGCAGCTGCGCAAGTTCTACCGCAACCGCGGCTATTTCGACTTCCGCGTCGTGTCGACCGTGGCCGAACTGGCCACCGACAAGAACGGCTTCGCCGTCACCTACACGGTCGATGAAGGTCCGAAGTACAAGTTCGGCAAGGTCACCGTCGAAACCGAGCTGAAGAAGCTGGACGGCAACCTGCTGGCCCAGATCCTGCCGATCCGTGCCGGCCAGCTGTACGAAGACGAGAAGATCGAGCAGGCCACCGACGCCCTGACCTTCGCGGCGGGCGCGGCCGGCTTCGCCTTCGTGGACGTGCGTCCGCGCTACGTGCCCAATCACCAGACCAACACGGTCGACGTGGTGTTCTCGGTGCGTGAAGGCCCGCGCGTCTATGTCGACCGCATCGACATCGTCGGCAACACCCGCACCCTGGACTACGTGGTCCGCCGCGAGCTGGAAGTGGCCGAGGGCGACGCCTACAACCGCGTGCTGGTCGACCGCTCCAAGAACCGCATCCGCTCGCTGGGCTTCTTCAAGGATGTCGACATTCAGGAAATCCCCGGCGCCCAGCCGGACCGCACCAGCCTGCGGGTCAAGACCGAAGAGCAGCCGACGGGCGAACTGTCGTTCAGCGCCGGCTACAGCTCGGTCGACAAGCTGGTGCTGGACGTCGGCGTCACCGAGCGCAACTTCCGCGGCCGGGGCCAGAACCTGCGCGCCCGCGTCTCGGTCGGCTCGCTGCGTCAGCAGATCGACTTCGGCTTCACCGAGCCGCGCTTCCTGGGCCGCGACCTGCGCGCGGGCCTGGACCTCTATTCGTACCGCTACGACCTGAGCGACTACGCCGCCTATGACACCCAGTCGACCGGCGGCACGCTGCGGTTCGGCTTCCCGCTGACCCAGAACGCCTCGATGAGCCTTCGCTACCAGCTCCGCCAGGACAAGGTCAGCGTCGCCGACAGCCTGTGCGATCCCAACAACCAGCAGGTCTCCGAGATCCTCTGCCTGCAGCGCGGCTCGTACGTGACGTCGCTGATCGGTTACGGCCTGCGCCTGGACAAGCGGAACGACCCGATCAATCCGACGCGCGGCTGGTTCGCCGACCTGAACCAGGACCTCGCCGGCTTCGGCGGCGACACCAAGTACCTGAAGACCGAGACCGACGCCGGTTGGTACTGGGGCTTCAACAAGGACTTCATCTTCAGCGCCACCGGTTCGGCGGGCTATATCGAAGGTTGGGGCGGCGACAACATCCGCATCAACGACCGCTTCTACAAGGGCGGCTCCTCGTTCCGCGGCTTCGAGATCGCCGGTATCGGCCCGCGCGACACGACCAACGGAACCCAGAGCAGCAACTCGCTGGGCGCCAAGCTCTATGCCATCGGCACGTTCGAGCTGACGGTCCCGACGCTGCTGCCCGAGCAGTACGGCATCAAGGCCGCCCTGTTCAGCGACTTCGGTACGGCCGGCCAGCTGGACGACGTCGACCGTCTGAACAGCGGCGGCGTCACCAACCCGCTGATCAAGGACAACCTGGGCCTGCGGGCCTCGGCGGGCCTGAGCATCGACTGGAAATCGCCCATGGGCCCTATCCGGTTCGATTTCAGCCATATTCTCGCTAAAGAAGACTACGACAGAACCGAAACCTTCCGGTTCTCCACCTCCACAAGGTTTTAATGAGCATGACCTCCAAGTTCCTCGCCGCGACCGTGTCGGGCTTCGCCGCGTTCGCCGTGGCGTCGGGCGCCTTCGCCCAGGCCGCCGCTCCGCTCAAGCCGTCGGCCCCGCCCATCACCCACGGCGCCCCCGTCCCGGGCCTGTGCGTCTTCTCGGCCGACGCCGTCAGCGCCACCTCGGCCACCGGCAAGGCGCTGGACGCCCGCCTGGACGCTCTGCAGAAGTCGGCTTCCGCGCCGCTGGAAGCCCGCGGCAAGTCGCTGCAGGATCGCATCACCGCCTATAACGCCCAGAAGGCGCCGTTCCCGCCGACCCGCGAGAAGACCGGCAACGACCTGAAGTTCGAGCAAGAGCAGCTGCAACGCGACAGCATCCACGCTCAGATCGAAATGCAGGTGACGGCCGAGAACGCCAATCGCCAGTACAGCGCCGAACTGCAGCCGGCCGTCATCGCCGCCTATCAGCAGAAGCAGTGCAGCGTGCTGCTGTCGGAAGGCGCCGCGCCGATCTATGCGCCCAGCATGGACATCAGCGCCCAGATCGCCACCGCCCTGGACGCGCGCGGCAAGGCCGCCACCTTCTCGGCCCTGGAACGCACCAAGCTGACGCCGGAACAGGTCGCCGAGATCGTCCAGCGCTTGCAGGCGCGTCGCTAAACACGCAATTTCCCTGATGAAGCGCTCCGTCCGGCCATGCGCCGGACGGACGTTTTGTTCGGGGAACACGTCCAGTGAACGAAGACCTCGAGCACTGTCTTCGGTCGCACCCGACGTCTTCGAGAGGTTCCCATGCCGGACCCGCGCTTTTTTGAAGACCTGGGTCCGGTCACCCTCGCCGAACTGGCCGAGCTGAGCGGCGCTCGCCTGGCCGACCCGGCGGCGGGCCATCAGCGCATCTCGCACGTCGCGCCGCTGGAGAGCGCGGGCGAGGGCGCCGTCACCTTTCTTTCCGATCCCAAGCGCCTGGCCGATCTGGCCGGCCTGAACGGCGCGGCCTGCTTCCTGCGGCCCGACCATGCCGACAAGGCGCCGGCCGGCTGCGCCCTGCTGCTGACCAGCCATCCGCAGGCCGCCTGGGCCGCCGCCGCGCGCCGCCTGCACGCGCCTCGCCGCCACGACGGCGCATCCCACATCCATCCCGACAGCGAGTTGGAAGATGGCGTCGCGCCGGCGCCCGGCGTGGTGATCGGGCAGGGGGCCCGGATCGGCCGGGGAACCATCCTGGGGCCGGGCGTGGTGATCGGGCCGGGCGTGGCGGTCGGCCGCGACTGCCGGATCGGCGCCAACGCGGTGATCGGATTCGCCCTGATCGGCGACCGCGTGTCGATCCACGCCGGCGCGGTGATCGGCGAGGCCGGCTTCGGCGCGGCCGCCGGGCCTTCCGGCGTGGTCGACCTGCCTCAGCTGGGCCGGGTGATCCTGCAGGACGGGGTGACGATCGGCGCCAACAGCTGCGTGGATCGAGGCGCCTTCGGCGATACGACGATCGGCGAGAACACCAAGATCGACAATCTCGTCCACGTCGCCCACAACGTCCGGCTCGGGCGCAATTGCGTCGCCGCCGCCTATACGGGTATTTCCGGCAGTACGGTCGTGGGCGACGGAGTCGCGTTCGGCGGCAAGGCCGGCGTGGCCGACCATCTCGAGATCGGCGCGGGCGCCCAGATCGGCGCCTCGGCCTCGGTCTTCAAGGATGTGCCGGCCGGTGAAACATGGACAGGGTTTCCGGCGCGGCCGCTCAAGCGGTGGCTCCGAGAGACCGCATGGCTGTCGCGCAAGGCGGGCGGCCGGGGAACCAAGGGGCTAGAATGAGCCGATCCAAAGACGAAGAGCCCCAAGAGGCCAATATCGACATCGCCGAGATCCTGAACCGGATCCCGCACCGCTATCCGTTCTTGCTGGTCGATCGCGCCGAGGCCTATCGCCCGCACCAGTCGATCGTCGGCATCAAGTGCGTGACGATCAACGAGCCGTTCTTCCAGGGCCACTTCCCGGGCAATCCGGTGATGCCCGGCGTGCTGATCATCGAGGCCCTGGCCCAGACGGGCGCGGTGCTGATGAGCAAGTCGCTGGAGGTGGACACCGAAGGCAAGACCATCTTCTTCATGTCGGTCGACAACGCCCGCTTCCGCAATCCCGTGCGCCCCGGCGACGTGATCCGCATGGAGGTCGAGGTGGTCCGGGCCCGCTCAAGCATCTTCAAGTTCAAGGGCGTGGCCAAGGTCGGCGACAAGGTGGCCGCCGAGGCCGAATTCGCGGCCATGGTGGTGGAGACTCCCAAGGCATGACCAAGATCCATCCCACCGCCATCGTCGACTCTGCCGCCAAGCTGGCGGACGACGTCGAGATCGGGCCGTTCTGCATCGTCGGCCCGGACGTGACCCTGGGCGCGCGGGTGCGCCTGCTGTCGCACGTGGTGGTCGATGGCGTCACCACCATCGGCGAGGACACCGTCGTCCACGCCTTCTCGTCCCTGGGCGGTCCGCCCCAGCACCTGGGCTACAAGGGCGAGCGCACCGAGCTGCTCATCGGCCCGCGCAACGTCATCCGCGAACAGGTGACGATGAACACCGGCACCGCCACGGGGCGCGGCGTGACCACGGTCGGCGCCGACGGCTTCTACATGGCCGAGGCCCACGTGGCCCACGACTGCATCGTCGGCGACAACGTCGTCCTGGCCAAGGGCGCGACCCTGGGCGGCCACGTGGACGTCGGCAATTTCGTGTTCGTGGGCGGTCTGGCCGCCATCCACCAGTTCTCGCGCGTCGGCCGCTACAGCTTCATCGGCGGCCTGGCCGCGGTGACCAAGGACGTCATCCCCTACGGCTCGGTGTGGGGCAACCACGCCCACCTGGAAGGCCTGAACCTGGTCGGCCTCAAGCGTCGCGGCTTCTCGCGCGAGGCCATCAACGCCCTGCGTTCGGCCTATCGCATGATGTTCGCCGACGAAGGCACCTTCCAGGAGCGCCTGGACGACGCGGCCGAGACCTATGCCGCCATCCCCGAGGTGATGGAGATCGTCCAGTTCATCCGCGCCGACGGCAATCGCCCGCTTTGCCTGCCCGAGCGCGAGGTCTAGGAGAAGGGCCATGCGCAAGCTTGGTCTGATCGCCGGGGGCGGCTCCCTGCCCGTGGAATTGGCGGCTCACTGCGAGGCGGCCGGCCGGCCGTTCGCCGTGATGCGCCTGAAGTCGTTCGCCCTGCCGGTCCTGGAGCAATATCCCGGCGTCGAGGTCGGGCTGGGCGAGTTCGGCAAGGCGTTCAAGGCGTTGCGGGACGAGGGCTGCGAGGCGGTCTGCTTCGCCGGCGTCGTCGACCGTCCGGACTTTGCGACCCTCAAGCCCGATCTGCGCGGCCTGACCGTGATCCCGGGCCTGATCGGCGCCGCGCGCAAGGGCGACGACGCCCTGCTGCGCCGCGTGCTGTCGGAGTTCGAGAAGGAAGGCTTCGTCATCGAGGGCGCCCACGAGGTGCGCGGCGAGATGACCCTGCCGCGCGGCCCCCTAGGTAAGCACCGGCCCGCCGACCGCCACATCGCCGACATCGACCGGGCCCTGGACGTCGCCCGCGCCATCGGCGCGCTGGACGTGGGGCAGGGCGCCGTGGTCTGCGAGGGCCTGGTTCTGGCGGTCGAGGCCCAGGAGGGCACCGACGCCATGCTGCGCCGGGTCGCCGACCTGCCCCAGGCTATCCGGGGCAATGCCGAGGCCCCGCGCGGCGTCCTGGCCAAGGCGCCCAAGCCGATCCAGGAGACCAAGGTCGACCTGCCCACCATCGGCGTGGCCACCGTGCAGCGCGCGGCCCGCGCCGGCCTGGCGGGCGTGGTCGGCGAGGCCGGCCGCCTGCTGGTGGTCGACCGCGAGCAGGTGATCGCCTGCGCCGACGACCTGGGCCTGTTCGTCTACGGGGTCGAGCCCCGGTGATCCCGGGTCGGCCGCTGACCGTGATGCTGGTGGCGGCCGAGGCTTCGGGCGACGCCCTGGGCGCGGGCCTGGCCCGGACCCTGCGCGCGGGGCTCGGCGCCGACAAGGTGCGTTTCGTCGGGGTGGGCGGCGCCAAGATGGCGGCCGAGGGTATCGAGAGCCCCTTCGACATCGCCCAACTGTCGATCCTGGGCATCGTGGAGAGCCTGAAGGCCTATCCGCGCGCCATGGCCCGCCTGAAGGACACCCTGGCCCTGGCGGCCCGGGAAAAGCCCGACGTGGCGGTGCTGATCGACAGCTGGGGCTTCAACATCCGCCTGGCCAAGGCGCTGCGGAAGCAGGACCCCAAGCTGCCGCTGGTCAAGTACGTGGCGCCCCAGGTCTGGGCCTATCACGCCTCGCGCGCCAAGGACCTGGCCGGGGCGGTCGACCTGCTGCTGTCGATCCAGCCCATGGACAAGCCGTATTTCGACGCCACGGGCTTGCCCAACGTGTTCGTCGGCAATTCGGCCTTGGCCCGCGACTTCAGCCGCGCCGACCCGGCCCGCCTGCGCGCGGCGATCGGGGCGGGGGCGGACGAGGAGATCCTGCTGGTCCTGCCGGGCAGTCGTCCGTCGGAGATCGAGCGGGTCACGCCGCCGTTCGAGGACGCCGTGCGCCTGCTGAAGGCCCAGAGGCCTGGTCTGCACGTGGTGGTTCCGGCCGCCTACACCGTGGCCGAGGCGGTCAAGGCCCGCGTCGCCGCCTGGCCCTTCCGCGCCCATGTGATCGAGGACGAGAGCCTGAAGGACGACGCCATGGTCGCCGGCACGGTGGGTCTGGCCTGCAGCGGCACGGTGACCACCGAACTGGCCCTGGCCGGCTGCCCCATGGTGGTGGGCTACGTCACCAGCGGCCTGACCTACGCCCTGCTCAAGACCCTGTTCAAGCCGCGCTGGGTGACCCTGCTCAACATCGCCGCCCAGGAGACCATCGCGCCCGAACTGCTGCAGGCCGACTGCACCGGTCCGGCCTTGGCGGCCGAGGTGGCCAAGCGGCTGGACGATCCGGCCCTGCGAACAGTTCAGATCGCCGCCCAGAACCTGGCCCTGGACAAGATGGGGCGCGGGATGCCCGATCCCTCGGAGGCGGCCGCTTCGGCCCTCCTGGCGTTTCTGGAGGCCCGCTAGGCCGCCGCTTCGTCCGGCTGGGCGGCCTGAGCCCGCTCCAGCGCCGCGAACAGCGCGGTGACGTCGATGGGCTTGGCCACGTGGTCGTCGAAGCCGTCGGCCAGCAGGCCGCGCACCTGGTGGCTCATGGCGTTGGCGGTCAGGGCGACGATCCGGGTGCGTTGGCGACCGGCGGAAGCTTCCAGGCGACGGATCTCCTGGGTCGCGGCGACGCCGTCCATCACCGGCATGTGGACGTCCATCAGCACCACGTCCCAGTCGCTCTCGGACCAAGCCCGCACCGCCTGGGCGCCGTCCGCGACCAGGGTGGGCGAGATGCCGGCCTGATCCAGGATCGCCTTCAGCACCAGTTGATTGACCGGATTGTCCTCGGCGGCCAGCACCCGCAGCGGCGAGGGCGAGACGACGCGAGGCTCCACGGCCGGCGGCGCGATCTCGACGGCCGGGGCGGGGGTGAGACGGGCAGCCGGCAGGCGGATGGTGAAGGTCGAGCCCTGGTCGACGGCGCTGGCCACCGCGATGGTCCCATCCATCAGGGCGCACAGCTCGCGGCTGATCGCCAGACCCAGGCCCGTGCCGCCGTGGCGACGGGTGGTCGAGGCGTCCACCTGGCTGAACTTGTCGAATAGGCGGTCGAGGTTCTCGGGCGCCACGCCGACACCGGTGTCGGCCACCGCGATCTCCAGGTGCTCGCCGTCCACTCGCGCCGAAAGGCCGACGGAGCCGGTGTCGGTGAACTTCACGCTGTTGGACAACAGGTTGCCGATCACCTGGCGCAGCCGCTGGGCGTCGCCGTGATAGAGGCCCCGGATCTCGGGCGAGACGGCCAGGGTGCAGCGCAGGCCCTTCTCGATGGCCAGCACCGAGAAGGCGTGGTGGCAGCCGATCAGCAGGGCGGGCAGATCGAAGGCGACGGTCTCGACCTCCAGGCGGCCGGCCTCGATTTTCGACAGGTCCAGCACGTCGTTGAGGATCGCCGTCAGGCCCTCGCCGGACTGGCGGGCGATGTCCAGGCGCTCACGCTGGGCCGGGTCCAGGGGACCGGTCTGCATGACCTGCAGCATGCCCAGCACCCCGTTCAGCGGCGTGCGGATCTCGTGGCTCATGGTGGCCAGGAAGGTGGTCTTGGCGGCGTTGGCGGCGGCGGCCTCGGCCTCCTTCTCGCGGGCCACGGCCAGGGCCTGGACCAGCCTTTGCTCCACGGCGGCGCGATGCAGGGCGGCGACCAGCACATAGGCCAGGAAAGCGGCGGCGGCGACGAAGGCGATCGCGGCCTGGCCGGCGGACTCGCCCAGGGCGGGGTGCGACAGGGCCAGGATCGCGGTCAGCAGGACCGACAGCAGCGAGGCGCCGCCGATCAGGCGGGAAATCGGGAATTCGGCGGTGCTGCTCAGCGCCACCGCGCCCAGCATGGCGGCCCCGGCCACGGCGGCCGACCGGCTGCCGTCCACCACCAGGGTCAGCGGCAGCAGACCGTAGACGGTGGTGTAGACCAGGGTGACGCCGGCGAAGATCCATTCCTGGCGTCGATGCGGCGTTCCGGTGCGGTCGATCCAGCGGCACAGGATCTGGTTGACGATCAGGAAGGCGCCGACGGCCGCCAGCCAGCCGACGATCAGCCGGACGTCCAGCCAGATGGTCGAGCCCGCGGCGGCCACCAGCGACATCGGCAGGATGGTCTTCAGATCACGGCGCCGATGCGCGGTAATGCCCGTCCAGGCCGATGATGGGGACGCGATCGTCAAGCCCGAACTCCGAAGCAACGGCGTTAATGTCGGGCCACCGCGTTAAGCAAGCCTTTAAGAACCGCTTCATGGCTCTCGGCTAGGTTGGTTTGTCGGCGAATCTCACCCGCCGGTCCGGAGCTCGCGCGTGCCGATCTTCTCGATCGCCCCCTTGTCGCCCGTGACACCGTCCACCCCGATCAACCGGGCTGACTTGGCGGCCGATCTCGCGCGGGTCGCGGTGATCCAGACGACCGAGACCCTGGGCGCGATGATCGACCAGTCTCAGGGCCAGATCGCCCAGTCCGGTCACGACGCCGTGGGCGAGGGCGAGGCCAGCCGCGCCAAGGCCGCCGAGGCCCTCAAGGCCGCCGCGCCCGACCTTCAGCCCGAGACACCCGCCCGCGCCGTCGCGGTGGCGGCCGGCCGCGCCGCCGCCCGCCAGGCCGGCCTCGCGCCCCTGATGGCCGACATGGCCCAGGCCGCCGCCGAACCCGCCGTGCCGGCCAGGGTCAAGGACGCCATCGCCCAGGTCATGGCGCTCGGCGCCCGCATGGACGGCCAGATCAGCGGCCCGGAGATCCGCCAGGCCCTGCAGCGCTCGGGCCTGTTCCTGGAAGCCCGCCTGGCCGCCGCGACGCCGGACGCCGAGGCCCAGCGCGCGCCGACCGGCACCCTGACCGCGCCGCCCCGGGTGGTCCCGACGCCTACGCCCAACAGCGACATGAAGGCCGCGCTGCTGGTGTTCCGCGAGGTGGTCAAGACATGGATGGACGCAACGCCTCCGGCTTCCGCCCAGGCGGGGGGCGCACTGAACCCAGCCGCCACGGCCGCCGCCGCCTCGGCGCAACTGGCCGATCGCGGCACGCCCCAGGCCATGGCCGCGACGTCCTCGACCTCGCCCGCGCCGGTCGGCGCCCCTCTGGACGTGGAGAACGCCGCGCCGCCGGTCGAAGCCGAGGTTCAGGAGCCGTCCGCGCGACCGACGCAGACTCCGCCGTCGGCAAGCGCCACGCCCGAGAAATTGCCGGCCAGCGTCTGGCCCAATCTGGGGACGCGACCGGCCCCGCCCAGCCAGGCCGGCGTCCAGCCCGCGTCCTTGCCGGCTTTCGGCGCCATCGAGGCCGAGGATTTCCCGCCCTTGCCGGTCTCGACCCGTGCGCCATCGGCGGCGGTCGCGGCCTATGGCGGTCCGGGGATCGGCGCTGGTCCGGCGTCCCAGACCCCGCCGCCCTATGCCGGCGCTCCGACCCACGCCCAGGCGGCCGCCCAGTCGGGTCTCCAGCCCGGCGCCGATCCCCACGCCATCGGCCAGCGCCTGTTGACCGAGACCGGCGCGGCCTTGGCCCGAACGGAGCTGCTGCAGATCGCCTCGCTGCCCGAGCCCCAGGTTCCAGGAAGGCCTCCCGAAAGTCAGGGCGCGCGTTGGGTGTTCGACGTGCCGTTCATGACGCCTCAGGGCCCGGCCGCCGCCCAGTTCGAGATCAGCCGCGACGGCGGTGGCGGCGCGGGTGGCGGGGAGGGCGGTCCGACCCCGGCCCGCACCTGGCGCGCGCGGTTCTCCCTGGATGTCGAGCCGATGGGACCGGTGCATGTGCAGGTGGCCCTGACCGGCGATCTGGCCCGTGTGTCGCTGTGGGCCGAGCGTCCGGCCAGCATGGCGCGTCTGCGCGACGGCGAGGACCGCCTGGGCAGCGCCCTGCGCGAGGCGGCCCTGGAGCCCGAGATCGCCTTCCATGCCGGCCAGCCGCGCGCCTCGGCCGCCGCGCCGGGCCAGTTCCTGGATCAGGCCACATGACAAGCGCGATCCGCTCATCAGGGCCGCGCATTGCGGTGGCCCTCCGCTACGACGAGCCCAGCGCGCCGCGCGTAGTGGCCACGGGACGCGGCTGGGTCGGCGACAAGATCGTCGAGACCGCCCGCGAGCACGGCGTGCCCATCGAGGAGAACCCGGCGCTGGCCCAGGCTCTGTCGACCATCGAACTGGACGAGGAGATCCCCGAGGCGCTCTACGTGGCCGTGGCGGAGATCCTCGGGTTCATTCTGCGCCAAGGCCGGTAGGGCGCTTTCGCAGCGCGCCCACTTGCCCCCACCTGACCGCTTCGCGGTCTGTCCGCCCCCGTAGGGGGCGGAGGACGCCTGCGCAAACCGTCCTCTTCCCCCTACGGGGGAAGGAGGGCCGAAGGCCCGAAGGGGGCAAGTGGTAGCCGCGACTAGCTCGCCGCCAGGGCGCCTTCGATAGCCTCGACCACCCGGGGATCGTCCACCGTCACGTCCGGCGCGAACCGCCCGACGACCGTCCCGTCGCGGCCCACCAGGAACTTCTCGAAGTTCCAGACCACGTCGCTGGGGCCGCCGGTCTCGATGCCGAAGCCCTTGAGCCGCTCGCGCATGGCGCCGTCGCCGGTGGCCGTGGGCTGGGCGGCGATCAGGCCCTGGTACAGGGGGTGGGTGTCCTCGCCCGTGACGCTGATCTTGGAGAACATCGGGAAGGTGACGTCGTAGGTCGTCGAGCAGAAGTCGGCGATCTCCTCGTCGGTGCCCGGCTCCTGGCCCTTGAAGTTGTTGGCGGGGAAGCCCAGCACCTCCAGGCCGGCGGCCTGCTTGTCGCGATAGAGCGCCTCCAGCCCCTCGTACTGCTTGGTCAGGCCGCACTTGGAGGCGACATTGACCACCAGCAGCACCTTGCCCTGGAAGTCGCCCAGGGTGGCGGGCGCGCCGTCGATGCGCTTGAGGGGGATGTCTTGGATGTCGCTCATCGGGAGGCTCCGCTGGTTTGGAGCGGCAGCCTAGCCGCCGGCCCGCCGAAGCTCCATCGCCTATGAGTAAAGATCGCGGGCAAAGAAAAAGGCCCCGCTTTCGCGAGGCCTCTTCCAGTCCGGCGATGCCGAAGCGCTTAGCCGCGCTTGTCGACCGGCACGTAGTCGCGCTGCGTGGCGCCCGTGTAGAGCTGACGCGGGCGGCCGATCTTGCGGGTGGGGTCTTCGAACATTTCCTTCCACTGGCTGATCCAGCCCACGGTGCGGGCCAGGGCGAACAGCACGGTGAACATGTTGGTCGGGAAGCCCATCGCCCGCAGGGTGATGCCCGAGTAGAAGTCGATGTTCGGATAGAGCTTGCGGTCGATGAAGTACTGGTCGCTGAGGGCGACCTTTTCCAGCTCCATGGCCACTTGCAGCAGCGGGTCGTTGATGCCCAGCTGCTCCAGCACCTCGTAGCAGGTCTTCTGCATGACCTTCGCGCGCGGGTCGAAGTTCTTATACACGCGGTGGCCGAAGCCCATCAGCTTGTACTTGCGGTCCTTCACGCCCTGCACATAGGCGGGGATGTTCTCGACCGAGCCAATCTCTTCCAGCATCTCCAGGGCTTCCTGGTTGGCGCCGCCGTGCGACGGGCCCCAGAGGCAGGCGATGCCGGCGGCGATGCAGGCGAACGGGTGGGCGCCCGACGAACCGGCCAGACGGACGGTCGAGGTCGAGGCGTTCTGCTCGTGGTCGGCGTGCAGGATGAAGATGCGGTCCATGGCGCGGGTCAGGACGGGGTTGGGCACCCAGTCCTCGGCCGGCACCGAGAAGCACATGCGCAGGAAGTTTTCCGAGTACGACAGCTCGTTGCGCGGCGTCACGAACGGACGGCCCTGCGAGTACTGGAAGGCGCGCGCGGCGATGGTCGGCATCTTGGCGATCAGGCGATGGGCGCTGATCTCGCGCTGCTTGGGATCGTCGACGTTCAGGCTGTCGGCGTAGAAGGCCGACAGGGCGCCGACCGCGCCGGTCATCACCGCCATCGGGTGGGCGTCGCGGCGGAAGCCCTGGAAGAAGGTGTCGAACTGGGCGTGCAGCATCGTGTGGTAGGTGATGTTGCGTTCGAACTTGGTGAATTCATCGGCCGTCGGCAGTTCGCCGTTCAGCAGCAGGTGGCAGACCTCGAGGAACGAGGACTTCTCGGCCAGCTGGTCGATGGGATAGCCGCGGTGCAGCAAAACGCCGGCGTCGCCGTCGATATAGGTGATCTTGCTCTCGCACGACGCGGTCGAGGTGAAGCCCGGATCGAAGGTGAAGTGGTCGGAGTCGCCGTACAGCTTTCGCACGTCCAGGACGTCCGGACCCGTGCTGCCCTTGAGGATCGGCAGGTCGTAGTTCTTGTCGCCGATCGTCAGCGTGGCTTTGTCGGTCATGCGGGAGACCCCTTCAAATATGGAACGGTCGGTCCAGTTTTCGATTTCGCGGTTGCGTTATAGCGCCTCATGCGCGCGACGCCAGGGCGTCGTCAAGGCGCCCCAGAGACTCCTCGCGACCTAGCGCCGTCATGATCTTGTTCAGGTCGGGGGCCTGAGACCCTCCGGTGAGGATTCCACGCAGCGAGGGACCGAACTTGCCGAAGCCCACGCCCTCGGATTCCGCGAAGGATTTCAACAGGGTTTCCAGCTCCGACACGCCCCAGACCGGCGCCGCGCCCAGGGCCGCGCGCAGGCGCGTCAGCCGCTCGACGGTCTCGTCGGTCAGTTGCTTGACGGTCTTCTCCTCCAGGGTCAGCGGACGCACCTTCAGGGCGAAGGCGCAGTGCTCGGCCAACTCCAGGATGGTCTTGGCGCCTTCCTTGACCTGCGGGACGGTGGCCAGCAGGCGCGCGGGGGCGTCGGCCGGCAGCTCGGCCTTCGCGGCCTGCAGGGCCTTGAGGGTCAGGTCGGCCAGGCGGGCGTCGTCGGCCTGGCGCAGGTGCTGGCCGTTGATGAAGTTCAGCTTGGCCCAGTCCAGGCGGGCGGGGGCCTTGACCACGTCCTTGACGTCGAACCAGCTGATCGCCTGCTCGTCGGTGAAGACCTCGTCGTCGCCGTGGCCCCAGCCCAGGCGGGCCAGGTAGTTGCGCATGCCTTCGGGGATGTAGCCCATGTCGGCGAACTCGCCGACGGCCTGGGCGCCGTGGCGCTTGGACAGCTTGGCGCCGTCCGGGCCGTGGATCAGCGGGATGTGGCCGAAGACCGGCACGTCCCAGCCCATGGCCTGATAGATCAGGGTCTGGCGGGCGGCGTTGTTCAGGTGGTCGTCGCCCCGGATCACATGGGTGACGCCCATGTCGTGGTCGTCGACCACCACGGCCAGGTTATAGGTCGGGGCGCCGTCGGCGCGCAGCAGCACCAGGTCGTCCAGGTCGGCATTGTTGAACGTGACCGGACCCTTGACCTGGTCGTCGACCAGGGTCGTGCCCTCGGTCGGGCCCTTGAAGCGGATCACGTGCGGGGCGCTGGGATCGGCGGGTGGCGGGGCGTCGCGCCAGGGCGAGCGCAGGGCCGGGCCGCCGGCGCGGGCCAGCTCGCGGGCCGCCGCCAGTTCCTCGACGGTCATCCAGCAGCGATAGGCGCGGCCGGCCTCCAGCATCTGCTGCACCACCTCGACGTGACGCGGCGCGCGGGTGTGCTGGAAGATCACTTCTTCGTCGGCCTTCAGGCCCAGCCAGTCCAGCCCTTCGAAGATCGCGGCGACGGCGGCTTCGGTGGAACGCTCGCGATCGGTGTCCTCGACGCGAACAAGGAACTTCCCACCCGTATGGCGTGCATATAACCAGTTGAACAGCGCCGTGCGCGCGCCGCCGATGTGCAGGAAGCCGGTCGGCGACGGGGCGAAGCGGGTGACGACGCCAGAAGTGGTCGTGGGGGAATTGGTCATCGGGATCAAGGCTGACGGACTGGAGGCCACGGACGTGGCGAGGACGCCACCGGACATGTCCGGTGGTTGGGCGGGGCGTCTTAGCACGTGGATTCGGACCCGTCCTAGTCCGGCGAAGATCGCCGCCTCGCTATGGCGCGAGATCGGCGCCAATCGCGAGCGCTGGATGCTGTGGTCGCCGGTGGCGTTCGGCCTGGGCGCGGCGGGCTATCTGGAGCTGAAGGCCGAGCCGTCGGTGTGGTGGCTGGCGACGGCGGGGCTGGCGGTTCTGGCCTGGGCGGTCGGGCGTCGCTCCAGCCAAGGCGTGTCCGTGCTCCTGGTGCTGGCGACCTTCCTGGCGGCCGGGGCGCTGGCGGGCAAGATCAGGTCCGACGCCGTCGCCGCGCCGATCCTGCGCGGCGAGCGGGCGGTGATGACCATCGAGGGCTTCGTGGTCGACGTGGTCAGCCCGGGGGCGGGCGGGCCGCGCCTGCTGATCGCCCCGGTCGAGATCAGCCGTCTGGCGCCCGAAGACACGCCCAAGCGGGTGCGGGTCACGGTCGACGCCGACGACGTGCCCGCGCCGGGCCAGGCGATCCGCCTGCGGGCCATGCTGGGACCGCCGCCGCCGCCGGCCGCACCGGGCGCCTACGACTTCGCCCGCGACGCCTGGTTCCACGGCGTGGGCGGCGTCGGTTTCGCCATCGGCGAGGCCCGGCCCGCCGACCTGGACCCGCCGCCCTGGCGGCTGCGCCTGGCCATGGCGGTCAACGCCCTGCGCTGGCGGCTGGCCAGCCGCATCGTCCAGGACATGGGCGTGGAGCAGGGCGGGATCGCCGCGGCCATGGTCACGGGTCACGAGGCCTGGATCACCAAGGAACAGACCGAAGCCATGCGCGCCTCGGGCCTGGCCCACATCCTGTCGATCTCGGGCCTGCACATGGCCATCGTCGGCGGCTTCCTGTTCGGCCTGGTGCGGGTCGGGATCGCCGCCTGGCCGTGGGCTGCCCTGCGGGTTCCGGGCAAGAAGGTCGCGGCCCTGGCGGGGCTGGCGGCCGTGGGGACCTATCTGGTGATCTCCGGTGCGCCGCCGCCGGCCCTGCGCGCGGCGATCACCGCCACCGTGGCCTTCGCCGCCATTCTGTTCGACCGCCAGGCCATCACCCTGCACGGCCTGGCCATGGCGGCCCTGATCATCCTGGCGGTGCAGCCCGAGTCGGCCGGGGCACCCGGCTTCCAGATGTCGTTCGCCGCCACCGCCGCCCTCGTAGCCCTGGCCGAGGCCTGGCCGCGTCCGGTGCGGGAGATCTCCACGCCCTGGTGGATCCGGGCCATCCAGGGCGGAGCCGGCTGGCTGGCGGTCAGCATCGGGGCCAGTTTCGTGGCCGGCATGGCCACCGGACCGTTCGCCATGCAGCACTTCAACCGCGTGGCCGTCTGGGGGCTGCCTGCCAATCTGATGGTCGCGCCGCTGTCGTCGTTCGTGATCATGCCGTTCCTGGCCATCGGCGCGGCGCTTGAACCGTTCGGCCTGGGCCGACCGTTCCTGGCCGTGGCCGGCTTGGGCATCGGGGCGATGATGCGGATCGCCGAGGGCTTCGCGGGGCTCGGCGGGGCCCAGCAGGTGGTGGCCAGCGGGCCGCCGTTCACCCTGGCCCTGGCGTTCGTGGGGCTGATGCTGCTGTGCCTATGGCGCGGGCGGCTGCGCTGGCTGGGCCTGCCGCTCGCCCTGGCGGTGGCCCTGTGGCCGCGTCCGCCGGCGCCCGACGTCTGGATCGCTCCGGACGGGACCACGGCGGCCGTGCGCCAGGGCAGGGAGGCCGTGCTCCTGCGTCCCGACGCCCGCCGGTTCGGAGCCGAGCTGTGGAGCCGGCGGCGAGGCCTGGCCGTGCCGGCCGACGCGACGCCCAGCCGGTTCTACGCCTGCGACCGCCGCTCCTGCGCGCCCGCGTCCGGCGCGCCGGTTGCCCTGGCCCTGTCGTGGACCAAGGCCGCGCCGGACTGGGAAACCTTGGCGGCGATGTGCGCACGGGCCGAGATCGTCGTGGTGCGCGGCTGGGCGCCCGTCCGGCCGCCGGCCTGCCGCGACCGCGTGGTGCTGGACGCCGCCGATTTCGAGGCGGGCGGCGCGGCCGAACTCTATCGCCGCGACGGCGACTGGTGGATCGTCTGGGCTCAGCCGCTGCGGGGCGTGCGGCCGTGGACGGGCTCCGGGCGGGACCTGGCGGACAGTTAGGCGTTAGGTCGGGGAACGGACGCGGAGACGGGCATGGAACGGCAAGGCGGCTGCGCCTGCGGAGCGGTGCGATACGTGGCCAGCGGCGGGCCGCTGCGGGTGGGGCTGTGCCACTGCCTGACCTGCCGCAAGCGCCACGGCGCGCCCTGCAACGCCTTCGTCGTCTTCCGGGTCGACAGGGTGCGGATCGAGGGAGCGACCCAGCCCTGGGCCATCGGCGAAGGGCACGGCGTCAGCCACGGCTGCGCGACCTGCGGCTCGCCCCTCTTCTGGACGACGGCCTCGTGGCTCGAGGACGGGCAGGGCGACGGCGAGATCGAGATCCACCTGGGCGGCCTGGACGAAACCGGCCAGTTCGCTCCGCAGTACGAAGTCTGGGTCAAGCGCCGCGAACCGTGGATGCTCCCGCTGAACGTGCCGCAATATGTGGAGAACCGGCCGGCGGGGATGGCGACCTAGGCCCAGCCAACCCGGCCCTCCGAGCAGAGCCACTCTTCTATGTGGTAGGATTGTACCTTTCAACCGAAAGGCTACGCTTGCGCGTAGTGGGAGAGCACAATGAGGCTATTCCGGGCAGTCAAGAAGCATGGCCTCGTCGGCGCCGGCAAGTTGGCTGTGATGCACATCCGCAGGCCAGTAAACCTAGCTGTAAGCAGAGCGCTTAAACTTAAAGCTGTCCGGTCGGAGTACGGAATCTGGATGCGGGCAAATTGGGGTGACACCACCTTCAATTACTGTGTGCGTGGGTCCTATGGGCGCTTCCTGTCCGATCTTCTTCGAAATCAGCGAAGCGAGTTCGTGTTTCTAGACATTGGAGCCAATCAAGGGCTCTATGCCTTGGTCGCAGCGAAGAACAGATACTGCGTTCGCGCAGTCGCGTTTGAACCTGTCAGGGCTACGTTCCAGCTTTTGCAGGACAACATTGGGCTAAACCGCGCAACTCGCGTCATTGCCTGCAACTATGGCATCTCCTCGTCAGACGAGACGCTCCAGATATCAGTCAGTGCTGCACACAGCGGGGCTGCGTCGATCCACCACAAGCCCGACGGCAGTTCGTACCAGCAGATCGAGGTGCGGACGGGCGACGCCATTTCCGAACACATCATCGAAGCCCTGCCGATCATTGTGAAGGTGGATACCGAGGGGCACGAGGCTCTGGTGATCGAGCAGTTGATGGCGTCGTCGTTTGTCGCGGATATCCAGGCGGTGTTCTACGAGGTCGACGAGAGCTGGGTTAACCCGGCGGACATAGAAGGCGCTCTCAGGGCGCAAGGGTTTTCGAACTTCAAGAAGGTGCGATCAGGCACGCACTACGACGTTCTGGCGACCCGGTGACGCCAGGTCCGCCGCCCTAGGGCAGCGTCCGGGTTGCACCCCCCACCCCTAAATCGAATGGGGACCCCCGACAGCGGACCTTCCGGCCGTCCCCAACGGGCGGGGAGCGGACGTTGCTTGGCTTACTCCGAGCGCAACGCGGCAAGCGCCGCTAGATCGGGCATCTGGCCGTAGTCGGTTGCGAAAACCTCAGACGACGTTCGCGCCCATTCCAGCACGGACGCCTCGCCCTCGATCCAACTGGCGAACCCTCGGGCCTGCCACGAGTAACCCTCGGCATTGGCCAACTCGAACAGCTTCTCAACAAAGCGCTCAGCTATCGACTGCCCCCAAGACAGCGCTGCGTCGGCCGAAGGGGCATCGATCCAAACGATTCATCATCCCAGCCGCCGTCACGATTGGCGGCGAACTCATCGGGGCTCTCAAATCCAAATCTGAACAGGTAGCGCATATGCGACCATAGAGCCGACGCTGCCGAGTTCCGCAACGGGTCGAAAGCCGAAGTTGGCCACTGGTTACGGACAGTCAGATCACTACCGCGAGCAAAGGGCTGTGTTGGTCGACATCGGCCCTGGAGCGCGAGGCCGCCTCAGTTGACGTCGATCCCGTGGTTTCGGGCGTTGCCCCAGCTGTAGTGGAGCTCCACCCACAGGCGGCGGCCAGCGACCACGGCGCCGTGCTTGTCCCTGCCGTGGACCTTTACGCGGGAAAGCACCTGCTGGGTGGCGGCTTCGAAGCCCTGGTCGGCGGGGGTGACGCGCGCGAGGTCGCAGTCTTTCAGTCGGCCCGTGGGGTCGATGGCGCAGGTCGCATAGGCCCAGCCGGAGAGGCCGGCCTGGATCGCGGATCGCGGATAGAAGCGCTTGATCGCCTCGGGATCCGAACGCAGCGCCACGTCTTCGACGCGCAGCACGTTCGCCGGCGGGGTCGGATGGGCGGCCGGCGTCGCCTGCAACATAAGGATCAACGACAGCATCCGCTCCCCCAAGCTTTGTGCGCCTGGGCCGACTGAAGCGCGCTGGTGGAGAGGCGTCAACCCTGGGTTAGGGTGACGCCGCCTCGTCCTTAGTGGTAGCGGCGGATCAGGCCTACCAGCTTGCCCTGCACCTCGACCTGGTCGGGGCCGAAGATACGGGTCTCGTACTTGGGATTGGCCGCTTCCAGGGCGATGGAGCCGCCCTTCTTGCGCAGGCGCTTGAGGGTGGCTTCCTCTCCCACCAGGGCCACGACGATCTCGCCGCTGTTGGCGGTGTCGCCCTTCTTGATGATGACGTAGTCGCCGTCGAGGATGCCGGCCTCGATCATCGAGTCACCCTGGACCTCCAGCACGTAGTGCTCACCACCGCCCAGCATGGTCTCGGGCACCGGCAGGCGCTCGCGTTCGTGCTGGATGGCGTCGATGGGGGTGCCGGCGGCGATGCGCCCCAGGATCGGCAGTTCGCGCGTGTTGTCGGCGGCGATGGCCGGAGCGGGCAGGGACGGGGCCTGACCGCCGCCCTCGACCACCTGGGGCTTGAAGGTTCCTCGGCCCTTGGGTGGCGACGCCGTCGTGGCCTGCTGGGGCAGCTTGACCACCTCCAGCGCGCGGGCGCGGTGGGCCAGGCGGCGGATGAAGCCGCGCTCTTCCAGCGCCGTGATCAGCCGGTGAATGCCCGACTTGGACGCCAGGTCCAGCGCCTCCTTCATCTCGTCGAAGGAGGGGGAGACGCCGGTCTCCTTGATCCGTTCGTGGATGAACATCAGCAGCTCGTGCTGCTTGCGCGTAAGCATGTCCGGCCTCGCCAGTCGTCGCGGAACAAACCGCTAACCTCTGTAAATGTTCTCTAGGTGTTCTTCGTTAATGTCAAGTTGACGAGACGACCCTTGTTCGCTGTAGCTTGCGAGGCCTGCAACCTCGCGGGGAGCGCCTGTCTTGATCGATCATGCCTGGATCCTGGACGCCGGTTGGCCGCGCGCTTTCTGGGGCAGCTACCTGGTCTTCGGCCTGTTCGAGACCTGGGTCTGGCTGCGCGACCGGCGGGCGGCCAGCGGGGCGAGCGCCGACAAGGGCAGCCTGCGGGCCGTGGTGCTGGTGATCGTCGCCGGGGTCTTCGCCGCCTTCTACGTCTCGCATGCCGTTGAATTTGCTCGGATCGTCGCCTGGAAGCCCGAGCTGCGGGCCCTGGCGCTGGTCTTGATCTGGGGCGGCCTGGCGCTGCGGCTCTGGGCCATCCTGACCCTGGGCGCCTTCTTCCGGGTGACAGTGCATCTGCAGGATGGGCACCGGATGATCACCACGGGGCCTTATCGCATCGTGCGCAATCCGGCCTATCTGGGCAGCCTGACGACCCTGGTCGGCTTCGGGCTGGGCCTGGGCAACTGGCTGTCGGTGCTGGTCCTGTTCCTGGCCGGTCTGATCGCCTTCGGCTGGCGGATCCGGGTGGAGGACGCGGCCCTGACCGCCCGATTCGGCGAGGAGCACCGGGCCTACCGCAAGCGCAAGGCGGCGCTGATTCCGTTCGTCTGGTAGGGCGGGGCGACTCGCCGAGCCGCCCCTTTCCCCGTTCAGGCCAATTCCAGGGTCTTGGCCTGCGGTTGGTGGGAGTCCAGCGCCGTGTTCGGGTCGGCCAACTGGGTCACCGCATTGGCGAAGCCCAGATACTCGGCCGCGAAGTTCGGCGGCAGGATCTCGACCAGCCAAGTGTTCTCGACCCAGATCTCGACCACGTGGAAGTGGCCGCCGCGATCGCAGACGAAGGCGTCCCAGCCCTTGGCCTGGGCGCGGGCCAGGACATCGACCTCCGCCATATCGACGCTGAGGGCGAAGTGGGTGGGCGAGCGGCGGTCGGCGCCTTCCGGCTGGCGCACGAACACCGTGCCGGGCTCGCCGTTGGCGACCATGACGCAGCCGGCCGGATAGATCTCCAGGGCGGTGCCGCGGCCGTCGGCCTTGAACACCATGTAGCTACCGGGGTTCGGCGGGAAGTCGACGACGACGCCGCCCATCAGGTCGGCGAAGAACTCGGCCGCGCCCTGGGGGTCTTCGGCGCTGACGGAGAGGTGGTGGATCATGGGATTTCCTTGGATTTGGACGCGAGCGTTCGCGCGCCGGCGGTGGGGGCCGCCGGCTGAAACGCTCATGATTTCGATGTTCACTGATCGACGTTACGCGCCGAGGCCGCGCGATGTAGGGGCGCGCGGACGTCGCCTCAACTTACAAGGCTGTCATGAAGCCGATTTAATCCAGGGTAGGTGGTGGTCAGCCCTTGGCGGGGCGACGTCGACGCGGGACGCGGACCACGGCCTCGCCGTCCATGATCAGGTCCTCGTCGACCAGACCCTCGCAGCGCAGGGTGACCCGGGCGCTGGCCTCGTCGATGGCCGAGACGGTCACGCGCGCGATCACCGTGTCGCCGATCCGCACCGGCCGGTGGAAGGCCAGGGTCTGGGACAGGTATATCGCCCCGGCGCCCGGCAGGATCGTTCCGACCACGGCCGATCCGAACGAGGCCGACAGCAGGCCGTGGGCGATTCGACCGCGATAGGCGGTCTTGGACGCGAAGGCCTCGTCCATGTGCACGGGGTTGAAGTCGTCGGAAGCCTCGGCGAACCGGGCAATGCGCTCTTCGGTGACGGCCACGCGCTTCTCGGCGGTCATGCCGACGAAGAGCTCTTCCAGGATGTAGCCGCCGGATTCGTGAGGTTGGATCATAGCGCGCGGTTAGCCCTCATGCGGCGGCGTGGCCAGTAAAAACGCACGCCGGAACGCCGGTCTTGGTCTTCGCTCAGTCCGTGAGCGCGTCCTGGCCCAGCAGGGCCTTGGTCGCCGAGGCCACGTCGGCCTGGCGCATCAGGCTCTCGCCCACCAGCATGGCCTTGGCCCCGGCCGCTTCCATGCGCACCGCGTCGGCGGCGACGAAGAGGCCGCTTTCGGTGACCAGCAGGGCGTCCTGAGGCGCCTGGGCGGCCAGGCGTTCGGTGACGGCCAGATCGACCACGAAGCTCTTCAGGTCGCGGTTGTTGATCCCCACCAGGGTCGAGCCCAGCTTGCCGGCCCGCTCCATCTCGGCCTCGTCGTGCACCTCGACCAGGGCGTCCATGCCCAGGCGGGCGGCCTCGGCCATCAGGTCGGCGGCCAGGGCGTCGTCGATCATGGCCAGGATCACCAGGATGGCGTCGGCGCCCAGGGCGCGGCTCTCGGCCACCTGCCAGGGATCCACCAGGAAGTCCTTGCGGATGCAGGGCAGGGCGACGGCGGCGCGGGCGTCGATCAGATAGCCGTCGGCGCCCTGAAAGCTGGGGCCGTCGGTCAGGATCGACAGGCAGGCCGCGCCGCCATTGGCATAGGCGCGGGCCAGGGCGGGCGGGTCGAAGTCGGCGCGGATCAGGCCCTTGGATGGCGAGGCCTTCTTGATCTCGGCGATCAGGGCCAGCTTGCCGGGGGCGTGATGAGTCTCCAGGGCCGCCTTGAAACCGCGCGGGCTGGAAGCGGCCTTGGCGGCGTTGTCGACCTGGGCGAACGAACGGCGACGCTTACGATCGGCCACGTCCTCGCGCTTGTAGGCGGCGATCTTGGCGAGGATGTCGGTCATGCGGTCACTGCTTCAGAGTTCGTGGCGGCCACCAGGCCATCGAGCGCGGCCCTGGCGCGGCCGTCGTCCAGCACGGCGCCGGCCAGTTCGACGCCCTCGCGCAGGGTCTCGACCTTGTCGGCCACCAGGAAGGCGGCGGCGGCGTTCAGCATGACGATGTCGCGATAGGCGCCCGTCTTGCCGTCCAGCAGCTCGCGCAGGGCTTGGGCGTTATAGGCGGGCTCGCCGCCGGTGATGTCGGCCAGGGCCGCGCGGGGCAGGCCCACGGCTTCCGGGGTGATCGTGAAGAGGCGCAGGGCGCCGTCGCGCCATTCGGCCACCTCGGTCTCGCCGGTGGTGGTCAGTTCGTCCATGCCGGCCCCGTGCACCGACCAGGCGCGCTCGGCCCCCAGGGCGCCCAGGGCCTTGGCCACCGGCTCGACGAAGCGATGGGCCGAGACGCCCACCACCTGCCGCCTGGCGCCGGCCGGATTGGTCAGCGGACCCAGCAGGTTGAAGATGGTGCGGAAGCCCAGCTGCTGGCGGATCGGCGAGACGTGCTTCATCGCCCCGTGGTGCGACTGGGCGAACAGGAAGCAGATGCCGGCCGTATCCAGCGCGTGGCGCTGCTGGGCCAGGCTGGCGTCGATATTGACGCCCAGGGCCGCGAGCACGTCGGCGGTGCCGGACTTGCTGGTGATCGCCCGGTTGCCGTGCTTGGCCACCTTCAGCCCGCCGCCGGCGGCGACGAAGCCCACGGCGGTGGAGATGTTCAGGGTGTGCAGGCCATCGCCGCCGGTGCCGCAGACGTCGACGACGTCATACGGGTGCTCCAGGTGGATGGCCGCCCGGCGCATGGCGCGGGCGCAGGCGGTGATCTCGCCCACGGTCTCGCCGCGCAGGCGCATGGCGGTGACCGCCGCGGCCACCTGGGCGGGCGAGGGCTCGCCGCGCAGGCAGGCGGCGAAGAAGATCTCGGCGTCGTCCTCGTCGAGGGTCTGGCCGTCGGCCAGCTTGGCCAGCAGGGGCTTGAAGGCGTCCGACATGGCCTAGACCCAGATCGCCGCGTCGCGCTGGACCTTGGCCAGGTCCAGGAAGTTGGCCAGCAGCTGGTGGCCGCCCTCGGTGGCGATGGACTCGGGGTGGAACTGCACGCCGTAGACGGGGCGGGTCTTGTGCTGCACGCCCATGATCTCGCCGTCCTCGGTCCAGGCGGTCACTTCCAGGTCGTCCGGCAGGGTGGCCTTGTCGACCGCCAGGCTGTGATAGCGGGTGGCGGTGAACGGGTTGGGCAGGCCTTTGAACACGCCCTGGTCGTTGTGGAAGATCTTGCTGGTCTTGCCGTGCATCACTTCCTTGGCGCGGATCACGTCGCCGCCGTAGGCTTGGCCGATGGCCTGGTGGCCCAGGCACACGCCCAGGATCGCCAGGTCGTCGGGCGCGCCGCGCAGCAGCGGCAGGCAGATGCCGGCCTGGTCGGGGGCCTTGGGGCCGGGCGACAGCAGCACCGCGTTCGGCTTCAGGCCCAGGGCCTCCTGCACCGACAGGTCGTCGTTGCGATGCACGACGGTGTCGGCCCCCAACTCGTTCAGATAGTGGACGAGGTTGTAGGTGAAGCTGTCGTAGTTATCGATGACCAGGATCATGACGCCGCCAAGCTCTAACAATGGATCGCCCGAACGCTGCGGGCCCTCGCGCGCGGTCGTAGACGCAGGGGTACATCGTCCAGTTCAGCCCGGCATGCAAGGGCGGAGGGACAAGGGGAGAAGCGTCAGGCGCCGTCGCTTGCTCCGCCAAGCGGCCGCGGATCGCGTACGAATCTACATGCCGCAGAAGAGCGATTGCGCGGCGGCCGACGACATATCGCCGTCCTGCACGTAGTTCATAGCCTTGCTTCGGCACGTATCTCCCGCTGTTGAGGTTTGGCTTCTGTTCGCGGCGTCGGCCGCGGATTGACGAATGGCTTCGACCGCCTTGGCCATGCGGGCCATGTCCGCGTCGATCTGTGTCGATCGCCACCCGTCTGCGGCCTTGGTGAGCGTAACGGTCTGGGCCTGCCATTTGAAATTGGCGCGGGTGGCGCGAAGGCGCGCCTTTTGCTCCAACTCATAGCGACTTTCATATCGGCCACGCATCAGGTTCGACAGGATGTTGCCTGCGAAATTCGAGACTTCCGCGCTCATATAGAACCGGAAGGCGCACTGGAAACCGCCGCCTACAGCCTTGCAGCGCGGAGCCTGCTCGTCATCGATATAAAAAACATAGGACTCTAGCCAAAGGTCGCCGGTGACTTGGCGAAGGTGAGCGAGAAGATCGGCGGGCCCATCGGCGTCATAGGTCACGCCGTAGCCGCCGCTCGTTTCGAAGGGCTCGCTCAAGATGCCCAGTTTCACGAGTTCCCGCGCCGACTGATGGTGGTTCACGAAGCTTGCGGCATAGGCGCGAGAAATCTGTTCGGGAGTCGGAGACCCGCCGGGTCCGCTGTTCGATGTCGTCGCCAACGCTCCAAGCTTCATCACCGCTTCGAAATCGGCGTAGGAACTGAGCGTCACATGGGCGACGGCTGATGGCGCGGGAATCTTGCCCTGATAGCCATCCTCCAAGAGACCGGCCGTCAAGGGAGCGGCCAGCGCCTCGTAACTCGGACTGATCGACAGGAACTGATGGGGCTTGCCGCCGCATAGAGAGCCTAGCCCGCCGAAGCCCTCATACCGGCCGGATGGATCGTCTTCAGGGCGCCGCCCCAGCTGCGCGTTCATCTTTCGCCCGGGACAGGCCTTGAAACTATAGACGAGATAACGTCCGCCCGGCGCGTTCGGAATGTCGTAGTAGACGGGACGCGTTTGACTGGGCTGGGGCAGCTTGGCGATTTGGGCGTCGGTCAAGGTGCGTTGGTACAGCGGATCGGGCGCCAGAACCGGGGCTTTGGAGCGAATGAAGCGGAAAGTCTCGGGATCATAGGTCGCCGTAACACCCACGGCGCCTGCGCGAGCCACGGCCTTGCCCGCGACGTAGGGACCACATCCGGCCTGCTTGCGGAAGCCGGCGATATTGTTGTTACCGCCGGTATCATTCGGATAGACGTCGGTGAACTCGTCCGCCACCGCGCACACTGCCTGGTTTTGTTTCAGGCTAAGGAGGTTCGCCAGCATTTCGTTCAGCGCATTTCTGCCAAAGCCGTCGCCAGGCACGCTGCTGTAGGCCTCGAACGACGCGGCGGCGGCCTCGTCAGGGCGCTCGTCCTGTCGGTAGGTGACCCCGATCAGCCAGAGCGCTTGCGGGATGCGTTCGTCCTGGGGAAAGCGGGCGATAAAGTCGCGCAAGGCGGACACCCTACGGTCGGAATTCCCGTAGGCCTGCATGTTGTCGATTCGATTGAATTGAGCCTTGGCTTCAGGCGTGTTCGTCGCCTTGGAGGCTACCCACGAAAGGCGTTCATCGGCGGCAGGTTGGTCTTGAGCTATCGTTTCGGTTCCGCCCAGGGTGCACAGGGCTATGAGCAGCAGGCGCGCCGCGAAAGAGCGTAGCAAGGTCAAATCCCCCAAAGACCGAAGCTCGACAGTGATGGTTCACGCCGTACGTTGAGTCCACAGGTTTGGAGGTCGGTTCTCCACGGTGGCGGTGTTTTGTGCTCAGCTTCGCGCCCGTTCCGCCAGCGCCGCCGCCACCGCGGCGATCACGCTGTCCCAGTCCCCCGCCGTCGGTTGCCGGAACTGGCGCAGGCTGTCGTACCAGGGGGTGTCCTCGCGCTCCAATTCCCAGCGCCAGCAGGTGTCGAAGCGGTTCAGCAGCCAGACCGGCGTGCCCAGGGCGCCGGCCAGGTGGGCGACGGCGGTGTCGACGCTGATGACCAGATCCAGATTGGCCACCACGGCGGCGGTTTCGACGAAGTCGGTCAGGTCGTCGGCGAGATCCAGCAGGGTCATGCCCGGCGGTGGATCGCGCGCCTCCAGGCTGGGCTCGTCCTTCTGGAGGGAGACGAAAGACACGCCCGGCACGGCGGCCAGGGGCGCCAGTTGCGCGAGCCGGACCGAGCGGCGACGGTCGACGGCGTCCATCTTGCGGTCCCAAGGCCGTAACCCGCCCGCCCAGACCAGGCCGACCTTCAAGCCTTCCAGCGGGGCCAGGCGCTGGGCCCAGGCCGCCACGCGGTCGGGATCGGGCCGCAGATAGGCCGCGCCGTCTATGGTCTGTTGATCCTGCTCCAGCACTCCGGCCAGGCTGAGCAGCGGCGCATAGGCGTCGAAGGCGGGCAGGGGATCGCCGTGCGCGATGACGTCGATCCCCGGCCACTGGTCGCGCAGCAGCGAGATAAGCGCGGGATAGACCTCCAAGGTCAGGCGCGCGTCCGGCGCCAGGCGAGACGCGGCCAGCGGCGCCAGGCGGCAGAATTGCAGGATGTCGCCCAGGCCTTGCTCGGCCGTGATCAGCAGCCTGCCGCCCGGCAACGGCGAGCCGGTCCATTCCGGCTCGGCGAACACGCGGTCGTCGGGACGCCCGCTGGTCTTCCATCGCCAGCCGTAGTGCGCCCAGCCCTCCAGATAGCGGCCGGCCTTGAGGAGGGTCGTGCTGAGATTGTAGTGAAGGTCAGGGTCTTCCGGCGCCAGGTTCAGGCCGGTTCGATGGACCATCTCGGCGTCGGCAAGCCGGCCAAGGTCATACAGCAGCACGCCGATGTCGGAGAGGATGCGTGGATCCTCCCGACGGCGCAAAGCGTCCTGCATGGCGTGGCCGGCCTCTTCCAGGCGACCGAGGGCGTACAGGGCCTTGCCCAGGTTGTGGTGCGCCTCGACCGAGTCGGGATCCAGGGCGATCGCCGTCCTGAAGGCGCCTTCGGCCTCGGCGTGGCGCTTCAGGTCCATCAGGGCGACGCCCAGATTGTTATGGAAAAGCGGAATGCCCGGTGACAGCGCGACCGCGTGCTCGATGGCGGCGACGGCCTCGGCATGGAGACCCTGCCGGCCCAGGACGATGCCCAGATTGTTGCTGGCTTCGGTGACGTTCGGCGCCAGCGCGACCACCTGTCGGTAGCGCGCCCCGGCTTCGGCCCAGCGACCGAGCTGCTGAAGGGCCGCGGCCTCGCCGAACAGGTGGTGGATTTCGCTGGGCTCGAGCGCCCGGGCCCGGGCGGACCAGTCCTTGGCCAGGTCCGGACGGTCGAACTGATCGGCCAGCAGACTCATCAGCCGCCAGGCCTCGGCCTGGTTCGGATCGGCTGTCAGCACCTCGTCATAGGCGGCGTGAGCCTCGATGAATCGGCCGGCCTGATGATGGGCCAAACCTTCCTGGAAGCGCGCGGCGATCGAATCCTGCACTTTGACTCTTCGAATCCACGCTGCCGATGCGGCGACCATCTTCGATTTCTTCAGGGTTGTATATAATTTGGGGGCGAGTTTGGCCGCGCCCGCGGCGAGATGACCTCAGCGTTGGGCGCGTTCCCCGAGCGCCGCCGCCATCGCCGCGATCACGCTGTCCCAATCGCCGGCCTTCGGCTGGCGGAATTGGCGCAGGCCCGCGTACCAGGGAGTGTCCTCGCGCTCGAGCTCCCAGCGCCAGCAGGTGTCGAAGCGGTTCAGCAGCCAGACCGGCGTGCCCAGGGCTCCGGCCAGGTGAGCGACGGCGGTGTCGACGCTGATGACCAGATCCAGATTGGCCACCACGGCGGCGGTCTCGACGAAGTCGGTCAGGTCGCTTTCGAGGTCCAGCAAGGCCATGCCCTGCGGCGGGGTCTTGGCCTGGACGGCCGGGCCGTCCTTCTGCAGCGAGACGAACGAGACGCCGGGCACGGCGGCCAGGGGGGCCAGGGCGGCCAGGGTCACCGAGCGCTTGCCGTCGATCACACCGCCGATGTGCTGGCCGCCGGCCCAGACCAGTCCGACCTTCAGGCCCTTCAGTGACGACAGGCGCTCGGCCCAGGCCGCCGTGCGGTCGGGGTCGGGGCGCAGATAGGGGCGGCCGTCGATGGTGTCGTGATCCTGGCCCAGCACCCCGCCCAGGCTGAGAAGCGGCAGATAGGCGTCGAATTCGGGCAGGGGATCGCCATGGCCGATGACGTCGATCCCAGGCCACTGGTCTTTCAGCAGCGAGACCAGCGGCCGATGGACCTCCAGGGTCAGGCGCGCGTCGGGGGCCAGGCGCGAGGCGGCCAGCGGCGCCAGGCGGCAGAACTGCAGGGTGTCGCCCAGGCCCTGCTCGGCGTTGATCAGCAGCCGGCCGCCGGGCAGGGGCGAGCCGTCCCACTCCGACTGTTTGAAGCCGCGCTGGCGGATGCGGTAGCCGGCGGTCTTCCACCGCCAGTGATACTCGGCCCAGCCTTCGCGGTGCTGGCCGGTCATCAGCAGCACCAGACCCAGATTGTAGTGCAGGTCGGCGTCGTCGGCGGCCAGGGGCAGGGCGGTGCGGAACACCATCTCGGCGTCGGCTGCCCGGCCCAGCTCCAGCAACAGCACGCCCATGTCGTTGAGGATGCGGGGATTGTCCTGCTGTCGGCGCAAGGCGTCTTGCAGGGCGTGGCCGGCCTCTTCCAGCCGCCCCAGGGCGTGCAGCGTCTTGCCCAGATTGTGGCGGGCGCCGACATGGTCGGGGTCCAGCTGGAGGACCGCGTGGAAGGCCGCCTCGGCCTCGGCCAGGCGCTCCTGTTCGGTCAGGGCGATGCCCAGGTTCTCGTGGAAGACCGGCGTGTTCGGCGACAGCTCGACCGCCCGCCGGGCGGCGGCCAGGGCCTCGTCCTTGCGGCCCTGTTTGCCCAGGACGATGCCCAGATTGTTGTAGGGATCGGCCAGGCCGGGGTTGAGGTCGATCAGCCGGCGATAGCGCGCTTCGGCCTCGGCGACCTGGCCGGCCTGTTGCAGGATCACGCCCTCGGAGAACAGGTACTGGACGTTGTCGGGCTCCAGAGCCACGGCCTTGCCGATCCAGTTCAGCGCCAGGTCGCTCCGACCGAACTGGCCGGCCAGCTGGCTCATCCGGCTCCAGGCCTCGGCGTGGCCGGGATCGGCGGTCAGGACCTCGCTGAAGGCCGCCTGGGCCTCGGCGAAGCGCTCGGCCTGGTGATGGGCCACGCCCTCCTGGAAGCGGGCGGCGATCGAGGACTGCACGGCGGCTCTCCACGGAAGGCGACGTCCAGCAGCGAGTAATCCGGAGTCGGGGGCGGATGCACGCGATTTGCGACGATATGGGACATTGCGCCTCAGTTCGGCTGGGGCATGCTTAGGGCCATGAACCCCGCCGATTCCGCCCTCGATTCCGCCGCCATCGCCTATGCTCGGGCGCTGCTGCGTACGCCGAACCGGCGGCAGAAGATGGGGCCCGTGCTGGCGGCGGCGGCCTTCGCGGCGTTCAGCGCCATCACCTTCGCCACCGTGATGGTCATGGCCCCGCCGGCCGTGGTGCAGCACCTGCCGTCGGATCGCCTGGGCGACTGATCGTCAAAGGGCGGTCTGCTCGTCATGCGGGCGCCGCTATCGCCGCCGCTACGCGCCCTGTTGCCATAACGGGGTTCATCATAGCCCATGGTCTCCAACGAACGAGGGGAAGATCATGGGTATTTCGCGACGCCGGTTCCTGAGCGCGGTCGGCTCGGCCGGGGGCTATGGGGCGCTCTACACCACCATGATGGGCATGGGCCTCTTGGCCGCGCCGCGCGCCTATGCCGGCGCGCCCAAGCTGGGCCTGGCCGGCGGCAAGGGTGCCTCGGTGGCGATCCTAGGCGCGGGGATCGCGGGTCTGGTGGCGGCCTACGAGCTGCGCAAGGCGGGCTACACGGTCACGGTGCTGGAGGCGCGCGACCGACCGGGCGGCCGGGCGTGGTCGGTGCGTTCGGGCACGAAGATCGTCCAGACCGGCCGGCCCGACCAGACCGTCGACTGGGCCTCGGGCAAGAACGACTATTTCAACGCCGGCCCGGCCCGCATCCCGCAGTGGCACCACGCCATCCTCGGCTATTGCCAGGAGCTGGGCGTGCCGCTGGAGGTGATGGTCAACGCCAACCGCTCGGCCAAGCTAGACTTCGGCGGCAAGGTGGTGACCGAGCGCCAGGCGGTCAACGACACGCGCGGCACCTTCACCGAACTGCTGGCCAAGGCGGTGGACAAGGGCGCGCTGGATCAGGAACTGACCGGCGTCGATAAGCAGAAACTGCTGGGCTACCTGTCGGCCTACGGCGACCTTTCCAAGAACACCTACGAGGGCTCGACCCGGGCCGGGTTCCTGGCCTCACCCGGCGGCTACGACCATCCGCCCAAGGGCGGACCGCCGCTGCGTATGGCCGACATGATGAAGTCGCAGTTCTGGGGCGCCAGCCTGGTGTTCGAGGAGATCATCGACATGCAGGCCACGATGCTGCAGCCGGTGGGCGGCATGGATCGGATCTCCTACGCCCTCTACGAGGCGGTGAAACCGGCCGTGAAGTTCGAGGCCGTCGTCAAGGAGCTGCGCAAGACGTCCAAAGGCGTGAAGGTGGTCTATGCCGACAAGGCCGGTCCGCAGACGCTGGAGGCCGACTACTGCATCTGCACCATTCCGCTGCCGGTGCTGTCGAAGATCCCGTCCGACTTCAGCCCGCGCGTGAAGCAGGCCATCGCCGCGGCCGAATACCACCACGGCACCAAGGTGGCCTGGGAGAGCCGGCGGTTCTGGGAGCAGGACGACTTTCAGTACGGGGGCCTGGGCTGGACCGACGAGGCCAGCGAGCTGGTCTGGTATCCCAGCGGCGGCATTGGCGAGAAGACCGGCATCCTGGTCGGCGCCTATTCGATCGGCTTTTCGGGCCCCGAAGCCCCGCCGAAATACGCGGCCATGTCGTTCGACGAGCGTTTCGCCGTCTCGCGCCGGGTGATCGAAAAGTTCCACCCCGGCCACGGCCAGGAACTGACCAAGCCCTTCACCGTCTCGTGGAAGCAGACGCCCTACAGCGAGGGCGTGGCGGTGGGCTGGCGCGACGAGCAGCGCGCCACCGACTATGCCGAGCTGTGCAAGCCCGACGGCGGCTTCTACTTCGCCGGTGAGCACATGAGCTACATCAACGCCTGGCAGGAGGGCGCGGCCCTGGCGGCGCACGAGGCGATCAAGCTGATCCAGGCGCGGGTGTCGGCGGCCTAATTATAATCCGCTCATCCCGGCGAATGCCGGGACCCAGATGGAATGGCTGGGCGCTGAAAAAGAAAGGCGCTGAATCTGTCCAATCAGACTCAGCGCCTTACGATCTGGGTCCCGGCATTCGCCGGGATGAGCGGAGTAAGATCAGGCGAAGCGCCAGGCCTCTTCGGCCGCGCGCTTGAGAGCCCGCGACTTGTGCAGGGTCTCGTCGTATTCGGCGTCCGGGTCGCTGTCGGCCACCACGCCGCCGCCGGCCTGGACGTACATCATGCCGTCCTTGACCAGGGCCGTGCGCAGCACGATGCAGGTGTCCACCGAGCCGTCGGCGCCGATATAGCCCACGGCGCCGGCATAGCCGATGCCGCGCTTCTCGACCTCCAGCTCGTCGATGATCTCCATGGCCCGCACCTTGGGCGCGCCCGAGAGGGTGCCGGCGGGCAGGGCGGCCATCAGCACGTCCACCGGATCGACGTTGTCGGGCGCGTCGCCCTCGACGTTCGAGACGATGTGCATGACGTGGCTGTAGCGCTCGATCTTGAAGCTGTCTGTCACCCGGACGTTGGCGCCCTTACGACCGGACGAGGCCGGCTCGTTGCTGCCCGCGCCCTTCAGCATGGCCACGCGGCCCACGTCGTTGCGGCCCAGGTCCAGCAGCATCAGGTGCTCGGACCGCTCCTTGGGATCGGCCAGCAGTTCCTTTTCCAGCGCCAGGTCTTCCTCGGGCGTAGCGCCGCGCGGACGGGTGCCGGCGATGGGACGGATGGTGATCTTGCCGTCGCGCAGGCGGACCAGGATTTCGGGGCTGGAGCCGACCAGGTTGAAGCCGTCCAGGTCCAGGAAATACAGGAACGGCGACGGATTGGTCCGGCGCAGCGAACGGTAGAGGGCGAACGGCTCCAGCGGGAACGGCGCGCGGAAGCGGTGGCTGGGCACCACCTGGAAGATGTCGCCGGCCCGGATGTACTCCTTGGCCTTCTCGACCACCACGGCGTAGTCCTGGCGGCTGACCGGAGTAGTGAACTCCATCGGACCGTGGCTCTGGCGCGGGGCCGAGTGGGCGAGGGGGCCCCGCAGGTCGACCATCACCGACTCGATGCGACCGCGGGCGGCGGCGTAGGCGTCGTGGGCCGACACGCCGGCCTGGGGCCGCGCGGTGGTGACCAGGATGATCTCCTGGGCGATGGCGTCGAACACCGCCACGATCGACGGGCGGGTCATGATGCCGTCGGGCAGGCCCAGCGTGTCCTCGTTGATGTCGGGCAGGCGTTCGGCCAGGCGGACCATGTCGTAGCCCAGGGCCCCGAACACGCCCGCCGACGGTGGCGGCAGGCCGGCCGGCAGTTCGATCTTCGAAGCGGCGATCAGGGCGCGCAGGCTGTCCAGCGCGCCGCCCGCCTGGGGCGTGAAGCGGCCGGCGGCGATGTCGTCGCCTTCCGCGATCTCGGCCTGGTCGCCGCGGCAGCGCCAGACCAGGTCCGGCTTCATGGCCACGATCGAATAGCGCCCGCGCCAGGCGCCGCCCTCGACGCTCTCGAACAGGAAGGCGTAGGGGCGACCGTGGCCGATCTTCAGATAGGCCGAGACCGGGGTCTCCAGGTCGTCGATCAGCCGGGTCCAGACGACCTGGGGGCGACCGGCGTCATAGGCGGCGGTGAAGTTCTCGAGGCTGGGCTCCAGGCTCATTGAGCCTTGTCCTTGGCCGCCTTCGCCGGCTCGCCGTCCTTGGGCAGGGCCGAGGTGTCGACGCCGATGGCCTGGCGGGCCAGGTCCAGATTGACCTTGGTCTTCAGCTGGGTCCGGGCCGACTGCTGGGCGGCCTGGGCGATGTCGCCGAACAGGCCCTGCGAGGTCTGGCCGCGCATGGCTTCGGTGAACTGGGCCAGCTGCTCGGTCGAGGCGGGATGGACCTTCTCGACCACGGCCACCAGGAAGCCGCCTTGCGGGGCGCGGGCGGTGAACGGAACGCCTTGCTTGGCGCCGAACGTGCCGAACAGCAGGTCGCGGCCCAGGCCCTGGTACTGGCGGGCGTTCTGGCGGCTGATGTTGGGCACGCGCTGGACCTTGGAGCCGGCCGAGGCGGCGACCGCCTCCATCGACTCGCCCTTCTTGATCCGCTCGCCCAGGGCGTCGGCCTTGGCCTTCATGCGCTCCAGCACCTTCTCGATCATCCAGCGCTGGGCCAGCGGCTCGCGAACCTGTTCCAGGGGCGGCAGGGTCGAGGGGATCACCTTCTCGACGCGGATGGCGTAATACTCGCCCTTGCCGGCCTCGATCAGCTCGCTCTCGCCGCCGGCCGGCAGTTCGAAGGCCGACTTCAGGACGTCCGGGGTCAGGCCGGGCACCGGCTGGCCGCTCTGGTCGACGCCGGTGGCGGCGATCGGGGCGGTGGTCAGCACCAGGGCGTTGGCCTTGGTGGCCGAGGCGACCAGGTCGGCGCCGCCGTCATGGGCGTCCTGATAGGTCTGGGTCTGTTCGTAGGCCTTGGCCTGGGCGGCCTGGGCCTTGAGCTCGGCCTCGATCGAGGGACGCACGGCTTCCAGGGTGGGGGTGGTGGCGGGAGTGACCTTGATCAGCTTGACCACCGAGACGCCCAGGTCGCCGCTGATCGGCGCGCTGACCTGGCCGGGGGCCAGGGCGAACACCGCCTCGGCCACCTTGCGGTCGGGCAGGGCCGACTTCGGCTTGGCGTCGATGATCACCGGCTGCTTGCCGTAGGCCTTGGCCACGTCGGCGGGCTGGTCGCCCTTGGTCAGGCGCTGGGCGATCACGGCGGCGGCCTTGGCGTCCGGCGCGACGATCTGCACGAACGAGCGGGCCTCGGCCGTGCCCAGGGTGTCCTTGCGAAAGTTGAAGGTCTTGACGATGTCGGCCTCGGGCACGGTCACCGACGGCTCCAGGGCCTGGGCGCTGAAGCGGGCCACCGACAGCACCCGGGTCTCGGGAATGGTCAGTTCGGCCGTGTGCTCCTTCATATAGGCGCGCAGCTGGGCGTCGGTCGGCGCGGCGGGCTTCTCGACCGAGGCGGGATTGATCGCGAAGGCGGCCAGGTCGCGGCCTTCCAGGCCGTAGGCGGCCTGCAGGGCCGAATAGATGCGCGGGGCGCGCAGGCCCACGGCCATGGCGCTGAACACGTGGGTCTGGGCCAGCTCGTCGCGGATCGAGGCTTCGTAGCGGGCGGGGGTCAGCTCGTTCTCGGCCAGCAGGCGCTGGTACATGGCGTTGTCGAACTTGCCGCTGATCGGGTCGAACGGACGCTGGCCGGGAGGCAACGAGGCCATGCGTTCGCGCAGGGCGTCGGCCACCATCTTGTCGGACGGGCGCACGCCCATGCGGCGCATCAGCTCGGCCAGGGATTCCTGCAGGGCCAGCTGGGCCAGCAGGCGGCTGTCGACGCCCTGCTGGACGGCGACGTCGGGGGTCAGGCTCGCGCCCTGGTCCTGCTGGCGTTTGCGGAAGTTCTCGAACTGCGCCTTGAACTCCTCGGGCGAGGTGTTGCGCGAGCCGGCCGCGACCACCCACTTGCCGGGCGGATGGCGGAAGACGTCGCTGATGCCGAACACCGCGAAGCTGACGATGAGCAGGCCAAACAGGATCACCGCGAACGGCGATTTGGCGAAGGAGCGGAAGCCGGCGAGCATGACTGGGAGAAACCTTCCTCGATAATCGCATCAATTCCACGCAGGGCGACGGAACGAACGCGAGCAGCGGGTATAGTAGAGCCCCAGGGGGGCGGGCAAGCGGCGGCGGGGTCTAACCGGTCTTGACTTCCCAAGCGGCCATGTCCCCAAAACGGGGTCATGACCCTTTCCCTGACCTCGCCCCGGCCGCTGATCGCCGGCAATTGGAAGATGTTTGGCCTGGAAAACGCGCTGGATGAGGCCAGAACGGTGGCCGCGGCGGTCTCCGAGGCGCCTCCGGCGGCCCGGGTGGCGCTCTGCCCGCCGGCGACTCTCCTCCATCGCATGTCGCAAGTTCTGGCCGGAGAGGCCGTGCTGGTCGGCGGCCAGGACTGCCATACGGCCGTTTCCGGCGCCCATACGGGAGATATCTCCCCGGCGATGCTGGCCGACGCGGGGGCCAGGCTGGTGATTCTGGGCCACTCCGAACGGCGCGCCGCCTACGGCGAAAGCGACGCCCTGGTGGCCGCCAAGGTCGAGGCGGCGCTGGGCGCGGGGCTGGAGCCGATCGTCTGCGTGGGCGAGACGCTCGAGCAGCGCGATGCGGGTCAGGCCGAGGCCGTCGTCACCGGCATGGCGCGGGCCTCGCTGCCGGCCGCCCTGGCGGGACAGGACTTCGCCGTGGCCTATGAGCCGGTCTGGGCCATCGGCACCGGCCGCACCCCGACCATGGCCGACATCGCCCAGATCCACGCCGCCCTGCGCGCGGTGCTGGTCGAGACGTTCGGCGAGCACGGCAAGACCGTTCCGATCCTCTACGGCGGCTCGGTGAAGCCCGACAACGCCGCCGAGATCCTGGCCGTCCCCGAAGTCGGCGGCGCCCTGGTCGGCGGCGCCTCGCTGAAGGCCAAGGACTTCCTGGCGATCATCGCCGCGGCTTGAGCCGTTCCACGGCCGGGGACACGCCCTTGCGGCGTGTCCCCAAACCCATCCGCTGAACATGCCGGTTGGGCGTCGTGGATGCTGGTGGGGACACGCCGCAAGGGCATGTCCCCGGCTTGGCAGGCGCCAATCCGCTGAAATCGCTGGGCTAAATCTTTATTCCCAGCAGGGTGTCAGACCGGCCGTATCCTTATCCCACCTGAAAGCACGGGAAGGGCGCACGTACGGCGACCGTTGCGGCTTTCGGGGGCGATCGAG
>NZ_JBWKPL010000005.1:0-392378 GCF_059418225.1 Caulobacter sp. GW821-FHT09B08 | reverse complement strand
AATGTCGGCATGGTCGGGATCAACGTGCCGATCCCCGTGCCGGTGGCCTATCACAGCTTCGGCGGCTGGAAGCGCTCGGGGTTTGGCGACACCAACCAGTACGGCGCCGAGGGCGTGCGGTTCTACACCAAGGTCAAGACCGTCACCGCCCGCTGGCCCGAAGGCGAGGTCGAGGATTCGGCCTTCGTCATTCCCACCATGAAATAGGTCCCTCGGTGCGCCGTCTCTCCTCTCCGAGGCGGCCCCTCTTTGGCGGTTCGGGATTTCGGTCCCGAACCGCCGCTTTCCTGATTTCACCTTGCTTTCCTCAAGGGCAAGGGCGCCGACTGGAAGGACTCTTCGACAGCGAAAGGGGCGATCCAACGCCCGGGACATGGGAGCAAACGCCGTGATCATCTCTCCTCCACGCGCTTCGACCTCCGACACGACGGTCACCGTCACCTACCAGGGCGACCTGGCCGTGGTGGCCCTGGCGCGACCGACCGCCTCGGCCGCCGATCTCGCCACCGGATTGCAAAAGGCCGCCGATGGTCTGGTGGCCGACAACCGCGCCCTGGCCCTGATCCTGACCGGCGCGGGCACAGTCTTCTGCGCTCCCGAACCGGCCGAGACCGACGGCGCGGCCATGCCCGCCCTGCGCGAGGCCCTGCTGACCTTCCAGTCGCTGAACGTGCCCGTGGTCGCCGCCATCAACGGCGCGGCCGCGGGCCTTGGCCTGGGTCTGGCGCTGGCCTGCGACATCGCCTTCGTCCGCCCGCACGCCACCCTCAAGCCCTCGGGTCCCTATCACCTGGGCGCCCTGTGGTTCCTGTCGCGAAAGCTCGGCCGTTCGCGCGCCACCGACCTGGTCCTGGCCGGACGCACCATCACCGGCGCCGAGGCCTGCGAATTGATGCTGGCCCAGGACTGCATCGCCCGGCGCGATCCGGAATTCCTGGAGGAAGTGGTCCGGCGCACCGGCGGCCTGCTGAGCGGGACCCGCGCCTCGCGCGCGGCCGCCCTGCAACTGCTCCGCCACGCCGCCCTGCAAGGCCTGACCGAACACCTCGACGTCGAGGCGGCGGCCGCCGCCGCGAAACCCTGACATGGCCCTGCCGCCCGTCTTCACGCCGCCCTCCCCCGAGGGCGACATGGCGGCCCTCCACGGCGGCTTCGACGGCGCCCCCGCGCCCGAGGATCGCCGCCGCCAGACGCTTTGGCGGGTCGGTCGCTGGCTGCGCGCCCAGGGCGCGGCGCGTCCCGCCAGCCTGCGCCGGGCCGACGACGGGGTGATGATCGTCAACGGCCAGATCATCGGCGTCGACGCCTACGGCCAGATCCAGAACCTCTCCGCCATGCGCCGCGCGGGCTGACCGGCATGGTTCCCGCAAAGCGAAAAGACGTGGCCCAGATGGTCGCGGTCCTGGCCGCCGCCTTCGTCGACGAGCCGGCGCTCAGCTGGATCCTGCCCGATCCCGCCGACCGCCACGACCGCCTGACCACCTTCTTCGCCCCGATCATCAGGGGCACGATGCGTCACGGCCTGGCCCTGCGCTCTCCTGGCGGCGAGGCCGTGACGCTGTGGCGGCTGCCGGGCAAGATCCATCCCGGTTTCTGGGAGACGCTCAGCGGCCTGCCCGCCTTCAGCCGCGCTCTCGGCGATGGCCGGACGCGGGCCCAGGCCCTGAGCGCCACGCTGCGCGCTCATGAGCCGAACTTCCCCTACTGGTACCTGCAATTCGCCGGCGTCGCCCCGGCATTCCAGGGCAAGGGCTGGGGCGGGAAGGCAGTGCGCGCCGGCCTGGCCCAAGCCCGCGCCGCCGGCATGCCGGTCTATCTGGAGACCTCCAAGGCGGCGAACTTCACCTTCTACCGCCACCTCGGCTTCGAGTTGCTCGAGGAATGGGACGTGCCCGACGGCGGACCCCATGTGTGGGCGATGCTCTGGCGGTAGAGACGCGGCCGGGGACACGCCCTTGCGGCGTGTCCCCAAACCCATCCGCTGGGTATGACGATCTCGCGCCGTGGATGTTGATGGGGACACGCCGCAAGGGCATGTCCCCGGCTCTGGGCGCGTCAAGCTCCCGAAATCGCTGCGCTAAATCTTTATTCCCAGCAGGGTCTCAGACCTCCCGTATCCTGTACTCACCTGAAAGCACGGGAAGGGCGCACGTACGGCGACCGTTGCGACTTTCGGGGGCGATCGAGCGGGAAGCTCTGTCGGTGGTTCTCTTCGGAGGACAACCCTGTCCATCTGGTGCCGGCCGGGCCTCGAAAATAAACGGCGTTGGATGGGGACCGACTTTGCGGCAGGCGGGCGGTGATGCGCTCGCGGTCCGGGATCAGGCGCGTTGGCCCGGTTCCGCCCGTCGGAGGCTTCAAGGCGGCGAGGCCCTAACAGGGCTCAGCGTCGCGGGCTTTCGGATAACGGTCGCGCGAAGCGCTCCGACTTCGTCGAAACGGTATTCAAACTGCAAATCATCCGGGCGAGGCCCGGGCGCTTCGCACCCTTCCCAACCAGCTCATGGCCAGATTGGCGTGGGATCACACCCACTTGCCCCCACCTGACCGCTTCGCGGTCTGTCCGCCCCCGTAGGGGGCGGAGGACGCCGCACGCACGCAGCTCTTCCCCCTATGGGGGAAGACGACCGCGAAGCGGTCCGTAGGGGGGCAAGTGATGAATCTACAGCCGCTCGACGATCGTCACATTCGCGATGCCGCCGCCTTCGCACATCGTCTGCAGCCCATACCGACCGCCCCGCGCCTTCAGCGCATGCAGCAGGGTCGACATCAGTTTGGCGCCGGTCGCGCCCAGCGGGTGGCCCAGGGCGATGGCGCCGCCGTTGACGTTCAGCTTGGCCGGGTCGGCGTCCAGGGCCTTTTGCCAGGCCATGGGGATCGAAGCGAAGGCCTCGTTCACCTCGAACAGGTCGATGTCGTCCAGCGTCATGCCTGCCCGCTCCAGCGCCCGGTGGGTGGCGCGGATCGGCTCTTCCAGCATGATCACCGGGTCGCCGGCCGTGACCGTCAGGTTCACGATGCGGCCGATGGGGGTCAGGTTAAAGCGCTTCAGCGCCGCCTCGCTGACGATCAGGGCGCCCGAAGCGCCGTCGGTCATCTGGCTGGCGTTGGCGGCGGTGATCGTGCCGCCTTCCAGGATCGTCTTGACCCCGGCCATGCCCTCCAGCGAGGCGTCGAAGCGCACGCCCTCGTCCTGGTCGAACACGCCGTTGGCGGTGGCGACCGGCACGATCTCGTCCTTGAAGGCGCCGGCCTCGATAGCCGCGCGGGCCTTGCCGTGGCTGGCCAAGGCGAATTCGTCCATCTGCTCGCGGGTGAAGCCGTACTTGTCGGCGATCATCTGGGCGCCGCGAAACTGGCTGAACTCGGTGACGCCGTAGCGATCCTTGATCGCCTGAGACCACGGCCCCTCGCCCACTCCGGCCTGAGCATGCAGCGCGAAGTTCGAGCCCATCGGCACGCGGGTCATGCTCTCGGCGCCCGCCGCGATGACGATGTCCTGGGTGCCCGACATCACCGCCTGGGCCGCGAACTGGATGGCCTGCTGCGACGAGCCGCACTGGCGATCGATGGTCACGGCCGGCACGCTGTCGGGCAGCGACGAGGCCAGCACCAGGTTGCGGCCGAAGGCGAAGGACTGCTCGCCCGCCTGGGTCACGCAGCCGACGATCACGTCCTCGATGGCCGCCGGATCGATGCCGGAGCGCGCCACCAGGGCGTTGAGCACGGCCGCGCCCAGATCGGCGGGATGGGTTCCCGACAGCGCGCCCTTGCGGCGGCCGCCGGCGGTGCGCAGCGCCTCGACGATATAGGCTTCGGCCATGGTCACTTGTCTCCGGTGAAGTTCGGGGGACGCTTCTCGAGGAAGGCGGCGATGCCCTCCTTGCCCTGGGCGGTGCGGGCGAGGCTCGCGATGCCCCGGCTCTCGGCGTCCAGCTGGGCTTCCAGCGGCGCGACGGCGCCGTCCAGCAGCAGGCGGCGGGTGACGCCCAAGGCCGGCGTCGCCGCACGGGCCAGGTCTTGAGCCACCTCCATGGCCTCGGCCATCAGGTCGCCCTCGACGACCCGGGTGACCAGGCCGATGACGGCGGCCTCCTCGGCCGGCACCCGCTTGTTGCGCAGGCACAGCTCCTGGGCGCGGCGCAGACCGACCAGGCGCGGCAGCAGCCAGGTGGTCCCGCCGTCGGGCGACAGGCCGATGCCGGTATAGGCCAGGGCGAACTGAGCGCGCGGGCCGGCCAGGACGATATCGCCCAGGATCGCCAGCCCCACCCCGGCCCCGGCCGCGGAGCCGTTGACCGCCGTGACCACCGGCTTGTCCATCCGCAGCAGCCGGGCGACGGCGGCGTGGACGTAGACGGTGATCTCCTTGAGGAAGGCCGGCAGCTGGTCGCCGGCTTTCGCGAACGAGGCCACGTCGCCGCCGGCGCAGAACAACTTGCCCGCGCCGGTCAGCAGTACGCAGCGGACGGCGTCGTCCTCGTCGCAGGCGATCACCGCGTCCATCAGGGCCCGCGCCGTCGGCAGGTCCAGGGCGTTGCCGACCTCGGGCCGGTTCAGGGTGATCGTGGCGACGGGGCCGTCGCGCTCGAGGAGGACGACGCTCATGGCCTTAGCGCGGCGCCATGCGGATGGCGCCGTCCAGGCGGATGACCTCGCCGTTCAGCATCGGATTGGCGACGATGGCGCCGACCATCTGGGCGTACTCTTCCGGCTTACCCAGGCGGCTGGGGTGCGGGACCTGCTGGCCCAGCGAGTCCTGGGCGGCCTGCGGCAGACCCATCAGCATCGGGGTCAGGAAGATGCCCGGGGCGATGGTCACCACGCGGATGCGGTGCTGGGCCAGGTCCCGAGCGGCGGTCAGGGTCAGGCCCACCACCCCGCCCTTGGACGAGGCGTAGGCGGCTTGGCCGATCTGGCCGTCATAGGCGGCGACCGAGGCGGTGTTGACGATGACGCCGGCTTCCTCGCCCTCGATCCCGGCGGCCACGGCGCGAGCCGCGAACTTGGAGATCATATTGAAAGTGCCGATCAGGTTGACCTCGATGGTCTTGCGATAGACGTCCAGCGAGTGGGGCGAGCCGTCCTTGGCCACGACGCGGGCAGCCGGCGCCACGCCGGCGCAGTTGACCAGCACGCGGGCCACGCCGTGGGCGGCCTCGGCGGCCTCAAAACCGGCGATGGCGCTGGCCTCGTCGGCCACGTTGACCTTGACGAACAGGCCGCCGATTTCGGCGGCGGCGGCGACGCCGATCTCTTCGTTCAGGTCGAAGATCGTGACCTTCGCGCCTTGCGCGGCCAGCAGCTTGGCCGTGGCGTTGCCCAGTCCCGAAGCGCCGCCGGTGACGATCGCGCCCACACCCTTCAAGTCCATCGGTTCCGTCCTTCTTCGCGTCCAAGCGCGTCGTTCAATTGATACTGCGCGGGCTATGGCCTGACTCGAGGCTCCCGCCTCGCGGTCAAGGTGCGTGGCGAGGCGGCGAGACTGGGTTAGGGCCCGATGTCACCGCCTCGCCCGCTGGCGCCGTCCCGGGCGCCACATCCGACCGGACCCCCATCCGGTCGAAACGGAAACTCTAGACCAGCTCGACCGCCATGGCCGTGGCCTCGCCGCCGCCGATGCACAGGCTGGCGACGCCGCGCTTCAGGCCGCGATTTTCGAGGGCGCCCAGCAGGGTGGCCAGGATCCGCGCGCCGCTGGCGCCGATGGGGTGGCCCAGGGCGGTGGCCCCGCCGTTGACGTTGAGCTTGTCGTCGGGAATGCCCAGGTCGCGGGCGGCGATCATCGCCACCACCGCGAAGGCCTCGTTGACCTCGAACAGGTCGACGTCGTCGACGGTCCAGCCGATCTTGTCGAGCAGCTTGCGCATGGCCGGCACCGGCGCCGTGGTGAACAGGCCCGGCTCGTGGGCGTGGCCGTCGTGACCGACGACGCGGGCGATGACCTTCAGCCCCAGCTTCTCGGCGACGCTCTGGCGGGTCATGACCAGAGCCGCGGCGCCGTCCGAGATCGACGAGGCGTTGGCGGCGGTGATCGTGCCGTCCTTGAGGAAAGCGGGCTTCAGGGTCGGGATCTTCTCGGGCTTGGCCTTGCCGGGCTGCTCGTCGACCGAGACAGTGACCGGTCCACCACGCGAGGCGACCGAGACCGGCACGATCTCGCGCTCGAAGGCGCCATCGGCGATAGCCTTGTTGGCCCGTTCCAGCGAGCGGATCGAATAGGCGTCCTGGTCTTCGCGGGTGAACTGGTACAGCTCGACGGCGTCCTCGGCGAAGGCGCCCATGGCCTTGCCAGGGGTGTAGGCGTCTTCCAGGCCGTCCATCATCATGGTGTCGATCACCACGCCATGGCCGATGCGGGCGCCGGAGCGATGCTTGGGCAGGGCGTAGGGGGCGTTGGTCATGCTCTCCATGCCGCCGGCCACGATCACGTCGGCGCTGCCGGAGGCCAGGGCGTCATAGGCCATGATCGCCGCCTCCATGCCCGAGCCGCACATCTTGTTGACCGTGGTGGCCCGGGTCGACTGCGACAGCCCCGCGCCCAGCGCCGCCTGGCGGGCCGGGGCCTGACCGAGGCCGGCCGGCAGGACGCAGCCCATATAGATGCGCTCGACGGCGTCCGAAGCCACGCCCGACCGCTCGACCGCCGCCTTGACGGCCGCCGCGCCCAGTTCGGTGGACTTCAGGCCCGAGAGGTCGCCCTGGAACCCGCCCATGGGTGTGCGGGCATAGCCGGCGATGACGACGGGATCGGCTGCTTGATCAGCGATGGGCATGACGGTCTCCTCAAAGGGCACGGGCGATCACCATCCGCTGGATGTCGGACGTGCCCTCGTAGATCTGGCAGACGCGGACATCGCGATAGATCTTCGCGAGCCCGTATTCCTCGAGATAGCCGTAGCCGCCCAGGGTCTGGATCGCGCCCGACACCACCGCCTCGGCGGTCTCCGACGCGAACAGCTTGGCCATCGAGGCCTGGGTCAGGCAGGGCTCGCCGGCGTCCTTCAGGGCGGCGGCGGCCAGCACCATCAGGCGGGCGGCCTCCAGGCGGGTGGCCAGGTCGGCCAGGCGGAAGCCCACGGCCTGGTGTTCGATGATCGGCTTGCTGAAGCTGGCGCGCTCCTTGGCGTAGCCGACGGCGATGTCGAGGGCGGCGCGGGCCATGCCGATGCACTGGGCGGCGATGCCGATGCGGCCGACCTCCAGGTTCGACAAGGCGATGCGATAGCCCTCGCCCTCCCCGCCCAGCATCAGGGCGTCCTCGATGAACAGGTCCTCGAAGCGGATGGCGCAGGTGTCGGAGGCGGCCTGGCCCAGCTTGTGCTCGACCTTGTCGACCGAGTAGCCGGCACGGTCGGTGGGAACCAGGAAGGCCGATATGCCCTTCTTGCCGGCCGCCGGATCGGTGACCGCGAAGACGATGGCGAGGCCCGCGATACGGCCGGAGGTAATGAACTGCTTGGCCCCGTTCAGCCGCCAGCCGCCTTCGACACGCGTGGCCCGGGTGCGGATGGCCGAGGCGTCCGAGCCGGCGTCGGCCTCGGTCAGGGCGAAGGCGCCGATCATCCGGCCGGCGATCAGCTCGGGCAGAAACTGCGCCTGCTGCGCGGGCGTACCCAGCCGCAGCAGGGCCGAGACGATCAGGCTGTTCTGGATCGACAGGATGGTCGACAGCGCCCCGTCGCCGGCGGCCACCTCGATCAGGGCCAGGGCGTAGGAGATGTAGTCGGCTTCCGCGCCGCCAAACGCCTCGGGCGCGGTCATGCCCATCAGGCCAAGGCCCGCCACCTCTTCGAACAGGCCCGGCGGATAGCCGCCCGCCGCCTCGTACGACGCGGAATTCGGCCGCACGCGTTCCTGAACGAACTCGCGCACCGCGTCGCGGATGGCCGATTGCGTCTCGGTGAGGACCATGAAAACCCGGGAAGTTTGAAACCTACTCCAGAGTAGGTCTCCGGAGTTTTGCGTCCTTCGTCAATCTGCCAAAGCCGCAAGCAGCGCAACAGATCATCGCCGCGATGCCGCCCCCGGATCATATTGACAGGCCCGGGGAGCCCGCTCACCTACCCGCGAGTAGAAAACTGGGAGGGGGCTGAAATGGGTATCCGCACACGCTTTACCGAGCTGGTCGGCATCGAGCATCCCATCGTGCAGGGCGGCATGATGTGGGTGGGCCGCGCCGAGCTGGCGGCGGCGGTGTCCAACGCCGGGGGCCTGGGCCTGCTGACCGCCCTCACCCAGCCCTCGCCCGACGAGTTGCGCCGCGAAATCGAGCGCTGCCGCAAGCTGACCGACAAGCCGTTCGGCGTGAACCTGACGATCCTGCCCTCGGTCTCGCCGCCGCCCTACGCCGAGTACCGCAAGGCGATCATCGACAGCGGGATCACCATCGTCGAGACCGCCGGCTACAAGCCGCAAGAGCATGTCGACGACTTCAAGGCGCATGGGATCAAAGTGATCCACAAGTGCACCGCCGTCCGTCACGCCCTCTCGGCCGAGCGGATGGGCGTGGACGCCATCAGCATCGACGGCTTCGAATGCGCCGGCCACCCGGGCGAGGACGATATTCCCGGCCTGATCCTGATCCCGGCCGCCGCCGACAAGGTGAAGATCCCGATGATCGCCTCGGGCGGCTTCGGCGACGGACGCGGCCTGGCCGCGGCCCTGGCCCTGGGCGCCGAGGGCATCAACATGGGCACCCGCTTCTGCGCCACGGTCGAGGCCCCGATCCACGACAAGATCAAGCAGTTCCTGGTCACCAACGACGAGCGCGCCACCAACCTGATCTTCCGCACCTTCCACAACACCGGCCGGGTGGCCAAGAACTCGGTGTCCGACCGGGTGGTGGCGCTGGGCGGCGAACCGGGGGCGGTGTTCGAGGACGTGCGCCCATACGTCTCGGGCGCCCAGGGCCGCAACGCCCTGGAGACCGGCGACGTCGACGCCGGCCTGATCTGGGCCGGCCAGGTCCAGGGCCTGATCCACGACATCCCCACCTGCCAGGAACTGATCGACCGCATCGTCGGCGACGCCGAGGCGATCATCCGGGGCCGCCTGGCGGGGCTGGTGGCCTGATGGCGTACGAGTTCCTGACGGTCGAGAACGTCGGCCGCGTCACCGTCGTCACCATCAACCGGCCAGATCGGCACAACGCGCTGAACGCCGCGGCCCAGATCGAGCTGGCCCAGGCCTTCGACGCCTTCGAGGCCGACGACGAGCAGTGGGTGGCGATCCTGACCGGCGCGGGTCCCAAGGCCTTCTGCGCGGGCCACGACCTGATGTCGCCCATGCCGCTGAGCAGCGCCGACCTGCCGCCCTCGGGCTTCGGCGGGATCACCTCGCGCTTTAGCCTGACCAAGCCGGTGATCGCGGCGGTCAACGGCATCGCCATGGGCGGCGGGTTCGAGATCGCCCTGGCCTGCGACATCGTCGTGGCCGCCAAGAACGCCACCTTCGCCCTGCCCGAGGTCAAGGTCGGCCTGGCCGCCCTGGGCGGCGGCATACTGCGCCTGCCCCAGGAGATCGGGCTCAAGCGCGCCATGGGCCTGATGCTGACCGGTCGTCGCCTGTCCGCCGCCGAGGGCCTGTCGCTGGGCATCGTCAACGAGGTGGTCGAGACCGACGCTCTAGGCGCCGCCATGCGCTGGGCCGAGGAGATCCTGGCCTGCAGCCCGATGTCGGTTCGCGCCACCAAGGCCACCGCCTTGCAGGGTCTGGCCGAGCCCCTGCCCTCGGCGATGGAAAGCCAGTGGTCCTATCCCGCCGTACGGGCCATGCTCGCTTCGGAGGACGCGGCCGAGGGTCCCGCCGCCTTCGCCGCCAAGCGCGCCCCGGAGTGGAAAGGCAAATGACCAAGGGCCCGCTCAGCGGACTGCGCGTCGTCGAGTTCGTCGGCATCGGCCCCGGACCGCACTGCGCCATGCTGCTGTCGGACCTGGGCGCGGAGGTGTTGCGCATCGACCGCGAGGGCGGCAACGGCTGGCCCAATCCCGTGGTCGATCGCGGCCGCGCCACCCTGACGGTGGACGTCCGAAGCGAGGCCGGCCGCGCCCAGTGCCTGGACGCGGTCGCCAACGCCGACGTGGTCATCGAGGGCTTCCGCCCCGGGACCATGGAACGCCTGGGCCTGGGGCCGGACGTCCTGCTGGCCCGCAATCCGCGCCTGGTCTTCGGCCGCGTAACCGGCTGGGGCCAGACCGGCCCCCTGGCCAAGGCGGCGGGCCACGACATCAACTACATCGCCATCACCGGCGCCTTGGCCGCCATCGGCAAGCCGGGGGAACCGGCCGTGCCGCCGCTGAACCTGGTGGGCGACTTCGGCGGCGGCTCGATGCTGCTGGCCTTCGGGATCATGGCGGCGCTTTGGGAGCGCGAGCGCTCGGGCAAGGGCCAGGTGGTCGACGCGGCCATGGTGGACGGGGTCTCGTCGCTGATCAGCATGCTGGCGGGCCTGGCGCCCAGCGGCCGGATCGACATGGCCCGCGACGCCAACCTGCTGGGCGGCGCCGCGCCGTTCTACCGCTGCTACCTGTGCGCCGACGGCGGCGAGATCGCCATCGGCCCGTTGGAGCCGCAGTTCTACGCCCAGCTCTTGAAGCTGATCGATGCTCCGGCGGAGCTCCACGAACGCCAGAACGATCCGGAGAATTGGCCCGAACGCAGCCAAGCCCTGGCCGAGATCTTCCGCACACGCACCGTCGCCGACTGGTGCGCCCTGCTGGAAGGCACGGACGCCTGCTTCGCCCCGGTCATCGACCTGAAGGACGCGCCCGATCATCCGCACATGGCCGGACGCGGCGTCTATGTGGAGCACGACGGGATCAAGCAGGTCGCGCCCGTTCCGCGCTTCTCGCGCACCCCCGGTTCGATCCAGGCGCCGGCCGACGGTGCGGCGATGGTCGAGCGCTGGAACGCGGCCGAACGCTAGACCGGTTCGGCCGCCAGGTCCTTGAGCGGCACGGTCGCGTCCGCCAGGCGGGCCGGATCGACGCGGGCGCCGTCCACCACCAGCTTGCGCCCCTGGACGTAGTCCTTCACCGCATTGACGCAGTCGAGCGCGATCACCCGGCCGGCCTTCAGATAGACGATGGAGAAGCTGCGGGCGGTCGTGTCGCCGCGCACCACGGCCTGGTCGAAGCCGATGGAGAGGCCCACCGTCTGCAGCTTGATGTCGTACTGGTTGGACCAGAACCAGGGCGTGGCGTCGTAGTCCACCGGCGTTCCGAGGATCGCCTTGGCGGCCACGGCGGCCTGGTCGTTGGCGTTTTGGACCGACTCCAGCCGCACCTGCGCGCCCTCGGCGTAGCGATTGGCGTGCCGGGCGCAGTCGCCGATGGCGAAGACGTCCGGCAGGCTGGTGCGGCAATGGCCGTCCACGGCCACGCCGTTGCCGCCCTCGGCGCCGGCCGCGACCAGCGGCTCGACGGCGGGGATGATCCCGATGCCGACGATCACCATCTGGGCCTCCAGAACCTCGCCGTCGGCCAGGCGCACGCCGGTGACGACGGTGTCGCCCAGGACGCGGTCGACACCAACGCCCAGCCGCACGTCCACGCCATGGGCGCGGTGCTCGGCCTCGATGAAGCGCGACAGGTCCTCGCCGGCCACGCGGGCCAGCACGCGGTCCAGCGTCTCGATCAGCACGACCTTCTTGCCGAACTTCGACAGCACGGCGGCGGCCTCCAGGCCGATATAGCCGCCGCCGATCACCACCGCTTGAGCGACGTCCGGCAGTTCGGCCATCATCCGGTCGGCGTCGGCGCGGGTGCGGACGGTGTGCACGCCCTTCAGGTGATGGGCGCCCGGCAGTTCGCGCGGCGCGCCGCCGGTGGCCCAGACCAGATGCTTGTAGCCGATGACCTCCCCGGCCTGGGTCGTGACCGTATGGGCGGCCGCGTCGACCGAGACCACGGTCGTGTTGAACTGGAACGTCACCTGCCGCTCGGCCCAGAAGCTGTCCGGCCGGATCATGATCCGCTCGAACGTCTTGTCGCCGGCCAGATATTCCTTCGACAGCGGAGGACGCTCGTAGGGCAGCTCGGGCTCGGCGCCGACGACCAGAATCCGGCCCTCGAACTTGCCCTGGCGCAGGGCGATGGCGCAGGCCGCGCCCGCATGGCCCGCGCCGACGATCAGGACGTCCGTTTCGCTACGCATTCGACAATTCCATGGTCTTCTTCGGCCGCTGGGCCGAGGCCTAGTCCTCTTCGGCGATCTGCACCTTCATGCCGTCCAGCGCGTCGCTGAAACGCAGCTGGCACGACAGGCGCGAGCGCTCGTCGCGGTGGGGCGAGCTGTCGAGCAGGTCGTTCTCGTCGTCGGTCATCTTCGGCAGCTTGTCGGCGAAGGCCGGATCGACATGGACGTGGCAGGTGGCGCAGCTGCAGCAGCCGCCGCACAGGGCCAGCAGCTCATCGAACCCGGCGTCACGGATCATCTCCATGACCGTCACCCCGGTGTCGCCCTCGATCTCGCGTTCCTCGCCTTCGCGGGTGACGACGATCAGCTTTGGCACGATGAAGCTCTCCGATGTAGCCGCGACCAAACTGGTCGCGGAAGCAGCACAAGTCTTGCCGAATGCACCATGCCCGCCCCGCGAACAAGGCGGCGGCGATGGTTTCGGCGCGGAACCGTCTTACCGACGGTAAGATATCGCCATACCGTAGGTTTGATCCCGATCAGACCCGGCCGGTCACGGGCAGCAGCGCGCCGGTCACGGCCGAGGCCTGGGACGACAGCAGGAAGGCCACGACATTGGCCAGGGCCTCGGGCGTCACCCAGCGCGTGAAGTCGGCGTCCGGCATGTCGCTGCGATTGGCCTGGGTGTCGATGATGCTGGGCAGCACGGCGTTGACCCGCACGCCCACGTCCTTCAGCTCCTCGGCCAGGGCCTCGGTCAGCCGGGCGACGCCGGCCTTGGAGGCCGCATAGGCGCCCATGCCCATGGCCGCCTTGATCGAGGCGGCGGCCCCGACGTTGACGATCGATCCTTGCGAGGCCCGCAACAGCGGCTCCAGCGCGCGAGTGGCGACCAGGGCGGTCTTCAGGTTCATGGCGTAGAGGCGGTCCCAGGTGGCGACCTCGCCGCCGACCACCGGCTCCCACCGGAAGCCGCCGGCGATGTTGACCAGGCCGTCCAGCCTGCCGAACCGCGACTCGATCTGGTCGGCCGCCGCCTTCATCGCGGCCTCGTCGGTCAGGTCGACGCCGCCCAGCCCCAGGGCCATGCCTTCGAACGGACCGTCGGCGAGGTCGACGCCCACCACGGTCCAGCCGGCCCGCGCCAGCACCTCGGCCGTCTTCCGACCCAGCGCGCCCGCCGCGCCCGTGACCGCCACCGTGCCCGTCATGTCCTGCTCCCCTCGCCGCGCGTCCAACATATCGCCGTCGTCTCGACCGGCGGCCGGCTGGCCTCGCGAAGACTTGGCCGGGTCACCGACCATATCCTCCCAGCGATGACCAGGTCTCGACTTGAGCGTTAATATCGCCAGGGCGCGGGGATGCTGGGGCCGTTACTCTCATCGTCGCCGCGATGCCTTCGGCCTGCGACGTTGCCGCGCTTGATACGCCCGGGCGAAGCAATAGGAACAGAAGAAGAGAACTTGGCCCAGCGGCGCCCGAGACGCTCGCCTGATCAATACCGAGGACGGCCATGAAGCCTGGAATGAAGCTACTCAGCAGCGTCTGCGACACCGAGGTGATGGTGATCCGCGCGGGCGCCGGAACCGTCGAATGCGGCGGCGCGCCGATGGCCGACAAGCGTCCCGCCGAGCGTGGCGAGATCGACCCGGCCTTCTCCGCCGGCTCGCAGATCGGCAAGCGCTATGTCGATGAGGCCGGCACGGTCGAGTTCCTGTGCGTGAAGGCCGGCAAGGGCAACCTGTCGCTCGACGGCGTCGCGCTGCAGACCAAAGAAGCCAAGCCGCTGCCCTCCTCCGACTGAGTCTTGCTCCCATGAATATCTCGCTGATCCTGCAGATGGCGGCCGACGCGGAGCCGGATCGTATCGGTCTGGTCTGCGACGGGCGGCGCTGGTCCTACGCGGCGCTGCGAAGCGCGGCCGTGGGCGCGGCGCGCGGCATCCGCGAGAGCGGCTGCAGCCATGTGGCCCTGCTGGACGAGAGCAGCGAGGCCGCGGCCATCGCCCTGTTCGGCGCCGCCCTGGCGGGTGTGCCCTATGTGCCGCTGAACTACCGCCTGGCCGAGGCCGACCTGGCCGCCCTGTTGGGCCGCGTAGCCCCGGCCTACATCGTCGGCGACGCCGCCCAGATCCAGCGCCTGAGCCCGGGTGTCGGCCACGTCGTCAAGGCCCGGGCCGAGTTCGTCGCCGAGGCCGAGGCCCGCGCCGAGGGGCCCGAGCTTGAGGAAGGCGACGAGACCGTCGCCGTCCAGCTGTTCACCAGCGGCACCACCGCCGCCCCCAAGGCCGCCGTGCTGCGCCACTCCAACCTCTTGTCCTACATCCTGGGCACGGTCGAGTTCGCCTCGGCGCCGGAGGAGGACGCGGTGCTGGTCAGCGTGCCGCCCTACCACATCGCCGGCATCGCCGCCCTGCTCAGCTCGATCTATGCCCTGCGGCGCATCCTGCTGCTGCCGGCCTTCGAACCCGACGCCTGGCTGGCCCTGATCGCGGCCGAGCGGGCCAGCAACGCCTTCGTCGTGCCCACCATGCTGTCGCGGATCATCGGCCGCATCGACGCCAAACGCGCTGAGGGGGGCGCCAGCGCCGACGTCAGCTCGCTGAAGGCCCTGGCCTATGGCGGCGGCCGCATGCCGCTGGAGCTGATCGGCCGGGCGCTGGAGCTGTTCCCCGCCTGCGGCTTCACCAACGCCTACGGCCTGACCGAGACCAGCTCGACCGTCGCCCTGTTGGGCCCGGAAGAGCACCGCGCCGCCCACGGCGCGACCGACGAGGCCGTGCGGGCCCGCCTGGGCTCGGTGGGCCGCCCCCTGCCGACCATCGAGCTGGAGATTCGCGACGAGGACGGCAAGCCTCTCCCGCCCGGCGAGCGCGGCGAGATCTATGTCCGGGGCGAGCAGGTCTCCGGCGAGTATCGCGAGCGCAGCGCCCTGGACGCCGAGGGCTGGTTCCCCACCCGCGACGCCGGCTGGCTGGACGACGAGGGCTATCTGTTCCTGGCCGGCCGGGCCGACGACGTGATCGTGCGCGGCGGCGAGAACATCTCGCCCGGCGAGATCGAGGACGTGCTGCTGACCCACCCGGCCCTGGCCGACGCCGCCGCCGTGGCCGTGCCCTCGGTGGAATGGGGCGAGACCGTCGGCGTCGCCCTGGCCGCCCGCGAGGGCCACAGCGCGCCCAGCGAGGACGAGCTCAAGACCCTGATCCGGGGCCGGCTGCGCTCTTCCCGCGTGCCCGAACACATCGTATTCGTCGACGCCCTGCCCTATAACGAGATGGGCAAGCTGCTGAGGCGAGAGGTACGCAAACTCTTCTGAAACCCGGCCTCGTCGCCCCCCCGATCCCGCTGGCCAGCGTCGCCGACCGATGGGTCCAGGCCCTGGCCCGCGAGGCAGACGGCGTGCGCCTGGCCGGCATCGACGGCGCGACCTTGCTGGGCGAACGGGCGGCGCTGGGCGGCTTCCGGATTCCCGGCCGCGTCTCGGCCGGCGGCGGGTGCCGCCTCTACGACGCGCTTGACGGCGCCGTGGCCCTGAACCTCGCCCGCCCCGCCGACCGCGAGCTGCTGCCGGCCCTGTTCGAGACCGACGACCTGGATATCGCCGACGAGGCGGCCATCGCGGCCCTGATCGCGCGATGCGAGGCCGTGCCCCTGGCGGAGCGCGGCAGGTCGATGGGGCTGGCCATCGCCACCGAGCATGAGGACAGCCCACCGGGACCGGCCTGCACGATCCTGGCGGAGGGCGCGCCCGCCGTCGCACGGTCCGCACGCCCCAAGGTCCTGGACCTATCCGCCCTGTGGGCCGGTCCGCTGGCCGGACACCTGCTGTGGCTGGCCGGGGCCGAGGTGATCAAGGTCGAGAGCCGCGCCCGGCCCGACGCCATGCGCGACGGTGATGCGGCGCTGTTCGCCCGGCTCAACCAGGGCAAGGCCAGCGTGGTGCTCGATTTCCGCGATCCGGACGACCACCGGGCCCTGCTGGCCCTGATCGCCCAAGCCGACATCGTCATCGAGGCGGCCCGGCCTCGGGCTCTGCTTCAACTGGGAATCGACGCCGTCGCCTCGGTCCTCGCCAAGCCCGGCCAGGTATGGCTGACCCTCACCGGCCACGGCGCCGAGGGACCGGCCGCCGACTGGATCGGCTTCGGCGACGACTGCGGCGTGGCGGCCGGCCTGAGCGCGGCCCTGCGCGCGGCGAGCGGCCGGAGCGGCTTCGTCGGCGACGCCATCGCCGATCCGCTGACCGGCATCCAGGCGGCGACAACGGCCTGGAGCGCCTGGCGCTCAGGACGCGGCGGGCGCTTCGGCCTCTCCATGCGCGGCGTGGCCGCCCAGGCGCTAGCCGAGGCCGATCCCGAAGGTCTGGCGGCCGATCTTAAGGCCTGGAACGACGCGGCCGGAACGCCCTTCCCCGCCGCGCGCCATCGATCCGCGCAGCCCCTGCCCGCCTGGGGCGCCGACACCGCCGCGTGCCTGGCGAGCCTGCCGCCATGCTGATCGCCCACACTCAGCTCGAGAACGGCCAGGTCGCCGACGTGCGGATCGACGGCGGACGTGTCGCCGAGATCGGCGTCCTGGCTGCCAGGCCAGGCGAACGGACGGTCGACGCCCGGGGCGGCCTGCTGCTGCCCGGCCTGCACGACCATCACATCCACGCTGCGGCCCTGGCCGCGTCCCTGACCTCGGTCCGCTGCGGTCCGCCCGAGGTCGCGGACCGAGACGCCTTCGCCGACGCCCTGCGCGCGGCGCCGGGCTCGGACTGGCTGCGGGGCATGGCCTATCACGAGAGCGTCGCGGGCCTGCTGGACGCCGCGGCCCTGGACGGGATCGTCGCCGATCGTCCTGTCCGCGTGCAGCACCGGTCGGGCCGGATGTGGTTCCTCAATTCGCGAGCGCTGGACCTGCTGCTGGCCGACCACACGCCGCCGCCCGGCCTGGAGCGCGAAGGCGGCCGGTTCACGGGCCGGCTGTTCGACGAGGACGCCTGGATGAAGCAGGCCCTGGGCGGCCGCCCGCCCAGCCTGGCGGCGGTGGGCGCGATCCTGGCGCGGGCCGGCGTCACGGGCCTGACCGACATGTCGCCCGCCAACGACGCCGTCATGGCCCGCCACTTCGCCGCCCAGCAAGCCGAAGGCGCCCTGCTCCAGCGGGTCCTGCTGGCCGGTCGCCTGGATCTGGCCACGGCGCAGATAACCGGTTCGGTCCGTTTGGGCCCCGCCAAGCTGCACCTGCACGAGGCCGAATTGCCGGACTTCGACGAGGCCGTGGCCTTTATGCAGGCCGCCCACGCCCAGGGACGCGGCGTGGCCGTGCACTGCGCCACCGAGGTGGAGCTGGTCTTCACCCTGGCCGCCTTCGAGGCCGCCGGGGTCGCGGCCGGCGACCGGGTCGAGCACGCCTCGGTCTCGCCCGACACCGCCGTCGCCGAGGTCGCCCGCCTGGGCCTGGCGGTCTGCAGCCAGCCGCATTTCGTGGCCGAGCGCGGCGACGTCTACCGCGCCGATGTCGAGCCCGAGCTCCAGCCCCTGCTCTACCGTCTGGCCGCTTTCCGCGACGTCGGGGTGACCCTGGCGGGAGGCAGCGACGCGCCGTACGGCGCTCCCGATCCGTGGGCGTCGATGGCGGCGGCGGTGTCGCGACGCACCCGCGACGGCGAGGCGATCGGCGAGGCCGAAGCCCTGACCCCGGAAGAGGCGCTGGACCTCTATCTGCGGGCGCCGGAAGCCCTGGAGCAAAGACGGCGCGTGGCCGTCGGCGCGCCGGCCGACCTGTGCCTGATCGACCGGCCGTGGGCGCAGGCCCGCCAGGCGCTGGACGCGGTCCGGGTTCTAGGGACCTGGGTCGACGGGCGGCTGGTCTTCGATGGCGTCGATCAGGCCCCAGCCTAGCGCCGTCGCCGCATTGATCCGGCGGCCCGACAGCAGCATCAGCGTCGCCCTTCGCCGCCCGATCCGTCGCTCCACCGACACGCAGCCGCCAGCTCCGGGGATCAGGCCCATGGCCAGCTCCGGCAGTTGGAACCAGGCCGAGGGCGAAGCGGTGACCCGTCCCGCGAACGCCGCGATCTCCAGGCCAGCGCCGACGCAGGCGCCTTGCACATGAACATCGAAAATCTCAGCCCGTCGCGACAGCGGCCGGGCGGGCAAGGTCTCCATGCGGATCGCATGGGCCGTGGCCGGATCGCGGGTGACGCCGAACTCGTTCAGGTCGCCGCCGATGCTGAACGCCGGACCGACCGAACGCAGCTCGACCCGCGCGATGTCCGGATCGGCAGCCGCGACCGTGAAGGCCTCGAAGAGCCCATCGCGCATGGCCCGGTCGATGGCGTTATGGGCCCAGGGACGGTCCATGACGATCCGCAGCACCGCCCCGTCGCGGCTCAGCACCACCCGCCCGGGCGGCGCCGGCTCGGGCGTCCGCCCCTCAAGCCAGGCGCCGTGCTCGGCGCTGCCCTGCAGCAGGCCGTAGGCCAGGGATTCCAGCGTCAGGGCGCGCTCGACGTCGAGGCCTTCGAGGTCGCGCAGCAGCTGGACGGCGACGGCTGCCGCGTGCGGGCTGGCCGCGACCTGCCGGGCCAGTCCCTCCGCCGTGAACGGCGGTTCCAGCGGGACGTCGATCAGCAGGTCGCTCAGGTCCGTCATGCCGCTTCCGAGGCGGCTAGAGGCCGCCCATGCACAGGTACTTCAGCTCGGCATAGTCTTCCAGGCCGTGGCGCGAGCCCTCGCGGCCCGTGCCGGATTCCTTGACGCCGCCGAAGGGCGCGACCTCGGTGGAGATCAGGCCGGTGTTGATGCCGACCATGCCCACCTCCATCGCCTCGGCCACCCGCCAGATCCGGCCGATGTCGCGGGCGTAGAAGTAGCCGGCCAGGCCCACCTCGGTGTCGTTGGCCATGGCCAGGGCCTGTTCCTCGGTCTCGAACTCGAACAGGGCGGCGACCGGGCCGAAGGTCTCCTCGTGGGCGACCTTCATGTCCGGCGTGCAGCCGCCGATGATCGTGGGCTCGAAAAAGCCCTGGCCCAGCGCGTGGCGATGGCCGCCGCTCACCAGACGCCCGCCGTGTTCGAGGGCGTCGGCGATGTGCTCCTCCACCTTCTCGACGGCGGCTTCGTCGATCAGCGGGCCAAGGACCACGCCCGCCTCGACGCCCGGGCCGACCTTCAGCTTGCCGACCGCCACGGCCAGCTTGGCCTCGAAGGCGGCGGCCACGTCCTTGTGGACCAGGATGCGGTTCACGCAGACGCAGGTCTGGCCGTTGTTGCGGTACTTGGAGGCGATCGCGCCCTCGACCGCCGCATCCAGGTCGGCGTCGGGGAAGACGATGAAGGGGGCGTTGCCGCCCAGCTCCATCGACAGCTTCTTCATGGTGGGGGCGCACTGGGCCATCAGGGTCTTGCCGACCTCGGTGGAGCCCGTGAAGCTGAGCTTGCGCACCACCGGGCTGGCCGTCAGCTCGCCGCCGATCACCCGGGCCGAGCCCGTCACCACGTTCAGCACGCCGGCCGGCACGCCCGCCTGCTCGGCCAGGCGCACCAGGGCCAGGGCCGTCAGGGGCGTCTGGGAGGCGGGCTTGAGGATAGCGGTGCAGCCGGCCGCCAGGGCGGGGGCGATCTTGCGGGTGATCATGGCCGCCGGGAAGTTCCAGGGCGTGATGGCCGCCACCACCCCGACAGGCTGGCGGATCACCACCAGGCGACTGTCGGCGCGGTGGGCGGGGATCACCTCGCCGTACATCCGCTTGGCCTCCTCGGCGAACCACTCGATGTAGGCGGCGGCGTAGGCGATCTCGCCCTTGGCTTCGGCCAGGGGCTTGCCCTGCTCGCGGGTCAGGATCATGGCCAGGTCGTCCGTGGCCGCGGTGACCGCCTCGAACCAGCGGCGCAGCACCTTGGACCGCTCGCCGGCGGTCTTGGCCCGCCAGGCTGGCAAGGCGTCCTGGGCCGCCGCGATGGCCGCCTGCACGGCGCCCGCGTCGAGGCTGGGCACCGAGGCCAGGGTCTCGCCCGTGGCCGGATCGGTGACGGCCACGGCGGGCTCGCCGGTCCAGGCGCCCCCGATCCAGCATTGCTCGCGCAGAAGGTCCGGATCGTTCAGCTGAGGCCGCATGTCTTGATCACCTTTGGCAAATTCGTACTGACGGATGTCGCCCGTCCTAGCGCGACGCAGGAGAGAACCCTAGCGCCGGGCGTTGGGATCCGGATTCCACCGGGGCTCGCGCTTCTCGGCGAAGGCCTTGGGCCCCTCCTCGAAATCGGGATGCGACCACTGGGATTTCAAGAGCTCCCAGCCGTGGACCGGCGCGGCCGGGTCGGCGAGCTCGGTGGCGCTCCAGATCGCCCGCTTGGTCAGGGCCATGGCCTGGGGAGAATTTGCGCGCATCGCCTTGGCCAGGGCCTTGGCGCGAGCCAGGGCTTCGGCGGCGGTGGGCTCCAGCAGGTCGACCATCCCCAGCGCATAGGCCCGCTCGGCGGGCATGCGATAGGCCTTGCCCACTAGGCCCATCAGCAGGGCCGCGCCCAGGCCGGCCCGACGCGCGATGCCGATCGACTCCAGGGCCGAGACCTGGCCGACGCTGACGTGGGTGTCCATGAACTGGGCGGTGGCGGCGGCCACCACGATGTCGCTGTCGGCCACGAAGTGCAGGCCGCCGGCGTTGACCAGGCCGTTGACGCAGCAGATCACCGGCTTGGTCACGGCGCACATGCGCGGCGAGAAGCGGTTGGCGGCCGCATACGGCTGGTTCTGCAGGCCGCCGACCCCGACCTCCAGCGCGCCGACGTCGGCGCCGGTGCAGAAGTGCCGCTCGCCCGCGCCGGTCAGGACCACCGCGACGATCTCCGGATCCTGGTTCACCCGGGCCCAAGCCGCCTCCAGCGCCAGCAGCAGCGCGGGGTTCAGCGAATTGCCCTGGGCGGGCCGGTTGAGGGTGAGGAGCGCGACGCCGTCCTCGACCTCGAAGGCCAACGGCGTCTCCTGGACCTCGGACGAATGCGGCACGAATGGACTCCTTCCGCTCAAGGACGCGGCGACCGGAGCCTAGCCGACGGTCTGCGGCGTCGCCACGATAGCGGCCCGTCTCCGCGCCGTCCGCGCCGTGTTAGCGGCACGGCGATGGTTTTCGCGCCGCTTTTTGCGCCTGCCCAGGTGCGCCGCGCGCCGGGGCTCTATAGGCTTCACCGTCCGGGCGTCCGATCGGAAGTCCTTGCCGTGCCGCCTATTCGTGAGTGAAGACATATCGATGCCCGCGTCGCCCTCGCCCTGGAAAACCGCCGACGACCGACTCAAGGAGCGGGAAACCAAGCGCGAGGCCGTGCTGCTGGCCGCCGCCCGGGCGTTCAACGAACGCGGCTTCCACAACACGGCGTTGGAGGACGTGGCGGCCGACCTGAAGGTCACCAAGCCGACCATCTACTACTACGGCGAAAGCAAGGAGGCCCTGCTGGCGGCCTGCTACCGCCGGGCGCTGGACACCCTGGACGAGGTCACCCGCCAGTCCGAGGGCGACGCCGCCGACGCCCGCACCCGCCTGCGTGTGCTGATCATCGCCTATGGCGAGGCGATCCTGTCGATCTACGGTCGCTGCCTAACGCGGGTGCCCGACAACAGCCTGTCGCCGCCGCTGCGCCAGGAACTACGGGCCATCAAGCGCACCGTGGACGACCGCATCCGGCGGGTGCTGGACGACGGCGCCCGCGACGGGACCCTGACCGCGACCGACACCAAGATGACCGCTTTCGCCATCGCCGGCGCCCTGAACGCCGCGGCGCTGTGGTTCGAGGAGACGGGCCCCAGCTCGCCTCGCCAGATCGGCGAGCACTATGCGGACCTGTTCGTGGCGGCCCTTACACCGCGCTGAGGGACGCCACGCTGGCGCCTCAGAGCGTCAGGTTGTGGATGGTCGACCGGATGACCGTGGCCAAGGCCGCCTGGTCGAGGTTCGGCTGATTGACCGCCCGGAAGATCAGGCCGTCGAACAGCACGCGCAGCGTATCGCAGCGGGCCTCGAACTCGGCGTCGGTCCAGTCGGGCTTGCGGTCGCGGGCCAGGATCGAGCGGCAGAGGCTGCGCTCCTCGGCGTCGGCCGCGCGCAGGATCGCGGCGATCTTGGGATTGCGCGCCGCCTCGGCCAGGACCTCCAGCACCAGTCCGGCCCGCGCCAGGTCCAGCTTCTCGGCCAGGATCTCGGGCACGCGGTCGGCGATCAGGTCGGCGGTCGAGCCGGGCTGGCTCTCCAGGCGGTCAAAGGTCTCGCGCAGTTCGACCAGGTGCTGGTCGACGATGGCGGCGATGATCGCTTCCTTGTTCTCGAAGTAGCGGTAGATCTGGCCGACGCTCTGCCCGGCCGCCGTCGCGATGCTGGCCATGCTGGCGGCATGGAAGCCCGACTGACGGAAGCACTGGCCGGCCGCCTCGAGGATCTGCAGGCGGCGCGAACTTTTGCGACACGGCGCGTCCTGCCCGCAATCGGCCTGTTCCGAAACCAGCGCCACCGCCATCTACTCGCTCCCCCGTCATACAGCCTTGGCGTGAATGACAATTCTTACCCGTGAGTAGGGTCATTGGCGAAAGATCGCAAGGCGCGCCCGCGATGTCCGCCCCGACGGCGGCGGCGCGTGCGGAAAATGTGACACGTCCCTCTTGACCAGATCCGGTTTCGATATATCTATAATTTCGATATAACGAAATAGCATCACAAAGGGTGTGGGATTTGCCGCGCCCGCCGACAGGATCAGACCACCCATGCAACGACACGAACTGCGCCGCGTCCGTCACGAGGTTCGCCGCCGCACCCTGACCGTGGCCAGCCTGGAGCGCCTGACGCCCCGCATGCTGCGCATCGGCTTCACCTCGCCCGACCTGCACGACTTCGCCAGCGCCGCGCCGGACGATCACATCAAGCTGTTCTTCGCCGCGGACGACGGCGGCGTGGCGATGCGGGACTTCACGCCCCGCGCCTTCGACACCGTGCGCGGCGAGCTGTGGATCGACTTCGCCCTGCACGAGGCCGGACCGGCCACCCAATGGGCCGCCGCCGCCAAGGTCGGCGACACCCTGGACATCGGTGGGCCTCGCGGCTCGACCGTCGTGCCCAACGACTTCGACTGGTACCTGCTGGTCGCCGACGAGACCGCCCTGCCCGCCCTGGCCCGCCGGCTGGAGGAACTGGACCCCGGCACGCCCGTCGCGGCCATCGCGATCGTCCAGACGGCCGAGGAGGTCATGAGCTTCCAATCGCCGACCGCGCTGAGCCTGACCTGGCTGGTGCGCGATGGCCAAGGCGACGACGCCGCCCAGATCCGCGCCGCCTTGGAGAGCTTCACGCCGCCGCCCGGCGACGGCTTCGTGTGGATCGCGGCCGAGGGCGGCGTGGCCCGCACCCTGCGCCAATACATGATCGAGGAACGCGGCCATCCGCGCGAGTGGATGAAGGCGGCCGGCTACTGGGCCCGCGGCAAGGCCGACGGCGGCGCCAAGATCGAGGACTAGACCGTGATCGCCTCCCCCGCCCCCGCCGTCCCCGAACAGGACGGCCTGCCCACGCCCCGACGCTACTGGGCGATCCTGGCCATCTGGATGGGCATGACCATGGCCGTGCTCGACGGCGCGGTGGCCAATGTCGCCCTGCCCACCATCGCCCGCGACCTGGGCTCCGATCCGGCGACCTCGATCTGGGTGATCAACGCCTATCAGCTGGCCATCGTGGCCGCCCTGCTGCCCCTGGCCTCGCTGGGCGACAAGATCGGCTATCGGCGCGTCTACGTCCTGGGCCTGACGGTGTTCACCGCCGGATCGCTGGCCTGCGCCCTGTCGCACAGCCTGGGCCAACTGGTCGCCGCCCGGGTGATCCAGGGCCTGGGCGCGGCCGGGATCATGGGCGTCAACGGCGCCCTGGTGCGCTTCACCTATCCCCAGACCGGACTTGGCCGAGGCATCGGGCTGAACGCCGTGGTCATCGCGGTCTCGGCGGCCGTCGGCCCGACGCTGGCCTCAGCCATTCTGGCCACCTCGACCTGGCCGTGGCTGTTCGCGATCAACGTGCCCCTGGGCGTGGCGGCGGTCCTGCTGGGCCGGCGCGCCCTGCCCGCCACCCCGACGTCCGGCGCGAAGATCGACCTGGTGTCGGTCCTGCTCAACGCCGCCACCTTCGGCGGCCTGTTCCTGGGCGTCGAGGGCCTGGCGCGGGGCGAGGGTCCGCGCGCCGGTGCGCTCGCCCTGGCCGGCGTGGTCGCGGGCGTGCTGCTGGTGCGCCGCGAACGCATCCAGACCGCGCCGCTGATCCCCATCGACCTGCTGAAGATCCGCGCCCTGCGCCTGGCCCTGACCACCTCGACCCTGTCGTTCATCGCCCAGATGCTGGCCTTCGTGGCCCTGCCCTTCCACATCCAGACCCTGTTCGGCCGCAGCGCGGTGGAGACCGGTCTGCTGATGACGCCCTGGCCGATCGCGGTGGGCGTGATCGCGCCGATCGCGGGACGCCTCGCCGACCGCTATCCGGCGGGACTGCTGGGCGGGGTGGGCCTGTCGCTGTTCGCCACGGGCCTGGTCTCGCTGGCCCTGCTGCCGCACGGCGCGGCCGACTGGGCCGTCGCCATCCCCATGGCCCTGTGCGGCGCCGGCTTCGGCCTCTTCCAGTCGCCCAACAACCGCGCCATCCAGACCTCGGCCCCGCGCCGGCGCAGCGGAGCGGCGGGCGGGCTGTTGGCCTCGGCCCGACTGCTGGGCCAGTCGACCGGCGCGGTGGCCATGGCGGCCTTCTTCCACCTGGACAAGACCCGCCCGACCTCGGCGGCCCTGACGACGGCGGCGCTGGTCGCGGGCCTGGCGGCCGGCGCCAGCGTCCTACGGCTGCGTACGACGGCGACCGCGCCCGAACTCAGCTGAAGCCCAAGCTCAGCTAACGAACGGGAATGGCGAAAGCGCCTTGTTATTTTCCTCGACCAGCAGGGTGCGGTTGATCGGCGCCGCCGCGCGCTGCGGACAGGCCGGACGCTCGCAGATCCGGCACGACGGTCCGATCTCGACGGCCAGAGGGTCGGCGATGTCGAGACCCCGAGCATGGACCAGCTTGCCGGCGTATTTCAGCTCGCAGCCCAGGCCGATCACCAGCTCGTCCTCCAGCCCCGCCTGCAGGCCCGACACCCGGCGGACGGTGCGCGACAGGGTGAAGTAGCGCTCGCGGTCGGGGGTCTCGATCACCTGGGTGATGATCCGGCCCGGGGTCTTGAAGCTGTCGTGGACGTTCCAGCGCGGGCAGGCGCCGCCGAAGCGCGAGAACGGGAAAGGGCCCGCCGCGAACCGCTTGGAGATGTTGCCCGCCGCGTCCAGCCGCACCATGAAGAACGGCACCCCGCGCGAGCCGGGCTTGCTCAGGGTGGTCAGCCGCTGGGCCGCCTGCTCGTAGCTGATACCGAAGCGCGAGCGGACCCGCTCGATGTCGTAGCCGCTGGCCTCCATGGCCGACAGGAACGGCTCGTACGGCGTCATGATCGCCGCGGCCAGGTAGTTGTCGAGGAAGACCTTCAAAAGCTGGCGCGTGGCGCGGTCGGGCGCCTGGAAGCGGTCGGTCAGGGTCGTGAGGGTCTCGCCGGCCTCCATCAGGCCCAGCTGGTAGCAGACCGAAAAGATACGGCTGGCCGGGGCCAGGGTCTCCGACAGCATCAGCCGCTTGCGGTGATGGTCGTAGCGCCGCAGCGAACCACTCATCGTCTCAACCGGCATGACCCGGGTCTGGACGCCGAACTGCTCCAGCAGCCGGGCGCGGACGGCCGGACCCAGGTCCTGGGGATCGGCCTTCATGGCCGCCACGATCCGTTCGGCCACCGCCTCCAGCTCGGCGAAGTGATTGCGCTGCGAGCCGACCAAGTCGCGCACCCAGTCGGTGGGCGAATGGGCCGAGGCCGCCCCCGCCCCGTCCGGACGCTCGAAGGCGCCCAGGTCGATCAGCCGGCCGCGATCCAGATAGGCGCGATAGAGCCGCGTCATGGCCTCGGCGAAGGCGGGCGACAGCTCGGCCACCTCGGCGGACTCGTGGCGATTGACGCCCAGGTCGGCGAACATCTTGTCGGCCAGCACCTCGTCCAGGCTGGCGCCGCCGCCCGGATCGTCGGCCGCCAGGCTACGCAGGTCCAGGTCGTAGGCGTCGGCCAGCCGCAGCAGGATCTGGGCCGTGACCGGCCGCTGGTTGCGTTCCAACAGATTGAAATAGCTGGGCGAAACGCCCAGGTCCTCGGCCATGCGGCTCTGGGTGACGCCCAGGTCGCGCCGCAGCCGCTTCAGCCGGCCGCCCAGGAAAAGCTTCTTGTCGTTCGTCGCCATCCGGTCAATTTGTCACGGATTTACAATTTTTACAAAGTGTCTTTGTGACAAATCAGCCTCATTAGGTTCGACCGATTCCGCAGTGCAGCGTTACCTCCCCGATCAGAACGTTTCCTTGTCCGACCGCCCTTTCCGCACCTCCCGCGGCCGGGCCGGATCGGCGCCTAATGTGGGATCAAGACCGATGACGACGCTGCGCAAGACCTACGCCCAACACCGCCAGGAGCTGCTGGCCCGCTATCCCGAAGGCGTGGCGCCGGCCGGCATCGCCGTGGACGACATCATCCAGCTGAAGCTGCAGAACACCTTCTCGACCCACCTGGACATCGCCCGCGAAATGGCCGGCGTCATGCGCGCCGACATGGCCGCCTACGACACCGACAGCAGCAAGTTCACCCAGTCGCTGGGCTGCTGGTCGGGCTTCCACGCCCAGCAGATGATCAAGTCGGTCAAGCGCCTGCGCGGCACCACCAAGGGCGCCTATGTCTATCTGTCGGGCTGGATGGTCGCGGGCCTTCGCAACCGCTTCGGCCACCTGCCCGACCAGTCGATGCACGAGAAGACCTCGGTCGTCGACCTGATCGAAGAGATCTACGTCTCGCTGCGCCAGGCCGACGAAGTGGCGATCAACGACCTGTTCAAGGCCCTGAAGACCGCCCGCGAGGCCGGCGATCAGGTCGCCGAAAAGGCCGCGATCGCCGCCATCGACGGCTTCGAGACCCATGTCGTTCCGATCATCGCCGACATCGACGCCGGCTTCGGCAACGAGAACGCGACCTACATCCTGGCCAAGGAAATGATCAAGGCCGGCGCCTGCTGCCTGCAGATCGAGAACCAGGTCTCGGACGCCAAGCAGTGCGGCCACCAGGACGGCAAGGTCACCGTGCCGCGCGAGGACTTCATCGAGAAGCTGCGCGCCTGCCGCCTGGCCTTCGAGGAACTGGGCGTCGACGAGGGCGTGATCGTCGCCCGCACCGACAGCCTGGGCGCTGGCCTGACCCAGAAAATCCCGGTCAGCCAGGAGCCGGGCGACCTGGCCTCCGACTACATCAAGTGGCTGAAGACCGAGGCGATCACCGCCGACGCTCCGATCCTGCCGGGCGAACTGGCGATCTACAAGGACGGCCAGTTCGAGAAGCCCGTGCGCATGCCCAACGGCCTGTTCGCCTTCCAGGAAGGCACCGGCCGGGCCCGCGTCATCGAGGACTGCATCGCCTCGCTGACCCAGGGCGGCGCCGACCTGCTGTGGATCGAGACCGACACCCCCAATGTCGACGAGATCGCCTCGATGGTGACCGAGATCCGCAAGGTCGTGCCGAACGCCAAGCTGACCTACAACAACTCGCCGTCGTTCAACTGGACCCTGAACCTGCGCCGCCAGGTCCGCGACCAGTGGATCGCCGAGGGCAAGATCCACAAGGACAGCTATCCGGACGGTAACTCGCTGATGTCGGCCGAGTACGACGCCAGCGACCTGGGCCAGGAAACCGACGCCCGCCTGGCCGCCTTCCAGGCCGACATCGCCACCCGGGCCGGGGTGTTCCACAACCTGATCACCCTGCCGACCTTCCACCTGACGGCCAAGAGCATGGACGAGCTGTCGCGCGGCTACTTCGGTCCCGACCGGATGAAGGCCTACGTCAACACCGTCCAGCGCGAGGAAATCCGTCGCGGCGTCTCGGCCGTGAAGCACCAGCACGAGGTCGGCTCGGACCTGGGCGACACCTTCAAGGAGATGGTCGCCGGCGAGCGCGCCCTGAAGGCCGGCGGCCACGCCAACACCATGAACCAGTTCGCCGCCGAATAGTCGGCGAACCGCTTCTCCCTTCCCCCAACCACCCGATCAAAGGAATTCCACCATGTCCGCCACGCAATTTGCTCCCGCCGCCATGCCGAACGCCTCCGCCGAACAACGCGCGGTCGATCGGGTGGCCGAGGCCGCCCACCGCCTGAACGAGGCGGTGCAGCGGGCCATCGCGGCCGGCTACTCCGTCGAGTTGGTGCGCACCTCGCGCCACCACGACGGCGCCGGTAACTGGGGCGACCAGATCGTCCCGACCGTGCGACCCAATGGCGCCGCCAAGAGCGCCTGATCTACAAGACTACCTAGTCGATACGCTTCACTCCCGGGCTTCGCGCCCGGGAGACCCCCACAGAGCTACAGGATACGCCATGCCCCTCGACGTCGCCGCCAACATCCAGGTCACCGGTCCGATTGAAGGCCGCGCCGTAGAGGTGCTGACGCCCGAGGCCCTGGCCTTCGTGGCCGACCTGCACCGCCGGTTCGACGCCCGCCGCCGCGAGCTGCTGGCCGCCCGCGTCGCGCGCCAGGCCAAGTTCGACGCCGGCGAGCTGCCCGATTTCCTGGAAGACACCGCCGACATCCGCGAGAACGACTGGACCGTCGCGCCGATCCCGGCCGACCTGCGGGATCGTCGCGTCGAGATCACCGGCCCGGTCGACCGCAAGATGATCATCAACGCCCTCAACTGCGGGGCCAAGGTGTTCATGGCCGACTTCGAGGACGCCACCTCCCCCACCTGGGCCAATGTCGTCGAAGGCCAGGTCAATCTGAAGGATCGCTGGAGCGGCCAGCTGGCCCACGTCGATCCCAAGTCCGGCAAGAGCTACGCGCTGGGAGCCAACCCGGCCGTCCTGAAGATCCGCCCCCGTGGCTGGCACCTGCCTGAACAGCACATGGAAGTGGATGGCCTGCCCGTCAGCGGGGCCTTGTTCGACTTCGGCCTGTATTTCTTCCACAACGCCAAGGCCACCTTGGCGCAAGGCTCCGGCCCCTACTTCTACCTGCCCAAGCTGGAGAGCCACCTGGAGGCGCGCCTCTGGAACGAGGTGTTCGTCCACGCCCAGGCCGCGCTGGGCATCCCCAACGGCGCGATCAAGGCCACGGTGCTGATCGAGACGATCCCGGCCGCTTTCGAGATGGACGAGATCATCTTCGAACTGCGCGACCACATGGCGGGCCTGAACTGCGGCCGCTGGGACTACATCTTCTCGTTCATCAAGCGCCTGGGCCGCACGCCCGCGTTCCTGACGCCGGACCGCTCGGCCATGGTGATGGGCAAGGCCTTCCTGGGCGCCTATTCGCTGAAGCTGATCCAGACCTGCCACCGCCGGGGCGCCTTCGCCATGGGCGGCATGGCGGCCCAGATCCCGATCAAGGGCGACGAGGCCGCCAACCAGGCCGCCTTCGCCAAGGTCCGCGCCGACAAGGAACGCGAGGCCGGCGCCGGCCACGACGGCACCTGGGTGGCCCACCCCGACCTGGTGCCGGTCGCCATGGAGGTCTTCGACCGCCTGATGCCCACGCCCAACCAGCTGGACAAGAAACTGGCCGACCTCGTCATCACCCAGCCCCAGATGCTGGAGCTGCACGAGGGCGTGCGCACCGAAGCCGGCGTTCGCGAGAACATCCGCGTGGGCGTGCGCTACACCCAGGCCTGGATCGAGGGCCGGGGCGCGGTGCCGCTCTACAACCTGATGGAGGACGCCGCGACCGCCGAGATCTGCCGCACCCAGCTGTGGCAGTGGATCCGCCTGGGCGCGGCCCTGGGCGACGGCCGCGACATGACCTCGGAGCTGTTCGTCAGCCTGCTGACCGACGAGATGGCCGGCCTGCGCCGCGACTTCGCCTCGCCCCGCCTGGAGGAAGCCGCCCTGCTCTTCTCGCGCATGGTGCTGAACGACACCCTCGAGGAGTTCCTGACCCTGCCGGCCTACGAGCTGATCGACTAGCCTTTGGAGCGTGGCGGGCGCCGAAACCGCTCACACTTTCGGCTGCCACGCTCTAGCGGCAGATCCCGTCGAGATCCGCCCCGCCCCACGCGGCGGGCTGGGGCGGAAGCGGCAGGCCCTTGGCCTTCATGGCGACTTCCAGGCTGGTCGGCTCGGAGGTCGCCTCGGTCTTGAAGTCGGGCGCGTAGAAGCTGTCGCGCTCGGCCTCCTGCAGCGACACGAACTCCACGCCGTCAGCGCGGTACAGGGCCAGCAGCCGAGGCATCATCCGCGCGTCGAAGGCGCCCGCGTGCATCAGCAGCACATAGGGGATGTCGCGGCCATAGAGCTTGGCCGACAGGCTCCGCGAATAGTCCAGCCCGTCCTTGGCCGCCTTCAGATAGCTGTCCTCCAGCACCTTCACCGCCGCCGCGTCGCCCTTGGCCATGCAGCGGGCATAGGGCTCGTTCCAGGCATAGTCGCCGAAGCCGGTGGTCACGCTGGCGATGCGATAGCCGCGCGCCTTAAGGACCTTGCGGGCCGCCACGTGCTTCTCGCCCGTCTCGCCCTCGGCCAGGAACGGATAGCGCAGCCAGCGCCAGTCCTGGCCGGCCATGTGCCGTTCCAGCAGCGGCTCGTTGCGGACCAGATCGGCTTCCCAGTCCGCCAGGCTGTTGGAATTGAAGTTCATGTGGGACCAGGTGTGGTTGCCCAGCGGGTGGCCGGCGGCGCGCCACAGCGACAGCACGCCCACCGAGTCCGGCTCGCGCTCCTCGCCCACGCCGTTGATGAAGCCGTAGACCGGCCCCGTCCCCGCATCGTGGAAAGCGGCAAGCAGCCGCCCGGCCACGTCCATGCGGGTCACGCCCGGCGGCAGGGCGCCGTGGGTGGGCAGGTCGTCGAAGGTCAGGGCCATCTTGACGCCGGCGGGCGCCGCGGCGGCCGGCCCGGCCAGGACCCCAGCGAAGGCCAGGGACGCGAACCACCGCCAAAACACGCCGCGGCCTTGCGTTCGTCCATTGATGTCCATGCGTCCTCCGCTTCGCTCTCGGGCGAATGATAACGCTACCGTTATGCCGATCCCGCCTCGCGCCGCAAGGCGACGCCAAGAACGGTTGATCGAAGCCGACACCGCGCGCAAAGGTTGCCCCCGACGGCAAAGGTCGAGGGAGCGGCAAGGATGAAACTGGGCATTCCGATCTATCAAGGGGTCAACCTGCTCGACGTCGCGGGCCCCGCCGAGATGTTCTACTGGGCCGGCAAGCAGCAACCGCTGCAGACGGTGCTGATCTCGGAAGACGGCAAACCTGTGATGTCGCTGAACGGCATCCGCTTCGATGCCCAGGCCAGCTTCGCCGAGACGCCCAGCCTCGACATCCTCTGGGTGCCCGGCGGCAATACCGTGACCCTGAGCCGGATCATGAGCGATCCCGAGCACCCTTACCTGCGCTATCTGCGCCAGATCGCGCCGAACGCCACCTGGGTCTGCTCGGTCTGCGAGGGCGCCCTGCTGCTGGCCCGCGCCGGCCTGCTGGACGGCCACAAGGCGACCACCCACTGGGCCTTCGTCGCCTGCCTGGAGAGCTTCTGCGAGGTCGAGGTGGACACCAGCAATCCGCGCTTCGTGGTCTCGGGCAACCGCCTGACCGGCGGCGGCATCTCGTCGGGCCTGGACGAGGCGTTGCAACTGATCCTGATGCTGTTCGGCGAAGACGTGGCGACCAGCGTCCAGGTCACCACCCAGTATTTCCCGCAGCCGCCGGTGAACGGGACGCTGCCACCCCCGCCGCCGCCGACCTGCCCGGTGACCTGGTAGGCGACGCCACCTGGGGCGAGCGCCCCACATGCGCTCCATGCTTGCGCGATCGTGTCGCGACCGCCCAGGTCGTCGGCGCCTTGATTTTGGCGCCGCTTTGAATGACACCGGTTTCCATAACAGACTCGGTACGAGCGAAGACGGGAGGGCGCATGGCCCGCGCAAGACAGACCCTCAAGGCCGCGCTGCTGCTGTCGGCCGCGCTGTACGCCGCGCCCGCCCTCGCCCAGACCCCTATCCAACCCGCCGCCGACAACGGCCTGCTGTTCCATCTGACCGGCGACAAGGGCCTGACCGCCGACCTCGCCGGCGGCGTGGCCGCGCCCAACTTCGCCGACAAGGTCAAGATCAAGACCGACCCCGCGCGCGGCGCCTATATCGAGGCGGCCGGCGAAGAGACGCTCAGCTGGATGGCGCCGGGCAACATCTACGCCCAGCGCGGCACGCTCAGCTTCTACTGGCGGGCCCGCGACCCGGTCGGTCCCACGGCCTTCCCGCTGTTCCGCGTCGGCTATGCCGACCATACCAGCTGGGACATGACCTGGCTGCGCATCGACTGGAACGGCAAGGGCTTCGACGCCTTCGTCACCGACGACAACCTCTCGCGGGTCCGGGTCAGCGCCAAGGCCGACGCGCCCCGGCCCGACCAGTGGATCCTGGTCACCTTCACCTGGGACGAGGCCAAGGGGATCGCTCTCTATGTCGACGGCAGGCCGGTGGCCTCCAAGGTCCAGGCCGCCGCCCTCGACGCGGGGCTGGACCAGTTCGGCCCGCACAGCCGGGTGATCTCGCCCCACCAGGTGCAGAGCGCCTTCCAGTTCGTGCGCGGCGGCGATGTCGACGACATCCGCGTCTACGACCACGCCCTGGACGCCACAGCGGTCGCGGGCCTGGCGGCAGGCCAGGAGCCCGCCCCGGCTCCGGCCGCGACCGACGCCAAGACCTGGCTCTACCGCTACGGCTGGAACCGTCCCGCCGATCCGCCGCCCTACCTGGCCGACGCCAGGACCACGATCCGCAAGGTCGAATTCACCGACCAGTTCGATCGCGGGCAGCGCATGAGCCTGGGCTCGGACGGCATCCCCGAGACCACCTGGCCCGGCGTCTACAATCGTTCGAAGCTCCCCGGCCGCCACGACTATTTCGAGCTGCCCGACTGGAACGTCTATGTGGAGGGCGGCAAGGCCGTCACCTTCACCCTGCCCGATGAACCCTATAACCGCCTGGAGTTCCAGGGCGCGGCCTACGGCTCACTGACCACCATCGACGCCGCCGGCAAGGAAACGCCACTGGCCAAGCGGGCCAAGGGCGAACTGCGCACCTTCAACCAGTTCGCCGCCGTAAAGGGCGGCAAGCTGCGGTTCGACAACGTCGTGCAAGAGACCCCGATCCAGGAGCTGGGCGCCTACAACGTCACGGCTGCCGCCGAGCCGGACGAGTTCACGCTGAGCTACACGGTCCGCGCGGGCGCCGACCCGGCCGCCTATCCGACGCTGGACGAGCTCTCGACCTATGTGAGAGGACGCTACGCGCCCGGCGAGCGCACCGTCGTGGCCGCCCTCCCCGCCTCCGCCCCCAGCAAGCCCCGCTCGGCCGCCGCCGGTCCGGCCCAACCCATCGTGCACGTGCTGATCCCCGCCGACTTCCGCCTGGCCCGTCCCGGCGGTCCGGTGGGCAAGTTCCAGTACGGCTGGCAGGGCATGGACGCGGGGCTCGACGGCGTGGCCATCGACATCCCGGCCCTGAAGGTCAAGCCAACCCACGGCGGGCTGTTCCCGCTGAACATCAAGGTCAAGGACCCGCTGTGGCCGGGCCGCGACCTGCTGGACGTCAATGTCTCGGTCAAGCCGGGCGAGGCGCGCACGGTCTTCCTCGACACCCGCGACCGGATGCTGCCGGAGGGCCGCAGCCTCTATCTGACCATCGCCGGGGCCGGCGCGGATTTCGACGCCAAGGCGCTGGACGGCATGGCCGTGCGCCTGAAGTTCAAGCCCTCGGCCGACGCCAGGGCCGAGCACGTCGCCGACCGCCTGGCCCAGGCGCGCGACAACCTGGCCTTCCTGGTCGAGGAAAAGGACGTCACCAAGCGCCTGGCCCGCTATGCGCGGCTGGACCTGGAGCTGTCGGACCTGTTGCGGGTCGATCCCACAAACCAACACGGCCGCGAGATGTGGGCCGAGCTCAATCCCGAACAGCCGGGCGTGCCCGTTACCCTGCCGGTCGCACCGGCGGGGGTTCCCAAGTGGGCCTTCCTGCAGGTCGAGGACCTCAAGCGGGTGCGTAAGTACATCGAGTGGTGGATCGACAACCGCCAGGACAGCTACGGTGACTTCGGCGGCGGCATCTCGGACGACGACGACCTGACCGCCCAGTGGCCGCCCCTGGCCCTGATGGGCGACATCCCCGACAAGACCACCGCCTCGCTGAGCGCCCTGCTCGACGCGGCCTATCGCAACGGCATGATCCCCAACGGCCTGTCGGCCATCAAGACCGACGAGCTGCACTCGTACGAGGAGGCGATCAACCTCAAGGCCGAGGCGATGTACACAAGCTACGGCGATCCCAAGGTCGTCGAGCGGATGATGGAGACGGCCCGGGCCTACCCCATCGTCATGAACAAGGGCGAGGACGGTCACGTCCATGTGCTCAGCCGCTACTTCTCGGCCACCGACGTGTCGCGCGACGGGCCGTGGGGCTGGTCGCATCCCTATTCCTACTTGATCCTGCATCCGGGCCTGCTGCTGGGCGACTTCAACGGCGATCCCACCATGCGCAAGCTGGTGATCGACCTGGCCGACGGGCATCTGGCCCACGGCAAGCAGGATCCGGACGGGACCTGGCGCTATCCGGAAGACATCAACGCCGCCACCGGCGAGGCGCGCGGCGAGTTGACCGGCAAGGGTCGGGGCAATGTGGCCGTCATGCAGCTGTTCTGGGCCGCCTGGCGCTGGACCGGCGACGACAAGTACCTGCGCCCCCTCATGGGCCAGATCACCCGCCAGCCCGGCCGGGGCCTGGACGAGCTCAACAGCGACGTCCTCGACATGCTGGGCCTGCGCGCCCAGGCCACGCCGCTGATCAAGTCGATGGCCGACAAGGGCTCGGACGATCCCTTCCTGCTTTACCAGGCCTGGCGCTCGACCGGCGACACCGCTTGGCTGGAAAAGGTCTATGCCGACGAGATCACCACCGCCGAGCAGCGGATGTGGATGGTCACCGAGGCCCACTGGTGGTCGGACCGGGTGGAGCTGTTCAGCGACATCCTGCAGCGCTCGCGCCTGGGCGGCATGGCTCTGCGGCGGAACCAGATGTTCCCCGGCCATCTGGTCAGCTGGCGCTTCGACACGCCCACGGCGGCCGAGGACGTCGGCATACTGGTCACCGGCGGACAGAAAAGCTTCAAAGTCACCGGCTACAACCTGACCGACCAGCCGCTGCATGCCGTGATGACGGGCTGGGATGTCGCGGCCGGCCAATGGAGCGTGACGCGCGCCGTCGACGGCGCCGCCGATCCGGAGGCCTCCGTGGCCTTCGAACGCACCACCGGCGTGGACATGATCTTCGCGCCTAGCAAGACCACGACCTGGGAGTTCACCCTGAAGACGCCCGCCGCCATACCGGTGACCGAACGCGCCGACCTCGGGATCGGCCGCGACGACGTCCAGGCAGGCAAGTCGGGCCTGACCGTCACCGTCCACAGCCTGGGCGCCAAGCCGGCGCCGGCCTCGGTGGTGGTGGTCGAGGACGCCTCGGGCAAGGAACTGGCCCGCGCCACGACGCCCGTCCTGCCCGCGCCGCTGGACCTGAAGCCCAAGACCGCCCGGGTCACGCTGAAGGCCGGCTGGAAAAGCGGCTACCGCGTCCGCATCCTGCCGCCCGCCGGCGCGTTGGAAATCACCCAGCTCAACAACACCGTCATCGCCCCCTGATTGATCCGACCATGGCCGAAACCCTCACCGTCCCGCACGACCTCGTCCAGCGCCTGCGCGCCCGCCTGCCGGCCCTGACGCGCGAGCATCTTTTCGACTGCTACGCGATCAGCGAGACCACCTGGACCAAGCTGCGCGACGGCCGGCCGATCAAGCGCTCGACGCTGGAGCGCATCCTGCAGCGCTACGAGCGACTGGTGGCCCGCGCGGCCTGATCGGACCGATTCCGGCAGTTTCGGGCGACATGCTGCGCCGCACAATTTTCCGTTCGCGCCGGCGAGACGTTCTCGCGAACTTCGAAAAACCGCGCGAAGGTCGCACAAACTATTGACGCAGCGGGCTTTTCTGACCAGCAAAGGCGCACTCGCCCCGCTCGGACGACGCTTTAACCCCTGCCCTCATCATGAGGTGACAAAGCGCGTTTGGCCCGGCAGGGTTGGTTCTCTTTTGATTCCCAGCAGATGAGCTGATTTATGAACGTTTCGGATCTGGTCGACGCCGCCGTAGCCGCCGACGACAAGCTGACCAAGGCTCAAGCCAAGGCCATCATCGACGGCGTCTTCAAGTCGCTGACGACCGCCGCCGTGAAGGGCGAAGAAGTCTCGATCCCGGGCTTCGGCAAGTTCAAGGTCCAGGCCAAGCCGGCCCGCACCGGCCGTAACCCCTCGACCGGCGAGACCATCGAAATCGCCGCCAGCAAGAAGGTCGCCTTCACGCCGGCCAAGCAACTGAAGGACGCCGTCAACGGCTAATCCCTCGGCGAGCGGCCGGTCTCGGCCGGCCGCTCATCCGGCGCTCCTCAGCGCCCGCCCGTCGCCTCGCCGACGCGGCCTTTCGGATCGCCCTCGAGCCTCTCGGGCGTCCGCACGGCGGCCTTGCCGCCACGATCCCTTTCAGCGCCTCGTCGCGACGCTCAGGCCGGCAGGCCTCGATCCCAGACCGCGTCTCCTCGGAAGGCCTGGGCCAGGAAGTCGATCATCGCCCGCACCTTGGCCGGCACGTGCCGGCGGCTGGGGTAGACAGCCAGGATATCGATGGGCGCCATTTCGTAGTCCGGCATCACCCGCACCAACCGCCCGTCGCGCAGGTCGTCGCCGATCAGGAAGGTCGGCTGCCAAGTGATCCCCTGCCCGGCCAGAGCCAGGGCCTGGGCGGTGTCGCCGTTGTTGGTGTGGACCCGAGGCTCGACCTTGACCATGTGGGGCCGCCCCGCCGCGTCGGTGAAGCTCCAGGCGTCGGCCGAGGCCGAATAGGCGTAGCCGATGCAGGCGTGATCCTTCAGCTCGGCCGGCGTGGCGGGCGCGCCGTGGGCGGCGACATAGGCCGGCGAGGCGCAGACGATGTTGCGCGAGGTCGCCAGCTTGCGCCCCACGTGATTGGCCGATCCGGCGCGCGAGATGCGGATCGCCAGGTCGTAACCCTCCTCGACGATGTCGACGACCCGGTCGATCAGAGCGATGTCCAGCTCGACCTGCGGATAACGCTCCAGGAAGACAGGCCACAGCGGCGCCAGATGCCGGACGCCGAAGCTGAGCGGCGCGTTGACCCGCAGTCGCCCCTTGGGCTGGACCGCCGATGATGCGGCGATCGCCTCGGCCTCGGCCACCTCCTCCAGGATCGACCGGCAGCGCTCGTACAGCGCCTCGCCGCTTTCCGTTAGCGACAGCTTGCGCGAGGTGCGGTTCAAGAGCCTCGCGCCCAGATGCGCCTCCAGTTCGTTGACATAGCGGGTGACATTGGCCGGCGAGGTGTCCAGCGCCTCGGCCGCGCGGGCGAAGCCGCCCTTGGCCACAACGGCGGCGAACATCTCAAAAGCGCGCAGACGATCCACGTCGCGACCTCATCATTCTCAAAAGCTGAATGATCTTGTCACATCCTGGCCGGTTTATCCAATTTCCCTGAGGCCTATCTGTGCTTCATCGGATCGCGGCCCTTCTGCGGCGATCATTTTGGAGCTCGAGAGCAATGACCCGTCTTACCGGCAAACGCGCCCTGATCACCGGCGGCACCAGCGGCATCGGCCTGGAAACCGCCAAGCAATTCATCGCCGAAGGCGCGCGCGTCGCCGTCACCGGCACGAACCCCGCCACCCTGGAAGAGGCCCGCCTGGCCCTAGGTCCCGACGCCATCGTCCTGCGCTCTAACGCCGGCGACGTGGCCGACCAGAAGGCCCTGGCCGCCAAGCTGAAGGACGCCTTCGGTCAGATCGACGCCGTCTTCATCAATGCGGGCGTCGCCGAGCTTAAGCCGTTGGACGCCTGGGACGAGGCGGGCGTCGATCGCGTGTTCGACATCAACGTCAAAGGTCCGCTGTTCCTGATCCAGGCCCTGACGCCGATCCTGGCCAATCCGGCCTCGATCGTCCTGAACGGCTCGATCAACGCCCATATCGGCATGCCCAATTCCAGCGTCTACGCCGCGAGCAAGGCCGCCCTGATCAGCCTGGGCAAGACCCTGTCGGGCGAACTGGTCTCGCGCGGCGTGCGGGTCAACACCGTCAGCCCCGGCCCGATCCAGACGCCGCTCTACGGCAAGCTGGGCTTCTCGGACGAACAGCTGAAGGAAGTGGCGGGCTCGATCCAAGGCCAGATCCCGACCGGTCGGTTCGGCACGCCCAGCGAGGTGGCCAAGGCCGTGGTGTTCCTGGCCTCCGACGAGTCGGCCTTCACGGTCGGCGCCGAGCTGGTCATCGACGGCGGCATGAGCACGCTCTAGCCGGCAAAAATCGAGGCCGCTTCCCGATGCGGGGCGGAAAGCGGCCTCTCGACCGGACCAGGGGTCGGGGAGGCGGTGCGGGGTCCGATCCGCCGCCATCCTGCCCTGGATCGCCGCCGGACGATTGTCGCTGAAGACCCCGTTTTGCACGTTCGGCGCGGTTCCCCAGCGACCGCCCGGCATAGCGCTCTTGATCTCGCCCGCCGTTTGGCTGACACCGGTTTCCACGAACAGGCCCGACAAGGGCGAACGGGAGGAAGCCATGGCCATCGCAGCTCGCGGGATCGCCGCCGCCCTGGCCTTGCTGATCACCTCCGCGGGCCCTGCCCTCGCCGCCCAGGCCACGCGCGCGCCCTACGGCGTCACCGCCGCCGGGACGCCCGTCGAGGCGTTCACCCTGGCCAACGATCACGGCATGGCGGTCAAGGTCCTGTCCTATGGCGGGATCATCGCCCAGGTCGTGGTTCCCGACCGCCGGGGCGCGCTCGCCAACGTGGCGTTGGAGCTGCCGGACCTGAAGACCTACGAGGCCAAGCCCAATTTCAGCGCCCTGCTGGGCCGCTACGCCAACCGCATCTCGCACGGCGGCTTCACCCTGGACGGCGTGCGCCACGACCTGCCCAGCAGCGCCGAAGGCGTCTCCTCGCATGGCGGCGCCACCGGCTTCGCCACGCGGATCTGGGCCGGCACCCCGTTCCAGCGCCACGGCGAGGCCGGCGTGACCCTGGCCTATACGGCCGCCGACGGCGAAGGCGGCTATCCCGGCGCCCTGAAGGTCGAGGTGACCTATACGGTGACGCGCAAGAACGTCCTGCGGGTCGACTACCGCGCCACCACCGACAAGCCGACCGTCGTCAATCTCAGCCACCATGTCTATTTCAACCTGGCCGGCGGCGGCACGGTCTACGACCAAACCGTCCAGGTGCGGGCCAAGGCCTTCACCCCCATCGACGCGCGCAAGCTGGCGACCGGCCAGATCGCGCCTGTGGCGGGCACGGGACTGGACCTGCGCCGGCCCACACGCCTGGGCGAGGCGGTCGCGCGCGACGATCCGCAGATCAAGTTCGCCAATGGCCTGGACCACAACTTCGTCGTCGACGGGGGCGGACGCGGCAAGCTGGTCCGCGCAGTGCGGATGGCCGCCCCGGCCAGCGGCCGCACCCTGGAGGTCGCCACCACCCAGCCGGGCGTCCAGCTGTTCACCGCCAACAGCCTGAACGGTACGCTGAAGGACGCCCAGGGGCGTCCGCTGGACAAGGGCGCGGGCTTGGCCATCGAGACCCAGCACTTCGCCGACAGCCCCAACCACGACAACTTCCCCTCGACCGTGCTGCGGCCGGGACAGGTGTTCCGGCAAACGACCGAGTTCCGGTTCGGCGTGGCGAAATAGGCGTTTCTTGCAACCCGACGCCGCCGGTCGCGCTCTATTTCCTATCCAGTCGGAAGGAGATCGCCATGCCCAACGCCGCGACCCGAGACGCCGAAAGACTTGTCGAGGCGCTCAAGAGCCAACCCCAGCCTGACCTGAACGATCAGGGCGACATCGCCGCGGACGACGCGGGCGGTACGGCGATCGCCGAGCGGGCCGCCGCCGGCCTGCCCCGCTTCCGGAACGACGAAGAGGCGCTGCCGGACCGCCCCTAGGCCGCCGCGCTCTGCCGGAACTCGCGGGGCGAGACGCCGTACTGGTCGCGGAACGCCCGGCTGAAATGGGCCGAGCCGTTGAAGCCCCAGCGGAAGCAGATCTCGGAAATCGACAGCCGCGCGTGCTGTGGACTGGACAGGTCGGTGCGGCAGCGCTCCAGCCTGCGCGTGCGCAGATAGTGGCTGAAGGTCTCGTCGGCGCTGGCGAACAGCTTCTGGACGTAGCGGGGCGAGACCCCCTCCTCGTCGGCCACTCGGCGCAGCGACAGGTCCGGGTCCGGCAGCAGAGTCTCGATGGTCTGGCAGAGGCGCTGCAGGTGGGCCGTGGGCGCGCCGCCGCCGGCCGCCAGGATGTCGGTCGCCGCCCCGCCTTCGACCAGGCAGATGGACAGGAACTCGGTCAGGGCCAGTTCCACCGGCCGCAGTTGGTCGACGGTCAGGTCCTCCAGGCCGTCGGCCGTGGCCCGCAGCAGGCCCGACAGGATGTGGGGCACGCCGCTGGCGCACTCCAGCCGCCCGACCCGCAGATTGACCGGCGCGATCAGCCGATGGTCCAAGGCCACGCGCGGGGCGCGGACGAACATCAGCCGGCAGCGGGTCTCTAGGCGCAGGGCGGCGGCCTGGCCGGTGGGGCCGTAGGCGATGTCGCCGGGGGCCAGTTCGTCGGCCAGGTCGTCCGTGACCAGGGTGGCCTCGCCGCTCAGCAGCACCGCCAGCCAGACGGCCGCCGGCTGACCCGACAGGCGTCCGGTGATCGCCTGCGCCCCGGCCTCGACCAGGGCGAACTCTATGCCCAGGGGCGATGTCAGGCACACCACCGAGGCGCTGGCCGGCTCGGCGTCGGGCAGTCCTTCGATCGGCAGGCCCAGCCGGCTCATCGCCTCGCGCCAGGCCTCGGCCCGTTCGGCGCGGGGATGGCTGTCGGTGCTGAACGACCAGGCCTTCATCGACAGGCTCCTATCCCTTCATCTTCGGAAAGATGTCGCGCGGGATGCGCACGTGGCAGCCCTGCTTGCCGTCGACCACCTGGGTGACGCCGAAGTCGGACGCGACGCTCATCAGCGAATAGGCGTCGTTCTTCGACAATCCGACGTGGTCGGACAGAAGGGTCAGCATGTTCAGCGAGGCGTCTTTCATGGCCACGTTAAGATCTTCGTGGAAGCCATGGACGATCCACCACTTCGGGGTCTCCAGCAGAGGTCCGGGCGCGACGAAATCCTTGCGCAGGACGATCTGCATCAGGACGTTCAGCGAGCTCTCGATGGCCGTGCCTGACAGCTCGCCGTCGCCTTGGCTGACGTGGGGGTCGCCGATCGAAAACAGACCGCCCTCGACCTGGACGGGGTAGTACATCGTCGCCCCTGCGCCGATCCGCCAGTTGTCGATGTTGCCGCCGTGGGCGCCGGGCGGGATGGTGCTGACGCGGCCGTCGACGGCCGGGGCCACGCCCGCCGTGCCCAGGTGCGGCCGGGCCGGAACCCGCACGCCGCCTAGGGCCGGCTGGCGGTCGCACTCGGGGCAGTTGGTGATCGTGCCCGGGATCAGGTACTTGCCTTCGAAGTCGTAGGCGTAGAGGGCGCTGGCGGTGTTGGTGTTCTGATCCAGCTCGTAGATCGTCACCCGCTCCTTCTCGCCGAACTCCTTGTAGAGATAGCCCCAGTTGGCCGCGAGGTTGGAGCCGTAGTTGTTGCGCGGGACCATGCGCAGGTAGCGCACCTCCAGCACGTCGCCAGGCTTGGCGTCCTCGACATAGATCGGCCCGGTCATGATGTGGACGCCGGGATTGCGGTCGTCCTCGGGCACCTCGGTGAAGATGCGGGTGACCGCCTCGTCCATCATCAGGTCGGGCGCGTCGCCGGCGTGGTGGGTGATGGCTTCGGCGCTGACCAGGTCGCCGCTCTTGATGCGCAGCGACGGCTTGATCGAAGGATCGAAGTAGCCCCAGTGAATGGTCTGCGGCGTGGCCTTCAGCGTGTGCAGGGCGGTGGGCAGGACGTCCGGGCGGGTCTGGCCGGGTTCGCAGATGAAGGGCATCGGTGTCTCCGGTCAGTGGGCGGCGGCGAGCGTGACCGAGGTCATGCTCAGCGAGCCGTGCTCGATATGGTCGGGGGCGAAGCTGGCCACGTCGCCCGGCAGGCGCGCGCCCAGCACGTAGAGCAGCGGCCAGTAGTGGTCGGGCGTCGGCACCGACTTGGCGGCGTCCTGGCCCAGGGCGGCGAAATTCACGGCCCGCTCGGGCGCGTCGTCGACGACGGCCTGCTTGATGTAGTCGTTGAACCGCAGCGACCAGTCGTACGGCGCGCAGTGGCGCTCGCCCCAGTTCATGGCCGGCAGGTTGTGGACGATGTTGCCGGTGCCGACGATCAGCACGCCCTCGTCCCGCAACGGCGCCAGGCGCTTGGCCAGCTCGAAGTGCCATTCCGGCGGCTTGGAGGCGTCCATGCTGAGTTGGACCACCGGCACGTCGGCGTCGGGATAGACCTTGCTCAGCACCGACCAGGTCCCGTGGTCCAAGCCCCAGGCCTGCTGGTCCAGCGCCACCGGCTGGGGAGCCAGCAGGTCGCGCACCCGCGCCGCCAACTCGGGCGAACCGGGCGCGGGATACTGCACGTCGAACAGGGCCTGCGGGAACGAGGCGCCGAAGTCGTGGATGGTGCGCGGGGCGGTCATGGCCGTGACGCCCACGCCCCGGGTCAGCCAGTGGGCCGATATGCAGAGGATGGCCTTGGGCTTGCCGAACGCGTCCCCCATGGCCTTCCAGGTCTTGGTGGTGTCGTTGGTCTCCAGGGCGATCATCGGGCTGCCGTGACCGAAGAAGACGACGGGCATCCGGCTCATGCGGCAACCTCAGCTTTCGAAACCTTCTCTTGGGCGGTTTTCTGGGCCGCCCAGGTCTTCTGGTAGCGCGGCGTGAGCCAACGGTTGAACTGCACCTGCGCCCCCTCCTGCCAGGAATAGCGGCCGCGCACGGCGAAGCGCGAGCGCAGGCCCACCTGGACCAGTTCGTCGACATGCATGTCCTGGGCGATGATCTTGCCCGCCGAGGTCATGATCATCTCCAGCCGCTCCTCGAAGCCGTCCACCTCCGTGGCGCCGGGCGCGACCAGCAGGCCGGTGTCCTGCTCCATGGTCTCGGGGCCCGTGGGCCGCAGGATCAGGTAGATGACCATGTCGCTGGTCATCACCAGCGACAGCGTCGGTGGGATATTGGCGAAGGTGGCGCGGTTGCGGTCCTCGTCGGTCAGGCCCGGGAAGATCGGCAGCACCGCCTTCTGCGTCGGGTTGAAGCTGACGTCCGGATGGGTGGTGCCGTTGTAGCGCAGGAAACCGGCGTCTCCCTCGCCCGCCTCGGGGAAGCTGCACAGCTCGCTGGGGATGAAGTCATGCAGTGGGCCGCGGTGCAGCTTGTTGGCGTGGTAGCCGTCGTTGTTGTTCTCGAACATCACCTTCCAGTTCCAGGCGAACTGGCCGGTCATCGGCGGGGTCAGGCCGTGGGCGTTGCTCAGGTCGTAGTTGGCGATGGCGCCCTCGACGGCCGTCAGGCGCGGGGCCAGGGGTGGCGCGTCGGCGTCGAAATTGATGAAGATGAAACCCAGCCAGACCTCGACCTTGAAGGTCGGCAGCTTGATGGCCTTCTTGTTGAAGTCGCAGGTGCGCTCCATGGCCGGCGCGTTCACCAGGTCGCCGTTCAGCGAATAGACCCAGTGGTGATAGGGGCAGACGAAGCCGCGGGTGTTGCCGCGCCCCTCGGCCACCAGCATGGCGCGGTGCTGGCAGACGGCCGACATGGCCTTGATCTCGTCGGAGCGGTTCTTGGTGACGATGATCGGCTCGCCGATGATCGTGGTGGTGAAGTAGTCGCCCTGCTCCTTCACCCAGTCGGTGCGCCCCACGCACAGCCATTCGTGATTGAACAGCGCTTCCTTCTCGAACTCGTAGAAGGCCGCGTCGGTATAGCAGGCCGGCGGCAGGGTTTCGGCCGCGCCGACGTCGAGCATCGAGCGCGACAGGCCGTCGAAGAAGGCGTCGTCGAGATGGGGGGCGGGCGTGAGGCCCATGGCGGCTGCGCTCCTTCGCAAGATCGATACGAAGGCTAGGCTCGGCGCGCCCCAGGGTCTTGCACCAGCGCGCACGATAAGTTGGTCGTCGCCCGGGCGGCGGGCGGCGTCGCCGGGTTCTCGGGCGGAAATGAGCAAAAGTCGCGCAAGCTTGCGGCGCCCGGCGACTTTGCAGCAGGCGCACGGAAAGCGGTCGGGCGCGTATGGGCAAGACGCGGCTTAAGACCCCGCCTAGGGTTGGATTCAGAACGCTTTCAAAGGACCGCGCCCGTGGACATGACGCTCGCCGACGACCTGACGATCTCGGAACTGAAGCCCGGCTTCGGCGCCCGCATCCACGACCTCGATCTGACCGCCGCGAGCGACGCCGAGATCGACAAGGTGGTGGCCGCCTTCCACCGCCACGGCGCGGTCGTGGTGCCGGGCCAGGACATGACGCCCGACGACCTGATGCGCTTCATCGGCCGGTTCGGCGACGCCGAGGACCACACCCAGACCCGCTTCACCCTGCCCGGCTATCCGAAGATCTTCATCCTCAGCAACCGGGTGGTCGACGGCAAGCCGATCGGCGCCCATAACGACGGCGTCGGCTGGCACACCGACTACAGCTACAAGCCCGAGCCGGTGATGCTGACCATGCTCTATGCGGTGGAGGTGCCCGACGAGGGCTCCGACACCCTGCTGGCCGACGGCTGCGCCGCCTGGAACGCTCTTTCGCCCGAAAAGCAGGCCGAGTTGCTGCCGCTGAGCCTGCACCACAGCTACAAGCACTTCATGGCCACCCGCCAGTTCGGCCAACAGCAGAACCTGTCACCGGAGCTGGAAGCCGCCAATCCGGACGTCGAGCACCCGCTGATCCGCACCCACCCCGCCGACGGCCGCAAGGCGCTGTGGCCCTCGACCGGTACGGTGACCGAGGTGATCGGCAAGCCCGGCCCCGAAGGCCTGGCGATGCTGGACGAGCTGGTGGAGTTCATGACCGGCGAAGAGTTCGTCTATGCCCACAAGTGGTCGAAGGGCGACCTTCTGATGTGGGACAACCGCTGCACCCTGCACACCGGCACGCTGTACGACGACACCAAGTACTTCCGGACCATGCACCGCCTGTGGGTGAAGGGCGACAAGCCCTACTAACCACCACGGTTGTCATCCCGGACGTAGCGCAGCGAAGATCCGGGACCGACGCCTGAGCGCCGAGCTTCCGGCGGTCCCGGATCGGCGGCCCTACGGGCCTGGTCCGGGATGACAAGTTTGAGAGTGTTGGAGTTTCCATGACCAAAACCTGGCTGATCACCGGCGTCTCCGGCGGGCTCGGGCGCGAGATCGCCCTGGCGGCCATAGCGCGCGGCGACACCGTGTTCGGCACGGTGCGCAAGGCGGCGGACGCCGACGCCTTCGAACTGCTGGGCGGCCACGCGCTGGTGCTGGACGTCACCGACGAGGCGGCGGTGAAAGCCGGCGTCGCCCAGGCCGAGAAGGCCGCGGGAGCGATCGACATTCTGGTCAACAACGCCGGCTACGGCCTGGTGGGCGCGGTCGAGGAGGCCTCGCTGGACGAGGTCCGGGTCCAGTTCGAGACCAATGTCATCGGCCCGCTGGCCCTGCTGAAGGCCGTGCTGCCGGCCATGCGCGCGCGGCGCGGCGGGCGGATCATCAACGTCACCTCGGTGTCGGGCCTGGCCGTCTGGGCCGGCACCGGCGTCTATTGCGCCAGCAAGTGGGCGCTGGAGGGCCTGACCCAGACCCTGGCGGCCGAGGTCGCGGAGTTGGGGATCAAGGTCACCAACGTCGCCCCGGGCGGGCTGCGCACCAGCTTCTCCACCGGTTCCAAGGCCATCGTCGCGACCAAGATCGCCGACTATGACGGCCTGGCCCGCGACGCCGAACGGATCATGGCCGACCACGCCGGTGCCGAGCCAGGCGACCCGGCCAAGGCGGCACAGGCCATCCTGACCATCGCCGACGAGGAGGCCCCGCCCCTGCACCTGCTGCTGGGCGAGGACGCGCTGAAATACGCCGGCTACGCTGCCGCCGGCCTGCAGGCCGACATCGACGCCTGGAAAGATCTCACCCTGTCGATCGGCTACGCCGACGGCCCCTTTTCTGTCCAAGAGGACCACCCGTGACCAACACCCTGATCTTCGTCGACCTGGCTTCCGAAGACCCGTCGGCCGCCGGCAAGTTCTACGCCGAGGTGTTCGGCTGGCAGAACGATGCCCGCCCCGAGGGCGAGTACCACCGCATGGTGCCGGGCGGCTTCTTCAAGAAGGGCGACGGGACCGACAGCGAGATCGGCAACCTGCACATCGGCATCTTCAAGGCCGCCAATGTCCGCCCCCACCCCGAGCCGTCGGGCGTCGAGCCCCGCCATCTGTCGACCGACGGCCGCAAGCCGCGCGTCTGGGTGCTGATTGGCGACGACGACACCCCCGAGCGCATCCTGGACACCGCCGTGAAGCTGGGCGCGACCGAGCTGTGGCGCGACCACTATTGGGCCGAGTTCAATGGCTACAACCACGCCTTCCGCGACCCGTGGGGGAACGAGATCCTGCTGTGGGGCAAGGCGGGGGCGAACCCGCAGATTCCGGAGAGCTATACGCGGGAGTAGTTTGGCCCTCACTTGCCCCACCTGACCGCTTCGCGGTCTGTCCGCCCCCGTAGGGGGCGGAGGCTGAAGAACGCGCGTCCTCCGCCCCCTATGGGGGCGGACAGGCGACGCAGTCGCCAGGTGGGGGCAAGTGGGTGCGCTCCATCCTACCGCTCCACGAAATCCTTCGCGCAGTACCAACCACCCTGGAACCGCGCCGCTACCGAATCCTCCGGCGGCCCCGCCAGCACCTCGTCGGCCCAGTCCTCGGCGTTGTCCACGGGCTCATACCCCAGAAACCCCGCCGCCGAATTGTCCCAGAAACTCCGCGTGTTGTCCGAAACTCCGTACACGGTCGCATAGTCGAAATCCAGCGCCTCGATCCCGCATCTCACCAGTTCGACCATGTCGCGCGGGCTAATCCAGACGGCCAGCTGGCGCGGGTCCGAAGGCCGGTCGCGATAGGCGCCGATGCGCAGGCTCAGCACCTGCAGGCCGAACTTGTCGGCGTACATCCGGCCCATGGCCTCGCCGAACACCTTGCTGACGCCGTAGTAGCTGTCGGGGCGCGGGACCAGGGTCTCGGCCGTCGGCGTGTCGCGCCGATGGAAGCCGGCCGCATGGTGCGACGAGGCGAACAGCACCCGCTTCACCCCGGCCCGCCGCGCGGCCTCGAACAGGTTGTGGACCCCGACGATGTTGGCCGGCAGCACCTGTTCCCAGGCGTTGGTCTCGGGCTCGACCGGCACGCCGGCCATGTGGACCACGCAGTCGATGCCGGTCATGGCGGCGACCAGGCCGTCGAGATCGAGCAAGTCGACGCGGAGCGTTTCCTCGCCCTGCCCCGCCGGCGCCAGCGGCGCGACATCGGCCAGGCGCATCAGGCCGTAGCGGCCGCGCAGGCCCTCGCGGATCGCCGAGCCGATCCCGCCGGCCGCGCCGAGAAGGAGCACCCGGCGCTGGGACGGCGTCATGGTCAGAACGGCTTGTCGCCCGCCACCGTCACCCGGTAGCCGGTGCGCGTGTCGGGGAAGTAGTCCCAGATTGCCTGGTGCCAGGTGCAGCGGTTGTCCCAGAAGGCCACCGAGTTCTTCTTCCAGCGGAAGCGCACCTGGAAGTCCGGGTTGGACGCATGCTGGTAGAGGAAGTTCAGGATCGCCGCGCTCTCGGCCTTGGACAGGCCCATGATCCGCGTCGTGTAGGACGGGTTCACGAACAGGCTCTTGCGACCGCTGACCGGATGGGTGCGGACGATCGGATGGACCGAGCAATTGTACTTGCGGTCGATGTCCGGAAAGATCGCCTTGTAGACCGGATTGGCGTCGTGCTCGGCCGACAGCCCTTCCAGATAGGCCTTCATCTTGTCCGACAGGGTCTCATAGGCCGCGTACATGCTGGCGAAGCAGGTGTCGCCGCCGTCGTCGGGCAGGACCTTCATGTAGAGGATGCTGCCCAGGGGCGGCTCGGGATCGCAGGTCAGATCCGAATGCCAGTTCTCGCCGGCCACGAACTTGGAATTGGCGTCGGCGTGGATGGCCACGATCTCGGGATGTTCGGCCAGGCCCGGGACGCCCGAGTGGATGGCCAGGTGCCCGAACTTGCGGCCGAAGTCCTTGTGGGCGTCGTGGTCCATCTCCTGGTCGCGGAAGAAGATCACCTGGTACTGGGTCAGAGCCTGGTGGACCTCCTCGAACTGGCGGTTCGAGAGCGGCTTGCCCAGGTCGACGCCGAAGATCTCCGCGCCGATCCGGCGCGTCATCGGCTTCACATCGAGAACGTCGTAAGCCATCGCGGCTCTACTCCACTAAGCGTTCAGGAAGCCGCCGCGCACATAGACGAGCGGGGCCTTGGCTTCGTCGACCACGACGCGCAGGACGCGGCCGACAAGGATTTCGTGATCGCCGCCGTCATGGGCGGCGTGCAGTTCGCATTCGACGGCCGCCACGGCGCCGGCCAGCAGCGGCGCGCCGCAGACCCCGGCCTCGACGGCGGTCAGGGCGAAACGGTCGTCGGCCCCGCTCTTGGCGAAGCGGTAGGCCAGGTCGCCCTGGTCGCTGGCCAGGATGTTGACGCAGAAGCTCTTCGCCTCGCTCAGCGCCGCCAGGGTGCGGCTGTCGCGCTTGAGGCAGACCATCATCAGCGGCGGATCCATCGACACCGAGCTGAAGGCGCTGACCGTGGTGCCGACCAGCCGGCCGTCGTGACAGACGGTGACCACGGTCACCCCCGCCGCGAAGCTGCCCATGGCTTTGCGGAAGTCGCTCGGCTCGGGCGCGAGTTCTCTGACTGCGGCGCCCATGCCTATTCGTTCCCGAACGGGTTGTCGGGATAGACCGCCGACGCCGGGCGCTTGGCGCTCTCGTCGGGGCTGGCTCGGCCGCAGACCGCCAAGGCGGTCAGGGCGTAGACCAGGGCGCTGTCGACCAGGTCCTGGGGCGTGGGCCGCCAGCGGCGGAAGCCGGTGGTGATGGCCGGGATGCGGTGCATGTTGAAGACGTTCTGGTCGCGCCACATGCTGGAATAGACCGGGTTGGCCAGGGCCACCGGGTGACCCAGGCTGAGCTTGGTGGCGTCGTCCACGGCGGCGACCAGCGGGGCCACCTCGCGGGCGTCGGCCTCGAAGCCGTGGCGCACCACGACCGGCTCGATGTCGATGCGGCCCAGGCCCGCTTCGCGCACCATGGCCTCCAGCGAGTGCTGGACCTCGGCCACGCGCTGCTTAGGGGTCAGCCCGACCTCGAGATAGAGGTTCACCAGCTCGGTCCCCGCCCCGAAGGCGAAGGGGATGCCGCCACGCACCGAGGCGATCTGCGACTTGGGCTGGGCCACGCCGCCGACGCTCTCGTAGCGGCTGTTCTTTTCGTACTCGCCGCTCCAGGCGTGGATCGCCTCGGTCAGCTTGCCGATCTTGTAGATCGGGTTGGGGTGCTTGGCGGCCGTTTCGGGATGGTCGAGCAGCGGGGTGAACACCCCCTCCCCCCACACCTGGAAGCGGAACACCGCATAGCCACAGCCCACCCAGGTCAGGCCGAAGTCGCAGCCCTCGGCGGCGATGGCGTAGTCGGGCGCGACGCCGCCGTGGTGGAACAGGTAGTGGGCCCCGATGTCCTTGCCCATATAGGCCACGCCCCGGTGCTCCTCGATCGGCTCTGGGCCGATCTCGCCGGGACAGGCGGTCAGGTACATCTTGCCCGCCAGTTCGTAGCCGGCCTTCTTGAGCGCCTTGGCGGCGATCATGAAGCAGCTCATCGGGCCACGATCGTTGGCGATCGGATATCCGTACAGCTTGCCGTCCTCCAGCCAGCACTTCTCCCACTCGGGATTGGCGATGGTCTCGGGGCTGTACTTGTAGGCGTCCAGGTCCGGGTTCCAGGTCGGCGCCTCGGTGTCGAGGTGGGCGGTGAAGAGCAGGTTCTTGCCCACGCCCTTGCCGCCGTGGGTGCCGATGATGTTGGGCCGCTCGGGCGTCGCCCCGACCTTGCGCGGCGAGAAGCCCTCGCGCGCCATCCAGTCGTAGACGTAGTTGGCGACCTCAAGCTCCTTGCCCGAGGGCGCGGGGATGTTGCCGAGAGTCAGGGCCAGTTCGACGATCTCGTCCTGGCTGATGGCGGCGGCGATGGCCGCGCGATCCTCGTCGGTGACGGTGTAGGGCGCGGCGGCGCCCATGGGCGGAAATCCGTCGGCCATACTCAAGCAGCCCCTTTCCAGGCGTTCGCGATCGCCGTCGTGTCGGTCAAGATCGCGCTGTTCAGCTCCATCACCTTCAGCGAGGCCTCGTGGATATCCGCCTCGTAGGCGGCGCAGGCGTCGGCGGCGACGAAGACGTGGTAGTCGAGGTGGAAGGCGTCCTGGACGGTGCCGCCCACGCAGCATTCGGTGGTCAGGCCGGCCACCACCAGGGTGTCGACGCCCATCTTGGTCAGCTGCATGTCCAGATCCGTGCCGACGAAGCCGCTGTAGCGGCTCTTCAGCACCACCAGCTCGTCCGGCAGGGGTTTGGGCCCATAGAACTCCGACCCGACCTGACCGGCCCGGCACAGGGCCGCGTCGGTGTCCGGGTCGCCGCCCCGCCGGCGCATGCGCTCATTCCAGGCCGCGGAGTCGGTCTCGGGCGTGGTCGACAGACCGATGAACACCACCGGCACGCCGGCCGCGCGGGCGTCGGCGACCAGTTTTTCGGCCGCCGCCAGGGCGGGCTTGACCACATCCATGTCGATGAAGGCGCCCAGCGCACCGTCGGGCGAGGCGAAGTCCACCTGCATGTCGATGACCAGCACCGCCGTGCGGCCCGGCGCGATCCAGCCGGCCAGGCCGTTGGCAACCTCGGAAACGGGGCTCACGGCGTTCACGAATAGACCGCCCGCAGGTCCGGCAGGATCTCGGCGCCGAACATGGTCAGCCCCTCGACATAGTCGGGGAAGATCAGCATCAGGCCGTCCAGCTGGCAGTAGTCGATATATTCCTTGATCTGATCGCCGCAGGTCTTGGGCGAGCCGACCACGGTGTGGGTCATGAAGGCGCCCTGCTGCTTGGCCACGGTATCTAGCTTGTCGGCCGGCACGCCCCAGCTGGCCAGCATGGCCAGGATCGCGCCCATGTCGGCGCCGTCCTTGTAGTGCTCGACCATGGCCGCGGCCTTGGCGTCGGTGTCGCCGTGGACCACGGTGCACATGGCGTAGGTCTTGATGGTCTTGCCCATGGACTCGGCCACCTTCTTGGCGCGCAGCGAGGCGTCGCGGCGCTCATCGGGCGTGCGGCCGCCGATGAAGCAGACGTCGGCCTCGCGCACCGAGAACTGGAAGCCCCGGTCGCTCATGCCGGCGCAGACGATCTCCGGACGCGGCTTAGCCAGCGGCTTGGGCTTGGACTGGCAGTCCTTCATGTTGAAGAACTTGCCGTCGAAATCGACGCTGTCTTCCGACCACAGGCGCTTGACGATGGTCGTCCATTCCTCGGTCAGGGCGTAGCGGTCGTCGTGGGACAGGCTGTCGTCCCACGCGCCCATCTGGTCGAACTCGCCTTTGTAGGCGCCGGCCACGATGTTGAGGCCGGCCCGGCCGCCGCTGATATGGTCCAGCGTGGCGATCATCTTGGCCGCCACGGCCGGGTTCTGCAGCAGCGGGTGGATGGTGGCCCAGATGCGGACGTTCTTGGTGGCCTCGGCGATGCCGGCCATCATGGTCACCGACTCCAGGGCCGTGCCCCAGTGGTCGGTCTTGCCGCCGAAGCCCCGGAACTTGCCCATGGACATCACGAAGTCCATGCCGACCTCGTCGGCCGTGACCGCCGCGGCTCGGTTCGTCTGATAGAGGCCGTCGAGGACCGGGGTGGTGTCGGAGATGATCCAGCCGCCGTTCGCGACCGGGAGGAAGACCCCGAAATCCTTGTGCTTGGATGGGCTATGGAACATGGCGCTCCTCCTTTACGCGGCGTCTTGAAGCATATCAGGGACCGGTTCTGCGACCGGCTCGACTTGGGTGGCCTTGCGCGGCGGGCGCATGAAACAGGCGGCGATGAAGATTACGCCGATTATCGCCGCGCACACATGGAAGGTGGGGACGAAGCTGCCCAGGCGGTCACGCATCACTCCGCCGACCACCGGCCCCAGGGCCGAGACCGCCCCCACCAGGCAGATCAGCGAGAAGATCTCCAGATTGTTCTTACGGCCATAGTAGTTGAGCAGAAGGATGCTGACCGCCAGCACGGTCAGGCCGAACCCGACGCCCACGCCGACGGCGAACAGCATCAGCAGCGGCCAGGTGGTGGCGTGGGCCAGGGCCGCCAGGCCGATGGCCATCATCCCCTGGGCGCCGGCCAGCAGCCAGCGCGGGTCGATCCGGTCGCCCAGGAGGCCCCCGCCCATGCGGGCCACCACCTGCATCAGGGATTCCAGGCTGATGGCGGCGACCGCCACGGCCGAGACCACGCCCAGCTCGTTGAAATGGGTCGGCGCCAGGCTGACGGCGGTCACCCCGCCCAGCAGGTGGGCGAAATAGGCGGCCAGGATCACCCAGAACTGCGGGGTGAGGACGGCCTCCTTCACGGTCCAGTCGGTCGCGGTGCGATAGACCTTGGTGTTGGCGGGAGCGGCCTCGATATCCTCGGCCACGGCCTTGTCGGTCTCGACGGCGGCGGCTTCCAGCCAGGCGCGGCCGCCGACCAGGGCCGCGCACAGGGCGCCGACCACGACGGAGGCCACGGCTTGGGCCCACCAGTAGGGACGCCAGCCGCCCTGGGCCATCTCCATGCCGCTGACGGCCATCCACGGACCGACCACACCGCCCAGCGAGCCGATGGTGAAATAGATCCCGAACGGCAGGGCGCGCTTCTTGAACAGCATCGACAGCACGTGGGTGCCGGGGATCAGGGCCATCATCTGGTAGCCCACGCCCAGCAGGGCCGTGCCGACCAGATAGACCGCCAGCCCCGGCGAGGCGGCCAAGCAGGTGAAGCCCGTCACCATCACCACCGAGCCGGCGACGATGGTGCCGCGCACCCCGATCTTGCGGATCAGTATGGCGGGCAGCTTGGAGGAGGCTCCGCAGAACGCGCCCAGGAAGGTGAAGCCCAGGAAGGCCGGGCCGAAGCCCCAGCCGTTCTCCTTGATCATCGCCGGCAACACCACGCCCAGGGACGAGAAGGTCGAGGCGGTGATCAGGAACAGCAGCAGGCTCAGCGCGCCGAGCAGCAGCCAGGATCTCCAGGGGATCGTCGACATGGGGGCCTCCGTGTTTAAGCGGACGATCCCGCGCCACCGTCTCCGGCGGCGCGGGACGGGGGGAACTAGAACTTGCGCGCCAGGGTCACGCGCCACTCGCGGCCCTTGCTGGGCAGCGCGCCGAGGTTGGCGTAGCTGTCGGCGTCGGGCGTGAAGTAGAGCTTGTCGAACAGGTTATCGATATTGGCGGTCACCGTGTACGGACCGTACTCGTAGTAGGCCGAGGCGCTGGCCACGTAGTAGGCCGGGTAGGTCACGGCGTTCTGGACGGTGCCCGAGGTCTTGGTCACGTGGGTGACGCCCAGCGTGCCGCCGACCTTGCCCCAGTCGTAGTCGTCGCTGGTGTAGGCGCCGTACAGGCTGACCACCGATTTCGGGATCAGGGTGTAGTCGTAGTCGCCGGCGCGGCCCGGCAGGCCGCTGAACGCCCAGACCACATAGGTGCCGCCGAAGGCCTGCGAACCCGGGACGCCGGCGGTGTACGCCGGGATGTACTGGAACGAGTTGTCCGGTCCCTTCACCGTGGTGTGCTGGGTGTTGCCCGAGAAGGTGAAGCTGAAGTTCTCGCTGGCCAGCCAGCGGACTTCCAGTTCCACGCCCTTGGCCCGAGTGCCGGTCGGCGTACCGGTGATGCCGGTCAGCTGGGTGCGGTTCTGACGGTAGCCCGCCAGCGAGCCGACCAGGGTGCCCTTGAGCCACTGGAACTTCACCCCGGCCTCGGCCAGGTCGCTGTTCGACAGCCAGGCGTCGCTGGCGTCGGCCACGAGGCTGGCGGCCACGTCGCCAGCCTGGCTCATCTCCAGGGCCGAGGCCTTGGCGTAGGTGATGTAGGGCATCACACCGCCCGGAGCCTTGTAGGTTGCGCTGGCGGTGTAGGTGAACTTGTCCTTGCCGGCCTTCTGCTCGCCCGCGACCTGGTAGCTGAGCACGCCGGTGTCGTGCGACTTGACGTCGTAGTCGTCCCAGCGGCCGCCGACCATCAGGTTCAGCTTCTCGGCGATCATGACGTCGGTCATGAAGAACACGCCCTTCTGCTGCCAGTCGGACTTGTTGTCGTTCTCCCAGGCCAGGCCCAGCACCCCGGCGCCGGTCTCGGTCGAGAACGGGCTGTCGATGATGTCGGTGGCCGTGGCGCCGTAGGCGATGTCGCGGCGGTCCAGGGCGATCACGCCGCTGTTGTAGCTTTCGCGGCGGCGACCCGAGAAATCGCGGTACGAGGCGCCGATGAACGACTTGGCGGTGACCAGGCCGTCGGCGAAGTCGTTGTCGAAGTTGTAGGTCAGGCGCGCTTCCCACACCGAGCTGTCGAACCAGGCCGGGTAGCCGTAGCTGACGAAGCGCTTGTTCTCCTGGTCGTCGTAGAACAGCTGGGCCTTGATGGTGCTGGTCGGCGACAGGGCCTTGGCCAGGTCGAAGTACAGGGTGTTGGTGTCGGTCTTCGAGAAGTCGGCAGGGCTGATGTAGACGGTGCGCGGCGACAGCTTCGTCGTGCCCACGCCGGTGTCCAGGATGTGGGCGGCGTTGGTGTTGTAGAAGTTGTAGTACGGGATGTAGAGCGGGTTGAACGCCGGGTCGTAGTAGTACGGGTTGGCGCTGTTGGCGCTGATCTCGTTCAGCGTCATGCGGCCGTTGCCGTCGCTGTCGACCAGGGTGGTGTCGCGACCGGTGGTGTAGGTCTGGTTGTCGATCAGGCTCTGGGTCAGGCGGTTCCAGCCGGGCGTCTGCACGTCGCCGTCCGAATGGTACTTCATGCCGCCGAACGCCGTCGACCAGCCGTTGCCCAGGTCGAAGTCGGCCGAGATCTCGCCGGTCTGACGACGCGGATAGATGCCCTTGTAGTAGCTGTGGCTGTCCTCGACCTCGCCGTAGGCGTAGACACCGCCGGTCACCGGTCCGAAGTTCACCGGCAGGCCCAGCTGGGCCGTGGCGTTCTTCTTGTTGTACGAGCCGTAGGTGGCCGTCACCTCGCCGGTCGGTTCGGAGAGGTAGCCGCCCTCGTTCTTGCCCGACTTCGGAATGAAGTTGAGCATGCCGCCCACCTTGCCCGAGCCGTAGATCGGGGTCGGCGGACCGCGCACGATCTGGATCTGGTCGGCCGCGCCGATGGGCGTGGAATAGGTGCCGCGGTTCTCGATGCGCTTGAAGCCGCGGAAGTAGTTCTCGGCCAGGGTGCCGCGAATGTTCAGCGCGCCGGGCACGCCGTAGAAGCTGGCGGTGTAGGTGCCGGGCGAGACGGCGGTCAGGCCGTCGATGGTCTCGATGCCGTAGCGCTGCAGCGTCGTGTCGGAAACGAAGCTGGCCGAGCGCGGCGTCTCCAGCAGCGGTTTATCGATGCCGAACACCGTGTTGTTGGGTCGGGTCTCGAGCAGTCCCGCCTTGTCCCGCGCCTTGACGATGATCTCGTCGACGGCGGTCGGCGTATCCGCCGGTTCGGGGTCGGCCGCGAAGGCTGCGCTAGGCGCGATGGCGGCGGACAGGGCGAGCAGAACAGCGACGGAAGATCCCGCCATCAAAAGCCGTTGGTTCGACATGACGTCCTCATTTCGAGGTCGTCGCGCCCATCACCCGCGGTGATTATCCCCAGGACGACGCCTCTTGAGAACGAGCATCACCCAGCCGCGCCGCTTCGCTCGGTCCCGGCTCTGACATTTTGAACGAAATGTCGTCACCGCTCGCTTCTTGCTCAGTCCGGAGCATTCCTAGCATCCCGAAGGTCAAGAAACTTGATCCAGCACGCACAAGGAGCCGCCAAAAGCGTTGCCGCTTGACCTGTTGTCCCGGCCTAGGCGGCCAGGCCGAGACGTTCCAGGTTCTCGATATCGTTGGCCCCCAGAGTCGCGCGCACCGCGTGCTCGAACACCGCGGCGAAGGCTTCCGGCGGAGCCCCGGCCTTCATACCGCCCAGCATTCCGGCCCGCTCGGCCGGGTTCATGGCCGGGATCATCATTCGCATGAAAGCGATGGTGTCCTCGGGCGAAAGGCTGCCGACGATGGTCATTTCCATCTCGATCAGCTCGTGGTCGCTGAACAGGGCGCAGAGGCGCGGCCAGGTGACCGTCTCTTCCTCGTGCATGTGAGCCAGGTCCTCGGCGACCAGCTGGGCGAACTCCAGATAAAGCGCCCTACCCGCCGTCGGACCGCCGCCGGCCTCGACGCCCCGGATGTGGTGTTCGACCTCCAGAAAGCGCATGCGGTGATGCACATGTTGGGCGTCCAGGCGCGCGGCGCCCTTCGGAGCCCGGGATTCCAGCGCCGGATGGATGTGGGCCTCCTCGTGGGCCAAGTGCTTGGCGGCCAAGCGCAGATGCTCGCGCAGATCGGCCAGCAGGGTCGACTGGTCGGCGACGTAGTCCGCCCAGCCCAGCCGTCCCAGCAGTTCGGCGTGGGCGCGGCGCAGGCCTTTGTGGATCGGGCCATAGATGTCGTGGCGCGGCGGGAACGCCGGCGGCGCGGGAAGGCTTTGCATGATGTCGGTCCTGGCTGACGTGCCCGCCGGCTTGGGCCGCGAGCGATGGCGGGGACCTCTAGCGACCGACGTTCGCCGGCTCATCCTAAATGGTTCCTAAGCGGCGGCTCCCGTTCCTAAAAGCGTCCTATTGCCTTAGGTTTTCCGTACCACCACAGGGGGAACGGCGTGCTGAACCGCGAGATGATCGGCTTCATCCAGGAACCGGTGATGATGATCCTGGCGGTCAAGGACGCGGCCGGCCGGCCCACCATCGCGCGCGGCGTGGGCGCGCGCGCCTCCGAAGCCGGCGATCTGGTGGACGTCTTCGTCTCCCGGGCCCAATGGCCGGACCTGGCGGCCGGCTGCGCGCCCGGCGCCGCCCTGGCCGTCACCTTCTGCCGGCCGGCCAACTATCGCACCTATCAGATCAAAGGTCCGGTGCTGGAGACCGGCGACATCGACCCCGAAGATCACGCCCTGGCGCGCCGGTACATGGAGACCATGCGCGCCACCCTGATCGCCCTGGGCGTTCGCGACCGCCAGATCGACTATTGGATCACCGATCGCGATCTCGTGCGGGTGCGGTTCGTCCCGACGGCCGCCTTCACCCAGACGCCCGGGCCAGACGCCGGCCGCATCCTGGCGGGCGCCCCGGCATGAAGCTCGCCGACCTGGCCGACGCGTTCGAAGGCGTGATCCCCTCGATCATCGCCACGCTGGACGCCGACGGCGTGCCCAACGTCTCGTACCTGTCGCAGGTGTTCCTGGTCGACGACCGGCACGTGGCGCTGTCGAACCAGTTCTTTTCCAAGACGGCGGCCAATGTCGGCCAGACGGGGCGCGCGGCCCTGCTGCTGGTCGACGGCCGCACCGGCGACCAGTTCGCCCTCGACCTGGCCTTCGACCGGACCGTGGACAGCGGCGAGTTGTTCGAACGGATGAGCGCGCACCTGCAGGCCCTCTGCGCCGGTCACGGCCGGGGCATGGAGGAGGTGATGCGCCTGCGCGGGGCGGACATCTATCGCGTGGAATCCCTGCGCCGGGCGCGGTCCTTCGTGTCGCCCGCGGCGCCGGAACCGGACCGCCCGACGCCCGCCGACCGGCTGTCGGCCACGACCCGGATCGCCCAGACCCTGGCCGCCCAGACCGACCCCGAGGCCGCCCTCGACACGACCCTGGACGCCTTGGTCCGCGAACTGGGCTTTTCCAACGCCATGGTCCTGGCGGTCGACGAGACCGGCCAGTCCCTGGCCGTCCTGGCCAGCCGAGGCTATCCGGCGGGCGGGGCGGGGTCGGAGATCGCCCTGGGCGTCGGGGCGATCGGCATCGCCGCCGAGACCGGCCGCGCCGTGCGGATCGCCGACCTCAGCCGCGGCCACCGGTTCGCCGGGGCGGCCTTGTCGAGCGCCGAACTCGACCGCCGGCGGATCATCCCCCTGCCCGGCCTGGCCGAGTCCCTGAGCCAGCTGGCCGCCCCCATGATCGTGCGGGGCGAGGTCAAGGGCGTGGTGTTCGTCGAGGCGGCGACACGTTTCGCCTTCACCGCCGAGGACGAGCAGGTCCTGAGCCTGGTCGCCGCCCAGCTGGCCGCTGGTCTGGCCGTCGCGCCCCGGGGCGTGGACCGCGAGGTCCAGACCACCGCCCCCACGCCCCGCGCCGGCGCGCCGTTCAAGGTCCGCTACTATCCGTTCGACGACAGCGTGTTCATCGACGAGGCCTATGCGATCAAGGGCGTGCCCGGGCGCCTGCTGCACCACTTCCTGCGCGCCTGGCTGGACGAAGGCCGCGCCGATTTCACCAATCGCGAGGTGCGGCTGGACGCGGCCCTGCGCCTGCCCGACCTGAAGGACAATCTGGAGACCCGCCTGATCCTGCTCAAGCGCCGCCTGGACGAGAAGGGCGCGCCGATCCGCCTGTCGCGACCGGGACGTGGCCTGATCCGACTGGAGGTGACAGGAATCCCGACCCTGGAAGTCGTGGACGCCTAGTTGGCGGCCGTGTTGATCCAGACGACGTCGCCCCGGTTCTGGTCGAGCGGCCAGGCGACGTTCCTGGCGCTGTTCCAGGCGGCCGTGACCAGGCCGAGCGTGATGATCGAAGCGAAGGTCAGGCTGCGTAGGGCGGCGTAAGCGGACATGATGGAATTTCCCTCTTCGCGGGAAACATCGGGCGCCAGGGTTGCCCGTTGGTTGACTTGACCGGTTAAACCGCCGCGACCGTCTGACGCGCGACGGTCTTTACATCGCCCGCCCCGACTGGTTCACCGAGCGACATGACCGACTTTCCCATCACCATCTTCCACAACCCCAACTGCGGCACGTCGCGCAACGTCGTGGCCATGGTCCGCGAGGCCGGCCACAAGCCGACGATCGTCGAGTACCTGAAGGCCGGCTGGACGCGCGACCAACTGGTCGACCTGCTGGCCCGGGCCGGGGCGACGCCGCGCGATTGGTTGCGGGTGCGCGGCACGCCGGCCGAGGAACTGGGCCTGACCGCTGCCGACGCGACCGACGACGCCATACTGGACGCCATGGTCGCCCACCCCATCCTGGTGGAGCGGCCGGTGGTGGCTACACCCAAGGGCGTGGCCCTGTGTCGCCCCAAGGAGCGCGTCCTGGACCTGATCTAGAGCCGAAGAAGGCGAGAAGGATCGTCCGCACACGGACGCTGTCGCAAATCTGTCGCCAAACTGTGACAAATGACAGCGGCACAGAACGTACAGTTTGTTCGTTCCCTCCTTCTCGCCCCCCTCGAAAGTAGGAAAGCTCCCTATGAAGACCCTGCTCGGCGCCACCGCGGCGCTCGGCCTGCTGGCCGGTGCGACCAACGCCCACGCCGCTCGCGATTTCGTCTGGGCCGCCGGTTCCTCCACCGTCTTCCCTTTCTCCACCCGCACCGCCGAGAACTTCGCCAAGAAGACCGGCAAGAAGTCGCCCAAGATCGAAAGCCTGGGCACCGGCGGCGGCATCAAGATGTTCTGCGGCGGCATGGGCGAGAAGTTCCCTGACATCGCCAACGCCTCGCGTCCGATGAAGAAGTCCGAGTTCGAGGCCTGCAAGGCCAAGGGCGTGACCAACATCGTCGAGCTGAAGATCGGCTTCGACGGCATCGTGGTGGCCATGGACAAGTCGGCCCCCGACTACAACTTCAAGATCGAGCACCTGTATCTGGGCCTGTCCCAGAACGCCCTGCGCGGCGGCCAATTCGTGGCCAACCCCTACAAGACCTGGAAAGACATCGGCGCCGGCCTGCCGGCCAACCGCATCCTGGTCTACGGCCCGCCGCCCACCTCGGGCACCCGCGACGCCTTCGTCGAACTGGCCATCGAGAACGGCGCCAAGAAGTTCCCGACCGCCAAGTCGCTGGCCGAGAGCGACGAGAAGGCCTTCAAGGCCAAGGTCGACCCGCTGCGGACCGACGGCGCCTGGGTGGACGCCGGCGAGAACGACAACGCCATCGTCGGCACCATCGAGAAGACCCCGGGCGCCCTGGGCGTGTTCGGCTACAGCTTCCTCGAAGAGAACGGCAACCGCATCAAGGGCGCCAGCGTCAACGGCGTGAAGCCCTCGGCCCAGACCATCGCCAGCGGCCAGTACCCGCTGTCGCGCTCGCTCTACATCTACGTCAAGAAGGACCAGGTCGGCGTGACCCCGGGCCTGAAGGAGTTCGTCGCCGAATTCGTGTCCGACGCGGCGACCGGTCGCGGCGGCTACCTGCAAGGCCGTGGCCTGATCCCCCTGCCCCCGGCCCAGCACGAGGCCATGAAGGCCGCCGCTGGCAAGCTGACGCCGATGGCCGCGCCGAAGTCGTAAGACTTAGCGCCCGCGCAAAGGAAAAGGCCCCGGATCGCTCCGGGGCCTTTTTTTCGTGTCCGAGGACGAACTCAGTTGGTCGGCTGCTCGGCCCGCGAGGTCATGCCGGCGGCGGCGGCGTCGTCGGCCATCTGGGCGTCGACCGGCGGCTGAGGCGCAGCGTCCGGGGCCGGGACGGTGGCGACCGGCGTCGGCGGGGTTTCGGGCTTGGGCGCGCCGGCCAGGGCGGCGGGACGCACGGCGGCCGCCGCGGCGGCGTCATCGGCGGCCGTGCGGATCTCGCTGGGGCCGTCTTCGTAGCCGTGATTGACATTCATCGAGCTGGCCACCAGCAGGACGCCGGCCGTGGCCACGGCGCCGACCAGGGCTCCCAGGAGAATCCATCCGAACGGGTTGCTCTTGCGTTCGGTCTTGGCCATCCGGGCTTTCCTCTGCTCTTGCGGCCCTCTTAGGAGCCGACCCAACGCCGGACTGGGCCGACGTCGACGTGGACGAAATTGCTGACGGGGTAGTAACCCACGCCACCCCGTCCGAGATCCAGGGCCGCGGCCCTCACCCGATCCAGGGAAACATCCTCCAGATAGAGATCGATGGCCTTGCCGTCCATGTGCAGGCTGCGTTTGGCGACTTCGCCGCTGCGCGCGTGCAACATCGCGTTGGTCTTGGGCGAGCGATAGCCCGAGATGATCTGGAAGTGCGACTTGGTCTCGGTCTTCTGGGCCACGGCCGCCAGGGTGTCGAACAGCTCTGGATGCATCGAATAGACGTCGCCGGTGCGGTAGTCGCGCAGCACCTTGTCCAGGGCCTGGACCGCGTCGGGCACGTACTCGCCCTTCTCGAAATAGACCGCTTCCAGCTTTTCCTGGGTGTGGATGTTGTGCAGCTTCAGCCAGCGGGGCGCATGCGAGGCGGAACGCGACACGGGCGGCGGCGTTACCACCGGAGCGGCCGGAAGACCTTCGGCCGGCATGCCCTCGGGCAGGTCGGCCTGACGCTGCAGCAGATCGGCGATGGGATCGGAGATCCCCAGCTTCGCCTGGGCGAAGGCGGCCATCGGGCCGACCGCGCTGGCGCCGAGCACGCCGAGGCCAAGCCCCAACAGCTTGCGTCGTTCGATCATGATACGCTTCCCCGGACTGACCCCGCGAGACGCCCGAAGGCCTGGACCACCGCACTTGGCGGCCCTCACGCGAGCACTACAACGCCAGAGTCTTTCAGAAACGAAAAGACTGCGGCGGGGAAAAGGCCTTAACGAAAGCTCGGGGTCAAGCTGAGCCGGGGTTGGATGCGGCGATACGCTGCACCAGCAACTTATCCCAGCCGTACGGGTCGTCCCGGAAGTTCATCTGCCCGTCCGGGGTCATGTAGGCGGTCCAGTACAGCAGGAAGACGGCGATGGGCTGGACCAGTTGGGCGCGCACCGTCTTGCCCGCCGCGATGGTCGCATCGACCACGTCGGGGCTCCAGGCCGAGTCCGGCGACAGCAGCTGCTTGGCCAGCGGGATGGGCTTTTCCAGGCGCACGCAGCCGTGGCTGGCCAGGCGGCTGAAGCTGGCGAATTTCGAGCGGCTGGGGGTGTCGTGCAGATAGACGCCGTAGGGATTGTCGAAGTCGAACTTCACCAGGCCCAGAGCCGCCTTGGGCCCGGCCTTCTGCTGCAGTCGCGAGGTCCCCGCGCCCGTCGGAATGACGATGAAGTCGTTGCGGGCCAGATAGCCGGGATTGGCCCGCTCCTTGGGCCACAGTTCCTTGCTGGCGATCGACGAGGGCACGTTCCACGGCGGATTGAGCACGATCGAGTGGATCGTCGACGACAGCATCGGCGTCTCGTCGCCCGGCCGGCCGGTCACCGCCCGCATGGTCAGGTTCGGGGCGTCGGCGTGGAACACGCTCATCACGGCCGCGGCGATGTTGACCTGGATCCGGTCGGCCGGCAGTTGCTGGGGCAGCCAGCGCCAGCGCTCCATATTGGCCAGGATCTGGTCGATCCGCCGCTCGACGGGGACGTTCAGCGCCGCCAGCGTCGCCGGCCCCAGCCCGCCGTCGGGATTGAGGCCGAAACGCTTCTGGGCGCGCATCAGGGCCTGTTGCAGGGCCTCGTCGAACACCGGGGCCTTGTCGACGGCCACCGTGGCATCCTCGACGGCCAGGCGGGCCTCCAGCGCGGCGATACGCGGGTCGGCGGTCGCGCCCAGCTTCAGCGGCTCGCCGGCGGCGATGGGCTTCCATCCGCCCCGCGCGGCAATGTCGCGATAGGTCGCCAGGCCCTTCCGCAGGGTTTGGTAGCCGGTATAGGGCGGCGGCAGGCTGTCCAGCCACGGTCCCAGGCGGTCCTGGGCGACAGCCTGGACGAAGTCCGGACCCGGGTCGTAGGGCAAGGGGCGCAGGCCCCAGTCGTTGATGAAGCCGTCGGACGTCAGGCGGCCGGTGCGCACGGCCTTGGCGTAGCGCAGGGTCAGGCCGATCAGCTGGCCCTGGGCGCTCTGGCGCGTGGCCGCGTCGCGGGCGTTCAGGCCCGGCAGGACCGCGTCGGGCGCGAAGGCCGCCGGCTCGAAACCGTGGGTGAAGGCCTGGGCCAGGGTGCGGGTCAGCAGATCGACCTGGTCGGGCCGCAGGACCACGCTGGTGGGCGGCGGAACCAACGGCGCCGGCTGCTGCGGGGCCCTCACCAACGGAGGGTTCTGGACCTGGGCGGCCGCTCCCGAAATCGACAGAAGAGAAACCGCGCCGCCAAGCAGTGCGTCACGTTTTGTCCAGGACTTGATCACAGTCTAAGGGTCTCGCGCACGCTCGCACGCGGCCAGCCCGCGTACCTCCAGATGGACTTCACGATCGGGCCTCGTCAACGCCAGTATCGTGGAAGGCGAACGGTTAGGAGCCCTTCGGGTTTCTTTATTTTCCTTGCGGAACCCAAGGGCCACACTGGCGGTTTGATCTGACGCCGGGGCGTGGCTCGCGCCCTTCCAGCGCCAGGATTTCCGTCGATGAGAATCGCCCAGGTTCCGCCCCTGTACGAAGCCGTTCCGCCACGGTTCTACGGGGGCACCGAGCGGGTGGTGGCCCATCTCACCGACGCCCTGGTCGACCTCGGCCACGACGTCACCCTGTTCGCTTCGGGCGACGCCCGCACCAAGGCCGAGCTGGTGGTGGTGCGCGATCAGGCCATCCGCCTGGACCCCGCCCCGCTGAAGTCCGACCTGGCCGCCCACATGGCCATGCTGTCCGAAGTCCGCCGCCAGGCCGATCGCTTCGACGTGATCCACTTCCACACCGATATGATCCACTTCCCGATGTTCACGGACATGCCGGAGCGGACCCTGACCACCCTGCACGGACGCCTGGACCTGAAGGACCTGCCGGGCGTCTATCGCCGCTGGCCGCAGTTCCCCCTGGTGTCGATCTCGGACGACCAGCGCCATCCCCTGCCCTTCGCCAACTGGGCCGGCACGGTGCTGCACGGCATGGCCGAAGAGATCTATGATTTCCGTCCGAAAACCGAGGGTTACCTGGCGTTCCTCGGCCGCATCTCGCCGGAGAAGGGTCCCGACCGCGCCATCGCCATCGCCAAGCGCCTGGGCAAGAAGCTGAAGATCGCCGCCAAGATCGACGCGGCCGACCGCGCCTATTTCCACGCCGAGATCGAGCACCTGATGGACGACCCGCTGATCGAGTTCGTCGGCGAGATCGGCGACCATCAGAAGTCGGACTTCCTGGGCGGGGCCGACGCCCTGCTGTTCCCCATCGCCTGGCCCGAGCCGTTCGGCCTGGTGATGATCGAGGCCATGGCCTGCGGCACGCCGGTGATCGCCTACAACTGCGGCTCGGTGCCCGAGGTGATCGAGGACGGGGTGACCGGCTTCATCGTCGAGGACGAGGACGGCGCGGTGGCCGCCGCCCGGAGCCTGGACCGGATCGACCGCGCGGCGGTCCGCCGGCGGTTCGAGACCCGCTTCTCGGCCACCGCCATGGCTCATCGCTATCTGGATCTCTACGACCGGCTGGAGGAGGCGTCGGAGCCGCCTCGCCTGACCCTGGCCCAAAGCGCCTGACCGCGAACCGGCGCACGCGCGCCCTCTCGATCAGGCCTCAGCCCTTGGAACCCGCCCGTCGCCCCGGCGACGCGGCGGGCTTTCGACGGACCTAGCGCGAAAGGTCAAGTCCATGGACGACATGGCGCCGGCTCCCGCCGGCCTTCAGGAACAGGGCGAGACCGGCGAGCCGCGCGTGCCCTACCGGCTGTTCGCGTTGAAGGACAAGGACACCTTCCTGGTCGCCGACGCCTTCGGCGACGTGCTGGGCAAGGCCGACGGCCTGTTCCACGACGACACCCGCCTGCTGTCGAAGCTGCGCCTGCTGCTGGGCAACCGCTCGCCGGCCCTGCTGAGCGCGGCGGTGTCGCAGGACAACGTCTACTTCACCTCGCACTCGACCAACGAGCCCTTGCCCGCCCTGGGCGGCACGGCGGCTCCCCACGGCGCGATCCATGTGGAGCGCAAGCGCTTCCTGTGGGACCAGCGGCTGTACGAGCGCCTGCGCTTCGTCAACTACAGCCGCGACATGGTGATCCTGCCGGTCGGGCTGGAATACGACGCCGACTTCCACGACATGTTCGAGGTGCGCGGCTCCAAGCGGCCCGGCGGTCGGGGCCAGGTGCTGCCCGCCCAGTTGAACGGCCGCAGCGTCGCCTACGCCTATGACGGCCTGGACGGCGTGCGGCGCACCAGCATCGTCTCGTTCTCCGAACCGCCCGGACGGCTGGGTCCGCAACGGGCGGACTTCATGTTCATGCTGACGCCCGAGACCCACTTCGACCTCTATATCGAGGTGGGAACCGAGCATGCCCACGCGCCCAGCCGCGAGCGCTGGCGGGCGGCGGCGGCGCGGGCCCGGATCGACATGCGCAAGCGCCGGCGGCGCGGAGCGCGGCTGCACAGCTCGGGCCGCCTGTTCAACGACTGGCTGGAGAAGTCGCGCGCGGACCTGGCCCTGCTGACCACCGAGTTCGCCACCGGCCCCTACCCCTATGCCGGCATCCCCTGGTTCTCGACCCCGTTCGGCCGCGACGCCATCATCACCGCCTGGCAGGTGCTGTGGATCGAGCCCACCCTGGCCCGAGGCGTGCTGAGCTATCTGGCCGAGCACCAGGCCGAGGAGGTCAGCGCCTTCCGCGACAGCGCCCCCGGCAAGATCATGCACGAGACCCGCAAGGGCGAGATGACCGCGCTCGGTGAGCTGCCGTTCGGCCGCTACTACGGCGGGGTCGACACCACGCCGCTGTTCGTGGCCCTGGCCTGCGCCTATGCCGAACGGACCGGGGACCTGGCCTTCATCGAAAGCCTGTGGGAGCCGCTGATGGCGGCCATCGCCTGGATCGAGCATTTCGGCGACAGCGACGGCGACGGCCTGATCGACTACGCCCGGGGCCTGGACTCGGGCCTGTCGAACCAGAACTGGAAGGACAGCGAGGACAGCGTCTTCCACGAGGATGGCAAGTTCCCAGACGGTCCCATCGCCGTGGTCGAGGTGCAGGGCTACGCCTTCGCCGCCTTCAAGGGCATGGCCGACCTGGCCGAGCGGCGCGGCGAGCCGGAGAACGCCAAGCGCTGGCGGGCCAAGGCCGAGCACCTGCGCCAGCAGGTCGAGACCAAGTTCTGGATGGAGGACAAGGGCTTCTACGCCATGGCCATCGACGGCCACGGCAAGCCTTGTCGCGTGAAGGGCTCTAATCCCGGCCATCTGCTGTTCTGCGGCCTGCCCTCGCCCGACCGGGCCCGCAAAGTTGCCGAAACGCTGCTGTCGGCGGCGTTCCACAACGGCTTCGGCGTGCGGACCCTGGCCCAGGGCGAACCGCGCTTCAATCCGATGAGCTATCACAACGGGTCGGTCTGGCCGCACGACACGGCCATCTGCGCCATGGGCCTGGCCCGCTACGGCCAGCGCGACGGGGTGGTGGAGATGACCTCGGGCCTGTTCGAGACCGCTGCCCACTACGAGATGCGGCTACCGGAGCTGTTCTGCGGCTTCCCCCGCCAGCCGGGCGAGCCGCCGGTGGCCTATCCGGTGGCCTGCCTGCCCCAGGCCTGGGCGGCAGGCTCGGCCTTCATGATGCTGCAGGCGTGCCTGGGCATCACGGTCGACGGCTGGAAGGGCGAGATCCACCTGACCGATCCGCGCCTGCCCATCGGCATCGACCATCTGCAGATCGACGGCCTCGCCATCGGCGAGGCTTCCACCGACCTGACCTTCGAGCACATCGGCGCCCACGTGGCCGCCCATGCCAGCAAGACCTCGCAGGTGCCGATCCTCATCCGGCGCTGACATCAACGAACAGAGGCGCGCTCAATGCCCCAGAACCTCGACCTCTTCCCCATCGGCAACTGCGCGGTCAGCGCCCTGATCGACCGCTGCGGCCGCTTCGTCTGGGCCTGCGCCCCGCGCATCGACTCCGACCCGGTGTTCAGCTCGCTGCTGGGCGGCCAGGAGCCCGGCGATCCGACCGCCAAGGGCACCTGGGAGGTCGTGGTCGACGGGGCCAAGACCGTCGAGCAGGAATATCTGCGCAACACCCCGATCCTGCGCACGGTGATCACCGACGCCGACGGAGCCAGCGTCGAAGTCATCGACTTCGCCCCCCGCTACCAGCAGTACGGCCGCAGCTTCCGCCCCACCGCCTTCATCCGCCTGATCCGGCCGCTGACCAGCGTGGCGCGGATCACCATCCGCCTGCGCCCGACCGCCGCCTGGGGCGGGCGCATCGCCGAGAACACCCACGGCTCCAACCACATCCGCTACCTGTGCTCGGACATGACCCTGCGCCTGTCCACCGACGGGCCGGTCTCGCACGTACTGGAGGAGCGCACCTTCCGGCTGGAAAAGCCCATCGCCATGTACCTGGGCGCCGACGAGGGCTTCAACGCCGACATCGGGGCCACCTGCAACCGCATGCTGCAGCAGACCCAGGAATACTGGATGGACTGGGTGCGGGGCCTGGCCGTACCGCTGGACTACCAGGCCGCCGTGATCCGCGCCGCCATCACCCTGAAGCTCTGCATGCACGAGGAGACCGGGGCGATCGTGGCGGCCATGACCACCTCGATCCCCGAGCACGCCGACAGCGGCCGCAACTGGGACTACCGCTACTGCTGGCTGCGCGACGCCTACTACGTGGTCCAGGCGCTGAACCGGCTGGGCGCTGTCGACATCCTAGAGAACTATCTCGGCTACCTGCGCAACATCGTCGACCGGGCGGCCGGTGGTCATATTCAGCCGCTGTTCGGAGTGGGTTTCGAGCCGCAGCTGACAGAGCGCTTCGCCCCCGACCTGCCCGGCTATCGCGGCATGGGGCCGGTGCGGATCGGCAACCAGGCCTTCGAGCACCAGCAGCACGACGTCTACGGCCAGATCATCCTGTCCACCGTCCAGGCCTTCTTCGACGAGCGCCTCCTGCGGCCCGGCACGGTGGAGGACTTCCAGAACCTGGAGCCTGTCGGCGAGCGGGCCTTCCAACTGCACGACCAGCCCGACGCCAGCCTGTGGGAGTTCCGCGGCCGCGCCAACGTCCACACCTATTCGGCGGTGATGTGCTGGGCCGCCTGCGACCGCCTGGGCAACGCCGCCGCCAAGCTGGGCCTGGCCGACCGGGCCGAGTTCTGGAACGGCCGGGCCGCCAAGGTCCGCGAGACCATCGACAAGCGCGCCTGGAACGAGGGCCTGGGCCGCTTCGCCGCCACCTTCGAGGGCGACGAGTTGGACGCCAGCCTGCTGCAACTGGTCGACCTGCGCTTCATCGAGGCCAACGACCCGCGCAACGCCGCCACCGTGGCCGCCATCGAGGCGGGCCTGCGCAAAGGCTCCTACCTCCTGCGCTACGCCATCCCCGACGACTTCGGCGCCCCGCAGACGGCGTTCAACATCTGCACCTTCTGGCTGGTGGAGGCCCTCTACCTGGCCGGCCGCATCGAAGAAGCCCGCGACCTCTTCGAGGAGATGCTGGAGCGCCGCACCACCGCCGGCCTGCTGTCCGAGGATATCGGCTTCGTCGACGGCGAGCTGTGGGGCAACTACCCCCAGACCTACAGTCTGGTGGGCCTGATCAACTGCGCGGTGCTGCTCAGCCGGCCGTGGACGTCGGTTCGGTAGGCTCTTGCGAAACCGGCGACGATCCTGACAGAACCGCCGGGTGACGGAGAACAGAACACAACGCCTCGCCGCCCTGGACGGCCTGCGGGCCGTGGCGGCGCTGGGGGTGCTGGCCTATCACGTGGCCGACTGGTCGGGACGGCCGGGGCGGTTCGCCCACGGCTATCTGGCGGTGGATTTCTTCTTCTGTCTCAGCGGCTTCGTGCTGGCCCACGCCTTCGAGCGGCGCGACGTCTCGTGGCTGTCGTACCTGAAGATCCGGGTGGTGCGGATCTGGCCGCTGCTGGTGCTGTCGACCCTGATCGGGGCGGTGCTGACCTCGCGCCACAGCCCGCCGTTCTGGCCCAACCTGACCAAGGGCCTGCTGCTGGTCCCGCGCCTGGAGCATCCGGCCGAATGGACGTTCCCCACCCTCTTCCCGTTCAACCCGCCGGCTTGGTCGCTGTGCCTGGAGGTGATCGTCAGCGTCCTGTGGTTCCCGTTGCGGCGCGTCCCGGACATTGTCGTGGCCGCCATCGTCTTCTGCTCGGGGGCGGTGATGGTCTGGGTGGCCCTGGGCCTGAACGGGGTCGAGACCGGCTGGGACGAAGCCACCTTCTGGCTGGGCGTGGCGCGGGCCACGTTCGGTTTCAGCCTGGGCTGGGTATGCTGGCGCTATCGGGCGCTGGCGCCCAGGCCGCGCCTGTGGCTGCCGGCCGGCGCCCTGGCGGCCGCGATGTTCGTGCCGATCCTGCCCTGGGCCGGACCGTGGAACGGTGCCTACGACTTCGCCTGCGTGGTGGCGCTGTTCCCGCTGCTGGTGCTGACCGGCGCCCATGATCCCAAGGGCGCGGCGGGCGCCCTGTGCCGCGTGACGGGCGAGCTCTCCTATCCGCTCTACGCCCTGCACTGGGCGACCTGGGCGGTGATGCTGCGGCTCTATCCGGACGGCTGGAAGACCCTGCTACCGCTGTGGTTCTGCGCGGCGGCGATGCTGATCACGCCGGCGGTGGCTTGGGTGGCCTTCCGTTTCTACGACGCGCCGGTGCGGCGATGGCTGTCGCGGCCGCTTAGCAGCGGGTGACCCCGGCCGACGCCGACTCGCCATTCAGCCAGTCGGTCATCTCCGTCACATAGTGGCGCTGGGCGTCCAGGATCGAGGTGTGACTGGCCAGGGCGTCGACCACCGCCGAGCGGCAGGCCGCAGCCGCCGGGGCGACCTGGGCGGCGCGCCAGTCGCGGTCCAGGGCCCTGTCCGGCGTGCGGCTGGCGACGATCACCGCCACCGGGATCGAGGGCCGTAGGGGCGGCAGAGCGTCGACTTCGGGCAGGCCGGCCAGGAAGGCCCGTTCCTCCAGCAGCCCGGCCTGGATGCTGGTGCGCCCGGTCCAGGCCCGCTTGCGGCGCGCGGCGGCCTCGGCGGTCGGCGAGATGTCATCCATAAGGGGCACGAAGCGGGTCAGGCCCACGGCGCGGGCGATGGGCGTCAGCTCGGCCTGCCGCTCCTCGCGCTCCAGATCGGCCAGAGCCAGGGGGTGGTCCTTGACCTGAGTCCCCACCGCATCGACCAGCAAGAGCCCCGCCGTGCGTTCCGGCCACATCCGCGCGAAGGCCTCGACATAGAGCCCGCCGTTCGAATGACCCGCCAGGATCACCGGGGCGTCGCCGACCTCGCGCGCCACCAGCGCCTCCAGCCGGCGGGCGACGGCCACCGGCGAACGGTCCAGGTCGTGCAGAGCAGCCGTACCCATGCCGTCGCGGTCGTAGGCGCAGACCCGCTGGCGGGCCGAGAGCGCCTCGGCCACCAGCGACCAGTCGGCCGCCCCGCCGAACGCCCCCGCCTCGAGGATTACCGTCGGACGGTCGGTCTTGGCTCCGATGCACTCCAGTTGCCCCGTCGGCGTCGAGGCGGGCGCCCCGCCCGCGCTGACGCAGCTGCCCAGCGCCAGAACGGCCAGAACCAGCAGGCTCCTGGCCAGGCGACGCGAAGTGATAGACGAAACCCAGGACAAGCTACGCGGTTTCCGGCAGGACGAATCTCATCGTCCTCTACGCCATGTCGCCGCCGGCGGGCCATGTCCGCGACGACGCTGCGCGGATTTACCGCGACCCGGGTTTCAACCGGACGCGCCTGTTCCTACCCCCGGCCGCCGGCCCGCACGGTCAGGGCTGGGATCGCCTTGGGCGGAGCCTTGGCCGCGCCTTGCGGCTTGCGCAACCGGGCCACGAACTCGTCGCGCCAGGCGGTGACGTCGCAGCGGGTGACGTTGTCGATCAGGGTCTCCCAACGGCGCTTGCGCTCGTCCAGGTCCATGCTCAGCGCCCGGGTCAGGGCGTCGGAGATTTCCTCGGGACTGTTGGGATTGATGATCAGCGCGTCCTTCAGCTGCCGCGCCGCGCCGGCGAAGCGCGACAGGATCAGCACGCCGGGATCCTCCGGCGCCTGCGAGGCCACATATTCCTTGGCCACCAGGTTCATGCCGTCGCGCAGCGGCGTGACCAGGGCGGCCTTGGACGCCCGATAGACCCCGGCCAGCTCGTCGCGGCGATAGCTGCGATTGAGGTAGCGGATCGGGTTGTAGTCCATGTCGGCATAGGCGCCGTTGATGTGGCCGATCAGCCCGTCCAGCCGACCGCGCAGGTCCTGATAGGCCTCGACCTCGTCGCGCGACAGCGGGGCGATCTGCAGCAGCATCACCTCGCGCCGCGCCTCGGGATTGTCGTGCAGGAAGCGCTCGAAGCCGATCAGCCGCTCCTCCAGGCCCTTGGAGTAGTCGAGGCGGTCCACGCCCACGACCATCTTGCGGAAGACGCTATGGGCCATCAGGCGGTCGTAAACCCGCAGAGCGCGCGGGCTTTCGCGGATCCGCTCGAAGTCCTCGGCGTCGATGCCGATCGGGAACGCCGCGGCCTCGGCGGTCTGGCCGAAGGCGGTCAGGCGACCGTCTTCGGTCCGCTCGCCGCCCACCTCGTTGAAGACGTAGCCCTCGAAGGCCTGGACGCTTTCCTCGGTCTGGAAGCCGATCAGGTCGTAGTGGAACATCGCCTCGACCAGCGGCCGGTGGCGCGGCAGGGTCACCACCAGCTGGTGGGCCGGCCACGGGATGTGCAGGAAGAAGCCGATCCGGTTGGTCACGCCCAGCCGCCGCAGCTCCCGGGCCATCGGGATCAGGTGGTAGTCGTGCACCCAGATCACGTCGTCCGGCTCGATCAGCGGTAGCAGGGTCTCGGCGAAGCGCTTGTTGACCCGGTCATAGCCCTCGCCGAACGAGCGGTCGTAGGCGGTCAGGTCGACGCGGTAGTGGAACAGCGGCCACAGGGTCTTGTTGGCATAGCCGTTGTAGTACTCCTGATAGTCGCCCTCCTCGAGGTCGACCGTGGCCACGGTGACGCCGTCGGCCTTCTGCATGTTCAGCTGGCCGGTGAATTCGGTCGTGGTCTTGCCGCTCCAGCCGAACCAGATTCCGGAATATTCGCGCAGGGCCGCGGCCAGGGCCATGGCCAGGCCGCCGACGCTTTCGTCCCCCTTGCCCGTGGGCGGGTTGACGCGGTTGGAAACGACGATCAGGCGGCTCATGCGGCGGTCTTCCCGTCGAGTTTGGCTCGATCCAGCTTGGAAAGATCGGCGCCCAGCCAGTCCAGCACGGCGGCGAAGCTCTCCAGGCGGTAGCTCGCCTGGGTGGGACGCGGCGGTCCGACCAGCACGCCATAGCCGCCCAGGCGGGCGGCGGCGGCGAAGCCGTCCTCGTCGGTCAGGTCGTCGCCGACGAACACCGGGGTCGCCCCGTCGAACGGAGCTTCGCGCAGGAAGGCCGAGACCGACTTGCCCTTGTCCTGGCCGGGCGTGCGCAGCTCGGCGACCATGTCGCCCAACTGCAGCACCAGTTCCGACGACTGGGCCAGGCGCTCGGCGGCCTCGATCACCGCGTCGGCGGCCGAGGGCACGTTGCGATAGTGCAAGGCGACGCTGAGGTCCTTGTCCTCGAACAGCAGACCCTTGTCGCTGTGGGCCAGGTCGCGCAGCACGTCGCGGGCGTGGTCGAGGTCCGGGTGCGGCTGAACGCGGTCGACGCCGTAGACGCCGCGCCGGACCAGGCCGTGGACGGCGGCCACGGCCTTCACCCGGCCTTCCAGGATGCGGTCCAAGTCTTCCAGGGCGCGGCCGCTGACGACGGCCAGACGGCCGTCGAGGACGCGCGAGAGATCGTCCAGCAACGCCGCGCGGCGTGCGTCGGGCCCGACCTGTTCGGGTCGGGGCATGATCGGGGCCAGGGTTCCGTCAAGATCGAGAAACAACGCCGCGCGGGGCGGCAAGGCGACTGGTGGTGGCGGCAAGTCGGTCGGCGCATGCCGAACGGCTGACCCGAACGCGGTCATGGCGAGAAGGCCCTCTCCGATGAATACAGGCCTGGGGAACGCGCACTGTCCGGGTTTCGATCCCCCGGGAAACAGTGGTTTTCGGTCACGATACGTTCACGGGACCGTGCTTGGAGGGCGCCCGTTACCTAGAGCGCGGCGGCCTTCAGCACCGCCTCGCCGAGCTTCGCGTAATCGCCGTCGAAATGGTGACCGCCCGACAGGCGCACCTGACGGATCGTGTCCGACGGCAGGCTGGGGCAGATATCCAGCCGCTCCTTGTCGCCGTAGATGCAGGTCATCGGCAGGCCCTTCAGCGCCTCGACCGCCGGGGCCACCGGGAAGGAGTCGGCGGTGGCGCGGTTCAGCCAGCTGGCGGGGTGAAAGCGCAGGTCGCCGTGCGGGCCGGTCCCGATCAGCACCAGGCCGGTGATCTGGGCGCGCAGATCTTCGGGCAGGTTCGGCACGATGGCGGGCAGGGCGTCGGCGCCGAACGAATAGCCGACCAAGACGATCTTTTGCCGGCCCCATTGGGCCTGGTGGCGGCGCAGTTGGTCGGCCAGGTCGTCGGCGGCCGACTGGGGCGTGCGCTTGCCCATGAAGTAGCGCAGCGAATTGACGCCCAGCACCGGCACGCCGTCGCGGGCCAGCACCTTGGCCACACCCTGGTCCAGAGGACCCCAGCCGCCGTCGCCGGAATAGATCACCGCCAGGGCCTCGCCCGGCGCGGTAGCCGGGGCCTCGATCAGGCGGGGCAGCGCCGACGCCTCGGCGACCCCGGCGCTGGTCAGGCACAGGGCGGCGGCGAGGCAGAGGAGACGGGCGCGAAAGCTCATGATCGCTCTATCGGCCGCAATCTTGACCATGGCGCGGCGACGGCGAGGCCGTCCTGCGGCGGGTCCCTACCCTTGCGCGTCGAACCGCTTGACCAGGGCCTTGGGCGCCACGCGCCGCCAGGCCTCCGTCAGCAGCCGGCCCATCTCGTCGGCCTCGATCGCATCCAGCCGCACCAGCACCGCCGGATAGTTGCGGTAGTGGTCATCGTCGAAATAGATCTCCGGCGCCGCCTCGATGAGCAGCTCCTTGCTCTCGATCAGGCAGCGCACCGCCAGCACCCCGGGCACGACCTCCCGCCGGGCCTTGGGCGCGGCCCGCGCCAGATAGGGCCAGGCCAGGCCCTTGCCGCGCACCGCAAACCCCAGGGAATCCTCGGAATCGCCCGCCTCGACCTCGGGGAGCGTGAGCGCCAGGCGGCGGAGGGTGGCGGTGTCGACCATGGCCGGCAGTAGAACGCCGGAGACGCAGGCGTGACAATACAATGTCACCGGTGTCTTAAGGTCGATTGTCAATGACACCGGTTTCCATTATGCACGACCAAAGCCCGTCGAACGGGACTGTACAGAGTGCGAGGGAGGATTCGCGGCGTGACCGTTTCCGAGGCCGAGAGCGAAGTGTTCGCGCCGGCGTCCATCGCCCAGCAGTTCGTCGAAGCGCGCCTGAAGGGCGTGTCGGTTCCCGGCTATCCGGGCGGCGTCCTCCCCCAATCCATGGCTGAAGGCTACGCGGTGCAGGACATCGCCATCGACCTGTGGCCTGACGAACTGGTCGGCTGGAAGGTGGGCCTGGTGCCCCCGCAGCACCGCGAGCGCCTGGGCGCCGAGCGCCTGGCCGGCTGTATCTTCAAGAAGAACGTCTGGGACGCGGCCTCCGAGCCGACCCCGTTCCGCGCCATCGCCGGCGGCTTCACCGCTGTCGAGGCCGAGTTCATCATCCGCCTGGGCAAGGACGCCCCGGCCGACAAGACCGAATGGACCGCCGAGGAAGCCGCCGAATATGTGGGCGAGCTGATCCTGGGCATCGAGATCGCTGGCAGCCCGCTGGCCACCATCAACGCCCTGGGCCCGCCCATCGTGGCCTCGGACTTCGGCAACAACGACGGCCAGATCCTGGGCCCCGTGATCGACAACTGGCATGAGATCCCCTGGGAAGACATGCCGGCCGAGACCTTCATCGACGGCAAGTCGGTGGGCAAGGGCGGCGCTTTCTCCATTCCCGGCTCGCCCCTGGCGGCCCTGGCCTTCCTGCTGGGCCACGTCGCCTCGCGGGGCCGGCCGCTGAAGAAGGGCATGCTGGTCACCACCGGCGCCAGCACCGGAATCCACGACATTGCCGCCGGCGAGAGCTCCCGCGTAGACTTCGGCAAGTTCGGGAGCGTCGCCTGCGTGGCGGTCCCGGCCTGAAACGATAAAAAAACCGGCGGGGGCGTCGGAAAAACAAAACACTAGGGTGAGGATGTGACGTCCATGGACGCTCCAACGATGCCGGCTCCGTCGGAGAGGATCGGCCGATACAGGTGGGTGATCGTCGGCCTGCTGTTCGCGGCCATGGTGATCAACTACGTGGATCGCCAGACCATCAGCCTGCTGAAGCCCGATCTGTCCAAGCAGTTCGGCTGGACCGAGACCAACTACGCCGATCTCGTCTTCTACTTCCAGCTGACCTACGCCATCGCCTACCTGGCGTGGGGCAAGATCATGGACAAGATCGGGGCCCGCTGGGGCTTCGGCATCGCCTTCCTGATCTGGCAGATCGCCCACATCGCCACCGCCGGAGCGCGCCACCTCAACGGCTTCATCCTGGCCCGCATGGGCCTGGGCGTCGGCGAGGCCGGCGGCTTCCCGGGCGGCATCAAGGCCGTGGCCGAGTGGTTCCCCAAGAACGAGCGGGCCCTGGCCACCGGCATCTTCAACGCCGGCACCAACATCGGCGCCATCGTCACCCCGCTGGTCGTGCCGGCCATCGCCCTGACCTTCGGCTGGGAGATGGCCTTCATCGTCACTGGCGTGGCGGGCCTGATCTGGCTGCCGATCTGGCTGATCGTCTATCGCCGTCCGCGCGAGCAGAAGAACCTGTCGGCCGCCGAACTGGCCCATATCGAGCAGGACCCGGCCGACCCGGACCAGCCGATCGGCTGGGCCAAGCTGCTGACCAAGAAGGAAACCTGGGCCTTCGCCCTGGGCAAGTTCCTGATCGACCCGATCTGGTGGATGTTCCTGTTCTGGCTGCCCGACTTCCTGGGCAAGCGCTACGGCCTGGACCTGAAGACCTTCGGCCCGCCGATCGTCGCGGTCTATCTGATGAGCGACGTCGGTTCGGTGGCCGGCGGCTGGATGTCGTCCAGCCTGATGAAGAAGGGCTGGAGCATCAACAAGGCCCGCAAGACCACCCTGCTGATCTGCGCTCTGCTGGCCGTGCCGGTGATGTTCGCCGCCAACGTTTCCAATCTGTGGACCGCCGTGCTGATCATCGGCGTGGCCACCGCCGCCCACCAGGGCTTCTCGGCCAACCTCTACACCCTGCCCTCGGACGTCTTCCCCCGCGCCGCCGTCGGCTCGGTGGTGGGCATCGGCGGCATGCTGGGCGCGGTCGGCGGCATGGTGTTCTCCAAGTACATCGGCCAGGTGCTGGAGACGATCGGCACCTACACCCCGATCTTCATCGTCGCCGGCAGCGCCTATCTGGTGGCCCTGCTGGTCATCCACCTGCTGTCGCCCAGGATGGAGCCGGTGAAGGTCTAGGCCTTTTCCCATCTGGGAAAGAACGAGCCCCCGGTCGCGAGACCGGGGGCTTTTTCGTGCGGAGGCGCTATAAACGGACTCATGTCCTCCCCCCTCCCCTTCAAGGTCGCCCTGGTCGGCTACGGCTTCGTCGGCAAGGTGTTTCACGCCCCGCTGATCGTCGCCACGCCCGGCCTCGTTCTCCACACCGTCGTCTCCAGCGACCCGGCCAAGGTCCATGCCGACCTGCCCGAGGTGAAGGTCGTTCCCGACCTCGTTACCGCCCTGGCCGACGCCGAGATCGACCTGGTGGTGATCGCCACCCCCGACCCGCTGCACGCCCCCCAGGCCCATGCCGCGCTCGACGCCGGCAAGGCCGTGGTGATCGACAAGCCGTTCGCGGTGACCCTGGACGAGGCCCGCGCCGTCGCCGACCACGCCAAGCGCGCCGGCAAGCTGCTGAGCATCTTCCAGAACCGCCGCTGGGACAGCGACTTCCTGACCCTCCAGGCCCTGATCGCCGACGGCAGCCTGGGCGAGATCGTCCAGTACGAGAGCCACTTCGACCGCTTCCGCCCGCTGGTCCGCGACCGCTGGAGGGAAAAGCCCGGCGCCGGCGCCCTGCTGGACCTGGGACCGCACCTGATCGACCAGGCCCTGAAGCTGTTCGGCAAGCCCCAGGCGGTCTATGCCGACCTGGTGGCCCAGAAGGACGGCGGCCAGGCCCCGGACTATTTCCACCTGGCGCTGCGCTATCCCAAGCTGCGGGTGCTGCTGCACGCCAGCCAGATGACCGTCGATTCCCGCCTGCGGATGGCCGTGCACGGGACCAAGGGCAGCTTCCACAAGCAGGGGCTGGACGAGCAGGAGAACGCCCTAAAGGCCGGGATCGTCCCAGGCTCGGAAGGCTGGGGCGCCGACCCGCGTCCCGGAACCCTGACCCAACCGGACGGCGACGACACCACCAGCCGCGTGATCGAGGGCGTCCCCGGCGACTATCTGGCCTACTACGCCGCCATCCGCGACGCCCTGTCGGGTCATGGCGAAAATCCCGTGCCGCCCGAAGAGGCCATCGCGGTGATGGAACTGATCGACGTGGCCCAGCGCAGCGCCGCCGAGCGCCGAGAGCTGCCGCTTTGACCGACGCCGAACTGCTGGCCGCCATCGCCGCCCAGGAGAAGGCGCTGGGCTTCCAGCGCTTCACTCTGGAGACCGCCTGGACGCTGGGCACGGCCCTGCGCGACGCGGCCCTGGCCCGCAATGCCCCGGTGGCCATCGACATCGGCCTGCGCGAGCGGCCGCTGTTCCATGCCGCCCTGCCCGGCGCCGACATCGCCAACGCCGACTGGGTGCGCCGCAAGCGCAACACCGTCCTGGCCCTGGGAACCAGCACCCTGGCCGTGGGGCTGAAGCTGAAGGCCTCGGGCGAGACCCTGGAGCAGCGCTACGGTCTGTCGCTCCGCGACCATGCCGCCCACGGCGGCGGCTTCCCGCTGATCCTGGCGGGCCTGGGCTGCATCGGCGCGATCACGGTCTCGGGCCTGCCGCAGGTCGAGGACCACGCCCTGGTGGTCGAGGCCTTGGAGCGGACGCTGGGCTAGACGCGGAGAGGGTCTCGACAAGGACGGCCCGCCCGTTTCAAGGTCGCCCCGGCCCCAGGTGTTCGGGGCGCAACACCCTCTTCCGGAGCCTTCGTGAAGCGTCGCACTTTCCTCGCCACCGCCGCCGCCGTCGGCGCGACCGGCGGCCTGAACCCGAGTTTGTCCATGGCCGCTGACACCAATCCGCTTCTCCAGGCCTGGACCGGCCCGCACGGCGGCCAGCCGCCCTTCGACAAGGTCCAGGTCGAGCACTTCAAGCCGGCCCTCGAAGCCGGCATGGCGGCCAACCTCGCCGAGATCGACGCCATCACCGCCGTGAAAGCCGCCCCGACCTTCGAGAACACCATCGCCGCCCTGGAGGACTCCGGCCGCCAGCTGAGCCGGGTCCAGACGATCTACGGCATCTGGGGCTCCAATCTCAGCACGCCGGAACTGCAGGCGCTGCAGAAGGAGATGGATCCCAAGCTCGCGGCCTTCGCCGACAAGATCAACCAGAACGCCGCGCTCTTCGCCCGCATCGAAGCGGTCTACACCTCGCCGGCCAAGGCCAGGCTGACGCCCGAGCAGCAGCGGGTGACCTGGCTCTACTACACCAGCTTCGTGCGGGCCGGGGCCAAGCTGGACCCCGAGGCCAAGGCGCGGGTGGCGGCGATCAACACCGAGCTGGCGGGCCTGTTCACCCAGTTCAACCAGAACCTGCTGGCCGACGAGTCGACCTATATCGTCCTGACCGAAACCGACCTCGTCGGTCTGCCGGACTCCCTGAAGGCCGCCGCGGCCGCCAGCGCCGAGCAGCTGAAGCTTCCGGGCCAGCACGTCATCGTCAACACCCGCTCCAGCGTCGATCCGTACCTGACCTATTCGCCGGTCCGGGCCACGCGGGAGACGGTCTGGAAGGCCTTCGTCAATCGCGGCGACAACGGCGGGGCCACCGACAACAACGCCCTGATCACCCGGATCCTCAAGCTGCGGGCCGAGCGCGCCAAGCTGCTGGGCTACGCCACCCACGCCGACTGGCGGCTGGAGGTGGCCATGGCCAAGACGCCGCAGAACGCCATGGCGCTGATGGAGGCGGTCTGGACCCCGGCCATCGCCCAGGTGGCCAAGGACGTGGCCGACATGCAGAAGATCGCCGACGCCGAGGGCGGCGGCTTCTCGATCGCGCCCTGGGACTATCGCTACTACGCCGAGAAGGTGCGCAAGGCGAAGTACGACCTCGATATGAACGAGGTGAAGCCGTACATGCAGTTGGACAAGCTGCGCGAGGGCATGTTCTGGGCCGCCGGCCAGGTCTACGGCTTCCAGTTCGCCCAGGTGGAGGGCCTGCCGGTCTTCCATGCGGACGTGACCACCTACGAGGTCACCCGCGACGGCAAGCGCGTGGGCCTGTGGTACTTCGATCCCTATGCCCGCAAGGGCAAGCGTTCGGGCGCCTGGATGAACGCCTATCGTCGCCAGGAGCGCTTCCGGGGCGAGGTGACGACGATCGTCTCCAACAACTCCAACTTCATCAAGACCAAGCCCGGCGAGCCGGTGCTGATCTCGTGGGACGACGCCAAGACCCTGTTCCACGAGTTCGGCCACGCCATCCACGGGCTCAATTCCGACGTCGTCTATCCCCGCGTGGCGGGCACCAACGTGGCCCGCGACTATGTGGAGTTCCCCAGCCAGCTGAACGAGCACTGGCTGCCGACCCGCCAGGTGCTGAGCCGCTTCGCCGTCCACCACCAGACCGGCGAGGCCCTGCCCCAGGCGATGGTCGACAAGATCGAGGCTGCCGCGACCTTCAACCAGGGTTTCGACACCACCGAATACCTGGCCAGCGCCCTGATCGACATGAAGCTGCACCTGGCCGGCGACGCGACCATCGATCCGGACGCCTTCGAGCGCGACGAGCTGGCCAGGCTCGGCATGCCGAAGGAGATCGTCATGCGCCACCGCACCCCGCAGTTCGGCCACGTCTTCTCCGGCGACGGCTATTCGGCCGGCTACTACAGCTACCTGTGGGCCGACACCCTGACCGCCGACGCGGCCGAGGCCTTCGAAGAGGCGCCGGGCGGCTTCTACGACAAGGCCGTGGGCCAGCGACTGCGGGCCAGCGTGATGTCGAAGGGCAACGCGGTGGATCCCGCCGACCAGTTCCGGGCCTTCCGAGGCCGCGACGTCAAGATCGGCGCCCTGATGCGGCACCGCGGCTTCCCGGTTCCGGCAGGGGCTTGAGCAAAGCCTTCCTCTTGTACGGGGACTCTGAGAGACTCACGCGACGCACTTACCCCCTACGGACCGCTTCGCGGTCGTCTTCCCCCATAGGGGGAAGAGCCGCGTGATTGCGAAGGGCTCCGCCCCCTACGGGGGCGGACAGACCGCGAAGCGGTCAGGTGGGGGCAAGTGGGTGCGCTCCCACGCCAGCGGCTGTGAGAAGTGGGAAGGGTCGCGAAGCGCCCGGGCCTCGCCCGGAAAAGCTTTGATGTGAATACCGTTTCGACGACGCTAGAGCGCTTCGCGCGACCGTTATCCGAAAGCCCGCGACGCTGAACCCTGTTAGGGCCTCGCCGCCTTGAAGCCTCCGACGGGCGGAACCAGGCCAACGCGCCCGGTCCCGGACCGCGAGCGCATCACCGCCCGCCTGCTGCTCTGTCGGCCCCCATCCAACGCCGTTTATTTTCGAGGCCCGGCCGGCACCAGATGGACGAGGTTGGTCCTCCGAAGAGGACCACCGACAGAGCTTCCCGCTCGATCGCCCCCGAAAGCCGCAACGGTCGCCGTACGTGCGCCCTTCCCGTGCTTTCGAGTGGAATAAGGATACGGCAGGTCCAGAGAGTGGGGATAAGTTAGGTCGAGAAAGTTCAAGCGGTTGAAATCGCTGAACTCTGGTCGCTATCCGCTGAGGATAGAGCCCTGCTGATGGGGACACACGCATGCGTGTGTCCCCAGCCGTGGCCGCTGAATCGCCGGGGACATGTACTCACGGCAAGGCCTTGCCAGACGATCCCGAGCCTCAAGGTGAGTACGTGTCCCCTCCTTCGGTCACGACGCTGAACGCCACAAGCTCAGCGGACGACTTGGGGGACACGCACTCACATCCAGCGCCCTGCCAACTTGTCGGCGCGTTGCCGTGAGTGCATGTCCCCAAGCAAAAGCCCCCGGCCTTGCGACCGGGGGCTCTGCTGTTTGAACCGATAAGGCCAAAGACTAGCGGATGACCCGCGCGCCCTTGCCCTTCATCACGGCCTCGACCTCGGCCTGGCGCACCATCGAGGTGTCGCCCGGGGTGGTCATGGCCAGGGCGCCGTGAGCCGCGCCGTACTCGACGGCGGCCTGGGGACCCTTGCCTTCCATGAAGCCGAACGCGAGGCCCGAGGCGAAGCCGTCGCCGCCGCCGACCCGGTCGTAGATCTCGAGGTTCTCGCGCATCATCGAGGCGTAGAACTCGCCGCCGGCATAGAGGATCGCCGACCAGTCGTTGACCGAGGCGGTCTTGGCGTTGCGCAGGGTGGTGGCAGCGACCTTGAAGTTGGGGAACTGCTTCACGGCCGTCTGGATCATCTTCTTGAAGTTGGCCGGGTCGATCGACGAGATGTGCTCGTCCAGGCCCTCGACTTCGAAGCCCAGGCAGGCGGTGAAGTCTTCTTCGTTGCCGATCATAACGTCCACATATTGGGCGATGTGGCGGTTGACCTTCTGGGCCCCCTCCTTGCCGCCCTGCGACTTCCACAGCGAGGCGCGGTAGTTCAGGTCGTAGGAGATCACGGTGCCGTACTTGCGGGCCACCTCGACGGCCTCGATCACGGCTTCGGCGGTGTTGGACGCCAGGGCCGCGAAGATGCCGCCGGTGTGGAACCAGCGCACGCCTTCTTCGCCGAACAGCTTCTCCCAGTTCACTTCACCGGGGCGGATCTGCGAGGCGGCCGAGTGGCCCCGGTCGCTGCAGCCCAGGGCCGGGCGAACGCCGAAGCCCTTTTCGGTGAAGTTCAGGCCGACGCGGGTGTTGCGGCCCAGGCCGTCGAAGTCGCGCCAGATGATGTGGGAGGTGTCGACACCGCCCTGCATCATCAGATCCTCGACAAGCCACCCCAGGTCGTTGACCGGCAGGGCGGTGACCGCGGTCGAACGCTTGCCCCAGCACTTCTTGAAAGCACGGGCGACGTTGTATTCGCCGCCGCCTTCCCAGACCTGGAACTGACGGGCGTTGCGCACCCGGCCGAAGCCGGGGTCGAAACGCAGCATCACTTCACCGAAGCTGGCGCAATCCCACTTCGTTTCCGAAGCCGGGCGGATGTCGAGGATATTGTCGCTCATTGGTCTTTAGGCCTTCCCACGAACCTTCTTGATCAGATCAACCGTCTCGCGGACCTTGGCGGTGATGCCCGCGTAGTCTTCGGCGTCCAGCAGCTCCTGAGTGATCAGCTTGGAGCCCATGCCGGCGGCGACGATGCCCGCGCCGAACCACTTCTTGACCGAGGCTTCGTCCGGATCGACGCCGCCCGTCGGCATGATGCGGGTCCAGGGCATCGGGCCCAGCACCGCCTTGACGAAATCGGGGCCGCCGACCGACGAGCCGGGGAACACCTTGACGATCTCGCAGCCCAGTTCCTCGGCGTACGAGATTTCCGAGGCCGAACCGCAGCCCGGCGAATACGGGATCTTGCGGCGGTTGCAGACCTTGGCGACGTCGGCGTTGAGGATCGGGCCGACCACGAACTTGGCGCCGTTGGCGATGTAGATGCCGGCGGTCGGGGCGTCGACGATCGAGCCCACGCCCATGATCACGCGCGGATCGGCCGAGGCGAAGTGACGGGTCACTTCGTAGAAGACGTGGCTGGCGAAGTCGCCGCGGTTGGTGAATTCGATGCAGGGCGCGCCGCCGTCGGCGCAGGCCTGGATCACCTTCTTACAGACCTCGACGTCGGGGTGATAGAAGACCGGGATGACGCCCTGTTCCATCAGCGCCGTCAGCACGGCCATGCGGTCTTTCACCATCAGTACTGCTCCTCAAGGATCGATCTTGCGTGGGGGTCCGGCGGGACGCCCTGTCCGGGGAAGATTTCGCCGATATCGGCGCGGCGATCATTTAGACCGCGTCGCGGGCCGACGCCACCGAAGAGGCTCCCCCAACGTCAATTCGTGCGCTGTCGTCCTTCGTTTCCATCCCGTCCCGGCCGCTGGCGCGGGGCTCTCAAAATAATGGGCGCCAGGCGGATGGCCGGGCGCCCAAGTTTGCGCAGGAGCGAACTCAGAAAGAGCCGCGGACGCCCAGGACCGGGTAGGCCGGCCCAAAACGTCGATGAGACCGGCGGGAAAGTGGCCAGACCACTTTGCCACCGGTGTCATTCAGGAATCTACTCCGAAGCGCGACCTTGTGCAAGCGGTGTCAAAACGCCGTTCGAGGTTTTGACGGGAAAGCGGAAAAGACGGTGACGGAAGGTGGGGACACACACTCACGGCGCACGCTCTGCCAAGCCTGGCGAGGCCTTCGCGTGAGTGTGTGTCCCCGTCTTGGTCCCCTGCCCTCACCCCGTGTTGCGCAGGCCGGCGGCGATGCCGGCGACGGTCAGCTGGATGGCCAGGCGGATGTTCTCGTCCTGGTCGCCGCCGCGACGGCGGGCCAGGAGCTCCAGCTGCAGGTGGTTCAGCGGGTCCACCGACAGCCCGGCCAGGGCCACCGACTCCGCCAGCTCCGGCTGGTTGTCCAGCAGCGCCGTGCCGCCCCGGATAGCGAGGGCGATTTCGGAAGCCTTATCGTGCTCGCGCTTGATCGTGTCGAAGATCCGCTGGGCGTTCGCCTTGTCCGGCGACAGGTCCTTGTACCGGCCGGCGATGCCCATGTGGCTCTGGGCCAGGGCCAGCTCCATGTTCGACAGCAGGGCGCCGAAGAAGTCGAAGCCGCCGGCCAGGTCCTGCAGCTGCTGGGTCGACAGCCCCGCCCGCTCCACGCCCGAGGCGAAGCCGTACCAGCCGGGCAGCATGAAGCGGGCCTGCGACCAGGAAAACACCCAGGGGATGGCCCGCAGGTCCTCGATCTTACGGCTGGCGGTGCGGCTGGCTGGGCGGCTGCCGATGTTCAGCCCCACGATCTCGCCGATGGGCGTGGCCGACCAGAAGAAGTCCTCGAAGGCCGGGTCGTCGTACACCAGGGCGCGGAAGCCGTGGAACGAGGCTTCCGCAAGGGCGGTCATGGCCGCGTCGACCTTGGGGTCGGGCCGCTGGACCGGGCGCTCGCTGGCGATCAGGGCCGCGGCGGCCAGGCCGTCGAGGTTGCGGCGGGCCGTGGGTTGATCGCCGAAGCGGCGGGCGATCATCTCGCCCTGCTCGGTCATGCGGATGCGGCCCTGGACGGTGCCGGCCGGCTGGGCCAGCACGGCCTCGGCGGCCGGTCCCCCGCCCCGCCCGACGCTGCCGCCCCGGCCGTGGAACAGCTGCAGGCCCACGCCCATGCGCTCGGCCTCGAACGCCAGGGCCGAGGCGCCGCGCGCCACGCCGCGACGGCTGGCCACGTAGCCGCCGTCCTTGTTGCTGTCGGAATAGCCGAGCATGATCTCCTGCACCGGCCGGTCGCCCAGGATGGTGCGGGACAGCGGCAGCTCCAGCCACTGGCGCAGCACGCGGGGGCCGTTCTCCAGGTCGCCGATGGTCTCGAACAGCGGGCTGATCTTGACCGAGGCGCGCGGCGCGGCCCCGCCCCAGACCAGGCCCACCTGCTTGAGCAGCACCAGGGGCTCCAGGATGTCCGACAGGGTGGCCGACTTGGAGATCACATAGGCGCCGAGACAGCCCCGACCGTAGTCGCGCACGGCCTGGGCCGCGGCTTCCATGGTGGCCAGCTCCTTGGTGGTCTCCTCGTCATAGGCCGTGAACGGCGAGACCAGCGGCCGCTGGTGCGACAGCTCCTCGATCAGCACCTTGCAACGGGCCTCCTCGTCGAGGCGCAGGTACGACACGCCCGTGCCGGCGCGGCGGTAGAGCTCGTCCAGGGTGCGTTCGTGAACGTCGGCGTTCTGGCGCAGGTCCAGGCTCATCAGGTGGAAGCCGCAGGCTTGGGCCACCTCGACCAGGGTGCGCAGGGCCGAACCGACCAGGCGCTCGCCGCCGTTGCGCTCCAGGCTGTCGATGATGATCTTCAGGTCGCTGACGAAGGCGTCCGGATGGCCGTAGGGATCGACCTTGGCGTCCTCGGTGGCGTGGATCACCCGCGAGCCGGTCAGCTTCTTGGACACCGCGTTCAGGCGCTCGAAGATCAGCTCCAGGGCCAGGCGATAGGGCTCGTCCAGGCGGTGCACCGACGGGTCGCGGGCCTGACCCGCCAAGGCCAGCACCTCTTCCGACACCGGAGCATAGGCGGTGGAGACCGCCAGGTTCGACCACAGCTTGCGCACCTGGGCGGCGTACCAGTCCAGGATCACCCGCGACTGCGAGGCGAAGGCCAGCTTCAGGGTCTCGCCGTTGACGCCGGGGTGGCCGTCGCGGTCGCCGCCCAGCCACGAACCCATCTTCAGCAGCGGGGCCATCTGGCCGTGCTCGCCGATCTGCTGGGACCAGTCGCCGTAGAGCTCGATGATCGCCGGCAGGATCGAGGTGCGCACGATCGACAGGGCGTTGCGGATCTCGTCCTTCACGGTGATCCGCTCGGGCCGATAGAGGCGCGTGCGCCACATCAGGGCGATCTCGCGGAACAGGCGTTCGCGGATGTCGGCGTCCAGGTCCGGCGGCAGGTGATGGCGGCGGGCGGCCATCAGGCGCGAGATCTCGGTCTCGCGGTCGACCATGCTGCGGCGGCGCACCTCGGTGGGGTGGGCGGTCAGCACCGGCACGACGTTCATGCTGGCCAGAACCTTGGTCAGCTGCTCGGGCGACTTGCCCTCGGCCACCAGGGCCTTGACCGCTCCGACCAGGGTGCGGGGGCGATCGTCGCCGGGACGGGCGTCGGCCTCGGCGTGGCGGCGACGGCCGGCCACGTCCTCGCCGATATTGGCCAGCATCGAGTGGCTGGCCAGGGCGCGGGCCAGGAAGATGGCCTGGTCGCTGGAGACGTCGGAGAACAGGCGGTCCAGCACCGGGGCGTCGCCGTTGGCCACGTCCTCGATCGAGGCCGCGCGGCGGGCCTTGGCCACCAGGGCGGCGGCCTCCTCGCCGTCCAGATAGGCGATGGCCTCGTTCAGAAGCTCGCTGAGCAGATTGGCGTTCTGTCGCACATGGCGGCTGGTGGGACGGTCACCGTCTAGCGACAGGGGCATGCGCGAAACTCCGCGACCGCCGTGGGACTACGGCGGCTCATGGGGAAGGAAACGTACGAAGCATCGGCGAGACTGGGGGGTCTTGCTGACGCAGCGGCGCCTCTACCGCGCTTTGTCGGCCACGAAAAGGCGGCCGACGCAATGGTTACGGTAACATCTGCGCTTGTGCGCAGATTTCTGCCTCTAGCGGGCCAGCCAGCCCCCGTCGACGGGCAAGGTAATGCCCTGGACGTAGTCGGCGGCGTTCGAGGCCAGGAACACGGCGGCCCCGCCCAGGTCCTCCGGACGGCCCCAGCGGCCGGCCGGGATGCGGGCCAGGATCGAGGCGTTGCGGTCGGCGTCGTTGCGCAGGGCCTCGGTGTTGTTGGTGTCGAAATAGCCGGGGGCGATGGCGTTGACGTTGATGCCCTTGGCCGCCCACTCGTTGGCCAGGATCTTGGTCAGGCCCGCCAGGCCGCTCTTGCTGGCCGTGTAGGACGGCACGCGGATGCCCCCCTGGAACGACAGCAGCGAGGCGATGTTGATCACCTTGCCGACACTGCCCTCGCCGCCCTGCTTCAGCGCCTGCTTGGCGAAGGCCTGGGTCAGGAAGAAGACGACCTTCAGATTGGTGTCCATCACCGCGTCCCAGTCGGCCTCGGTGAACTCGATGCTGTCGGCGCGGCGGATGATGCCGGCGTTGTTGACCAGGATGTCGACCTTGCCGAAGGCGGCGACGGTCTCGTCGATCACCCGCTGGACCGGCTCGATCGACCCGAAGTCGGCCTTGATCGACAGGAACTTGCGGCCCGTGGCCTCCACCAGGGCTTGCGTCTCGGTCGGCGCGCTGCGGCCGGCGGCGGCGATGTCGGCGCCCGCTTCAGCCAAAGCGACCGCGATCCCCTGCCCGATGCCGGTGTTGGCGCCGGTGACGAGAGCGACCTTGCCTTCGAGGCTGAACGGATGGGCCATGGTGCATTCCTCAAAACTTGCGTTGTCATCCCGGACGTAGCGCGAAGCGCGAAGATCCGGGACCGACTTGAAGCGCTGCGCTCCACGTCGGTCCCGGATCGTCCCTGCGGGCCGTCCGGGATGACAGTCGAAGGGTCGATACGGAGCGGTCCTACGCCCCTACTTCAGCTGGCAGATGTCCAGCACGTTCATGTCGGTATAGTCGAGGTTTTCCCCGCCCATCGCCCAGATGAAGGTGTAGTTCGAGGTGCCCGAGCCCATGTGGATCGACCACGGCGGGCTCATGATGGCTTCTTCGTTGGCGATCACGATGTGACGCATCTCGTCCGGCTCGCCCATGTAGTGGAAGACCCGGTCGTTATCGCCCAGGCCGAAGTAGAAATAGGCCTCCGAGCGGCGGTCGTGCAGGTGGGGCGGCATGGTGTTCCAGACGCTGCCCGGCTTCAGCACGGTCATGCCCAGCAGCAGCTGGGCCGACTTGCAGGTGGTGGGCACGATGTACTGGTAGATCGTGCGCTCGTTGGAGGTCTCCAGCGCGCCGCGCTCCAGCGGGATGGCGTCGGCGAACACCAGCTTCTTGGTCTCGAACGCGGCGTGGGCCGGCAGGCTGGTCAGGTAGAAGCGGGCCGGGTTGGCGGCGTCGACGCTCTCGAACACCACGTCCTTGGAGCCCATGGTCACGTAGATGCCGTCGCGCGGCTCGATGTCGTAGACGACGCCGTCCACGGTGACCTTGCCCTTGCCGCCGCCCACATTGATGGCGCCCAGCTCGCGGCGCTCCAGGAACGGATGGCCGGCGGCCGAGGCGGGCTCGGTCTGGTCGGGCAGCTTCACGCCCTTGCTGACCGGGGCCGCGCCGCCGATCACGAAGCGTTCGGCGTGGTTGTAATGCAGCACGATGTCGTCGGCGGCGAACAGGCCGTCCATCAGATAGCGATCGCGCAGGTCGTCGTTGCTGACCGCGAACATCATGTCCGGGTGGGTGGCGTGGTAGGTCTTGGTGAACATCAGGGGGCTCCGGATAATCTATTCGGCGGCGTGTTTGAGCGGCTGGACCGGACGCGCCCAGGCGGGGCGTTGGTCGAGTTTGTAGGCCTTCTTAGGCAGGTTGTACGTCAGGTCGACGATCAGCTCGGCGGCCTCGACCTCGTCCATGCGGTGCTCGGCGACCATGCGGGCCAGGAAGGCCGAGTCGACGCGGCGCGCAACATCGTGGCGGGCCGGGATCGACAGGAAGGCGCGGGTGTCGTCGTTGAAGCCGACGGTGTTGTAGAAGCCGGCGGTCTCGGTGACCTGCTCGCGGAACCGCATCATCCCTTCCGGGCTGTCGTGGAACCACCAGGATGGGCCCAGCTTCAGCACCGGATAGTGGCCGGCCAGCGGGGCCAGCTCGCGGCTGTAGACCGTCTCGTCCAGGGTGAAGAGGATGACCGACAGGCGCGGGTCGTTACCCAGCCGGGTCAGCAGGGGCTTCAGCGCCTCCACGTACTCGGTGCGCATCGGGATGTCGGCGCCCTTGTCGCGGCCGTGCGAGGCCAAGAGGCCCACATTGTGGTTGCGGTGCGAACCGGGGTGGATCTGCATGACCAGCCCGTCGTCCAGGCTCATCTTGGCCATTTCGGTCAGCATCTGGGCGCGGAACAGCTCGGCCTTGGCCGGGGTGACCTCGCCCTTCAGCAGGCTCTGGAACAGGGCCTCGGCGTCGACGTCCGAGAGGTCGGCCGTGGCGGCCGAGGGGTGGCCGTGGTCGCTGGAGGTGGCGCCGGCGTCGATGAAGGCCGCCCGGCGGATGCGGTGGGCCTCCAGATAGCCGCGCCAGCTGGTGACGTCCTGGCCCGACACCTCGGCGAAGCGGTCGAAGGCCCGGCCGAAGCGTTCGTCCTCGAAATCGATGACCGCGTCGGGACGATAGGCGGTGACCACGTGACCGCCCCACCCGCTCTCGCGGATGGCGGCATGGTGCTGCAAGCGCTCGTGCGGGCCTTCGGTGGTGGCCAGGGTCTCGATGTTGAAGCGGTCGAACAGGGCGCGCGGACGGAAGGCCTCGGTGGCCAGGGCTTCGTTGATGCGGTCGAAATAGTCGTCGGCGGTCTCGGCGCCCAGGAACTCGGTGAAGCCGAACACCTTGCTGAACACGTGGTTCAGCCAGATCCACGACGGCGTGCCGCGGAAGAGATGGAAGTTGCCGGCGAACAGCCGCCAGGCCGCGCGCGGGTCGGTGTCGGGCACGCCGGCCTTGGACCGCACCTTCAGGGCGTCCAGCGAGACGCCCTGGCTGTAGAGCATGCGGTAGAGATAGTGGTCCGGCGCCAGCAACAGGTCGGTGGCGTCCTGGAACGGGTCGTTGGTGGCGAACCAGGCCGGGTCGGTGTGGCCGTGCGGGCTGATGATCGGCAGGTCCTTGACCTGGCCGTACAGGGCGCGGGCGATCCCCCGGGTGCGCTCGTCGGCGGGGAACAGGCGGTCATCGTGAAAAACCAGAGGCCGAGCCATGGCGTCTCCCTACTCCCTACTTCCACCGACGGCTTGACGAGCCGCTTCGGCGCGCTTGGTAACCGGTGTCATGATCCGATGCAAGCCACAGCGGCCTGCCCATCCTACACCTTCGGCGGCGGCCCGGACGACTCGCGGACCACAAGATAGGGGATGGTGTCGTTGGGGTCGCGCTTCTCGCGCGCCGCCGCCCCGATCAGCTTCTCGGCGGCGATGCGGCCGACCTCGCGGGTGGGGATGTGGATGGTGGTCAGGGGCGGCCAGACGGCCTGGGCGATCTGGAAGTCGTCGAAGCCCACCACGGTCAGGTCCTCAGGCACCTTCAACCCCGCCCGGCGCGCCGCCTGCAGCGCCCCGGCGGCCATTTCGTCGTTGCCGGCGAAGATGGCGGTGGGGCGCGGCGACTTGGCCAGCAGGGTCTCGGCGCAGGCCAGGCCGGACTCGAAAGTGTAGGCGCCTTGGACCACGTAGTCGGCGTCCAGGTCGATGCCGGCCTTGTTCAGGGCGTCCTCGAAGCCCCCTCGCCGCTCGTGCGACGAGCGGAAGTTGGACAGGCCGCTGATGAAGCCGATCTGGCGGTGGCCCAGCTCGACCAGATGCGCGCCCATGGCCTCGCCGCCCAGCCGGTCGTGGCCGACGATCATGTGCTCGGGCTTGTCCAGCTCGACCGAGGCGATGCGGATGTACTCGCAGCCGATCTCGCGCAGCAGCTTGGCCACCCGCTCGTCTTCCGAGACCGACGGCGGCAGCACCACGCCGAACAGCTTCTGGCGCTCGATGAAGGTGCGGATGTCCTGCAGGAAGGTCGGGCTGGAGCGGTCGCACGGGTGGACCACCAGTTCGAAGCCCGAGCCGCGGATGCCGTCCAGCAGGCCCAGCTGCATGTTCACGACGTACTGCGGATTGGGGTTGTCGTAGATCATGCCGATCAGGAACGAGCGGCGGAACGCCAGGCCCCGGGCCTGGGGATCGGGGGCGTAGCCCCACTCGGCGATCACCGCCTCGATCCGCTCGCGCGTCTCGTCGCGCACGAACGGCGACTGGTTGATCACCCGCGAGACGGTCTTCTTCGACACCCCGGCCAGGCGGGCGATGTCGTTGATGGTGGCGCGCTTGCGGCCACCTTCCAGGCCCGCTTCGAGATCGGCCTCGATATCCGCGCCGTCGGCGTCCGTCTGGGGGGTCTTGGGCGAGGTCAAAGCGTTTCCAAACAGCGATTGTCGTTTTGTTTTGTCATACTCTACCGACGACGGTGTCGCTACAGATGCCCTTTCGGCCGCGACTGGCCTATGCTGACACCGGTTTCCCCACCCATCGAATGGGGATGGCAACACGAAATGTCCCGATGACCAAGGCCTTGATGACCGAACCCGCGTCCGCCCCGTCCGAATCGATCCACGGCGTCGACCCGCGCGACCACGTGGCGACGGCGCTGCGCGACCTGGCGGCGGGCGAGGCGCTGGACCTGCATGGGACCAGCATCGTCGCCCGGAGCGACATCCCCAAGGGCCACAAGATCGCGATCCGGGCGGCCGCCAAGGGCGAGGACGTGCTGAAATACGGCTGGCCGATCGGCCGGGCCACGGCCGACATCGCCGTCGGCGACCATGTGCACGTCCACAATGTCGAGACCCGGCTGTCGGGCGTGGAGGACTTTTCCTACGCCCAAGCCTGGCCCGAACCGCACGGCGCTCCGCCGGCCGGGACCTTCCTGGGCTATCGTCGCAAGAACGGCCGGGTGGGCACCCGCAACGAAATCTGGGTGCTGTGCACCGTCGGCTGCGTGGCCAACACCGCCCGCCGGATCGCCGAGAAGGCCAACGCCCGCTTCGCCGGCCGCGTCGACGGCGTCTTCGCCTTCCCCCACCCGTTCGGCTGCTCGCAGCTGGGCGACGACCTGACCCACACCCGCAAGCTGATCGCGGGCCTGGCCGCCCATCCCAACGCCGGCGGCGTGCTGATCCTGGGCCTGGGCTGCGAGAACAACCAGCTGAAGGCCCTGCTGGAAAGCGCGCCGGGCCTGGATCCCGAGCGCCTGCGCAGCTTCACCACCCAGATGGTCGAGGACGAGCTGGAAGATGGCCTGGCCGCCGTCGAGGAACTGGTCGCCCTGGCCGAGCAGGACCGCCGCGAACCCGCCCCGCTGTCGGAGCTGGTGGTGGGCCTGAAGTGCGGCGGCTCGGACGGCTTCTCCGGCGTCACCGCCAACCCGCTGGTGGGCCGCATCGCCGACAAGGTCTCCGACGCCGGCGGCACCCCGGTGCTGACCGAGATCCCCGAGGTGTTCGGCGCCGAGGGCGTGCTGCTGGCCCGCGCCGCCACCCGCCAGGTGTTCGACGAGGCCGTCGAGGTGATCGACGACTTCAAGCGCTACTTCATCGACAACCACCAGCCCATCTACGAGAACCCCTCGCCCGGCAACATCGCCGGCGGCATCACCACGCTTGAGGAAAAGTCCCTGGGCGCGGTGCAGAAGGGCGGCCGCGCGCCGCTGGTCGAGGTGCTGCGCTATGGCGAGCAGGTGGGCCCGCACGGCCTGACCCTCTTGGAGGCCCCCGGCAACGACGCGGTGTCGTCCACCGCCCTGACGGCGGCCGGCGCCACGGTGATCCTGTTCACCACCGGTCGCGGCACCCCGCTGGGCTTCCCCGCCCCCACCCTGAAGATCGCCTCCAACTCGGCCCTGGCCGCCCGCAAGCCGGGTTGGATCGACTTCGACGCCGGCGTGGTGCTGTCGGGCCAGACCATGGACGCGGCGGCCGACAGCCTGATGGACCTGGTCGTGGCCACCGCCTCGGGCCAGCCGACCAAGGCCGAACTGAACGGCGAGCGCGAGATCGCCATCTGGAAGCAGGGCGTCACCCTCTAGGCGCCTTGCCCTGGGAGCCTTCCGCCGCCCGCCGCGTTAGGCCGGGCGCAGGAACAGGGGGCTCGTCATGCCGAACCGTCTCAAACCGCTCGCCGTGGTGCTGGCCGCGCTCGCCCTGGCCGCGCCCGCCTCCGCCCAGGACATGCCCACCGTCCTGCCGCCGAGCTACGAGCTGCAGTCGATCCTGAACCAGCAGAGGGTGGACGCCGCCATCGATTCGGGCCGTTCGAGCGGTTCGGCCAGCACGCCCTCCGCCCGTCCCGCGCCGCGCGCGACGCCGGCCGCGCCGGTCTCGACCGCCTACGCGCCCTCCCCCGCCGTCAGTCAGCGGGTGCGCGGCCAGTTCGCCGACTGGGTGGGACGGCAGGCCGGTCCGGAGGCCGGCCGCCGCGTCGCCGAGGTGTTGCGGACAGGCGATCCGGTGAAGAGCTGGGCCGGCGTCGTCGGCCCCGACGGCCTGCGCCCCGGCGACGTCGCCGACGCCATGGCCGGCTACTGGGTGCTGAACTGGGTCATGGCCAACGGCGCCGACAGCGACCGCGCCCAGGTCCAGGGCGTGCGCGGCCAGGTCCGCGACATGATCGGCGGCAATCCGGCCTATGCCCGCCTGACGCAGGCCCAGCGCCAGGAGATGTCCGAAACCCTGATGCTGAACTTCCTGCTCCAGCACGCGGCCTATATGGACGCCCTGAAGCGAGGCGACCGGGCGACCCAGGCCCGCCTGGGTGACGCGGCCGCCGCGCGTTTCCGCCGCGAGATGGGGCTGGACCTGCGTCGCCTGGACCTGACCCGCACCGGCTTCGTCCGCCGCACCTGAGCCTCGCGGGCGGTTGTCATCCCCGGGGGGAAGCGATAGCGATGGAAATTGGTCAGGCCTCTTCGCGGAGCGGTCCTGGACCGATTGCCACCGGTGTCGGCGCGCGTTCGTCGGCTCTTTTCGACCTTCGCCAGCCGAGGCCCGCGCCCTTGTCCACCGATACGACCTCCCGTCCGCTGCGCCTCAACGCCGTCAGCTATCCGGCCGCCATCCCGGGCGTGGCCCTGCCTGCCTATGACCGCGACAAGGCCGCGGTCGGCGTCGTGCACTTCGGCCCCGGCGCCTTCCACCGCGCCCACCAGGCCTTCTATTTCGACCAGCTGCTGGCCAAGGATCCGCGCTGGGGCATCTGCGCCGTCTCGTTGAAGAGCCCCGGCGTGCGCGACGCCCTGGAACCGCAGGACGGCCTCTACACCCTGGCCCAGCTTGACGCCGAGACCACCTTCCGGGTGGTCGGCTCGATCCTGGAGGTGCTGGTCGCGCCGGAGGATCCGCCCTCGGTTTTCGCCCGCCTGGCGGCCCCGACCACCCGCATGGTCACCCTGACCGTCACCGAAAAGGGCTACTGCCTGACGGGCGACGGCAAGCTGGACACGGCCCATCCCGACATCATCCACGACCTAGCCCATCCGCGCGAGCCGGTCAGCGCCGTGGGCTATGTGGTCGAGGGGCTGCGCCGCCGCTTCCAGGCGGGTCTTGCGCCCTACGCCGTGGTGGCCTGCGACAACCTCGCCGACAACGGCTGGCGGCTGAAGGCGGCCGTCGTGGCCTTCGCCGAGACCGTGGATCCCGTGCTCGCCGGCTGGATCGAGGGCGAAGGCCGCTTCCCGCGCACCATGGTCGACAGCATCACCCCGGCCACCGACGACGCCCTGCGCGCCCGCGTCCAGACCGCCACGGGCCTGGAGGACGCCTGGCCGATCCAGCGCGAGGCCTTCACCCAGTGGGTGGTCGAGGACGTGCTGGGGCCGGATGCGCCGGACCTGGCCAGCGTCGGCGTCACCCTGACCGACGACGTGCGCGGCTTCGAGCGCGCCAAGCTGCGACTGCTGAACGGCGTCCACTCCACCCTCGCCTATGCCGGCCTGCTGAAGGGCCATGAGACGGTGTTCGAGGCGATCAGCGATCCGGCGTTGGCCAAGATCGCCGAGGACCTGATGGTCCAGGACATCATCCCCACCCTGACCGCCCCGCGTGGCCTGGACCTGGAGGTCTATGCCCAGGCGATCCTGGCCCGCTTCCGCAATCCCGAGATCCGCCACCTCTTGAGCCAGATCGCGTGGGATGGCTCGCAGAAGCTGCCGTTCCGGATTTTGGGCACGGTGGCCGATGCGCTGGAGGCCGGGCGTTCGGTGGAGCGGCTGGCCCTGCCGCTGGCGGCGTGGATGCACTTCATCCGTCGACGGATGGTCGAGGGGGTGAAGATCGTCGATCCGCTGGCGGACAAGCTGGTTGAGGTGGCTGGGGCTTGTACCGGCGAGGCGGCGCATGACGTGGCGGGGTTCCTGAAGCTGGAGCCGGTGTTCAGCCGGGCGCTGGCGGAAAACGCGGTGTTTGTGGCGGCGCTGGAGAAGGCGTACGCAGGGCTGACTTAAGCTCTGTAGCGCACTCACTTGCCCCCACCTGGCGACTGCGTCGCCTGTCCGCCCCCGTAGGGGGCGGAGGACGCCCGTGTATTCCGCCTCCGCCCCCTACGGGGGCGGACAGACCGCGAAGCGGTCAGGTGGGGGCAAGTAGGCGCCGCGCCGCCTTATCGTGTGACGCCCCGCCCCGTAAGCACCGGAAGCACCGTCGCCAGCAATATCCGCAGGTCGAACCAGAACCCCCGCCGCCGCAGGTACTCCGCGTCCAGCGCCACCTTCTCCGGGATAGCCACCTCGTCCCGCCCGTTGATCTGCGCCCAGCCCGTCACGCCCGGCCGCAACACCTCGACGCCGGCCTCGGTACGCAGCGCCACGAGATCATCCTGGTTGAACAACGCCGGCCTTGGCCCGACCAGGCTCATGTCGCCCACCAGCACGCTCCACAGCTGCGGCAGCTCATCGAGGCTCGTCTTGCGCAGAAACGCCCCCGGCGGCGTCAGCCAGCGGCCAGGGTCCTCCAGCAGGTGGGTGGCGACCTGCGGGGTGTCGATCTGCATGGTGCGGAACTTGGGCATCGAGAACAGGGCGTTGCCCCGCCCTACCCGCTTGGACCAATGCAGAGCCGGCCCCGGCGAGGTGACGCGCACCACCGCCGCCACGATCAGCAATGGGACCGCCAGCAGCAGCAGCGCCACGCCGGACGCCGCCGCATCGAACAGTCTCTTCACGTCAGGCCAGGTCGCCGAAGGCGGCGTCCAGCAGCAGGTAGGCGCGGCCGGCGTCCGACGACAGCAGGGCCGCCACCAGGAAGCCCTCCCTGTCCTGCTCGGAGGCCTCGTCCATCATGCCCGTGTAGCGGCGCAGGAAGCGCTCGGCCTCGGCCCTCAGCGGGGCGTCGGAGAACAGGCGGCGGACCAGGCGGCGGATCGCGGCGGGGGCCAGTTTCTTGACCACCTCGCGAGCGCCGGCCTCGTCGTGGGTCTGGATGGTGGCGGCGATCTCGTCGATGCGGGCGCGCGGCAGAAGGGCCGCCGGGTCGATGCCCATGGCCAGGATCTCGCCGGCCATCTTCTCGCCCAGGGCCGCGTCGCCGGGGGCTGCGCTTTCCAGGCCCGACAGCAGCTTGCGCCAGCCTTGCGGCTCGGCCTGGGCCGGCGCCTGGGGCGCGGCGGTGCGACCGCCGGCGGCGTCGAACACCGAACGGAACTCGTCGTCCGTCGCCGTGGGCGTCAGGCGCAAGCGCGGACGCAGGCCGATGTCGTCGGGCTCGTTGGCCGGCGGCGGCGCGGGCTGAGGCGGCGGCGGCGCGGGTGGCGGGGCCTGGACCTGGCGGTTCAGCGGCGGCGGCGCGCGGTTGGGCGTCGGGCTAGGCGCCGGTGTTGCCGCGCTGATCCGTCCGACCGCCTCGCTCAGCATGTCGTAGTTGCGACGCACGCGGTCCTGGAAGGCCTGGTCGATCGAGGCGGTCTCCTCGGCCGTGCGGCGGGCGGCGACGCGCAGGTCCTCGATGCCCTGTTCGATCTGGGCGCGGACCTCGTTGGCGCGGGCCAGGGCCTCGGCCGGCAGGTCGGCGGTGCGACGGCCGACATCGGCCAGCATGGCCTCCATCTCGGCGATCGTGCCGCGCGCGGTCTCGACGCTCTCGGCCAGCTTCTGGGCCGTGCGGGCCCCGGCCTGCTCGACCACCTGGGCCGACTGCTCGATCAGGTCGCGGGCCTCGTCCATGCGGGACTCGAACACCGTGTCGGCCTTCTGGCCGGCGGCGAAGGCGATCTCGTTCAGTTGGTCGACGCGGACGCGGGCGGCCTCGACGCGCAACTCCACGCCCTCGTTGGCGCGGGCGGCGGCGGCGGCCATGGCGTCCAGCGCCTGGGACAGGGCGACCTCCAGGTCGCTGCGCTGGCCGCCGGCGGCGCTGGCCAGGGCGGCGATGGCGCTGGAGGTCTCGGCCGCCAGGGCCTCGCGCTCGGCGCGGGCGGTCTCGGCCACTTCGCGCAGCTGCTGGGCCGCGGCCCCGATCAGGCCGCGCAGCACCTCGGCGCCCATGGCCGCGATATCGCTCATCTCGGTGGCGCCGGCCCGGGTGTGGCCGATGAACTCGGTCAGCTGGGCGGTGCGGGTCTCGCTCTCGGAGGCGAAGTCCTCCTGGTCGGTGCGCAGCGACTGGCTGGCGGCCACCAGGGCGGCGCGCTGGCCGGCCAGATTGCGCTCGACCGCGCTCATCTGGTCGCCGACGCCTTGGCCGGCGGTCTCCAGGCGGGCGATCTGGCGTGACAGGTCCTCGGCGCCCACGCGGGCGGCGTCCGAAGCCTCGGCGGCGGCGGCGGCCAGGTCGGCGGCGCGGGCGGCCAGGGCGGCCTCGGCCTCGCGCAGCTGGGTCTCGGCCAGGTCGGAGGCCTCGGCGACCATGCGGGCCTGGCTGCCGATGGCGTCCACCACCGCCGTGGACTGGGCGTCCAGCGTGGTCGACAGGGCGTGCATGGCCTGGCGCTCGTGGCCCAGGCCCTCGGACAGCTGGGTGACCATGCGGGCGGACTCGCTGGTGGTCTGGGCCAGGGCCAGGGTCTCTTCGGCCAGGGCCTCGCGCAGGGCCTGGACGCGGGCGCGGGCCTCCTCGGCGGCGGCCGTGGCGGCGTCGATCTCGCTGCGGATGCCGTCGACCACGCCGTGGACGCCCGCCGCCGCCAGGGCGGCCGGGGCGACCAGGCGATCGGTCACGGTGCGGATGTGCTTCAGCTCGGCCGACACGCCCATGGCCTGGCGCAGCATGTAGGCGCCCAGCAGAGTGAAGGCGGCCGGACCGACGGCCAGGGCGGCGAAGACCATCAGGGCGAACTGGTCGACCTTCAGGGCCGGCACGCCCGCGCCATAGCCCATGGCGAAGGCGATCGGACCCAGGGTCCACAAGGCGGCGGCGGCCACCGCCAGGCTCCAGAACAGCGGGGCCGGCATCGGCTTCTTGCCCTCGCGGGCCGCCGACAGCGGAGTGACCGGCGGCGCGGCGGGCGGCGCGGGCGGGGTTTCGCGCGGCTTGGACAGGGCGGCCTCGAGGCGCTTGGACGGCGCAGGCGGTTCGGGCTCGGCCACCGGCGCCGGCGGCTGGGCGGCGGGCGCGGTCAGGAACGACGGCAACGGCGCCAGCGGCTCGGCCTCGACCGGCGGCGCGCGACGGCCCCGCGACGGCGAGAAGACGGGCGCGACTTCAGGCTCGGGCGCCTTGAACTCGGGCTGCTGCTGCGGCGGCGGCTCGGCCACGGCTTCCGGTTCCGGAGCCGGCGGAGGCTCGGGTTCGGGCGCCAGGGCTTCAGGCTCGGGCTGGACGGGCGGCTTGGGCGGGGCGGACGCGAAGAAGCCGCGCCGCGCGCGCGCTGGGGGCTCGGGCTCCGGCGTCACGGCGGGCTGGACGTCGACATCCACCGGCCCCCGGTCGAGATTCGGCGGGGAAAAAGCGTCGGGTACGGCGGCGATATCGAGATCCAGGTCCGGTTCGCTGATCGGCGCATCCGCCTCGGGTTCGGCGTCCGTCTGCGCGGAACGGCCGACGTCGTCGACCGGCGGCTCCACGGGAATGCCGGAGAAATCAAGCGGTTGGCGCTTCTTAGGCTTCATACGCAGCCATAGTCCCAGGGCGAGCGGCATGGGGCCGGATGAACATCGCCGCGCGGACGCCCCTCCCTCGCGCAACGAATAAACCTAGCGGCGAAAAGCCGGCCCGCATAGCGGGTTCCACCTGATTTCCCGCCAGAGTTCTCGCGCGGGGCGAAGCCTGATCAGGCGTTGACGGCGACGCCGCGCTTGTTCGGGCAGCGCTCGACGCCCGGCTGAACGCTCTGGACGGCCTGCTGGCGGGGGCTGCGGGCGATCACCCGTTCGGCCTTGGGAGGCGGCTTGACCTGACGCTCGACCGTCATGCCGAACTGGCACAGGGCCATGGACGACAGCCAGAGCAGGATCGCGGCGCAGAATTCAGCCAGGGAGGACATCGGTGGGCCCATGTTCCGATAGCGGCGTTATGCGATGCTTCGCCGTCCGGTTCGAGTGAACTTTTGGTCATGAAGCTCCGGGGCGGGCCTTGCGCGCCAGCATCGTCGCGCCGGCCAGGCCCAGGACGCCCATCGCCGTCATGGCCAGGTAGCCCCGGGCTCCGAAAGCGTCGAACAGCGGGCCGGACGCCAGGGTGCCGACGCCCAGCATGAAGCCGGCCGACAAGGCCGAGTTGAGGGCCTGGGCGGCCGAGGCGCTTTCCGGCGGGGCCAGGCGCTCGATCAGCCGCAGCGAGCCCATGAAGGCGGCGGCGAAGCTGAGGGCGTGCAGGGTCTGCAGCGGGAACAGCAGCCACAGCGGCGGCGAGAAGGCCAAGGCGGTCCAGCGCAGCACCGCCGCCGCCCCGCCCAACACCAGCAGCGCCTCGGGCCCGACCTTGCGTCGCCACGGCTCGGCGAACCACATGAAGACGACCTCGACCGCCACTCCCACGCCCCACAAGACGCCGATGGTCGGGTCAGGGATCCCTTCCCTGCGCCAGAGGATGGCCGAGAAGCCGTAGTAGAAGGCGTGCGTGCCCTGGATCAGGCCGGACGCGGCCACGGCCAGGACGAAGACCGGGTCGCGCAGCAGGCCGCCCAGCCCCTTCCAGCGCGCGGCTCGATCTGGCCGAACGCCGCTCTCGTGCACCCGGTCGGCCGGCACCACCCGCCAGGCGACGATGGCCGCTCCGACCGCCGCCACGGCGATCCAGGCCACGATCACGCTGGGCGCGGTTATCGCCAGGATCGCGCCCATGGCCAGGTTGGCGACGATGAACGAGGCCGAGCCCGCGCCGCGCGGAACGCCGTAGTTGAAGCTCTCCAGCCGGGCCCGGCGCAGGGTGATCACGTCGATCAGCGGCGTCAGGGTGGTCAGGCAGCTCATGCCGATCAGCCAGCAGATCAGCACGCCCCAGAAGCCCGGAGCGACCAGCAGGGCCAGGTAGCCGGCCGCCGCCCCCAGCGACAGCAGGGCCAGGGGCGTGCGCCGCAGGGTGAAGCCGTCGGCCCAGACCGCCAGGGCCGGCCCCAGGAACGGCCGCGCCAGCAGCGGCACGGCCAGCACCGTCCCGATCTGCGCCCCGCTCAGGCCGCGCGAGCGGAAATAGGTGGCGATGAACGGCAGGCTGACGCCCGTGCCGAGATAGTAGACGACGTAGAAGAGCCCAAGGCGGGTCGGGGAGGATGCGAGGATCCCGCCCTGCTTCTCAGTCGTCACACCACCGCCCCCACCGTTGTCATCCCGGAAACGCGAAGCGTTGTCCGGGACCCAGGTGAACCGCAAAGCCTTCGCCCAGTCCCCTGGGTCCCGGACAGCCCCTGCGGGGCTTCCGGGATGACAAGGCTTTGAAATCCGAGCGGCGGTTTACAAAACCGCCGCCCCAAGTCCCCTACTCCGCCCCGCCGAAGCGCGCCGTCCATTCGGCGATCTGGTCGTCCTCGATCTTCTTGAACAGCACCTCGGGCGCGCGGACCGAGAGGCCGACCGGCAGGGTCGACAGTTCGGCGGCGGCGTCGGTGGTCGGCCAGGCGGGCGGCCAGGCCAGCCCGAACGCCTCGCCGATCTTCTCGGCGGCGAACGGGATGAACGGCGCGGAGATGCGGGCGTAGAGCGCCGCTAGGTTCAGGGCGGTGCGCACGATCACGGCGGCGCGGTCGCGGTCGGTCTTGATCGCCGTCCAGGGGGCGGCTTCCTGCAGGTACTCGTTGCCGACCACCCACAGGGCGCGCAGGGCCTGGGCGCTCTTGCGGATCTCGATGGCGTCCATCTGTTCGGCCAGGTCCGCCAGGCGCGCGGAGACGTCGGCGTAGAGCTTCTCCTCCAGCGGGCCGGCCTCGCCGCCCTCGGGGATCACGCCGTCGAACTTGCCTTCGGTGAACTTCAGGATGCGGTTGACGAAGTTGCCCAGCACGTCGGCCAGGTCGCGGTTCACGGCGCTGGCGAACTGCTCCCAGGTGAAGGCGGTGTCGCTGCTCTCGGGCGAGTTCGAGGTCAGGTACCAACGCCACAGGTCGGGCGGCAGGATCTCCAGGGCCGCGTCCATGAAGACGCCGCGCTTGTTGGAGGTCGAGAACTTGCCGCCGTACCAGTTGAGCCAGTTGAAGGCCTTGAGCATGTCGACGCTCTTCCAGGGCTCTTCAGAGCCGAGGATGGTCGCCGGGAAGCTGACGGTGTGGAAGGCGACGTTGTCCTTGCCCATGAACTGGACGTAGCGGACGTCTTCGGCGCCGGCGTCGGTGCGCCACCACGAGCGCCAGTCGCGGCCCTCGCCCTGGTCTTCCCATTCTTGGGTGGCGGCGATGTACTCGATGGGCGCGTCGAACCAGACGTAGAAGACCTTGTCCTCGAAGCCCGGGCGCGGCGCGCCGTCCTGGGTCACCGGGATGCCCCAGGAAAGGTCGCGGGTGATGCCCCGGTCGATCAGACCCTCGTCCAGGTGCTTGTAGGCGATGGACTTGGCCAGCAGCGGCCATTCGGCATGGGTGTCGACCCAGGCGCGGATCTTGTCGGCCATCTTCGTCTGCAGCAGATAGAGGTGGCGGGTGTCGCGCACCTCCAGGTTCCGCGAGCCGGAGATCACCGAATAGGGGTTCTTCAGCTCGGTGGGGTCCAGCAGGTTGCCGCAGTTGTCGCACTGGTCGCCGCGCGCCTTCTCGAAACCGCAGTGCGGGCAGGTGCCCTCGATGTAGCGGTCGGGCAGGAAGCGCTTGTCGTCGATGGAATAGACCATCTGGTCGACGCGTTCCTCGATCAGGCCGCGCTCTTCCAGCACCTCGCAGAAGTGCTGGGTCAGGCGATGGTTCTGCGGCGAGGACGAGCGGCCGAAATGGTCCCACGACAGGCCGAAGGCGCGGCCCACGTCGTGCTGCAGCACGTGCTGCTCGGCGCAGTAGGTGGCCACGTCCTGGCCGGCGGCGGCCGCGGCCAGCTCGGCCGGGGTGCCGTGCTCGTCGGTGGCGCAGATGTAGAGGGTGTCGTGCCCCCGGGCGCGCTGGAAGCGGGCGTAGACGTCGGCCGGCAGCATCGATCCCGCCAGATTGCCCAGGTGCTTGATGCCGTTGATGTACGGCAGGGCGGAGGTGATCAGGATGCGGGCCATGGGTCTTCCAGGGGAGTCGGGGAGCGGTTGCATATAGAAGGCCCGGGCTTGAAAACAAAGCGCCGTGCAGCCCCTCCGGCCCTCTGGGCCACCTCCCCCAGAGGGGGAGGATCGACGCCGAGCCAATGCTCCCCCTCAGGGGGAGCTGTCGCGTAGCGACTGAGGGGGTTCTCGCGGAGAACTCGGCGGGAGCCTCGTGGCGTCACCCGTGGGGGCTGGGTGCATGCGACGCCGTGAGCGGCTTGAGGGAAAGGCGGCCAGGCAAGGGCATACCCGGCGCTCCCGCCACCTCCCCGTGGGGAGGATCCGGTTCTGACGCCAGGATGGTCGAGCTCCGGGGCGAATACCCGTTACGTCTGCTTCATGACGTCGTTTTCACGAAGCGAGGTTCCGCGACTACTGGGCCGAGCCCAGGCGCGCTTCCTTGACCGCGACGGGAACGGGCGGCTTTTCCAGCGCCTGGTAGACCACCGTGCGCGTGGTGGCGTCCAGGCCGGGGCCGACCCCGCCCAGGCGCTGGATCATGCCCACGAAGAAGAGGTCGTTGGCGGGATCGATCCAGAACCAGGTGCCGGCGCTGCCGCCCCAGCTGATCGTGCCCGGCCCGACCGGCGCGCCGGACAGATGCGGCTCGACCGCCACGGCCACGTCCAGGCCGTAGCCCATGCCGGCGCCGAACGGGAACGGCTTCTGGTCGGGACGCAGCACGCCCGCCGTCCCGTTGGTGGTGACCTGGAAGCTGGGCGGCAGGTGGTTGAAGCGCATCAGCGCCACGCTCTCGGGCGTCAGGACCCGCACCCCGTTCAGCTCGCCGTTGTTCAGGATCATCTGGGCGAAGCGAGCGAAGTCGCCGGCGGTGGACAGCAGCCCTCCCCCGCCCGACGGCGCGGCCGGCGGCCGGGAGACGTCGCGCCACGGCCCCTCGACGGCCGGGATCAGCTTGCCGGTGGCGGGATCGCCGTCATAAAGCGCCGCCAGGCGCGGCAGCTTCTCGGGCGGCGCCCAGAACGCGGTGTCCTTCATGCCCAGCGGCCGGAAGATCCGCTCTTCCATGAACACCGGCAGCGGCTGGCCCGACAGGCGCTCGACGATATAGCCCTGGATGTCGGCGGCGACGCTGTAGCGCCAGACCGTGCCGGGCTGGGCGTACATCGGCAGCATGGCCACCTTCTGGACCATGTGCTCCAGGCTGTCGGACTGCAGAACTCCGGCCTTGAAATAGGCCTGGTCGGCGATGCTGGCCGGGTCGTCGGCGATGCCGTAGGCGAAGCCGGCCGTGTGGGTCATCAGCTCGCGCATGGTCGGCGGACGGCTGACCGGGGTCAGGATCGGCCGCCCCTCGGGATCGACACCCGAGGCCACGCGCAGCTCGGCCAGTTCAGGCAGGTACTTGGTCACCGGATCGTCCAGCTTCCACTTGCCCTCCTGGTAGAGGATCAGCATGGCCACGCCCGTGACCGGCTTGGTCTCCGAGCGGATGCGGAAGATGGCGTCGGCGGGCATGGCCTCGCCGGTCTCCAGGCTGCGCTTGCCGAACGCCTTCAACTGCACCACGCGGCCGTGACGGCCCAGCAGGGTGACGCCGCCGGCGATCTGGCCCTGGTCGACCAGGGCCTGCATGGTCTCGTCCAGGCGCTTCAGCCGATCGGTCGAGAACCCCACCGCCTCGGGCTTGGCCGCGCGCGGCAGGGGCGCGCCGGGCGGAGGCCCTGCGGCGGCCGCGCCGGCGGCGCTCAGCCCGACCAGCGCCGCCAGGGCGCCGGCCGTCTTGCGCAGCAGGGGTCGGACCGCGCTCACCCTATTTCGGCCGGAACCGCTTGGACGTCGGGAAGCCCTTGGGCGCCAGACGGCCCGCGCCGGCCCGGCGACCGGCCCATTCGCGCCATTCGGCCCACTCGCGGCGGCGACCGGCGGAATCGATCCACGAGGCCCCCGTCTCGGCGTTGAACGACAGGCCGTCGCGCAGGCCGCCCTCGCGGTAGGCCTGCAATTTCACGCCCTTGCCGCGCGGCATTTCCGGCAGCTCTTCCAGCGGGAAGATCAGGATCTTGCCGTTGTCGCCGATCACCGCGATCTGGTCGCCCACGGCTTCCATGCAGAAGGCCGCACCGGCCGCGTCGACCGTCAGCACCTGCTTGCCGGCCTTGCGGTTGGCAAGGGTCTCCTCCTCGGGCAGCAGGAAACCGTAGCCCTGCTTGGAGGCGATGAAGCGCTTGCGCCCGGCCTTGAACGGGAAGACGTCGATGATCTTCACCTTGTCGTCCAGCTCGATCATCATCCGCACCGGCTCGCCATGGCCCCGGGCCGACGGCAGGTTGGCGCAGCCGATGGTGAAGAAGCGGCCGTCCGAGGTGAACAAGAGCAGCTTGTCGGTGGTCTCGGCCGGGACCAGGAAGCCCAGCTTGTCGCCTTCCTTGAACTTCAGCTCCGAGGGATCGTCGACCTTGCCCTTGGCGGCGCGGATCCAGCCGCGCTCGGACAGGATGACGGTGATCGGCTCGCGCACGATCATCGCCTCCAGGGCGGCCTCGGCGTCGACCTGCGGAGCGACGTCGAACACCGAGCGACCGGTCACGCCCGTGGGGCGCGGCTTGTCCAGCGGATGGACGATCTTCAGCAGCACGGCGCGCACCTGGCGCAGGCCCGTGCCGACCAGGTCCCACTGCTTCTTGTCGCTGGCCAGCATGGCCAGGATGCCGTCGCGCTCCTCCACCAGTTCGGCGTGCTCGCGGCGGATCTCCATCTCCTCCAGCTTGGCCAGTTGGCGCAGGCGGGTGTTGAGGATGGCGTCGGCCTGGATGTCGCTGAGGGCGAAGGTCGCCATCAGCTTCTTCTTGGGCTCGTCCTCGTAGCGGACGATCCGGATCACCTCGTCGAGATTGAGGTAGGCGATCAGCAGGCCGTCCAGGATGTGCAGACGGGCTTCGATCTTGGCCAGGCGGTTGCGCGCCCGGCGGGTCAACACTTCGCGGCGATGGGCCAGGAAGGCCATCAGCGCCTGCTTGATGCCCATGACGCCCGGGGTGCCCTTGGCGTCCAGCACGTTCATGTTGACCGGGAAGCGGCTTTCCAGCGCCGAGAGCTTGAACAGGCTCTCCATCAGCACTTCGGGCTCGACGTTCTTGGACTTGGGCTCCAGCACCAGCCGGATGTCCTCGGCGCTCTCGTCGCGCACGTCGCCCAGCAGGGCCGCCTTCTTGCTCTCGATCAGGTCGGCCAGTTGCTCGACCAGGTCGGACTTCTTCACCTGGTACGGGATCTCGGTGACGACGATCTGGTAGGTGCCGCGGCCGGTGTCTTCCTTTTCCCACTTGGCGCGGGTGCGAACGCCGCCGCGACCGGTCTCGTAGGTCTCCAGCAGGCTCTCGGGGCTTTCGACGATCACGCCGCCGGTCGGGAAGTCGGGACCCGGCACGCGCTCCAGGATCTCGGCGGTCGTCGCCTCGGGCTTGGAGAGCAGCAGCAGGCAGGCATCGATCAACTCGGCCGGATTGTGCGGCGGGATCGAGGTGGCCATGCCCACGGCGATGCCCGAGCTGCCGTTGGCCAGCAGGTTGGGGAAGCCCGACGGCAGGACCACCGGCTCCTCGTCCTGGCCGTCGTAGGACGGCTTGAAGTCGACCGCGTCCTCGTCGATGCCGTCCAGCAGCAGCATGGCCGCGGCGGTCATCTTGCACTCGGTGTAGCGCATGGCCGCGGCGCTATCGCCGTCGATGTTGCCGAAGTTGCCCTGGCCGTCGACCAGCGGCACCCGCTGGGCGAAGTCCTGGGCCAGGCGCACCAGAGCGTCGTAGATGGCCTGGTCACCGTGCGGGTGGAAATTACCCATCACCTCCCCGACCACCTTGGCGCACTTGCGCGCGGCGTTCTCGGGGTTGAGGCGCATGTTGTTCATCGCGTGCAGCACGCGACGGTGCACGGGCTTCAAGCCATCGCGCACGTCGGGCAGCGCCCGCGAGCCGATCGTCGACAGCGCATAGGCGAGATAGCGCTTCGAAAGCGCTTCGCTCAGCGGCTCATCGAGAATGCGGCCGTCGTCGTCGGGGCCGCCGGGGGGAGGAAGGACTGGTTTGTTCATCGGGGAGATTCGTTACGCGTGGCGGCCACACTAGCCAATCCCGCGCGGCAAATCCTCCCCCACGGGCGACAAAAGGGGAACGTTCGCCTGAAATGCCGCGCCCCGGACGGGCTCAGCCCTCCAGCGCCTCGATCAGGCGCGTGAAGACCGCCACGTTGCCGGTCTGGTGCTCCAGCACCCCGGCGGTGATGTCCTGGGTCGAGCCGTCCGGCATGACCAGCTGGGCCTTCACGCCCTGCTCGCCGAACAGCGCCAGCTGCCGCTGGGCGCCGTCGCGCTCGCCCCGCGCCCATTCGACCAGATCGATGTCGGACATGCTCTTCCCCCGTTCCGTCCTACAGCCGCCCCGCCTCGCCCAGCCGGTCCAGCAGCCACACCCTCGCCGGCGGCAAGGGGCGATTCAGCGGGCCGAACACGAACTGCTCGAGGAAGTGGCCGGTGATGTCCAGCCCCGCCTTGACGTCGCCCTCGGCCAGGCCGCCCTGGGCCGACAGCATGAACGGCGGCAGGGGCAGAAGCTTGTCGTGATAGGGCCGTCCCGCCTCGCGACTGACCGCTCGGCCGGTGCGCGGGCTGACATAGGCCAGGTCGTCCAGCGAGCCGGTGGCGGCGCATCTGGAGAGGTCCAGGCCGAAGCCAAGGTCCTGCAGCAGTCCGGCCTCGAACCGCACATAGACGGCCGGCCAGATGGCGGGAATGGCCAGGGCGGCGATCAGGGCCTCAAGCGCATGGAAGGCGCCGGGATGGGCCTCGCGCTCGGGCAAAGCGCCGGCGGCCACCGAGGCGGCGGCCGAAAGTCCGGAGAGGGCCAGAGGCTCGTCGAACAGCGACGAAGGCCCCTCGCCCATCGGCTCCAGCGTCGCCGCGCCCAGCTGGTCGCTGACCCGGGCGCGGTAGCGGGCGATCACCTTGGCGCCGGCCTGCAGGAACGGCTTCATGCGCCGCGAGGCCGCGCCCGAGACGTGGGCGGCGAACTTGCCCCGGTCCTGGGTCAACAGCTCGACAATGGCCCCGGTCTCGCCGTGGATCCGCGCCGACAGCACGAAGGCTTCGTCTTCCCATTCCATCTAGGCAGGCGTCCCCCAGCCGACGACCTTCTCGATCACCGGACGCCAGTCCGCCCCGACCGGCAGGCCCAGCACGCCGCGCAGGGTCGCTTCCAGTTCATCGGCCGACAGGTCGACACTTGGCGAGCCCGGCGCGAAGGCGGTTTCGATCTTGCTCACAGGGGACGATATTCCCGTTCCGTTCACGGTCCAAAGGCAGGGTGTCGCCGCCGAAGTCAAGCCCGCCTCGGGGCGACGCCACTTGAGATTGTGCCGCGCGCGCGGCGCTGCTAGCTAAATCCGGGGAAGCGGCGCCGTGCGCGCCCTCGGGGGAAAACATGATCGATACGCCGTCCGCGCGACCGCCGCGCGCCGAACCGCGCACGCCCGCCACCTGGCCGGCCTTCGTCGTGGCTATCGCGGTCGCCGCCGCCCTCGCCGCCTGGCAAGCCCTGCGCGCGCCACACCTGCCCTTCGAGATCGAGCTGGGCTCGACGGTGTGGAGCCTGTTCAACCGCAGCCTGGTCCCGACCGCGGTCATCGCCCTGGCCGTCTGGTGTCTGCTCTATTTCGGCTTCGTGCGCTGGAAGAACGGCGAGCGCGGCCCGCTGCATTTCAACACCCTGCTGGGCGTGGTGTTCTTCACCCTGATGCTGGCGCCCTTCGCCCGCCAGCAGGTCGACCTCTTCCAGGCCGGCGACGTCAAGGGCCTGCAGGCCGACACGCTGAAGGCCGACGCGGCCGAACGCGCCGCCGATACCCAGGCCAAGGCCGGCCTGAACGCCGCCATGGCGGCGGCGGCCGACGACCTGGAGCTGAACCCCACCGCTTTGAATTCGGCGATCGAGCGCAAGCAGGCCAAGGCGCGCATCGCGGCCGCCCGCCGGGCGTCCAAGGACTATCAGGTCGACTATGCCGACCGCGCCGCCCAGAACCGCGCCGCCTTCCTGAAGCTGGTGGCCGCCCGCAAGATCTCGCCGCAGGTGTCGAAGGACAGCGTGGCCACCTACGACCGGCGCGCCGCCGCCCGCGACCTGCGCGTCACCCTGGATTTCGACAACCAGCAGGCCCTGTTCGACGAGGTCGACGGCGGCATCGCCGCGCTGGGCGGCCTGGCCAAGATCGACGGCTTCGACCTGTGGTTCACCAGCCAGCGCGACGCGGCGGCCTATGAAGAGCACCGCAAGAACGCCTCGATCTACCGGGCTCGCCTGACGCGAACGGGCTAGACGTCGAAGTCCAGGCCCATGTCGTTGAACAGGCCGCGTTCCTCGGCCCAGTTCTCCTTGACCTTCACGTGCAGGAACAGGTGGATCTTGCGGTCGAGGATCTCCTGCAGTTCCTCGCGCGAGGCCTTGCCGATCCACTTGATCACCTCGCCGCCCTTGCCCAGCACGATGGCGCGCTGGCCGTCGCGTTCGACATAGATGGTCTGCTCGATGCGGGCGCTGCCGTCGGGGCGTTCCTCGAAGGCGGTGGTCTCCACAGAAGCGGCGTAGGGCAGCTCCTCGTGGACGCGCAGATAGATCTTCTCGCGGGTGATCTCGGCGGCCAGCAGGCGGGCCGGCAGGTCGGCGGTCTGGTCTTCCGGATAGAGCCAGGGGCCTTCCGGCATCAGCGAGGCCAGCTTGGCCATCAGGTCGTCGACGCCCGCGCCGGTGGCGGCGCTGATCATGAAGACTTCCGAATAGGCGCCGGTCCCGAACAGCTCCTGGGTCACGGCCAGCAGGGTCTCGCGCTTGACGCCGTCGATCTTGTTGAGCGCCAGGATCACCTGGCGGCCGGCGGCCTTGATGCCCTCGATGATGGTCTGGACGTCCTGGCTGGAGCGGTGCTCGCCGGGCGTGGCGCGGCGCTCGCGCACGGCCAGTTCGGCCTGCACGTCGACCAGGTGGACGACGACTTCGCTGTCCTCGGCGCCGGCCCAGGCCGAGCGCACCATGGCGCGGTCCAGGCGACGGCGCGGGGTGAAGATGCCGGGGGTGTCGACGAGGACGATCTGCGTATTGCCGGTCAGGGCCACGCCGCGCACGGGAAAGCGCGTCGTCTGGACCTTCTGGGTGACGATCGAGACCTTGGCCCCGACCATGCGGTTGACCAGGGTGGACTTGCCGGCGTTCGGAGCGCCGATGATGGCGGCGAAGCCGGCGCGGGTGTTTTGGGGGGTGGTTTCAGTCATTGCGGGTGCGTGTAGCACCGATGAAGGTCGGGGGCGACTACTTGCCCCCTACGGATCGCTTCGCGATCGTCTTCCCCCATAGGGGGAAGAGCTGCGCGTGCTTGGCTCCGCCCCCTATGGGGGCGGACAGACCGCGAAGCGGTCAGGTGGGGGCAAGCGTCAGACCCCCGCCCCTTCCCGCTCCAGCAGCGCCTTGGCGGCCGCCTTCTCGGCTTCCTGCCGCGACTTGCCCTTGGCGATGGCGGGATCGACGCCCTTCACGGACGCCTCGACCGTGAACACCGGCGCGTGGTCCGGACCCGTGCGGTCCAGCACGCGGTAGGTCGGCAGCGGCTTGCCCTTGCCCTGCGCCCATTCCTGCAGCGCGGTCTTGGGATCGCGCGGCTTGCCCTCGGCGGCCTTGTCGAACTCGCCCGACCACAGATCCAGGAACACCCGCCGGGCCGCCTCCAACCCGCCGTCGCGATAGAGAGCCGCCATCAGCGCCTCGGCGGCGCCGGCCAGGATCGAGTCGGTCTCGCGGCCGCCGATCTTGCTGGACGAGGCCGACAGCCGCAGCGCAGGACCCAACTGCGCTGCGCGGGCGACTCTCGCACAAGTCTCGCGGCTGACCAGGGCGTTCAGGCGCGGGGCCAGTTCGCCTTCCTTGGCCTTGGGGAAGCGCTCGGCCAGGGCCTCGGCGGCCAGCAGGCCCAGCACGCGGTCGCCGATGAACTCCAGCACCTCGTTGTCGCCGAGCTTGGTCTTGGCCCCGTCGCCCACGCTGGCGTGGGTCAGGGCCAACTCCAGCAACTGGCGGTCCTGGAAGGTGTGACCGATCCGGCGCTCCAGGTCGCCGACGGCGACGGCGCGCCGGTCTGTCATTTCAGAACGCGGAAGAAGCGGCTGGGACGGGCTTCGGTGAACCAGGTCCAGGGCTTGAACAGGTGCGCGTCGGCGTTCCACGACAGCAGGATCAGCTGGGCGCGGCCCACCAGGTTCTCGGCCGGCACGAAGCCGACGCCTTCCTGCATGCCGACATACTGGTCGTTGCCCGGATCCCAGGCGCAGACGCCCGAGCCGGTCTTGAACAGCGGCATCTGCGGATCGAAGCGGCTGTCCAGGCTGTTGTCGCGGTTGTCGCCCATGAAGAAGTAGCAGCCTTTGGGCACCACATAGACGCCGGTGTTGTCGGCGTCGCTGTCGGGGCCATAATCCTGGGTGGCGTACTGGCGGCCTTCGGGGTTGGTCTCTTCGAAGCGGTCGGCGCGGATGGTGCCGTAGCCGGTGTTGACCATGGCCGGGGCCAGCGGCTTGCGGTCCAGCGGCTTGCCGTTGATATAGACCACGCCGCCACGCACCTGGACCTGGTCGCCGGGCAGGCCGATCAGGCGCTTGATGTAGTCGATCTTGGTGTCGCGCGGCAGCTTGAACACCACGATGTCGCCGCGCTTGGGCGCCTTGCCGAAGATGCGGCCGTCGAAGATGCCCGGGCTGAACGGGATCGAGTGCTTGGACCAGCCGTAGCTGAACTTCGACACGATGATGTAGTCGCCCTGGTACAGGTTGGGCTCCATCGACGCCGACGGGATCGTGAAGGGCTGGAACAGCAGCACCCGCAGCACCAGGGCGATGCCCAGGGCATAGGCCACCGTCTTGACGATCTCGATGAACTCGTTGACCGCCCCGCCCTTTTCGTCGGGGGTCTCGATGTCGGCGGTGTCGGTCATGCGCGGCGCGGCTCTCGGCGAAATGGACGTCGGGCGAACCCGACGAGCCTAGCTAGACGGGCTTTACGACGGGAGCAAGCGCGGCGCGCCGTCCCAGGCGACAGCTTGACCGTGCAATGGGGGCCTAAATTGTGGCGAAGGCCGCCAACAACACCAGGGCGAGCACGGCCCAGCCCGCCAGCAGCCAGGTCATGGGGCGCTTTTGCCACGGCATCAAGGTCCCGCGCGATCGCGCCGCCCACCGAAAAGCTGGGCGCGAACCGCGCGCCCTGGCCTGCACATCCACCCAGAAGGTCATGACTCGTCCCACTCTGACGCCCCCACCGACGCACGAGCGGCGGGGTGCAAGAACAGGACCGGCTTCAGGGACGCTGGAACTTGAGCGGAATGGTGACGGGCGCGTTGTCCACCAGATCGTCGCGATAGTGGGCGGGGTTCATCTCGAAGGTCTTGGCCAGCTTCAGCGCCGCATCGCCGAACCCCTTGTCATACGGGGCTTCGCTATGGACGTAGCAGTCGTCCAGCTTTCCGGTGGTCCGCACCCGGCACGTGATCGTCGCCTCGCCCGCGACACCCGCGTCCAGCGCGTCGTTGGGATAGTAGCGCTCCATCTCGGTCCGGGAAGGCGTGACGCGCCAATCGGGAGCCTTGTCGAAGACCGGGCGGGGTCCCCCGGCGCGTGTCCACCCGTCGGGCTCGATGGCCGACGCGGACGGCTGCATCGGCCGTAGCTGTTCGGCCGTCAGGGCGGGCTGGGGTTTGAGGCCCGTCAGCGCAAAACCGTCGCCGACCTTGGGATCGAACGATCTGGCCCGGCGCAGCAGTTCCACGCCCTCTTCCCCCTGCCCCAGGCGCTGCAGCGCCAGCCCCAGTCCGTAGAGGGCGCGAGGATCGTTGGGGCTGCGGGTCAGGATGTCGAGATAGACCTTCCGGGCGGCTTCGAACTGACCGGTCAGCAGGTCCACCTGGGCCCGGCTGTCCAAGGCGATCAGCGACTCAGGATCACGCAGGAGCGCGGCGTCGCAATTGCCTCCGGCGATCTGGAGATCGAGCGCGTTTCGCGCTTGGTAGCGGCAGAGGTCGACCCAGACCTCGGCCCGATCCGGCTGGCGTTGGGTGCGAAGGATCTTGCGCTGGTAGGGCTCCATGAAGAACCCGCCGTCGATCATCACACCCAGGATCAGGCCGACGACGCAGAGCGCCACGGCCGCGACGCCGGCCGCGCGACGAACCGGGAAACGGAAACGCTTGAGGAAACCCTGCCAGGCCTGGACCACCTGCGGATCGAACAGCGACAGCATCGAGGCCCGGCGCCCTGTCATCCGCTCCAGCAGAAGACGGACGCGATCGGCGTTCCAATAGGTGGCGAAGGTCTGCAAGCCCTTGGGCTTGGGCGGCTTCAGGAAGGCCTTGTAGGCGTCATGGAACTTGTGTCGGGGCGTACGCAGTTCGTCCAGCAGGCCAAGGTCGCCCAGGCGATGCAGCAGAGCCAGGATCTCGTTAGGCGTGTCGCGGCGCGACTCCAGGCTTTGCCAGTTGAAATAGGCCACGGCCGGCGCGACCAGGGCGTCGGCCCGCGGAGCCTGCTGCAGAAGCGTATAGGCCAGCCACCGCTCGGTGTCGGCGTGGACGCGCAGGTCGTCCATGGCCCGGGCGTCGAGCACGCGCTTGAGGGCCGCCCTGAGCAGCAAGGGCGCGGCCGGCCCCTGCGGGTCCACGATCATCGAGACCAGCGCGCGGCAAGCCTGGTCATGCTCGGCGAACATCGCCGCCCTGGGATCGAGCTCGGGCGCCGGCGTCGACTCGGGCTCCTGCTCGGCGATCGGCGGCGCGTCATCGGCCAGGGCGACGTGCTCTTCGATCAGATCCTCGGCGGTCGTCGCCTCGTCCGCCTGCTCCCGCTCCTCCCGCCACCGGGCGTGCTGGCGGCTGAGCTCCATCGCGTGTTCGTAGGCCCCGCGCAGGGCCTGGAAACCTTCCGGATCGTCCTCCGGATTGGTCACCTTCAGCTTCTGGGCGTAGGCGCGGCGGATCGCCTGGGTGTCGGCGCCGGCCGCTAAGCCGAGGATCGACCAGGGCGGCCGGCTCACAGGTAGCTCTGGCCTTCCAGCCCGTCGAGCGCGGTCAGCAGTTCCTCGCGCGCGGCGTCGGACGCCCGCACGTCCTGGCGGTCCAGCACGGCCTCGAAGCGGCTGATCAGGGCGGCCACGAAGTCGCGCGCCTCGCCGGTGAAGTTCTCGTAGCAGCGGCCGGCCCGGGCCAGGGCCGCGCGATTGGCGTCGGCCTCGCGCGGGTGCACCTTCAGCTTGGCCAGCTCGGCGCGACGCTTGTCCAGATCATCGGTGCTGACGCCTTCCTTGTCGACGATGACCAACTGGCGCTTCTCGCCGGTCAGCGGCACGTGAATGTCCACCTCCAGCAGGCCGTTGATGTCGTAGGAGAAGCGCACGTCGATCGCCACCTCGCCGCGCGGGCGGCTGGGCACCGGCACGCGGATCTCGCCCAGATAGACGTTTTCGTTCACCCAGCGCGCCTCGCCCTGGTAGACGCCGAACTTCACCATGGTCTGGTGGTCCTGGGCGGTCGAATAGACCTGCACCCGGCTGGTCGGGATGGTGGTGTTGCGCTCGATGATCGGCGAGAACAGCCCCTCGCGCAGCGCCCCGCCCGCCCCGAACTCCACGGTGTCCACGCCCAGGGTGTACGGGCAGACGTCGGTGACCACCACTTCGTTCAGCGCGGCGTCCCGCGCCTTCAGCCCGGCCTGGACGGCGGCGCCGACGGCGATGGCCTCGTCGGGATTGACCGAGGCGGCCGGAAAGCGGCCGAACATCCGGGTCACGGCCTTGCGCACCGTCGGCATGCGCGTGGCGCCGCCCACCAGCACGATCTCGTCCAGAGCGTCGGCGCGGATGTCGCTGTCGCGCAGCGAACGCAGCACCGGCTCGCGCAGCCGCGTCACCAGACCCTCGGCCAGGCCCTCGAAGGCCTCGGCGGTGATGGTGTCGGTATAGGTCTGGTCCTTCCAGGTGACCGACAGGGTGGCCTCGGGCGCGCCGGACAACTCGCGCCGTCCCCGCTCGGCCGCCTCGCGCAGGCGCTGGTAGAGGGCGTCGTCGTTGCGCGCCGCCTTGCCCCACTCGCCGGCGAACTTGGCCCGCAGCCGCTCGACCAGCAGTTCGTTGAAGTCCTCGCCGCCCAGGCGGTTGTCGCCGGTGGAGGCGCGAACCTCGATCACGCCCTCGAAGATCTCCAGGATCGAGACGTCGAAGGTGCCGCCGCCCAAGTCGAAGACCAGGAACCGGCTTTCCTTGTCGCGCTCGTGGATGCCGTAGGCCAGGGCCGCCGCCGTCGGCTCGTTGATCAGCCGCTCGACCTTCAGCCCCGCCAGTTGCCCCGCGCGCCGGGTGGCCTTGCGCTGCTTGTCGTTGAAATAGGCCGGGACGGTGATCACCGCCTCGGTGACCGGCTCGCCCAGATAGGCCTCGGCGTCGGCCTTCAGCGCCCGCAGCATCAGGGCCGACAGCTCCTCGGGCAGGAAGGTCTGCTTGCCCAGGCGCGTCGCCTTCTGGCTGCCCATGTGGCGCTTGAAGGCGGTGACGGTGCGGTCCGGATGGGTCGACTGGCGTTCGCGGGCCGGCAGGCCGACCAGCACCTCGCCGGTCTCGTCGATGCTGACCGCCGACGGGGTCAGGGTCTTGCCCAGGCTGTTGGGAATCAGCTCGACCGCGCCGTTGCGCCACACCGCGACCGCGCAGTTGGTCGTGCCCAGATCGATACCGACAATCACAGCCCGCCCCCCGGGAACGCCTACGCAAAGCTCAGCTTGCTGGCGTAACCGGACGATGTCGCCGGATCAAGCCTTGCGCCCCAAGGTGGAGCGCTCGGCTCAGGCGGCGGGCACGGCTTCGATGATCACGAAGGCCTGGGCGTAGGGATGGTCGTCGGTCAGGGACAGGTGGATCACCGCCTTCATGCCGGGCGGCGTCATCGACGCCAGGCGCTCGGCCGCGCCCTCGGTCAGGGCCATGGTGGGCTTGCCCGACGGCAGGTTGACCACGCCCATGCCCGCCAGATGCACCCCGCCCTTCAGGCCGGTGCCCAAGGCCTTGGAGCAGGCCTCCTTGGCGGCGAAGCGCTTGGCGTAGCTGGAGGCGCGGTCGGGCTTGCGCTCGGAGCGCGTGCGCTCGATCTCGGTGAAGACCTTGTGGGTGAAGCGATCGCCGAAGCGTTCGAGCGACTTCTCGATCCGGCGGATGTCGCACAGGTCCGAGCCGATGCCGATGATCACGCCGCCACCTCCAGCCGGGCGGCATCCATCAGGGCCCGCATCCGCTGCATCGCCTGGGGCAAGCCGACGAAGATCGCCTCGCCGATCAGGAAGTGGCCGATGTTCAGCTCGGCGATCTGCGGGATGGCGGCGATCGGCTTGACCGTGGCGTAGTCGATGCCGTGGCCAGCGTGGACTTCCAGGCCCAGGCTCGCGGCCAGCTCGGCGCCGGTCTTCAGCCGTTGCAAGATGGCGGCGGCCTTGTCGGCATGACCCTCGCGGGCGGCGTCGCAATAGGCGCCGGTGTGCAGCTCCACCACCTGGGCGCCGGCCTTCACCGACGCCTCGATCTGGGCTGGGTCGGCCTCGATGAACAGCGACACCCGCGCGCCGACCGTGCGCAGACGGGCGGTGGCCTCGGTGATGCGATCGGCGCCCTTCACGACGTCCAGGCCGCCCTCGGTGGTGACCTCCTCGCGGCGCTCGGGCACCAGGCAGGCGGCGTGCGGCTTGGCGCCCAGGGCGATGCCGACCATCTCGTCGGTGACCGCCATCTCGAAGTTCAGCGGCTTGCCGCGCTTGAGGCAAAGGTCGGTCAGCAGGGCGATGTCGGCGTCGCTGATGTGGCGGCGATCCTCGCGCAGGTGGGCGGTGATGCCGTCGGCGCCGGCCGCCAGGGCCAGCTCGGCGGCCCGCACGGGCTCGGGATAGCTCGCGCCCCGCGCGTTGCGGATCGTGGCCACGTGGTCGATGTTGACGCCGAGCCGCAGCATCGCCGTCAGCCCTTCAGCCGCCGGCTGCCCGGATCCTCGATCGGCACGGCGGCCAGTTCAGGCGGCAGGGCGTCGGCCGGATAGGCCGGGACTTCCAGGCTGCACAGCGAGACCAGCGGCACGCCGACATCCACCTTGCCGCCCGAGCGGTCGACGATGCAGGCCGCGGCGATCACCTCGCCGCCGGCCTCCTGGATCGCGGCGATGCACTCGCGCGACGACAGGCCGGTGGTGACGATGTCCTCCACCATCACGACCTTCTGGCCGGGCTCCAGGTGGAAGCCGCGACGGAACTTGAAGCTGCCGCCCTCGCGCTCGACATAGATCGAGGCGACGTTCAGGTGGCGGGCGGTCTCGTAGCCCGGGATGATCCCGCCCACGGCCGGCGACACCGCCACGTCGGGCTGGCCCACCGTGGCGATGATCTTCTCGGCCAGGGCCTTGCAAAGGCGCTCGCAGCGCTCGGGCCGCATGAACACCAGGTTCTTCTGCAGGAAGACGGGGCTGTGCAGGCCGCTGGACAGCACGAAGTGGCCTTCGCGCAGGGCGCCGGCGGCGCGGAATTCGTCGAGGACGTCGTCGTTGGTCATGAGAGGGGGATATAGGCCGGTGGGGGCGAGTCTACAAACCATGGAGTAGCGACGGCAGATCGCGGGCTCCATGCAACACCCTGACGATCAGGGGTGGACGACGATCGGCGTTGTAGACCAGCAAATAGGGAAAGCCCTGGACGACCAGAAAGCGATGCGGCGCATCGGCGACGTCCAAGCGTTCGACGCCGCTCAGCGGTCGCTCGGCGATCAGTCGCGCGCCTCGCAACACGGCGGAGCGAAAGGCGACCGCCGCCCTGGGGCGATCACCATGGATCCAGGCTTCGGCTTCGATCAGATCGCGCCGGGCGAGCGGCGAGAATTCGGCCCGGCTCACCGCTCGCCGGCGCGCTTTGCATCAATCTCGGCGAAAATGTCTTCCGCCGCGTACGTGCCTTCGCGATCAGCTTCCGCCGTGGCGGCCGCCAACATAGCGTTGAATTCGGCCCTTTGGCGCTCGACATCGCGCATGAGATTCAGCGCCGAGCGGACGACGTCCGTCACCGTGTCGTAACGGCCTGCATCCACGTACTCGCGGGCGAAGCTTTCAAGATCATCGGTAAGCTGGACGCTGGTCGCCATCGGTCACGCCTTGTATCAGGTGTCGGTTCAAGGTGCGCCCTGTCGCGCCAAGCTTCAAGTGACCGGACGATCCGCGTGAACGACACCCCTCCCCGCCCCCGCGTCGGCTGCGGCGCGGCGATCCTCGACGGCCAGGGCCGCATACTGCTGGTCCAGCGCAAGCGCCAGCCCGAGGCCGGTCATTGGGGCCAGCCTGGGGGCAAGCTGGACTGGGGCGAGAGCGGCCGGGCCTGCGCCGAGCGCGAGATCCTGGAGGAGCTGGGAATCACGGTCGTGGCCGGGCCGGTCCTCTGCGTCACCGACATGATCGGCCAGGACGCCCACTGGGTGGCCGTGACCTATCGCGCCGACGGCTACGTGGGCGAGCCGGCGATCCAGGAGCCCGACGCCCTGGCCGACTGGGGCTGGTTCGATCTGGACGCCCTGCCCTCCCCGCTGACGGCGGCCACGCTCGACGCGGTCGCCGCACTGAGAGCGTGACAGCCGAAAGTGGATGCCGGTTTCGGCGGCCGTCACGCTCCAACTTCAAAACTAGAGTCTGCCCGGTCGAAACCGGGCAGACTCTAGGGCATAAGCTGCCGCCATAGAGCGACCCGTTCGCCGTCCCAATTCAGAAAGACCCCGCCATGTCCGTCGTCACCCTCAAGCGCTGGAACATCTCCATGGGCGCCGGCCAGCCCCTGGCGGTGATCGCCGGCATCAACGTGCTGGAGAACCTGGACCTGGCGCTGACCGTCGGGCGCGAGCTGAAGGCCATCACGGCCGAGCTGGGCCTGCCCTATGTGTTCAAGGCCAGCTTCGACAAGGCCAACCGCTCGTCAATCACCAGCTATCGCGGCCCGGGCCTGACGGAAGGCTTGAAGATCCTGGCCGAGGTGAAGGCCCAGCTGGACGTGCCGATCTGCACCGACATCCACGAGATCGACCAGGCCGAGCCGGTGGCCGCCGTGGCCGACATCGTCCAGATCCCCGCCTTCCTGTGCCGCCAGACCGACCTGATCGTGGCCGCCGCGCGCGCCACGGCGGCCCAGGGCGGCTGGCTGCACGTCAAGAAGGCCCAGTTCCTGGCCCCCTGGGACTGCAAGAACATCATCAGCAAGTCGCGCGAGGCCGCGCCCGACCTGCAGATCGTGCTGTGCGAGCGCGGCGTCTCGTTCGGCTACAACAACCTGGTGGTCGACATGCTGGGCATTCCGGCGATGCAGAGCCTGGGCGTGCCGGTGACCATCGACGCCACCCACGCCGTCCAGCTGCCGGGCGCCGACCCGCGCACGGCGGGCGGCTCGACGGGCGGCCGCCGCGAGGGCGTGCCGATCATCGCCAAGGCCGCCGTGGCCTCGGGCGCCGACGGCGTCTTCCTGGAGTTCCACCCCCGCCCCGACGAGGCCCTGTGCGACGCGCCCAGCTGCCTGGCCCTGGACGACGCGGCCGGTCTGCTGAAAACGCTGAAGACCCTGCACGAAGTCGTGCGCGCCTAGGCGAGGAGCCTTTTGCGGCAGGCGGCGTTCTAGCTGAGCTGTTCGTCGCCTCGTCGCTGGAAACCTCGTGCCCCATACGCCGCTCGACATGAGCCAGACGCTCGCCCAGGTCTTCCCGGGCGACAGCGACATGGCGCGCCGCATGCGCGAGACGGACTGGTCCCAGACCCCGATGGGTCCGCCCGATCAATGGCCGGCGGGCCTGAAGGCGCCGCTGGCCATGATGCTGGAATCCCGCTTCGAGATGTGGCTGGGCTGGGGCGACGACCTCTGCTTCTTCTACAACGACGCCTACGCCCCGACCCTGGGCGCCAAGCATCCCGACAGCCTGGGCCGGCCGTTCCGCGAGGTGTGGCGTGAGGTCTATGCCGACGTCGAACCCCAGGTCCATTCGGTGCGCGAGGGGCGCCCCACCTGGAACAAGGCGCTGCTGCTGCTGCTCGAGCGCAACGGCTATCCCGAGGAGACCTACCACACCTTCTCCTATAGTCCGCTGCGCGATGGGGGCGACATACGCGGCCTGATGTGCGTGGTCACCGAGGAGACCGAACGGGTCATCAGCGAGCGCCGGCTGGAGACCGTGCGTCGCCTGGGCGAATGCCTGATCGGCGCGGTGACCCAGGACACCGTCCTCCAGGCCGTCTGCGACGCCCTGGCCGCCAACACCGAGGACTTCCCGTTCGCCCTGGCCTATGTCCGCGACCCGCTGGGCGGTCTGGTGGGGTGCTCGGCCACAGAGGACGGGCGCGACCTGCTGCGCCGCGCCTGGCCGCTGGAGGCGACCAGCGCGGATCCGCACAGGCACGCCCTGCCCACGGCGACCTACCCCACCGGCGCCTGGGCGATCCCCCCGACCGAGTACATGGTCATGCCGATCGCCGGGACGCACGGCGAACCGGCGGCGACGCTGGTGCTCGGCCTCAACCCCCACCGTCGCGACGACGAGGGCCTGAACGACCTGGCCACACTGGTCGCCGACCGCACGGCCGGCGCGTTCGCCCAGGCCCGCAGCGTCGAGGAGGAACGGCGCCGCTCGGACCGCATCTGGACCAACGCCCGCGACCTGATGGTGGTGGTCGACGGCGACGGACGCTTCCAGTCGGTCAGCCCCGCCTGGACCCGGATCCTGGGCCATCGCATCGAGGACGTCGTCGGCCGGCGGATAGCCGACTTCGTCATACCCGAAGACGCAGCCATCACCGACCGCACGCTCGACGGGATCCTCCACGGCCCCCAGGTCACCGGGTTCGAGAACCGCTATCGCACGCTGGACGGCGGGCAGCGCTGGATCTCGTGGAACACCGCCTTCGAGGACGGGCTGATCTACGGCTACGGCCGCGACATCACCGAGGAGAAGAAGCAGGCCGAGGCCCTCAAGACGGCCGAGGAAGCCCTGCGCCACGCCCAGAAGATGGAGGCGATCGGCCAGCTGACCGGCGGGGTGGCCCACGACTTCAACAACCTGCTGACCGTCATCCGCTCGTCCGCCGACCTGCTGCGCAGCCGCGACCTGCCGGCCGAACGGCGGCGCCGCTATGTGGACGCCATCTCCGACACCGCCGATCGGGCCGCCAAGCTGACCAGCCAGCTGCTGTCGTTCTCGCGTCGCCAGGCCCTGAAGCCCGAACGCTTCAACGTCGCCGCCAAGGTCGAAGCCCTGGGCGACATGCTGCGCTCGATCCTGGGGGCTCGGGTCCGGCTGGACACCCAGATCCGGTGCGAGGACGGCTTCGTCGAGTCCGACATCAACCAGTTCGAGACGGCCCTGATCAACCTGGCGATCAACGCGCGCGACGCCATGGACGGCGAAGGCGCGCTGACGGTGCGCATCGACGTGGCCGGCGCGATCCCGGCGCTGCGCGGCCATGGGGCCAGCCCGGGCGACTTCGTCACCGTCGCCGTGGTCGACGGCGGCGCGGGCATCCCCGAGGACGACCTGGCCCGGATCTTCGAGCCCTTCTTCACCACCAAGGAGGTGGGACGGGGCACGGGCCTGGGCCTCAGCCAGGTCTACGGCTTCGCCAAGCAGTCCGGCGGCGACGTCGCGGTGGAAAGCCGCCTGGGCCTCGGCTCGACCTTCACCCTCTACCTGCCTCGGACACGCCAGGCCGAGGCGCCGGTCCCGCGTCCGCGCCTCTCGGTCCGCAGCCAGCACGAGGGCCGCGTGCTGGTGGTCGAGGACAACGCCGCGATCGGCGAGTTCGCCACTCAGCTTCTGCAGGACCTGGGCTACCGCACCGAGCTGACCGCCAATGCGATGGACGCCCTGTCGCGCCTGGAGCAGGCGCCGTCGTTCAACATGGTGTTCAGCGACGTCGTCATGCCCGGTATTGGCGGCGTGGAGCTGGCGCGGATCATCAAGGAACGCTGGCCCGACCTGCCGGTGGTGCTGACCAGCGGCTACAGCCACGTGCTGGCGACCGACGCCCATCACGGCTTTCCGCTGCTGCACAAGCCGTATTCCGTCGAGGAGCTGTCGCACATCCTCCGGCAGGCGGCGGCGGGCGAGCAGCTGGAAGCCGGGTAGATCCCGCGCGATCTTCGGGAACCCATTGCCACGCTATGCGTCATAGCCCGGGGGCGGCATGCGGGTTATAGCGTCGGCATGCCGGTCGAGGCTTGGGGCAAGTGTCGAAATCACGATGAAGGACACCGATCAGCCGGATCGCGAAACGCGCCGCCTCGAGGCGCTGTACGCCTATGAGGTCCTCGACACGCCGCGCGAGACGGCCTTCGACGAGATCGCCCAATTGGCGGCCGAGATCTGCGAAACCCCCATCGCCGTGGTCAATCTGATCGACGGGGGCCGCCAGTTCTTCAAGGCCGAGGTCGGGCTGGGCGTGCGCGAGACGCCGCTGGAGACCTCGTTCTGCGCCAAGGCGATCCTGGAGGAGGACTTCCTCCTGGTGCCCGACGCCGCCCAGGATCCCCGGTTCGACCACAACCCGCTGGTGACGGGCGAGCCGGGTCTGCGGTTCTACGCCGGAGCGCTGCTGAAGACCCCGGACGGCCTGCCGATCGGCACCCTGTGCGTCCTGGACACCCAGCCCAAGGCGCTCACGCCGCTGCAGCAGCGCACCCTCCAGGTCCTGGCCCGCCAGGTGATGAGCCAGCTGGACCTTCGGCTGGCCCTGCGCAAACGCGAAGAGACCGCCCAGCAGTACCGCACCCTGTTCGACTCGATGGACGAAGGCTTCTGCGTCATCGAGTTCTTCGACGGCCCCCACGGCCCGCTCAGCGATTACATCCACGTCGACGCCAACCCCGCCTACACCCGCCACGCCGGCATTCCCGAGGTGGTGGGCCAGAAGGTGCGCGAGATGGTCGGCGAAGAGGCCGACAGCTGGGTGGCGCGCTACGGCGCGGTCCTGGCCACGGGCGAGCCGATCCGCTTCGAGCAGGAACTGGTCGCCACCGGCCGTCACCTGTCGCTGTCGGCCTTCCGCATCGAGCCGCCCAGCCGCAAGCAGGTGGCGGTGCTGTTCCAGGACGTCACCGAGCGTCGGCGGGCCGAACTGGCCCTGCGCCGGATGAACGAGACGCTGGAAGCGCGGGTGGCCGAAGCCCTTGCCGAGCGCCGGATCCTGGCCGACATCGTCGAGGGCGCCAGCGCCTTCGTCCAGGTGGTCGACCAGGACTTCCGCTGGCTGGCCGTCAACGGCGCGGCGGCGTCCGAGTTCGAGCGGATCTTCGGCCCCCGGCCGAAGGTCGGCGACAGCATGCTGGACCTGCTGGCCGACCAGCCGGAAAACCGGGCCCAGGTGCAGGCCGTCTGGGGCCGCGCCCTGGCCGGCGAGGAGTTCGTCGAGATCGGCGAGTTCGGCGATCCCGGCCGCGACCGCCGCTTCTACGAAATGCGGTTCAGCGTCCTGCGCGACGACCGGGGCGAGCGGGTCGGCGCCTATCAGTTCGTCTACGACGTCACCGAGCGCCTGCGCGAACAGGAGCGGCTGCGCGAGGCCGAGGACGGCCTGAGGCAGGCTCAGAAGATGGAGGCGGTCGGCCAGCTGACCGGCGGCCTGGCGCACGACTTCAACAACCTGCTGTCGGGCATATCCGGCTCGTTCGAGATGATCGGCACGCGCCTGTCGCAGGGCCGCACGCACGAGGTCGAGCGCTATCTGGCGGCCGGCCAGGGCGCGGCCCGCCGGGCGGCCGCCCTCACCCACCGCCTGCTGGCCTTCTCGCGCCGCCAGACCCTGTCGCCCAAGCCTATCGTCATCAATCGGCTGATGGCCGAACTGGTCGACCTGGTGCGGCGCACGGCCGGTCCGTCGATCGCGGTGGAGACCGTCGCCGCCGGCGGGCTGTGGCCGACCCTGGTCGACGCCAACCAGCTGGAAAACGCCCTGCTGAACCTGTGCATCAACGCCCGGGACGCCATGCCCGACGGCGGACGCATCACCATCGAGACCGGCAACAAGTGGCTGGACCGCCGCGCCGCCGCCGAGCGCGGCATGGAGCCGGGCCAGTACGTCACCGTCTGCGTCAGCGACACCGGCGTGGGGATCGACAAGGCCATCCAGGAGCGGGTGTTCGACCCCTTCTTCACCACCAAGCCGATCGGCGAAGGCACGGGCCTTGGCCTGTCGATGGTCTACGGCTTCGCCAAGCAGTCGCACGGCCATGTGCGGATCTATTCCGAGCTGGGCCAGGGCACGATGGTCTGCATCTACCTGCCGCGCCATTTCGGCGAGGAGGAGATCGAGGACACTCATCCGACCACGACCTTCGCCCCGCACAGCGCCGGCGAGACGGTGCTGGTGGTGGACGACGAGCCGACCATCCGCATGCTGATCGTCGACGCCCTGGGCGAGCTGGGCTACGCCTGCGCCGAGGCGGCCGACGGCCCCACGGGCCTGAAGATCCTGGAGTCGGGGACCCGGATCGACCTGCTGATCACCGACGTGGGCCTGCCCGGCGGGCTGAACGGACGCCAGGTGGCCGACGCCGCCCGCGTGATGCGCCCCGACTTGAAGGTGCTGTTCATCACCGGCTACGCCGAGAACGCGGTGCTGAACCACGGCCACATCCAGCCCGGCATGGAGGTGCTGACCAAGCCCTTCGCCGTCGCCGACCTGGCCGGGCGGGTGGATCGGATGCTGCGCGGCAAGCCGGTCGGCTAGAGGTTCCCGCCATAGGCCGCCAGGGCGGCGTCCACGCGGCTCTTCACTTCGGGCGCCATGCCCGCGGTCCACACGCACCGGAAGGCCTTGCGGAAAGCGGGCGAGCGGTCGGCCGCCGCCAGGATCGGCTCGAGGCTCTCGGCGGGATGCTTGACCAGCAACTCCTCGACCGCCCCCGCCCCGACCACCGCCAGAACCTCGATGTCGTCGGTGAGGTCGCAGATCGCCAGGACCACCTTCAGGCCAGCGGCCGGATCGTCCCAGACCCGCTCGGTCAGGCGCCACCAGGGATCGTCGCCGTCTTCGCCGGGATCGGCCTCGGGATCGCTCGCCACGCAGGCGCGGGCCAGGGCGAGGTCTGGATCCTCCTGCGCCACGCCTAGCCCCGCGTGCGGTCCACGGTCTCGACGGTCGGGCAGGTGCGCAGGGCCGCCGAGATGTTGGTCAGGTGCTTGGCGTCGCGGACTTCGACGTCGATGTCGACGTCGAAGAAGTCGCTCTGGCGGTGGTGCATGCGCAGATTGACGATGTTGCCGCCCGCCTCGCCGATGATCGTGCAGACTTGGCCCAGCACGCCCGGCGCATTGCCGATGGTGGCGTGCAGGCGGGCCAGCGACACCGTCTCGCGCTCGGCTTCCGGGGTCCAGTTCAGGTCGCGCCAGAGGTCCTCGCGGTCCTCGTACTCGGCCAGTTTCGGGCAGTCGATGGTGTGGACGTCCAGGCCCTCGCCGTCTTCGCGCAGGATGCCGACGATGCGGTCGCCCGGCACGGGGCTGCAGCAGTGGGCGAAGTGCAGCGACACGCCCGGGGTCAGGCCGCCGCCGCGCACATAGAGCCGCGCGGCCGTGCCGCCCTCGATCTTGCGACGGGCCGTGGCGGCGGCCATGTCGATGTCCTTCATGCCCGGGAAGGCCGTCTCCAGCACCTGGCCCGGCAGCACGCGGCCGCGACCGACGGCGTCGAACAGGGCCTCCTCGGTGTCGAGCGCGAAGCGCTCCAGGATCGGCCGCAGCGACACGTCCTTCAGCTTCTTGCCGGCCCGCTCGAACACCTGCTCCACCGAGGCCCGGCCCAGGCGCAGGAACTCTTCCTTCTCGGTCTGGCGGATGTGGCGGCGGATGGCCGACCGGGCGCGGCCCGTCACCGTCAGCGAGCGCCAGTCCGGCGGCACCACGGGCTTGGAGCCGCGCACCACCTCGACCACGTCGCCGTTGTTGAGCAGAGTCCGCAGCGGCTTCAACTCGCCGTTGATCTTCACCCCGATGCAGGTGTCGCCGACGCTGGTGTGGACGGCGTAGGCGAAGTCCAGCGGCATGGCCCCGCGCGGCAGGCTGACCAGCTTGCCCTTGGGAGTGAAGACGAACACCTGGTCCAGGAACATCTCGAGCTTGGCGTGCTCGACCAGCTCCTCGCTGTCGCCGCCGTGCTCCAGCACCTGGACCAGCTGGCGCAGGTTGGCCAGCGGGTCGCGGCCGCCGGCGGCCTCCATGCCTTCCAGGTCCAGGCCGTACGAGGCGTCCTTGTAGCGGAAGTGGGCGGCCACGCCCTCTTCGTTGACCCGGTCCATGGCCTCGGTGCGGATCTGCATCTCGATGCGCATGCCGCGCGGCCCCACCACCGTGGTGTGCAGCGAGCGGTAGTTGTTGCGCTTCGGCGTCGAGATGAAGTCCTTGAAGCGGTCGGGCACGCTGGACCAGGCGCGATGCACCACGCCGAGCGCCCGGTAGCAGTCCTCCTCGCTGTCGACGATCACGCGGAAGGCGTAGATGTCGGACATCTGGGAGAAGCCGATCGATTTGCGCTGCAGCTTGCGCCAGATCGAATACGGCGATTTCTCGCGGCCGAAGACGCGGGCCGGCAGGCCGGCGGTCTCCAGGCGCGCGGAGATTTCCTGGCTGACGAGCTGCACCGCCCCGCCCTGCTCGGCGCGCAGGATATCCAGCCGCCGGATGATCGCGTTGCGGGCCACCGGATTGGTGTGCTCGAACGACAGCTCTTCCAGCTCTGTGCAGATCCTATGGCAGCCGATGTTGCGGGCCAGGGGCGCGTAGATGTCGCGCGTCTCGCGGGCGATGCGCTCGCGTTTCGCCTGGTTCTTGATGAAGTGCAGCGTCCGCATGTTGTGCAGACGGTCGGCCAGCTTGACCAGCAGGACGCGGACGTCCTTGGAGATGGCCAGGATGAACTTGCGCAGGTTCTCGGCCTGGCGGGCGTGCTCGGCCTGCAGTTCCAGCTTGGACAGCTTGGTGACGCCTTCGACCAGCTCGCCGATCTCGTCGCCGAACAGCTTGGCGATCTCTTCCTTGGTGACCGGGGTGTCCTCGATCACGTCGTGCAGCAGCGCCGTGACGATGGTGGCGGTGTCCAGCCGGTACTCGGTCAGGATGCCGGCCACCTCGATGGGGTGGGCGTAGTAGGGATCCCCGCTGGCCCGAGTCTGCGAGCCGTGCATGCGCATGGCGTAGACATAGGCCCGGTTCAGCAGGGCCTCGTCCGCCGTCGGATCATAGGCGTGAACGCGCTCGATCAGCTCGTATTGGCGGAGGAACTTCTGGCGCGGCTTGGGCGCCGGAGGCGGGTCGGCGGCCGGGGCCACAGACGACGACGCGCCCGATGAGACATCGGGCGCGCGTTCGGACGGAGCGGCGGCGGGCGCCGCTTCGAGGATCAGAGGGTCTGCGCCGTCGGGGCTCAGTACCGCTCCTCCTGACCGCCGTCGCGGTCGCTCTGCAGGGCGCGGACCAGTTCCAGTTCGCTCATCTGCATGTGGGTGGGATCGGCCAGCAGGGCGAGGGTTTCGGCCTCTTCCTCGGCTTCGGTGTGCTCGTCCACGCGCTGCAGCGTGGTGATCAGCTGTTCCTTGAGGCCCTCGTGATCGACCACGTCGTCGGCGATCTCGCGCAGGGCGACGACGGGGTTCTTGTCGTTGTCGCGATCGACGAGCAGGGCGGCGCCGGCCGAGATGCCGCGGGCCCGATGGGCCGACAGCAGGACCAGAGCGAAGCGGTTGGGAACCTTCTCGACGCAATCTTCGACGGTGACGCGGGCCATGAATTCCTCGGGCTATGAGCCTTGGTTATCGCAAAATAGGACCTCGGGCGGCGTTACACAACGCCGCATCGGTAGAGTCCCGGCTTTCGCGAGGGGGCGCTTATGCCGGGTTTGACCGGAGAAGTCCAGACTTCCATGCGCAAGCATCGCCGTTCCTAGCGCGCCTTCTGCGGATAGATCGTCTCGCCGCGCTCCAGCATGGCCACGAAGGTCTCGATCTTCTTCTTCCGCCCCGCCTCGGTCTTCATGTTGTGAGTACGAAAGGCCAGGGCGAAGCGGTTCTGCTCGGTCAGCCTGCCCAGCATCGCCTTGGCCTTGGGATTGGCGTCGATCGCGGCCTGCAGGTCGTCGGGGATCTTCATCCCCTTGCCGCTGCCATAGGCCTTGTCCCAGCGGCCATCCGCCTTGGCGGCTTCCACCTCGCGCAGGCCGTGCTGGGTCATGCGCTCTTCGGCGATCAGACGGGCGACGTTGTCGACGTTGATCTGGCTCCAGATGCTCTTGCGGCCGCGCGGCGTGTAGCGCTGCAGGAAGCTCTTGTCGTCGAAGCCCTTGCGCACCGCGTCGATCCAGCCCCAGCACAGCACCACGTCGATGGCCTGCTTGGCGGTGATCGAGGGCAGGCCCGAGCCGACCTTGTGGATCTTGATCCAGACCTCGTCCTGCTTGTCGTGATGACGCGACAGCCAGGCGCGGAAGGCGTCGGCGTCGACGAACTCGTGGACGTGGTCGGGATCGACTTCGATGGCGGCCATCGGCGGTTCTCGCGGAAGGGTGGCGTCCCGGGCGCTCGGCCCGGGACGGAAGACCCCTGCCCTACCAGACCTTCACGCGCTTTTCCGGCGGCAGGTACAGGGCGTCGCCCGGCTTGATGTCGAAGGCCGCGTACCAGGCGTCGAGGTTGCGCACGGTGTCGGCGCGGTACTGATCCGGCGCGTGGCCGTCGGTGACCAGTTGCTGGCGCTCGGCCTCCGGACGGCTGTAGCCGCGCCAGGACTGGGCGTAGGCCAGGAAGAACCGCTGGTCGCCGGTCAGGCCGTCGATCACCGGGGCCGGCTTGCCGCCCAGCGAGGCGTGATAGGCGTCCAGGGCCGCGGCCAGGCCCGCGACATCGGCGATGTTCTCGCTGAGGGTCTGCTTGCCGTTCACGGCCAGGTCGGGGAACGGCTTGTAGCCGTCGAACTGGTCGGCCAGGGCCGCGCCGGCCTTCTGGAAGTGCTCCAGGTCGGCGGGGGTCCACCAGTTGCGCAGGTGGCCCTGGCTGTCGAACTGGGCGCCCTGGTCGTCGAAGCTGTGGCTGATCTCGTGACCGATCGTGCCGCCCGTGCCGCCGTAATTGGCCGCCGCATCGGCTTCGGCGTCGAAGTACGGGGCCTGCAGGATGGCGGCCGGGAAGTTCAGGCCGTTCAGCATCGGCAGGTTCACGGCGTTGACGGTCTGGGGCGTCATCACCCACTGGCCGCGATCCACCGGCTTGCCCAGCTGGCCGATCCAGTAGGCGGTCTCGAACTTCTCCGAGCGCTGGACGTTGCCGACCGGGTCGCCCCGCACGATCTCAAGCGCGGTGTAGTCTCGCCACTTGTCGGGATAGCCGACGCCGACCTTCAGCACCTCGACCTTGCGGCGGGCTTCGGCCTTGGTCTCCGGGGCCATCCAGTCCAGGCCGTCGATGCGCTTGACGAAGGCGGCCTTCATGTTGTCGACCATGGCCGTGATCTCGGCCTTGGACTGGGCCGGGAAGTACTGCTCGACATAGAGCTTGCCGACCACCTCGCCCAGCACGGCGTTGGTCGAGTTGACGCCGCGCTTCCAGCGGTCCGCCAGCTGCGGCGTGCCCGACAGGGCCTTGCCGTAGAAGGCAAAGCGCTCGTCCACGAACGCCTTGGGCAGCAGGTTCGAATAGTGGTTCAGGTAGTGGAAGGTCAGGTAGTCCTTCCAGGTGTCGACGCTCTCCTCGGCCACGGCCTTGCCCAGGCCCGTCACCATGGTCGGATGCCAGACGATGAAGCGCGGCTGGTCTCCCAGGCCGGCGGCGGCGAAGAAGGCCTTCCAGTCCAGGCCCGGGGCCTTGGCCGCGAAGTCGGCCTGGGTCCAGCTGTTGTTGGCCTTCTGGACGTCGGCGCTGTCGGCGCGGCTGGCCGAGGCCTGGGCGATCCTGGTCTCCAGGGCCATGATCTTCGCGGCCTTGGCCTCGGCGTCGGCGACGCCGCCCAGGGTCAGCACCTTGGCGATGTGCTCCTGGTACCTGGCCCGGACCGTCTTCATGGCCGGCTTGTCCGACAGGTAGTACTCGCGGTCGGGCATGCCCAGGCCGCCCTGCAGCAGGTACGGCGCGTACTTGCTGGTGTCGTCGAAGGCCGGCGAGGCCCACAGGCCCAACACGTTGTCGGTGTAGAAGTCGGTGGCGTTCAGGGCGTCGACGTCGGCGCGGACATTGCCGCCCAGCACCTTGGCCAGGTCGCCCTGGGTCTTGATCGCCGCGATCCGCGCCAGGCCCGGCTTCAGCGGCGCGATGCCGGCCTTCTCGATGGCCGCCTCGTCCATGTAGCTGGCGTAGTAGTCGCCCACCTTCTTGGCGTCGGCCGACTTGCCGTCCTTGGCCGCGCCCTGGATCAGGTCGACGGTGCGCTTGGCGGTCTTCTCGATCAGGATCTCGCCGACGCCGTAGCTGCTGCGGTCGGCCGGGATCGGATTGGCCTTGATCGCCGTGCCGTTGGCGTAGGTCCAGAAGTCGTCGCCCGGCTTGATCGCCGTATCGAAGGCCGACTTGTCGACGCCGCTCTTGAGGTCGGCGGCGAAAGCGGGGGCGGAAGACAGCAGCGCGCAGGCGGCGGCGCAGGCGAGCAGCGAACGGGTCAGGGTCATGAAGGGGGTCCCAAAGGCGCGGCTTCCAGGGCCGGCGCGACGTTTGGCCGGACTATCGAGCCGCCTTCGTCGGGGAGCGAATTAAAGTTTGGCAATGTGCCGGGCTAAGTCACCGACTTCGCGTCTGTTCCCACCGTCGCGTTCGCCGCCAACTCCGCCGCCGTCCGGCCGCTGACGGGATGGCGCCATCCCGGCGCGATCTGCGCCAGCGGTCCCATGACGAACAGCCGCTCGTGGGCCCTGGGGTGAGGCACGACCACCGCCCCGTCCAGCACCGTCCGGCCATGGGCGATCAGGTCCAGGTCCAGGGTGCGGGGCGCGTTGGGCTCGGCGCGGACGCGGCCGAAGCGGGCCTCGATGCGGTGCAGGGTCGCCAGCAGGGCGCCGGCGGACACCCCGGTCTCGACCAGGACGACGCCGTTCAGATAGGCCGGCGCGGTCGGATCGGGCCAGGCCGCCGAGGTCCACCAGGCCGACCGCGCGACCGCCGCCAGCCCCTCCGAGGCCAGGGCCTGGATCGCGGCCTCGAGCAAGGCCTCGCGACTCGGGTATTGTCCGGGCAGGCTGCAGCCCAGGGCGATCACCGTCGCCCCCTCCAATCCATTTTGATCGCACTGATTTTTCAAGGATTTCAGACCAAGTGACCTTCTACCCGACCGAGCGCCTGGCGCTGTTCATCGACGGGGCCAATTTCTTTTCGGCCGCCAAGGCCCTGGGCTTCGACATCGACTACCGCAAGCTGCTGGACGAGTTCCGCAAGCGCGGGGTGCTGGTGCGCGCCTACTACTACACCGCCATCGCCGAGAACGAGGAATATTCCCCGATCCGGCCGCTGGTCGACTGGCTCGACTACAACGGCTTCACCCTGGTGACCAAGCCGGCCCGCGAGTTCACCGACAGCCAGGGCCGCAAGCGCTGGCGCGGCGACATGGACATCGAAATCGCCGTCGACATGATGGAGATGGCCGCCACGGTCGATCACCTGGTGCTGTTCTCGGGCGACGGCGACTTCCGCGCCCTGGTCGAGGCCGTGCAGCGCAAGGGCCGCCGGGTCACCGTGGTCTCGACCATGAAGAGCCAACCGCCCATGACCAGCGACGACCTGCGCCGCCAGGCCGACAACTTCGTGGACCTGGCCGACCTCGGCAACATCATCGGCCGCCCGGCGCGCGGCAATCCCCTGCCCCGCTTCGTCACCGATCCGGTGCGCGGTCCGGCCCAAGACGTGGACGACGAGGACTGAGCATGGGCCAGCACTCCAACATCGTCGGCGAGGTGGTGCCCTCGCCCGCCGAGCCGCCGCGCGACTGCCCGCTGTGCCCGCGCCTGGTGGCCTATCGCCGCGAGAACCAGGATCTCTATCCCGAGTGGTTCAACGGCCCCGCCCCGTCGTTCGGCGACCACGCGGCGCGGTTGCTGGTCGTGGGCCTGGCCCCCGGCCGAAAGGGCGCCAACCGCACCGGCCGGCCGTTCACCGGCGACTATGCGGGGACCCTGCTCTACGACACCCTGATCAAGTACGGCTTCGCCACCGGCCGGTTCGAGGCCCGGCCCGACGACAGCCTGAAGCTTATCGGCAGCGCGGTGACCAACGCCGTGCGCTGCGCCCCGCCCGGCAACAAGCCGGAAACCTCGGAAGAGAACAACTGCAGGCCGTTCCTGACCGCGCGGCTGGAGATGTTCCCGAACCTGAAGGCCATCGTCACCCTGGGCGACGTCTCGCGCCGCAACCTGCTCAAGGCCCTGGGCCTGAAGGCCTCGGCGGGCCTGCCGGGCCATGGCACCGAGTTCCAGGCCGGTCCCTACCGGGTGTTCAACAGCTATCACTGCTCGCGGCTGAACACGAACACCGGGCGGCTGACCACGCCGATGTTCGAAGAGCTGTTCGCGCGGGTGAAGGCGTATCTGGACGCCAATCCCTAGCAGCGAAAAGACGATTGTCATCCCGGGCGTAGCGAAGCGAAGACCCGGGACCGACGCCTGAGCTCAGCACTTCGGGGCGGTCCCGGATCGGCGCGCTACGCGCTTGTCCGGGATGACACCGTTTCACACCTCACCACACCAGCCCGGTCGTCTTCAGCCGCACCCGCGCCAGCTTGCTGTGCGAGGTCAGAAACAGCGTCGAGCCGTCCTCGCCGAACGCGCAGTTGGCGACGGCCGCGCCGGTCTCGATCACCCCGATCAGCTCGCCTTCCGGCGTGATCACCAGCACCCCGCCCGGGCCGGTGGCGTAGAGGCAGCCTTCGGTGTCCAGGCACATGCCGTCCGGCAGGCCCGGACCGCCGGCGTCCTTCAGCGACATGGCGTCGAAGAAGACGGCCTTGGAGGTCGGCAGGCCGCCGGCGTCCAGGTCGTAGACCATCAGCACCGGCCCCTTGGGATCGGAGACCGAGACGTAGAGCCGCCGCTCGTCCGGTGAGAAGGCGATGCCGTTCGGATAGGTCAGGTCGCGGTCGATCAGGTCCAGCCCGCCGTCGGGCCGCAACCGCCAGACGCCGTTGAAGTCCAGCTCGCGCAGCGGCGAGGCGTTGCGGCCCTTCAGGCCGTAGGTGGGGTCGGTGAAGTAGATCGCGCCGGTCTTCGACACCGCCAGGTCGTTGGGGCTGTTGAACCGCTTGCCCTCGTAGCGGTCGAGCAGAATGGTCTTGGCGCGGGTCTTCAGGTCCACCTTGGCCAGGGCGCGGTTGCCGTGGTCGCAGACCAGCAGGTCGCCAGCGGCATCCAGGGCCATGCCGTTCGAGCCGGGCTCGGCGAAGGCATCGGTGGGCGGGCCAGCATAGCCCGAGGGGTTCAGGAATTCCGAGATGCCGTCGGTCTCGCTCCACCGGTACATGACGTTGCCGGGCACGTCCGAAAAGACCAAGTACTGACCGTCAGGCACCCACACCGGTCCCTCGGACCAGACGAAGCCGTCGGCCAGCTGCTGGATTTCGGCGTCCGGCCCGACGACGGCGTCGAGCTCGGGCGAGAGGCGGCGAATCTGGCCGACGGTCGGATAGGTCATGGCGCGCCTAGGAGCGCACTCTCGGCAGCGCGTCCAGCCAGCGCGCATAGGCCTCTTCGCGTGTGTTGACGTTCACGCCCGGCGTCAGCAGCTCGGCCTCGGGCCGCGCCGCCACGGCGTCCTCGACCGAGGCGTAGACCCCCGCTCCCACCCCGGCGAACAGGGCCGCGCCCAGGGCCGTGGTCTCCTGGTAGCTGGCGCGGTGCACGGGAATGCCGGTCAGGTCGGCCAGGCGCTGGCTGAACCAGGCGCTCTTGGCCATACCGCCGTCGATACGCAGCTCGGCCTCGTCGAAGGCCGAGGGGGCGTCGGCCCGCATGGCCTCGATCAGGTCGCGCCCCTGGAACACGCAGCTGTCGAAGGTGGCCTCGGCGATCTCGGCCAGGCCCGCATCGCGCGTCAGGCCGAAGATCGCGCCCCGCGCCTCGGCGTCCCACCAGGGCGCGCCCAGGCCGGTGAAGGCCGGGACCACCACCACGCCGTGACCGGCCCGCGCCGAGCGCGCCAGGGCCTCGGCCCCGCGCGGTCCGCCGGTGACGCCCAGCCCCTCGTTCAGCCACTGGATCGCCGCGCCGGCCACGAAGATCGAGCCTTCCAGGGCGTAGGTCGTCTTGCCCCCGATCCGCGCCGCCACCGTGGTCAGCAGGCGCGAGGCCGAGCGGGGGCGGTCCTCGCCGGTATTGACCAGCATGAAGCCACCGGTGCCGTAGGTGACCTTCATCTCGCCGGGCCGGATGCAGCCCTGCCCCATCAGCGCCGCCTGCTGGTCGCCGGCCACGCCGCGGATCGGCAAGGGGCGACCCAGGATGTCGGGCGTGATCTCGCCATAGTCGGCCGCGCAGTCCAGCACCGCCGGCAAGAGGCCGCGCGGCACGTTCAGCAGCGCCAGCATCTCGTCCGACCAGTCCTGCTTTTCGATGTCGAACAGCAGGGTGCGCGAGGCGTTGGTGGCGTCGGTGACATGGGCCTTCTTGCCGGTCAGCCGCCAGATCACCCAGCTGTCGATGGTGCCGCAGAGCAGCTCGCCCGCCTCGGCCCGCCGCCGCGCGCCGGGGACCTTGTCCAGGATCCAGGCGATCTTGGTGCCCGAGAAATAGGGATCCAGCAGCAGGCCCGTGGCGGCGGTGACGACCGGCTCGTGGCCTTCGTTCCGCAGGCGGTCGCAAACGTCGGCCGTGCGGCGGTCCTGCCAGACGATGGCCGGATGGATCGGACGGCCCGTGGCCTTGTCCCACACCACCACCGTCTCGCGCTGGTTGGTGATCCCCAGGGCGGCGATGTCGCCCGCGTCGCGGTCGCTCTTCTCGACCGCGTCGCGCAGCACGCCCACGCAGGCGGCGTAGATCTCCTCGGCGTCGTGCTCCACCCAGCCGTCGCGCGGATAGCTCTGACGCAGCGGCCTTCCCGCGTCCGACACCGGCTTGCCGTCGGCCTGGAACAGGATGGCCCGGGTGCTGGTGGTGCCTTGGTCGAGCGCGAGGATCAGCGGTTGGCCCATGCGTGGTTCGTCTCCCTGCGACTTCGTGACGATCTTTTCCTGCGACATCGCGCCGCTTATCTCATCGTTCCATGGCTTCACCTGTTTAAGCATGTTTTCATCTGGGGCGGCCAAGGTCGTCTTGGTTAAGCTTTGATTTCGAGGAGACTGGTGAACCAGTCCGCCCAGACCGCGCAGCTTCTCGCCCTGGCCCGCAGCCGCGAGCCGGACGATCGCGAACGCCTGCTTTCGGGCATCGTCGACCTGTGCGACGCCGGCCAGGCGGCGGGCCGCCCGGCGGCCCCCGAAATCCAGATCCTGCTCGACTCCATCTTCATGACCCTGGTGGTCGAGGCCGAGCGCGACATCCGCGCCCGCCTGGCCCAGCGCCTGGCCGACGCCGAATGGGCGCCGCCGGCCCTGATCAACATCCTGGCCCTGGACGAGATCGAGATCGCCCGGCCGATCATCGCCCGCAGCCCGATCCTGCAGGACCACGACCTGATCCGCCTGCTGGTCCAGGCCACCCTGGAACACCAGATCGAGATCGCCCGCCGCCCACACCTGTCGCCGGCCGTGGTCGAGGCGATCCTGGCCAAGGACGAGTCGGCCGTGCTGACGGCTCTCGCCTCCAACCCCACCGCCCAGCTCACCCCCGAAGCCCTGCGCCGCCTGGTCGACAAGGCCCGCGAAGTGGTCGCCCTGCGCTCGCCCCTGGCCCGCCACCCCAACCTGTCGGGCGACCTGGCCGAGCAACTTTACCTGTGGGTCGGCCGCGCCCTACGCGACGCCCTGACCGCTCGCTTCCAGTTGGACTCCGCCCGCATGGCGCAGGCCGTCGAGGCCTCCCTGCGCGACGCCCACTCAGGCACGGTCACCGCCCGAGTGCAGAAGCTCAGCCTGGTCAGCGACGAGGACCGCGAGGAGATGGAGGCGGCCCTGGTCGAGAAGCTGGACGCCGCCGGCCAGCTGCGTCCCGGCTATCTGCTGCGGGTGCTGCGCGAGCGCCGCCTGCCGCTGTTCCTGTTCGCCCTGGCCCGCCTGGGCAAGTTCGACGTGCGCCAGGTGCGGCGGGCGATCGACAGCAACCGCCCCGAGCTGCTGGCCCTGGCCTGCTCGGCCGTGGGCATCGACCGCAGCGTCTTCCCCACCATCCTGACCCTGGTGCGCGAGCTGAACGGCGGCCGTCCCGGCGGCGGCGCGGAAGCCGCCCGCAAGGCCAGCGGCGCCTTCGGCCCGTTCGCCCCGGACATCGCGGCCATGGCCTTCCGCCAAGCGGTCAGCGCGGCCTGACAGGGCCTAGCTCCGCACGGCTTTCTCCCGTTTGACAAGACCGCGCCGATCCAGCCACTTGGCGGCATGTTCCAGCCCCAGCCGTTCGTGACTCGCCTGACCTTCAAGGCCAGTGACCGCCCCGAGGCCCAGGAGGCGCGCGACCGCCTGGCGGCCCGCTACGGCGACGTCGGCGACGAGTCCGCGCAAGTGATCGTCGCCCTGGGCGGCGACGGCTTCATGCTGGAGACCCTGCACGAGACCATCGCCAACGGCACGCCGATCTACGGCATGAACCGCGGCTCGGTCGGCTTCCTGATGAACGAGTACAGCGAAGACGACCTGCTGGAGCGGATCAACGCCGCCGAGCGCGCGGTGATCCGGCCGCTGGTGATGGTCGCCATCGACTCCAACCGCAAGCAGCACCGGGCCCTGGCCATGAACGAGGTGTCGCTGCTGCGCCAGACCCGCCAAACGGCCAAGCTGCGCATCAGCATCGACGGCAAGGTGCGGATGGGCGAGCTGATCTGCGACGGCGCCTTGCTGGCCACCCCGGCCGGCTCGACCGCCTACAACCTGTCGGCCCACGGGCCGATCATTCCCATCGGCGCCCAGGTCCTGGCCCTGACGCCGATCAGCGCGTTCCGCCCCCGCCGCTGGCGTGGCGCGCTTTTGCCGCAGACCGCGAGGGTGACGTTCGAGGTCCTGGAATGCGATAAAAGACCCGTAAGCGCCGTGGCCGACAATTTCGAGGTCCGCGACGTCGTCGAGGTTCACATCGCCGAGGACAGCAGCGCCAGCCTCTCCATGCTCTTCGACGCCGGTCGAAGCCTCGAGGAGCGGGTACTGACGGAGCAGTTCTCGGCCTAAGGGGTCGGGGGACGAGTGGCCAGGGCAATGCCCGGGCTGTGGTCAGGGTAGAAATGGGCGTCTCATCTAATCTTAACGCCTTTGATCCTACATTTCAGACCATTGCCTAGGGGGAAGCGTCCGTGACCAGCAAGTCCGCCGCGGAAGTTATTCAGGTGCCTAACATGCTCAAGCTCAAGGTTGGCGGTCGAGGCGGTATCGACATGGCGGCGATCGCCAAGGCCGAAGCCGCGCTCAAGAGCCTCTCGGGCAACTTCGCCCAGTGGCTCAACGACGAGATCGTCAAGCTGGAGGCCGCCCGTCAGGACGTCCGCGCCCAGGGCCTGAACGCCGAGACGGTGGAACGGCTCTATCTGCGCGCCCACGACCTGAAGGGCCTGGGCGCCACCTACGAATTCCCGCTGATCACGCGCCTGGCCGCCTCGCTGTGCCGGCTGATCGACGACCCGGCCACCCGCCTGTCGGCGCCGATGTTCCTGGTCGACGCCCACATCGACGCCATCAAGGCCTGCGTGCGCGACGACATCAAGGTCGACACCCACCCGGTCGGCAAGGTGCTGGCCGCCGAGCTGGAAGGCCGCGTGGCCGAATATCTGGCGGCCTGATCGGAGCCGACGGCGCGGAACGCGGGCCTTCAACGGGCATTGTTTATACAAGATCAGAGGCGCCCCAAGGCCAAGCTCAACCTTGACGCAGCCAATATGTCACTCCTATATTCAGGCCAACGGATGGAGATTCCAATGCGTGCTGAAGATATCCCCGGCGGTTAATCGCATCGAATCCTCTTGAGATTCAACAGCCCCGAAAGGGGCTGTTTTGCTATATGGCGCAAGGCTTTGGTCTTCCGATCCCCTCAAATCCGCCGCGACATTCTCCGAGCGATCCACAGCGGGGGAGACAGCGTCTCGCTCGCGCCGTTCCAACTCACGCAAGTCGAGGAAGAGAGGTTCCGGCGCGCGGCCAGCGTGGCCGAGCAAAGAGCGATACGCCAAACCTCCCAGTTCTCGTCATATAGCAAACTGCGGATTTCGAGTCCGTTCACCCCGGTTCCGCTGTTGGTCGTTGTCATCGCGCTGGGCTGCGCCGCCGCTGCCGCCGCCTTGCTCGGCAAGGCCGACCTGGAAGACTCCGACACCTATCCCCTGTTCGCCGCGACGGCCACGGTCGCGGCGATCGCGGTAGCCGCCATTGGCTGGGGCGTCGCCGGCTGGGTGGCCCATCGAAACGCGCGCGTGCAGCACACCATCAATATCGTGGCGACCAGGTTCGCCCAGCCCGCTTTCGTCAACCATCTGAAGACGTTCAATGTCGCATTCGGCGACGGCCCCTTCCCGCAGGTAACCAAGGCCGAAATCGATCGCCTGGTCAGTTCGACCGATCCCAAGGATCACGATCCGGTCCAATCCCTTCGCTACATCCTGAACTACTTCGAGTTCATATCGGCCGGTGTCGAACGCGGCGACCTCGACCTCGAGCTAATCGAGAAAAACCTGAAGGGAAACATGAGCTTTTACTACGACAAGTGCTCACCCTACATTGCGTCGCTAAAGCGGGATCGTCCCCTCGTGCTGGAAGCCTATACGCGCTTGCGCGACTACTTTCGCGACGTGTGATCAAACATCATCGGGCTGAGAAGCCCTGGATGGACCACCCTATTCCGCGATGCCGTTCAGCCGCTTGGCGGCGCTGACGGTGTTGGCCAGCAGCATGGCGATGGTCATCGGCCCCACCCCGCCCGGCACCGGGGTGATGGCGCCGGCGACTTCCTTCGCGCCCTCGAAGTCGACGTCGCCGACCAGGCGGGTCTTGCCGTCTTCCTTGGGGATGCGGTTGATGCCCACGTCGATGACCGTGGCGCCCGGCTTGATCCAGTCGGCCTTGACCATCTGGGGACGGCCCACGGCGGCCACCAGGATGTCGGCTTCGCGGCAGACCGCCGGCAGGTCGGCCGTACGCGAGTGGGCGATGGTGACGGTGCAGTCGGCGGCCAGCAACAGCTGGGCCATCGGCTTGCCCATCAGGTTGGAGCGGCCGATCACCACCGCCCGCTTGCCGCGCAGATCGCCGACCACGTCCTTGAGCAGCACCATGCAGCCGGCAGGCGTGCAGGCGGTCAGGGCCGGCAGGCCGCTGGCCAGGCGCCCGGCGTTGGTCACGGTCAGGCCATCGACGTCCTTGTCGGGCGAGATCGCCGCCACCACCGCCATCTGGCTCATGTGGTCGGGCACGGGGAACTGCACGAGGATGCCGTGGATGGCCGGGTCGTCGTTCAGGCGGTCGACCAGCGACAGCAGCTCGGCCTGGGTGGTTTCGGCCGGCAGGCGGTGGGTTTCCGAATGCATGCCGGCGGCGGTGGTCTGCTCGCCCTTGCTGCGCACATAGACCTGGCTGGCCGGATCCTCGCCGACCAGCACCACGGCGAGACCCGGGGTCAGGCCATGCTCGGTCTTCAGAGCGGCGACCTCGGCGGCGACCTGCTCGCGCAGCTGGGCCGCGAAGGCCTTGCCGTCGATGATTCTGGCTTGCGACATCGGCGCCTCCTGTTCGCGCGCTGCCTACCGCCTCCCCCGGTCGCACGCAATATGTGCGGACGCGCATCGGAAGTCGCTTGAGCTTCGTCCAATCATGCTAGAGCCGAAGCATGGTGTCCGCGTTCCCCTCCCAACGCGCCGACGTCGTCCTGGTGGGCGGCGGCCTGGCCAACAGCCTGATCGCCCTGCGGCTCAAGAGCCTGCGGCCCCGGCTGCGCGTGGTGCTGCTGGAGCAGGGCCCCACCATCGGCGGCGAACACACCTGGTGCCACTTCGCCACCGACGTCGATCCCGCCGTGGCCGGCTGGCTGCGACCGCTGATCGTCCACCGCTGGTCGGGCTACGAGGTGCGCTTCCCCGGGCACAGCCGCCACCTGCCGACCGACTACCTGGCCATCACCTCCCAGCGCCTGCATCAGGTGGTGACCGCTACGCTAGGCGCCGACGCCTGGCTTTCGGCCACCGTGTCGGACGTCAATCCGCACCAGGTGACCCTGGCCGATGGCCGGGTGATCGTGGCCGGGGCGGTGATCGACGGCCGCGGGCCGCGCAAGAGCCGGAGCCTGGCCCTGGGCTACCAGAAGTTCGTCGGCCAGGGCCTGCGCCTGGCCGCCCCCCACGGCCTGACCCGGCCGATCATCATGGACGCCACCGTCCCGCAGGACGACGGCTATCGCTTCGTCTACGTCCTGCCGCTGGACGCCACGCGGGTGCTGGTCGAGGACACCCGCTACAGCGACGGCCCAGCCCTGAACCGCGCGGCCCTGCGCAAGGCCATCGCCGCCTACGCCAAGGCCCAGGGCTGGAAGATCGTAGAGGTCGAGCGCGAGGAAGAAGGCGTCCTGCCCATCGCCCTGGGAGGCGACATCGAGGCCTATTGGCGGGAGGCCCGGCCGCAGGTCGCCGAGGTGGGCCTGCGCGCGGCCCTGTTCCAGCCGACCACCGGCTATTCCCTGCCCGACGCCGCGCGCCTGGCCGAGGCCGTGGCCGCCCTGCCCCGCGTCACCAGCGCCGCCGTGCGCGCCTGCGTCGAGGCCCAGTCCAAGTCGGTCTGGCGGCGGCGGCGGTTCCTGCGCCTGCTGAACCGCATGCTGTTCCGGGCCTGCGCGCCCGAGGACCGCTACAAGGTGCTGGAGCGCTTCTACCGCTTGTCGCCGGGCCTGATCCAACGCTTCTATGCGGCGCGGCTGACGCGGTTCGACAAGATCCGCATCCTGGTCGGCAAGCCGCCGGTGCCGATCTCGGCGGCCATCAAATGCATCGGCGAAAGCTCGGTGTTCGGGGGACAGGACGCATGACGACGACGCCAAAGCCGAAGGCCGCCGTGATCGGCGCCGGATTCGGCGGACTGGCCCTGGCCGTCCGCCTGCAGGCCTCGGGCTTCGACGTCACCGTCTTCGAAGGGCGCGAGAAGCCCGGCGGCCGGGCCTATGTCTGGGAGCAGGAGGGCTTCACCTTCGACGCCGGCCCGACGGTGGTCACCGATCCCGACTGCCTGAAGGAGCTGTTCGAACTCTCCGGCCGCCGGATCGAGGACTATGTCGAGTTGCTGCCGGTCGATCCGTTCTACCGGCTGGTCTGGGAAGACGGCGACGTCTTCGACTACGTCAACGACCAGGAACAGCTCGACGCCCAGATCGCCAAGCGCAACCCGGCCGACGTCGAGGGCTATCGCCGTTTCCACGCCTATTCGGAAGAGCTCTACCAAAAGGGCTATGTCGAGCTGGGCGCCGTGCCGTTCCTCGACTTCGGCAGCATGATCGCCAGCGCGCCGGCCCTGATGAAGCTGCAGGCCTGGCGCAGCGTCTACGACAAAGTCGCCGGCTTCGTGAAAGACGAGCACGTGCGCCAGGCGCTGTCGTTCCACAGCCTGCTGGTCGGCGGCAGCCCGTTCGCCACCTCGTCGATCTACGCCCTGATCCACGCCCTGGAACGACGCGGCGGCGTCTGGTTCCCGCGCGGCGGCACCCACGCCCTGATCCGGGCGCTGGCGAAGCTGTTCGAAGACCTGGGCGGCGTGATCCATCTGAACGCGCCCATCCAGAAGATCACCACCAAGGCCGGCCGCGTCACCGGGGTGATCAAGGCCGACGGCCAGTTCGAGGCCTTCGACACCGTCGCCTCCAACGCCGACGTGATGCACACCTACAGGGCCCTGCTGGCGGACGATCCACGCGGGGCCAAGGTGGGCAAGGCCCTGGAGGCCAAGCGCTGGAGCCCTTCGCTGTTCGTGGTCTATTTCGGGCTGAAGACCACCCACCCCGAGATCCGCCACCACACCATCTGCTTCGGCAATCGCTATCGCGAGCTGATCGGCGAGATCTACGGCAAGGACGGCCTGGCCGACGACTTCTCGCTGTACCTGCACCACCCCACCGCCAGCGACCCGGCCATGGCGCCGGAAGGCTGCTCGGCCTTCTACGCCCTGTCACCCGTGCCCAACCTGCAGACGGCGAACATCGACTGGTCGGTCGAGGGGCCGAAGTATCGCGACAAGATCCTGGCCTATCTGGAAAAGCACTACATTCCAGGACTTTCGGCCAATCTCGTCACCAGCCGCTTCATCACGCCGGACGACTTCGTGACCGACCTCAACGCCTGGAAGGGCGCGGCCTTCTCGCTGGAGCCGATCTTGACCCAGAGCGCTTTCTTCCGCACCCACAACCGCGACGACGTGATCCCCAACCTCTATTTCGTCGGGGCCGGAACGCACCCGGGCGCGGGCATCCCCGGCGTGGTCGGTTCGGCCAAGGCGACGGCGGGGCTGATGATCGACGACTACGACTCCATCGACGGCGGCGATGAGGCCGGCTGAATGAGCGACGCCTTACAGGCCCAGAGTCGCGAGGCGATCCAGAAGGGCTCCAAGAGCTTCGCCGCCGCCGCCGCCCTGTTCGACGCCCAGACCCGGGCCGACGCCGAGATGCTGTACGCCTGGTGCCGTCACTGCGACGACGTGATCGACGGCCAGACCCTGGGCCACGGCATGAGCCCGGTGGCCGACGCCCCCGCGCGGCTGGAAGCCCTCTACGCCCAGACCCGCGCGGCCCTGGCGGGCGAGACGCCCACCGATCCGGTGTTCGCCGCTTTCCAGACCGTGGCCCTGCGCCGGGGCATCCCCGAACGCTATGCTTTGGACATGATCGACGGCTTCGCGATGGATGTCTCCGGCCGTCGCTACGCCACGCTCGACGAACTGCTGGAATACTGCTGGGGCGTGGCCGGCGTGGTCGGGACGATGATGGCCCTGGTCATGGGCGTGAAGCCCGACGCCCTGCCCACCCTGCGCCGCGCTCAGGACCTGGGCCTGGCCTTCCAGCTGACCAATATCGCCCGCGACATCGTCGAGGACGCGAGAAACGGCCGGGTCTACGTGCCCGGCGATTGGCTAGCCGAGCTGGGCGTGCCGGAGGATGTGGTCGCCGATCCGGCCCATCGGCCGGCCGTGGCGGCCCTGGCCCGGCGTCTCGTCGATGCCGCCGAGCCCTACTACGCCTCGGCCCGCTGGGGTCTGCGCGACCTGCCGTTCCGCTGCGCGTGGGCCATCGGCGCGGCGCGCGGGGTCTATCGCCAGATCGGCCTGGACGTCGTGAAGGCCGGAACCGGCGCCTGGGACGAACGGGTGGTGGTCAGCGGCCGGATGAAGGCCTGGCGAGCGCTGGAAGGCGGGGTCTTGGCTCTGCGGGCGACGACGGTGGATCGCTGGGGCAAGGCGCCCGAACGGCCGGCGATGTGGTCGCGAATCTAGGCGCCGAGGCGCACCGACTTGCCCCCACCTGACCGCTGCGCGGTCTGTCCGCCCCCGTAGGGGGCGGAGGACGCGCGCTGCCGCAACAACCGCGTCCTCTTCCCCCTACGGGGGAAGGAGGGCCGAAGGCCCGAAGGGGGCAAGTGCGGGCCGCTCGGGCCTCTACTTCAACACCCCGCGCCGCGTCATCCACCACGCGTACCAAACGAAAAACGCCAGCAACCCCGCGATGATCGCGCTGGTCACCCCCATCTGCGGCCCCATGATCTTGCCGCCGTCAGTCAGCACATAGGTGTAGAGCAGGCTCACCAGAAAGGCCGCCAGCGACACCGCCAGCACCGGCCAGGCCAACCTGTGGCGCAGCAGGATCAGCACCGAGCCGGCGAAGGCGCCGAACACGCCCAGGGCCCAGTCGGCGGTCATCCAGAACGGCATGTCCTGATAGTGAGCGATCTGGGCCGGGGTCATGCCCGCGCTGGCCATATAGGCCGCGCCCTGGACCTTGCTCATCGTGAAGTCGAAGACGCCGATGAAGTTGAACAGCACGGCGACCACGCCCACCAGCCACAGATGCCAGGGCGTCTTGATCGTTGTTTCCGTCATTTCTTCCCCCTCCCCCAGCCGCGCATTGGCGGCGTTTCGATCTCAGGCGTCGACGCCCTTTTCCCGAAGCTTGGCCTTCAGCTCCCGCACCGGCCGCGCCAGCAGGAAGCCGAACGACACCGCCCCATCCTTGGTGTGCACGGCATGATGGATGCGGTGGGCCTGGATCAGCTGCTTCCAATAGCGCGACTTGCCCAGCGGGACCTTGAACCGCTGATGCACCATGCCGTCGTGGAAAACGAAATAGATCGCGCCATAGGCCGTGATCCCCAGGCCGATGGGCAGCAGCCACGGGACGCCGTGCACCCCGAAATAGATCGCCACGATGGCCGGAGCGGCGAAGACCACCGCGAACAGGTCGTTCAGCTCGAAGGCGCCGGTGCGCGGCTCGTGGTGAGACCTGTGCCAGACCCAGCCGACGCCGTGCATGACATAGCGATGGGTGACCCAGGCGAAGCCTTCCATGAAGGCCAGGGCGCCCAGGAACAGGGCCAGGTAGAGGCCTAGTCTTTCCATCGTCTCCTACCGCCGCAACTGGCGCGCCGACACGTGCGCGACGGCCAGGCCCGCGAGGCCGGCCAGCGTCAGCACGCCCCAGGCCTTATACACCGCGCCGATCCCCGCGTCGCGCCAGAGGATGGCCTGGTAGGCCTCGATCACCCAGGCGTGCGGCGTCAGCCAGCCCAGTTGCTGCAGCCAGGGCGGCATCAGGAAGCGCGGGGCCATGCTGCCGCCGACGGCCGCCAGGATCAGGATCACGAAGGTCGACAGCATCTGGGCCTGGTCGCGCGTGCGGCAGACCGAGACCAGTCCTAGGGCCAACCCCGCCGAACAGGCGCTGGCCGCCAGGGTGGTCAGGAACCACGGCCCCGCGTGCTGGACCACCGCCACGCCGTAGACCAGCTGGGCGGTGGCGAAGATCGTCAGGGCCTGGACCAGCCCCTGGCCGACCAGGAACACGAACTTGCCGCTGACCACCGGCCCCATGCCCGCCACCCCGGCCAGCAGGCGGTCGGCCACGCCGGTGCGCCGCTCCTCCATCAGGCCCAGCGCGCCCTGCATGGCCGAGAACAGCGAGAACAGGATCGTCACCGCCCCGGCATAATAGGCGATCACCCCGCCGCCCGCCTTGGTCTCGCGCACCGCCTCGCGGTCGAAGAAGCCGCCGTCGTCGCCGGCCTTGGGCGGCGTGTCGCGCAGCAGGGCCGCGGCGCTGTCGGCGTTCTCGACCTGCTCGTCGCTGAGCCCGCCCAGGGCCGGCTCCAGCTGGGCCACCGTGCGGCGCATGGCGACGTCCGGCAGGGCGGCGGCCAGCACCTGCTGCACCCGGGCCTGGGCCAGGGGCGCGGCGACGGCGCGGCTGGGGTCGGCCACGATCAGGAAGGGCTTCTCGGCCGAGGCCGGATCGGATCGGATCACCAGGCCCGCATCGGCCTGACCGGCCTTGACCCGTCGGCGGACCTCTTCGGCCGTCGCCGGCGACACCAGCTCGGCCCGCACGTCGGAGGACTTGGTCAGCGCCATCGCCAGCCGCCCCGAGTCCGCCGTCCGCGCCACGTCGGCCACCGCCAGCTTCAGCTGGATGTTGTCGCCCGTCGCGCCCGCGAACACCGACGAGAAGATCAGGAACACCAGCGGCGGCAGCAGGAAGGTCATCAGCAGCGCCCCGCGGTCGCGCCACAGGTCCAGCGCCATCACCCGCGTCATGGCCGCGATCATCGCCGGGCGAAGGCTCATGCGGCCTCGGCCCGCTCGGCCACCAGGCTAAACAGGTGGGTCAGGGAGGGCTCGCGCACCCCGATCTCGCGCGGGACCAGGCCCACCTCGCGCAGGCGCGCGTCCAGTTGTCCGGCCGCTGCATAGCCGTCGGCGTCCAGCCGCGCCCAGACCCCGGGCCGGCGCGTGGGCGCCAGGCCCTCGGCGGTTAGCCGGCGCTCGCCGGCCGGATCGACCGCCTCGGCCAGGTGGACCAGGATCTCCATCCGCGCCCCGAACGCCTCGGCGATCAGGGCTCTCGGCGCGCCCTCCAGCGCCATCCAGCCATCGCTGAGGAAGCCCACCCGGTCGGCCAGGGCGCCGGCCTGGTCCAGGTCGTGGGTGGTGATCAGCACCGCCACGCCCAGGTCGCGCAGGCCCCGGATCACCGCGTCCACCGCCTCGCGGGCGTCCACGTCCACCCCTACCGTCGGCTCGTCCAGGATCAGCAGCGACGGCTCGTGGACGATGGCGGCGGCGATGTTGGCCCGGCGCTGATAGCCCCCCGACAGGCGCTTGACCGGCTCGTCGGCGCGGTCGGCCGTGCGGGTCAGGTCCAGCGCCCGCCGCACGGCCGCCGCCATGGCCGCGCGCGGTACGCCCGACAGGGCCGCGAAGGTCTCGACGTTCTCGGCCACCGTCAGGTTGGGATAGAGAGCGATCTCCTGCGGGACCAAGCCCAGGCCCGCCCGAGCGGCCGGGACGCGAGCAGGATCGCGGCCCTGCAGCAGCACCACCCCGCCGTCGGGCCGGATGCGGCCGCAGATCGCGCGGATCAGGGTGGTCTTGCCAGCCCCGTTGGGACCCAGCAGGGCGTAGATCTCGCCGGGCCGCAAGCTCAGGTCGACGCCGCGCAGGGCGGGCCTGTCGCCATAGGCGTGGACCACGCCGGTCACGCTCAGGATAGGGTCCGGCGCGGTCTCCGCCTCGCTCACGCCGCCGCCTTGCGCCGGGCGAACAGCTCGCCGACATAGCGGCCCAAGAGCCCGCCGCAGCCGGCGCGGTCCAAGGCCGCCGAGGCCTCGGCCAGGTGCTCGTCCATGGCCTGGCGGGCGCCGGCCAGGCCCAGGGTCGAGACCACGGTGGCCATGGCCGCGTCCTTGCCGACGTCCTTGCCCGCGCCCTCGGCCGAGCCCTGGGCGTCGATCAGGTCGTCGCGGATCTGGAAGGCCAGGCCGATATGGCGGGCGAACAGGCCCAGAGCCTCGACCGTCGCGTCAGAGGCGCCGGCGATCAGGGCCCCGCCCTGGGCGGCGGCGATGATCAAGACGCCGGTCTTCTCGTGATTGAGCCGTTCGAGGGCGGCCTGGTCGCGGGTCTGGTCGCGGTCGAACAGGTCGCGGGCCTGGCCGGCGATCAGGCCCGAAAAGCCCACCGCCTGGGCCGCTCGGCCCGCCAGTTCGGCGCGCAGCGGGGCCGGCAGGCCCGTATCGGCGGCGATGGTGGCGTAGGCGTGATTCAGCAGTCCCACCCCGGCCAGGATCGCCGTGGCCTCGTCGAAGGCCCGGTGGATGGTCGGCAGGCCCCGCCGCAGGCCGGCGTCGTCCATGGCCGGCAGGTCGTCCAGGATCAGCGAGGCGGCGTGGACCATCTCGAAGGCGCAGGCCGCGTCCAGGGCCGCCCCTTCCGGCGCCCCGCACTCGGCGGCGGCCAGCAGGGTCACCATCGGGCGGAAACGCTTTCCGGGGGCCAGCAGGCTGTAGCGGACGGCCTCGACCAGCCGGTCGGGCGCCGAGCCCACGGCCGGGGCCAGCTCGGCCAGCCGCCGATCGACCCCGGCGCGCAGGGCCTCGACTCTCTGGATGAAGGCGGCCTGGTCGTCCATCTCTCGAGTCGCGGCCATGCTGTACGCCCCGACGCGGGCCCGGGCATTTGAACGGCGCCCCCGAGCGGGCGTCAACCGAAAGGTCCTCGCCCGTGGGGCGAGGCTCCGGTCAGCCTCGGCAGAAGCCGAAGAAGCGCTTGATATCCGCTCGTTCCGCGTCCGTGCGGGCGTCCTGAGGATAGGTCTTGTCCTCGACCTGACTGATCAGGCCGGTCTTCTCGAAGGCGATCAGGACGGCGTCGGTCAGCGATATGTCGCCGGCCGCTTCCAGGCCGTCGATCAGTTCCGACGGGATCAGTCGGGCGGCGTAGCGGCCTTCGGCCTTGCCCGACCGGAAACGGATGGTCCCGCCCCCCGCCTTGCCCTTGGCCACGGTGGTGGAGAAGCCGACGACCGGGGTCTTGCGGCGGCACGAGAAGGTGATCCCGACCACGTCGCTGTCGGGCAGACCATAGGCCAGGCGCCTTTCGTCGTCGGGCGTGGCGAAGGCGTTCCACTTCATCCCGGCGGGCGCGGCCGCCGGTCCGGCCAGGCCTGTCGGCGGCGGTGGCGCGGTGGTCGAGCACGCGCTCAGCAGGATCGCGCCGACAGCCGGCACGATCCAAGATCCCCGAAGCCTCATCGTCCCCTCCGTCCAGCCCTTCGCCGGTCTAGCGGCAAACGGCCGCCGCTCCCATCCCCGAAAATCGCGCGATGGACGGCCCGAGCAAGGCGCGGCACGGTGGAGCCGGTCGAGCGCGAGCCGCGTTCAGGAGTGATGACGATGAAAACCCCCGTGATCGCCGCCTCGATAGCAGCCTTCGGTCTCGCCGCCGCCCTGGCCGGCTGCGGCCCCAAGACGAGCCAGCCGCCGCCGCCCGCACCGGCCGCCGCTCCGGCCCCGGCGGCGCCGGCCGCGCCCGTCCGCCCCCTGGCCTTCGACCAGACCGACGCGGCCGCCAAGGTCGCCCTGCGCCTGCCCGCCGAGATCGCCAACTATCCGGCCCTGCACACCATGCTCTACGACCGCGAGGTGGCGGGGCTGAAGACTTTCGCGGCCAAGGCCGAGAGCGACCGCAAGGCCTCGACCGGCCAGTTCCCGTGGCGGCCCTACGGCCGGCAAGGCCAGTGGTTCCTGGCCGCCGAGGCCCCGTCCCTGGTGGCCCTGCGCGCCCTGTGGTTCGAAGACACCGGCGGCGCTCACCCCAATCACGGCGGCGCGTCGCTGCTGTGGGACACCGCCGCCAACAAGGAAATCCTGCCCAAGGCCCTGTTCCGCGACGGCGCCGACATGAGCGCGCTGGACAAGGCCATCTGCGACGCCGTGGCCACGGCCAAGACCCACCGCGAGGGCGCCGTGCCGCTGAACGACATGTTCTCGTGCCCCAAGTGGAGCGAGACGGTGCTGGTCCCCGCTCCCTCGGCCCTGCCCGGCAAGATCGGCGGCCTGACGGCGATCATCGATCCCTATGTGGTCGGGCCGTATTCGGAGGGCGACTACGAGGTCACCGTGCCGGTCTCGGCGTTCCAAGGCCTGCTGGCGCCGACCTATGCCGGCGCCTTCGGCGGCGTTCCCAAGTCGATGGGCAATCCGGACGGCACGCTCAGCGTGACGATGGACGTGGCGAAGTAGACGGTACAACGGCTGGGGACACGCGCATGCGCGTGTCCCCAGCCGCGTCCCCTAAAGCGGGATGTTGTCGTGCTTCTTCCAGGGGTTGGACAGTTCCTTGCCCTTCAGGCTCTTCAGCGCCCGCACGATCCGCTTGCGGGTGTTGTGGGGCATGATCACGTCGTCGATATAGCCGCGCGACGCCGCCACGAACGGATTGGCGAAGCGTTCCTTGTACTCGGCCTCGCGGGCGGCCAGGGCCTCGGGGTCCTTGGCTTCCTGGCGGAAGATGATCTCGACCGCGCCCTTGGCGCCCATGACCGCGATCTCGGCGGTGGGCCAGGCGTAGTTGAAGTCGCCGCGCAGGTGCTTGGAGCTCATCACGTCATAGGCCCCGCCATAGGCCTTGCGGGTGATCAGGGTGATCTTCGGCACGGTGGCCTCGGCATAGGCGAACAGCAGCTTGGCGCCGTGCTTGATCAGGCCGCCGTACTCCTGCTTGGTGCCCGGCATGAAGCCCGGGACGTCGACCAGGGTGATGATCGGGATGTTGAAGGCGTCGCAGAACCGCACGAAGCGGGCGGCCTTGCGGCTGGAGTCGATGTCCAGCACCCCGGCCAGCACCTGAGGCTGGTTGGCGACGATGCCCACGCTCTCGCCGTCCATGCGGGCGAAGCCGACGACGATGTTCTTGGCCCACTCGCTTGAGATCTCGAAGAAATCCGCCTCGTCGACGATCTTCAGGATCAGTTCCTTCATGTCGTAGGGCTTGCCCGGATCGCTGGGGATCAGGGTGTCGAGGCTGGCCTCGGCGCGATAGGCCTCGTCGAAGCTCTCGCGCTCAGGGGCCGGCTCGCGGTTGGACGACGGCAGGAAATCGACCAGGCGGCGCACCTGGGTCAGAGCCTCCAGGTCGTTCTCGAACGCGCCTTCGGCCACGCCCGACTTGGCCGCGTGCACCCGAGCTCCGCCCAGTTCCTCGGCGGTGACGACCTCGTTAGTCACGGTCTTCACGACGTCAGGGCCGGTCACGAACATGTAGCTCGTGTCCTTCACCATGAAGATGAAGTCGGTCATGGCCGGGCTGTAGACGTCGCCGCCGGCGCAGGGGCCCATGATCACGCTGATCTGCGGCACCACGCCCGAGGCCATGACGTTCTCGAGGAAGATGTCGGCGTATCCGGCCAGGCTGTCGACGCCCTCCTGGATGCGCGCGCCGCCGGCGTCGAACAGGCCGATGATCGGCGCGCCGACCTTCATGGCCATCTTCTGGACCTTGACGATCTTCTGGGCGTGGGCGCCCGACAGCGAACCGCCGAACACCGTGAAATCCTTGGAGAAGACGTAGACGACCTTGCCGTTGATCGTGCCCCAGCCGGTGACGACGCCGTCACCGGGGACCTTTTGCTCGGCCATGCCGAACTCGACGCCGCGATGCTCGACGAACATGTCGAACTCTTCGAACGAACCCTCGTCCAGCAGCAGGTCGATGCGCTCGCGCGCGGTCAGCTTGCCCTTGGCGTGCTGGGCGGCCACGCGCTTTTCGCCGCCGCCGGCCCGGGCCTGCTCGCGACGACGATCGAGTTCCTCGAGAATATGCTGCACGCGGACGCTCCCCTGCTCTCTACTGGGCCTTGGCTGCCACCTTATGGGGCGAGCCGTAATGGCGCGAGCTTTACGTGGCAAGCCGTACCCTGCGGCAGTGCAGCAATGATCGCGGAGACGCTTAAGGACGTCAGGCGGCCCTGGGCGCCCACAGAATGATCCCGGCGCCGACCAGGCAGACGGCCGCGCCGGCCAAGTCCCAACGATCCGGTCGCAGACCTTCCACCACCCGCATCCAGACCAGCGAGGCGGCGATGTAGAGGCCGCCATAGGCCGCGAAAGTCCGGCCGGCGGCGGGGCTGTCCACCCGGGTCAGCAGCCAGGCGAACACCGCCAGGGCCACGATCCCGACCGCCGCCCACAGCGCCGACTGGCCCTGCTTCAACCACCGCCAGAAGGCGTAGCAGCCGCCGATCTCGAAAGCGGCGGCCAGGACGTAAAGGACGACGGTCTTCAACGCCTCAGCGCCGCGAACCAGCGCTCCAGCACCTGGGCCTCGACAGCCAGGGCCTCGGCGCGGGCCACGGCCTCGGCGTCCTGGCCCCAGGTCTCGGCCTGGAAGATCTCCTCCAGCCGCGACAGGTCCAGGGCCTTGCGCCCCGTCACCTTGCCCGCCCGCAGGGCCAGGGCCAGCACCGTGGAGCCCAGCAGGCCCGCGCCGTAGGCGACGCCGGCCAGGGTGAAGTCGTCCATGGTCAGGGCCAGGGCCTCGACCGAGGCCAGGGCGGCCGGCGACTGGGCGGTGTGGATGATCCCGCTGGCCGGCTTCAGGTGCAGGTCCAGCTCCGCCCGCGCCCAGTCCAGCATGCCGCCCCAGTCGCGCTTCTGGCGCTCGACCAGGGGCGTGGGGTGCTCGGCCCAGTAGCAGAGCAAGTCCGAGCCGGCATAGGCCGAGACCTCGCGCGCCACCTCGGCCCGGGTCTCGCGGATGCGGTCGATGGCGGTGAAGGCCAGGCGCGTGGCGGGCATGGCGGTGGAGTCGATCACCTCGACCTGGGCCTCCCACTCCTGCGCGACCAGTTGGGCCAGGGCCAGGGTCGGCAGAACCAGCGGCGACTTGGCCGGCGACTTGGGGGTGCGCCCGTCCAGCAGCACGGCGAAGCCGCCCTCCACAGGACCGGCGGTGGCGGCCTTGTAGAAGCGTCGGGGACGTTGCAGCAGGTCGGGCTTGTCGGCCAAGGGGAACTTCTTTTCGGTCCGGACATCAAAAGAGCGATTTCGACGCGTTGAATGGATCAAACAATGCGTCCGACGCAAGAGCGGGCGATCCCTGGGAGATCTCCGGCTTGAGCCTTCCGTCCGACGAGATGATGGCCGCCATCGCCGCCACCCGCTTCGGCCTGGGCGCGCGGCCGGGCGAGATCGCGGCGGCCCGCAGCGATCCCCAGGGCTTCCTGACCGCCCAGATCCGCCCCGAAGGCGCCGACCAGCCGGAAAGCGACGGCGAAAGCTCGGCCCAGCGCCTGGCCGAACTGGTCGACTACCGGATGCAGAAGCAGGCCGCCAAGGCCGACGGCGACCCCAAGGCCGATCCGGTGAAGGACGCCCAAAAGATGCTGCGCGACCAGGCCGGGAGCGACTTCCTGGCCCGCGCCCGGCTGGGGACGAACACCGACGCGGCCTTCCGCGAGCGCTGGACGCTGTTCTGGGCCAACCACTTCACCGTCTCGGCCACCAAGCTGACCACCGCCACGATCGTGGGGCCGTTCGAGCAGGAGGCCATCCGCCCGCACGTCTTCGGCCGCTTCGAGGACCTGCTGGTGGCCTCGTCCACCCATCCAGCCATGCTGCTGTATCTGGACCAGACCCGCTCGGTCGGCCCCGACAGCAAGGCGGCGGCCTATCTGCGTCGCCGCCAGAACGCCGACGACGCCGGTGGGCTGAACGAGAACCTGGCCCGCGAGATCCTGGAGCTGCACACGGTCGGCGTCGACGCCGGCTATTCCCAAACCGACGTCACCGAATTCGCCCGGGCCATGACCGGCTTCAGCGTCGGCCGCCCCCAGGACCCCAATGCCCATCGCTTCCTGTTCCGCGACAACGCCCACGAGCCCGGCGCGCGGACGGTGATGGGCAAGCGCTATCCGCAGGGCGGCGAGGACCAGGCCCTGGCGGTGATGGCCGACCTCGCCGCCAGCCCCCACACGGCCCGTCACCTGGCGACCAAGCTGGCCGTCCACTTCGTCAACGATGCGCCGCCGCCCACCCTCGTCGCCCGGCTGGAGAAGAGCTACCTCGACAGCGGCGGCCGGCTGGACCAGCTGGCCCGCACCCTGGTCGCCTCGCCCGAGGCCTGGGACCCGACGCCCGCCAAGTTCAAGACCCCCTACGAGTTCGCCATCTCCACCTGGCGGGCGGTGGGCGCCGAGCCGTCGGCCATCGGCAAGCTGTCGCCGGTGCTGACGGGCCTGGGCCAGAAGCCGTTCTCGGCCCCCTCCCCCAAGGGCTGGGACGACCAGGCCCAGACCTGGTGCGCGCCCGACGCCCTGATCAAGCGCCTGAGGTTCAGCGAGGGCTTCGCCGCCGTCACCGCCGACCGGCTGGACCCCGACGCCTTCGCCCAGTCGGCCCTGGGCGCGCGCCTGACCCCGCCGGTGGCCAAGGCCGTGGCCCGGGCCGAGACCCGCCGCGAGGCCATGGCCCTGCTGCTGATGAGCCCGGAGTTTCAACGCCGATGAACGCTCCTCTTTCTCGTCGCTCGCTGCTCCAGCAGGCCGCCGGCCTGGGCGTCACGGTCAGTTTCGTGGGTGGTTCGGCCTTCGCCGCCGAAGGGGCGATGGCCAAACGCAAGATGGTGGTGGTGATCTGTCGGGGCGGCATGGATGGCTTGACCGTCAGCCCGCCGGTCGGCGATCCGGACTATGCCGCCCTGCGCGGCGCGGTGGCGGTGGCGCCCGACCAGGCGCTGAAGCTGGACGGGACCTTCGGCCTGCACCCGGCCCTGGAGTCGGTCCACGCCCTGGCGCTGAAGGGCCAGGCCCGCATCGCGCCGGCCATCGCCAGCCCCGACCGCGCCCGCTCGCACTTCGAGGCCCAGGACGTGCTGGAGACCGGCGCGGCCCAGGTATACGGGATCAATACCGGCTGGCTGAACCGCACGCTGGAAGTCCTGGGGCCGTCAAAGGTCGAGGCCCTGTCGGTGGGCGCCACCGCGCCACTGATCCTGCGGGGCAAGGTCCAGGCCGCCAGCTGGTCGCCGGGCGCGGGGGTCGACGAGACCGCCCGCCTGCCCACCCTGCTGCAGGACCTCTACAAGTCCGACCCGATGATGGGCCCCGCCTTCGCGCGAGGCCTGGAGACCGAGGCCATGGCCCAGGCGGCGATGACCGCCCTTAACCCAGCCCCGACGCCCGTCTCGACCGACGCGGCCGCCATGGCTCCCCCAATGGCGTCCAAGCCCATGTGGCAGAACGCCGTCGCCACCCAGGCCATGCCGCCGCCGCCCCCGGCCATCGCCACCCAGCGCCAGGGTCGCGAAGCGGCGCGCAAGCTGGGCGCCACCCTGGCCGGCTTCATGGTGCAGGACGGCGGGCCGCGCATCGCCGCCATCTCGCTGGACGGGTGGGACACCCACGCCGGCCAGGTGGGCCAGCTGAACACCCGCCTGTCCTATCTGGACGCCGTGCTCGACGGACTGAACACGGGTCTGGGCGAAGAGTGGAAGAACACCGTCGTGGTGGCCGCCACCGAGTTCGGCCGCACCGCCCGGGTCAATGGCACAGGCGGCACCGACCATGGCACGGGCTCCACCGCCCTGGTGCTGGGCGGCGGCCTGAAGAAGGGCGGGATCATCGGCGACTGGCCCACCCTGCGCCAGGACGCCCTGTTCGAGAACCGCGACGTGCGCCCCACCCTCGACATGCGCGGCCTGTTCAAGGGCGTGCTGGCCGAGCACATGGGCGTCGACCGCGCGGCGTTGGAGACCACGGTCTTCCCCGACAGCGCGGCGGCGAAGCCGGTGTCGGGGCTGGTCTGACCGGCTACTTCTTCTGCCCGCTCTTCTTCTGCAGGTCGGTCTTGAACGCCTCCAGGCTCATCGGACGGCCCAGGAAGTTCTGGATCAGCACATTGGCGTCCTGCGACCCGCCGGGTTCCAGCACCAGCTTGCGATAGCGCGCCGCCACGGCCGGATTGCGCATGCCGCCCTTGTCGAACTCGGTGAACAGGTCCAGCGCGATCGCCTTGGACCAGACGTAGGTGTAGTAGATCGCCGAATAGCCATCCAGGTGGCCGAAGCTGGCGTAGTCGTGCGTGCCGGCCATCGACGGGAACAGCGAATAGCGCTGCACCTGGGTGTCGAACTGGGTGGCCAGGTCGAAGTCCGGCGCGCGGTTGTAGTAGTTCAGCGACACCGCCGCGTAGCCCAGTTGGCGCTTCCACATGCCCGGTTCGCCGAACCGGCGGCCGGCGTTCATCTTGGCGACCAGCGCTTGGGGAATGGGCTCGCCCTTGGGGTTCGAAGCGAAGGTCTTCAGCGTGTCGTAATCCCAGGTCCACTCCTCCAGCAGCTGCGACGGGGCCTCGATGAAGTCCCACTGCAGGTTGCCCATGGATTCCACGCCGTACTGGGTATGGCCTGAATAGAGGGCATGGATCAGGTGGCCGAACTCGTGGAGGAAAGTCACCACGTCGGTGTGGTCCATCGGTCCGTCGGCGGGGAAGTTGCAGACCAGCGCCCCGACCGGGACCTGACGCCCCTCCACGCCCGTACGGATCGGGAACTGGGCGGCGTGGTTGTACTTGCCGTCGCGCGGATGCATGTCGAGATAGAAGCGGCCGATCAGGGCGCCGCTCTTGTCGTACAGCTCCCAGGCCGAGACGCTCTTGTCCCAGACCGGGGTGTTCCATGGCTTGAACTGGGCGCCGAACAGGTCCGAGACCAGGCCGAAGATGCCGACGCGCGCCTTGTCGTAGGTGAAGTACTGGCGCACCTCGGCGGCGTCGACGGCGTACTTCTGCTTGCGCAGCAGGTTCTGCATGTAGCCGTTGTCGTAACGCTCCAGGCGGGTGATCGACGGGTCGATGGTCTTGGCGAAGGCCGTCAGTTCGGCCATGTCGGCCTCGGCCGCCGGCTGCGCCGCGACATTGACCTCGTCCAGGAAACGCGCCGCCCGCTGGGGATCGCCGATCATCTTGTCGGCCGTGACCAGGGTGGCGTAGTCGGTGTAGCCCAGGGTCCGCGCCAGTTCGTAGCGCTTCTCCAGCAGCGACTTCAGCACCGTCTCGTTGGCCGGCCAGCCGCGGTTGAGGAAGGCGGTCATCACGGTCTTGCGGGTGTCTCGCTTGCTGGCGAAATCCAGTACCGGGAACACGTCGGGATAGTCGACCGTCAGGTGGATCACGCCGTCCGGACCGGGCTTGTGGCTGTCGACATAGTCCTGCGGCAGGCCGGCCAGATCCTCGGGCTTCAGCTTGATGTCGCCCTTGTCGTCGCGGATGTTGGCCGCGAACTTCAGGCCGATCTCGGTGATCTCCTTCTGCAGCGCCGCGACCTTGGCGCGGGTGGCCTCGTCCTTGTCGACCCCGGCCAGCCGGTAGTTGGTCAGCATCTTCTTCAGGGTGAAGCTGGTCTTGTCGTCCAGGCCGGCCAGCGGGATCCCGGACAGCCGGTCGTAGATCGGCCGCGACAGCGAGATGGCGGTGTTCAGGTCCGACAGCTTGGGCACGCAGGCCTCGGCGGCCTCTCGCGCCGGCTTGGAGGGGCTGGTCTGCGAGATCAGGTACATCTCGCTGGAGCCGTCGCCCAGGCCCAGCAGCAGGGTGTCGTAGGCGGCGAAGTCGTCCTTCAGGGTCGCCGGTCCCTTGCGGCCCTCCAGATCGGTCTTGGCCTTGGTCGACAGCGCCAGGATCGCGTCGCAGCGCTGGGTCAGGGCTGCCGGATCGGTCTGGGTCAGCACCGAAGCCTTCAGCAGCGCATCGACCTCCACATCGGTCGCCGTGGCCGCGAAGGCCGGCGAGGAAGCGGCGACCATGGCGCTGGTGACCAGCGCCGCGAGACGAAAGCGTGACATGAAAGTCCCCCGAAAAGCGTGACCCGCTATTGCTAAGGTCGCCGGCCGCATCGGGCAACAGCGTTAGGCGGAGCCCTGCCCGTTCGCGCGCCCTTTCCAAGCTTCACCAGTAATTTCAGACTATTGTCACTTGGCTCCACCTGAGATCGCGTGCAGCTTTCCCGCACTGATCGCTGAGGATGACGCCATGGCGGAGATGTGGGTGCTCGATCCCGTGGACTGGGACGAGCTGCAGAGGATCGTCGCCAAGACGGGGGCGACGATCATCACCAAGCCTCCGGCCGGCACGGGCGACAGGCTGGGCGACTTCGCCGACGCTATCGGCGACCACAGCGTCGACGAGGCGCCGATCTGGACCAGCGCCCATCGCACATCGCTGGGCTGGTTCTGGGGCGACGGCACGGCGGTGGATCCGTCCTACTGGGCCGATGGCGACGTCAACGGCGACAGCGATCCGTCCAACGACAGCCAATACGCCTCGCTAGTCGGCGACAAGCTGGCGGCGGGTCCCGGCTACACCGCCATCCTCTATTCGAACCTGGGCACGCAATATCGCGACCACATGCTGGGCGGCCTGGACAACGTGACCCTGAGGCTGTTCGGCGGCGACGACTATTACAACGGCGCGGCCAACGGCGGGGTGCTGGACGCCGGGGCCGGCAACGACCAGATCGTTCTGGACGATTTCGCCTCGACGCAGGCCACCATCGTGATCGACGGCAACGGCGAGGACACGGTCGAGGCGTCCTGGGCGATCATCAAGGCCTCCGCCGACGGCGACGCCGACGTCTTCGCCACGGCCGGCCGCGTCACCTACGGCGCGGGAACGCAAGGCGTCGTCATCCAGCGCGACTCCTCCGGCGAGGTGGTTGTGACCAGCGACGAGTTCGGCGCCGACCGCCTGTTCGTGACGCATGTGGTCGGCACCGCTCATAACGACACCATCGAGGGCGTGGACCGCATCAGCGGCGGTGGCGGGAACGACGTCCTGACGCCCTTCTCCTACGCCGAGGGCGGCGACGGCGACGACTATCTGGTCGCCTCCAGCGGCCAGCGGGTCGAGCTTCGCGGCGAGAACGGCGACGACACGATCGTGATCTTCTCCGAGGCCAAGATCACCGGCGGGGCCGGCGTCGACAGTTTCGTGTTCGGCCAGCTGGCCCACGCCACCCTCAACGACTACGCCGACGGCGAAACCATCGACATCAGCAACCTGCTGAGCGTCGACCGCGCCACCGCCTATGCCGGCGGCTATCTGAAACAGACCTATTCCGGCGGCTACACCCGGCTATGGATCGACGAGAACGGCGGCGGCGACGCCTGGACCGAATTCGCCACGGTCAGGGGATCGCACGACCTGGCGGACGCCTTGGTCTTTTTCGTCTAGCCCGCCGCGTTCAGCCGCTTCTCGACCTCGGGGACCAGTTCCTTCACGTCCTGGTGCTTGCCGGTCTTGAAGGCGATGCGCGTGCCCGTCTTCAGCGGCCCCGCCAGCGGACCGTCGGGCGGCACGGGCGCGAAGCTGAGAACTTCGGTCGTGTTGACCGACACCGGCGAGTCGTCCGGGCGCGTGAACGTGACGAAGGCCATGGAGATCGCCCCTCAGGATTGAGCGACGATCATTCCACAGCCCAGAGGCGCACTCAAGCCGACTAGCGGCGCTTGGTCTGGCGGCGCGCGAACGGGTCGTACTCGGCCTCGTCCTCCGAGAAGCCGAACTTGGCGAAGCCGGCCTTCATCTCGGGGCTGAGCGGCGCCTCGATGGCCAGGGTGCCGACCGTGGGGTGCGGCAGGATGATCGACCGGGCGTGCAGCTGCAGCTTCAGACCCTCGGACAGCGGCGCGGATTTGTCGTCGCTGTATTTCGGATCGCCCAGGATCGGGTGGCCGATGGCTTTCATGTGGGCGCGCAGCTGATGGGTGCGGCCGGTGTGCGGACGAAGCGCCATCCAGGTCACGCGCGGTCCGGCGCGGCTGATCGAGACGAACTCCGTCTCGGCCGGCTGGGCGTCCGGATCCTTAGGCTCAGCGGGCACCACGAGCTCTCGGTCGCCCACCCCGCGCTTGGCCAGGTGCAGCTCGATCACGCCCTCGGTCGGGTGCGGGTTGCCCGCCACGATGGCCCAATAGGTCTTCTGCGCGCGACGGCGGGCGAAAGCGCCCGACAGCTTGGCCGCCGCGCCGGGGGTCTTGCCCAGCAGCAGCACGCCGGAGGTGTCGCGGTCCAGGCGGTGGACCAGCTTGGGGCGGTCCACGCCCTCGCCCCAGGCGCTCAGCAGCTTGTCGATGTGGTGGGTGGTCTTGGTGCCGCCCTGCACGGCCAGGCCCGCCGGCTTGTTCAGGGCCAGGACTTCCTCGTCCTCGTACAGCACCAGCGACTTGGCGAAGGCGATGTCGCGCGGCGACAGCTTGCCCTTCTCGGAAGGGTCGGGCGCGTCGGGCAGCGGCGGCACGCGGATCTGGCTGCCGGCGGCCAGCTTGGTGTCGGCCTTGGCGCGCGAGCCGTCGACCCGGACCTGGCCCGAGCGGAACAGCTTGTTGAGCTGGATGTGGTTCAGGTGCGGCCAGCGCCGCTTGAACCAGCGGTCGAGGCGCACCCCGTCCTCGCCGGCGTCCACAAAGAGGGTTCGAACTTCTTTCATGCCGCGAAAATCCGGCGGGCGATCAAGAGGCCCGCGAAAAGGGCCGCCACGGACAGGATCACGCTGGCGGTCGTATAGGTGAAGGCCTGAGCGTAGGCGCGCTTCTCGATCATGAGCGCGGTCTCCAGCGAAAAGGCCGAGAAGGTGGTGAAGCCGCCCATGACGCCGACGCCCAGCAGTACGCGCCAATGCTCCTGCTGCGCGCCGCCCCGCAGGGCCAGCCAAGCGGCCAGCAGCCCCATCAGGAAGCCGCCGGTCAGGTTGACGGTGAAGGTGCCGTACGGCCAGTTCGGCCCGAGCAGGCGCAAGGCCTGACCGCCCACCAGATAGCGAGCGACGGAGCCTAGAGCGCCTCCGGCGGCCACGAGGAGGAGTTTGTTCATCGCGCCCTTATGCGCCGGGCGGCCGCGAACGCCAAGCCGCACCGAAAAGGCGCCGAAAGATGGTTCATCCGACATACGCCCGTGATTGTCTCCTGCCATAACCCTAGGTAGCATCTCAACCACGTCATCGAGGGTGTCTTCATGTTGCGTGTGTTCGTCCTGAGCCTGTTGATCGCCACGCCCGCCATCGCCGACGTCCTTCCCCCGCCCCTTCCCGTGATCGACCGGTCGCTGACCGAGATGGACGTGATCACCTTCGATCCGCCGCCCGCCCAGGTGGTCTGCGACGGGAACCGCGCCGCGCGGGTCGTCGAGGCCGCCGTCCTTCATCCTCGGCTGAGCCCGCCCCTTCCCAAGACCTCGCCCAACGGCGCGCCCATCGTCGACAGCGACGCCCAGCCGCTGTCCTTCTCGGTGGACGCCTCGGGCCAGGTGACCGACATCAAGCGCGCCGAGACCGCCCGCGTGATCGCCCCCTCCGACGCGGCCCTGGCCGCCCTGGCCAGCTGGCGCTTCGCCCCCGGCGCGCCGGCTTCCGGCTGCCAGGTCGCCTTCGTCCCGCATCGCACGCCCATCACCCAGGCCCGCCGCGTCAGCCTGTTCGAGATCATCGCGTTCGAACGCCGCAATACGCCCGCCCTGGTCCGCCAGACCGTCTCCAAGGCCGGCGACTGCGGGACCAACCGCCGCCAGCCCAAGACCATCAACTATCCCGACCTGCGCCGCTTCGACGGCCGCGACCTGAATCCGGCCTGGGCGGCGGTGACCTACGACATCGACGCGGAGGGAACCCCGATCAACGTCCGGGTCGAGACCCAGTCCGGAGACCCCGCCCTCGCGGACTCGGCGGCGGCGGCCATCGCCGGCAGCCGCTTCCTGCCCGGCAAGCCGGTCCAAGCCTGCTACGGCGTCTTCGCCGCCGCGCCGCGCGAGACGCCCGCGCCATCCCAGCCGAAACTGGCCAGCTTCGCGCGCCCCGGCGACAGCTGCGACATCACCCAGGCGGCGCTGAACCTGCCCACCGCCAAGACCTATCCCCGCGCCTATTCGGACCGGAAGATCTCCGGCTGGGCCTATCTGCGCTTCGACGTCGCGCCCTGGGGGCAAGTCGGCAATGTCCAGGTCATCGCGTCGGAACCCACCGCCGCGTTCGGCGAGGCGGCCCGGGGCCTGCTGTGGAGCGCCAAGCCCGCGGCTCCGCCGGAGGGTTATCGCGGATGCCTGGTGCCGGTGGTCTACGCCATCCCCGACCCCGAGCCGATCTTCGACTAGTCGCCCCTAAGGTGAAATGCCCAGTTCAACCTTTGGGCGCGGTGCGTTAACCTGTTTCGGACACCCTGTTCCTGCACCGACCGTTAAGGCTGTAAAAGGCATCCTATGAGCTCCTCCCGCTCTAAGGCCCCCATGCCCTTCGATTCGAGCCAAAGTGACGATCGCAACGAGCATCTGGCTCTTAGCGGACCTGTGCTCCAACGGCTGGCGGGGTCGGAGCTGATCGCTCGCGGCTCGGTCAACGTCATCAGCGTGCGCGCCATCCGCCGCTGGGCGGGAGACTGGTGGGACAAGAAGCGCGTCGACGTCTGGACCTATGTCGAGCGCAAGCTGGCCGAGCACCTGGACCGCAGCGACCTGCGGGCCCGCGTCGGCGAGGACGACTTCCTGATCGCCATGAACAACGACCAGGGCCTGGCGGCCCAGGCCACCAGCGTGCGCATCCTGGAAGACGTGCTGACCCATCTGCTGGGCGCGGCCGAGCCCACCGACCTGGGCGTGCGCGCGGTGATCGGCATCGAAGCCGGCGGCGTCGTCTGCCGTCCGATCGATCCGGCCGTGGTGCTGGCCGCCCGCGCCCGCCGCGACTCGGTCCGCTCGCCCATCCGCTTCGACATCGATCCGCTGGAAGAGACCCGCCGCACCCCGGTGGCCTTCACCACCGCCGGCGGCGCGGCCCTGCGGGTGGACTTCACGCTCGAGCACGTGATCAGCCTCAAGCGCAACATCGCCACGGCCGTGCGCATCGAGCCGGTGGTCACCCACCTGGGCTCGGGCAAGCAGATCAGCGCCCGCGCCATCTCGCGCCTGCCCGACCGCGACGCCGCCTTCATCGACGAGGCGGCCCTGAAGTACGCCGCCGTCTTCGCCCGCGCGGCCCAGGGCCACGACCGCCCCGACCTGATCGTGCCGGCCTCGTTCCGCAGCCTGGGCACCCAGCGCGGTCGCGACATGCTGACCGGCACCTCGGGCCTGTCCCTCGCGCTGCTGCGCGGCGGGGTGATGATGGAGCTGGTCGACGTCACGCGCGGCACGCCCGCCGGACGCCTGCTGGAAGTGGTCGGCCTGCTTAAGGCCCTGACGCGCGGCGTCATCGCTCGGGTGCCACCCGAGAAGGAAGCCTTGCGCGTCCTGCGCGACGCCCGCCTCCACGGCCTGACCCTGGACGCCAGCGACCTGGGCGGTCCGGCCGAGAAGATCGCCGCCGACATCATGGCCTTCGGCCGCGACGCCAAGGGCCTGGCCCCGATGGTCGCGCTGCAGGGCCTGCCGGCGGAGGGCTATTTCGCCGCCGCCGAGACGGCCGGCCTGACCCACGCGGCGCTCCGGGCCTCGAATCCCATCGCCGCCAGCGCCAAGAAGGCGGCGGGTTAGACCGCCGCCCGCCCCTGCCCCACCGTGCGGACAATGGCGCGGGCGTCGTAGACGTCGGCGTCGCGCGGCGGCTGGCCCTTGCCGAACACCACCTCCATCGAGCTGCTGACCGCCGGCCCCGGACCCAGGTTGAAGCTGGTGCCCAGACCCACGCCCACGCCGCTGCTGCGGCCGTAGCTGCCCGAGCCGCCGCCGATCGACAGGGTCGAGCCCCGGCCCGAGCCGGTCTGCTGGGTGTTGCGGTCGGCGACCCGAAACCAGTCGTAGCCGTCGCGCAGGGCCAGCTCGGCCGAGCGCAGCAGGGCGTAGTCCGACACCTGGTTGACCGGCGCGCCGGGATTGCCCTGGAAGGTGACGCGATAGCGGCCCGCCTCGAGGCGATATTCGGAATAACCGGAGCCGTTCGGCGCGGACTTGGGCGCGTAGAGCGTCGGCGAGGTGGCGCAGGCGGTCAGGACGGCGGCGGAAAGAGCGATGGCGATCAGGCGTTTCATGGCGGAATCTCCTGTCAGGCTTAACGGGTATCCGGCCGCACCTGTTCCGGAATGGCAAGGCCCAGCTTGTCCAGCACCATACGCATGTCGTCGGGGATCGGCGCGCTGATCCGCCGCTCGCCGCCTTCGGGATGCGGAAAGACCAGCTGAACGGCGTGCAGCATCAGGCGCGGCACCGGCGCGCCGCCCAGCATCAGCGCCCCGCCGTAGCGGCTGTCGCCGGCGATGGGCCGGCCGATGGAGGCCATGTGGACCCGCAGCTGGTGCATGCGGCCGGTGTCGGGGCTGAGCTCGACCAGGGCCGCGCCGTCAGTGGCCGCCAGGGTGCGATAGCGGCTGCGGGCGGCTTCGGCGTCCGGGTGGTCGGGCGCGCAGACCCGCATATAGGCCTCGCGGCCGATGGACTCGCGGCGCAGGGGGCTGTCGATCTGGCCGCCGCGCGGCTCGGGCGCGCCGGGCGTGACGATGGCCAGATAGGTCTTGCGGAACCGCTTGCCCATCAGGGCCTTGCCCAGGAAGGTCGCTGCCGGCTTGGTGCGGGCGGTCAGGATCACGCCGGAGGTGTCGCGGTCCAGGCGATGGATCAGGCGCGGCCGGGGCCGGTCGCGCCGGGCCAGGGCCCACAGCAGGTCGTCCAGGGTGTGGGCCTGGATGCGCCCGCCCTGGCTGGACAGGCCCGCGGGCTTGTTCAGCACGAAGACGCTGTCGTCCTCGTGGATCACCAGCGACCGCGTGAAGGCGATCTCCTCGGGCGACAGGACGATGGGCGTGTCGGACGCCTTAGGCTTGGCGACGCCAGGCGGGCGCCGGGGCGGCTTGCCGGGGGGCGGACGGCTCATGCGGCGACCTCCGCTTTCGAGAGCTCTGGCGGCGCGATCCACAGCGCCCGGCCGTTCAGGAACAGCCACGACAGCATCAGTCCGGCCGGCGCCAGGGCCCAGCCGCCGCGCGAGGCGACGCTCGACACCAGGAACACGGCGAACAGCAGCGGCAGGCCGTAGACGGTGTTGGCCAGGATCGAAGGCCAGTGCGGCGGCCGGGTGAAGACCAGCAGCGCCCCCTCGGCCCGGCGACGCAGGATCAGCGGCGGGACCACCAGCAGCAGGGTGATCGTCGTCAGCGGGATCATGGTGATCACCGCGCCCGCCAACGGAATCTCAAGAGCGTCCGACCACTCGGGCAACTGCTCGCGATAGAACCGGTGCAGCGGCTCGGCCGCCAGGCCCGCGAGGGTGGCGACCAGGGCCAGAACGGTGACGCCCAGCACGATCAGGGCGTTCTTCTGGGTCCGCAACAGCCGCGCGCCGAACCGGGCGGCCAAGGCCGCGAGGATTTCCATGCAGACCGCCAGGGTCAGGCAGGCATAGCCGAGATCGGCATAGAGCCACTTGTGGGTCGCATAGCGCGCCTGGAGGGTGTCGAACCGCAGGGTGGCCTGGTGGAAGTCCGCAGCGCTGGGCTGGCCGAAATAGAGCGTGGCGCGGATGCGCTGCAGTTCGCCGAAATAGGCGTTGGAATCGGTGTGCCACGGCGTGATCGCCGCCAGGACCAGCAGGACGACGCCCGCCAGCAGCAGGCCCAGGGATATGAGCGCGATCGTCCGGACCGCGGGCGAAAGCCTCACTTGCCGTCTCTCCGCAAGCGGTTCCAGGCGTCCAGCCGTTCCCTGACCTTGGCCTCGGCCCCGATGGGCTTGGGCTCATAGAGGACGGGCCGCGCCATGCCGTCCGGGAAGTAGTTCTGGCCCGACACCCCGCCCTCGACGTCGTGGTCGTAGGCATAGCCGTCGCCATAGCCCAGGGTCTTCATCAGCTTGGTGGGGGCGTTGAGGATGTGGGCCGGCGGCATCAGGCTGCCGGTCTCCTTGGCCAGGCGGCGGGCGGCCTTGTAGGCGGTGTAGACGGCGTTCGACTTGGGCGCGCTGGCCATGTGGACCACGCACTGGGCCAGCATCAGCTCGCCCTCCGGCGAGCCCAGGAAGTCGTAGGCGTCCTTGGCGGCCGTGGTCAGCAGCAGGCTCAAAGGGTCGGCCGCGCCGATGTCCTCGCTGGCCATGCGCACCAGGCGGCGGGCGATGAACAACGGGTCCTCGCCGCCCTCCAGCATCCGCGCCAGCCAGTACAGCGCCGCGTCCGGGTCGCTGCCGCGCACCGATTTGTGCAGGGCCGAGATCAGGTTGTAGTGCTCCTCGCGGTCCTTGTCGTAGGCGGGGCGGCGCTTCTGCAGGAACTGCCCCAGCTGGGTCGGGTTCAGCGGCGTGTCCGTGCCGATGGCCAGCAGGGTCTCGGTCAGGGTCAGCAGATAGCGGCCGTCGCCGTCGGCCATGGCGACCAGGGTCGAGCGGGCCTCGGGGTCCAGCGGCAGCTTGCGGTTCTCGGCCGTCTCGGCCTTGACCAGCAAGGCTTCCAGCGCCGCCTCGTCCAAGCGCTTGAGCACGAAGACCTGGCAGCGCGACAGCAAGGCGCCGTTCAGCTCGAACGACGGGTTCTCGGTGGTGGCGCCCACCAGGGTGACGATCCCCTCCTCCACGAAGGGCAGGAAACCGTCCTGCTGGGCGCGGTTGAAACGGTGGATCTCGTCGACGAACAGCAGGGTCGACTGGCCGGCCGAGCGGCGCACGCGGGCCTGCTCGAACGCCTTCTTCAGATCGGCCACGCCCGAGAACACCGCCGAGATCTGCATGAACTCATAGCCGCCGGCCTTGGCCAGCAGGCGGGCGATGGTGGTCTTGCCGGTGCCGGGCGGACCCCACAGGATCATCGAGGCCAGGCGATGGGCGGCGGCCATGCGGCCGATGGGCCCCTCGGGACCCAGCAGGTGCTCCTGGCCCACCACCTCGTCGAGGGTTTGGGGCCGCAGCCGGTCGGCCAGCGGGCTGGGCGCATGAGGCGTCAGGCCGGCGGCCTGGAAGAGATCGGACATGAGTCTCTTCTAGCAGGGAGAACGGAAAGGGGACACCGGCGCGTCCCCTTCCCCGCCTTCCCGGCTAGGTCCGCAGGCGCGCCGTGATCCGCTGGCCGCCGCGTTCGATGGTCACGGTCCAGGTCGAGGCGCCGGTGTTGGCCGCCGCGTTGAGGTCGGCGGTGGTGTTGATGGCCTTGCCGTTGACCTCTCGGATGAAGTCGCCGGGACGCAGGCCGGCGTTCAGGGCGAAGCCTTGCCCGATCTTGGTCACCAGCACGCCGCGCCCGGCGAACGGGTCGACGCTCAGGTCCTGGGCCACGGCCGGCGACAGGTTGACCACCGTGGCGCCGTCGAACGGGTTGCGGCCCTTCAGCACGCGCTCGTCCTTGGCCGGGGTCTCGGGCGCGGCCTCGGCGCGCAGGGTCAGGGTCAGTTCCTTGTCGCCGCGGTGGATCAGCACGTTCACGCGGTCGCCGACCTTGTGGGTGCCGATGGCGAAGGCGCCGCCGCCCTCGTCGTTCACCGCCTGGCCGTCGATGCTCAGGATCACGTCGCCTTCACGGATGCCCGCCCGGTCGGCCGAGCCGCCCGGATAGACGTCGGAGACCACCACGCCGCGCGGCGCGGCCAGGCCCAGGCTCTTGGCGATGTCGCCGGTCACCGGCTGGCCGCGCACGCCCAGCCAGGGCCGCACCACGCTGTGGCCGCCGCCCAGGGCGGTGGAGACCACCTGCTTGACCACGGCCGCCGGGATGGCGAAGCCCACGCCGCTGGACGAGCCCGAGCGCGAGATGATGAAGGTGTTGATGCCGATCAGGTCGCCGTCCATGTCGACCAGCGGACCGCCGGAATTGCCCGGATTGATCGAGGCGTCGGTCTGGATGTAGCTGCCGAACTCGGCCGCGCCGACATCGGTGCGGGCCAGGGCCGAGACGATGCCGTTGGTCACGGTCTGGCCCACGCCGAACGGGTTGCCCAGGGCCAGGACCAGATCGCCGACCTCCAGCTGCTCCTGGTCGTCGATGGCGATCACCGGCAGGCGCTCGCCCTTGGTGTCGATCTTCAGCACCGCCAGGTCCGAGCGCGGATCGTCCAGCAACACCGTGGCCGGGAACTCCCGGCGGTCGGCCAGCTGGACGGTGATGTCGCTCATGTTCTCGATGTTGTGGTGATTGGTGATGATCACCCCGTCGGCGCGGACGATGGCGCCGGAGCCCAGCGAGCCCTGCACCTGGTCGCGGGTGGCCCCGCCGCCGCCACCCATGAAAAAGTCCCAGAACGGATCGACGCGCTGGCGCACCACCCGCTTGGAGGCGACGTTGACGATGGCCGGGGCGGCCTTCTTCACCACCGGCGCGAACGAGGCCTTCATCGACGCCGGGTCGGAGGGCGCGCGGCGGGTGGGCTGGGCGAGGTCCGGGATGGTCTGGGCCTTGGACGGCCCCTGCGGCGAACAGGCGGCCAGCAGGGCCAAGGCGGGAAGCACGACGCGATAGGATCGCATGAGGTTTCGGCGACTCCGTGAATTTCAGCCCCGGAAGATCAGCCGAGCTTTCGGGCGCATTGATGGCGGTTCAACCGCAAAGACGGTCAGGCGGGGCTGGGTTCCGCCGCCACGGGCCGGGCCACGCGGTAGGCCAGGCTGACGGCCACCAGCAGGAAGGTCGCGGCGATCAGCACCGGCAGGCCCGGCAGGTGCAGGGTGGCGTCGTGGCGCACGGCCCAGGCGAAGGGCAGCAGGTAGATCGGCGGGCCGACGATGGCGGTGATGCCCATCATGGCCGAGTTGGCGCCCTGCAGCTGGCCCTGCTCCCAGGGCTGGACCCGACGGGTCATCAGGCCTTGCAAGCCGGGCTGGATCAGGCCCGAGAAGGCGAAGATCGGCAGGCCGCACAGATAGAGCCAGCCCGTCGGCGCCAGGGCGTAGATCAGGAACCCGACGGCGCCGGAGAACAGGCCGATCAGCAGGGCCCCACGCTCGCCCACCGTCTTGACGATCGGCCCGACCAGGAAGCTCTGCAGCAGGATGCCGGCCACGCCGCTGGCCATCAGGGTGAAGCCGATCACCTGCACCGGCCAATGATAGCGGAAGCCCATATAGAGCACGAAGACGCTGGGCAGCACGTTGTGCGCCAGCTGGAACAGGAACCCCACCCCGGCCAGGCCCAGCAGGCTGGGCTTGCTGCGCAGCAGGTTCAGCGAGCCGACGGGATTGGCTTTCTTCCAGTCGAAACGATGCACGCGCCGCTCGGGCGGCAGGGACTCGGGCAGGACGAAGAAGCCGTACAGCCAGTTGCACAAGGCCAAGCCCGCGCAGACCATGAACGGCAGGTGCGGGCTGAAGTGCCAGAGCCAGGCGCCCACGGCCGGGCCGAAGGTGAAGCCCACGCCGAACGCCGCCCCCATCAGGCCGAAACCCTTGGCCCGGTCCTCGGGCTTGGTGACGTCGGCCACATAGGCCCCGGCGGTCGAGAAGCTGGCGGCGGTCATGCCGTTCAGCACCCGCCCGACGAACAGCCACCACAGGTTCGGGGCGAAGGCCATGAACAGGAAGTCGATCCCCAGGCCGAAGATCGAGGTCAGGATCACCGGACGGCGGCCGAACCGATCGGACATCAGTCCCAGGATCGGCGCGCAGAAGAACTGCATCACGCCCCAGGTGGTGGCGAACAGCACGCTCCACAGGGCGGTCTGGGCGGTGTCGCCGCCGTTGAAGCGCTTCATCAGTTCGGGCAGCACGGGGATCATCACGCCTAGCGACAGCACGTCCAGGGTGGCGGTCACGAAGATGAAGCCCAGCGCCGCCTGGCGACGCTTGATCGTCGTGGTCTCGGTCATGGACGCCCCTCCCCGGCGGTGTTTTCCTCGTCCATAGCCCGCGCGGCGAGACCCGTCAGCAACGCTCTCCACCATTCGGCGTGGCGATGCAGGAAGATCGCGTCCGGGAAGTGGTGACGGGCGACGTGCTCGATGGGCACGGTGTCCCAGCCGCGATGCTCGACGGTGACCCGGGTCTCTTGGCTTTCAGGGGGCCCCACCGGCTCGAAGCGGACCTCGACCTCGGTGTCCATGCCCGGCGCGAAGCTGGCCTGGCGCCAGCCGAACACCAGCCGCTCGCCCGGCGCCCAGACGCGGACGGGGCCGATCTCGAACACCTTGCCGCTGGGCAGTTGCTCGACCAGCCGCGCGCCCTCCCCGGCCCCTTCGAAGGCCAGGACGCCGGGCGAGCGCGGGGTGAACGAGAACAGGGCGTTGGGCTTCCACCAGGCGCCGATGTCGGCGGTGAAGGCCTCGAACACCCGCAGGGGCGCGGCCCTGATGCGCAGGGCGACCAGAATCTTGGAGGTCACGCCCCCACCTCTTCGGCGGGGCCGCCTTCGACATGCGCCTTCAGCGCCAACAACTGGTCGCTCCACAGGCCCTCGGCCGCCTCGGCCCAGGCCTTGAGCTCGGCCATGGGCGCGGGCCGCAGGGCGTAGACCCGCACCCGGGCGTCGAACGGCGGATGAGTCTCCTCCACCAGCCCGGCCTGGCGCAGAGCGCGCAGGTGGCGGCTCATGGCCGGGGGTGACAGGCCGGCGGCCTGGGCCAGCTCTCCGGCGCGGCGCGGTCCCTGGCGCAGCAGATCGACGGTGGCCCGCCGGTGCGGATCGGCCAGGGCGGCCAGGGTGGCGTCCAGAGAGGCGCTCATGACGGCGCATCCGCCCGCTGGGCATCCAGCAACGCGATCTGCCGCTTGTTGGCCTTCAACCGCCAGGCCGCCTCCAGCGCCCCGCGCAGGGTGGGCTCGTCGGCCGCCTCGAGCAGCACCAGGGTCGCCCCCTTCTGGCCCCACGCGCCGGGCACCGGCCGGAAGACGGCGGGCTCGACGCCTGTCACCACCTCCTGCTGCTCGGGGGTCAGCTGCACCATGCCGAAGCTGGCGTTGGGATAGCCCAGGGTGGCGAAGATCCGCCCGACCCGGAAATCGACCGTGCCCATGTGCGAGCTCTCGATGGCCTCGGGCAGGGCCAAGGCCAGGCGGCGGAAATCGTCCTGGGTCATCGGGGCGCTCACGCCCAGCCCTTGACCACCTTGAGGCCAGAGTCCGCCTCGGCCTCTTCCTGGGTCACGGTTCGGACCGGGGCGCCGACCGTCCAGAAGTGGCCTTCCGGGTCGCGGCAGCGATAGGTGCGGTCGCCGTAGAACTGGTCCTCCGGCTCCATCAGGATCTCGGCCCCGGCCGCCCGCGCCCGCTCGCAATGGGCGTCGATGTCGCCTTCCAGATGGATATGGACGGTCTGGGTGTTGAAATTGTCGATCGAGGCCGGGCTCTTGTGCTGGGCGGTCCACTCGTTGCCGATCATGATCAGGCTGTCGCCGAACTTCATCTCCGAATGGGCCAGATTGCCCTCGGCGTCCTCGATCAGCATCACCAGGTCGAAGCCGAACGCCGCCTCCAGGAACTTCAGGGCGGCCTTCGGGTCGCGATAGCAGAGGGCCGAGGTCAGGGCGTTGCGGATCATGGCCAAGCTCCGTTTCAAATATCGACAATATTTAACGCATATCGAAACTATATCCGCAAGCGTGCGAATGCGCATTTTCTAACCGACGCGCGATTGCGCCCTCTCGCCGACGCCCGTAGTTGAGAACGACTGTCAGGAAGGAACGCCACATGTCCGCACAGAGCGCCTACCAGGTCTCCGACTGGAACGGGCAAAGCGGCGAACGCTGGGTCGCCAACCAGGCACGGCTGGACCAGATGCTGGCGGTGTTCGGCGAGGCCGCGATCCAGATCGCCGCGCCGGCGCAGGGCGAGCGGGTGATGGACGTGGGCTGCGGCGCGGGCGCCTCCAGCCTGGCGCTCGCGGAGAAGGTCGGCCCAGACGGCCACGTCATGGGCGTCGACATCTCCGCGCCGCTGATCCAGCGGGCGGCCGAGCTGGCGCCGGACGACGCGCCGGTCGCCTACCGACTGGCCGACGCCGGTAGCGCCGCCCTGCCCCAGGCCGAGTTCGACCTGCTGTTCTCGCGGTTCGGGGTGATGTTCTTCGAGGATCCGGCAGGCGCCTTCGCGCACATGCGCCGCGCGCTGAAACCCGGCGGTCGCCTGGCCTTCGTCTGCTGGCGCGCCGCGGCCGAGAACGACTGGGGCGCCCTGCCCCTGGGCGCGATCCGCGACCTGGTCCCCCTGCCCGCACCGCCCGATCCGGAAGCGCCCGGCCCTTTCTCCTTCGCCGATCCTGAGCGGGTCACGCGCATCCTGGACGCCGCCGGCTTCATCGACATCGCCGTGACCGCCTTCGACCACGTCATCCCGTTCGGCCAAGGCCAGGACCGGGAGGCCGCCCTGGACGACGCGGTGGAGATGGCGTTCCAGGTCGGTCCGCTGTCACGCGTCCTGGCCGACCAGCCCGACGACGTCCGCGCCAAGGCCTGCGCGGCCGTGCGGGCCGCCTATGCCCGGTGTCCGGGCGAGCGGTCGGTGATGATCGGCGGCGCGGCCTGGATCGTCACGGCGCGCAATCAGCCGGACTGACCTATTTCAGGGCCTTCTTCACCGGCCCCAGCCTGCCGTCGCCGCGCTCGCCCTTCACGCCGATCAGGCGGGTCAGCAGCGGATAGACGTCGACATTGTCGAACACCGGCAGGACCACGCCGCGCTTGAACGCCGGACCGTGGGCCAGGAAGACCGCCCGCATGTCGGGATCGGCCGGATCGTAGCCGTGCGCCCCGCCGTCGCGCGGATACTCCCGCATGCGCTTTTTCAGGGCGCTGTCGGTGACGAAGTACCAGCCGCTGTCGGCCAGGCAGACGATGGGCGGCACGCGCGCATTGGTCCCGTAGCCGTAGCGCGCCGGGATTTTCGCCTTCTTCCAGCAGGTCAGGTGCGGATGGGCCTTCAGCATGGTCGCCGTCACCTCGGCTTCGAAACCGGGCTTGGGCTCGACGCCGACGACGGAGCCCGTGGCGACGAACTTGGCCTTGGCCGGATCGGCCAGGGTCGCCACCAGGACCAGCTTGCTCAGCGGCTGGGCCGCCATGCCGTGGTCGGCCACGACGACCAGGTTGGTGGTCTCGTACAGCCCTCTCGCCTTCAGCCCCGCCACCAGACGAGCGATGGCCGCGTCGGCCTGGGCGGCGGCGACGTCCACCTCCGGCGAGTTGGGGCCGTAGTGGTGCCCCTCGGTGTCCGTGCCCTGGAAATAGAGGGTGGCGAAGCCCAGCGGCGGGTCCTTGGCGTCGATCCACGCCAGCACGGTGTCGACCCGCACGTCATAGGGCAGGTTCTCGTCGAAAGTCTTCCAGTGGCTGGGCCGCACGCCGTCGATCTCGGACTCCGAGCCCGGCCAGAACAGGGTGCCGGCATGGACGCCCTGCTGTTCGGCGCTGACCCAGATCGGCTTGGCCTGATCCCACCAGCGCCCGTCGCTGACGGCGGCCTGGTTGGTCATGCTGAAGCTGACGCCCGGGATGTCCTCGTCCTCCAGCGTGTTGTTGACCATGCCGTGATGGTCGGGCCGCTTGCCGGTCACCAGGGTGTAGTGGTTGGGATAGGTCAGCGACGGGAACGACGGCCGCATGGCCCCGCGCACGCCGTCGGCGGCCAGGGCGTTCAGGGTCGGGGTGGCGCCGCGATCCAGATAGTCGGGGCGAAAACCGTCCAGCGAGATCAGGATGGTCAGGGCGGGCTTGGTGGGCGCGGCTTGGGCTGGGACAGCGCCGAGGCCCAAGGCCAACGCCAGCACCATGGCCATCCAGCGACACATCCAAACCATCACGCACCTCGCACTCGACATGGCCAGCCTATAGCCCGACCAGATGACAACTCGCCCATACGACAACTGGCCAAGCATGACCGCGACTTAACTTGGCGGGACTCGGCGGCCCGGCCATAGTCGCGGCATCTTCCCAGGAGACGTCTTGCATGATCGCCGCCGGAACGCGCTTCAAATGAGCCTGGCGCTCGAGGCCGAGAGCCTGGTCAAGACCTATGGCGCGGTGCGCGCCCTGGACGGCCTGTCGTTGAGCATTCCGGCCGGCGGCGTGTTCGGGGTTCTGGGCCCCAACGGCGCGGGCAAGAGCACCCTGTTCCGCATCGCCCTGGGCCTGGTGCGTCCCACCAGCGGCGCGGCGCGACTGTTCGGCGCGCCCGCCGGCCAGACCTCGTCCCTGCGTCGCGTGGGGGCGATGATCGAGACCCCGCGCTATCCGCCCTATCTGACCGCCCGCGAGGTGCTGCGGATGCTGGCCCTGGAGAGCGGCGCCGGCGGCACGGCCGACATCGACTACTGGCTGGAGCGCGTGGGCCTGGGCGGCGCGGCCGAGCGCAAGGCCGGCACCTTCTCGGTGGGCATGAAGCAGCGCCTGGGCCTGGCGGCCGCCTTCTTCACTCGGCCCGAGCTGGTGATCCTGGACGAGCCGACCAGCGGCATGGACCCGGCCGGCATCCAGGAAATCCGCGCCCTGATCCGCGATCTGGCCGACAAGGAGGGCGTGACCATCATCCTGGCCAGCCACCAGTTGGACGAGGTCCGTCGGGTCTGCGACCGGGTGGCGATCTTCTCCAAGGGCAAGGTGGCGGCCGAGGGCTCGGTCGAGGCCCTGACCGGCGGCAAGCCGCGCCTGCGTCTGACCGTCACCCCCGTCGACAAGGCCCTGGCCGTGCTGGGCGATAAGGGCGAGGCCGACGGTCCGCACGCCGTGCTGGCCGACGTCCTGCGCTCGGAAACCCCCGCCCTGATCCGCGCCCTGGTCGAGGCCGGCGTCGAGATCACCGAGGCCCGCTGGCGCGAGGCCGACCTGGAGAGCGCCTATCTGGGCGCGCTTGAGCCCTCCAACGGGAAGAATGGGGATCTCGCCGATGCTCGCTGACGCCATCGCCGCCGAGCGCTTCCGCCTGTGGCGCGACCGGGTCTCGCTGTTCTGGGGCTTCGGCTTCATGCCCGTGGCCACTCTGCTGTTCAGCATCGCGGGCGACTTGTTCGTGCACTTCGTGATCCGGCGCAGCATTCCGGGCGAGACGACGGACCTGGCCAACCGGGCCATGGGCGCGGTCGCCGGCGCTTCGGGTCCGATCACCGCCCTCTTCCTGCTGATCGGCGCAGCCTCGATCTTCGCCGGCGACTATCGCTGGGAGACCTGGCGGCTGGTCACGCCGCGCAACAGCCGCCTGAACCTGCTGGCCGCCAAGCTGGTGGTCTTCGCCGAGGCCGCCGCCTGGAGCCTGCTGGCCACCGCCCTCGCCTCGGTGCTGGGCGGACTGTTCGGCAGCGCCATGAACCACACCAGCCTCGTCGGTCCGCCGTCCGGCGGGGCCTTCGTGGGCCAGTATGCGGGCGTGATGCTGACGACGTGGCTGGAGGTGCTGCTGATCGGCGTGCTGGCCGCCCTGATCGGCGTGCAGACCCGCTCGACCCTGGGCGCGGTGATCGCCGGCCTCGTGGTGGTGTTCGTGCAGTCCACCCTGGCGGCCACCCAGCAGGCGACCACCTGGAAGAGCCTGGCGATCCCGGCCTATGCCGGCCGTGTGCTCAAGACCTTCCTGGCCAGCCCCGCCGAGGCCCGGCTGGACGCCGGCCCCGCGGGCCTGGCCCTGGTGCTGCTGCTGGCCTGGCTGGCGATCCTGGCGGGCGGCGCGGCGCTGCTGTTCCGCCGCCAGGACCTGACAAAGGAATAGCCCGCCGGGCTAGGTGAAGAACTCCACCTCGCCCGTCTCCAGGTCGTAGTGGGCGCCGACGATGCGCACCGTCCCCGCCTCCAGGGCCGAGGTGATCACCGGCTCGGCGCTGCGCAGTCCGTCGGCGACCCGCCGGATGTTCTCCCGCACCGAGGCGTCTACCAGGTCGTGCGGCTCATGGGTCTTGGCGGTGATCACGGCCGGAACGATGGGCAGCACCATCTCGGCGATCGCGCCCTGATAGTCCGCCCCGTTCTCGACCATGTCGACCGCCGCCGTGACCGCCCCGCACTTGGCGTGCCCCAGCACGACCACCAGCGAGCAGCCCAGCACCGAGACGCCGTAGGCGATAGAGCCCAGGGCCACGCGGTCGACCGTGTTGCCGGCCACGCGGACCACGAACAGCTGCCCCAGCTTCTGATTGAACAGCGTCTGGGCCGAGACACGGCTGTCGGCGCAGCCGACGATCACCGCGAACGGATGCTGGGCCGCGGCCAGCTTCTTCAGGTATTCGCGCGAATTGACCGGCGCGGCGCGTCCCTCGATGAAGGCGGCGTTGCCCTCGATCAGCCGCCACAGCGCCTGGTCCGGCGCCGGCGCATCGGCCACGAACGAAGGTAAAGACCTCAGCTCCGAGGCCTTCTTTCCAAATAGAACCACTTTATCCCCCCGGCGGTTCAGATGAGCGAAAGGCCGCACATTGAACGTTGTTCTTCGGGGCGCGTAACCTTGTTTTGGTGACACACGCAAATGTCATCGCGGGCGTTCGCACAGAGTGCAAACAGCGAAAAGGCCCTGGATCGCTCCAGGGCCTTTCCTTGATCGACTTGAAGTCGAGTGGTCTTAGTCTTCCGAGTCGGCGGTGAACACCGGGCCGGAGTCCTTGCCCTTGGCCGAGACGTCGCGGTCGACGAACTCGATGACGGCCAGCGGGGCGTTGTCGCCGTAGCGGAAGCCGGCCTTCAGGACGCGGATGTAGCCGCCCTGACGGTCCTTGTAGCGGGGACCGATGGTGGCGAACAGCTTGCCGACCTGCTCGACGTCGCGGACGGTCGAGATGGCCTGACGACGCGCGTGCAGGTCGCCGCGCTTGGCCAGGGTGACCAGCTTCTCGACGAAGGGACGCAGTTCCTTGGCCTTGGGCAGGGTGGTGACGATCTGCTCGTGCTTGATCAGCGAGGCCGACATGTTGGCGAACATGGCGGTGCGGTGAGCCGAGGTGCGGCCGAGCTTACGGTGAGCTTTACCGTGACGCATTGTAGTGTCTCCTGGGCCGTGGCCCGCTGAAGCGCGAGAAATTGCGCTGATTGTCACCAATCCCAGCGGCGTCCCGGCCGGGTTCAGAACGAAGCGCCGGGGCCCTCCACCGCTGTTGCGGCTTCAAAAGGCCCAGGCCGCCTCCCGAAGGAAGCGGCCCGGATTAAGCGCGATACTCGATACGGTCTTAGATCTGGTCTTCGAACTTCTTGGCCAGGTCTTCGATGTTTTCCGGCGGCCAGTTCGGCACGTCCATGCCCAGGTGCAGGCCCATGCCGGCGAGAACTTCCTTGATCTCGTTCAGCGACTTGCGGCCGAAGTTCGGGGTGCGGAGCATCTCGGCTTCGGTCTTCTGGATCAGGTCGCCGATGTAGACGATGTTGTCGTTCTTCAGGCAGTTGGCCGAGCGGACCGACAGTTCCAGTTCGTCCACCTTCTTCAGCAGGGCCGGGTTGAACGGCAGTTCCGGCTTGGCCTCGTCGGCCGTCTTGGCCTTGGGCTCTTCGAAGGTGATGAAGATCTGCAGCTGGTCTTGCAGGATGCGGGCGGCGTAGGCCACGGCGTCCACCGGGGTGACGGCGCCGTTGGTTTCCACTTCCAGGATCAGCTTGTCGTAGTCCAGCGACTGGCCCTGACGGGTCGGCTCGACGCGATAGGCCACGCGCTTGACCGGCGAATACAGGGCGTCGACGGCGATCAGGCCGATCGGCGCGTCTTCCGGACGGTTGCGGTCGGCCGGGACGTAGCCCTTGCCGGTGTTGACCGTGAACTCCATGCGCACCGAGGCGCCGTCGTCCAGCGTGCACAGCACGTGGTCGGGGTTCAGGATCTCGATGTCGGCCGGGGTTTCGATCTGACCAGCGGTCACCGGGCCGGGGCCGGTGGCGCGCAGGGTCATGCGCTTGGGGCCTTCGGCGTGCATGCGCACGGCCAGTTGCTTGATGTTCAGAACGATGTCGACGACGTCTTCGCGGACGCCTTCGAGCGACGAGAATTCATGCACCACGCCATCGATCTGGATGGCGGTGACGGCGGCGCCTTGCAGCGAGGAGAGCAGGACGCGGCGGAGAGCGTTGCCGAGCGTCACACCGAAGCCGCGCTCGAGCGGCTCGGCCACGATGCGAGCCTTGCGGGTCGCGTCGGCGCCAGTCTCGATTTGCGGCTTCTCAGGACGGATCAGCTCGTTCCAGTTTCTTTCGATCACGTGTCGATCCCTTGAACGCGGCTCGCCGGCCGCGTTTTGCGCAGCCGGCGAAGGAAGATTGGGTCTAAAAAGTACTAGACGCGACGACGCTTGGGCGGACGGCAACCGTTGTGCGGGATCGGCGTCACGTCGCGGATGGTCGTGATGGTCATGCCGGCGGCCTGGAGGGCGCGCAGGGCCGATTCACGGCCCGAACCCGGACCCGACACGTTGACCTCGAGGGTCTTCACACCATGCTCGGCGGCCTTCTTGCCAGCGTCTTCCGCAGCCATCTGAGCGGCGTACGGGGTCGACTTGCGCGAGCCCTTGAAACCCATCATGCCGGCCGAGGACCACGAGATCGTGTTGCCCTGGGCGTCGGTGATGGTGATCATGGTGTTGTTGAACGAGGCGTTCACGTGCGCCACGCCCGAGGTGATGTTCTTGCGTTCGCGCTTTTTAACGCGAGCCGGTTCCTTGGCCATCGGTCAGCCTACCTTACTTCTTCTTGCCGGCGATCGGCTTGGCCGGACCCTTGCGGGTGCGAGCGTTGGTGTGGGTGCGCTGACCGCGGACCGGCAGGCCCTTACGGTGACGCAGGCCGCGATAGCAGGCCAGGTCCATCAGGCGCTTGATGTTCATCGAGTTCTCGCGACGCAGATCGCCCTCGACGGTATAGTCGCGGTCGATCGTTTCGCGGATCTGCAGGACCTCGGCGTCGGTCAGCTGATTGACGCGGCGCGTGTCGTCGAGGCCCACCTTGGTGACGATGTCACGAGCGGACTTCTGGCCGATGCCATGAATGTACTGAAGCGCGATCAGAACGCGCTTGTTCGTCGGGATGTTGACGCCTGCGATACGGGCCACGTCTAATGTTCTCCTAGTCACGCACTAAAGACGCGAACGGCGCGCCCGGCCCGGTCTTTCGACCCAGTCCGGCGCGCACAGATCGCGCCCTTTCGCGGAAGCGCCCCGTTATAGGGATAGTTGCGCGTCCGTCAATGGCGGAATCCGCTCGAATGAGAGGATTCCAACGAAGTCTTAAGCCACGACGGAAAGCGCGGCGTCGATCGCGGCGGCGACCGCGTCCACGGTCCCCATGCCATCGACTTCCGTCAGCTTGCCTTGTTCCCGGTAGTACGGGAGCAGCGGCGCCGTGTCGGCGTTGTAGCGGGCCAGACGATTCACGAAGGTCTCGGGATTGTCGTCCGACCGTCCCTGCTCGGCGAACCGCTTGGTGATGCGCTCGATCAGAGCCGGCTCGTCTACCTTGAGTCGGAGAACGGAGTCGATCTTCTGGCCGCGCTTGGCGAGCATGGAATCCAGCGCCTGGGCCTGGGCCACGGTGCGCGGGAAGCCGTCGAAGATGGCGCCGCCGGCCGCTTCGGCCTCGGGCAGACGCTCCTCGATCAGGGCGATGACGATCTCGTCGGTGACCAGGTCGCCGCGATCCAGCACGCCCTTGACCTTCTGGCCCAGTTCCGAGCCCGAGGCGATGGCGGCGCGCAGCATGTCGCCGGTCGACAGCTGGACCATGCCGCGTTGCTCGACCAGCCGCTTGGCCTGGGTGCCCTTGCCCGCTCCCGGCGGCCCGAACAGGATCAAGTTCATCAATGCGCTTCCTGCGTTCTCGCGAGTCTGCCGCCCGCGTCCCGCTCAGACCTAGAGTGGGTTCGCTCAAAACGGAAGCCGGTTTGTGACAAACCGGCTTCCGCGTTCATACCTTCCGCTGGGGCGTTATGAGGCTAGCGCCCCTTGCCGCCCCGCAGCTTGGACTTCTTGATCAGCCCTTCGTACTGGTGGGCCAGCAGGTGGGACTGGATCTGAGCGACGGTGTCCATGGTCACCGTCACGACGATCAGGATCGAGGTGCCGCCCAGGGCGAAGCTCTTGTTGCCCATCGCGCCCATCAGCAGCTCGGGGAAGATACAGACGGCGGTGATGTAGGCCGCGCCGATCACCGTCAGGCGGGTCAGCACATAGTCCAGATACTCCGCCGTCCGCTTGCCCGGACGGATGCCCGGCATGAAGCCGCCGTACTTGCGCAGGTTCTCCGCCGTCTCGTCCGGATTGAACACCACCGAGGTGTAGAAGAACGAGAAGAAGATGATCAGCGCCGCGTAGAGGATCATGAACAGCGGCTGGCCGTGCTGCAGCGCGCCCACCACGGTGGGCAGCCATTGCAGCCAGTTGGGCAGGTTGGCCTGGTTGGCGAAGCCCATGGCGGTCGTCGGCAGCAGCAGCAGGCTGGAGGCGAAGATCGGCGGGATGACGCCGGCGGTGTTCAGCTTCAGCGGGATGAACGAGGTGTCGCCGCCGATCATCCGGTTGCCTTGCTGGCGCTTTGGATAGTGCACCAGCAGGCGGCGCTGCGAGCGCTCGATGAAGACGATCGCGAAGATCACCGCCACCATCAGCACGGCCAGGGCGAACAGGGAGAAGCCCGACATGGCGCCGGTCTGCACCTGGGTGAACATCCGCACGATGGCCACCGGCAGGCCGGCGACGATGCCGGTGAAGATGATCAGCGAAACGCCGTTGCCGACGCCACGGCTGGTGATCTGCTCGCCCAGCCACATCAGGAACAGGGTGCCGCCCGTCAGGGCCACCACGGTCGAGACCACGAAGAAGGCCGGCGCGATGCCGCTGACGATCATGTTGGGCTGGCTCTGCAGGCCCACGGCGATCGAGAACGACTGCACCACGGCCAGGATGACCGCCAGGTAGCGGGTGTACTGGTTCAGGGTCTTGCGGCCGGCTTCGCCGCCTTCCTTCTTCAGCTTTTCCCACGGCGGATACACCGAGCCCATCAGCTGCACGATGATCGAGGCGCTGATGTACGGCATCACGTTCAGCGAGAACACGGCCATGCGCTGCACGGCGCCGCCCGAGAACATGTTGAACATGCCCAGGATGCCCTTCGACTGCTGCGAGAACGCGGCGGCGAAGGCTTCCGGATTGATCCCCGGGATCGGCACATAGGTGCCGAGCCGGTAGACGATCAGGGCGATGAGCGTGAACCAGATGCGCTTGTGAAGTTCGGTGGCCTTCTGGAAGGACCCGAAGTTCATGTTGGCTGCGAGTTGTTCGGCGGCCGAGGCCATTCAAATCCCCACGTCGAGAGCGCGCGCCGCTTCCGCGGCCTAGTCGCGCTCCAAGCATATTGCCGGGCCAGGTCCGGTCGGCGGTGAATCGCCGGGAGCGGACTAAGCCCGAGTACGGAGCCGTACATAGGTGAGGCTCGCCGCGATGTCACGGCGAGCCTCGTTATTCTGTCATCCCGATGGGAAAAGGCGGACCCGGCGGGTCTCCCCTGCCCTGCCCGCGATCCCGGACAGCGGCCTTGGAAGGCCGCCCCGGGATGACGCTATGGTCTTAGGCTTCGGCTTGCGCCTTGGCCTTCTTGGTCACGGTGACCGAACCACCGGCGGCTTCGACGGCCTTGATGGCCGCTTCGGTCGCCGAATAGACGGTCAGCTTCAGGGCGGTCTTGATCTCGCCCTTGGCCAGCAGCTTCACGCCGTCCAGCTCGCGACGGATCACGCCGGCGGCGATCAGGTCAGCGGCGGCCAGCTCGGCGCCGGCCTTCAGCTTGCCGGCTTCGACGGCCTGCTCCAGGCGCCACAGGTTCACTTCGGCGAACTGCAGGCGGAAGGGGTTGTTGAAGCCGCGCTTGGGCATACGCATGTGCAGCGGCATCTGGCCGCCTTCGAAGCCGTTGATCGAGACGCCGGTACGGGCCTTTTGGCCCTTCACGCCGCGACCACCGGTCTTGCCCTTGCCCGAGCCCGGGCCGCGGCCGATGCGCATGCGGCCCTTGGTGGAGCCGGGAGCCGGAGCCAGTTCGTTCAGCTTGGTCATATGTGCCTCTCCTTGGAGATCTGCGCCTGGCCGGGGGCCAGACTCGGCTTTTGAAAACAATGGTTTGATCGCTTCGTCGAAGCCCGACCAGACACAAGGACTGGGACCGGGACTTCAAACGAAAACCACCCCGGCTTTCACCGGGGTGGCGATTTCGACGTCTCGTAGCAGAACTACTCGACGATTTCCAGCATGTGGGCGGCCTTGCGGATCATCCCACGAACGGCCGGGGTGTCCTCGAGGGTCGAGACGCGACCCAACTTGTTCAGACCCAGACCGATCAGCACCAGGCGCTGGGCCTTGTCGCGACGGATCGGGCTGCCGGTCTGACGGACGGTGACGGTTTTAGCTTCAGCCATGACTTAGCCCTCAAGAGCGTCCGGAGCCGAAGCTCCGTCGGCGCGGCGGCCGAGAATGTCGCCGACCTTCTTGCCGCGCTTGGCGGCGATCTGGCGGGGCGACGATTGGACCTTCAGGGCTTCGAACGTGGCGCGGACCATGTTGTACGGGTTCGAGGAACCCGTCGACTTGGCCACGACGTCCTGGACGCCCAGGGTTTCGAGAACCGCGCGCATCGGACCACCGGCGATGACGCCCGTGCCGGGAGGGGCAGCGCGCATCATGACCTTACCGGCGCCCCAACGGCCAGCGCCGTCGTGGTGCAGGGTGCGCGACTCGCGGAGCGGGACGCGGATCATGGTCTTCTTGGCTTCTTCGGTCGCCTTGCGGATGGCTTCCGGCACTTCACGCGCCTTGCCATGACCGAAGCCGACGCGGCCCTTTTGGTCGCCAACGACCATCAGAGCGGCGAAGCTGAAGCGACGGCCGCCCTTCACGGTGGCGGCGACGCGGTTGATGTGGACGAGCTTTTCGACGATGTCGCTGTCGACCCGCTCTTCGGGGGCGTTGCGGTCGCGACGGTCCCGGCGTTGACCGCCTTCACCGCGCTGCTGTTCACCACGAGCCATTCTGTTTCCCTTAGAAGTTCAGGCCGGCTTCGCGCGCGGCGTCGGCCAGGGCTTTCACCCGACCGTGGAAGATGTAGCCGCCGCGATCGAAGACGACGTCCTTGACGCCCTTTTCGATAGCGCGCTCGGCGACGAGCTTGCCGACGAGAGCGGCCGCGTCCTTGTCCGCGCCCTTGGTCTTGCCTTCACCCTCGAGGGTGGAGGCCTGAGCCAGGGTCACGCCGCGTTCATCATCGATGACCTGGGCGTAGATGTTCTTGGACGAACGGAAGACCGACAGACGCGGACGACCGTTGGACAGGGCCTTGAGGCGGGTGCGGGTGCGTTGAGCACGACGCACGGCGGATTCGCGAGGTGTGAGCGCCATGGCTTACTTCTTCTTGCCTTCCTTGCGGCGAACCTTCTCGCCAGCATACCGCACGCCCTTGCCCTTGTAGGGCTCCGGCGGACGAATGCGACGGATTTTCGCGGCAATCTCGCCGACCGCCTGCTTGTCAGCGCCGGCGATCTTGATTTCGGTCTGCTTGGGCACCGCGAAGGTGACGCCGGCCGGAGCCTCGACGTCGACTTCGTGCGAGAAACCGAGCTGCAGCGACAGGGCGGAGCCCTTCATCGCGGCGCGGTAACCGACGCCGACCAGCTCGAGGGTTTCCTCGAAGCCCGTGCTGACGCCGTGCACCATGTTGGCGACCAGCGTGCGGGACAGGCCCCACATCGCGCGGGCGCGGGTGGTTTCCGAGCGCGGGGCCAGGGTCAGCTCATCGCCTTCGACCTTGACTTCGATCTCTTCGGGAACCGTCCAGGCGAGCTGACCCTTGGGGCCCTTCGCCGTGACCGTCTGGCCTTCGAGCGTCAGGGTGACGCCCTTGGGGATCGAGACGGCCTTCTTTCCGATACGTGACATGCTCTTTCCCTCCCGCGCCTAGTAGACGCGGCAGAGGACTTCGCCGCCGACATTAGCGTCGCGCGCGGCGGAGTCCGACATGACGCCCTTCGGCGTCGAAAGGATCGAGATGCCCAGGCCGTTCTTGATCGGCTTCAGGTCCTTGATCGACGAATAGACGCGACGGCCAGGCTTGGACACGCGGCTGATCTCGGCGATCACGGGCTCACCGTCAAAATACTTGAGCTCGATCTCGAATTCGGGGAACGCACCGGGCTTCTCGACCAGCGAGTAGCCGCGGATGTAGCCTTCGTCGGCCAGCACGTCCAGGACGCGGGCGCGCAGCTTGGAAGCCGGCGTCGCGACCTTGGCGCGCTTGCGCGTGGCGGCGTTCTTGATGCGAGCGATCATATCGCTCAGGGGATCGTTCATCGACATCTGATCGTCCTCACCAGCTCGACTTGACGAGGCCGGGGATCTGCCCCTGCGAACCCAGTTCGCGCAGAGCAATCCGGCTCATCTTCAGCTTGCGATAGTAGGCGCGCGGGCGGCCGGTCACTTCGCAGCGGTTGCGAATGCGGACGGACGACGAGCTGCGCGGAAGCTTCGCGAGCTTCAGGCGGGCTTCGAAGCGTTCTTCCAGCGGCAGGCTTTCGTCGTTGGCGATCGCCTTCAGCGCTTCGCGCTTGCCGGCGTACTTCTTGACGAGGGCCTTGACCGCGAGATTACGGTTAACGGCGCTTTTCTTGGCCATGGTGTGTTTTCCCTTCCCGCTCTCTTAGTTGACGAACGGGAACTGGAATTCCTTCAGGAGAGCCTTGGCTTCCTGGTCGGTCTTCGCAGTGGTGCAAACGATGATGTCCATGCCCCAGATCTGTTCGATCTGGTCATAGTTGATTTCCGGGAACACCAGGTGCTCCTTCAGGCCCATGGCGTAGTTGCCACGGCCGTCGAAGCTCTTGCCGTTCAGGCCGCGGAAGTCCTTCACGCGCGGCAGCGCGATCGTGACCAGGCGGTCCAGGAATTCGTACATCCGGTCCTTGCGGAGGGTCACCTTGGCGCCGACCACCATGCCTTCGCGCAGCTTGAAGCCGGCGATCGACTTGCGGGCCTTCGTGGCGACCGGCTTCTGGCCGGCGATAGCCATCAGATCCTTCAGCGCGGTCTGGGCCTTCTTGGAGTCGGCCACGGCCTCGCCGATACCCATGTTCAGGACGATCTTGTCCAGCTTGGGGATCTGCATTTCGTTCGTGTAGCTGAACTGCTCCTTCATCGCCGAGCGGATGCGCTCGCGATAAACGGTCTTCAGCCGGGGTTCATAAGCTTGATCAGCCATTGATCACCTCGCCCGTCGTCTTGGCGACGCGCACCTTCTTGTCGCCTTCGATCTTGAAGCCGACGCGGGTGGCCTTGCCGTTGGAGTCAACGAGCGCGACGTTCGAGACGTGCAGCGCCGCTTCCTTGCTCTTGATGCCGCCCTGCGGTTCGGCCTGGGTCGGCTTGGTGTGGCGTTGAACCAGGTTCACGCCTTGCACCACGACGCGGCTTTCCTTCGGGAGAACCTGGGTCACAGCGCCTTGCTTGCCCTTGTCCTTGCCGGCCAGGACGACAACGCGGTCGCCCTTCTTAATCTTGGCAGCCATTACAGCACCTCGGGGGCGAGGGAGATGATCTTCATGTGGTTCTTGGCGCGCAGTTCGCGGGGAACCGGGCCGAAGATCCGCGTGCCGACCGGCTCGCTCTGCTTGTTGACGATGACCGCGGCGTTCTTGTCGAAACGGATCAGCGACCCGTCCTTACGCTTCATGCCTTGGTTCACGCGAACGACGACGGCGCGCAGCACGTCGCCCTTCTTCACGCGGCCGCGCGGAATGGCTTCCTTCACGGACACGACGATCACGTCACCGACGCTGGCGTAGCGACGACCCGCGCCACCCAGCACCTTGATGCACATGACCCGGCGGGCGCCGGAGTTATCGGCGACTTCCAGGTTAGTTTGCATCTGGATCATGGACTAAACCTTCCAGACTACGCCGAAGCCTTGGGAAGGACTTCCCAGGTCTTCAGCTTGGACTTCGGAGCGCACTCGACGATGCGAATAGCTTCGCCGGTCTTGTACGCATTGCTCTCGTCGTGCGCGTGGTAACGCTTGGACTGACGCACGATCTTCTTCAGCAGCGGGTGAACGATGGTCCGTTCGACCTTAACCACCACGGTCTTGTCGCCCTTATCGGAGACGACAACCCCTTCGAGGATACGCTTGGGCATATCGTTCTCCTTAAGCCGCGGCCTTGGCGCGCAGCACGGTCTTGATGCGGGCGATTTCCTTGCGGATCTCGCCGACGCGGTGGGTCTTTTCCACCTGACCGGTCGCCGCCTGGAAGCGCAGGTTGAACTGCTCTTTCTTCAGGTTGAGCAGTTGCTCGGCGAGCTGGTCGGGGGTCATGCCCCGGATGTCAGCAATCTTGGTCATGCCGCTTCGGCCTCCAGAGCCGCACCGGCGTCGATGCGGGTGACGACACGGGTACGGATCGGCAGCTTGGCCGCGCCGAGGCGCAGGGCTTCGCGAGCGATATCGTCCGGCACGCCGTCGATTTCGAACATGATGCGGCCCGGAGCCACGCGAGCGGCCCAGTGGTCCACGGCGCCCTTGCCCTTACCCATCCGGACTTCAGCCGGCTTGCCGGTGACCGGCACGTCCGGGAAGATGCGGATCCACACGCGACCTTGGCGCTTCATCTGGCGAGTGATCGCCCGACGAGCCGCTTCGATCTGACGAGCGGTGATCCGCTCCGGCTCGACGGCCTTCAGGCCGTACGAACCGAAGTTCAGCAGGGTGCCGCCCTTCGAGGTGCCGTGGATGCGGCCCTTGAACTGCTTGCGATACTTGGTTTTTTTCGGTGACAGCATAGCGCTCTATCCTTAGCCCCGATCGCGACGGCCGCGGTCGCCCCGGTCGGGACGATCGCCGCGCTCGCGTCCGCCGCCTTCGCCGGCCGGGCCGGATTCGGTGGCCAGACGCTTGTCGAGCGCCATCGGGTCATGCTCCAGCACTTCGCCTTTGAAGATCCAGGTCTTCACGCCGATGATGCCGTAGGTGGTCTTGGCTTCCGCGAAGCCGTAGTCGATGTCGGCGCGCAGCGTGTGAAGCGGCACGCGACCTTCGCGGTACCATTCCATACGAGCGATTTCCGCGCCGCCGAGGCGGCCCGACACGTTGATGCGGATGCCCTTGGCGCCGAGACGGACGGCCGATTGGATCGACCGCTTCATGGCGCGACGGAAGGCGATCCGGCGCTCGAGCTGCTGGGCGATGGACTCGGCCACCAGCTGGGCGTCGGTTTCCGGCTTGCGGATCTCGACGATGTTCAGGTGAACTTCGCCTTCGGTCATCACCGACAGATCCTTGCGGAGCTTGTCGATGTCGGCGCCCTTCTTGCCGATGATCACGCCCGGACGCGCCGCGTAGATGGTCACGCGGCACTTCTTGTGGGGACGCTCGATGATGATGCGCGAGACGCCGGCTTGATACAGGCGCTTCTTGAGCATCGCACGGACCGCGAGGTCTTGGTGCAGGAGCTTGCCGTACTGCTCGCCGTCGGCGAACCAACGGCTGTCCCAGGTACGGTTGACGCCGAGCCGCAGCCCGACCGGATTGACTTTCTGACCCATCAGGCGGCCTCACCCAGTTCGCGGACCACGATGGTGATCTCGGAGAACGGCTTTTCAACGCGCGTCGCACGACCGCGGGCGCGGGGCGAGAAGCGCTTCATCACCAGGTTCTTGCCCACATAGGCCTCGGCGACGACCAGCGAGTCGATGTCGAGGTTGTGGTTGTTCTCGGCGTTGGAGATCGCCGAGTACAGCGCCTTGCGGACGTCCTGAGCGATACGCTTGTGGCTGAACTCGAGCTCGTTCAGAGCGCGCTGGACGTTCAGGCCACGAATGGACTGAGCGACCAGGTTCAGCTTGCGGGCGCTGGTGCGCAGGGTGCGAACCTTGCACATCGCTTCATTGGCCGGCAGGCGGCGAGGTTGTTTAGCTTGGCTCATGGCCTACTTCCTCTTCGCCTTCTTGTCGGCGGCGTGACCGGGGAAGTTACGGGTCGGAGCGAACTCGCCGAACTTCATGCCGACCATGTCTTCCGACACGGAGACGGGAACGTGCTTCTGACCGTTGTGCACGCCGAACGTCAGGCCGACGAATTGCGGCATGATGGTCGAGCGGCGCGACCAGGTCTTGATCACGTCCTTGCGGCCCGACGCCAGGGCGGCGTCGGCCTTCTTCAGGAGGTACCCGTCGACAAACGGGCCTTTCCAGACGGAGCGGGTCATGGCTTAGCGGCCCTTCTTCGCTTTGTGGCGCGAACGGATGATGAACTTGTCCGTGGCCTTGTTAACGCGGGTCTTGGCGCCCTTGGTCGGCTTACCAGCCGGGGTCACCGGGTTACGACCACCCGAAGTACGGCCTTCACCACCACCGTGGGGGTGGTCGACCGGGTTCATGGCCACGCCGCGAACGTGCGGACGACGGCCCAGGTGGCGAGACCGACCGGCCTTACCAAGGTTCTGGTTCGAGTGGTCGGGGTTGGACACGGCGCCGACGGTGGCCATGCAGCTGTCCAGGACCATGCGCAGCTCGCCCGAGTTCAGGCGGATCTGAGCGTAGCCGGCGTCACGACCGACCAGCTGGGCGTAGGCGCCAGCCGAACGAGCGATCTGACCACCCTTGGCGGGCTTCAGCTCGACGTTGTGGATGATCGTGCCGATCGGCAGGGTCCGCAGCGGCGAGGCGTTGCCCGGCTTCACGTCGACCTTCTCGGCGGTGACGACTTCGTCACCGGCGCTCAGGCGTTGCGGGGCCAGGATGTAGGCCAGCTCGCCATCGGCCTGATACTTGATCAGGGCGATGAAGGCGGTGCGGTTGGGGTCGTACTCGAGACGAACGACCGTGGCCACGCCTTGCTTGCGACGCTTGAAGTCGACCAGGCGGTACAGGCGCTTGGCGCCGCCGCCGCGGAAGCGAACGGCCACGCGGCCATTGCCGCCACGGCCGCCCGACTTCGTCAGGCCTTCGACCAGCTTCTTTTCCGGGCGGCCCTTGTGGAGCTCGCTGCGGTCGATCAGCACCAGGCCGCGCTGGCCCGGGCTGGTCGGATTATAGTGCTTCAAGGCCATGTCTTAGAGCCCCGTCGTGATGTCGATCGACTGGCCTTCGGCCAGGGTCACGATGGCTTTTTTGACGTCGGAACGGCGTCCGACGATGCCACGGAAGCGCTTGGTCTTGCCCTTGGACACCAGGGTGTTGACCTTGGTGACCTTGACCTTGAACAGCTCTTCGACGGCGGCGGCGATTTCGTCCTTCGACGCATCGGCGGCCACGCGGAAGACAACCTTGTTCTGCTCGCTGAGCAGGGTGGCCTTCTCGGTGATCACCGGCGACAGGATCGTGTCGTAGTGGCGGGCGGTAGCGGCCATTACGCGGCTTCCTTCTCAGCGAAACGAGCCGAGATCGCTTCGACCGCGTCCTTGGTCAGGACCAGGGTCTGGCGACGCAGCACGTCATAGACGTTCAGGCCGGCGTTCGGCAGCACGTCGATGTTCGGAATGTTGCGGGCGGCGAGCTTGAAGTTGCCGTCCACTTCCGGACCCGCGATGACCAGGGCGTTCTTCAGGCCGATCTTGTCGAAGTTGGCGCGCAGGGCGGCCGTCTTCGGATCGGTCAGAACGGCGCTGTCCAGCACGACGAGCGCGCCGGCCTTGGCCTTCGAGGACAGGGCGTGACGCAGGGCCATGGCGCGGATCTTCTTGGGAAGATCGAACGCGTGGCTGCGGACGACCGGGCCGTGGGCCTTGGCGCCGCCGACGAACTGAGCCGCACGGCGCGAACCGTGACGAGCCGAGCCGGTGCCCTTTTGCTTGTACATCTTCTTGCCCGTACGAGAGACCTCGTTGCGGACCTGAATCTTGTGGTTGCCCGAGCGGCGCTTGGCCAGCTGCCAGGTGACGACGCGCTGCAGGATGTCGCCGCGGATGTCGGCGATGCCAAAGATGGCGTCGTCGAGATCAACGGAACCGGCCTTGCCGCCGTCCAGTTTGATGACGTCGAGTTTCATTAGCCTTCGCCCTCTTCGGTCGTCGCCGCGGGGGCTTCCTCAGCGGGGGTTTCAGCAGCGGCGGCCGGAGCCTCGCCAGCCTTGCGGAAGGCGCCCGGACGCGGCAGGTCGGCCGGAGCGGCCTTCTTGATCGCGTCGCGAACCTTGACGTAGCTGCCTTCGTGGCCCGGGACGGCGCCCTTGACCAGGATCAGGCCGCGCTCGACGTCCACTTTCCAGACGGTGACGTTCAGGGTGGTGACGGTTTCCTGACCCAGGTGGCCAGCCATCTTCTTGCCCGGGAACGTGCGACCCGGATCCTGACGGTTACCCGTCGAACCGTGCGAACGGTGCGAGACCGAGACGCCGTGGGTGGCGCGCAGACCGCCGAAGTTCCAGCGCTTCATGGCGCCGGCAAAACCCTTACCGACGGTGATACCTTGGATGTCCACCTTCTGGCCGGCGACGTAGTGGTCGGCCGTGAACTCGGCGCCCACGTCGATCAGAGCGGCTTCATCGACGCGGAATTCGGCGACGATCCGCTTGGGCTCGACCGAGTTCTTGGCGAAGTGACCGCGCTCGGCCTTCGAGGTGTTCTTGGGCTTCTTGGCGCCGGCGCCGAGCTGCAGGGCGGTGTAACCGTCCTTCTCGACCGTGCGCTGGCCCGTGACCTGGCAACCGTCCAGCGACAGGACGGTGACCGGGACGTGCTGTCCGGTTTCATCGAAGAAGCGGGTCATGCCCAGCTTCTTGGCGATCACGCCAGTACGATTAGCGGGGAGAGTCATCTGTTCGGCCCTCCTTACAGCTTGATTTCGACGTCAACGCCGGCCGACAGGTCGAGCTTCATCAGCGCGTCCACGGTCTGCGGAGTCGGGTCAACGATGTCGAGGACGCGCTTGTGCGTACGGATCTCGAACTGCTCGCGCGACTTCTTGTCGACGTGCGGCGAGCGGTTGACGGTGAATTTCTCGATAAGCGTGGGCAGGGGGATCGGGCCCCGTACCGTCGCACCCGTGCGCTTGGCCGTATTCACGATCTCGCGCGTGGAATGATCCAACACGCGGTGATCGAAGGCCTTGAGCCGGATGCGGATGTTCTGACGATCCATATCGCTCGGTTTCCTAGTGGGCTGCGCCCGCGTCTCGAACCATTTCAAAGACCAACCCGGACCCCTCTTTCGAGACATCCGAACGCAGCGTCCGCAAAACAAATAAGCCCCGGCGGTCACCCGCTAGGGCCGGTGACTTCGAACTGCGCCCCAAAAGGCGCGATCCTCAGTCGTTTGCGAACCGCGTTTGAGCCCTGGAGCTCACAGCCGGTCCAACAGAGGGGGGCTTTTACGTGTGTGAATCGGTTTCGTCAAGCGGTTCGGAAGGGGTTTCACATCCCCCTGCCCTCGCCCGCCGATCGCCGCGCGCCGAAACATAACGTCGTCGCGCGGACATGCCCCGAAACTTCTGAAAGGTGAGCATGAACGTGCGCGGCCCACGCGATAGGAAGCTCCAGCCACCTTCGCAAGTGTCATAAAACTGCATCATTTGTCCGATGAACGCGTTCGGCGGACTTGTGACGCCAGGCGAAGCTCCATAGATCCGCCGCTCCTCGACGGACGGGCGGCCCCTCCCCAAACGACCGCCTGCCGATCGAGGCCACACAGTAAGGGGATTACCCACTATGAAGACCCAACTCTTCGCCGCCGCCGCCGTCCTGGCGCTGGCCGTCTCGGCTCCCGCCTTCGCTCAGAACGTCGGCTCGATCGGCGCCGCGGTGAACTACACCGACCTGAAGGCCACCGGCGTCGACGTCGACGGCACCTCGGTGAAGGTCGACGGCTCGGTCGCCATCCCGACCGGCGCCTGGACCGTCACCGTCAACGGCAACGTCTCGGTCAACGACAACGACATCAGCGACGAGACCGTCGCCTCGACCGCCGCTCACGCCACGACCCTGGTCGCCGGCGACACCGTGCGCGTCGGTGGCTTCGCCGCCCTGTCGCGTCCGTCGAACGACACCCTGTGGGCCGTCGGCGCCGAAGCCAGCAAGTACTTCGACAAGGTCACCCTGACCGGCCTGGCCGCCTACGGCCAGTCGAACGACCTGGACGCCGACCTGTGGGCCGTCCGCGCCGACGCCCGCTACTTCGTCTCGGACGACTTCCGTCTGGACGCCGGCGCCGGCTACGCGAACCTCGACCCGAAGGGCTTCTCGAGCGCCGATGTCTGGGACGTCAATGTCGGCGGCGAATACAAGTTCGCCAACACCGGCTGGTCGACCTTCGCCAAGTACACCCACACCGAGTCCGACGACCTGGCGAACCTGAACGCCGAAGCCGTCAAGTTCGGCTTCCGCTACACCTTCGGCGGCAGCCTGAAGACCCGCGACCGTTCGGGCGCCGACCTGATCGACGCCGACACCCTGTTCGGCTTCGGCGTCCGCTAAAACGCGCGATAGCCGAAAGTGGTCGCCGGTTTCGGCGGCCATCGCGCGTCGCTCCAAGATGGAGCCTGCCTCGGCAGGCTCCGGGCGCCGTTCGCGATCAGCGGATGAAGGAACGCCCCGGAGCTCAGGCTCCGGGGCGTTTCACTTTATATTTACGTAGCGTGAGCGTGGTTCACCGACCACCGGGTGGAACCAGGCCTTGCTCCACCGGGGCCTCGCGATCGACGCTGATCACCCCGCCCTCTTCCTTCAACTCGGCCACCTGCACGGCTGTACGCTGCCACCAATACGGATCGGCGGCGGCCTGGGGCTCGTTTCCCTGGTGGACGAAGTAGTAGAGGAACGCCCTGCCCCCGCTGACCACCACGTCGGGATGCTGCCCCTTGGCGGTGTCCGTCTGGGCCTTGCCCGGCTGCTCGAGAAGACGCGTCGGCTGCAGGGTCCAGGACCGGGCGTCGTCCGAGCGCAGGACGATCAGGCCCTTCCAGGCGTCGGCGATCATCCACCACGCGCCTTTCCAGCGAAACACCTTGGGCCCCTCGGCGGCCATGTCGACCACGGGCTTGTCGTCCAGCGGCGTCCAGTGGACGAGGTCGGTGCTTTCCACCGCCATGATCCGGCTGCCCTTGCGCTCGTCCTTGTACCAGAGGCGATAGCGGTCGCCGATCTTGACCACGCTGGCGTCGATCACCCGATCCGAGCCCAGGTCCAGGGCGTCGCCGCAGGTCCAGGCCTTCAGGTCCTTGCTGGTCAGGTGGACGATCCGCGCGGTGGCCCCCTTCTCGCCCCAGCGGTGGAAGACGCCCGGCACCACCGTCAGCCACATGTGATAGACGCCGCCCTCGGCATAGAGCTCCGGCGCCCACAGGGTCTGGCCAGTACAGGCGGCCGGGATGTCGGCCACGCCCTTGTAGGACCACGCCAAGCCGTCCTTGGAGGTCGCCACGCCGATCGGCGTGGCGTGGACCCAGGCCACGTCCTTGGGGTCGGGCGCCGTCACCGTGGCGCGGCGGTTGGTGTAGAACATCGCCCATTCGCCATGGGCCTTGTCGAAGACGATTGAGACGTCGGCCGCGCCGTCGGTGACGGGATCGCGGTACAGCGGCTTGGGCGCCGCCGCCTGAGCGGCCAGGGGCAGCGCCAGGGCGCCGATCAACACCAGAACCCGCGCGACCATGCCGCCTCCCCTTATGAACAGGGCGGCAGTCTAGTCGCGCGGGTTGTTTTCACAAAGTGAGATATAGTCCCACATGTCGCCATCTCGATAACGGCCGAGATGGCGACCGGGAAGAAGCCGACTAACGGCCGATGGTCACGTCGCCCGAGCCGGCCACCGACTTCTGGACATTGCCCGTGGCCTTGGCGATGCGGACGTCGCCCGAACCGGCCACCGACACCTCGACGTCCTGGGCCTCGCCGTCGAACGTCACGTCGCCCGAGCCCATGATGCTGACATCGACCGAGCGCGAACGGCCGCCCGAGATGGTCACGTCGCCCGAGCCGGCGATGTTGGCTTCCAGCTTGCCGTTGACGCTGGCGGCGGTGACGCCGCCCGAGCCGGCGATGTTGATCTCCAGATCGCCGCCGATCTCCTGGGTCTTCACGTCGCCCGAACCGGCGATGTTGATCTCGGCCGAGCCGGCGCTGCCGGCCAGGGTGTCGCCCGAGCCGGCCTGGCTCAGTTCGAACTTGCCCTTGACGTTGGCCACCGTCCAATCGCCGCAGCCGGCGTTGGCCAGTTCCAGGCTCTCGGTGCGGCCCACACTGCCGAACACCGCGCCGCCGGCGGCGACCTCGGCGTTCATCGGCGTGCGGACCACGATCTGCGGGATGTCGTCCCACTTCACGTCGCCCACCCCGCGCACATGGACCACGGTCTTGCCCATCACTGTGTTGCAGCCGTTGATGCGGTTGAGCTTCAGCCCGCCGTCGATCACCGTGGTCGAACCGTTCTGGCGGATGTTCAGCGGCAGGCTCTGGTTGGTGGTCAGGAACTCGACCTTCACGTCGCCGCGGGCTTCGGGGATGACCACCACGCGGGCGACGGCGTCCTTGATCTTGACGGACGGTTCGGCGGCGGAGGCCGCGCCGGCGAAAGCCATGGAGGCGGCGGCGGCGGTGGCCAGAAGCAGAAGAGCGCGCATCGGTGTTCCCTCGAACGAAAGCGTTGTTGAGGGAAAGCTAGCCGCGCCCATATCGAGAAACGACTTAATTCGAGGTCATGACCCGCTTGTCATGATCGGGCCGCAATCTTGGCGACCGGCGGTCTAGTCCGCGAGAAGCGCCAGGCCAAGACCCAGGCTCAAGCCCAGCCCCATCCCCGCGCCGACCTTGGCGCCGAGACGCCGGTGGCGGACGCCGAGGTCTGCGACCAAGGACGAAGCCCCCTTGATCTGACCCGCCACGCTGGGCTCGCAGGCGGCGATGCGGTCGAAACGGCGGCTCAGCCGCGTGCCGACGGCGGCGATCCGGCGACCGCCCGGCAATGCCGCCGCCCGCGCGACCAGCGGCACGCGCGGCATGATCAGGCCTTCCAGGGTCGGTTCGGCCGGATCGGCGAAATCCTCCTTGTAGGCTTCCTCGCCGGGACCGAAGTCCACGCGGGCGATCCCGCGCTCGGCGCAGACCCGCAGGGTTTCCAAGGTCATCAGGCCGCCGGGCGAATAGCGGGCATAGGCCGGGTCGTAGATCGGGAACCACAGGTGATGCCGCCCCCCGCCCGTCAAGCCAAGCTCGGCGGCGACGACGACCTCGCCCGCCCGCAACACGGCCAGGCGCAGGCCAAAATCGGGATCGGCTATGGCGTCCAGGTCGCGGAGCAACTGGGCGGTCCAGCCGCAGGCGAAGATGTCGTGCTGATAGGTGCGGCGGATCTGGGCGCGCTTCTCGGCGATCACCCGCTCCAGCAAGGCCGGCGAGGGCCGGTCGAAGTCGAACCGCACCGCGCCATGGTCGCGCTCCAGGGCCCGCCGCCGACGGCGCTTGTCCTTGAGAAAGGCCGCCGCCCGTCCGGCCTGGTAGGCTTCGAAACCGTTGGACAGGTCCGCGGCCATGGCGGGACGGACGTTCAGCCCCGGCCGCGCCGGCGCGCCGACCAGGCCGCTCACCCGCAGTCGTCGCCCGCCAAGGGCCTCGACCACCTGCCCCAGGTCCAGCGCCTCGGCCGGGTCCGCGATCAGGCCGTGGAAATCGCTCATCGGCGCGCCTAGCGGCTGCAAGGCCCCGCCGCGCCGCTGGAACGGCAGGAAGCCGACGACACGCCCGCCGCGCCGGATCATCGCCACCCCGCCCCCAGGCGCCACGCGTTCGGCCACCTCGACGTAGCGCAGGTCGAAATAGGGGCTGCCCAGATGCGGATGGGCCGCGCGCAGGGCCGACCAGAGCGCGCGCTCGGCCTCGCCCAACGCGGCGACCTTGACGATCTCGATGTCGATCCGCGCGTTCACGACCGGATCCTCTCCCCTAGGGTTCGCGCAACCCTAGACCAAGGGCCTCGACCAAAGCGTAAAGGGGCGGCGCGTTTTCAGCCCGCATGGGCCATAAGTCGCACCGGCGCGGACTTGTAGGCCGGCGTGCCGCTGCGACGGTCGTGATCCTCCAGCGCGATCAGCACGTTGGTCTCGGGATAGTAGGCCGCCAGGCAGCCGCGCGGGATCTCGCGGGCCACCAGGGTGAAGCCGCGCACCGCGCGCTTGCCGCTGTCGTCGAAGGCGGCGGCCAGATCGATGAGATCCCCCGCCTTCAGGCCCCGCGCGGCGATGTCGTCCGGATGGGCGAAGACCACGTCGCGGCGGCCGAACACCCCGCGATAGCGGTCGTTCTGGCCGTAGATAGTGGTGTTGTACTGGTCGTGGCTGCGCAGGGTGGTCAGCAGCATGACCTCGGCGTCGCCGCGCCGGGCGTCCTGGCCGTCGTGACGATGGACCAGGAACTGGGCCTTGCCGCTGGGCGTCTTCCACACCCGCTCGGCGTGGGGCAGCGGCAGGCGGAAGCCGCCCGGCTGGCGCACCCGCTCGTTATAGTTGGCGAAGGCCTGAGGAAAGACGGCCTCGATCAGGTCGCGGATCCTGTCGTAGTCGCCGGCCAGGCCCGGCCAGTCGACGATATCGTCCGGTCCGAACAGCGCAGCCCCGATCCCCGCGATGATCGCAGGCTCCGACTTCAGCTGGTCCGAGGCCGGGGCGTTCAGCCCGCGCGAGGCGTGGACCATCGACATGGAGTCCTCGACCGTCACCGCCTGGCGACCCGACGCCTGGACGTCTATCTCGGTACGGCCCAGGCACGGAAGCAGCAGGCTCTCTGCGCCATGCAGCAGGTGCGTGCGGTTCAGCTTGGTGGCGACATGGACCGTCAGGCCCGCCTTCTTGATCGCCGCGAAGGTCCGCACCGGATCGGGCGCGGCCACGGCGAAATTGCCGCCCAGGCCGACGAAGACCTTGGTCTCGTCCGCCTCCATGGCAGCGATGGTCTCGACCACCGTGTGGCCGTGCTCGCGCGGCGACTTGAAGGCGAAGACGTTATCCATCGCGTCCAGGAAGGCCGCCGAGGGCTTCTCCCAAATCCCGACCGTGCGGTCGCCCTGGACGTTGGAGTGGCCCCGCAGCGGACAGATCCCCGCCCCCGGTCGGCCGATATTGCCCTTCAGCAGCAACAGATTGACCAGCTGCTGCACGGTGCTGGACGAGGACCGGTGCTGGGTCAGGCCCATGCCGTAGCAGAGGATCGTGGCCTTGGCGCCGGCATAGGTCCGCGCCGCCTGCTCGATCTGGGCGCGGGTCAGGCCCGAGCCCGCCTCGATCTCCTCCCAGGTCAGGTCCTCGACCACGGCCTTCACCGCCTCGAAGCCCTGGGTGTGTTCCGCGATGAAGGCCCGGTCCAGAACCGTGCCCTGGCTCTCGGCGTCCAGGGCCAGGACCGCCTTCATCATACCCTGCACCGCCAGGGCGTCGCCGCCGACGGTCAGTTGATAATAGGCCGAGGCGATGGGGGTCGAGGTCAGGGTCGCCATCTCGACCGGGTCCTGGGGCGAGGCGAACTTCTCCAGCGCCCGCTCCTTCAGCGGATTGAAGGCCAGGATCGTCGCGCCCCGCCGCGAAGCCTCGCGCAAAGTGGCCATCATCCGGGGATGGTTGGTGCCGGGGTTGTGGCCGAAGCACAGGATCAGGTCGGCGTGTTCGAAGTCGTCCAGGCTGACCGAGCCCTTGCCCACGCCCAGCTGGTCCGGCAGGCCGACGCTGGTCGGCTCGTGGCACATGTTGGAGCAGTCGGGGAAATTGTTGGTCCCCACCCGGCGGCCCAGCAGCTGGAACAGGAAGGCCGCCTCGTTGGACGCCCGACCCGAGGCGTAGAACTCCGCCTGGTTGGGATGCTCCATCGCCCGCAGCGCGTCGGCCGTGCGAACGAAGGCCTCGTCCCAGGCGATGGGCAGATAGCGGTCGCTGGCCTTGTCATAGGCCATCGGATGGGTCAGCCGGCCCAGGTCCTCCAGGGCGTGGTCGCTCCAGGTCAGGAGTTCGGTCACGGAGTGGGCGGCGAAGACCTCGGGCGTGGCGCGCTTGGAGGTGGCCTCCCAGGCCACGGCCTTGGCGCCGTTCTCGCAGAACTCGAACGAGGAGGTGTGCTTGGGATCGGGCCAGGCGCAGCCAGGGCAGTCGAAGCCCTCGGGCTGGTTGGCGCGCATCAGGGTCTTGCCGCCCTCGATCACCGTGGCCTGGTCGGCCAGGGCTCCGGCCACCGCCTTCAGCGCGCCCCAGCCGCCGGCGGCGTTGTCATAGCGATGGATGCCTGGGATGCCCGTGTTGGGCTTGTCGCCCTCGTTATTGCCTTTAGGCATTTACGCGAACTCCGGAACTTCGGCGAACAGGCGCTCGGCGCCGGTGAAGACGGTGTGGCCGTCGGCGCGGGCCAGGGCCACCAGGGTCAGGCCGGACTCCTCGGCCCGGCGGATGGCCAGGTCCGTGGGGGCCGAGACGGCCACCAGGATCGCCCCGCCCATGCGCACGGTCTTCTCGACCATCTCGAACGAGCAGCGGCTGGTGACCACCACGAAGCCGGCCTGGGCGTCCTGGCCGGCCTGGGCCATGGCGCCGGCCAGCTTGTCCAGGGCGTTGTGGCGGCCGACGTCCTCGCGGATCGTCGTCAGCCCGCCGGCCACGTCGAAGAAGGCGGCCGCGTGGGTGGCGCGCGTCAGTCGCCCCAGGGCCTGGGCCTCGCCCAGACTATCGACGGCCCTCTGCACCGCCTGGTGGGAGACGCGCACGCCAGGGCCGACCACGGGCAGCGGCCGCACGGCGTCGGCCAGGCGCTGCACGCCGCACAGCCCGCAACTGGACCGCCCCTCCAGGGTGCGCGGCCGCGCCTTGCGCTGGATCGCGCCGGGCCGCAGCCTGACGTCGGCCAGGATGCCCAGGTCCGTGGCCGTGACGACGACCTCAAGGATGTCGGCGTGGGTCGCCACGCCTTCGGTGATGGTGAAGCCAACGGCCAGATCGGTAGGATCGGTGAGCGAGGCCATCAGCACGGTGTGGGGACGGCCGTCGAACGACAGGCCCACGGCCGTCTCGTCGGGGTTGGCGCGCAGGACGGCCTGGCTTTCGCCTCCGACCCGCCACTGGGTGGCGGCGCGGCTACGGGCGGCGGGGTACGACATGGCCGGAGTCTAGCCCCTGCCCGCCCCGTTCTCCAACACCCAAGCCACGGCGCCGCTCAAGACAGCAGGAACATTCAAATTCCGACGCGCCGGGCGGATGACCTGGAGACGGTCCTGACGCACTCTACATGCATGGCCATCATCGACACTCGACGCGAACAGATGTTCCCCCGGCTGACCGCCGAGGAGATCGACCGCCTCCGCCGGTTCGGCGACATCGCCCACGCCCAGGCCGGCGCCGTGCTGGCCCAGGCCGGCGAGGTCTCGCCCGGTCTGATGGTGGTGCTGGAGGGCAAGGCCCGCATCAGTCGGCGCGACGCCCACGACGAGAGCCACGTCATCGTCGAGCACGAGGCCGGCCATTTCATCGGCGAGCTGGCCCAGTTGTCGGGCCGCCCGTCGCTGGTCGACGTCCAGGCCCTGACCGACCTGGAAGTGCTGCGCATCAAGCCCGACCGCCTGCGCGCCGTGCTGATCGCCGAGGCCGAGCTGGGCGAGCGGATCATGCGGGCCCTGATCCTGCGCCGGGTCGGGCTTCTGGAAACGGGCGCCGGCGGCCCGATCATCATCGGCCGGACCGGCGACGGCGAGGTCATCCGCCTGTCGGGCTTTCTGAGCCGCAACGGCCATCCCTATCAGCACCTGGATCCCGACCAGGTCGACTGCGCCAAGGTGCTGATCGAGCGGTTCTCGGTCGACGAGGCCGCCTTGCCGATCGTGCTGTGCCCCGGCGGCCAGCTGCTGCGCCATCCGTCGAACCAGGAGCTGGCCCGCTGCATCGGCATGGTCGGCAAGATGGATCCAGACAAGGTGTTCGACGTGGCCGTGGTCGGGGCCGGGCCGGCAGGCCTGGCGACGGCCGTCTATGCCGCCTCGGAGGGCCTGTCGGTGCTGGTGCTCGACACCCGGGCGTTCGGCGGCCAGGCCGGGGCCTCGGCGCGGATCGAGAACTATCTGGGTTTCCCCACCGGCGTGTCGGGCATGGCCCTGATGGCGCGGGCCTATAACCAGGCCCAGAAGTTCGGGGCCAATCTGGCCATCCCCGACGAAGTGGCCAATCTGGAATGCCTGCAGGATCTGCGGGGCGGCGACGAGCTGGGCTACCACCTCACCCTGACCAGCGGCGAGACCACCCAGGCCAAGACCGTGGTGATCGCCAGCGGCGCCCGCTACCGGCGGCTGGACATCACCAATCTCGACGAATTCGAAGGCGTCAGCGTCCACTACTGGGCCTCGCCCCTGGAGGCCAAGCTGTGCGCGGGCCAGCAGGTGGCCCTGGTCGGGGCCGGCAATTCGGCGGGCCAGGCGGCGGTCTATCTGGCCAGCCAGGTGGAGAAGGTCTGGCTGGTGGTGCGCGGCAAGAGCCTGGCCGCCACCATGTCGCGCTACCTGATCGAGCGCATCGAGAGCCTGCCCAATATCGAGGTCGTCGTGCGCAACGAAATCTTCGCGCTGGAGGGCGAGGACGGCCAGCTGAGCGCGGTGCGCTTCCGCGATCTGGACACCGGCGAGGAAGACCGCTGCGATATCAGCCATCTCTTCCTCTTCATCGGCGCCGCGCCCAACACCGCATGGCTGAGCCAATGCCGGGTCGAGCTGGACAACCACGGCTTCGTGCGCACCGGCGCGGACCTGGCGCCCGGCACCCCCACCCTGCAGACCAGCCGCCACGGCGTCTTCGCCATCGGCGACGTGCGGGCCGGTTCGGTCAAGCGGGTGGCGGCGGCGGTCGGCGAAGGCGCCCAGGTGGTGGCGGCGATCCACGCCTATCTGGCCGAGCCGGTGACGACGGCCTGACGGCGTCTAGCCCTCGGCGTCCTCTTCCGGCGTGGGATCGGCCGGCGGCTTCGAACTCGCCTTCTCGACGAACTCCGCCGCGGCCTTGGCGGCGGCGGCCTGGGCCGCAGGGGCCGTGATCAGCGGACCGCCGACCAAATCCTCCATGGGCAGTCCCTGGAATATGTTTCTCGGTCTTCCGTCGCTCGCCATCAGCGTGTCTCCCGGTCCGCCACGATTATAGGCCGACCTAGGCGAGAGCGCCCAGCCCCCAAAGCAAAAGGCCCCGAGGTTTCCCTCGGGGCCTTCGCTTAGGTCAGCTGTCGCTGGGATCGATCGACTACTCGATGATCTTGGACACGACGCCCGAACCGACGGTCCGGCCGCCTTCGCGGATGGCGAAGCGCAGGCCTTGGTCCATGGCGATCGGGGTGATCAGCTCGATGTCCAGCTCGGCGTTGTCGCCCGGCATGATCATTTCCACGCCTTCGCGCAGCTTGATGATCCCGGTCACGTCCGTGGTGCGGAAGTAGAACTGCGGGCGATAGTTGGTGAAGAACGGGGTGTGACGACCGCCTTCTTCCTTGGTCAGGATGTAGGCCTCGGCCGCGAACTTGGTGTGCGGGGTGATCGAACCCGGCTTGCACAGCACCTGGCCGCGCTCGACGTCTTCGCGCTTGGTGCCGCGCAGCAGCACGCCCACGTTGTCGCCGGCTTGACCTTGGTCCAGCAGCTTGCGGAACATCTCGACGCCGGTGCAGGTGGTCTTCTGCGGGGCGCGGATGCCGACGATCTCGACTTCTTCGCCGACCTTGACGATGCCCTTTTCGATACGACCGGTCACCACGGTGCCGCGGCCCGAGATCGAGAACACGTCTTCGACCGGCATCAGGAAGGGTTGGTCGACCGGACGGGCCGGCTGCGGGATGTAGGCGTCGACCGTGGTCATCAGTTCCAGGATCGACTGCTCGCCGATCACCGGATCGCCGCCGTCGATGGCCACCTTGGCCGAACCCTTGGTGATCGGAATGTCGTCGCCCGGGAACTCGTACGAGCTCAGCAGTTCGCGCACTTCCATCTCGACCAGCTCGAGCAGCTCGGCGTCGTCGACCAGGTCGACCTTGTTCATGTAGACGACCAGGGCCGGCACGCCGACCTGACGGGCCAGCAGGATGTGCTCGCGGGTCTGGGGCATCGGGCCGTCGGCGGCCGACACGACCAAGATCGCGCCGTCCATCTGGGCCGCGCCGGTGATCATGTTCTTCACGTAGTCGGCGTGGCCGGGGCAGTCGACGTGGGCGTAGTGACGGTTGGCCGTCTCGTATTCCACGTGCGCGGTGTTGATCGTGATGCCGCGGGCCTTTTCTTCCGGCGCGGCGTCGATGTCGGCGTAGTTCTTCGCCGTCGCACCACCCGACTTGGCCAGGATGATGGTGATCGCGGCCGTCAACGTCGTCTTGCCGTGGTCAACGTGACCGATCGTGCCGATGTTGCAGTGCGGCTTATTACGTTCGAACTTTTCCTTGGCCATCGTCTCTACCTTCGCGCCGGCGGGTTTGTTTCAGGGTTCAGTCTAAAAGGGGAGCTGGAGCGGGTAGCGGGAATCGAACCCGCATCCTCAGCTTGGAAGGCTGCTGCACTACCACTGTGCTATACCCGCCTAGCTAGCGGGGTCGCGTCGGCTCCCGGTCTCTGGCTCTGGGGACCAAGCCTCGTCGGAGCTCTCGTCGCGCGTGGTGGGGGAAGTAGGACTCGAACCTACGAAGGCGTACGCCAGGGGATTTACAGTCCCCCCCCTTTGCCACTCGGGACATTCCCCCAGCGCGCGACAGAGTTCCTTCAAAGCGGCCTTTCCATCCTCGAAACCGGCGGAGAACCGCCCGTCACGAAAAAGGAACAAAAGCTTCCTCGAAACCTGTGAGACGGTGCTAGAGCAGCGCCGCCCCGGTTCGTGGAAACCCTCGGGGCCCCAAATCGGAGCGCGTCTTATAGTGTCCTCTCATTCCGAACGCAACGACCGGAAACGGCCTTCTTCGCCTGGACGTGATTTTCGTTCCAAGCCACGGGAAAACAACAAGTTTTCGAAGGGCCAAGGGGACGCCAAGGACTGGATTTGGGGGACTCACGCCGTCGAAGCGGCGCTTTCCAACCCCGCCAGACCCGTTCCGAAACGCCTTCTGGCCACCCCGGACCGGGCCAAGCGACTCGCGCCGAATCTGGCCAAGGCGCCCTTCCTGCAGATCCTGGAAGGCGCCGAGATCGCCCGTCAGCTGCCCGCCGGCGCCGTGCACCAGGGGATCGCGCTGAAGATCGACGAACCCGAGCCCCTGAGCGTCCACGACCTGGGCTCGCCCGCCGAGGGGCTGCTGGTGATGCTGGACCAGATCACCGACCCGCAGAACATCGGCGCGATCTTCCGCTCGGCCGCCGCCTTCGGCGCCAAGGGCGTGATCCTGCAGGACCGCCACGCCCCCGCCCTCACCGGCGTGCTGGCCAAGACCGCCGTCGGGGCGGTGGACAAGATCGCGTACGCGCGCGTGGTCAATCTTTCCCGCGCCCTGGAGGAACTGGCCGACCTGGGCTGGCGGGCCGTGGGCCTGGCCGGCGAGGCCGAGGAGACCCTGGACCAGGTTCTGGACGGCCGCCCCACCGTCCTGGTGCTGGGATCGGAAGGCGAAGGCGTGCGCCGGCTGGTCGCCGAGCACTGCGACGCCATGGGAAAAATTGCCATGCCAGGGGGCTTTGAGAGCCTGAATGTGTCCGCCGCGGCGGCGGTCGCGCTGTACGAAGCGTCGAAAGTTCGCCCCAGGGAAGAAATCGGTTCGTGAATCTCTCTTAACCGTTTTGATTTCGTCGCGATGACGTGGTTCTCTCAACGCTCGTGACCGCGAGCGTTGCTGCGCGGAGAGTTCAAACATGGGATCGGGGGACCCGATGTTGCATACCAATATCCGTTTGACGGCTCTGGCCGGCTGCGCGGTAGGCGTTCTGGCGCTGGCCGGCTGCGGCGCGCGTGAGCCCGTCGCGGCGCCGCCCGCCACGCTGGAGCCCGGTTCGGGCGCGGCGTCGACGCCGGAGCTGATGGGGGCGCCGCCCGCGGAAGCCACGCCAGCCGACGGCCTGCTGGGCGGCCCCGCCGCCGGCCCGGCCCCGGTCGCCGCGCCCACCCCCGTCGCCAGCGGCAATCCCGCCCTGAAGACCTGGCGCCGCGCCGACGGCACCCTGGTCACCGCCATGGCGCCGATTCCCAATCCGACCGCCAAGGCCCATCGCGCGGCCCGCTATGCGCCGCGCGCCGTTTCCGCGCCGGCTCGCCGGGCCCACGCCGCGCCGGCGCCCGCTCCGGTCGTCAAGCCGGCGGCCAAGCCCGCCCCGAAACCTGTCGTGGCCGCCAAGCCCGCGCCGACGCCGGTGGTCAAGCCGGCGCCGAAGCCGGTCGCCGTCGCGCCCGCCCCGGCCCCGCTGAAGCCCGTCGTCGCGCCCAAGCCGGCCGCGCCGGTGGCCAAGGCTCCGGTCGTCGCTCCGGCCAAGACGCCCGAGCCCGCCAAGCCGCTGACCAAGCTGCAGAAGCTGCAAGCCGCCGTCGCGCCGGAAGCCACCAAGGGCGCCGTCCTGGCCCCGGCGGCCAGCCTGGCCGAAGGCAAGGAGGGCCAGGTCACCCTGTCTCTGCCCGCCACGCTCGGCGACCTGATCAAGAAGGAAGCCGCCAAGCTGGGTCTGACCAAGGCGGCCAAGAAGACCAGCGCCTATGCCGACCTGCAGGGCGAGGGCTACGAGATCACCCCGAACGGTCGCCAGACCGCCGTGGTCAAGGACGGCGAACCCGCCACCTTCGCCTGGCAGGTCAAGCCGACCCCGGCCGCCAAGGGCCAGCTGAAGACCGAGTTCGGCGTCCAGTTGGATGGCTCCAAGCCCGTGCAGGGCTTCACCCTGGGCTCCATCGCCAAACGGATCGCGCCGATCCAGGAAGCGGTGAAGGAAAAGACCAAGGGCTTCAGCATGCCCAGCCTGGGCAAGTACGAGACCGTCGACCTGCCGGGCGTGGGCAAGGTGCCGGGCAAGTCGCTCCTGGGCGGCGCCCTGGTGCTGCTGGCCCTGCTGATCCTGGTGGCCATCTCGCGCAACGCCGCCGCCTCCAAGGCCAAGGCCGAGCGTCGCCGCAAGTTCCGCACCCTCACCGACTACGGCCGCAACGAGATGGAGTTCGATGCGCCGCCGAAGACGGCCGAGGTCAACTACGTCAACCCGATGGTCGCGGCCGCGGGCGGCGCCCTGGCCGGCGCGGCGGTGGCCACGGCGGTCAGCCATCACGACGACCACGGTCACCATGACGACCACGGACATGGCCACGACGACCATGGTCATGCCGAAACCCACGCGGCCGATCATCACGACGATCACGGCCACGGCCATGACGACCATGGGCACGCCGACCACGGCCACGACGATCATCACGCCGCCCCGGTGGCCGGCGCCGAGGCCGTCGCGGTTCACGCCGTGCACGACGACCACCATGCCGCTCCGGTGGCGGCGGCCGAGGCCCTGCCGATCAGCGGTCACGATCACGCCGAGACCCACGCCGCCGATCACCACGACGACCATGGGCACGGTCACGACGACCATGGGCACGACGATCATGGACACGGCCACGATGACCACGGCCACGCCGAAGCCGGTCATCACGACGACCATGGGCACGACGCTCACCCCGCCACCCACAAGGAACTCGAGCACGCCCACTAAGGCGTGCTTGCCAGACCGTCCCGCCTGACGCATTGAGGCCTCATGTTTGACGCGCTCATAGCCCAGGCGGGCGGGCTGAACGGTCCGTTCGCGGCCTTCCTCTCCGTCCTGATGATCGACCTCGTCCTGGCGGGGGACAATGCGGTGGCCGTGGGCCTGGCGGCCGGCGGCCTGCCGGCCAAGGACCGCAAGAAGGTCATCCTCTACGGCCTGGGCGCGGCCGTGGTGCTGCGCATCAGCTTCGCCCTGATCACCACCTGGCTGCTGGGCGTCATCGGCCTCTTGCTAGCCGGCGGCGTACTGCTGCTGTGGGTGTGCTGGAAGATGTGGCGCGAGCTGCGCGAGCAGATCACCCACGACCAGGAAACCGCCCAGTCGACCCTGGACGGCACCTGCCCCGAACCGGCCGCCAAGCCGGCCAAGAGCTTCAAGCAGGCCTTCCTGCAGGTGCTGATCGCCGACGTCTCGATGTCGCTGGACAACGTGCTGGCCGTGGCCGGCGCGGCCCGCGAGCACCCCGCCATCCTGGTATTCGGCCTGCTGCTTTCGATCATCCTGATGGGCGTGGCCGCCACCGCCATCGCCAACCTGCTGCACAAGCACCGCTGGATCGGCTTCGTGGGCCTGGCCATCGTGTTCTACGTGGCGCTGCACATGGTCTGGGAAGGCCACCGCAGCGTGGTCATCGACCTGCACAAGACCGAGGCCTACAACGCCGCGGCTCCCTCGTTCCTGGACATCACCCAGGAAGAGCTGGCCGCCCACCGGAAGCACAAATAGATGAAGTCCACGGCGCTCGTCGTTCGCCTGGCCGCGCTCAGCAGCTTCCTGGCCGTGGCCTTCGGCGCCTTCGCCGCCCACGGCGCCAAGGACGCCCGCGCCGCCGAACTGCTGCATACCGGCAGCCTCTACCAGATGACCCACGCCCTGGCGGTGTTCGGCTGGCTGGCCGTGCGTAAGGCTGGCGCCAAGACGGGCGTCGCGACCCCCGCCCTGTTCCTGGTCGGAACCCTGCTGTTCTCCGGCTCGCTCTACGCCCTGGCCTTCGGCGCGCCGCGCGTCCTGGGCATGGTCACGCCGTTCGGCGGGCTGTGCTTCCTGGCCGGCTGGCTGCTGCTGGCCTGGCGCGCGGGCACGCTCGCCGACGAAAAGGCCTAGGCCGCGGCCTTGCGCAGCCCCTTGGGGACCGCCAGGCCGAAGATCGCCAGGCTGGACCCGAACAGGCAGGCGAACATCACCGCCGCCACCGGCTTGGGCGTGCCGTCGTGCAGGACGCCGCCGATCCAGGAAGCCAGCGCCCCCGCCGCGAACGAAACCCCGCCCATCAGGGCCGAGATTGAACCGGCCCGCCGGGGATCGATGCTCAACGCCCCAGCCATGGTGTTGCCCGCCATCAGGCCGTAGCTGGCCAGGGCCGCGAACAGCAGCGGCAGCACCGTGAACTCCCCGCCCAGTCCGCTCCAAGCGGCGACGACCAGCAGCACGGCGGCGACGATCGAGGCGACGCTGGCGCGGACCAGCACCTGATCTGGCGTCAGGCGGCGCAGCAGCAGCCGGTTGACCTGGCTGGCCCCGATGATGCCCACGGCGTTGAAGGCGAAGACGATGTTGAAGACCAGCGGCGTGTGGCCGTAGGTGCCCATCACCAGGTCCGGCGAGGTCGAGATGTAGGTGAACAGGGTCGCGCCGTTCAGCCCGCCGGCCAGGCCGTAGCCGACCAGGCGCTTCTGGCTCAGCAGGGCGACATAGGCCTTGAACGGGTTTTCCGAGCGCGCCTGGGCGGCCGTGGCTTCCGAGCGCGACTCCGTCAGGGCCAGGGCGATCCACAGGCCGATCAGCAGGCCGAACGCCACCAGGGTCCAGAACACCCCGCGCCAGCCGGCCAGGAACTGGATCGCCCCGCCCAGCTGCGGCGCCAGCACCGGGGCCAGGCCCATGATCAGGGTCATCAGCGACAGCACGCGGGCGGTGTCGGCGTGGTTGAAGCGGTCGCGGGCCACGGCGCGGGCGATCACCGCACCGGCGCAGCCCCCCAGGGCCTGGACGAACCGGGCGGCGATCAGCACCTCGATGGTCGGGGCCATGGCGCAGACCACCGATGCGATCACATAGATGCCGATGCCCAGCAGCAGCGGCCCGCGCCGGCCGAACCGGTCCGACGCCGGGCCGTACAGGAACTGGCCGATGGCCATACCCGCGAAGAACGCCGCCAGGGTGGCCTGGACGTCGTCGGCCCCCGCGTGCAGCTGGCGGCCGATGTCGGGCATGCTGGACAGGTACATGTCGATCGACATCGGGGCGAAGGCGGTCAGCGCCCCCAGCATGAGGACAAGCCGCCAGGGGATGACGGCGGGTACGGGCTGGGTCGTATCGGTCATGGCCGCGCTTTTACGCTTGTTTTCCGCAGGGGTAAGTCCTTGACCGTCCGAATCCCCGTCAGGCCGCCCCTTGCCGGGCCCGCCGCGCGCCTTCAAGGTGATCACCAATAATATAAGCAGGAAACGCCATGAGCCAGCTCGCCCCCCCGATGCCCGAGCCCCAGTTCGCCCAGATCAACGGGATCCGCATGGCCTATTACGAGGCCGGCCCAAAGACGGGCGTGCCCATCGTGCTGTGCCACGGCTTTCCCGAGTTCTCCTATTCCTGGCGCTGGCAGATCGCGGCCCTGGCGGCGGCCGGGCGCTGGGTGATCGTGCCCGACCAGCGCGGCTATGGCCTGACCGACCGTCCCGAGGCGGTCGAGGACTACGACATGGAGCACCTGACCGGCGACCTGGTCGGGCTGCTGGATCACCTGGGCGTGGAGAAGGCGGTGTTCTGCGGCCATGACTGGGGCGGCATCGTGGTGTGGCAGATGCCGCTGATGCACCCCAAGCGCACGGCCGGGGTGGTGGGCGTCAACACGCCCTTCCTGCCCCGCCTGCCCGTCGACCCGATCACCGCGTTTCGCAACGCGTTCGGCGAGGACATGTACATCGTCCACTTCCAGAAGCCCGGCGTCGCCGACGCCCAACTGGGGGCCGATGTCGAGAAGACCATGCGCTATTTCATGCGCCGGCCCAGCGCCATCCAGGCGGCCTTCACAGCCGCGCCGGGCGAGCGGCGCTCGCTGGCCCTGCAGGACGGCCTGGCCCGCTACGACGTCGCCGACGACGCCACCCAGCTGCTAGCGCCCGAAGAGCTGAAGACCTTCGTGGAGGCGTTCGAGCGCACCGGCTTCACCGGCGGCATCAACTGGTACCGCAACTTCGTGCGCAACTGGGAACGGGCCGAACACCTGCCCGCCCGCATCGACGGCGTACCTTGCCTGATGATCATGGCCGAGCTGGACGTGGTCCTGCCGCCGTCCCTGGCCGACCGCATGCCCGATCAAATCTCGGACCTGGAAAAGGTGCTGATCGAGGGCAGCGGCCACTGGACCCAGCAGGAGCGGCCCGACGAGGTCAACGCCGTCCTGATCGACTGGCTGGGCCGGCGCTTCCCGAACTAGGATTCGAGCCGGGGCTTGTCGGCCGCCAGTATCTCGGCCCGGCGCCGCATCGCGGCGGCCATCTGCAGCATGGCCAGGGCCGAGGTCTCGTCGCGCTCGGCCGCCCGCACGGTGTAGACCTGGGCCATCACCTGCAGCGAGATCACCTTGTCCAGGCCTTCCGGGCCCATCATCTCGGCGATGGCGCGGTCCAGCTCGGCCAGTTGGCGCGGCGTGAGCATGGCCAGCAGCTCTTCGTCGCTGAAGTCTTCGGGGTTGTTCATGACTCGGGAGAATACGGAAAAGCCGCGCGGGTTGCGAGGATCGCAACGACGCTAGGTGACCCGCCGCCCGCCCCCAAGCCGTTCCCTCCCGCCCCGAAACGGGTTTAGGGTTGGCGCATGGATCGCAACGTCTCCGCCTTCGCCATGTCCTCCGCAGGCCGTCGCGGCCTGTTCCGGGACATCGAACCGTTCTCGTTCGGCTGGCTGCACACCAACGGGCCGCACGAGATCTATTACGAGGAATGCGGGGCGCCGCGCGGCAAGCCGGCGGTGATTCTGCACGGCGGCCCGGGCGGGGCGGTCAATCCCACCATGCGGCGGTTCTTCGACCCCAGCAAATGGCGCATGACGCTGTTCGACCAGCGCGGCTGCGGCCGCTCGCGCCCGAACGCCAGCCTGGAAGACAACACCACCTGGAGCCTGATCGCCGACATCGAGCGGCTGCGCGTGCATCTGGGCGTCGAGAAATGGACCGTATTCGGCGGCTCGTGGGGCTCGACCCTGGCCCTGGCCTACGCCATCGCCCACCCCGACCGCGTCGAGGGCCTGGTCCTGCGCGGCATCTTCCTGCTGACCCAGAAGGAGCTGCGCTGGTTCTACCAGGACGGCGCGGCGATGCTGTTTCCCGACGCCTGGGAGCGGTTCCTGGCCCCGATCCCGGTGGAGGAGCGCGGCGACCTGATGGCCGCCTACCACCGCCGCCTGACCCATCCCGACCGTCGCATCCAGGCCCAGGCCGCCAACGCCTGGAGCCAGTGGGAGGGCGACACCATCTCGCTTCGCGGTCCCGAAGCGCGTCCTCCGAAATTCAACGAAGAAGACTTCGCCATCGCCTTCGCCCGGATCGAGTGCCACTTCTTCATGAACGGCGGCTTCTTCGACGAGGACGGCTGGATCCTGAAGAACATCGACAAGATCCGGCACATCCCGGCCTGGATCGTCCAGGGCCGCTTCGACGTGGTCACCCCTCTCGACAGCGCCTGGGCCCTGCACAAGGCCTGGCCGGAGTGCAAGCTGGAGATCGTCTGGGACGCCGGCCACGCCTCGACCGAGCCGGGCGTCATCGACGGCCTGGTGCGCGCGACGGACGCGGCGTTCAGGACTTAAGGTCGCGCCCTGGCGCGATGCACCAGCCCTTCGCGGATCGACACGCCCAGCAGGATCACCGTCGTGGCGATCGAGAGAACCAGGGGGTTCAGCAGCATGCTGGCCGGAACCAGGAGCGCCAGGGCCAGCAGCCCGACGACCTGGGCCGGGGCCCAGATGCGGAACACCGCCTTCTTGAACAGCAGTCCGCCCAGCAGGAACAGGAAGGGCCCGCCGATCAGGGCGGCGGCGGTCTTCGTATCGGTGTGACCCAGCGGATGATGGATGGTCCACTCGTCGGCCACGGCGGTGACGATGATCCCGGCGATCGGCAGCAGGTGCGTATAGGTATAGGCCACGCGCGCCACGCGGCCGGGGTCCTTGGCGTGGCTGATCGCCTCGCTGGCCGCTTCGGCGGTGAACGAGAAATAGATCCACCACATGGCCAGGCTGCCGGCGAACGAGGCGACGAAGGCGGCGATCACGCCCGGCGTCCAGGCCAGGCCCGCCGTCGTGGCGCCCATCACGAGGATCGACTCGCCCAGGGCGATGATCGTGAACAGGGCGCAGCGCTCGGCCAGGTGACCGCCCTCCACGTCCCACTCCTCGGCGCGGGTACGGCCCAGGCCCGGCGTCCAGAAGCCCATGGCCGGCGAAACATATTCCACCCCGATGGCCGCCGCCCATAGCGCCAGGCGAGCGTGTCCTTCCGCGAAACCGCCTGAAATCCACAGCACGCCCGACACCGCCAGCCAGGCGCTGATCCGGGTGAAATTCAGCCGCTGGAACGGGTCGTCGCGCAGGGCCCACAGGGTGAACAGGCTGCGGCCCAGCTGGATGGTCACGAAGGCCACGGCGAAGATCAGGCCCCGCTCGCCGAACGCCTGCGGGATCGACATGGTCAGGACCATGCCCACCAGCATCACCACGAACAGCATGATCCGCACCGGCGGCCGCTCGGGGTCCAGCCAGTTGGTCACCCAGGCCGTGTAGATCCAGGCCCACCAGACGGCCATCAGCAACAGGCCCGTCTCGGCCAGGCCCAGCAGGCTGGGATGGGCCATCAGCCCGTGCGACAGCTGGGTGACCGCGAACACGAACACCAGGTCGAAGAACAGCTCGACATAGGTCACCCGCGCATGGCCGCCCTCGGCGCGCTCGCGAAGCATCTGGCGTTTCATGGCGGTCGTCCCCCGAGGTCAGCGAGTCGACAGCCTAGAGTGTGACAGCCGAAAGTGGAGGCCGGTTTTGGCGCTTGTCACGCGACGAAGGAAAGCGCCCGGGCGCACCGGATCGAACGTTTTGTCGTCCGGCGCGCTTTGCTTGTCATGGACGCCCAGGATCTCCTCCCCCATCGCTCGGCCCTGATCGGCGCCGCCGTCGCCCTGGCGATAGGCATGACCGGCGGCTTGATCCTGAAGACCGGCTCCCAGACCGCGCCCGAGGCCTATGCGGAGTTCGTCCCCGACGCTTCGAACGAGCAAGTCGAACAGATCGCCTGGCCCACCGGCAAGCTGCCCGACTACGTGATCGGCACCGACTTCCTGAAGGCCCAGTCCTACCAGCCGCCGGTCGTGGTGGCCTCGTACGAGGTCCCCGAATACACGCCCGCGACCTGGGAGGAGCCCCCGCCCGCCCCCGCCCCGGCCGTCGTCCAGAGGGTGGCCATGGCCGAACCCGAAGACCGCGCCTGGCCCTCCACCCACGGCGACATCCTCGACGTCCGCCTGCCGGAAGACGCGCCGCGAGCGCCCGCGGCTCCCGAAGCGCCGGTCGTGGCCGCCGCGCCCGTCGCCCTGGCGGCCGCCTCCTACTGATCTCGGCGCGCCGAAACGAACCATCCCATCGGCCCCACGCTTGCAGCCAACCGGTCCAACCCCCGGCGCGTGTTCCATTTCGCGCCAAGCTTTGGACCGGACTTTTGGACGCACAGCCGCAAGACACGCCCGACAGCCTCCCGCGCAAGCTGGAAGCCCTGGCCTGCGGCTTCGTGCTGTTCATGCTGTCCAACGCCCTGATCGGCCCGCTAGTCGACCCGCTGCAGGCCGGCGGCGAGGACATGCCGCTGCTGCGGCTGATGTGGCTGCCGGTCTATGCCCTGATCCTGGCCCTGGCGGTGTGGCGCGCCCCGCGCGTGACGCGGTTCTGGTTCCCGGCGGTGATGCTGAGCCTGATGATCTTCTGGGTGTTCGCCTCGGCCTCGTGGTCGGCCGATCCCGGCACCACCAATCGCCGCGCCCTGGCGGCGGCCTTCACCACCCTGTTCGGCCTTTATTTCGCCTCCAGCTTCGACGGCAAGCGGATGGCCGAGATCATCGCCGTCACCTTCCTGCTGCTGGCGGCCGGCGGCCTGCTGGCCGCGGTCGCCTATCCCAAGATGGGCGTGCAGCACGACATCAACGCCGGCGACTGGCGCGGCCTCTGGTACGAGAAGAACCAGATGGGCGCGATGATGGTCTACGGCGCCCTGGCCGCCATGGCCGCGATCCTGGCCGGCTCAACCAAGCGCAAGCTGATGATCGCCACCATCCTGCTGTGCGCGGCCATGATGGTGATGAGCAAGTCCAAGACCTCGCTGCTGGCGCTGATGATCGGCCTGGGTGGCTCCATGATGCTGGCGATCATGCGGCGCGGCCCGGCCACGGCGGTGATCGTGGTCTGGCTGGGCGTAACCGTCGCGGTGACCGCCGCCATGGTCATGTGGCTGGCCCCCGAGCTGCTGTTCAAGGCCCTGGGCAAGGACCCGTCCCTGACCGGCCGCACCGACATCTGGGCCGCTCTGCTGCGCCAGTCGGCCAAGCACCCGCTGACCGGTTACGGCTACGCGGTGTTCTGGAAGCTCGACTCCGTGCCGGCCATGTGGATCCGCAAGGAGACCGGTTGGGACGTGCCCACCGCCCACAACGGCTGGCTGGACATCCTGGCCCAGCTGGGCTGGATCGGCGTGGGGCTGTGCGCCCTGGTGCTGGGCGGCGCGCTGCTGGTCTCGCTGGTCCGCTTCCGCAAGGTCGAGGACGGCTACTGGGCCACGATCTTCCTGGCCATCTTCCTGATGACCACCTTCTCCGAGAGCTTCATCCTGGAGCGCAACGGCATCGCCTGGGCCCTGGCCTGCGCGGCGGTGACCCGCCTGCTGGGACCGGTCTGGCGACAAGAGGCCCAGACTGAGAAAGCTCCCAGCCGTCCCCTGTTCGCGCCCGAGCCCCTGACCTGGAGCCTGGCCCCCGCCGGACCGATGTTCGAGATCCAGACGCCGGCGCCGGGCCGGGTTCCGGTGGCGGTGGCCCGCGCCACCGCGCCCGTCGCCGCCCGCCCCGCGACCTTCGGTCAGCGTCCCGCCCCCACATTTGGCAAGCGCGCGGTCTCGCCTTTCGTCGCCTAGGCGGCTACTGGAGCGGCATGACCGACTATACGCCCCAGCAGATCGTCGCCCGCGGCGCGCGCGCCGACGCCGAAGCCGCCGCCGACGCCATCGACAACCACCCCGGCCTCGAAGGCGCGACCTACTCGATCCTGGAAGAGGACGAGGACAAGGGCATCTGGCGCATCGACGCCTTCCCGACCACCGACGAGGAGGACGCGGGCCTGCTGGAGCTGCTGGCCGGCTATCCGCTGAAGGTCCTGCGCGAGCAGTTGGCCGACGCCGACTGGCTGGCCATGGCGCTGTCGGGCCTGCCGCCGGTGCGCGCGGGCCGCTTCTTCGTCTACGGCATGCATGATCGCGGCCGCCTGCCGGCCAGCACGGTCAACCTGCGCATCGAGGCCGGCGCGGCCTTCGGCACCGGCCACCACGGCACCACCGTCGGCTGCCTGATGGCCTACGACAAGCTGATCAAGGCCAAGAAGTTCAACAAGGTTCTGGACGTCGGCGCCGGCACCGGCCTGCTGGCCATCGCCGCCGCCCGCACCGGCTCGAAGATCGCCGTGGGCACCGACATCGACAAGCCCAGCGTGCGCATCTCGCGCGAGAACGCCAAGGTCAACCGCGCCAACGCCCGGTTCGTCCACGCCTCGGGCCTGTCCAATCGCCTGGTCGCCGACAACGCCCCCTACGACCTGGTGTTCGCCAACATCCTGGCCCGCCCGCTGATCAGCCTGGCCCAGGACATCAAGAACGCCCTGGTCCCCGGCGGCACGGTCATTCTATCGGGCCTGCTGCGCACCCAAGAGCGGATGGTCAAGGCCGCCTACGTCTCGCGCGGCTTCAAGGTGGTCAACCGCATCCACCGCGACGCCTGGGCGGCGCTGGTTCTGCAGCGGCCGTAGGGCGGGGGAACACCCCTCGCCTCCTCCACGTTTCTCCCGGCGGGACACTCTGCCTCCAGGAGCAACGTCATGACCTATATCGACCCCAACGCCCCGCTGCCGCCGCGTCAGGTGGTGGTCCGCCGCGAAGGCGGCGCGACCGGGTGGTTCGTGGCCGGGGCCGTGGCCATCGTGGCCATGGTCGCGGTGGCCTTCATGCTGAGCGTCGGGGCGCGCACGCCGAGCCAAGACCAGATGATCGCCCAGGCCCAGGAACAGGGCCGCGCCGTCGGCGTGATCGAAGGCGCCCAGACCGGGGCCGCCCAGGCCACCATCGTCGCCCAGCAGGCCGCGCGCGACGCCAGCGCCGCCGCCGACAGCGCCCGCCGCTCGACCGAGGCCACGGCCGCCAACGCCGCCCAGGCCGCGCACGACGCCGCCGACCGGGCCGAGGCCTCGCGCGACGACATGATCGCCCCGTCGGCCGATCCCAACGTCCAAACCCAGCCGGTGAACTAAGCCCCTCTTTCCAGGAAAGCGGGGTGGGACTACATCGAAGGTCATGCGCCAGACCTTCGATGAATCCACCGATCCCGGCTTCGGCCCCCGTCACGTTCCCCTGATCCGCGCCGCGATGGCGCGCCAGGGCCTGGACGGCTTCCTCGTGCCGCACGAGGACGAGCACCAGAACGAGTACCTGCCCGCCGCCAACGACCGCCTGGCCTGGGCCAGCGGCTTCACCGGCTCGGCCGGCGCCGGCGTGATCCTCAAGGACCGCGCCGCCGTGTTCGTCGACGGCCGCTACACCCTGCAGGTGCGCGAGCAGGTCGACCAGGGCGTGTTCGAAATCCGCGACCTCGTCGAAGGCGGCGTGCCGGCCTATCTGGAGACCGCCTCCAAGGGCGCGGTGATCGGCTACGACGCTCGCCTGCACAGCCCGCAGGCGCTGGACGGCCTGAAGGCCGCCGCCGCCAAGGCCGGCGCCAGTCTCAAGGCCGTGGCCGTCAATCCTCTGGACGAAGCCTGGGGCGCCGAGCGTCCCGCCCAGCCCGCCGCGCCGGTCGTGCCCCAGCCGGTGAAATACGCCGGCGAGGAATCAGCTTCGAAGCGCGCCCGCGTCGGCTCGGCCGTCGCGGCCCTGGGCGGCGAGGCGGCGGTGATCACCGCCCCGGCCTCGATCGCCTGGCTGTTCAACATCCGCGGCGGCGACGTGATCCGCTCGCCCCTGCCCCTGTCCCAGGCCATCGTCCGCGCCGACGGCACGGCCCGCCTGTTCCTGGATCCTGCCAAGGTCACCGACGACCTGCCCGCGTGGCTGGGCAACCAGGTCTCGCTGGAAACCCCCGACGCCCTGGAAGGCGCCCTGGGCGATCTGTCGGGCCTGAAGGTCGTGGTCGACCCGGCCCAATCCTCGGCCTGGTACTTCGACACCCTGGTCGGCGCCGGCGCCTCGGTGGTCCGCGCCATGGACCCCTGCACCCTGCCCCGCGCCTGCAAGAACGCCGTCGAGATCGCCGGCACCGTCGAGGCCCACAAGCGCGACGGCGCGGCCCTGACCCGCTTCCTGCACTGGCTGGCCACCGACGGCCAGGTCAATCCGCCGGACGAGAAGGAGGCCGTGGCCAAGCTGGAGGCCTTCCGCGAGGCGACGGGCGTGCTCAAGGACCTCAGCTTCGACACCATCGGCGCGGCCAACGGCCACGGCGCCCTGCCCCACTACCGCCCGACCGAGCGCAGCAACGAGCGCGCGGCGAAGGGCTCGCTGCTGCTGGTCGACAGCGGCGGCCAGTACCTGGACGGCACCACCGACGTCACCCGCACGGTCGCCATCGGCGAGCCGACCGCCGAGATGGTCACCCGCAACACCCTGGTGCTGAAGGGTCACCTGGCCATCGCCCGCCTGCGCTTCCCGGCCGGCACCACCGGCTCGGCCATCGACGCCTTCGCCCGCGCGGCCCTGTGGAGCCATGGCCTCGACTACGACCACGGCACCGGCCACGGCGTCGGGGTCTATCTGGGCGTCCACGAGGGTCCGCAGCGGATCAGCAAGGCCCCGAACACCATCGCCCTGCAGCCGGGCATGATCGTCTCCAACGAGCCGGGCTACTACAAGGACGGCGAATACGGCATCCGCATCGAGAACCTTGAGGTGGTGATGCCGGCCGAAGCCGTCGGCACGGGCGACCGCCCGATGCACCGCTTCCACGCCCTGACCCTGGCCCCGATCGACCGCCGCCTGGTCGACAAGAGCCTGCTGTCGGCCGAGGAAATCGCCCAGTTCGACGCGTATCATGCGCGGGTGGTGAAAGAGATCGGCCCGCTGGTCGAGGGCGAGGTCCGCGCCTGGCTTGAAGAGGTGTGCGCGCCGCTCTAGGGGCGGTAGCTCACGACTTGCCCCCACCTGGCGACTACGTCGCCTGTCCGCCCCCATAGGGGGCGGAGCCTTTACGCCGCGCCTTCGGAGCTCCGCCCCCTATGGGGGCGGACAGACCGCGCAGCGGTCAGGTGGGGGCAAGTGGCGCCCCTCTGACTCACGTCCCCCGAGGCTTCGCTCGCGTCGTCGCTGCCGCTCCGGCCGGATCCTCCGGCCAGACGTGCCGGGGATAGCGGCCCTTCATCTCGATCCGCACCTCGCGCCAGGAGCCCTTCCAGAAGCCCGGCAGGTCGCGGGTGATCTGGATCGGCTTGTGCCCCGGCGACAGCAGGGCCAGCACCAGCGGAACCCCGCCCACCGTGGGATGCGTCGTGATCCCATAAAGCTCCCCCACCCGCACATCGACGCGCGGGCCGCCGTCGGCGGCGTAGTCGATGGCGAAGGTCGAGCCGGTCGGGGCGGCGAAACGGGCCGGAGCCTCGGCGTCGAGGCGACGGTGCAGCTCCCACGGGACCAGGGTGCGGATCGCGTCCGCCAGGGCGCCGTCCGACAGCTGCGACAGCGCCGAGCGCCCAGCCAGCAGCGGCTCCAGCCAGTCCGGCAGACGCTCCAGCAGGGCCGCGTCGGACAGGTCGGGCCAAGTGTCCGGATCGCCTCGCCGCAGGAAGGCGATCCGCTCGCGCAGCGAGGCCGAGGCGTCGCCCAGGGGCACGGCCGACAGGCCCTCGCGGCCTACCTGATCCAGCAGGGCCCGGACCACCAGGGCCGGATCGACCTGATCGACCAGCTTCTCCTCGACCACCAGCTTGCCCAGCCGCAGCAGACGACGGGCCTTGACCCGCCCCTTGGCGTCGGGCTCCAGGCGGTCCTCGGCCGTCAGCCGATCGGCGAAGGCCGAGCGCAGGCCCGCCTCGTCCAGGGGCGCGGCCAGCAGGATGCGATCGCGGGCGTCGCCGCCCCCCAGTTCGCCCACCGCCAGCCAGGTCTCGCGGGCCAGGGCGTCGGTCGGCTCCAGATAGACACCGCGCCCGCCGGCCAGCTGATACTCGCCTGGCTTGCCGCGCGCCTTGGCCACCCGCTCGGAATAGGCCTCGGCCAGCAGCAGGGCATCGTCCAGCTCGGCCGCGCCGGACGGCTTGCCGGCAGCGCGCGCCCAGCGCTCGGCCAGGGTCCGGGCGTCCTTCGCTCTCGGCGAGCGGTCGCGGTCGAAGCTTTCCAGCCGGTGGCGCAGGTCGACGTCGCGGCCGCCCAGACCCTGCTCGCTGAGCACGGCGGCGATCTTGGCCCCCCGCTCGGCCTGGCCCGAGGCGGCGGCGCGCACCACCATATGGGCCAGGCGAGGCGCCAGGGGCATGTCGGCCAGGGCGCGGCCGTGGGCGGTCAGGCCGCCCTGCCCGTCCAGCGCCTGGAGGCGGTTCAGCAGGGTCCGCGCCTCGGTGAAGGCGGCGTTGGGCGGCGGGTCCAGGAACGCCAGGCCCGAGGCGTCGCGCGCGCCCCAGCGGGCCAGGTTCAAGGCCAGGCTGGACAGGTCGGCTTCCAGGATTTCCGGTCGGGCGAAGGCCGGCAGGGCGCGCGTCTCCGGCTCGTCCCACAGGCGGTAGCAGACGCCCGGTTCGGTGCGGCCGGCGCGGCCCCGGCGCTGGTCGGCGGCGGCGCGCGACACCCGCACGGTCTCCAGCCGGGTCAGGCCGCTGGACGGGTCGAAGCGCGGTACGCGGGCCAGGCCGCAATCGATCACCACCCGCACGCCCTGGATGGTCAGGCTTGTCTCGGCGATGGAGGTGGCCAGCACCACCTTGCGCCGCCCAGGCTGGGCGGGCGCCACGGCGCGATCCTGCTCGGCGGGATCCAGCGCGCCGTACAGCGGCGCCACATCCACGTCCGGCCGCCGCAGCCGCTCGCGCAGCAGGGTCTCGGTCCGCCGGATCTCGCCCTGGCCCGGCAGGAAGACCAGCACGCTGCCAGCCTCCTCCGCCAAGGCCCGCTCGACGGCACGGACCACACGCTCTTCCAGGCGCTGCCGCTCGTCGCGGCCGAGATAGCGGGTGTCGACCGGGAACATCCGGCCCTGGCTCTCGACCACGGGCGCCTCGCCTAGCAGGGCCGAGACCCGCGCCCCGTCCAGGGTGGCCGACATCACCAGGATCTTCAGATCCTCGCGCACCAGCCCTTGGGCGTCGCGGGCCAGGGCCAGCCCCAGGTCGGCGTCCAGGCTGCGCTCGTGGAACTCGTCGAAGATCACCGCGCTGACGCCGTCCAGGCCCGGGTCGTCGAGAATCATCCGTGTGAAGACGCCTTCGGTGACCACCTCGACCCGGGTCCTGGCCGATACCTTCGACTGCAGACGCACGCGAAAACCCACCGTTTCGCCGACGCTTTCGCCCAGGCTTTGGGCCATGCGCGAGGCCGCCGCCCGGGCCGCCAGGCGGCGCGGCTCCAGCATGACGATCTTGCCGCCGGCCGCCCATGGCTCGTCCATCAGCGCCAGGGGCACGACCGTGGTCTTGCCCGCGCCGGGCGGGGCCACCAGCACGGCGGATTCGCGCGCGGCGAGCGCGGATTTCAGGGCCGACAAGGCGTCGTGGATGGGAAGGGTCACGCGGCGTGGTTTAAGGGCGAGCGGGAAAATCGCCAAGCGCCGGCCGTCGAACCGGGGTCTTCGAAAAACCGCCCAACCCTGAGGCAGCAACGGTCAGCAAGCGTGCTGCGACGCAACAACGGCCCGGCACGGCATGGCTCGTATTGCACACACAGGGGCGAACAATTACGCACAGCCTCCGCTTTACCTTGACCGCGTCCCGATAACCGGGCCACGGTCCGCAAAATTTATCTACGTGGCAGCCCCGGGGGGAGCCGCGGGTCTCTGGAGGAAATATGTGGCGCGTTAAGTCACTGGATGCGATTCTAGCAACGGCCGAGAAGAAGTCGCTGCATCGCTCGCTCGGCCCTGTCCAACTCACCCTTCTCGGGGTCGGCGCCATCATCGGCACCGGCATCTTCGTTCTGACCGCCGCCGCCGCCCAGAAGGCCGGCCCGGGCATGATGTGGAGCTTCGTGATCGCCGGCGCCGTCTGCGCCATCGCCGCGCTCTGCTATTCGGAACTGGCCTCGATGGTGCCGGTTTCGGGCTCTGCCTACACCTATACCTACGCCGTGATGGGCGAACTGCTGGCCTGGATGGTCGGCTGGGCCCTGATCCTGGAATATGCCGTGGCCGCCTCCGCCGTGTCGGTCGGCTGGTCGGGCTACTTCCTCGGCTTGATCGAGAACGCCCTGCATTTCCACTGGCCCGACCTCCTGCGATCCGGTCCCGCCTGGTCGATGAACGGCTGGATGCCGGCCGCCGATTTCAGCAAGGGCATCGTCAACATTCCGGCCATCCTGGTGGCCCTGACCGTCACCGCCCTGCTGGTGCGCGGCACCACCGAGAGCGCCCGCGTCAACGCCGTGCTGGTGGTGATCAAGGTCACGGCCCTGACGGCGTTCGTCATCCTGACCATTCCGGTGCTGAAGACCGGCAACTTCTCGCCCTTCACCCCCAACGGCTGGTTCGGCCCGCACGGGACGACGGGCATGGGCGTGGTCGGCGCCGCCGCCTCGATCTTCTTCGCCTATGTCGGCTTCGACGCGGTCTCGACCGCCGCCGAAGAGACCAAGAACCCGCAGCGCAACGTGCCGATCGGCCTGATCGGCAGCCTGGGCATCTGCACCATCTTCTACCTGCTGGTCGCCGCCGGCGCGATCGGCGCCATCGGCGCCCAGCCGGTGCTGGCGCTCGACGGTTCGGTCGTCCAGCCGGGCTCGGCCGCCTTCCAGGCCGCCTGCGCCACCACCGAAAACGCCGGCCGCCTGGTCTGCTCGAACGAAGCCCTCGCCCACGTCCTGCGCGAGATCAACTGGCCGGTCGTCGGCAACCTGCTGGGCCTGGCCGCCAACCTGGCCCTGCCCTCGGTCATCCTGATGATGATCTACGGCCAGACCCGCATCTTCTTCGTCATGGCCCGTGACGGCCTGCTGCCGCAAAGCTGGGCCACCATCCACCCGAAGTGGAAGACGCCGCACGTCGTGACGATCTTCACCGGCGTCTGCGTGGCCATCGCCGCGGCCTTCTTCCCGGTGGGCCAGCTGGCCGACATCTCCAACTCCGGCACCCTGTTCGCCTTCTTCATGGTGGCGATCGCGGTGATGGTGCTGCGGGTGAAGGATCCCAACCGTCCGCGTCCGTTCAAGACGCCGATGGTCTGGCTGATCGCGCCCCTGGCGATGATCGGCTGCGCGGGCCTCTACTTCAACCTGCCGCTCGAAGCCATGGCCGTCCTGCCGATCTGGGGCGGGCTGGGCCTGGTGATCTACTTCGCCTACGGCTTCCGCAAGAGCCATGTCGGCCGCGGCATCACCGACGAAGTCCATGAACTGGACACCGACGCGCCGCCCACCGGCGTGCCCGGCCAAGACTGAGATAAGACTTGAACGGGCGTCCATAACGCTTAGTTCGGACGGGCGGAGGTCTTCGGATCTCCGCCCGTTTTCGTTTCTGGAGCCCGCATCATGGCCGAGATGCCGATCCGCGCCGTCATCGCGCCGGTCACGCCGCTGCAGCAGAACTGCACGATCGTCTGGTGCGCCAAGACCAAGAAGGCCGCCGTCATCGATCCGGGCGGCGAAGTTCCGCGCCTGATGAAGGGCTTGGAAGACCAGGGCCTGACCCTGGAAAAGATCTGGATCACCCACGGCCACATGGACCACGCCGGCGGCGCGGCCGAGCTCAAGCGCCTGACCGGCGTCCCCATCGAGGGGCCGCACAAGGACGACCAGTTCTGGATCGACCGTATCCAGGAAAGCGGGGAAATGTACGGCATCCCCGAGGCCCGGACCTTCGTCACCGACCGCTGGCTGGAAGACGGCGACGTGGTGACCCTGGGCGAGACCCAGTTCGAGGTTCTGCACTGCCCCGGCCACACGCCCGGCCACGTGGTGTTTTTCCACCGCGAGGCGCGCTTCGCCCAGGTGGGCGACGTGCTATTCAAGGGCTCCATCGGCCGCACTGACTTCCCGCGCGGCAATCACCAGGACCTGCTGGACGCCATCACCGGCAAGCTGTGGCCGCTGGGCGGCGACGTGCAGTTCGTGCCCGGCCACGGCCCGATGTCGACCTTCGGCGCCGAGCGCAAGACCAACCCGTTCGTCGGCGACCTGGCCATCGAGGCGATGAACATCGAAGGCCCGGACTACGCGGCGCCGATCAACCGGTCTCCGGGCTGACACCAAACCGCCCCGCTGCGGCCACGCCTTGCGAAGATTGGTCGCAGGCGCGGGTTGCGTCCCTGTTTCAGGCGTGAAATCTGCTGGTTATGGGGGCGTGGAAAGAACGTGTCATGGAAAGTTCGCAAGATCCCGTGCTGGCGTCCGTCGCGGCATCCGGCCAAATCACCGACCCGGCGCGCGGCGCGCGCATCCTGATCGTCGACGACGATCCGGGCATCCGCGACGTGGTGGCCGATTTCCTCGGTCGCCACGGCTACGCCATCGACACCGCCTCCGATTCCCGGACCATGGAACAGGCCCTGGCCCGAGGCCCGGTCGACCTGATCGTGCTGGACATCATGCTGCCCGGCGAAGACGGCCTGGCCATCTGCCGGCGCCTGTCGGCCGCCGACGGTCCGGCGATCATTATGCTGTCGGCCATGGGCGAGGAAACCGACCGCATCGTCGGACTGGAGCTGGGCGCCGACGACTACCTGCCCAAGCCCTGCAATCCGCGCGAGCTGCTGGCCCGAATCCGCGCCGTGCTGCGCCGCCGCCAGGAACCGCGCACCGTCGACGACGGCATGGGCGCGGCCTGCGAGTTCGCCGGCTGGCGCCTGGACCTGGTGCGCCGCGAACTGCGCTCGCCGCAGTCGGTGGTGGTCAATCTGTCGAGCGGCGAATTCTCGCTGCTGCGCGCCTTCGTCGAGCGCCCGCAACGCGTCCTGACCCGCGACCAGTTGCTGGACCTGGCCCGGGGCCGCGAGAGCGACGCCTATGACCGCGCCATCGACGTCCAGATCAGCCGTCTGCGCCGCAAGCTGGACGACGGCGGCGGCGGCGAGCTGATCCGCACGATCCGCAGCGAAGGCTACATGTTCACCTCCAAGGTCACCCGCACCCCATGACCGACCGCGAGCGGCCCGTCCTGCGGGCCGGAGGCTTGAGCGGCGCTCCGCTGTTCGTCCAGGCCCTGGGCCTGGTCATCGTGACGCTGGTGGCGGCCCAGCTGATCGCCATCGCCGTGGTCTTCACCCTGCCGCCGCCGCCGCCCGAGGTCTATCGGCTGAGCGAGATCGCGCGCGCCCTGAAGACCGGTCAGACGGTGCAGCCGCGCGACGGTCGCCCCCTGGTGATCCGCCGCCATGCCGGCCCGATCCGGGGCCTGGTCGACAACCGTCGCCGCGCCGAGTTCAAGACCGCCGTGGCGCGCCTGGTCGGGACCGATCCGGCCCGCATCGAGATGGACGTCGACACCGGCCCCCGCTTCTTCGTCCGCACCCAGAAGCGCACCCTGAACCAGGGCATGCCGCACCGCGACGGCCCGGGACGCCCCGGTGGTCCGGATGGCCCAGACGGGCCTCGCGGTCCCGGCGGCCCGCCGGACGGGCGTGACGGTCCCCGACCGCCCCGTAACGATTTCAAGGGACGCGACTTCAAGGGCGGCCCCGATTTCAAGGGCCCGGAGTTCCCTCGCGAGGAGCCGTTCGTCGTCGGCGACTTCAAGCTGGCGGTCCAGCAGGACAATGGCCGCTGGACGGTGGTGGAGCCCAAGCCGGCCATCCGCTTCGACACCTGGCAGCAGCGCATCCTGCTGATCCTGGGCCTCTCCGTGCTGAGCGTGGCGCCCCTGGCCTGGCTGTTCGCCCGTCAGCTGTCGGGTCCCATCACCGCCTTCGCCGGCGCCGCCGAGCGGCTGGGCCGCGATCCGCGCGCCGCACCGCTGGAGCTGAAGGGCTCGGCCGAGGTGATCGCCGCCGCCAAGGCCTTCAACATGATGCAGGAGCGCCTGCGCCGTTATGTCGAGGACCGCACGGCGATGATCGGCGCGGTGGCCCATGACCTGCGCACGCCCCTCACCCGCCTGCGCTTCCGCATCGAGGCCGTGCCGGACGACATCCGCGGCAAGCTGGCCAGCGACATCGACCAGATGGAGGCGATGATCGCCGCCACCATGGCCTTCGTGCGCGACACCACCCGTCCGGCCGAGCGCACCAAGCTGGAGCTGGCCTCGCTGCTGGAGAGCATCATCGACGAAGCCGCCGAGACTGGCGGCCAGGCGTCGGTCGAGCTGGGCGAGAAGATCATCATCGAGGGCGATCCCGTCGCCCTGCGCCGGCTGCTGACCAACCTGGTCGAGAACGGCCTGAAGTACGGCGGCTCGGTCCAGGGCCGGGTCCGCGCCGAGGGCCATCTGGCGGTGATCGAGATCGACGACAAGGGTCCCGGTATCGCGCCCGCCGAGCTGGACCGCGTGTTCGAGCCGTTCTTCCGCAGTGAACCGTCGCGCAACCGCGAGACCGGCGGCATCGGCCTGGGCCTGGCCGTGGTGCGCTCGGTGGCCCGCGCCCATGGCGGCGACGCGACCCTGCACAACCTGCCCGAAGGCGGCCTGCGGGCGCGTGTGGAGCTGCCGTTCTAGCCAAATGTATCGGCGTGGCTCCGGCTTTGTTTCGGAGCCGCAAAAGCTGCGCCATACGCCGGACATGCCGGTGGGGTTGATCGAGGCATGCAGAGCTTCGCCAACCTCCCCTTCGCCAATTTTCGGGCCACCTGTGTCCTGATGTTCGCCGCCCTGTGCCTGGGGGCCTGCGCCTCCGGCCCGCCGCAGGATGGTCCAGGCGGCGACTGGGGCAAGGCGCCCCGGCCTCGTCCGCCCGGCGAAGGCGAGCCTGGCGGTCCGCCGCGCCGCGCCCATCCGCAGCTATTCATCAGCCCGGCCGGCGAGCCCTTCCGCGCCGAGCCCGGCGCCCCCTACCCGGTCGCGGCATGGTTCGCCGGCGCCGACGCCGACCACGACGGCGCCCTGACCCGCGACGAGTTCGTGGCCGACGCCCTGCGCTTCTTCGACACGCTGGACACCGACCACAACGGCGTCATCGACGGTTTCGAGGTCTCGGCCTACGAGACCAAGGTCGCGCCCGAGATCCTGCAGGGCTTCCAGGGCGACGGCGGCGGCCGTGGCGGTCAGGGCGGCCCGCCCGGCGGCGGACGACGCGGCGGCGGTCGCGGCGGACCTCCCGGCGGCGGTGGCTTCCCGGGCGGCCTCGGCTTCGCGGGCCAGGACGACGGGCCTCCGGACGGCGGTGGCCGCGGCAAGCGCGGTGGCGGTGGCCTCATGGGCGGCATGCTGCAAGGCGCCGCGCCCTACAGCCTGCTGGCCGAGCCGCAGCCCGTGATGGCTTCTGACGGCGACTTCGACCGCCGCATCACCCGCGCCGAGGCCGGCAAGGCCGCCAAGTCGCGCTTCGCCCTGCTCGACACCGACCACGACGGCCGCCTGCGCCTGGCCGAACTGCCCAAGACCCCGCTCCAGGCGCGCCTGGAGGGCCAGGCCAAGGACGGCCCGCCCCGGCGCTAGCCGACCAGGCCGGCGATGATGTTGATCCCCAGGGCCAGCACGGCGGTGTTGTAGAAATAGGCGCAGACGGCCTGGGCCGTGACGAGGTTGCGCAGGCGCGCGGTCAGGATGTTGTTGTCCGACACCTGGAAGGTCGCCCCGATGCTGAAGGCCAGATAGCCGAAATCGAGATAGGTCCGGGCCGGCTCGCCCGGGAAATAGATCCCCGGCTTGCCCGTGCCGTCGCCGAAATGGCGGTGGGCGTAGTGCAGGGTGAAGACCGAGTGCAGGACGATCCAGGACAGCACCAGGGTGATCCCCGCGCAGGTGGCGGTGATGGCTTGGACGCTGGGTTCGGCGTTGCGGGCGTTGAGCATGGCGGCGATCACCGCGGCCAGGCTCATCAGGATCGCCGCCAGGATCATGCCCAGGATCGCCGAGGGCTTTTCGTCCTCGGCGGCGGCCCGACGGCGCACCTCGGCCTCGTCGGCGGTCAGGAAAAGATGCCAGGTGGTCGTCACATAGACCAGGGCGCAGACGTCCCAGCCGATCAGGATATGGCTGCTGACCGGCGCTTTCAGGTGACGGGCCGCCAACCAGCCCAAAACCCCCGCGACAGCCGCCGCCAGAAGTCGCCAATGGCGCGATATTGCTACGCTTTCGGGCTTTTTCGGCGGGGCCTTGGTCATCGGGTTCACCTTGTCGTTCCGATGGTTAACACCAAACTCTGCAATTTTGTCTCGCCTCAGGCGTGAACCGAACGCGGCTTGGCCAGTTACTTCACTGGAACACGTGGAAGGACGCCATGACCGACCCCGAAGCCCCGCCGCCGATCGAACCCTCGCCGCCGGAATACGATCCGGGCTCCGTGCCCGAAGAAGAGCCGATGCGAGAGCCGCCCGTGCAGCCCGGTGACGACCGGCCCTATGACGCCTCTGACGCGCCGTTCCCCCCCGTGACCAGTCCCGATTAGGAGCAACCTATGGACCTCGACACCGAACGGCCCCGCGGCCGCCGAGGCTTCGCCGCCATGGATCCCGAACGCCGCCGCGAAATCGCGCGCAAAGGGGGCGCCAGTGTTCCCAGCGAAAAGCGCAGCTTCGCCAAGGATCGCGACCTCGCGGCCAATGCGGGCCGCAAGGGCGGCTCCTCGTCGCGCGGCGGCGGACGCCTGTCCGGCCGCGACGCCTGACACGAAGTCGGCCGCGGTCATACGACCGCGGCCGCTCTCCGATCTGAACGCCGCCCGCCTCAGCCGGCCAGGGCGAAGACGCCAAAGCTCGGGCTGTCGCTGATCCAGCGCGCCGCGACCTTCCAGCCTGCGCGACGGGCCAGGTCCACGAACGCCTCGGGCGCGTACTTGTACGAGTTCTCGGTGTGGATCGTTTCTCCGGCCGCGAACCGGATCTCATGACCCGCCAGGTGCGCCGTCTGGTCGATACGGCTGACCAGATGCATCTCCATGCGGCTTTCCTCGGCGTTCCACACCGCGCGGTGATCGAAGGCGTCGAGATCGAAATCGCCGCCCAGTTCGCCGTTGATCCGCGCCAGCACGTTCTTGTTGAACGCCGCCGTCACGCCTTGAGCGTCGTCATAGGCGGGCACCAGCACGTCCGGGCTTTTGGCGATATCGACCCCGACCACGAACATCGAACCCTCGCCCAGCAGGGCATGGGCGCCGCGCAGGAAGGCTTCGGCCTCGGCCGGGGCGAAATTGCCGATGGTCGAGCCCGGGAAGAAGCCCGTCACCGGCCGTCCCCGCGCCGCCGCCGGCAGGCGCACGGCCTGGGTGAAATCGTCGACCAGGGGCGCGACGGTCAGACCCGGATAGTCGCGACGCAGCGCCTGGCTGGCCTCGTCCAGGGCCGACGGGCTGATGTCGATGGGCACATAGACCGCCAGCTGGGGCATGGCGTCCAGCAGCAGGCGGGTCTTGGTGCTGGCCCCGCTGCCGAACTCGACCAGGGCCGCGCCGTCGCAGACCCGGGCGGCGATCTCGGGCGCGATCCGCTTCAGCAGCGCCGTCTCGGTGCGGGTGGGATAGTATTCGGGCAGGTCGCAGATCGCCTCGAACAGGCGCGAGCCCTCGGCGTCATAGAAATACTTGGCCGGCAGGGTCTTGCGGGACCCGGTCAGGCCGGCCACCGCATCATCCAGGAAGGTCGAAGCTGGCCCGGCGGTCTCGCGGTCCGGCGCGTCTATGTCATCGGCCAGGCGAACCCCGGTGAACGCCCAGCGCTGGGCCGGGTGGAAGAAGTTGCGATAGGACGGCCGCGCATGGCCAGGCGGGGTCTCGGCCGCGCCGCCCCGCAGGACCATCTGGTTGATCATGAATTTGCCGTTGTACTCGCCCAACGCGCCGGCCCCCGGCTTGAAGCCCGGATAGGCGACATACGGGCTGGCGGTCCATTGCCAGGCCTCGTCCGAGGTCTGGCGAAGGCCCTGCCCTTCCGGCGCGGTCACGGCGGCCTCCCACTCGGTCTCGGTCGGCAGGCGGCGCCCCGACCAGGCGGCGAAGGCGGCGGCCTCGTAATAGCTGACATGGCCCACGGGCGCGTCGGGATCGACGGGCCGGCGGCCGGACAGGGTCATGAGCGACCAGGTCGCCCCCTCCTCCCGTCGCCAGTAGAGCGGGGCTTCCCAGCCCTGCTCGTTGACCGCCGCCCAGCCGTCGGACAGCCACAGGTCGGGCCGGCGATAGCCGCCGTCCTCGATGAAGGCGATCCACTCGCCATTGGTCGTCAGGCGGTCGGCCAGGCGATACGGCTGGAGGAAGGCCTTGTGCCGAGGCCGCTCGTTGTCGAAGGCGAAGCCCGGCCCCTCGTCGCCGATCTCGACCAGCCCGCCCTCGAAGGCGACGAACCGCAGCGAGGCGGCGGCGGGACGCTGGGCCGGCGGGGCGTCGCGATAGGCCGGCTGCAGGGGCGACTGGGCGAACAGATGCAGCAGGTCCATCAGGATCAGCTCCTGATGCTGCTCCTCGTGAGCCAGGCCCAGGTCCAGGCGCTCCATCACCTCGGCGGTCGGGGCCGTGGTCAGCAGGCGCACCATGCCCGCGTCGACATGGGCTCGATAGGCGCCGACCTCTTCCGCCGACGGCCGGGTGATCAGGCCCCGCAGCGGCCGCGGCTGACGCGGCCCGACGGCCTCGTAGTAGGAATTGAACAGATAGCCGAAGGCCGGATCGAACACCCGATAGCCGGGCAGGAACGGCGTCAGCAGGAAGGTCTCGAAGAACCAGGCGGTGTGGGCGCGGTGCCACTTGACCGGACTGGCGTCGGGCATCGACTGCGCGCCCTGGTCCTCGGGCGACAGCGGCCGGGCCAGGGTCTCGGTGCGCCGCCGGACCGCCAGATAGCGATCGACCAAGGCGATGGCGCGGGCCTCGGAGGCCTCCCGCGAAGGGGTGTCGTCGGGACTCATGCGCTCTCCTGGCCGCCCTTGGTCGGGAGCTTGCCGCCACCCGAGGAGCTCAACGAATAAGCAACTTGAGTGTTCCCCCCGGGCGGTTCAAGCCGCCGGGGAATAAAAAGTGAACGAAGGTCGAAGAACGAAGGCCGGCCGCCGCCCGGTCAGAGCAGGAAAGGCTCGGGCCCGTCGTCGATCGGCAGCATGACCGGCGGCGGTTCGGCGGGCGAGGCTTCCGGCTTGGGAGCCGACTCCACCGATCGCGACGGCGCGCGCCTCAACAGCCGCCCCACCCGCTGCAGCAGCTGATCGTCCTTGAACGGCTTGGCCAGGAAATCCCGCGCGCCGAGCTGGATCGCCTGCCGAACGTCGTCGGGCTGGTTGCGGGCCGTCAGCACCATGGTCGGGGTATTGAGCCCCTCCAGCCGCATCTTGCGCAGCAGGCCAAAGCCGTCGAGGCGCGGCATGTTGATGTCCAGCACCAGGGCCGACGGCCGCAGCTCATGCAGGCGCGCCAGCCCCTCGAAGCCGTCGCGGGCGAAATAGGTGTCGTAGCCGGCGATATCGAGACGGGTGGTGATCAGGTCCAGGATAAGCGGATCGTCCTCGACCACCAGGACGCGCGTTCGGGCCATGTCAGGCCTCCACGGCGTCGCGCTGAGCGACCGTGTCCACCATCCCTTCCCAGCGGGTGCAGGCGTCCACCGCGCCGATCAGCTCGGGCGCCAGGATCGGCTTGGACACCATGCCGTCGAAACCGTGATGCTGCTCCAGCAGGCTCAGGTCCGCGTCGGCCGTGAAGGCCAGGATCGGCACCTCCTGGTTGGGCCCGGGGCGCTCCCGGATCTCGACCAGGGCGTCGGCGCCGGACAGCTCGGGCATCCGCAGGTCCATCAGGATGCAGTCGAACGGCTCCAGGGCGGTCGTCTCGACCGCCGCGCGACCGCCGGCGGCCTCGGTCACCTCGGCGCCCATGTGCTCCAGGATGGTGCGGGCCAGTTCGCGATTGACCGGATTGTCGTCGACCACCAGCACGCGCACGCCGTCCAGACGCCCGCCCTCGCCCTCGGTCGTCGACAGGTCGACGTCGGCGGCCGGATCGGCCACCGCCTCGGCGGCGATGTGGAAGCTGAAGATCGAGCCGCCGCCCGGCGCGCTGGACACGGCGATATCGCCGCCCATGGCCTCGGTCAGGCCCTTGCAGATCGCCAGGCCCAGGCCGGTGCCGCCGTGCTTGCGGGTCGACGAGGCGTCGACCTGCGAAAACCGCTGGAACAGCTTGGTCTGCTGCTCGAGGCTCATGCCCGCGCCCGTATCCTCGACCCGCATGCGCAGCCTGGCCGCGTCGGCGTCATAGGCCACGAACAGCCGCACCGCGCCGTGATCGGTGAACTTCACGGCGTTGCCGACCAGGTTGAGCAACACCTGGCGGACCCGGTCGGGGTCGATCATCACCCGCTCGGGCAGCTCGCCCTCGGCCTCGCATTCCAGCCACAGGCCCTTGTTGTCGGCTTGTGGGGCGAACAGGGCCAGGGCCTCCTGGGCCAGGGCCAGGGGCGAGACGGGACGCGGCGTGATCTCGAACTGGCCGGCCTCCAGCTTGGAGAAGTCCAGCACGTCGTTGACCAGGGCCAGCAGCGCTTGGCCGGCGCCGGAGATCCGCTGCACGAACCGTCGCGACAGCTCGTCCAGCTCGGGCCGCTGGGACAACAGGCCCGAAAAGCCGATGACGGCGGTCAGGGGCGTGCGGATCTCGTGGCTCATATTGGCCATGAACTCGCCCTTCACCGTGGCGGCGGCTTCGGCCTCGGCGCGGGCCTTGGCCAGGGCCTCTTCCTGGGCGACCTGGGCGGTCACGTCGCGGATCACGTCCAGGAAGCCGGTCGGCGCGTCGGTGGCCGGGTCGCGCAGCAGCGAGGGGTTCGACTCCAGCCAGACCTCGTGGCCGTCGGTCTTGTGCGGCACACGCCAGCGCACGCGTCCGGCGGGCTTGCCCTTGGCCAGGTTGCTGTAGACCCGTCGCACCCGCACCCGCTCTTCCGGATAGGCCAGATCGGCGGCGCCGCGCCCCATCACTTCGCTGGGCGCATAGCCGATCAGCACCTCGCACGAGGCGGCCACGAAGGTGATCTTGCCGGTCAGGTCGGCGGTCAGGATCATGTCGGTGGTGTTCTCGGCCATCAGCCGGTAGCGGGCCTCGCTGTCCTTCAACGCGGCCTCGGCGGCGCGGCGAGCGGTCAGGTCCTCGATCTGAGAGATGAAATAGCGCGGCGAGCCGTCCGGATTGTCGACGCGCGAGACCGACAGCTGGATCCAGACCGCCCCGCCGTCCTTGCGGATGTAGCGCTTGTCCATCCGATAGGTCGAGATTCTGCCGCTGAAGAGGTCGGCCACCAGGCTGAGGTCGGCGTCCAGGTCGTCGGGGTGAGTGATCGCCTGGAAATCCAGGGCCAGCAGCTCGTCGCGGCCGTAGCCCACCATCTCGCAGAGCGCGGAATTGACCTTCAGGAACCGGCCGTTCAGCCCGACCAGGCACTTGCCGATCACGGCGTGCTCGAAGGCGTTCTCGAACAGCTCCAGCTGTTCCTTGCGCTCGCTGATGTCGTGCATCAGCGCCGTCATCTCCCAGCCGGCCGCGTCGCGCACGGCGCTGATCGCCAGCTCGATCGGGATCTCCACGCCGTCCTTGCGGCAGGCGGCCGTCTCGATGCGTTGGTCGATGTCGTCGCCCAGGTCGCCGCCCAGGAAGGCGGCCATGCCCGCCTGGCCGGCCGGCAGGATCATCGCCAGGTCGGCGCCGATGGCCTCCTCGGTGGTCCAGCCGAAGGTCAGCTCGGCATGGCGGTTCCAGCCGGTGATGCGCCCGGCCTCGTCGGCGGTGACGATGGCCTGGTGGGCGTTGGCGATCAGCTTGCGCGCGCGATGCTCGCTGGCGCGCAGCGAGCGCTCCAGCTTGCGGACGTCGGTGACGTCCCAATTGGTGCCGACCAGCCGTCGCGCCGCGCCGTCGGCGGCGCGCACCACGGTGGCCAGCGCCCGGATCGAGCGCACCTCGCCCGACGGACGCACCACGCGGAACTCCATGTCGTAGGGCGTCTCGCCCCGCATGGCGGCGCGCGCGCAGGCCTGCTCGGCCTCACGGTCGTCGGGATGCACCTGGCCGACGAACCCTTCGACGGTCATCGGCGCGCCGGGCTCTACTCCGTAAAGGGCGTACATGCGGTCGTCCCACAGCAGCTCGCCGGTCTGGACGTCCCACTCCCAGACGCCGATCTGGCCGGCCCGCGTGGCCAGCAGCACGCGCTCGGACATGACGCGATAGCGAGCCTCATCCTCGGCCCGGACGATCTCGGCGGTCAGGCGAGCGGTGATGTCGACGATGGTTCCAAAGACGGCGACCACCTGGCCGGCCGCGTTACGCTCGCAGCAACCGTGCCCTTCGAGATAGCGCAGGCCGCCGTCGGCCAGGACGACGCGGGTGACCGCGCCCTTCCAGTCCGCGCCCTCCTCGATGGCCGCCTTGAGCCGCGCGCGGACGACCGGCTGGTCGTCGGGATGCAGGGCCTTGAGGAAGAGCTCCTGACGCGGCTCGACGCTGGGGTCCACCCCGTACAGCATCGCCACGTGCGGCGACCAGGTCGCCTCGCCGGTGGCGACCTCGATCCGCCAGTAGCCGATGCCCGCGACCTCCTCGGCCAGGGCCGTCATGCGCGCCATGCGGTCGGCGCGTTCCTGCAGCTCGCGGCGCTCGGTCACGTCGCGGAAGACGTTGACGATCTCGGTCGGCCGGCCCTGGCTGTCATGGACGATGCGGGGATTGCCCTCCAGCCAAACCCAGCGGCCGTCGCCGGTCAGGTAGCGATGCTGGCGATCCGCCGGCGCGTCTGGGACCTGACCGCTGTAGAGCGGCCGCGAATTGGCCAGGAAGCGTTCGCGATCCTCGGGGTGGACCAGCCGGTCGGCCGCCGTGCCGATCAGCTCCTCGGGCTCGTAGCCCATCGTCCGGCTGGCGGGCGACACATAGAGCAGCGTGCCGTCCATGGCCGTGCGCACGATGACGTCTGAGGTGTTCTCGGCCAGCAGGCGATAGCGCGCTTCGCTGGTGGTCAGGTTGTCCAGGCTCCGGACCTGCTCGGTGACGTCCTGGAACAGGCCGATCAGGGCGATGACATTGCCTTGCTCGTCCACTTCGCAGCCGGCCTTCGACTGCACGATCCGAACCTCGCCATCGGGTCGGACCAGGCGCGCCTGGAAGCTGCTGGCGCTCTTGGTCTCGATGGCGCCCATCAGCTCCGCGGTGACCCTCTCCCGGTCTTCCGGATGGAAAGCCGACAGGTTGCGGTCGATGGTGGGCGCGAAGGTGCGCTGGTCGACACCGTGGATGTCGTAGACCAGTCCCGACCAGAACAGCTCCTGGTCGACCACGTCGTAGCGCCAGTGCGCCACGCCGGACATCTTCTCAGCCAGTTGCAGCAGGCGGGCTTGCTCCCAGCGCACCCGCGAGACGCGCACGCGCTCCAGCTCGTCGATCACGATGCGGGCCAGGGTGCGCAGGCGCTGCAGCTCGCGCTCGGTGGGGCTGGGCCGGGGCTTGGTGTCGATCACGCAGAGCGTGCCGAGATTGAAGCCGTCGGGCGAGGTCAGGGCGACCCCGGCGTAGAAGCGCACCCCCATGTCGCCGGTGACGGAGTCGTAGTGGGCGAAGCGCGGGTCGCGCGTGGCGTCCTCGACGACCATCAGGGCTTCGGGGCCCTGCTCGATGACCGTGTTGCAGAACGCGCCGTCCCGCGAGGTCGAGCAGACGTCCAGGCCCTGGCGCGACTTGAACCACTGCCGATCCTGCTCGATCAGCGAGACCAGAGCGATGGGCGTGTCGAACAGATCGCACGCCAGACGGGTGATGCGGTCGAAAGCCTCGTCCGGCGAGGTGTCGAGAATTCCGTAGTTGCGGAGTTCCCGGATACGCCGCGCTTCGTTGAGATTCATCTGGGCCCTCCGACGGCGGAAGCCTGCGTCAAAAGATGCGCAAAACCGGTTAAGGCTGACTGCGACATTCTCGCGCGTCGGAGGGATCGGGCCACTAACGCCAGATGGCGAGCGGCCGGAGAACCCGGATAGGAGGCGTCAGGGGCGCTGGGGGATTTCCAGCCCGCGCTGCACGGCCGGACGCGCCAGACCGCGCTCCAGCCAGGCCGGCACGTTCTTCAGGCCAGCATAGTCGACCAGTTCGCCGGCGTCGTAGAAGCCGACTAGGTTGCGCACCCAGCCCAGGGTGGCGATGTCGGCGATGGTGTATTCGTCGCCCATGATCCAGTCGCGGCCTTCCAGGCGATCCTCCAGAACGCCCAGCAGGCGCTTGGATTCGGCCACGTAGCGGTCGCGCGGACGCTTGTCCTCGTACTCGCGGCCGGCGAACTTGTGGAAGAAGCCCAGCTGGCCGAACATCGGGCCGATCGCGGCCATCTGGAAGAACACCCAGGCCAGGGTCTCGTAGCGCGCGGCCGGGTCCTGGGGCAGGAACTTGCCGGTCTTCTCGGCCAGATAGACCAGGATCGCGCCGCTTTCGAACAGGCCGAAGGGTTTGCCGTCCGGGCCGTCGGGATCGATAATGGCGGGGATCTTGCCGTTGGGGTTCAGCGACAGGAATTCCGGGATCCAGGTTTCGTTGGCGCCGATGTTGATCGTGTGCGGCTCGTAGGCCAGCCCCGTCTCCTCCAGCATGATCGACACCTTCACCCCGTTCGGGGTGGGCAGGCTGTAGAGCTGGATCTGGTCCGGATGTTGGGCGGGCCAGCGCTGAGTGATGGGGAAGGCTGAAAGATCGGTCATGGGCGCTCCGAAGGCAGGGCCGTCGCATAGAAGCGTGGCCAGGCCTGTCAGATGGTCCCGCGGCGCGCGGGAACAAGGCGCGCCCGGGCGCGAAGCTGTGGAAACCGAGGGGGCTAGCCCTGGCTGGCCTTGGGTTGCTTGGCCTGGGGCGGATCGACCTCCAGCACGGATCGGATCTTCGAAGCCAGGGCCGGCCCCAGATAGGGCTTGTCGATCAGCGGGAAGTCGTTGCCCCACGAGGCGGCTTCGTCGCCCACATAGCCGGAGGTCAGCAGCACCTTCAGGCCTGGCCGGGCCTCCAGCGCCAGGCGGGCCAGCTCGACGCCGTTGACGCCGCCCGGCATGACCACGTCGGAAAACAGCAGGTCGAAGGCCTTGCGCCCCTTCAGGCGCTTGAGGGCGGTGGCCGCCGAATTGGCCGTCGTCACCTGGTAGCCCAGGCCCTCCAGGGTCTCGACGGCCATCGACAGCACGGCCGGATCGTCCTCGACCACCAGCACGCTCTCGCTGCCGCGCGCGGCCTCGCCCACCTCGCCGTCGTCGGCGCGCTCGCTGAGGCTGGCCTGGCTGAGCGGCAGCTGGATCTCGAACCTGGCCCCCTGCCCCGGCTGGCTGCGGACCGAGATTTCGCCGCCCGACTGCCGCACGAAGCCATAGACCTGCGACAGGCCCAGCCCCGACCCCTTGCCGATTTCCTTGGTGGTGAAGAACGGCTCGAAGATACGCGAGGCCACGTCCGCGTCCATGCCCTGGCCGGTGTCGCTGACCGAGACCACCACCTTGGGATCGTCGCCGGCGGTCCGGCGGGCGGTGATCGTCAGCACCCCGTCGCCCTCCATGGCGTCGCGGGCGTTGACTGCCAGGTTCAGCAGGGCGCTCTCGAACTGAGCCGGGTCCAGGTGGGCCGGCAGCGGCGTGTCGGACAGGTCCAGCGCCAAGCTGACGGCCTCGCCCGTGGCCTGGCGCAGCAGCGGCGCGAAGTCGGCGATCAGGGTGTTGAGGTCCACCGTCAACGGATTGAGGCGCTGGCGGCGCGAGAAAGCCAGCAATTGCCGGGTCAGGGCCCCGCCCTTCTCGGCGGCCTGGCGCACGGCGTCGATCTGGCGGGCCAGCTCGTGCTGCTCCCCCGTTCGCCGGCGGATCAGCTCGATATTGCCCAGCACCACGGTCAGCAGATTGTTGAAGTCGTGGGCGACGCCGCCGGTCAGCTGGCCGACCGCCTCCATCTTGCGGGCGTGGCCCAGCTGCTCCTCCAACCCCCGGCGTTCGGTGTTGTCCAGCAGGGTGCCGAACACCATCTGGCGGCCGCTGTCCTCGTCGGGCGCCAGCACGCCCTGGTCGATCAGCGAGCGGTACGAGCCGTCGGCGCATTGCCAGCGGTATTCGCAGGAATAGGCGCCCGTGCGCCGGGCCTCGGCCTGGGCGCGGACCACGATGTCAACGTCGTCGGGATGGACCCGGCTGATGCCGAAGTCCGCCGTCGCCATGAACTCATCGGCCGAAAAGCCGGTCAGTTCCATGACGTTGCCGCCCACGAACAGCGGCTCGTAGGGCGGCTCGGCCGTGCGCGAGTGAAACACCACCGGCAGGGCCCGTAGGATGGCCTCCTGGCGCTCCTGGGTGCGGCGCAGGGCCCGCTCGGCGGCCAGCTTCTCGGCGTGGACCCTGGCGTTCTCCTCGATCAGCAGGCGCCGGCTCTCGGACTCGCGCTCCAGCTCCAGGGTCTTGATGTGCAGATCGACCAGCACCTGCACCTTGGAGCGAAGGATGAACGGGTCGACCGGCTTGAACACCACGTCCACGGCCCCGGCCGAATAGGCCTTGAAGATGTGCGCTTCGTCGCGGAACACCGCCGTCAGGAAGACGATCGGCACGTCGCGGTTGCGCCGCCGCTGGCGGATCAGCTCGGCCGTCTCGTAGCCGTCCATGCCCGGCATGTGCAGGTCCAGCAGGATCACGGCGAAGTCGTCGGTCAGCAGGTGGCGCAGGGCCTCCTCGCCGGACCGGGCGACCACCAGTTCCTGGCCCAGCGCCTCCAACGCCTGGATCGCGGCGAAGGCGTTGCGCTCGTCGTCGTCGACGATGAGGATCCGCGTGCGAGGCCGGTCCTCGGGAGGCGGGATCGCCTGATGCTTGACGGCGGGTACGGTCATTGGGCGGCGCTGTGGATGGCCACGACGTTGTCGCCGGCCAGGCGCTGGGCGTCGGTGCGCTGCACCGAGACCCGCAGGACCGAGATCAGCTGGTCGATGTCCACGGGCTTGGACACATAGTCCGAGGCGCCGGCCTGGATGCACTTCTGGCGGTCGCCTTTCATGGCCTTGGCCGTCACGGCGATCACCGGCAGGTCGGAGAACTGCGGCCGGGCGCGGATCTCGCGCATGGTCTCGTAGCCGTCCATGTCGGGCATCATGATGTCGACCAGAACCATGTCCACGGTCGGCAGGCTGTCCAGCAGCTCCAACCCCGCCCGGCCGCTCTCGGCGTAGCGCAGCTCGATGCCGTACTCCTCCAAGGCGCTGGCCAGGGAGAAGATGTTGCGGATGTCGTCGTCGATCACCACCGCAGTCAAACCGGTGAGTACGGCGTCGGCATGGCGGCTTTGGGCCAGCATCTGCCGGGCCGGCGGCGACAGGCGCTCCAGCGGCGCGTGCAGCAGCATGGTCACGTGGTCGATCAGTTGCTCGGGCGTGCGCGCCAGCCGCGCCAAGCCCGAGAACACCGCCAGCCGTAGGCGGCGGTCATCGTCCGGCTCCAGGTCCTCGGGCGCGTAGAACACCGCCACGCCGGCCGCCGTGTCTCGGTGCTTGAGCGCGTCGATATAGGGTCCGACCGGTCCGCCGCCGACGTCGATGACCAGGCAGTCGCCCTCGCCGGCGAAAGCGTCGCGCGGCAGGTCCGACAAGGCCGGCACGACCTTCAGCACGCCGAAGACCTCGCGCAGGGCGTCGGCCGCCTGGCCCTCGCCGCCGACCAGGATCGGGGCGCGGCCGGTCTCGGTGACCAGCTTCTTGACCTTCTCGAGGGTCGAGGCCACCGCCTCGCGCTCCACCGGCTTGCTGGTGAAGCCGAAGGCGCCCATCGACAGGCCAAGGCCGCCATGATCGTCGGCCGAGATCACCTGCACAGGGATGTGGCGGGTGTCGGGCGTGCGCTTGAGCAGGTCCAGCAGGGCCAGGCCGTCCATGTCGGGCAGGCCGATGTCCAGCATGATGGCGTCGGGGCTGAAGCGTCGAGCCAGGGACGGCACGGCCGAACCCTCGCCGGTGACCACCCCCTTGAAGCCGCCGTCGCGGACCAGCGACAGCAGGATCGAGGCGAAGCGGGTGTCGTCTTCCACGATCAGCACCACCGGATCGCCCGGCTCGATCTGCTCGCGGTCGTCGACCACCGTCTCGGCGGCCTCGACCAGACCCGCCTCGGTGGTCGAAAGGCGGAAGGTTGGCGTCGGCGAGGTCGCCGGACGCAGCGGCTGGGTCGGCTGCGGCTGGGCCGCCGGGCTGAAGTTCAGCGGCAGGTACAGGGTGAAGGTGCTGCCCTGGCCCGGCGTCGAGACGACCCGCAGCTCGCCGCCCAGCAGGCGGGTGATCTCGCGGCTGATCGACAGGCCCAGGCCCGTGCCGCCGTACTTGCGGCTGGTCGTGCCGTCGGCCTGCTGGAAGGCTTCGAAGATGATCCGCTGCTTGTCCTCGGGGATGCCGATGCCGGTGTCTTCGACCGAGAAGGCCAGCACCTGGCCGGCCTTGTTCAGGTGATCGTTGCCGCTGGCCCAGCCGTCCTCGGCCCGGGCGATGGTCAGGCGCACCGAACCGGCCTGGGTGAACTTGAAGGCGTTGCTGAGCAGGTTCTTGATCACCTGCTGCAGACGCTTGTCGTCGGTGTACATCGAGCGCGGCAGGGCCGGATCGATGCTGACGAAGAAGTCCAGCTTCTTGTCCTGAGCCAGCTGCGAGAAGGTCCGGTCGGTCTGGTCGCGCAGGGACGCGAACGACATCTCGCCGATGTCGAGGGTGACCGTGCCGCTCTCGATCTTCGACAGGTCCAGGATGTCGTTGATCAGGCCCAGCAGGTCGGCGCCGGCGCTGTGGATGTTGCGCGCGAACTCCACCTGCTTGGCAGAGAGGTTCCCCTGGGCGTTCTCGCTGAGCATCTTGGAGAGGATCAGCAGCGAGTTGAGCGGCGTGCGCAGCTCGTGGCTCATATTGGCCAGGAACTCGGACTTGTACTTGGAGGTCAGGGCCAGCTGTTCGGCCTTTTCCTCCAGCGCCGCCTTGGCCTGCTCGACCTCGGTGTTCTTGGCCTCCACCTGCTTGTTCTGGGCCGACAGGAGGACCGCCTTGTCCTCCAGCTCGGCGTTGGTCTGCTGCAGTTCGTCCTGCTTGGAGCGGAGCAGTTCCTCGGACTGGCGCAGGGAAGCGGCCTGCAGTTCCAGGCGGTCGTTGGTCTTCTTCAGCTCGCCCTGCTGGGCCTGGAGCTCGGAGGTCAGCAGCTGGGACTGCTCAAGCAGGCCTTCGGTCCGCATGTTGGCGGCGATGGTCGACAGCACGATGCCGATGGATTCCATCAGCTGGTCGAGGAACGCCTGCTGGGTCTCGTTGAACTTGCCGAACGTGGCCAGTTCGATCACCGCCTTCAGCTCGCCTTCGAACAGGGCCGGCAGGACGATGATGTTCTGCGGCGCGGCCTCGCCCAGGCCCGAACTAATCTTGATGTACTCGGCCGGGACGTCGGTGAGCAGGATGCGCTGGCGCTCGGCCGCGCACTGGCCGATCAGGCCCTCGCGCTGGCGCAACCGGGCCGGCGGCCGGTCGCCCGGGTTCGAGGCGTAGCTGGCGGCCAGGTTCAGCACCGGATCGCCGTTGATGTCGTGGTCGGAGACGTAGAACACCCCGTGCTGGGCGTTGATCAGCGGGGCCAGCTCCGACAGCACCAGGTTCGACACGGTCGACAGGTCGCGCTCGCCCTGCAGCATGCGGCTGAACCGGGCCAGGTTGGTCTTCAGCCAGTCCTGCTCGGTGTTCTTCAACGTCTGATCCTTCAGATTGCGGATCATCTCGTTGATGTTGTCCTTCAGCGCCGCCACTTCCCCGGACGCTTCCACGGTGATCGACCGCGTCAGGTCGCCCTTGGTCACGGCGGTGGACACCTCGGCGATGGCGCGGACCTGGGTGGTCAGGTTGGCGGCCAGTTCGTTGACGTTGTCGGTCAGGTCGCGCCACAGGCCGGCGGCGCCGGGCACCCGGGCCTGGCCGCCCAGCTTGCCTTCCGAACCCACCTCACGGGCCACGTTGGTCACCTGGTCGGCGAAGGTGGCCAGGGTCTCGATCATGCCGTTGATGGTGTCGGCCAGCGAGGCGATCTCGCCCTTGGCGTCCAGGGTCAGCTTGCGCTTCAGGTTGCCCTGGGCGACGGCGGTCACGACGTCGGCGATGTTCCGCACCTGGCCGGTCAGGTTGGCGGCCATCATGTTGACGTTGTCGGTCAGGTCCTTCCAGGTGCCGGCCACGCCCGGCACCTGGGCCTGGCCGCCCAGCTTGCCCTCGGTGCCGACTTCCCGCGCCACGCGGGTCACTTCCGAGGCGAAGCCGTTCAGCTGGTCCACCATGACGTTGATGGTCGACTTCAGCTCCAGGATCTCGCCGCGCACGTCGACGGTGATCTTCTTGGAGAGGTCGCCCTTGGCGACGGCGGTGGTGACGTCGGCGATGTTGCGGACCTGGCCGGTCAGGTTGGCGGCCATGAAGTTGACGTTGTCGGTCAGGTCCTTCCAGGTGCCGGCCACGCCCTTCACCTGAGCTTGACCGCCCAGCTTGCCTTCGGTGCCGACTTCCCGCGCCACGCGGGTCACTTCCGAGCTGAACGAGTTCAGCTGGTCCACCATGACGTTGATGGTGTTCTTCAGTTCCAGGATCTCGCCGCGCACGTCGACGGTGATCTTCTTGGACAGGTCGCCCATGGCCACGGCCGTGGTCACTTCGGCGATGTTCCGCACCTGACCGGTCAGGTTGCCGGCCATCAGGTTGACGTTGTCGGTCAGCTCCTTCCAGGTGCCGGCGACGCCCTTCACCTGGGCCTGACCGCCCAGCTTGCCTTCCGTACCCACTTCGCGGGCCACGCGGGTCACTTCCGAAGCGAAGCCGTTCAGCTGGTCCACCATGACGTTGATGGTGTTCTTCAGCTCCAGGATCTCGCCCTTCACGTCCACGGTGATCTTCTTGGAGAGGTCCCCGTTGGCGACGGCGGTGGTCACCTCGGCGATGTTCCGCACCTGGCCGGTCAGGTTGCCGGCCATGAAGTTCACGTTGTCGGTCAGGTCCTTCCAGGTGCCGCCGACGCCCTTCACCTGGGCCTGGCCGCCGAGCTTGCCTTCGGTGCCCACTTCGCGGGCCACGCGGGTCACTTCCGAGCTGAACGAGTTCAGCTGGTCCACCATGGTGTTGATGGTGTTCTTCAGCTCCAGGATCTCGCCGCGCACGTCGACGGTGATCTTCTTGGAGAGGTCGCCCATGGCGACGGCGGTGGTCACCTCGGCGATGTTCCGTACCTGACCCGTCAGGTTGCCGGCCATGAGGTTGACGTTGTCGGTCAGCTCCTTCCAGGTGCCGCCGACGCCGGTGACGTTGGCCTGGCCGCCCAGCTTGCCTTCCGTGCCCACTTCCCGCGCCACGCGGGTCACTTCCGAGGCGAAGGCGTTCAGCTGGTCCACCATGACGTTGATGGTGTTCTTCAGCTCCAGCACCTCGCCCTTCACGTCCACGGTGATCTTCTTGGACAGGTCGCCCATGGCGACGGCGGTGGTGACGTCGGCGATGTTCCGCACCTGGCCGGTCAGGTTGCCGGCCATCAGGTTGACGTTGTCGGTCAGGTCCTTCCAGGTGCCGGCCACGCCTTCCACGCGGGCCTGGCCGCCCAGCTTGCCTTCGGTGCCCACTTCGCGCGCCACGCGGGTCACTTCCGAGGCGAAGGCGTTCAGCTGGTCCACCATGGTGTTGATGGTCGACTTCAGCTCCAGCACCTCGCCCTTCACGTCCACGGTGATCTTGCGGCTAAGGTCGCCGCGGGCCACGGCGGTGGTCACCTCGGCGATGTTCCGCACCTGGCCGGTCAGGTTGCCGGCCATCAGGTTCACGTTGTCGGTCAGCTCCTTCCAGGTGCCGGCCACGCCCCTCACGTTGGCCTGGCCGCCCAGCTTGCCTTCCGTACCCACTTCGCGGGCCACGCGGGTCACTTCCGAGGCGAAGCTGTTGAGCTGGTCCACCATGGTGTTGATGGTGTTCTTCAGCTCCAGCACCTCGCCCTTCACGTCCACGGTGATCTTGCGCGAAAGGTCGCCGTTGGCGACGGCGGTGGTCACCTCGGCGATGTTCCGCACCTGGCCGGTCAGGTTGGCGGCCATGAGGTTGACGTTGTCGGTCAGGTCCTTCCAGGTGCCGGCCACGCCCTTCACCTGGGCCTGGCCGCCCAGCTTGCCTTCCGTACCCACTTCGCGGGCCACGCGGGTCACTTCCGAGGCGAACGAGCCCAGCTGCCCCACCATGGTGTTGACGACCTTGCCGATGCGCAGGAACTCGCCGCGCAGGGGGCGTTCCTCGTTCTCCAGGTCCATGGTCTGGCTGAGGTCGCCCTTGGCGGTGGCGCCGATCACGCGGGCCATTTCGGCGGTCGGGTGGACCATGTCGGTGATCAGGGTGTTGACCGCCTCGACGCTGTCGGCCCACGAACCGGTGGCGCCTGGCAGGCGAGCGCGGTGGTTGATCTTGCCCTGCTTGCCGACCACCTCGCCGAGGCGGGCGAACTCTTTGGAGATTTGATCGTTCAGATCGACGGCGTCGTTGAACGCCTCGGCCAGCTCGCCGTCCAGACCCGACAGGTCGGTCGGCAGGCGAACCGAGAAGTCGCCCCGGCGAAAGGCCCGCAAGGCGGCCAGAAGCTGGTGATTGTCGAGCCCGCGTTGAGGGGTCTTGGTCTGAGCCGCCGGCATAGGAAAACTCCACGTCGATCACGTGGGCGGCGCTGAAGGGAACGACGACCCAGGTCGGAAAGCGATTGCGCGCCTACAACAACCTGTGCCGGTCCCATGACCCCCCGAAGGGCTCCAACGCGGGGCTGAAACTTTGGTTCCGATTTTATTGTGAAGCTTACGACCTAGGGTGTCGGATCAGGGACGCGCCAGCTTGGCCCGGGCCGAGGTCTCGACCTGCTCGACACCCCGAAGCGCGTCGCCGGAGGCCTCCAGCTGGGCCTTGAAGATCTTCAGATCGCCGGTGTCGATGCGGCGGATCTTCTTGTTGCGCGACCATTCCTGCCCGATCGTCTGGCCCAGGCGGCAGGCCTTGGGCAGCAACGCCGACTGCTCGCTGGGACCGCCCCGCGTCAGCAGCTTGCCGACGATGTCGTTCCAGTTGGGCGAGCCGGGAAAGCACATCGGCAGGTGATCGCACTCGCCCGTCCAGAAGCGCTTGTACCAGCGCACGTGCTCGGGCGTGTCGAAACGGGGCGCGGTCAACAGGCCCCGGCAATCCGGTCGGACATAGTCCTGGGCCTGGGCCGCGCCGGCCAAGCCGAACGCCAGCACGGCCAGCAGCGCCGTCTTTCGCGGGGATCGGATCACGCGCCTAGACCGCGCTGGTCATCGGCCCGTCGGCGCGTCCGTCGACGAACTGGCGCACATGGGGATCGGTGGTGCTGTCCAGCTCGGCGGGCGTGCCGCGCCAGATGATCTTGCCCCCGTGCAGCATGGCGATCTCGTCGCCGATGGTGCGGGCCGAGGCCAGGTCGTGGGTGATCGACACCGCCGTGCAGCCCAGGCCCTTCACCTGGTCGACGATCAGCTCGTTGATCGCGGCCGAGGTGATCGGGTCCAGCCCCGTGGTCGGCTCGTCGAAGAAGATGATCTCGGGATTGGCCACCACCGCCCGGGCCAGGCCCACGCGCTTCTGCATGCCGCCCGACAGTTCCGACGGATAGGAATCGGCGACGTTCGCGCCCAGGCGCACGCGGCCCAGGGCCTCGATCGCCCGGACCTTAGCCTCCTTGCGCGGCACGCCGTCGGCGTTGATCAGGCGGAAGGCGACGTTCTCCCAGACCGTCAGGCTGTCGAACAGGGCCGCGCCCTGGAACAGCACGCCGATCCGTTCGAACAGCTTGCGACGCCCCGCCCCGCCCGAAGCCACGGCCTTGCCGTCGACCAGCACCTCGCCGGCGTCGGGCCGCACCAGGCCCATGGCGACCTTGATCGTCACCGACTTGCCCTGGCCAGAGCCGCCGATGATCACCAGCGACCGGCCCTTGGCCACCGACAGGTCCAGGCCGTCCAGCACCGGAGCGCCGTCGAAGCGCTTGCGGACGCCCTTCCACTCGAGTTTAGCGACTTCGGCTTGAAGGGGGGCGGTCATGCGTGGGTGAACAGCGTTGTGAGGAAGTAGTCGGAGGCGAAGATCAGGATGGCCGACGACACCACCGCGTGGGTGGTCGCCCGGCCGACGCCGCGCGCCCCGCCCTTGGCGTTGTAGCCGTGATAGCAGCCCATCAGCGCCACGATGAAACCGAACACCGCCGCCTTGATCAGGCCCGAACCGACGTCCCAGGCCTGCAGGAAGTTGACGGTGTTGCGGATGTAGACGCCGGCGTTGAAATCCAGGATCCGCACGGCCACCAGCCAGCCGCCGGCCACGCCGATGATGTCGGCGATCAGGGTCAGCAACGGCAGCACCAGGGTGGCGGCCATAAGGCGCGGCGCGACCAGATAGCGGAACGGATCGGTCGACAGGGTGCGCATCGCGTCGATCTGCTCGGTGGCGCGCATGGCCCCGATCTCGGCGGCGATGGCGGCCGAGACCCGGCCGGCCAGCATCAGGGCGGCCAGGACCGGCCCCAGCTCGCGCGTGATTCCCAGGGCGACGATCTGCGGCATCACCTGCTCGGCGTTGAACCGCCCACCGCCGGTATAGATGTTCAGGCCCAGGGCCGCGCCGGTGAAGATCGCGGTCAGACCGACGACCGGCAGCGAAAAGAAGCCGATGGCCATCAGCTGGCGCAGGAACTGGCCGGCGAACCAGGGCGGCGTGAACACCGAGGCCACGCCGCGCAGGGCGAAGACCCCTACCCCGCCGACCATGCTCAGGGCGCCGAACGTCGAGCGCCCGATCGTGCGGACAGGTTTGAGGAACGCGGGGACCGCCGCGCCGGCCGCGGCCATCCTAGTAGCTGTCCGGAGCCGTGGCGGCGGGGTTCGCCGCGGGCGCGGACGCGGCCGCCGGAGCCGTGTCGCCGCCTTGCGGACGCATGACCGAACCGATCAGGCCGAACAGGTCGACCGACCCTTGCGTGTTCTCGATCTCGCCGCCCGGCTTGAGGTCCTCGACCGCGCCACCCGGAGCGATGGCCACGTGGACGCCGCCCAGCAGGCTGTCGCTGGTGATCTTGGCGGTGGAGTCGGCCGGCAGCTTGACGGTCGGGTCCAGGCTCAGCTTGGTCACCGCCAGGAAGGTCTTGGGGTCCAGCTTGATTTCCGAAACCGTGCCGACCTTGACGCCCGCGACGCTGACCGCCGCGCCCGGCGCCAGCGAGCCGACCTGGCCGAACTTGGCCGTGACGTCATAGCCGCCCGGCTTGTTGCCCACGCCGCCGACGCTCAGCGAATAGACGAGAAAAGCTCCCGCCAGGACGAGAACGAGGAGACCCATCAAGGTCTCGGCCCATTGATCGCGCAACCCCTTATCCTTTCGAAGCAGACGAGGTTCTCCGCCCGAACGGCGAACCTTGTCCTATAGCCTTATTTGCGCGCGGCGGGACGCTGGGCGTCACGCTGCAACTGAGAGATCAGTACGTCGATATTGCCGCCGGCATTGTCGATCGTCGAAACGAAGTCCTGCTGCTGGGTGATGGCCAGCCACACGCCCTTGAACTGGACGTCGACCACCTTCCACGAATTGCCGCCGCCCATCACACGCCAGGACACCGGCAGGGGCGAACCCACCTGCCCGCCGGAGATCGTGGTGTTGACGATCACGTCGCCCGGCTTGCGGACGACCGAGCCCGTCACCTTCAGGACCTCACCGTGATAGTCGTCGATGCGATTCTGGTACACGCCCTCGGCATAGGTGCGGAAGGCGGTCGAGAACCGGGCGCGCTGGTCGGGCGTGATGGTGCGGGCGTACTTGCCCAGCACGAAGTTGGTGATCTTCTGCACGTCGGCCAGTTCGTCGATGGCCTGGTGGAAGGTGGCCTTCTTCTGGGCGACGCTCTGGTTCTTGTCGGCCAGGACCGAGATCACCCGCTGGGCGCGGGTCTGCACGAACTGCTCGGCGCCGGCGTCGCGGGCCGTTTGCGCCAGGACCGGCTTCGCCTGGGTCAGCGCGCCCAGGCCGACGAGCGCGACCAGGGCCAGTTGGACGAAACGGCGGGTGGGGCGGGCTTTGGTCATGGTCGTTTCCGGGACAGTCATTGGGGCGTGGCGGGCGCGGGGGTGGCGTCCGTCGAAGTCGTAGGCGCGGTTTCGGGCGAAGCTTGGGCGGGCTCGCTCGCCGCCGCCGGCTGGGCCGGAGCGTCGGCGGGCGCGGCGGCCGGCTCGGTCGAGACGTCGTCGAAGTCGGGCAGCACCTGCGCCTCGCCCGTCGCTTCGCGCACGAAGGCCTCGCGATACTGGCCGAAGGCCGAGCGGGCCGTCACATACGGATCGGTCGCGTCGTCCAGGGCCTTGAACGCGGTGTCGGCCCGATAGCGGGTGTCGATGGTCTGGGTGACCAGGCGCGTGGCGCCGAAGGTGGTGGTGTAGCCGCCGCCGACGATGCCGACCGGATCGGTGACGAAATCCAGCACCCGGCCCACCCCTTCGCGGAAGCTGGAGGGGCCGACGACCGGCACGTAGAGATACGGTCCCTGCTTGACGCCGTAACGGCCGAAGGTCTGGCCGAAATCGGCGTCGTGGGCCGGGATGTTCATCTTCGAGGCCACATCCCACAGTCCCAGCACCCCGATCGTGGAGTTGATCAGGAACCGGGCCGAGGACTGGCCGGCGCGCTTGGGACGGCCTTGCAGGATGTCGTTCAGCGTCGTGCTGGGCTCGCCCAGATTGTAGATCACCGCGCTCACGCGATGGCGCACCGGCGACGGGGTGATGGCCATGTAGCCGTGGGCGATGGGGCGCAGCAGGACGCGGTCCAGCCCCATGCTGAAGCCGAAGCTGCCGCGGTTGAAGCCTTCCAGCGGATCGTGGACGGCCTGGGTCGAGGCCGTATTGGCGCCCGGCGTCGGCCCCTCGGCCGTCTGGGCCAGGGCCGGCGACGCGCCGGCCACAAGACCGCCCGCGGCGATCATGGCCAAGGCCACGGCCGTCGACCGGGTTCGTTCGACGGCGTTGGCGAGCCGTTCCTTCATGGCCTTATCCCCGATCATTGCGGTCTCGTACCGGCTTCCCAGCAGGTGGCATGTAGGCGCCTGCCCAAGCTAAGCAAGGGTCAGGCCCCTTACCGGATGTCATCCGGGTACGGAAGCAGCGTCTGTATTCAAATCAGGACGCATTCGGCCAATTCCCCGCGATCGGTCAACCCCAGCAACCTGAGCGATCATCTTACAAGCACTTGTCGCGATAGTGGAGATTGGGCAGACTTCGCTTTCAAAGCGAGGCCGAACCCCAGGACCGAACCCATGGACCGTTTGCGCGCGCCGTTCTTCTGGTTGGCCGGCTTCATGCTGCTGGTGGCCCTGCTGATCGAATGCGCCTCGGGTTTCGTGCTGAACGCCGTGCACGACGCCGGCTTCGAAGCCTCAACGCCCGGACTGGGGATTAGTTACCTGCCGCTGCTCGACGGGCTGCTGCTCTACACCGTCCTGCTGATGGGCCTGGGCATACTGCTGTCGCGCAGCGTGGTGGGCCGCATCCAGGGGATCGTCACCCTGGTGCTGTCGTTCTTCGGCCTGCTGGGCGCCATCGCCATGGCCCTGGTGGCGCTGGGCCTGCTGATCCTGATGGTCACCCTGCTGGTGGCCATCCCGTTCGGCACCATCGCCTATTTCGCCGCCTGGGCCGACTTTCCCACCGGCGCGGCCACGGCGACGCTGGGGCTGATCCTGTTGCTCAAGATCGCCTTCTGCATCCTGCTGATCCTGGCGCACGAGCGGTTCTTGCAGAACAAGGGCATCGTCATCCTCAGCGCGGTGTCGCTGGGGGCGACCCTGCTGGTCTCGTTCCTGATCGATTTCCCGCCCGGCTTCCTGGCCAGCATCACCGACGCCATCGGCGCGCTGATCATCGCCATCGTCGGGGCGATCTGGTTGCTGATCCTGCTGATTGGCTCGCTGCTGGCGACGATCTCGGCGCTGCGGACGGTGCGGGTCTAGGTCGCCAGCTGCACGATCACGCCGATCACCACGCCCAGCACCACCGCCCCGGCCATCACCGCCCAGTCCAGGCCGTCCAGGGTCCAGGTGGCGGTCACCCGCACCGACGACGCCGTGGCCGAGCCCGAGATCACCGCCACCAGGCCTCGGATCCCGGCCCACAGGGCGGCCACCAGGGCCCCGATCCCCAGGCCCACGGCCGCCGCCGGTTCGGGCCAGTGAGTGGCCAACGGCACGATCACCGCCAAGGCGCCGATCACCAGGGTGATGGCGAACACGATCCATCGCATGACACGTCTCCTTCTTTCGCTCTGACGAACAGGGACGAGGGCGGAACCCGACGGCCGCCACCGCTTGAAATCTGGGTCAATGGGCGCGGCGCGCTCATCGGATCGACACCGTGGCGGCCTCGCCGGCCACCGGCTCGATCCTGATCGATCCCCCTTCCGGATAGACGACCAGCGCCACGGCGGCGTCGTCCTTGGCGCAGGCCAGGTGCTCGCCGTCGCCCGACCGGCGCGCCTTGCGCCAACTCTCTGGGCAGGCGCCCATGTCGTCCTCGGCGAGGCTGGAACCCGCCTCGCACAGACAGACGGTCTGCGGACAGGTCTTGCCGTCCCCGCCGAAGCATTCGTACGTCGCCAGGGCGGCTACGCCCGAGACCAGGCTGACCCGGGCGATGCGCATGTCCTTCTTGGAGGGCTCGACGCTCAGCGTCCCCGGCTTGCCGGCATCCAGGCCCGAACCGGCCTGGCCCGAGACCTCGACGGCCTTCTTCAGCAGCTTGGGCGCGAAGGGCCGCGCGATCTTGCCCATCAGGGCGGCCATGGCTGGCGGCTCCCAGTCCTCCAGGGCGTCCTCGTCGATCTTGCCGTCGCGGGTGGGCGGACCGCCGCCGGCCGAGGGGCTCTGACCGCTGCGGGCCACGCCGACGCCGATCGCCACGGCGAAGCCGATGACGACCAGCACCAGGATGATGACGACCACCTTCATCCCGCCCCCTCACCCATAGCCGGCGATCAGGATGGCGACGAACGCCGTCCCCAGCGCCCCCACGCCCACCACCGACAGCACGATGGCCAGGGCCCAGGGCCAGCAGACCCAGCCGGTCACCGTGCCGCCGCCGCTCATGAACACCTGGCCCGTCCGGTCGCCGGGATTGGCGATGCCGTAAGCCATCACCTCCCAGGGATTGTCGAAATAGGTCCACCACATGATGGCGTCGCCCACCCGGCGGCTGGAATCGATCAGGCCGGCGATCAGGGCCGGGATCAGGACCAGCCCCATCCAGCCCACGTAGGAGAACCAGAAGAACGGCCCCAGCACCCGGTTCTGCCAGATGTGGATGGTCTCGTGCTTGAAGAGGTCCGAGGTCGGGTCCCAGGTGTCGGTGTTGCTCATCACCGCCCCCTGGGTGAACGCGAAGCCCGAGCGCACCGCGAAGCCCTGCTTGTAGCGATGGGCGTCGTGACGGTTCTCGCTGTCGCCGTCGCCGTGGTCGCCCCAGGCGAAGTTGATCAGGTGCATCAGCACCCCGTTGGTGTTGCCGCCCAAGCCCCAGGTGACGTCCAGCAGGAAGGCCGGGACGCCCAGGCCAGCCCACTTGTGCGTGGCCCACAGCCCGTCGAACAGGCCGATCAGCCCGCCCACCACCAGGGCGATCCACAGCAGGGCCTCCACCCCGATCACCGGATGACCGAAGCCCAGCGAGATCAGGTTCACCACGCCCGGCCAGATGAAGAACAGCAGGCTGGTCACCGTGACGGCGGCGTCGGAGTCCCCGCCGACGCTCAGCATGATGCTGATGAAGGTACGGGCCAGGAAAGCCCCGAAGGTGGCGGTGAGGAAGGTCTCCAGCACGCGCCACAGGGCCGCCGATCCGTCGCCCTTGGCCAGCCGGACGATCAGGGCGACGATGGCCCCGGCCACACCGAAGGCCAGCGAGCCCAGGATCGCTTCGAGTGAGAATATCCGCTCCATGTCGGGTCTCCTTTTGAAGTCGCCCGAGGGGCCGCCCGACGACGGCCCCTCGAACTCATAGACGGCCGGGCAGCGTGATCCTCGGCCGGGACGGAAGGGTCGGCCTGGGGATGGTCTGGGCCGGCCGGCAAGCGCGGTAGCGGGACGGTCCCGCCGCGTTCTCCTGGGCCACGATCGTGCGCCGCTCCACCGTCACGCAGACGTGGTCGCCCTGGACGCCGTCGCGCCAGACGAAGCCCTGCAGGCAGGTATCGGGGCCGTAGGGACCGCCGCCCGGATTGCGTCGGGCGCCGGCCTGGGCGTTCTCCAGGGCCGCCAGGCTGCGGGACTCCGGCGTCACGCAGACCCGGTCGTTGGCGAAGGCGTTGCGCCAGACGAAGCCGTCGATGCAGGTGCCGACCGACGGCTCGCAGCCCGCCTCGGCCGGGATCACCTCCGGCTCGGCGATGACGGGCGGCGGCTCTTCCACCGGCTTTTCGGGCGCGACCACCACCTTGGCGATGGCCACGGTCAGGGCGACCTCTTCGGTCTTCTTGGCCTTGGTTCCGGCGGCGGGGACCTGGGTCAGCACGGTTTCAGCGTTCTTGTCGCCCGACTCCTGGTCCAGCCGCTTGACCACCTTGTAGCCGGCTTGGTCCAGCACCTTGACCGCCTCGGCATAGGTCTGGCCCACCACCGACGGGACCTTGGGACCGCCGCTGAGCAGCACGATGGCGACGATCACCCCGATCACCAGCACCAGCACCCCGCCGACCACCGCCAGGATCCACCAGGGGAACGGCTTGGGCGGCGGCTTGGTGGCCGTGACGGCCGCCGGAACGGTGACCGCCGCCGCCGAGCTGTCGGTGCTGTCGTTGTCCGGGTCGTTGACATTGATGGCCCGCAGCTTGATCCGGTGCTGGCCCGCCGGCGTCGCCCCGGGGATCTTGGCGACGACCGTGACGGTCTGGGTTTCCCCGGACGCCACGGGCCGCTCCGGCTCCCCCTGGACCTGATACCATTCGGGTTTCCCCTCACCCTGGATCTGGACGCCCAGACGCGCCGTCAGACCCTCCTCGCTCTTGTTGGTGACGCTGAAGACGGCGCTCCCCTTGTAGAAACCGCCCTCGCTCTTGAGCGGCACGGTCGTCGGGCCGTCTGGAATCTCGAAACTCGGCATGTGTTCGTCCTTGTGTTCGCGAAAGCTTCAAGAGCCCCCGAATTGGCTTCACGAAACGCGGCTACTGGACCTTCTGAAGTTGCAGCGGCGCGACCGTCGAGACCTTGGCCCTGTTGGCGAAGGTCAGGACTTCGGGCCGGATGATCAGGCGGCAGCTCCGACGATTGTTGATGATCACCGACGGGGCGCCGATCACGATGTCGACCTTGGTCCCCTTGGCGACCTTGGCCTTGGCCTCGACGCTCTGCTCGATGATCTTGTCGACCGTGCCGCGGCAGGCCGATCCGATCGTGCCGATCTCCAGCCCCGCGCTTTGCAGGGTCTTGATGCCGGCAATGCCGTCGAACTGGGGCGTGACCAGATCGGGCACGACCACGCCAGGATCGACGGTCAGGGTCACCGGGCTGCCCTTGGGCGCTGAAGCTTCGCCGGCCGGTTCCTGGGTCAGGACGGTGTCGGGCGCCTTGCCGGTGGGATCGCCGACCACCCGCGCGGCCACCGTGAACCCGCGATCCTCCAGCAGGGCCTGGGCGCCGACATAGGGCTTGTCGACGACGACCGGCACGGTCACCGTCTCGCCCACCGCCACGGTCAGCTTGACCTCGGTGGTCTTGGGATCGGCCGCCGTCTCGGCCTCGGGGTCCTGCTTGAAGACCAAGCCCAGGGGCTGGTCGGGCGAGACCGCGTTGATCACCGGCGCGGCCGCGTAGCCGTCCTTCTTCAGCACCTCGACGGCGGCGGCGTATTCCAGCCCGATGACCTTGGGCACCTTGACCGCGGCGACGTCCTTCTTGCCCTTGTCGCCGCCGCTCAGCGCCACGACGGCGATGATGATCCCGATCACCAGCACCAGGACGCCGCCGGCCACGGCCACGATCCACCAGGGGAACGGCTTCTTGGGCGCCGGCTTGGGCGCGGCCGGAACGGTCACCGCCGCCGCCGTGCTTTCGGTGAAGTCGTTGTCCGGATCGTTGACGTTGGTCGCCCGCAGCTTGACGCGGTGCTGGCCGGGCGGGGTCGCCGCCGGGATCTTGGCCGCCACGATCACCGTCTGAGTCTCGCCGGCCGCCACGGGCCGCTCGGGCTCGCCCTGGATCGTGTACCACTCGGCCTTGCCCGCGCCCTGGATCTGGACGCTGAAGCGCCCCGTCAGTCCCTCGCCGGTCTTGTTGGTGACGTTGAACGTCGCCGTCCCCTTGTGGAATCCGGCCTCCGTCTTCAGGGCCAGGGTCGTGGGGCCGTCCGGAATCTCGAAACTCGGCATGGGTCTTCGTCCTCGTGCTCGCGATCAGGCTGCGGAAAACTCGATTTCGTACGTGGTGTAGGCAGGGCGTTCCTCGTCGACGATGCGACGGACCAGGTCGGCCAGCGGCTTGGCGGCCGTCGGGGCGACGACACGCAGATGGAAAAGGCGCGTCGCGCCCTTGGGGCCCGGCGGGTTCTCGACGACGGTGAAGCCGGACAGCCCCGTGGCGACGGTCAGCAGCCGCTCCAGCGTCCGGCGGGTGCCCCGCCAGCGCGACAGATAGGCCGCCTCCAGGCACAGCAGCCGCAGGCGGCCCAGCCCCGCCGCATAGCGCGGCGCCCCCTCGCCCTGCCGGCCGCCGGTCCAGTCCAGATAACGGTCCAGGTCCAGCCAGCGGCTCAGCATCAGGGCGAAGTCGGGCGGGGCGCGCAGGGGATCGACATGGGCGTCCAGGCTGGCCAGGGCCGCCTCGGCCGGCGCGTGCAGGGTCTCCATCACGCCCAGCACCGCGCCCAGCGGATTCTTGGGCTTGATGGCCGCCTGGTAGGTCTCGGGCAGCAGGCGGGCGATGCGGGCGCGGTCCATCCGTCAGCCCCCCACGTCGTCGTCTATGACCACCGACAGGCGGTGCTGGTCGGCGCAGTACAGCCAGTTGGGCGGCAGCGGGATGCGGTCGGTGAACACCGTGGCCGAGGCGGTGGCGAAGCGCGCCGCACCGTCCACGCTGCGATAGACGCCCATCGGCCCGCCGGCGAACACCATGGGCGCGGCCCCCGCCACCGGCGCGGCCGCCACGCACGACACCACGTGCAGCAGCCGCTCGGTGTCGCGGATCGGCAAACCGGCGTCGAGCGGCGCCGCGCGCCAGGACGGCGCCGTGGCGCTGCTGTCCAGGGCCAGCGCCCCGCCCCGGTTGGAACCGGCGAACACCCACTGGTCGGCGAAGGTCAGGCCTTCGCACGAGCCCCCCTGCCAGCCGACATTGAACGGCTTGAAGCCCTCGGGATCGTCGGCCCCGCCCGAGCGCAGCTCCACCCGGAAGGCGCCGGAGCCCTGTTGGCCCGCCTCGGCCGCCGCCGCCGCCCACAGGAAGTCGCGGGCGTTGAACCGCTGCACCGCCAGGCTGCGGATGTCCTGCGCCACCAGGCCGATCGAGTGGAAGCTCTCGGACACCCCGCCCAGGGCCGACAGATAGACCCCGCCCTTGGCCCGCGCCGCCACCGCCACCTGGACCACGCCGGCCGACGACACCGAGGTGGTCACGGCGTAGTAGCCCTTGCTGTCGCGGGCCTTGTCCACCACCACCGGCGAGGGTCCCGCGTCGCCGAACGGCTTCAACTGCCGCAGGCCCTCGGCCGTGGCGATCAGCAGCAGGGGCGAGCCCTCGCGGTCCAGCCAGTCGGCGTCGGAGACCTCGCTGTTGAACACCGCCGCGTCGGTCTTCCAGGTCTCGCCGCAGTCGCGCGACACGTGGATGGCCCCGCCGGTCTTGCGCACCACGCCCAGGGCCACCAGGCCCGGCCGGTCGCGGTGGCGGCGCACGAACAGCGGCCGGTCGCCGTCGGCCTTGAACACCGTCGACCAGGTGCCACCGTCGTCGAGGCTGCGGTTCAGGCCCTGGTTGGTGGCCGCGAACCAGGTGCGCGCCTGGTGCGGATCGCGCAGCAGATCCGACACGTCGCGGTCCGGGGCCTCGCCGATGGTCAAGCGCAATTGGTCGGCATAGCGCACGCTGGGATCGGCCAGCATCGCCTCGTAGACGTCGGACGCCCGCAGCACCTGGCCGAACGGCTCGTCGCGCAGGGGCGAGAACAGGGCGTTGAGGCGGGCGCGCAGCCGCGCCTCCACCGCCGGGGCGTCTTCCTCGCGGCTGACCACCACCCGGGCCGCCACCGAAACCGGCCGCACCCGCGCCCAGCCCACGGCGGTCTGCACGCCCAGCGGCCGTCGCTCGTCGACGGCGGCCTGGACCCGGGCCCGCAGTTCCTCGTTGCGATGATCGATCACCACCTGGGCGGTCACGCCGCCATCGGGCAGCTTGGCCGTCTCGACGGCCGGCACCAGCAGGATCTCGACGACGCCGGGCGCGGCGTGCGCCCAGACCTGGGACTGGGCGTAGGCTTTGGCCCGCGCCACCGCCCCCACCCGAATGGCCACGCGCTCGAAGTCGCGGGCGGTCACGGCGCAGCGCATGGACGTCAGCTCCAACGGCCCCCTCTTCAGGGCGGCCTGAATGGTCTCGGCCTCGGCCCCGCCGGCGGCCCGCGCCAGATTGGTCACCGCCAGGCCGGCGATAGGCGTCTTGAACACCGTCAGGGCGCCGATCGCCACATTGCCCGCCCGACCGCCGCCGCCGCGATACCAGGCGCGGATGTCCCGCCCCAGGGCCGGCACGGCCGTCAGGGAGATCGAGCCCTCGCCGGCCAGGGCCGGGGCGAACTGGATGCGGCCGGCGGCGCGATCCACGCGATAGACGCAGTCGGTCGGGGCGGCGTCGGCGAAGCTGACCACCTCGCGCCAGATCCGGTAGCTCTTGTCGCCCAGCGTGCGCGACACCGCCCCATCGGCCAGCTCGGCGGGATCGGCCTCGACACCGACGATCAGGTCCAACCCGTCGCCCGACGGCGCGATGATCGGCGGGCGACGCACCTGCACGCTCTGGCCGGGCGCGCCCGTACCGACGCCCACGGACTCGGCCTCGGTGATGTCGACATGCAGGGCGGGCGCCTCGACGCTCTTCTGGTCGGCCGCCAGGGTCGCGGCCTTGGTGACGACGAAGGTCACCGAGCCGTCGTTGGTGGCGATCTTCGTCCCGGCGGGGATGGTGATCGCGCCCGCCACGTCGGTGCGGGTGAAGGTCAGGGTCGCCGCCGCGGCCGCCGGCGCCCGCACCTGAGCTCCCACCAGGTTCAGCAAGCTGACATACAGCTTCTCCGGCACGCGATTGAGCCGGTACAGCATGGTGTCGGTCAGGTAGGCGAAGGTCTCCAGCAGGGTGATGCCGGGATCGCTGGGATTGCGGTCGGTCCATTCCGGGCAAGTCCGGTCGATCACCGCCATGGCGTCGCCCATCAGCTCGGCGAAGGTCCGGTCGTCCAGCTTGGGGGTGGGCAGCGGCATCAGGCGGCCTCCCCGCGCAAGTCGAGGGCGAAGTTCAGCTGTCCCGGCTGGTTGCTGGCCCGCACCCGGTAGTCGAGCGCGACCGTCAGCTGGCTGGGCGCGGCCGGATCGACGCCGGCGTCCAGCCGCACGACCTCGATCCGAGGCTCCCAGCGCTTGATCGACTGGCGGACGTAGTGGATCGCCAGGCCGGCCGTGGTGGCGTCGTTGGGCGCGAACATCAGGCGGTGCAGCGGGCAGCCGTAGGTGGGCCGCATGACCCGCTCGCCGGGAATGGTGGTCAGCAGCAGGATGATCGCCTGGCGCACGGCCTCGTGCCCGCCCACGCCCTCCAGCCGGCCGGCCGGCGACAGAACCAGACCCGCGGGCGGCCGCAGGGCCGAGGTCGCTCCCGCCAGTTCCGCGCCGTCGAACCGAATGCCCCGAACGCCCGCCATGCTCAGCTCCCCGCCGCCACGAGCCGCTGGCCGGGATCGACCACGTTGTAATTGACCGTGCCCGGAGGCGAGCCGTCGGTCAGGCCGGTGACCGTGTCGAGGCACACCGCCCGTCCGCCGATGGTGACGAAGGTCGAATAGCCCTGCTTGACGACCAGGGTCGTGAGGCACGGCTTCAGGCCGATCACCGGATTGGCGTTCGGACAGGCGGCGATGGGCCGCGATTGCGGATTGGGGTTCACCAGGGCCAGACGCCCCTTGATGCGCACCAGGGTCTGGGTCGGAGCGATCCCCACCCGGCCGCCGTGATCGCAGACCAATGTCGCGTCCTGGGTCAGCCACAGCATGCTCAGCCCTCCTCGAACGCGACGGAGGCGGCGCGGATGGTCAGCTTGCGCCCCGGCGCCTCGATCAGCAGGTCGCCGCTGGCCCGCAGGTGCGAGCCGCCGGCGCTGAACTCGAACAGACCGCCCGCCCTCGTCTGCAGCCGGGCCATCGCGTCGACGCTGTCCAGGGTCAGGGCCTGACCGCCGGGCGTGCGCACGGTGAAGGCCCGGGCCCCGGCGGCCTTCGCCCCGGGCCGCCCCGGCGCGACGCGCTCGCCATAGAGGCCGCCCAGCACCACGCCCCGGGCGGGGTCGCCGTCAGGGAACAGCACCAGTACGTCGTCGTCCGGTTCGGGCAGGATGGACACGCCCTTCTCGGCCCCCGCCCCCATCAGCAGCACCGACATCCAGCCGGTTTCGACGTCGCCCAGCACCGGCAGCTTGGCCCGCACCCGCGCCAGGCCGTCCGGATCGTCGGCGTCGGTCACCTTGCCCAGGGTGAAGGCCGGGGTGCGAGCGCGATCCGGCCGGGCCGGCGGCTCGGTCGAGATCTCGACCACATAGCCCCGCGCCTCGTCGAAACGGTGGAGGGCCCGGGTGATCACGCAGCGGCCGTCGACCAGATCGCCGACCCCCTCGATGTCGACCCGCCGGCCGGGCCCCAGGCGCGTGTCGCCCTCGACGGTCGCCTCCAGCAGCACCGCCCGCGCCACCGCCCGGTCCAGATCGGCCTGGGCCAGGCTTTCGGCCTCGCCCGCGTCGGCGGCCAGGCGGTTGAACAGGGTCCGACCGCCCAGATCCGGAAAGGCGGTCAGGCCGCCGTCGCGCAGTTCCTCGGCGTCCTGCCGCGCCAGGCCCGCCCGGGCGTTGGCCGACACCGCGCGGGACGGATCCCAGCTCTGCGTTGCCGCCCAGGGCCGCAGGGAGTCCGCTCCCGCCGAGGCCCGCGCCTCGACGATCTCGCGGCGCATCTTCAAGGCGATCGGATCGCCGGCCCCGGCCAGGCTGGCCAGCTTCAGCTCGCCCGCCTCCAGGAACAGATAGAGGCCCGCATCGCGCGCCAGGTCGACCAGAAGGTCGAAATCGTTCTGGTCGTGCTGGACGATCAGGGCCCGGTTCGGCGCATGCTCGGCGCTCTCGAAGCCCAGACCCAGCTCGGACGCCACCTGGCCGGCCAGGTCGACGACAGACAGGTCGGTCAGGGTGCGCGCCCGCTGGCGCAGCCGGGCGCGATGCAGCTTGTCCAGCGCCCGCAGGCGCACGATCCGCCCCTGGGCCGCGTCGTGCTCGTATTCGACGGCGGTGACCTCGCCCTCGAACAGGTCGCCTGAGCCCTCGACCGAGATCGCCAGGGCCGCGCCCAGGGCCAGGCCCGACAGGGCGTCGGCGGGCGGGTCGGCGAAGGCCAGTTCGGCCATGGCCGGCGCGTTGAGGGCCTGGCGGACGAAGGCCGAGACCGCGTAGCGCGCCAGGGCCGTGTCCAGGGGCGCGCCGCCCAGCCGGGCCGTCAGGGGCCGGTTGCCAAAGATCGAACTCATGCCATCGCCTCCAACACGGCGGCCAGGGACGGCAGGGTGATGGTCGTCCCGTCGGGGATATTCAGCGGGTCGTCGATGCCGTTGATGGCCGCCAGCCCGGCCCACAGGCCCGGGTCGCCGTAGTGATCGGCCGCGATCTGATCCAGGCGCTCCAGCGGCAGGCCCTCGCTGTCGACCGGCACGTCCACGGCGGGGGCCTGGCCGTCGCCGCCGTCCGGATCGGACGGGGCCTCGAACTGGGGCGTGACGGGCCGGCTGGGGGCCGGGCGCGGCTCGGACTCCTCGACACGGCGCAGGCGCAGGCTCAGCCACGAGCGGCGCGGCGCCCCGTCGACATTGAACCGCTCCAGCCGCTCGGCCACGTGCAGCACCACGCCCGGGATGTTCCAGGACTTGCCCCAGATGAACCGGACCGTGGGCGGGGCGGCGAAGCCGTCGGCGGCCACGGCGTTCTCGGTCAGGTCCCACAAGGGCCGGGTCAGGGCCCGGACGTCGTCGTCCTCGGCCGGCCCGGCCACGCTCGCCGGGTCGTCCGGCGTGTTGACGGCGCTGGGGGGACGGCCTTCGCGGGCGACCTCGACGTCGAACAGCAGGTGCAGGTCGTATTCGGTCACCCCGCCGCCGGTGGCGATCAGCGGGTCCTCCGACCGCGCCAGGCCGGTCAGGAAGCCGCCCGCGCCTTGGCGGACCCGCAGGCCGGCCGTGCGCCGCGCTTCCAGGTTCTCGGGATTGAGCAGGCACGAGATCCGCTCGCCAGACCGCTCCAGCAGGAAGGCTACACGCTCCATCGGCCCTCCTCCTGCTCGCGGGCCAGGTCATCCAGGCGCGGCGACGGGATCGCGGCCACCACGGGCGGCGCGAAGACGGCGGGCGGAAACGCGGGCCAGCGGTCGTCGGCCGGCGGACGGGCGGCACGAGGCGCCGAAGCCTTCGCCAATGACGGAGGCGCGAAACGCGGCTGCGGCTCCAGATCGTTGGCCACCTCCACCAGCGGCGGAGGCCAGTTCGGCCTCAGCGGGCGGGACGCCGACGCCGCAACAGTCCAAGGCTCGGCGCTCGGCCGCTGGGGAGCCGCTTCGGGGCGCGGCCGCTCGGGCGCAAGCGTAGGACGCGCGGTCGGCTCAGGGAACGAAGGGCCCTGACGGGGGGGCGGCGCGCCGTCATCCTGACTCTGGACGGCCGGAGCCGCATCGGCGTTCGCCGCCGCCGGATGGAACGCTGTGCGAGGATGTCGGACCAGCGCGGCCAGGGCCTGGAAGATCGCACCCCGCGCGGTGGATCGTCGGGATGTCGGCGGAGGAATCGGAACATCGGCACGAGCGTCACGCGTGACCGGCCGGTCCGCGAACGACGGCGACCGGCGCGACGTAGCCTTGATCTCGACGGCCGCCGAGGCGTCTCGAACCGCCGGCGGCGTCGGGAAAGTCGACTCTAACGGAGCGCGAGGCGCCGCGACGGGCGGCGGATCGGAAGGCCGCGTGGACGGTTCGACCCGATCGACGACTTCCCGCGCCATCGTGAAATCGGGCGCGGGCGGCGCAGACTTCGACGGCGGGGCAAGGATGCGCTGTTCGGAGGCCGTCGCCTCTCCGCTCCAGTCGCGCGCGCCGTCCCAGGTCGAAGGCCTGGCCGCCGCCTCTTCGATCGGCGCGCGGGCTTCCAGCTTCAGGGGCGAACGCGGGCGGCGCTCCGCCGGCCCGGTGTCTTCCGGCGGAAAGCCTTCGCGCACGGACGAGGTTTCCAGCGGCGCGAAAACCGGGCGCGGCCGGCGTCCACGCAGCGTTTCAGGCCTGCGCCAGACCTCCGAAGGCCGGTCCTGCAAGGCCGCCAGCGACGGCACGGGGTCGTTCCGCTCGCGCACGACGGGGCGAGGCGTCTGCTCAGCGCCCGGCGCCGTCGGCGAAAGCGGCTCCAGCGGCGCGACCGCTCCGGGAAGGGATTCCGGCCAGGCCGACGGGCGGCTGGACACCGACATCGGCGCCACGCCGGTCTCGGCCATCTGGGCCGTGCGTTCGGCGACCAGCGCCAGCCAGTGGTCCGGCGCGCCGGGATAGCGCTCGGCCAGGGCGGCCATGACCGGAGCCGGCGCGGCGGGCGCCGGCTCGGATCGGTCCGCCGCAGCGCGCTCCAGGGCCGCCGCCACGGAACGCGCCAGGGCGGCCACGGCGATCAGCCAACCCGAAAACAGCCGGCGAAGCGCCATGGGTCAGGCCCGGGTCAGGGAGTCGAAGGACAGCTTCAGTTCCTCGATCGCCACCTCGCGCCCGAGGGCGTCGAACGACACCCCGCTCCACTCGCACGGCCAGGCGTTGTCGAGGTTCCAGCGCAGAACCTCGGCGGTGCCCTTCACGTCCAGCATGGCGATCGAGATGTTCCGGCGCGGCGTGCCGCCGGCCAGGACCTCCTTGAGCCAGTCCCACAGGGCCGGCGTCTTGGTCAGGCCGTAGCGCAGGGTGACCTCGGCATATTCGACGGGACCCGGCAGGGTCCGGACGATCTGGCCGGCGCCGGACTCGCGATAGCGGATCGGCAGGATGCGGACGCCCAGGCCGAAGCACTCGGTGAACCGCACCTCGCCCATCTCGCGGGACGAGAGCATGAAGTTGTAGTTGCGATAGAGATCGGGAATGGCGCCCACCTTGGGGGCCGCCTCTTCGCCTTGTTTCGCGGCTGCTTCAGCCATGACGGATCCTCCTCAGGGTTTGGGGTCAGGCGGTCTCGACGGTGGAGCCGGCCGCGGTCTGGCCGATGCGGAAGATGACGAACTCGGCGGGCTTGACCGGCGCGATGCCGATGACCACCACCACCTGGCCGGCGTCGACCACCTCGGGCGGGTTGGTCTCGGCGTCGCACTTGACGAAGAAGGCGTCCTCGGGCCGGGCCCCGGCCAGGGCGCCCTGGCGCCACAGCAGGGTCAGGAAGGCCCCGACGTCGCGCTGGATGTCCTTCCACAGCGGGCCGGCGTTGGGCTCGAACACCACCCAGCGCGTGTTGATGGCGATCGACTCCTCGATCATGTTGAACAGCCGCCGGACGTTCAGATAGCGCCAGTTGCTGGCGCTGGGCGCCAGGGTCCGCGCCCCCCAGACCCGCACGCCCTCGCGGGTGAAGAAGCGGATGCAGTTGACCCCCACGGGGTTGAGCACGTCCTGCTCGGCCCGCGACAGCATCTGGGTCAAGCCCTGGGCGCCGCGGATGGTGATGTTGGCCGGGGCCTTGTGCACGCCGCGCTCGCTGTCGGTGCGGGCATAGATGCCGGCCATGTGCCCGGACGGGGGGATCGAGACCAGCTGGTCAGGATCGATGGCGTCGCGGCCGCGCAGCCAGGGGAAGTAGCAGGCGCCGTAGCCGCCGTCGGAATCCCGAGGACGCAGGCCGGGCTTGGGACCCTTGCCCTTCGGCGCGGGACCGGCGTCGCTGCCTCCGTCGGCGGCCGGCGCGGGCGGGACGCCGCCGTCGGAGGCGCGGGTCAGGACCTCGACGTCGTCGACCCGGGGCGGCGCGTCGAGGATCGCCACGCGGTCCTTCAGCGACTCCGCCGCATCCAGCAAGGCGCCCTGCGAGGCCGCGTCGGTGCGGCCCGGCGCGGCGATGATGGCGATTTCGTCGATGGCCGCCAGGGCGTCCAGCCCCCTGCCCTTGCCGGCGATCGCCCCGTCGGCCTTGGTGTTGACCACGTAGCAGCGCGATCCGCCGTTCAGGAAAAAGCCGTAGACGGCGTTGGCCAGGTCGGTGCCCTTGTCGCCGTCGCGCACGTATTCGCGCAGGAACTGGCTCCAGTTGTTGATCGCCACGGCCTCGTCCACCCGGGCGTCGGGATTGGGCGCGGTTCCGACGAACCCGGCGGTCGAGGTGCCCACGGCCTCGATGGGGCGTGGACCGGCGTCGACTTCCTCGACATAGACGCCGGGGCTCAAATAGGACGGCATGTCAAATCTCCAGCGGTAGACGAAGGATCACGGGGTGTCCGGGCTCGACCTCGTCGTCGATCTCGACCCCTCGGGCCCGGACGTTGAGACGGACCACGGCGTCGCCGACGGGGCCGTAAAGGCGGAAGCGGCCGAACGCGTCGGTCTGGGCGGTGCGGTCTACGCCCTCGGCGCGGACGATGGCCCCGGCCACCGGCGTATCGCCCGGGCCCAGGACCGAGCCCTGCAGCACACCCAGCTCGCCGGCCGCCACCTTGAGCGGGAACCGCACCAGCGGGGCGCGGGTGGCCGGACGGCGGCGCGAGACGGTGGCGCGCAGCACCAGGCCCAGGGCGGGCGGCAGGCCCAGGTCGATGCAAAGCCTGGTCGCGTCCCGGTCGGTGGCGACCTCGGCATGCTCGTAGTCAAGGGCCGCCAGCATCAGGTTCAGGATGCCGGTCTGCTCGGCGATCGCATCGGCGGCGCGCACGGTCAGCAGATAGTCGGCGGCCAGGGTCAGGGGGGGCGACGGCGAGGCCGCGCGCGGCGTCGCGCGGGGGGTCAAGCCGACAAGGCGGATGTCCACCCCGTCCTGGCTTTCGCGGTCCCCGAGCGAGCGCGCCACGACGCTCCGCCCCGGCAGAACGCCCTGCGCCCAGCCGATCAGGTCTCGCGTCGTTTCCTCCAGCCCCTCGGCCATCTGCTGCTCCCCATCCCGGAGTACAACTCCAGGACGTCCATCCATACTAAGTCGGAAAATTTCCAAAAGAAAAGATAGGATTTCAGCGTTCGATGAATCGAACTTTTACCCTTAACCACGTGGTTACAGGCGACAGTAGGCGCACACGTTCGCTTTTCTGAAAATCTACAGAAAATATATGCCGATCCGAATTTGTCCTATACTTGGCACTTTATGCCATAGACAGCTATTTTTCACACATTCTGATTTTCCATTTTCAGGACAAGATCGAGAAAAACGGCGATTTTTAATCTGGCAATACGCCTGAACAGAGGATCATATCGGGCGTCTTTATTTCGACGAAAGCGACTCGAAATGAACTCAATGGTTGAAATTCACTTCCCCCGAAACGACAGAGCACTGTCGGCGCCGCCGTCGGCCACGGCCTTGCCGGACCTTTCCGCGCGCCAATAAAAGTAGAGGAGCACCGCCATCACCCCGGCCAGGGGATGCCAGAGCAGGCCGTGCGGCTGGAAGAAGGAGCGGGTTTCGCACGGGCGCGTGCCCGTCTGCGACAGCGCCTGGAACGGGAACGGCAGCAGGACCGCCGCCATGCCGACACCCCAAAATGAAGCTACGTTCGACGCGCACTGTTCCTCCCCGGTTTCAGACGGACGCGGAACTCACTCGTTGGCTTCGGACTGACTGACCAAGACCTGCTGATCGCGGGCAAAGGAGGCCCGGCGACCGCTCGGTGCGCCGAGCGGCCTACAGTCAAGTTTCTCGGTTTAGGATATATGAAACGACTTTGAACCTATAGGTCGAGCTTAACAGGCCTTTCCGATCCGTCCACCCGCGATTTCCAAAAGCGCGGCCGGCGGCCGAGATCGCCGATCCGGACTTGGCCCAAGGCGCCCTGATACCTTAGGGTGAGGAACTTCTCGAAAGCGCGCGCCTCTTGCCCACCCCTCCTTCCAACACCGTCGATCCATCCGTGGCGCCGCGGCGCGGCCCCGGCAGGCCCAGGGACCCGGAGGTCGAGCGGCGCATGAAGCAGGCGGCGCTGGAGACCCTGGCCGCCCACGGCTTCTCGGGCCTGACGCTGGAGAAGATCTGCGAGCGGGCCCGCGTGCCGCGCGCCACCTTCTACCGCCGCTGGGCCACGCCCATGGAAGCGGTGGGCGAGGCGTTCAACGAGGCCTTCCGCTTCAGCGCCCTGCCCGACACCGGTGACATCGTCCGCGACCTGATCCTGCTGTCGCAGAACATGCTGGCCCTCTACAACGACCCCGTCCTGGGGCCGTGCATGAGCTTCCTGATCCCCGAGGGCCGCGTGCGCCCCGAGATCGCCGAGCGCTATTCCGAGGATTTCAAGACGCGCCGGGCCTACAACCGGCAGGTCGTCGAGCGCGCCATCGCGCGGGGCGAGGTCGGGCCGGTGATCGATCCGGACCTGGTGATCGACGTGCTCAGCGGTCTGGCGATGAACAACTACGCCACCGGCCGCCCGGTCACCGAGCAGACGCTGGAACTGGTGATCCGACGCCTGCTGCTGCTCTAGCCCAGACGCCGGACCTAGCGGGCCTAGCGCGCGCCCTGGGCCACGTTCATCACGGCCAGGGTCATGGCTTCGACGCCCGTACGGATGGTGGGCTCGGGAACCGGCGCGAAGAACGGCGAGTGATTGACCGGCATCGGCTTGCCCGTCGCCTTTGCCTCGGCCATCGCCTTGGGATCGTAGCCGCCGATCGAGAAATAGACCGACGGCACCCCGGCGATGATGAACTCCGAATAGTCCTCGCTGGCCGAGCCGGGCGCGGGGATGGCCACGGCGTCGGCGCCGAACGCGGCCTTGAACGCCTCGGCCGTGCGCGCGGTCAGGGCCACGTCGTTGACCACCGCCTTGCCGCCCGGGACGATCGCCAGGTCCGGCGCCGGGGCGCCCGACATCTCGGCCACCGCCTTGGCCGTGCGCTCGACCCCGGCCAGGATCTTGTCGCGCACCGGGGCGTCGTAGGTGCGGATCGTGCCGCGCAGCACCGACTTGTCGGGGATGATGTTGCCCGCGCTGCCGGCCTGGATCGAGCCGATGGTGACCACGCCGAAGGCGGCCGGGTCCTTCTCGCGGCTGATCACGCTCTGCACGTCCACCGTGAAGCGCGCGGCCATCATCACCGGGTCGATGGTGGCGGCCGGCATCGAGCCGTGGCCGCCGCGCCCGTTGAAGGTCAGCTCCAGGGCGTCGGAGTTGGAGGTCAGGACGCCGGGCTTGTAATAGACCTGCCCCGCCATGCCCGGCCCCACGTGCAGGGCGAAGCCGTAGTCGGGCTTGCCGAACCGCTGGATGAAACCGTCGTCCAGCATGGCCTTGGCGCCCGACACCGACTCCTCGGAAGGCTGGGCGATGAAGACCAGCGTGCCCGACCACTGCGCCTTCAGGGCGACCAGGGCGCGGGCGGCGCCGACCCAGGCGGCCATGTGGATGTCGTGACCGCAGGAATGGTCGACGAAGGTCTCCTTGCCGTTCCACATGGCCTTGGCCGTGCTGGCGTAGGGCAGACCGGTCTTCTCCTCCATCGGCAGGGCGTCCAGCTCGGTGCGGACCAGGATCGAAGGCCCCTCCCCGTTTTTCAGCACCGCCACCAGGCCGGTCTTGCCGACGCGTTCGGTGACGGTGAAGCCCAGCGCCCGCATCTCCTTGGCCAGCTTGGCGGCGGTGTTCACCTCCTGGAAGCCCAGCTCGGGATGCTGGTGCAGGTCCTTGTAGAGGGCGTCCAGGCGCGGATAGTCCTTGTCCAGCTGGGCGGCGACGGCGGCCTTGGTCGCGGCGGCGTCGAGCGGGGCGGCCAGCGCGGGGACGGCGGTCGAGGCCAGCAGGACGGCGGCCAGAGCGATCTTGATCTTCATGCGGTTCGCGCGGCGGCCCGCGCCCTCCCTGGTAAGCGATACTTTGGCCGCCGTTCCGCGCGGCGCGAAGCCCCTACGGAACGGCGGCCGGGATACACGGATCAGAACTTGCGGCGCGCGTTGACGCCGATGGTGCGCGGGGTCAGGCCGTACAGCAGGTCCTGGTACCCGACGTTGCTGTTCTTGTTCATGATCCCCACGGCGTCGGTCAGGTTGCTGACGAAGGCGTAGACGCCCCAGCCGTCGCCCTCGACGCCGGCCCGCAGGTTGACCGTGCTGAAGCCGCCGAACTTGTCGTAGTAGACGTAGTCCGGACGGAAGGTCGAAGCCATGTCGCCCGTATAGGCGTAGTCGGCGCGGACCAGGCCGTTCAGGCCGTCGACCGGCAACGGCCACACGTACTGGGCCGAAGCCGAGGCGGTCCAGTCCGGCACCCACGACAGCTTGTCGCCCTTCTTGCCGGTCGAGCCGTCCACCAGCACGTCGGCGTTGCCCTGGTCCTCGGTCAGCTTGGCGTCGGTGTAGCCGATCGAGCCGTTGATCGTCAGACCGGCGATCGGCTTGGCGGCCAACTCGAACTCCACGCCCTGGATGCGCGCGTCGCCCGAATTGGTGATGAACGAGTAGAGGCCGTCGGCGGTCAGGGCGCCGGTCTGGCGGTTCTTCCAGTCGATCCGGTAGACGGCGGCGTTGGCCGTCAGATGGCCGCCCAGCCAGGTGGTCTTCACGCCGGTTTCGTAGTTCCACAGGCTGTCGGGGTTGTAGACCACCAGCCGGCTGTTCAGGCCCGGGATGTTGTTGGCGCCGCCGGGCCGGAAGCCTTCCGAGGCCGTGGCGTAGACCATGGCGTCCGAATTGATCTTGTAGGCGGCGTTGAACTTGTAGACCCAGCCCTTGGCCTTGGCGGTCTGTTCGGAATAGCCGGCCGGCGCGGCGCCGGTCAGCAGGTTGCGCTGGGTGCCCGCGCCCGAGGTGGTCTTGGTGTAGTCGTAGTGGCGCGCACCGAAGGTCAGGCTCAGGCCCGCCACCTGCTCGGGCGACCAGGTCACCTCGCCGAACTCGGCGGTCTGCTTCATGTCGGTGTCGATGTAGCGCGCGGTGACGTAGCGCAGGGGGCTATAGGGCAGGCCCGAGGCCGGGTCGGTCAGCACGGTGTTGCTGTCGATGTGGTCCTTGCGCAGCTCCATATAGCCGCCGACCGTCCATTGCAGCGGCCCGTCGCCCTTGGAGCTCAGGCGCAGCTCGTGGTTCCAAGACTGCAGATTGGCCGGCTGGTAGCCGATCACGCCGTAGGCCGTACCGACATAGGGCCTGTACTGCGGGGTGAAGTCGATGGTCCGCAGGATATCGTAGCGATAATAGGAGCTTACGGCGGTGACCTCGCCTATGGGGCTGGACCATTTGCCGGTCAGGCTGGTCATGTCCATTTCGGTGTCCAGCGGCAGCTTGACGGTGCTGTCGGTCTGGTACTCGCCCACGCGCTGGTACCAGCCTTCCATGTCGTCGGCGGACGAGGTCTGGTGGACCTTGGTCAGGACGAAGCTCAGGTCCTCGGTCGGGGTGAGGCCCAGCATGGCGCGGTAGCCGGACGAGCGGCTGTCGTTGACGTCGGTGGTCTTGAGCTTGACGTTGTCGACATAGCCGGGCCGGTCTTCGGTATAGGCCGTGACGCGGGCGGCCAGCTTGCCCTCGATGATGGGGATGTTGCCCATGGCCTTCAGGTACGAGCCGGCCGAGCCGCCCTTGGTGTCGGAGGCCTGGGCCTCGATGGCCGCGCCGAATTCCTGGGAGTTGGGCTTGTTGTAGATCACCCGCAGGGCGCCGCCCATCGAGCCGCCGCCGTAGAGGGTGCCTTGCGGACCGCGCAGCACCTCGACCCGCTCGACGTCGAACAGGTTCAGATCGGCGGCGTTGTTGCCCGGATCCTGGGTGGTGCCCGACGGACCGGTGACCGGGGTTTCGTCGTAATAGAGGCCGGTGGTGGCCTCGCCCGAGCCCTGCACGCCGCGGATGGTCACCCGGCTCTGGCCCAGCTGACCCTGGGTGAGGTTCACGCCCGGCACCTGGCGGAAATAGTCCTGCAGGCCCGTGGCGCCGATCTTCTGCAGGCTGTCGCCGGTGACCGCGCTGATGGCCATCGGCGTGGTCTGCAGGGTGGTCGAGCGCTTCAGCGCGGTGACCACGATCTCCTCGACGATGTCGGCCGAAGCCTTGGGGGCCGAAGCCTTGGCGGCCTCCTGCGCGCCGGCCGCCCCCGCCGACAGCAGCATCGCCGACAGGGCGGCGGTGGACAGCAGAAGTCTCCGATCGAAATGCATTTTTATCCCCTCGTTCTTGCATGACCGCCGGCTTTGGAACCGGTCGACAACCAAGCCTCGGGGGCGGGGAACCAATAAGTCAACGATTACGTATCGATATTATTTGGATCGAAATGCGGAACGCCGCGCGGACAGGCGGCCAGCGCCGCTGTCTCAGGCGCCGAGATATTGGGAAAACGATGTTTTCTGGAATGAGAGACGGGAATCGGATCGCATCGAAGACGCGATGGCGAGCGGACGCGCAGCCTTATCCACCAATTCGTGACGGGGACGCCGAACCAAAAGCCGGGTCGCGCGTTCAGAGGCCCTAAACGGAGCTTTACAGTATGCACCTGCGCCGCCCCTTCGACGCCGTCGCCCTTCCGACCTCGAGCGTCCGAAACGAGGACTAAGGCCCGCTCCGCCCGGCGATAGTTTCGCCCCTTTCGCTTGCCTTCCCGACCTCACCCGTTAGGCAGGTCGCACGCCCTTCCCTTCTTTCGAGACCTGCATGTCGCTGAGCCAATCTCGTCGCGCGTCGCCCACACGGTCGAACGTTGAAAAATGGTCGGCCGCCGGGCTGGCGGTCGTGCTGGCGTTCTTCCTGATCAGCGGCACGATCGCCTATCGCAATGTCGAGATCCTGCGCGCCAACAACCAGAAGATCATCCACACCCATGCGGTGCTGATGTCGCTCAACGCGGTGCTGTCCTCGGCCCAGGATGCCGAAACGGGGCAACGCGGCTATCTGCTGACCGGCGACAAGAAGTATCTGGAGCCCTATGAGCACGCGGTGGCCGAGGTCGGCGCACGGATCGACGCCGTCGGCTCGCTGACCCAGGACAACCCCGTCCAGCAGAACAACCTGGTTCCCTTGCGCCGCCACGTCGACGCCAAGCTCGCCGAGCTGAAGGAGACCATCGACCTGCGCCGCGACCAAGGCGCCCAGGCCGCTCTGGCCATCGTGGGCAGCGACCGCGGCAAGCTCGAGATGGACGCCGTCCGCTCACAGCTGGACGTGATGCGCCGCGAGGAGCAACGCCTGCGCCAGATCCGGCTGGCCGAGATGGACGCCGCCTACAGGGCGGCCCTGGTCACGGGTGTCACCGCCAGCCTGCTCGGCGGCTTCCTGACGATCGCCGTGTTCGTCCTGATCCGCAGGGCCGCCCGCATCCGGGCCCGGCAGGAATGGCTGCAGTCGGGCCAGGTGGGCTTGGCGGAGACCATGATGGGCGACCTGTCGGTCGAGGAGCTGGCCGACAGCATCCTGGGCTTCCTGGCCAAGTTCGTCGGCTTCCAGGCCGGCGCGCTCTTCAAGGGCGAGAACGGCGCCTATCACCGCGTCGCGGCCCTAGGCATCCCGGCCGACGCCGATGTCACGACGCGCTTCCGGGTCAAGGAAGGCCTGCTGGGCAAGGTGGCCGCCGAGGGCCAGCCCACGATCATCCGCGACGTGCCCGACGGCTATCTGACCATCGGCTCGGCCCTGGGACGCGACAATCCCCGTCACCTGATCCTGGTCCCCACCCGCGCGGACGACCAGGTCAACGCCGTCATCGAGCTGGGCTTCCTGCACCCCGTCGACGATCTGGTCCTGGAACTGCTGGACCAGGCCTCCGGCTCGATCGGCGTTGCCCTGCGCTCGGCGCGCTACCGCGCCGAACTGCAGGACGCCCTGGAAGAAACCCAGCGTCAGTCCGAGGAACTGCAGGTCCAGAGCGAGGAGCTGCGGGTCTCCAACGAGGAGCTGGAGGAACAGGGCCGCGCGCTGAAGGAGTCTCAGACGCGACTGGAGCAGCAGCAGGTCGAGCTGGAACAAACCAACAGCCAGTTGGAGGAGCAGGCCCAGACGCTGGAGACCCAGCGCAACGACCTGGAACGCACCAGCGCGGCCATCCAGCTGAAGGCCCGCGAGCTGGAACAGGCCAGCCAGTACAAGTCAGACTTCCTGGCCAACATGTCCCACGAGCTGCGCACGCCGCTCAATTCGCTGCTGATCCTGTCCAAGCTGCTGGGCGACAACGCCGACGGCAATCTGTCGGGCGAGCAGGTCAAGTACGCCCAGACCATCCAGTCGTCGGGCAACGACCTGCTGACCCTGATCAACGACATCCTGGACCTATCGAAGATCGAGGCGGGGCATGTCCAGGTTCGTCCCGAGGACGTTCCGCTGGAGATTCTGGCGCAGGACCTGAAGCAGCTGTTCCAGCCGGTCGCCAACGAGCGCGGGCTGGGCTTCGAGATCGACCTGGCGAACGACAGCCCGACGCTGATCGAAACCGACCGCCAGCGGCTGGAACAGGTGCTGAAGAACCTGCTGTCCAACGCCTTCAAGTTCACCGAGAAGGGCGGCGTGCGACTGTCGATCCGGCCGGAGGGCGCCGACAGCCTGGCCCTGGCGGTGACCGACTCCGGAATCGGCATCGCTCAAGAACAGCAGGAAGCCATCTTCGAGGCCTTCCGCCAGGCGGACGGCACCATCAGCCGCAAGTACGGCGGCACGGGCCTGGGCCTGTCGATCTCGCGCGAGCTGACCCGCCTGCTGGGCGGATCGCTGACGCTCGAGAGCCGGGTCGGCGAAGGCAGCACCTTCACCGTCACCATCCCCCTCGCCTACGACCCGGCCCGCGTCGCGCCCCGCGACCAGCCCGCCCGCGCCGAGCCCGCCTCGGTCGCCGCTCCGATCAAGGCGCGTCCCAGCAAGCCCGCTCCCGCGCCCCGCAAGGTCGAGGACGACCGCGAACGGCTGACCGAAACGCGACGCATGCTGCTGGTGGTCGAGGACGACGACGCCTTCGCCGGCATCGTCCGCGACCTGGCCCGCGAGATGGGCTTCCAGTGCCTGGTGGCCGGCACCGCCGAGGAAGCCCTGAACCTGGCCAAGGAGTTCAAGCCCAGCGCCGTGGTGCTGGACGTGGGCCTGCCCGACCAGTCGGGCCTGGCCGTTCTGGACCGCCTCAAGCGCGACGACGCCACCCGCCACATCCCTATCCACGTCGTCTCGGCCGCCGACCACGCCCAGACCGCGCTGTCGCTCGGCGCGGTGGGCTACCTGGTCAAGCCGGTCAAGCGCGAGGAACTGGCCGGCGTGCTCCAGACCCTGGAGTCCAAGCTGACCCGCACCGTGCGGCGGATTCTGATCGTCGAGGACGACGACGTTCAGCGCGAAGCGGTGGGCAAGCTGCTGTCGTCCGGCGACGTCGAGACCGTCGGCGTCGGCACGGCGGCCGAGTGCCTGGAGCAGCTGCGCCAACAGACCTTCGACTGCATGGTGCTGGACCTCTCCCTGCCGGACGCCTCGGGCTTCTCGCTGCTGGAGACCCTGAGCCAGGACGACGGCCACGCCTTCCCGCCGGTCATCGTCTATACCGGCCACGACCTGTCGGCCCACGACGAGCAGCAGCTGCGCCGCTATTCCAACTCGATCATCATCAAGGGCGCCAAGTCGCCCGAGCGCCTGCTGGACGAGGTCTCGCTGTTCCTGCACCAGGTGGTGTCGGCCCTGCCGCCCGAGCAGCAGAAGATGATCCAGAAGGCCCGCAACCGCGACGCGGTGCTGGAAGGCCGCCGCGTGCTGATCGTCGAGGACGACATCCGCAACGTCTACTCCCTGACCAGCGTGCTGGAGCCGCGCGGCGCGGTCGTCCAGATCGCCCGCAACGGCCAGGAGGCGATCGAGGCGCTAAACGCCTCGGCCGAAGACCCCGCCCAGGCCGTCGACCTGGTGCTCATGGACGTGATGATGCCGGTCATGGACGGGCTGACCGCGACCCAGACGATCCGCAAGGACGCGCGCTGGGCCAAGCTGCCGATCCTGATGCTGACCGCCAAGGCCATGCCCGACGACCAGGAACGCTGCATCGCGGCCGGCGCTAACGACTACATGGCAAAGCCCATCGATGTGGACAAGCTGCTCTCGCTGGTCCGGGTCTGGATGCCTCGGTGAGCATGACCTGTGTCCAGTAAGATCGAAGACCTCGAGATCCAGCTGCTGCTGGAAGCGCTGTTTCAGCACTACCACTATGATTTCCGCCACTATGCGCGGGCGTCGATCAAGCGACGCCTGACCCAGGCGCGGGAGCAACTGGGCTTCGGCAGCATCTCGGCCCTGCAGGAGCGCGTGCTGCACGACCCGTCCATGCTGCCGCGCCTGCTCGACTATCTCACCGTGCAGGTCAGCGAGATGTTCCGCGACCCGTCGTACTTTCGGGCGCTGCGCGAAAAGGTCCTGCCGCACTTGCGGACCTATCCCTCGCTGAAGGTCTGGATCGCCGGCTGCAGCGCCGGCGAGGAGCTCTATTCGCTGGCCATCCTCTTCCGCGAAGAGGGCCTCTACGAGCGGACCCTGTTCTACGCCACCGACATCAATCCCGAGGCGCTGCGCGCGGCCGAAGCCGGCGTCTATCCGCTGGACCGGATTCGGAAGTTCACCGAGAACCACCAGAAGGCGGGCGGCCGCTCGTCGCTCTCCGACTACTACACCGCCGACTACGGACGCGCGGTGTTCGACAAGACCCTGCGCGAGCGCGCGGTGTTCTCCGACCACAGCCTGGTCACCGACTCCGTCTTCGCCGAGATGCACCTGATCTCCTGCCGCAACGTGATGATCTATTTCGACCGGCCGCTGCAGGACCGGGTCATCGGCCTCTTCCGGGAATCCCTGGCCCGCAAGGGTTTCCTAGGTCTGGGCTCCAAGGAGAGCCTGCGGTTCTCCGAACATGCCGACGGCTTCGTCGACTTCGTGCCGGGCGAGAAGATCTATCAAAGGCGCGAGCCATGACCGCCACGGGGCCCCAGGCGGTGGTGATCGGCGCGTCGGCGGGCGCCGTGCAGGCCCTGCTGACCATCCTACCCGCCCTGCCCGCCGACTATTCGCTGCCGGTGATGGTGGTCGTCCACGTGCCGCCCGACCGGGGCAACGTGCTGATCCCGCTGTTCCAGACCAAGTGCCGGATCGCGGTGAAGGAAGCCGAGGACAAGGAGCCCGCGACGGGCGGCGTGGTCTATTTCGCCCCGTCCGACTACCACCTGCTGGTCGAGGAAGGCGGCGCCCTGGCCCTGTCGACCGACGAGCCGGTGAACTATTCGCGCCCGTCCATCGACGTGCTGTTCGAAAGCGCCGCCGACGCCTACGGGGCGGGCCTGGCCGGCGTCATCCTCACCGGCGCCAACCACGACGGCGCCCTGGGCCTGAAGGCGGTGCTGGACGCCGGCGGCGTGGCGATCGTGGAAGACCCCGCCGGGGCCTATGCGCAAGCCATGCCCCACGCGGCCCTGGAAGCCTGTTCGACCGCGACGGTCATGAACCTGGATGCGATCGCATCCTATCTGTCGAGTTTGGGGGCCGCACGATGATCGCGGACAAGCCTATCAACTTCCTCCTGGTCGACGACCTCGAGGAGAACCTCCTGGCCCTGGAGGCGCTGCTGCAGCGCGAGGGCCTGGTCTGCCTGAAGGCCCGGTCGGGCGAAGAGGCGCTTGAGCTGCTGCTGGCCCACGACGTCGCCCTGGCCCTGCTGGACGTCCAGATGCCCGGGATGGACGGCTTCGAGCTGGCCGAGTTCATGCGCGGCAGCGCGCGGACGATCCACGTGCCGATCATCTTCCTGACCGCCGGGACCGCCGACATCCAGCGCCGGTTCCGCGGCTACGAGGCCGGCGCGGTGGACTTCATCCAGAAGCCGATCGAAGCCGACATCCTGCGCAGCAAGGCCAATGTGTTCTTCGACCTCTACCAGCAGCGCCGGCAGATCGAGTTGCAGCGCGACGAGCTGGAGGCCGCCGCCCAGGCCCTGCGCCGCGCCGACCGCCACAAGGACAGCTTCCTGGCCGTGCTGGCCCATGAGCTGCGCAACCCCGTCGCCGCCCTGAGCGGCGGGCTGCACCTGCTGAGCAAGGACCTTCCGCCCGAGCGCTCCAGCGACATCCGCACCCGGATGGACCGCATGCTCACCCACCTGTCACACTTGGTCGACGACCTGCTGGACGTCTCGCGCGTCAGCCAGGGCAAGATCTCGCTCAAGAAGGAGCGGATCGTCCTGGACGAGATCCTCCAGTCGGCGATCGAGGCCAGCCAGCACAACATCGACGCCGGGGACCACCGCCTGGTGACCGACATCGCCGCCCAGACGGTGTGGCTGGAAGCCGACCACACCCGGCTGGCGCAGGTGGTGGCCAACCTGCTCAACAACGCCGCCAAATACACCCCGCCCGGTGGCGTGATCACGCTGCGGGCCTATCAGATCGGCGACCTGGCCGAGATCACGGTCGCCGACACCGGCGTGGGCATTCCACCCGAGATGCAGTCGCGGATCTTCGAGATCTTCGCCCAGGTCGAGGAACACCTGACCAAGGCCCAGGGCGGGCTCGGCATCGGCCTGGCCCTGGCCAAGCAGCTGGTGGCCCTGCACGGCGGCGCGCTGGAAGTGGAGAGCGCAGGCGAAGGCATGGGCAGCACGTTCAGCGTCAGGATCCCCGTCGCCGGCCCGCCGGATGCAGAGTCTCCGGTCGCCGTGCCTCAGACCGCGTCTTAAGGGCTACTTGCCGCGAGGCCGTTCCGCATAGACCTCGAGCATGCGGCGCAGCAGGATCACTGACTTCTCGATTTCCTCGGGGTCGGGCGCCAGGACCTGGGCGATGGAGAGGCCCCGCACCGCCCAGACGACCAGGCGCATGGCGGTCATGGAAGCTGTCCCGCCGTTCTCGCCGAACCAACGCCCCAGCAGGGTCAGGGCGTTCTGCTCGATCTCGGCCTGGAGCGGGGCCAGGCGGTGGGTCAGGTCCGGATCGCTGCGCGAGCCCTGCAGGATCTCCAGCACCGCCACGCCGGACGGCCGGCTCAGCACCTCCCAGACGATTTGCGGGAAGGCGTAGAGCCGCTCCTTGGGATCGGGGATGGCCGACAGGCGCGCGTCGTAGATGGCCACCTCGTCGTCAAACACCGACTGGACGACGAACATCATCAGGTCCACGCGGGTCGGGAACTGGTGGAGCATCGCGCCCCGGCTGAGCCCGGCCTCCTGGGCCACCAACAGGGTCGTGGTCGCCGCATAGCCCTTGGTGTGCAGGCAGCGGATCGTCGTCTCCAGCAGGATCCGCCGCGTCTCGGCGCTGCGTTCGGCCTGGGTCCGGCGGCGAGGACGGGTCGAGGCGGCGGCGGTGTCGCGGGTCTGCAAACCTTGAGTCATGGCGGGAAGATCACGGCAACCGCGTTCGCGGTCCAGCCTCTTCGTCAAACGGCGGTCAGCGTACACGCTGGGCCAGGGTCCGCATGGCGGCGTAGCCGTCGCGGTTGGGGTGCACGCCGTCCAGCGACCACCCCGGCCGCATCGCGCCTTCGGGCGTCGTCAGCACGGCGTGATAGTCGATGAAGGTCAGGTTTTCGCGACGCGCGTAGTCGCGCAGCCAGGCGTTCAGGCGCGCGATCTCCGGTTCCGGCGTCACCTCGGGCCGCCAGAAGAACTTGGCCGCCGGCGGGATGCTGGCCAGGACGACGCGGATGCGGTGGACCCGCGCCAGCTCGACCATGGCCATGATGTTGCTCTGGAAGTCGCGCTCGCTGGTCGGCCCCTTGTTGCCGGCGATGTCGTTGCTGCCGGCCAGGATCTGGACGACGCGCGGCTTCAGGTCGATCACGTCGGAGCGAAAGCGCACCAGCATCTGGGCGGTCGTCTGGCCGCCGATCCCGCGCCCGACCACATCCGGCCCGAACAGGTCCGGATCGCCCAGAACCCAGTTCTCGGTGATGGAGTCGCCGAAGAACACCACGCGCGGCGTATGGCCCGAGGCGACCAGGGCGTCGTTGTCGCGGCGATAGCGGCACAGCCCCGCCCAGTCGGCCTCGTCCCGGGCCTTCTTGGCGTCGTTGTAGGTGACGAAGGCCGGGTCCTTGGTCAGGGCCAGCATGCGCGGCATGTCGACCCTGCCCGGCGCGACGAAGGCCGCGTTGAACGCCCGCACCGGCGGCGGGACCTCCAGCGGCGGCGGACAGGGCTGGTCGACCATGCCGAAAAGCGCGGCGGGCTTGGTTTCCGGCGCCGCCTGGCGCGCGTTGGCCGGACCGTCCGCGAAGACCGCCAGGCTCAGTCCGAGACCCGCCACGAGCAGGCGGCCACACAGGCTGTTCATCGAGGTGTCCCGCCGAGGAAGGGGGTGGGCGAGCGGCCCAAGGGAGATCGGTACGCTCGCCCGGGAGAGCCTTAGAAACTCAGGCTCAACTTCGCGCCGACCGTGCGGAACGCATCGGGGCTGACGATCTTCTCGTAGCCGCCGGCGTTGATCAGGTTCAGCGAGGGATAAGGCGCGTAGAAGCGCTTATCCAGCAGGTTGCGAGCGTAGAGCCCCAGTCGCCAGCCGCCGTCGTCGCGGCCAACGCCCATCGCCGCGTTGAGCATGCCGTACGCGTTCACCATCGACTTGGGATCGGCGGTGATGGCGTAGGCGTCGTCGCGCCACGACCAGTTGACGCTGGCGTCGAACTTCAGATCGGCGGTCACCGGACGCTCGTAGGCGGCGTTGAGGTTGTAGCTCCACTTGGGCGCATTGGTCAGGCGCTGGCCGTCATAGTTGGCGACATAGGTCGCGGTCGTGCCCGGCAGGATGTAACAGCCCTGGCCGACCACCGTGGAGGTCGGCTGGCCGGTATAGCAGGCGCCGGTGTAGTCCTTGAACTGGGCGTCGCTGTAGCTGAGGCTGCCGCCAACGGTCAGGCCCTGCGCCAGGCGGATGTGGGTCTCGAACTCGATCCCTTGCGCCCGCATCAGGCCCGCGTTGGTCAGGCCCAGCCGCGGCGTGGCCGAGGTCAGGTCCAGGGCCTGGGTCTGGAAGTCGCTGAAGTCCGAGCGGTAGATAGAGGCGTTCAGGGTCATGCGACCGTCCCACAGGGTGGACTTCACACCCAGCTCGTAGCTGTCGACCGTCTCGGGCTTCACCGGCTTGATCTGGCCGTTCAGGGAGTCGATCGCCGGTCCCTTGTAGCCGCTGGCGTAGGTCGCATAGACCATCAGGTCGCGGTTGGGCTGGTACTGGACGCCGACGCGGCCCGAGACGTTGTCGGCCGACACCTGGCCCGAATAGGGCAGCAGGGTCCCGTAGGTGAAGTAGCCGGGCACGGCGCTGACCTTCAGGTCGCCCGACACCTCGTCGTTGGTGTAGCGCAGGCCGCCGATCAGCTTGAAGACGTCGTTGACCGCATAGGTCGCCTGGCCGTAGGCGGCGTAACTCTTGGTCTTGCTGGTCTGATCGCGACGGCCGAACAGCACCGCCGGCGGATAGGCCGGGTTGCCGGTCGAGAACTTCAGGAAGTCGCCCTTCTGGGTGGTCCAGCCGCTGACCTCGGTGTTCAGGTAGTAGAGGCCGGCGACGTACTCCAGCTTCCCGCCCGACGGCGAGGTGATGCGCAGTTCCTGGGTGAACTGGTCGCTGTCCAGGCCCCCGTCGCTGAAGTTGAAGATGTCGATCGGCGCGTGGTCGATGTCCGTCAGCTGGGTCATCTGGGACTTGCGATAGGCCGTGATCGAGGTCAGCGTGAAGCCGCCGATCCGGTAATCGGCCTGGCCCGAAACGCCCTGGACCGTGGTGTCGGCCTTCCAGTCGCCGTCCTGGTAGCTGATGTAGGTGTTCGGGCCCGGCTTCACCGCGAACGAGTTGAACAGCGCGTTGTAGCGCGGGTTGATCCCCAGCGTGTGGATGATGGCCGCGTCGCGGGCGAAGGCCTTCTGGTAGTCGGCCGCCACCACGAAGGTCAGGTCGTCGGTCGGCTCCCACAGGAGCTTGCCGCGTACGCCCTTGTTCTCGCGGTCGCCTACGTGGCCGCTGGTGCGCACCGCATAGGGGATCGCGCCGTCCTGGCTGTTGTAGAAGCCCGACACCCGCACAGCGGCCGTCTTGCCCAGCGGCAAGTTGACCACGCCGCGCGCGATCTGCTCGTCGCGCTCGCCGTACGACAGATCGACCTTGCCGGAGGTCTGTTCCAGTTTCGGGTTCTGGGTGACGATCTGGATCACGCCGGCCGAGGCGTTCTTGCCGAACAGCGTGCCTTGCGGGCCGCGCAGCACCTCCACGCGCTCGATATCGGCGAAGCCGGCCGCGCCCGGGTCGCGGGGCAGGCCGATGATCACGCCGTCCACCACCAGGCCGACGGTCTGCTCGACGCCGCTGTCATAGGTCTGGGTGCCGACGCCGCGGATCTGGTAGCCGCCGCCGTTGGCCACCGGGTTGGTCGACGAGAACGTGACGTTCGGGGCCAAGTATTGGATGTCTGACACTTCGCGGAAGTTCGACGCCTCCAGGGTCTTGCCCGAGACCGCCGTCACCGCCACGGGCACGTCCTGCAGGCGCTGCTCGCGCTTGGTGGCGGTCACGATGATCGCGTCCAGGCTGGTAACTGAAGACGAGGACGGCGCGGCGTCCTGCGCGCTCGCGGTCGTGGCGCAGAAGGCGCCCAGCATCGCCGTTCCCAGCAGGGCGGCGCGGTAGGTGCCAGCAGTCGTTCGCATTTCCCAATCCCCTCGTTGTTCCATTGCGGGGCGCTCTTTGCCGTTCGCGACGCCCTCACTTACAGTCAATTATGATTGTTTGTTCTCTGGCAAGCAGATTCACGATCAAATCTGACTGTTTTTGAAATTGATGTGTCTTTTTCGTCTCTTACCGAGATTTCCGGACCTGACACGCAGGCGCGCGACCTCGGCGGCGTCCCGCGAAGGACGCCGGCCGGGCCGTGCCGGTACCCCGCGATGGTGGCGCGAAGAGCGCCTTAGGGCTTGGCTGCCAGGGCCTTCAGATCGGCGTCGACCTTGGCCACCGCCTCTTCGCTGATCTTGTCGGAGGCATAGGGCTGCAGCTGGCGCAGGCTCATGGCCTTGAACTGCTCGAAGGCCGGATGCGCGGCGAGGTTGGGCAGGGTCTTGTCCAGGGCGGCCTTGGCCGCCGGATTGGCCACGATCGCCTCCAGCGGCGTATCGGCCGAGAAGCCGGCCGCCGCAGCGGCGGCGGGCGCCGGGGCCGGAGCGCTCTGGGCCAGGGCGGGCGTGGCCGCCATCAGGGTCAGGGCCAGGGCCGTCACGATACGCATTCAGTTCTCCCGCGCTGGGTCCGCAGACCTTTTTGTTGCGCGGACGATAGCAACGCAATTAACATACAGTCAAGATCGCTTGTAAATTAGATCAAGGATGGGAGCCTTTATGCGTCAGCGCGCCTTCGCCCTGCTGGGATCGACCTGCCTGGGAGCCGCGCTGTCGGCCGCCGCCCTGCCCGCTACCGCCCAGCCGGCCCTGATGCCGCAGCCTGTCTCCGCCACCTGGAGCCCGGGCGAGCTGAGGCTGGACGGCGCCTTCGTCATCGATTCGAGCGGCTGCCCCGCCCCCCTCGCCGCCCTCGCCGCGGCCCGCTTCCAGCGCGACGCCGCCAGCCTGACGGGCATGGTTCCGCGCCCCGGTCCGAAACTGAACATCGCCTGCCGCGCCGATCCCGCCGCCGAATCCTACCGCCTGAACGTCACCACCGACGGGGTGAGCCTGGACGCTGACGGACCGTTGGGCGTGCTGCGGGGCCTGGCCACCCTGCGCCAGCTGATCGCGGTCAATCCGCCCGGCGCCGCCCTGCCCTTCGTGGCCATCGACGACGCCCCGCGCTTCGAATGGCGCGGCGTGCTGATCGACACCGCCCGCCACTTCATGACGCTGGAGACGGTGAAGCGGCAGATCGACGCCATGGAGCGGGTCAAGCTCAACGTCCTGCACTTCCACCTGTCCGACGACCAGGGCTTCCGGGTCGAGAGCAAGCGCTATCCCAAGCTCCAGGCCACCGGCGACGGTCAGCACTATACCCAGGCCGAGATCCGCGAGTTGGTGGCCTACGCCGCCGCGCGCGGGGTGCGGATCGTTCCCGAGTTCGACGTGCCGGGCCACACCCGCGCGATGGCGGAGGCCTATCCGCAATACGCCCTGGCCCCGCTCAAGCCCGCCAACGCCCTGGCGGCCATGGACCGCGCGCTCGATCCCACAAAGGAGGAAACCTACCGCTTCCTCGACGGCCTGTTCGCCGAGATGGGCGGCCTGTTTCCCGACGCCTATTTCCACGCCGGCGGCGACGAGGTCAGCGACGCGGTCTGGCTGGACCATCCCCAGGTGCAGGCCTTCATGAAGGCCAAGAACCTGGCTTCCAAGCAGGCTCTGGAAGGCTATTTCCACACCCGCGTCGCCGCGATCCTGAGGAAGCACGGCAAGACCATGATCGGCTGGGAGGAGGTCGCCGCCACCGGCGCGGTCCCCAAGGACGTGGTCGTCCAGGCCTGGCAGACCTCGAACGCCACGGTCGACGCCGTCGCCAAGGGCCACCGCACCATCGTCTCGGCCGGCTACTACCTGGATCTCCTGAACCCCGCCTCGTTCCACTACGCCCTCGATCCGCTCGACACCTCGGCCGCCGGCCTGACGCCGGCCGAGGCCGAGAAGGGCCGCAAGCTGTCGCCGATCATGGCCGCGATCCTGACCGACGCCCTGGTCGCCAAGCCCCTCCCCTCGCTGACGCCTGAACAGGAGAAACTGGTGCTGGGCGGCGAGGCCCCGCTATGGGCCGAGATCGTGACCGACGAGGTGATCGACGCCCGCCTGTGGCCCCGCGCCGCCGCCCTGGCCGAGCGCTTCTGGTCGCCCCGCGAGGTGCGCGACGTCGACGACCTCTATCGCCGCCTGCCGATCGTGCAGGACCAGCTACGCATCCAGGGTCTGCGCGACCAGGCCAACACCGCCCGCATGGCCGCGCGCCTGGCGCCGGGCCAGTCGGAAGCCGTCCTGACCTTGCTGGACCTGGTCGGCCCGACCCGCAACATGGCTCACGACCACCGCATCCTGGCCATGCTGCGCGGCCAGAAGATCGTCCAGGACCTCAACGGCCTGGCCGACGCCGCGCCGGTCGACAGCCTGGTCGCCCACCGCTTTGAGGCCCGGGCTAAGGCGTGGGTCGGCGGTGATCGCACTCAAGGCGCGGCCCTGCGCGCGGACCTTTCCGCCTGGCGCGCCAACGACGCCCGCTTCCAGGCCGTGGCCAAGGGCCGGCCGGCGCTGGAGGAAGCCCTGCCGATCTCGGCCGATATCGCCGCCCTGGCGCAGGCGGCCCTCTCGGCCATGGACGCCGTCGAAGCCGGCAAGCCGATGGCAGAGGCCGACCGCGCCCAAGCCCTGGCCGTGCTGGCCCGCGTGGAGGCCTTCAACGCCGCCTCGGCCCGGCCGCTGTTCAGCTTCATGGGCAAGCAGCCGCCCGCCGACCTGATCATCAAGATCGCGCCCGGCGTGCGGACCCTGGTCACGGCGGCGACGCGTTAGAATGGAGAGCCAACCTCTCCGCGCCCGCCGCACCCAGGCCGAGCGCAGCGACGACACCCGCGCCCGGCTTCTCGAGGCGACGATCCAGTGCCTGCACGAAAGCGGCTACGCGGCCACCACCACCCTGCTGGTCGCCCAACGGGCCGGGGTCAGCCGGGGCGCGATGCTGCACCAGTTCCCCACCAAGGTGGACCTGATGCTGTACGTGGTGCGGGCGGTCTATGACCGGGAGGTCGAGGAATATGTCGCTCGCCTCGGCCACATCCGCGACCTGCGCGAGAAGCTGCTGGCCCTGCCCGAGGCGGCCTGGGAGGTGCTGAGCCGCCCCTCCGGCGTGGCCGTGCTGGAGGTGCTGCAGGGCTCGCGCAGCGACCCGGAACTGGCCGAACGCCTGCTGCCGATGCAGAGCATGATTGAGACGGAATCCTTCGCCTGGGCCCGACGCTTCGACGACATCTACGGCGCCCCGGTCACCACGCCCCTGCTGCGCCTGATGGTCTGGACCGTGCGCGGCCTGTCGGTGGCGCGGACGCTGGACCCAACCGCCGACCTCGACCGGGCGGTGGGCATGATGCGCGACATGGTCGCCGTGCTGCTGGATCCCGAGGCGAAGCACGACATCCGCCTCGGCTGAGACCTACTTGCCCGCCGCCCGCTCGGCCACGTCCAGCCGCGCCTTCCACGGATCGGCCTCGCCCGCGAAATTCCCGTCCGCGCGGACGTCCATCAGCTTGTCGCTCTTGGCGTCGTAGCGCGGCCAGGCTGGAAGACCCGGACCGTTGGGATCGCCCTTGCGCGCAAAATTGGCCCAGTAGTCGGCGAGCTTCTCCGCCACTGCCTGATCGGTGGTTGTGGTCGCCGCGCCATAGACCGGGGTCAGCCGATCGAAGACATAGGCCACCTCGGTCGAGTGGTTGGCGCCGTACGGCGATCCCGCCAGAGCCGCCGGGGCGACATAGCCGAAGCGGTATTCGTAGACCGGTGCGCCCTTGGCCGCGACCGCCCGCGCCACGAAGCGCGCCGGCTCGACCATGTTGCGGTCGCCGCCGATGGCCTGGTTCAGAGCCTTCACCGGCAGCTTGCCATCGGGGTCGTAGGCCGCCCGCGCCGCCGCCGCGCCGTCGCCGAACCTGGCGTAGGCCGCCTCGGCGCTGGGCGTGAAGTCGAGACTGAGGTCGGCGGTCGTGGCCCCTACGATCACCGGCATCTTGTACTGGCGGCCGTGGGCGAAGGCCTCCTCCGGCGTCTCGACGATCAGCTTGCCGTCGACCACAGGCCCCGAATAGAGCGCGCCCTCGCCTTGGAAGACCAGGGTGGCCATCGAAAGGTTGGCGGCGATCTTGTCGGCCGGCAGGGCGCGCAGCGCGGCCAGGGCCGCCGCGTCCTGCCCCTCGACGCCCAGCTTCTTAGCAAAGGCCAGGCCAACGCTCGTGGCCGAAGACTTGCCGGGAAGGTCCTCCGACAAGCGCCGCTCGGGGGTCAGGAACCGCCGCCCAGCGCCCGACTGGATGATGGCCTTGTCGAACAGCCCCTCGGCCTTGGGCGCGCCCAGCAGCAGGTTGATCGAGATACCGCCAGCCGAGCCGCCGACCACGGTGACGTTCCTGGGATCGCCCCCGAAGGCGGCGATGTTGCGCCGGACCCAGCCGAGCGCCGCCATCTGGTCCATCAGGCCGTAGTTGCCCGTGGCCTCGTCCGGATGCTCGGCGCTCAGAGCCGGGTGGCCGAAGAAGCCGAACCGGCCCAGGCGGTAGTTGAAGGTGACGAACACCAGGCCCCGTTTGGCCATGGCGTCGCCCCAGGTCTCGGGCGAGGACGAGCCGCCGTTGGTGAAGGCGCCGCCGTGGATCCAGACCATGACCGGCAGCTTCGCGCCCGCCTTCGCGGCGGCGGGCCGCCAGACATTGGCGAACAGGCAGTTCTCCGACTGTGCGGCGGGCTCGGGCGAGCCGGGCATGCGCCCCTGCACGCAGTCTGGCCCCATGGTCGAGGCGTCGCGCGCGCCGGCCCAGCGCGCGGCCGGCTGCGGCGCGCGCCAGCGCAGGTCGCCGACGGGAGCGGCTGCGTAGGGCACGCCCTTGAAGGCCGTCACACCGTCGGCCGTGGCGCCTTGCAGGGTTCCGGTGTCGATCTTGGCGACCGGGCCAACCAAGGCCGCCGCAACGGCGAGGGCGACGAAGCTCATCGACCGCCCTCCGTCAGCTTGGCCTTGCCGACCAGGTCGCGCGACCCGGCGGCTTTGCCGACATAGAGGTCGTAGGACCCCGCCGTCCGACGCCAGGCGCCGGCCTTCACGTCGTACGAGGCCAGCAGGCGCGGATCGGCCTGGATGGTCACCTGGCGGCTCTCGCCCGGCGCCAGCGTCACCCGCGCCCAGCCGACCAGACGATGGGTCTTGCCGGGCGGGGCGACATAGAGCTGGGCCACTTCCGTGCCGGCGCGCTTGCCGGTGTTGGTCAGGGTGAAGGTGGCGCTGAGAGCGTCGCCCCCCTTTGCCGCCAGCTTCGCGTAGCCGAACGTCGTGTAGGACAAGCCGTGACCGAAGGCGAACAAGGGCTTGGCCTTCTTGCGCTCGAACCAGCGGTAGCCGACATCGGCGCCCTCCGGGAACGGCACGGCGAACGGCGCGACCTTGGCGCCCAGACCCAAGGGCTTGCGGTTGTTGGGATCGAAGCCCGGGATCGCCGGACGCGGCAGTTGTTCGACGCTCGCCGGGAAGGTCATCGGCAGGCGGCCCGAGGGCGAGACCTCGCCGGTCAGGAGCTTGGCGATGGCCGGACCGCCGCGCTGGCCCGGATACCAGGCCTGCAGCACCGCCCCCACCTTCGACAGCCACGGCATCAGGATCGGGTTGCCCGTCTCCAGCACCACCGCCGTACTCGGATTGGCCGCGCCGACCGCCGCGATCAGGGCGTCCTGGCCATAGGGCAGGTCCGGGGCGATGGCGTCCATCCCCTCCTCTTCCGGCCGCGTGGCGAAGACGATGGCCACGTCCGCGCCCTTGGCCAGGGCGGCGGCGCGGACCGGATCGGTCCCGTCGTCGAACCGGATGTCGGCGTCGGGCCGCAGGGCCTTCAGCGCCGCCAGCGGCGAGGACAGGCCGTAGACCGGGGCCAGGAAGGCGGCGATGCCCTCGCGGCCCCGCCGATCCAGGAAGTGGCCGCCATAGGGCATGACCTGCGAGGACCCGCCGCCCGACAGCACGCCCTTGTCGGCGAAGCCGCCGATCACGACGATCTTCTTGACGCTGGCGGCCAGGGGCAGGACGCCGTCGTTCTTCAGCAGCACCATGCCCTGGAGGGCGACCTGCTCGGCCACCTCGGCATGGGCGTCCTTGTCGATCGCGCCGCCCGCCTTGGCCGGATCATCGATGACCCCGACCGCATAGAAGCTGCGCACGATCCGATAGGCCGCGTCGCGCACGCGCTCGGCCGGCACCTCACCCCGCTCGACCGCCGCCTTCAGGTCGCTGAAGTGCGGATCGTCCTGCGGCGACTCCTGGTCGAGGCCCGCCGCCAGGGCCGGCGCCAGGCTGTGCGAGGCGCCCCAGTCCGACATCACCCAGCCCGGATATTTCCAGTCGCCCTTCAACACCTTGCCCAGCAGGAACGGGTTCTCGCAGGCATAGACGCCGTTGATCTTGTTGTAGGCGCACATCACCGAACCCGGCTGGCCGCGTTCGATGGCGATCTCGAAGGCCAGCAGGTCGGACTCGCGCAGGGCCGCCTCGTCCAGCAAGGCGTCATGCACGAAGCGGCCGGTCTCCTGGGCGTTCAGGGCGAAATGCTTGACGGTGGAGACCACGTGGCGGCCCTGGATGCCGGCCACCTGGGCGCCGACGATCTGGCCGGCCAGCAGCGGGTCTTCCCCGGCATATTCGAAGTTCCGCCCGTTACGCGGCTCGCGGGTCAGGTTCACGCCGCCGGCCAGCTGGATGTTGAAGCCCTTGGCGTGGGCTTCGGCGCCCAGCATATCGCCGGCCTTCTGGGCCAGGTTCGGGTCGAAGGTGGCGGCCAGGGCAAGAGTGGCCGGCAGCGAGGTCGCCTCGTCGCCGCGCCGCAGGAAGCCGCCCAGATTGCCAACGCCCAGACTGGCGTCCGACATCTGCTGGGCCGGCATGCCCACCCGCTCGACCGGCGGCACATAGCCCGCCGAGCCCAGGGCGCCGGGCGGGGTCGCCTTGCGCATGCTCTCGGGGACGGTCGGCGGCAGGGGCACGCCCAGTGACAGCAGGCCGAACCCGGCCTGGGTGCGCAACAGGCCGATCTGCTCGTCCAGGGTCATGGCGTCGACCATGGCCTTGGCCCGGGTATCCGGGTCGGCGGCCTGCGCCAAGGCCGCGCCGGCCGTCGTCAGGGTCGAGGTCATCAGCAGCAGTCCGACAAAACGCTTCAACATGGATGGGCTCCTCAGCGGCTCTTCAGGCCGGCGGGCAGGCCCTTGCGGGCGATGGCGCCGAGGTGGCGGGCGCTGGGCTTGGGGGTGCGCTTGAAGGTGGCGCGGTCGACCGCGACCAGGCCGAACTTGGGCCCGTAGCCCGAGAACCATTCCCAGTTGTCGAGCAGCGACCAGTGGATGTAGCCGCGCACGTCGATCCCATCGCGCAAGCAGGCGAAGACCCCCGGCACGGCCTTGTCGATGAAGGCGATCCGACGGCTGTCTTCCTCGGTGGCGACGCCGTTCTCGGTGACGTAGATCGGCTTGTTGGTGTGCTTGGCCACCGTGCGGATCACCGCCTCCAGCGCCTCGGGCGCGGCGGGATAGCCCATCTGGCTCAGCTCCACGCCCTTGGGTGCGGGCAGGTCGGCGTCGGGGCCGACCTCGGTCCAGGTGTAGTTCTGCACGCCGATGAAGTCGCCCTGGGCGGCCAGCCACGGCAGCATCGCCTGGGCCTGCTTGGCCTCGACCCCGCTGGGACCGCCGGCCGGCGCGCGTTCGTCGTTCAGCGACAGGGTCACGCCCACGAGATAGCGGTCGTTCGACGCCTTGCGGATCGCCTCATAGGCCCGCTCGTGAGCCTCGATCATGATCGGCTGCTGGATGCGGAAGTCGCCCAGCACCGGCGGCGCCCAGTGGGTCGCGCCGATCGAGGCGGCGGCCGCCTTCTTGGACATCTCGATATAGGGCCGCAGCGGCCGGATGGCCGGCGACCAGCTGACCAGGGCGCCGAGATTGGGCTCGTTGAAGGTCGAGGCCACGCCGATCAGGTCGCCCAGGCGCTCCGTGATCAGGGTGCAGTAACGGACGAAGGCCGGGATGTTGTCGCGCGTCTCGAACCCGCCCGCCGCCGCGAACCAGCGCGGAGTGGTGAAGTGGTTGTAGGTGACGAAGGGCGTCATGCCGTGCTTGCGGATCGTCTCCAGCACGCGGCGGTAATAGGCGATGCCCGCCAGCGAGATCTGGCCCGGCTCGGGCTCGATCCGCGACCATTCGATCGAGAAGCGATGGGTGTTGAAGCCCAGCGACGCGGCCAGGGCGATGTCTTCCCAGACGCGGTTGTAGCTGTCGGCGGCGTCGCCCGACGGGTCCTTGAAGATGGTCGGCTTGGCGTGCTCCATCACCCACAGGTCGCTGGCGTAGTTGCCGCCCTCGATCTGGTAGGCCGCGCCGGCCGAGCCCCACAGGAAGCCCGGCTTGACGCTCTTCGTCGCCGCGGACGCTGGCGACGCCGCCAGCCCCGCCCCGACGACCCCGCCCAGCAACACCGCGCGCCGGTCGAATCCATCCAGCCCCATTTCGCTTCCTCCTGTTCTGTCGCCAGACCATAGAAAAAGATTTTATACAGTCAATCCTGCTTGTATCTTATTGCGACATGCGAAGACGCGCCGACAGCCCGAGGGCGTCCAAAGCGCTCCAAACCTCCTCCCAACGTCCGATGGGCGGTAACCTGACCCGCGATCGAGCCGCCCATAGCGCCAGGACGCGGCCCTCCCGAGCAAACGGCAGGCGCACCAGAACCGCGAAAAAGCGGAAGCGCAGCCCCGGCGGAACCGTTATGTAGTGACTCTACATAACGGGGTTTTCCATGCTGTTCAGGTCAATTCTGCTCGCCGGCTCGGTGCTGGCGGGCTCGGCGCACGCCCAGACGGCGGCCAAGGATGTCTACAATCTGGGCGAGGTTCAGGTCACCGCGCGCAACAGCGCGGGCGAGCGGGTCGGCGGTTCCGTCGTAGCGGGCGAGGCGCTGCGCAAGTTCGACAAGACCAGCATCGACCAGGCCCTGGACCTGGTGCCCGGCGCGGCGGCCGGCAACACCGGCGGCTCGCGCAACGAGCGGGTGGTGTTCATCCGCGGCTTCGACCGCTTCCAGACCACCTTGTCGATCGACGGCGTGCGGGTGTTCCTGCCGGCCGACAACCGCATCGACTTCGCCCGCTTCCTGACCGCCGACCTGTCGGAGATTCAAGTCTCCAAGGGTTACGTCTCGGTGCTGGACGGCCCCGGCGGGATCGGCGGGGCGATCAACCTGGTGACCCGCAAGCCGTCGCAGCCGTTCGAGGGCGAGATCCGCCTGGGCGCGGGCCTCGACGGCGACGGCTCGCTGAACAGCAACAGCGTCTCGGGCCGGATCGGCGGACGCACCGACCATTTCTACGCCCAGATCAGCGGCGCGCGGAACGAGCGCACCCACTGGGCCCTGCCCGACGACTATCGCGCGACCACCCTGGAGAACGGCGGCAATCGCGATCACTCCGACAGCCAGGACTGGCGGGTCAACGCCAAGCTCGGCTTCACGCCCAACGCCACTGACGAATATTCGCTGACCTACACCCGCCAGGAGGGCGAGAAGAACGCGCCGTTCCACGTCACCGACACGGCCAGCACTCGCTTCTGGACCTGGCCTTACTGGAATCTCGACAGCATCGCCCTGCTGACCAAGACCCAGGTCGCCGACAACGCCTATGTGAAGACGCGCTTCTATCGCAACAGCTTCGAGAACGGCCTGTTCTCGTACGACAACGCCCGCCAGAACACCCAGACCCTGGGCCGCGCCTTCCGCTCCTACTATGACGACGTCGCCTATGGCGGGAACGTCGAACTGGGCGTCGGCCTGACCGCGACCAACACCCTGAAGGCCGCCGCCTTCTATCGCCGCGACAAACACGTGGAGTGGCAGCAGACCTTCGCCCCGGCCCTGGTCGAGCCGCGCCAGACCACGACCGAGGACACCACCTCCCTGGCCCTGGAAGACACCCAGCGCCTGGGCGACAAGCTGGACCTGGTGGTCGGCGCCTCGTGGGACCGCCGCGACCTGTCGATGGCCCAGGACTTCAACTCCAACGCCTTCGTCTTCTACCCGCTGACCGACGACGACGCCTGGAACGGCCAGGCGGCGCTGATCTATCGACCGACCGAGACCAGCCAACTGCATGTCAGCGTCTCGTCGCGCGCCCGCTTCCCCACTCTGTTCGAGCGCTACAGCTCGCGGTTCGGCACGGCCATCCCCAACCCCAGCGTCAAGGCCGAGCGGGCGGTGAACTACGAGGTCGGCGGCAAGCTTGACGTGACCCCGGCCGTGCAGGTCGAGGGAGCGGTGTTCTACAGCGACGTCCAGGACGCCCTGATCCAGATCCCGGTGGCCCTGGGCCCGCCCTTCGGCACGGTCAGCCAGACCCGCAACGCCGGCAAGGGCGAGTATTACGGCGCCGAGGCCTCGGTCACCGCCCAGCTGTCGCCGAGCCTGACGATCGGCGGCAACTACACCTACCTGCACCGCGAGCTGACCGACCCGACCAACGCCGCCTTCCGCCCGACCGGCGTGCCGACCCACAAGCTGTTCGCCTATGTGAACTGGAAGGTCGTGGACCGCCTGACCCTGACGCCCAGCCTGGAGACGGCGTCCAGGCGCTGGACGGTGACGTCGAGCACGCTGGTCACGCCGGCCCGCTACTACCGCACCGGCGACTACATCCTGGCCAACCTGACGGCCCAGGTCACGGTGACGCCGAGCATCGACGTGATCATCGGGGCCCGCAACCTGCTGGACCAGAAGTACCAACTGGTCGACGGCTTCCCCGAGGAAGGCCGCAACTTCCGCGCCGACCTGCGGATGAAGTTCTGATGCCCGTCCAGGAAATGAAGACCATGCGTCTCGCCGCTCTCGCCATCGCCGGCCTTTGCCTGACGGCGCCCCTGGCCGCCGGGGCGCAGGAGATGACGCCGGCTCCCGCGCCGCCTCCCGCCTGCGCGACGCAAGACGCCGACCTGCCGGCCGAGCTGAAAGGCTGGACCGCCAAGGTCCCGCTGGCGGCGGCGACAGGCGTGGAGGGCGTGGCCCAGGCCGCCTTGACGCCGGGCCAAGCCTATCTGGCCACCCTGCCCTCGACCCCGGCGGTGACCTATCCGGTCCAGCCGGAAAAGCCGGGCGGCTCGGTCAGCCACGGGGGCCTGTTCTCGCTGATCATCCCGACGGGGGGGACCTATGTGGTGGCCCTGGGCACGGCGGCGTGGATCGACCTGCTGGCCGACGGCGCGCCGGTCCGCTCGGCGTCGCACGGGCGCGGCCCGGCCTGCTCGACCCTGCGCAAGATGGTGGCCTTCGACCTGCAGCCGGGCCGATACGTGGTGCAGGTCTCGGCCAACGGACCGGCCGAACTGCCGATCATGGTCGCCGCGCGGCCCTGACATGGACCGGGTGCTCGCCCGCTGGAGCTGGAGGCTGGCGCTGGTCGCCGGCCTCTGCGCGCTCGCCGCGACGGCGACGGCCTTCGCGCCCCCAGTGGACCTGAGCTTCGACTGGCGACTGCCGGCTGGCGTGGCCCCGCCGCCGGTCCCGGCCGACAACCCGATGTCCGACGCCAAGGTCGCCCTGGGCCGGCGGCTGTTCTACGACGCCGACCTGTCGATCGACGGGACCATGGCCTGCGCCACCTGCCACGAGCAGCGCCGCGCCTTCACCGACAGCAACGCCACCCATCCTGGGGTGCACGGCGATCCGGGCCGACGCAACATCATGGCCCTGGCCAATGTCGGCTATTTCACGTCCCTGACCTGGGGCGATCCGCGCGTCACGCGACTGGAGGACCAGGTCCTGATCCCCATCGCGGGCGAGCATCCGGTCGAGATGGGCTTCACCAGGCAGGAGCATGTGCTGACCGCCCGCCTGGCCTCCAGCGCCTGCTACCAAAGGATGTTCGCCCAGGCCTTCCCCGAGGCGGACGGCGAGGTCAGCATGGCGACCATCGGCGAGGCGCTGGGCGCCTTCCAGCGCACCCTGCTGTCGTTCGACGCGCCTTACGATCAGCGGCGGCGCGGTCAGGCCGTGGCGATCTCGGCGGAAGTGTCGCGCGGCCAGACGCTGTTCTTCGGCAAGGCCCAGTGCTCGACCTGCCACGCCGGCCCGCTGTTCACCGACGCGGCAGGCGCGACGCCGCAGCGGGCGTTCCACCGCATCGACCTGCCGTTCTCCGGCGACCAGGGCCTGGGCGAGATCACCGGGCGCGCGTCGGACAACGCCCGCTTCCGCACGCCCAGCCTGCGCAATGTCGCCCTGACCGCGCCGTATCTGCACGACGGATCGGCCAAGACCCTGCCCCAGGCCATCCGCCGTCACCGTGTCGCGAACGGACTTGGCGAGGCTCAGCGCACCGACCTCGTCGCGTTCCTCCACACCCTGACCGACCAGCGCTTTACGACCGATCCGCGCTTTTCCTTGCCCGCGCCGGGATGCGGCTAGCTAGACACCCAGAAAACTAAGTGATTGTCGGGGCTGCGCGACAAGCAGACCTCGAAACCTGATCTGTAAGCGGACACGCCATGGGTGGAGACGAAGCGCTGGCGGGGGCCAACTTTCCTCGTATGAGGCGCTTGATGCGCCGATCAAGGGAAGGTTCGCCCGTTCAGCCGCCCCATGTCGTGAAACTGTCTTCGGGAGCTTCTAAGCAGACGGCTCAGTGCGCCACCCGCCAGCCGAGTTGTGATCCAATGATGTGGCTCCGCGAGTTCGATCATTGGTTCGTCGACCAGATCCTGCCGTACGAGCGGCAGTATCTGAAACTGGCGCGGCGGCTGACCGGTGACTTCGACGAGGCCGCCGACCTCGTCCACGACGCCTATGCCCGGGTGTTCGCCCACGATGGCGCGCGGCAGGCAGCCAATCCCCGCGCCTATGTGCTGCAGATCGTCCGCAACCTGGGCATCCAGAAAATTCGCCGAGCCCGTATCGTCTCCATCGAGACCGTCGCCGCCGTGGAAGAGCTGCAGCAGGCCGATCTTGCGATCGACGCCTTCGGCCAGCTCTCCGACCGCGATGAATTGCGGCGCCTGATCATTGCGATCCAGAAGCTTCCGCCCCAGGCTCGCCGGGTCGTGATAATGCGACGTTTCGACGAGATGTCGCCCAAGGACGTAGCGGCGAGGCTCGGCATAAGCGTCTCTACTATGGAGAAGCATCTCGCCAAGGGCCTGAGCCTGCTGGCCCAGATGCTGGACGCGGCGGAAATGGCGGAGGAACCCGTCGCTGGAGAACGTGAGACCGGATGGAGCCGCAGGACCAGGTCGACCACAAGGCGATAAGGGACGAGGCCAGTCTCTGGCTGGCGCGGCTAGATTCCGGTTCCGCTGACGTCGAGGCCTTCGAACGCTGGCGTGACGCCCATCCAGCCCACGCCGCCGCCTTCGCCAAGGTTTCGCGGTTGTGGGCGAGGCTGGGCGAGACCGGCAGCTCCCTGGACATCCCCAAGGACATCGCCCCCGCTCCGGCGTCGCGTCGCGCCTTCCTGCGCGCCGCCGGCGTGATCGGCGGCGGCTGCCTGCTCGGCGTCGGGGCTTTCGCCACAAGGACCTTCGCCAAATCCACCGCCAGCACGCGTCCCGGTGAGCGGCGACGCGTGGCGCTGGGCGGCGGCGTGAGCATCGATCTCAACACCGACAGCAAGGTATCCTGGCGCTGGAGCAAAGGCGCGCCCTGCGTCTGGCTGGATCGCGGCGAGGCGGTCGTGACGGTGGCCGCCGCCGCGACCACGCCCTGCGTCCTGAAGGCCGGCGACGTCACCGCGGATCTCGGCGCCGGTGAGTTCAACGCCCGCCTCCGCGGTGGCTCCCTGAGCCTGCTGGCCCTACGTGGAACCGGAGCGCTCCGCCGGTCGGAGACGGACTCCGCCCCCGCCGCCCGTTTCGCGGGCGGCCAGAGCGTGGTGGCGACGGCTTCGGACGCCTTCGTGCAAAAGGCCTCGACGGAGTCGCTGGACGAGGTCTCGGCCTGGAGGCGCGGCGAGATCGTCTTCCAGGGCGCGCCGCTGGGCGCGGTCGTCGAGGACTACAATCGCTACCTGACCAAAAAGCTGGTCATCGCCGATCCCGAACTGAGCAAGCTGCGCCTGGGCGGGCGGTTCACCAATTCCGACCCGAGCGACTTCCTGAACACCCTGAGCTCCAGCTTCGGTGTTCGCGCGGTCGACGCCGGCGACAACACCATCATGCTGACCCGCGCGGAATAAAATTCGCACGCGGCATAGAGCTTGGCCGCGGGCCAAGCGTCTCTATGGCGCAGCCTGCCCATTCGGGGGTTGAGCGGCTGACCGGAGCGACCCAATGCCTTTCAAGCGTTCTTCGAGCGCGCGCCTCATGGCTGCGCTGCTGGCGACCACCTGCGCCCTTTCCGCGCCCGCCGCCTGGGCCCAGGCCTCCACGGCGGCGGCGTCCGAAACCACGTTCGATATTCCCGCCCAAGGCCTGGCCTCGGCGCTCAACGCCTTCTCGCGCCAGGCCGGCGTGCAGATCCTGTTTCCTTATGACGCGATCGAGGGCCGCACCAGCAAGCCCCTGCAAGGCCGCTACACCACCCGCAGCGCCCTGAACCTGCTTCTGGCCGGCGGGCCGTTGGTGATCGACAGCGACAATGGCCGCACGATCGGCCTGGTGGCGGGCAAGCGGCAAGGCCAGGGCCAGATCTCAGGCTCCGTGCGCCAGGCCGACAGCCAGGCGCCGCTTTCCGGCGTGCTGGTGCGGGTCGACACGACCGGGCAAACCGCCGTCACCGATTCCGAAGGCCGCTACCGCTTCGGCGCCCTGCCCTCCGGCGCCCATACCCTGACGTTTCAATATCTTGGCCTGCCCGACCTGAACGAGGCCGTCGAGGTCGCACCGGGCGAAAACCCACAGCGCCTGTCTCTCATGGGCCTGGCCCAGGTGTCCGAGGTGGTCGTCACCGGCCAGCGCGCCGCCCAGGCCCGCGCGCTCAGCCGCCAGCGCAACGCCGACAATCTCAGCAACATCGTCGCCGCCGACCAGGCCGGCCGCTTTCCCGACCTGAACGCCGCCGAGGCCCTGCGCCGCATGCCCGGCGTCTCGGTTCAGCGCGAAGTGGTCGCCGGCGAGGGTCGCTACGTCTCGATCCGCGGCTTGGACAGCGGCCTGAACAACACCCAGATCAACGGCATGAACGCGGCCCAGCCCGAGAAGGAAAGCCGCCGGGTGCCGCTGGACATGATCCAGACCGCCGCCCTGTCGTCTATCACTGTCCACAAGACCCTGCTGCCCGACCAGGACGCCGACGGCATCGGTGGCGCGGTGGTGCTGGAAACGGCCACGGCCTTCGACTTCGCCAAGCCGGTGCTGGACCTGACGGTCAGCGGTTTCCATCACGACCTGGCAGGCAAGACCAGCCCGATGGTCCAGGGCACGGCCGCGCGCCGGTTCGGCGATCACGACCAGTTCGGAATCCTGGTGTCGGGCGGCTATTCCAAGCGCAAGACCAAGGGCTATGTCTTCTACCAGGACGAGGACTATCTGAGCTTCGTCGAGGACGATCCGGCCAGCGGGGTCACGCCCCTGCAGTTCCACATCGCCGACTACGAGGACAAGCGCGAGAACATCTCGGCCAACCTGGCCCTGAACTGGGCGATCTCGGACAACACCGAACTGACCTTCAAGGGCAGCTACAACCGCCTCTACGACCAGGAGCTCAGCCGCGAGATCTATTTCGAGGGCGGCACCGACGAGTACGATGGTGACGGCAAGCTGATCCTGACCGAACCGGGCAACGCCCAGATCTTCGACCAGTACGAAGAGACCGAGCTGACCCAGCAATCCTACGTTCTGGCGGGCAAGACCCGCAGCGGCGCCTTCACCTTCGACTACGGCCTGGGCTATTCGGCGGGCGTCCGCAACGAGCCCTTCGACAACGAGGTCGCTTTCAAGGTCGACCTGGACAGCAACCTGTTCGGCTACGACTTCAGCGGCAAGTTCCCCCAACCCAACCTGAGCCCCGCCGACCGGGCGCGCATCGCCGATCCCTCGCAATACGAGCTCGGCTACAACGACATCGACATCGACAACCAGAAGAACACCCGCGCCGCGGCTCATTTCGACGTGACCTATGAGCCCGGTTCCAGCTGGCTGCGTTCGGTGAAGTTCGGGGCCAAGGCCGAGCGCTCCAAGCGCGAACTGGTCGAGGGCAACGTCATGGAACTGGAAGGCCCGCTGACCTTGCAGCAATTCGGCGTGGGACCGTTGGTCGACGTCTCCAAGACCGGCGCGCCCTACCCCGCCTTCCTCTCGCTCGACATCGCCCAGGTGAAGGCCTGGCGGACCTATTCGCAGCACCTGGTCGACACCAACCCCGACTTCGAGAACGCCTATGTCGAGGACGGCGTCATTCCTCGCGACGAGGACAGCTACAAGAGCCGCGAGGACATCTTCGCCGGCTACCTGATGGCCAAGGGCGTCTGGGGTCGCTGGGAGGCGATCGGCGGTCTGCGCGTGGATCACACCCGCATCGCCTCGGACAACTGGGAGGCCGTCGAACTGGAAGGCGAGGATCCCACCTTCACGGCGGTGACCGGCAAGGCCAAGTACACCAGCTGGCTGCCGCGCCTGCAGATCAACTACCGCGCCAGCGACGACCTGGTGGTGCGCGGCGCGATGTTCACCTCGATCGCCCGGCCCGAGCCGCTGTTCATCTCCGGCGCGACGACGATCGAGGAAGAGGACGGCGAGGTCGACGTCACGGTCGGCAATCCCGGCCTGAAGCCGGCCTACGCCTACAACTTCGACCTGGGCGTCGAGCGCTATTTCGGCTCGATCGGCATGGTCTCGGCCGGCGTCTACTACAAGCGCATCGACCGCTTCATCTTCAGCGGCGTGGCCGGCGAGACAGAGGCCGACCGCGCCCGGTTCGAGAACGATCCGCGCCTGGTGGGCAAGACCATCGACGACGTCACCACCTACACCAACGGCAAGCGCGCCACGGTCTATGGCCTGGAACTGAACCTGGTGCGCCAGTTCAACAACCTGCCGGGCCCTTGGGGCGGCCTGGGCGTCTACGCCAACGCCACGATCCAGCGCAGCAAGGCCGATCCGGGCGTCGACGACATCGCCAAGGGCGACTTCTTCAACGCACCGGAACGAATCTACACGGCGGCGGCGACCTATCAGAAGTACGGCCTGGAAGGCACGCTGGCCTATGGCTGGCGCGATCGCCAGGCCGTGCGGTTCTCCAGCTACGGCACCCGGATCGTCGAGGAGGCCTATGGCTCTCTGGACGGTCAGCTGCGCTACGCGATCAACCCCCGCGCCAAGATCTTCGTCAACGCCGTCGACATCCTCAACGACGGCGACAAGGCGATTGTCGACGAGCGCTACGGGGCCGGATCGCGCTATCTGGAAGGCGCGACCTACAGCGGGCGCACCGTCACCTTCGGCCTCAATTTCAGCTTCTGAGGCCAAGATGAGCTGGTCCTGGCCGTCGCGCGTTCACAACGACAAGGGGCGCGCGGCGCCAGGACGGGCGCGCGGCGCGGCGCCGATCTCGACCCTGATCGATCGGCGTCGCCTGCTGGCGGCCGGCGTCGCCGCCAGCCTGGCGGCGCCGCTGTTCCGCGCCACGGCGGCGGCGGCGGCGGCGGCGGCGGCCGAGCCGATCGGCTTCAAGCCGCTGTCGCCCTCGATCGGTCCGGTCGAGGCCCTTGCCGACGGCTTCAAGCGCACCGTCGTGCTGCGCTGGGGCGATCCGTTGTGGTCGGACGCCCCGGCCTTCGATCCAATCGCCCTCACGGCCAAGGCCCAGGAGCGGCAGTTCGGCTACAACAACGACTTCACCGCCATCCTGCCGCTGCCGTCGGGCGATCCCGACGGCGGACTGGTGGTGGTCAATCACGAATACCCCACCCCGTTCCTGATGTTCCCAGGCGTCGCGCCGGCCGACGAGGCCCGGACGTTGGGCGACGAGCAGTTGCGGGTCTGCATGGCCGCCTGTGGCCTGACTGTCGCCGAGGTCCGCCGCACGGGCGGCGTCTGGCGCGCCGTCATCGACAGCCCCTACAATCGCCGCGTCACCGCCACCACGCCGATCAGGATCTCCGGTCCAGCCGCCGGCCATCCCAAGCTACGCACCGCCGCCGACCCGACCGGCCGGTTGGTGCTGGGCACGCACGACAACTGCAATGGCGGCGTCACCCCCTGGGGCACGGTGCTGTCGGGTGAGGAAGGCTCGGCGGACTTCTTCGGCGGCGACTGGCGAAACCATCCCGACCAGGCGCGCATGACGCGCGGCCACTTCACCGACCTGGAGCCGGACGGCCGCTATGGCTGGCGGCGGATCGACAAGCGCTTCGACCTCGGCCACGAGCCCAACGAGTCCAACCGCTTCGAGTGGGTGGTCGAGATCGATCCCCTCGACCCGACCGCCCCGCCGGTCAAGCGCACCGCCCTGGGACGCTTCGCCCACGAAGGCGCCCACAGCGTGGTCGCGCCGGATGGCCGGGTGGTGGTCTATCTGGGCGACGACTGGGAGTACGAGTACTGCTACCGCTTCGTCAGCCGCGGCGTCTTCGACCCGCACGACCGGGCCGCCAACCGCGATCTGCTGGACGAGGGCGTGCTGAGCGTCGCCAGGTTCGCCGAGGACGGAACCGTGGAATGGGCGCCGCTGGTGTTCGGGATCGGCCCACTGACCCCGGCCAACGGCTTCGCCAGCCAGGGCGACGTCCTGCTGGAAACCCGCCGCGCCGCCGACCTGCTGGGCGCCACGCCGATGGATGCGCCGGAAGGCTACGAGCCCAATCCGAAGACCGGCCGGGTCTATATCGCCCTGACCGGCGTCGATGAACGCGCCAAGGCCACCAACGCCGCCAATCCGCGCCACATCAATTCAGGCGGCCACATCCTTGAGCTCGTCCCGCCTGACGACGGACGTGGCCCCGACCACACAGCCGACCGCTTCACCTGGAGCGTCTTCGCCCTCTGCGGCGATCCCGCCGCCCCCGGCTCGGGCGCGCGCTTCCATCCGAGCGCCGGACCCGAGGACTGGTTCGAGGCCCCCGACAATCTGAGCTTCGACGCCGCCGGTCGGATGTGGATCTGCACCGACGGCCCGGGCGCCCGGCAGCATGACGGCCTGTGGATGATGCAGACCTCGGGACCGGAGAAGGCCTGGCCAAGGCTGTTCTATTCGCCGCCCTCCGGCGCGGAATGCTGCAGCCCCGCCTTCACGCGCGACGGCAAGGCGATGTTCCTGTCGGTCCAACATCCCGCCGAACGCTCGGCCTCGCTGGACGAAGCCACGACCCGCTGGCCGGACTTCATCCCCGGCCGGCCGCCCCGCCCTTCGCTGATCGTCATCGAACGCGAGGACGGAGGCGTCTTGTCCTAGCCCCTAAGGCTTGGCCGACGCCTGCGGTGGGGCGACCTCGCGTTCGAAGGTGATGGTCGAAATCCTGGCGTCCAGCGCCTGGATGGCGGCCACGGTGATGTCCATGTCCGGATTGGCGCCCATCATCGCTTCGCGCGAGATCAGGGCGCCGCAGTTGCGGGTCTTGTAGACCTGGGCGACCACAGGTTCGGCCTCGGCGCCCAGCCTTTCAGTGGCCTTGACCCGCGTGGCCTCCAGCTCCGACGACCGCAGGGCCACCTTGCGCTGAAGCGCCGTCATCCGCGCCGCCAGGGCGGTGCGACGGGCCTTCAGGTCGTCGGGCTTGAGGGTGGCGGGCTGGGCGTCCAGCGCCTTGGCTTCGGCGTCGATCGCCACGCGCTCCTTGTCCACTTCGGCCTGGACCTGGTCGGTCAGCACCTTGAGCCGGGCGTTGGCCGCCGCCCCGACCTTGGAATTGGCGAACAGAGCGTCGCGGCCCAGGATGCAAAGCCCGGGGATGAGCGGCCCGCCGAGCTTCGGCGCACCGGCCGGTGCGGTTTGGGCGGAGGCGGCGCCGGGGGTCGAGAGCGCGAACGCCAGGGCGGCGCCCAGCATCATGCGGTGGATCATCACGGAACTCCTGGAGGACGGGATCATTCGGCGGCCTCGGCGACGGGGACCTGGGTCTGCAGGGCCATCAGTTCGGCGAAGCGGTCGAGGGAGGCCAGGTGGAACTGCGCCAGGCCCAGCCAGCCGCGTGCGTGCCAGTCGACCACCGTTTCGGCGTCCAGGGCGGCGAACTTGGCGGGGTCGATCAGGCGGAAGCCCTCGATCGCGAACCGCCGGCCATCCGGCGTGGTCACATCCGCGCGGCGATCCACCAACAGGTCCTTCTCGACGATCGCCCGGCAGAAGGCGGTGGTCGCGGCGGCCTCGTCTTGGAAGGCGTCGCAGAACTCCAGCGCCTGCTGGGTCAGCGGACCGGGCTTGCCGTCGACGAACAGCGGCTCGCCCTCCTCTCCGCCTTGGGCCACGCGGTCGCTGCCGACGTCGATGGCCAGGGCGAAGTGGTCGGGCCGTCCCGCGCCCATGAAACCGAACGGATAACGACGGACATAGGCCGGGACATAGGCGCCGGCCGTCCACTCGCCGTCGGCGACGAACAGGTTGCGACGCTCCAGCCCGACCAGGGCCACGGGCGCGGCGCCGTCGGTGGCGAACAGGATCGGATACCAGCGCGAGGCCTTGATGAACTCGGCCACCACCAGCGGCACGACGTGGGCGTCGCGGGCGAATTCGAAGGCGCCGGCCTTCAGGCGCCAGTCGGCGTGGGCGACGGACGAGAGCGGTTGGGGGTCGCTGTAGAACAGCGGCATCGGGTGACGGCTGGTCTGGTCGGTGTCGGTCATGGGAACGCCTGCTGAAACCTCGGCGGCAACCGCCGGAATGAATGACGTGGAGGGTTCTCGTCCTCCCGACGCGGGCGATGTGGCCTTCGCCTGCGTCGGGAGGAGAGCCTTTCGGCCGGGCGGGCATGCCCGGTGCGCCCGCCTGGGCGCGTCCGAAAAGACCGGGCAGGTGTGAGGGGAACACCTCTGCCCGGCATGGGGGTCGGCCGCGCTCGCGCGTGTCGAGCGGGCCGGATGACTATTTGCGCTTCTTCTCTTCGTCCGGGTCCTCGCCGAACGAGACGACCGAGCCGGTGAGGATCGTCTGGGAGACGGTCCGCAGTTTCTCGACCTCGGCGCTCATGTCGAAGGCCTTGGCGATGGCGTCGTCCTCGGCCGCCTGGGCGAAGTTCTCGAGGTTGATCGGGCCCAGTTCGGCCTCCTCGGTGTTCAGCTCGACATTGGTCACGCCGCCGACCGTGATGTTGTCCAGGCCGCGGATCTCCAGGGCGCCGACGAACAGGTCGCGCGAGGCCCGGATGCCCGCGTCCCCGGCGTTGACGATGCCGTTGAACGCGTAGAGGTCGACGTCGCCGCCCGGCGTGCCGTCCACCCGGTTCAGGGTGGCGATGCCCGCGCCGTTGGGCAGGCCCGAGCGCAGCACCCGGACGATGCCGTTGATGTCGACCGGGAAGATCACCGGCGGGATCGACAGCGAGGACTTGCGGCCCTTGCCGGCGTCGATGTTGCCGAACGACGACCAGATCATGATGTCGCCGTCGTCCGCCGTCATCGTGCGGCTCTGGTTGACGATGTAGTCGCCATAGGTGAGCACGTTGACCGAACCACCGTCCTGGCTGAGCACGCCGGAGCTGTTGGGATCGGTGTTGCTGACGCTGAGGCTGGCCAACTGCACCAGGCCGCCGGGGACCAGGATGTCGACATTGCCGCCGCCGTCGGTCCGGATCTGGCTGTTGGTCATGATCAGGTCGCCGAACCAGCGGGCTTCGCCCGCCTGCTTGGCCTCGCCCGGCTTGCGCTGGGCTCCAGGGAACAGCTTGCCCACCGCCGCATAGCCGCGCGAGGGATCGCCGAACCGGGTGTTGGACGGATCGGTGCCGGTGGAGGCCCCGACCGCTTCACGGCCGGAGGTCTTCAGTTCGGCGTAAAGGATACGCGTGGCCAGGCCCCGCTTCTTGACCGGATCCAGATCGGCCAGCCACGCCACGGCCGCTTCGTAGTCGGCCTTGCTGATCTTGGAGATCAGCGTGCCGCGCGCCACCGGCTTGCCCTTGTCGTCCTCCAGCGAGATCAGCGGACGGCCGTTCATCTCGTTCCAGTAGTTGACCAGGTCGACCGCATAGACCGTCACCTCGGTCTGGCCGTCGGCCAGGGTGGTGGGGTGCGGCGTGCCCAGGCCGATGTCGTCGAAGGTATAGTACTCGCTCAGATAGATCGGCTTGGCCGCCAGGTCGCCCGTGCCCAGGTAGTATTCGAAGAACGGATCGTAGCTCGGATCCTGGTCGATGCCGGCCAGCACGGAAATGTCCGCGCCGTTGTCCTCGACCTTGTTGGCGTAGTCCGTGTCCTCGGCCGCCCGGATGCCGGCGCCGGGGGTCGTGCCCATGTAGATCTCGTCCCCGGCCTGCACCCACATCCGGCCTTCGCCGAAGATAGTGATGTCGGGCAGGTAGAGCGAACCACCGGCCTGGACCGTGGAGACGTCGTCGGGGTCCTGGTTGAGGAACTCCATCACGCCCATGCGCACGTCGTCGCCGGCCTTGAGGCGGGTCTCATAGCCGAAGATGAAGTTGCCGAAGCCGTAGGCGCCGGGAGCCCCCGGATACTGGGCGGCATCCTGCGTCCCCTGGGCCTGATAGATATCGCCATCGAGCGTGTAAATTCGCGCGTAGTGGTCGCTGCCCTCGTTGATGTTGTCGGAGTTCTCGCCGCGGCCGTAGCCCGGCCCGCCACTGCCCCAGGTGTCGGAGAAGCGGTGATCGCCCGGCCTGAAGGGGTTGACCGCGCGCGGCGCGTCTTTCGGATCGCCCCAGCTCAGGGCGAAGCCCGGCGCGTCGTAGCCGCGCTGGCCGTAGCCGCCGTTGAACGTCTGGCTCTGGCCGGTGCTGTGGATGTTCAGGAAGCCGATATCCTTGCGAGCCAGCAGGTCGAACTGGCCGCCCGGGAAGCTGTCGACCAGGATCAGCTCGGGCTTCTCCTCCCAATCGCCCAGGATCACCGAGCCGCTGATCGACACCAGCCGGGTCTTCGACGGCAGGATGTCGCCCGGCTCGTACTGGCGGCCGCCGGCGGCGTAGTACTGGACGTCGCCGCCCGAGGAGATCACCTCCAGCTTGGTCTTCTGGGTGTAGGCCAGCCAGCTGGAGCCCTGGTAGTCCCAGTTCTCGTTGGCGCTGGAGCGCACGCTGGCGAACCGGGCGTCGCCCCCCGTGGTGATCTTCAGGGTGGCGTCATCGACGATCAGGACGCCGTAGCCCTGCTTGCGACGGTCGGGCCGGTAGCCGCCGATGTTGGACTGGTAGAAATACGGGTTCTCGATGTCCGGGTCGGCGGTCTTGTCCATGCGCCCGTCGACGTCGATCGTCGCCGCGCCCTTGCCGATCCAGATCGAGCCGCCCAGCAGGTCGCCCCCGACCGACATCTCCAGGTCGCCGCCGCCGCGGATGTCGAGCACCTTGGCTTCGTCGGCCGTGCGGCCGCCGGCCACCCGGGTGGTGGTGGGCAGGACCACGGCGAGGTTGTCCACCGTGCCGCCGGCGCGGATGGTCACGTCGCCGCCGCCCAGGGCGCCGACGCCCTGGCGGAAGGTGTCGGGCGTGATCCACAGGGCGGTCTGCTGGTAGACGCCACCCCGGTCGGTGCTGAACGGCGTGTCCAGCAGGCCGCCGTAGCTGGTCGTGACGACGCCGCCCCGCTTGCCGTACCAGGTGGCGTCGCGCATGGCGTCACCGGCGCCGTTGATGTCGCCGCCGACGGCGATGCTGATGTCGCCGCCTTTCTCAAGGAACGAACCCGCGCGGTAGGAGACCACCAGCGGGTCCCAGGAGCTGCCGCCATAATACTGGTTGGGCATTTCGAAGTCGGCCAGCGGCGCGGCCTCCCGGCCGGCGGTGTAGAGCGCCCCATCCACATACTGGACGGAGAAGGCCGCGCGGCTGCCGTCGTTGTCGTAGTCGCCCGTGATCGCCCGGGCTCCGGCTTCGATCCACACCGTGCCGTTGCCGTAGATCGAGCCTTGGTCGAACACGACATGGCCCAGGTCGGGGACGGTCACCTCGAAGAGGCCGCTGGGCATCTGGGTGGCGGCGAAGTTACGCAGCGTGCCATCGGGGTAGATGATGGCCACATTGTTGTTGCCGGCGATATCCGGGGTGATGACGAACTGGTACTCGCGGACCGGCTTGTAATTCAGGTCGCCCGAGGCGGCGACGTTGATGTCGCCGGTGCCGGTGCGCACGATCGCGTTGATCTTGACGTCGCCCTCGCCCGTGGCCGAGGCCAGGGTCGACAGGACGTTGGCCTGGGTCAGATCAGCGCCGGCCACCAGGTTGTAGGACCAGGATTCGTCGTTGGTCAGCGGGCTGGCGGCCGTCGCCGGATCACTGCTCGACAAGGGAACGCTCGGCTGCTGCGCCGACAGGAAGCCGTCCGACAGGTTGGCGTCGATCGACAGGTCGCCGCCGGCGCGCAGGGTCAGCACGCCGGGCTGGCCGCCGAAGCGGACCGGCGCCAGGTTCCATTCGTCCTTCAGGCTCAGGTCGCCGCCGGCGCGGATCTCGATGCCGGGGGTGATCTTGAAGGCGTTGGCGTCCGCCTGGCCCAGGCGGGTGCGGATGGCCAAGACATTACCGTCAGCCATGAAGGCGGTCGCCTGGGCGACGACCTGACCTTGCAGCGCCGTGTCGATCACATGGTCGCCCGCGCCCAGGTCGGTGACCCGGTAGGCTTCCAGGATGGTGGCGCCGCCGTCGACGCTGGCCAGGTAGCGATCCACGGCCACGTCGCCATTGATCTGGCGGGCCCGCAAGCGCACCTCGCCGCCCTCGCCCGTACCTGCCCCGCCGACCTTGAGCACCGCCGCGCCGATGTCCAGCGCGCCGGCGTCGCCGACCTGCAGCGACACCAGCCCGCCACGCTGGGGACCCGCGCCCTTGGCGCTGGCGTCCAGCACCGCGCCGTCCTCGACGATCAGGTCGCCGCCCGAGGCGATGACGATCTTGCCGCCCTTGGCGCCGGTGGTGATGACCTGGGCGCTCCCGTCGACCGTGATCGAGCCCTGGCCGGTGGACAGTTCGAACGCGTCCACCTGGGTCACGCCGGTCAGGTCCACGTCGCCGCTGACCACCGCAAAGCGCCGCGAGCGGTTGAAGCCGCTGGTGTTGAGCTTGGCGTTGAGGGCGCCGAAGTCGGCCAGCGTCGAGGTCTGCAGCGTGAAGGCGCCGCCCTTGCCGCCGGTCCCGGCCACGGCCTTGAGCTGGCCGTCCAGCACCGCCACGCCGCGGCCGGCCGAAATGATCAGGTCGCCCGCGTCGCCGGTCTGGCCGCCGGACAGGTCCAGCACCGCGCCCGAGGCCACCGTCACGTCACCGCGCTCCGACGTCAGGCCAATGCCGCCCGCGCCGAGGTATTCAGTGACCTCGTAGAACTTGATGGCCGAACCCGATACGTCGATGCGCGCGTTGTCGCCCACCAGCACGTCGCCGGTCGTCGCCGAAGCCCGGAACACGCCGGACGACAGGGTCACCGGCAGGTCGATCGTCACCGACTGGCCCTTGAGGTCCAGGGTGGCGCCGGCGGTCTGGAAGGCCGCCAGGGTCATCGGCGCCGCCTGGGCCAGAACCTCCACCGAGCCCCCGGCGTTGACGCCGTGCGAGGCGCCGCTGGCGGCGGCCACGTCGGTGGCACGGATGGACAGCGAGCCCGGCGCGTTGATCTTGCCCGCGCCGCTGAACAGCACCCTGCCCTTGGCGTCGACGTCGATGTCGGCGAAGCCGAGGCCCACCACGCCTTGCCCAAAGACCACGGTTTCGGCGTTGAGCTTCAACCCGCCGCCCGTCGCCGTCGGGGTGATGGCCGGGGCGTTGGTGTTGGACAGCGTCAGGGTCTTGGCCGTGAACACGCTGTCGCTCTGGCCGTCGATGTTCACCAGGCCGCCGCCGTCCAGCACCAGGTTGTTGCTGGTGGCCAGGTTGATGTCGCCATAGATGTCGAAGGTGGAGAAGCTGCGCAGGCGCAGGGTCTGGGCGCTGGCCAGGGCGGCGAAGGCCGCGTCGTTCAGCACCAGGCCGTTCTGCACCGACGGCGCGTCGCCGAAGCTGACGACGCCGGCCGCCGCCTCGATGACGCCGGCCTTGAGGATCGCCCCGGGCTCCAGCGTGGTGTCGCGGGTGGCGTTGACGGCGACGGCGTCGACCGCCTCCAGCCGCGCGCCGCTCTCCAGCACCACGTCGCCGCGGTCGTTTTTGGCGTTCGTGCGGGTGATCGCCACGTCGCCCAGGTTCGAGACCCGCACGAACGCGCCGCGATCCTCGGCCGCGTAGGTCATCGGGGGCCAGACCGTGGTGGTCGTGTGGGAGGCCAGCTCCGGACGCAGGATGATGTCGGCCGCCTGGGCCCCATCACCGACGGCCCGCACCACCGAACCGGCTTCGAACCGGACTTCGTCGGTCGCGGCGAACAGGATTTCCACGCCCGTGAGCGCGTCGCTTTCGCCGTTGCGCACCACGATCCGCTCGGCGCCGACGGAGGCGCCAATGGGCGTGCCGTCGTCGTTGCGCCCCTCATAGCCGGTGACGATCTCCAGCCCCGCCTGGCCCTGGCGGCGCACCCCGCCGATCAGCAGGCTCTCGGCCACGTTCGACAGCTGCTTGGGATCCAGGCGCAGATAGCCCGGACCCAAGTCGCTGATGTCCGTCCCGGCCGAGGCCACCACGATCAGGTCGCCGGCGATGTCGAGCACGCCGCCGCGATCGGCCGAAGTGGCGCCGCGCGCCCGGAACTCACCGTTCAGCTGCAGGCTCTCGCGCGCCGCGATGGTCATGAAGCCGCCGTCGACCGGCAGTCTGGGGTCGGCGTTGTAAACCGCGCCCGAACGTTCCAGCCCGGTCAGGAACCGCTCGCTGGAGAAGAAAGAGTTGCCGCTGGTCTCGATGAACTCCGAACGTTGGCGCACCCCGGCGCCGGACATCACCTGGAAGCTGGTGAAGCCCTGGTCGCTGAACGCCACGCCCTGCTCGCCGGCCTGGTGGCCGGTCAGGATGAAGCTGCCGTCCGTGGTCTGGCGCGGCGTGGAAGAGGCCGCGCCCGTCTGGGCGACGGTGACGCGGTAGCCGCCCGGGGTCAGGGCATATTCCGCCGGAAGCAGGGTGTAGTAGCCGGCCGGGTTGCCGTCGAAGGCGGGCAGCCAGATCACGTCGCCGACCGCCAGTTGCTCGCGCGGCGCGGTGCTGGGCGCTTGCCCCAGCGAGACGTCGGCGCCGAACGCCGGCGAGATCGCGAACACGCCGTCACCCGTCAGGATGTTGGCCGCGCCCTTGGGACCCTGGACGAACTCCAGGCCCAGAACATCGCCGCCGCCGCCGGCGTCGATCACCGCGCCGGCCTGCAGGTCGACATTGTCGCCCGACACCACGATCCGCTTTTCGGGCGGCGTGTCGAGCTGGACGTCCTCCATGCTGTCGGGGGTCGGACCCCACCAGTTCGAGCCGTCGATCGTGTGGCCGTAGAGAATGGTGCGGCCGTCGGCCGAAACCGTGGTCAGGCTGCCCGGCAGGAAGTTGACCTGCTCGCCCTCGAACTCGATCGTGCCGAAGGGAGCCGAAAGCACGCCGCCCTGGTTGATGACCGGGGCCTCGATCACCAGCTTGCCGCCGGCCGACAGCGGCGCGGCCGGGCTGGAGCCGGCGCGCTCGAAGGTGACGCTGGTGTCGGAGAAGATCCCCAGCGCCGTGCCGGTATGCGGATAGACCTGCCCGGCGCGGATCACCAGGGCGCCGGGCGCATAGACGTTGGAGAACAGGCTGCCGCCCATGCCGTCCGGCGTGACCTTGCTGCCGCCCGACAGCGACTGCGTGGCCTCCAGCGTCACCTTGCTGAAGCCGCCGAAGGCGGCGTTGCCCACGTTGATGGTCTGGGCCAGGGCCTTGAACTCACCGCCGTCGGAGCTGGTGTCGGCCATGCCCAGGCCGCCGGTGAAGGTGATGATCGGCGCCTGCAGGGTGACGTCGGCGGTGTCCGCCGCCACCGACGTGATCGTCAGCGACCGCAGGGCCTTGAGGGTAAGGTCGGAGTCCACCCGGACCTGGCCGTCGATATTGACCGTATCGAAGCCGGCCGCGGCCGTCAGGGGCGCCTGGCCCACATGGAAGCTGCTGCCCGGCGCGATGCTGGCAAAGTTTTCGCGATAGCTGGCCCCGCCGAAGTAGTCGATCAGCATCGCCAGGGCGCCGACATAGCCGCCCTGGTTGGTGCTGACCACGTAGCCGGCCGGGACGTCCGGCGCGTAGGGCCCGACTGGCGGTCGGGCAGCGCCGGCCTCGACCAGGGTCGGGTCCAGCACCAGGAAGCCCGCGGGATCGGTCGCCGAAGCTCCGGCGAAGGCCTCGGCCAGGAAGGCGCGCAGGGCGACGGGATCGTTGATCGGGATGGGCTCGATCGTTCCCGGCTGGGCGCCGAAATAGGCCTCGGCCAGCTCGGCCAGATTGGCGAAGCCGTAGGTGTCGATGCCGCTATTGGCGATATTGTCGAGGATGGCGGTCATCTGCTCTTCGCTGACGCCCCGGCCATCGGCCCCGCCCGTCAGGTTCAGCACCCCGGCCCGGCCGGTGACGCCGTTGAAGCCCACGCCCGCCGCGCCGCGAAGGTCGCCGACCACGTAGCCCGACCGGCCGCCGATGGAGATCGTGCCCGCGTCGCCGCCGATCAGGCGATCGACCCGCACCGCGCCCAGGCGCGACGGCACGCTGACCGTCAGGACTCCCGCCGCGCCCGAGACGTCGAGCCGCGCGCCGCGTTCGATGATCACGTCGCCGCCGCCCACCGAGATGTCGCCGCCCGCGTGGACGACGCCCTCGGTCCAGGACTGGCCCGGAGCCCCGCCTTGCACCAGGCGGCTGACCACCACGCCCCGTGCATCGAGGAACGCCGAGGAGCGGACCCGCAGCGAGCCCAGGTCGGTCGCGGACAGGTTGATCTTGCCGCTCAGGGCGGTGATGTCGCCGCCGATGTCGAGCACCGAGCCGCTGAGGCCGACCGCGCCGTTGGTCGCCACCTTGATGGTCGCGCCGTCCGCGACGGTGAGATTGCCCGCATAGCCCAGATTGAAGGTCGTGCCGGCGCGCAGATGCTCGGCGGGCACGATGGCCTTGGTGAACTGCGAAAGGTCGGCGCCGGTCGCGATCTGGCTGGCCGGCGTGTCGAGGACCAGAACCTTCTGCGCCAGGTCCAGCTTGGTTCCGGCGCGCACGTCGATGTCGGCGACGACCGACAGCTTGCCGATGGGGGGGCGCTCGCTGGCCCCGGCGGGGAGATTGGCGTTGTAGGCCGCAGCCTTGGCGTTGGCGGCCAGGATAGCCTGATAGCCCTCGGCCGTGATCACCGTGCCCGGCGCGATGATGAAGACGTTGGGATCATTGGGATCGGTGACGTTGGGGTCCCGCACACCCTGGCTGACACGCCCGATCACCGAGGTGTCCAGCGTCAGGTCCAGCAGGCCGCCGTTGATCGTCAGCGAGCCCAGGCCCCATTCGTTCAGCTTGGCGTCCGACAGGTACAGGCCGCCCGCGGAGGCCGAACCACCGGCCGGGCCGATCACGATGTCGCCCATCTCTTCCAGCCGCAGGGAGCCCGCGCCCCCCAGGCCGCCGAGCTTGAAATCGGCGCGGTCGAGAAGCGTCGCGCCGTCCTGGCTCGCGCCACGCGTCAGGGCGATCGAACCGCCCTTGCCGTTGACCAGCTCGTAGCCGGCCGGACCCGCCGCGGTGGCCGGGCTGGTCTGTTTCCACCAGCCGCCGCCCTGGGCGTCGAAGGTGACGTCGCCGTCCAGCACCGCGCCCTGCACCGCGATCGAGCCGCCGTCGACCCGGCCGCCCCATTGGCCGCCGCTGTTCAGGTCGTTGGTCCAGGTCCCGGCCACCGACAGCACCGAACCGTCGCCGATCCGCGAAGCCAGGACGTTGATGCTGCCGCCCGCCGCGCTGAGCACGACGTCGCGGCCGATATTGGCGGGCGTCGCGCTCAGGGTCAGCGCCCCGCCAGCCCGCAGCTGGAGCCGCGCGCCGTCGGTGATGTTGAGGCTGTAGGCCCAAGCATCAGACTTGTTCATGATGTTCAGCGTTTCGACGCCGGCGAAGAAGTCGTCCTCGATGAAGCTGAACGAGGCGTTGCGGCCGCGCTGGAAGCCGGTCGGCAGGGTCGCGCCCGGCGCCAGAAGAGCCTCCAGATCCGCGCCTTCATAGCCTTGGTCGATCAGCGCCTGGCGCAGTTCGACCGCCTGGCCGCGATAGACCACCCAGCCCGGAGCCAGCAGGATCGGCTGATCGCCTTTCTCGCCGACCATCACCTGCGTATAGCCGCCCTCGGACAGCTTGCCGTCCTTACCGAGCTTGGTGGGATCAAGGGTGACCTGACCGCCGTTGACCGTCAGGTTCACCGCGCCCTGGCCGGGCGTGACGAAGAGTTGGTCGAAGAAGTATTCGGCGAGGGATTCCGAGCCGGTGCCCAAGGTCACCGAGCCGCCCTTGGGCATGCGGGTCGAGACGGGGACCTCGATGGCCCCGGTCGGCGTCGCGGGCTTGGCCCCCTTCACGCCGGCGGCCAGTTGGCGGCTGCCGACCACGGTGTCGGCGCTCACGCGGCCGAACAGCTTCTGCGACGAGGACAGGATTTCCAGCCGGCCGGCGTCGCCGCCCTCGGTATAGCCCGCCTCGAAGCGCTGGGTCTTGGACAGGCCGGTGTACGTCAGGCCCGCATCGGCGGTGGCGATGTCGAACACCCGGCCATCGGCTGCCGTCAGCTGGGTGACGTCGACCCAGCCGCCAGCATAGTCGGCGCTGCCGCCCGAGATGTCGATCTTGGCGCCGTTGTCGATCTGCACGGCGCTGAGCGCCCGGATCTGCACGTCGCCGCCGTTGATCGAGCGATCCTCGGCCGTCAGGTTGCGGTTGGCCAGCGCCCCGGTCCAGTCGACGATGCTCGCGCCCTGGCGGATGTCGACCTTAACGTCCTCGCCATAGAGGATCCCATCGCGCTGGAGCGGCGAGGACGACAGCTCGTTGGCCCGGATCTCCACGTCGACGATGTTGTCGCTGACGTCACGCTGCACACCACGCACGCCCGAGACGTCGATCAGCGCGCCCTGGCGCATGATGAACGACCCCGGCTTACCTTTGTCCGCGCCGGCGAAGTCGCCGAGCATCGTGGCGTTGTAGTTGCCGTCGACGGTGATCAGGCCGCCCTGGGCGCGCAGCGTCGAGTTCTCCTCCATCAGCACGTCGCGGCCGACCACGGAAATGCGCGAGCGCTTGGAGCCGGTGAAGGTCTCCAGGGCCGGGCTGGCGTCGGTCCCGGTTTCGGGCGCGACCTGGGTCAGGCTGCCCTTGCCGAAGGTGATGTCACCGGCCAGACGGTCGTAGCCGTTCGAATAGTAGAGCTCGTCGTCGTCGAAGGCGAAACCCGCGCGCAGCAGGATCGCGCCGGTGCGCTGGCGCACGCCGGTCGTCGCGGTGACGACGCCGTTCTGGACGATGCTGGCGCCCTGCATCAGGATCGTGCCGCGCGTGGCGTTGATCACCCCGTCGTTGATCACGCTCAGGCCCAGTTCCTCGGCCCGGCCATAATGCCAGAGATTCCAGCGCGCCTCGTTGTTGTAACGGCCGTAGCCGGCGCGCTTGGCGCTGCTCAGGCCGTAGACACCTCGCAGGAAGTCATAGTTGTACATTTCGTGCGTGGCGCCGGAGCGCAGCACGAAGTCCTCACCGGCCATCATCACCAGCTGGCCGTCGGTGATGTCGATCTTGCCGTGGTTGATGACGTTGACGCCCAGGAACATGGCCGAACTGGTCACCGTCGGATCGGTCGACTTGAAGGTCAGCTCCGCGCCCTTCTCGATCACGATGTCGCCGACCGCGCCTTCCAGCAGGCCGGGGATCCCGTACCAGCCGTCGTCGCGGTTGCGATCGCTCAGCAGGCCCTTGGTGTCGAGCACGGAGTCCGGCATCACCGTGGTGGTCACCAGCATCGAGGCGGTGTTGACCTTGGCCGTGCCCTTGAAGATCACGCCGTTGGTATTGGCCAGCCACACCTGGCCCTTGGCCGTGATCTTGCCCGCGATCTGGCTGGGATTGGCGCTGAAGATGCGGTTCAGCGCAATCCAGTCCGCCCCGCCCTGCTCGAAATGGACCTCCTCGCTGGCGCCCACGTCGAACTGCGACCAGTCCATCAGGGCCGCCTTCTGCTCCTGCTTGATCGTCATCACCAGGCCGTTGTTGGTCTGGGCGACGGTCGGCAGGCGCGCGCCGGTCCAGCGACCGCCCGGCAGGATCTTGGTCCCGGCCAGGGTCTGGGCGGCGTCCTGCGCCATGGCGACCTGCAGGCCCAGCACGCCCGACGCGGCCAGACCCAGCAGGCTGACCGAGGCGATCAGCGCCGCGCGCTGGGTGGCCTGGCCGAACCGGAGGACGACGGTCTTTGCGGTGGCGGACTTGGTCTTGGCGGACTGAACGGCGGTACGGCGGCGGGCCATGATGGCGCTCCTGAAAACGATGCGGAACTGGACCGCCGCGCGCTCGCGCGGCGGTCCCGGGGTCGTCAGTTGGCTTGGGCGGTCGGCGGCGCGGCAGGCTGGGCGGCCTGCTGCAACTCGCGCTCGGGGAACACGCGCTGGGCGGCGATCTCGTCCTCGAACTTCTGGAGGGTGTTCTCCAGGCGCACGCGGTAGAGGCCGGTCAGGGGCTCGCCGGAGGCGGCCTTCTTGCCCAGGTTCATGTCGCCGTAGTCCTTGAGGATCGCCTTGCCGATCGTCACCAGCTCGCGATTGCGGTCGGCGGCGGTCTGCAGGGCGCGCTTGGCGGTGTCGGCCTCGGCGGCCTTGACCTCCAGCTCGGCGATCCGCTGTTCGGCGGCGCGCAGGTTGCTGGTGGCCGTGCTCAGCTGTTCGTTGCGCTGGGCCAGGACCCCGATGATCTGCTCGGCCTGTTCGCGAACGATGCACTCGCCGGCCTTGGCCGCCCGGGTGACCGGGGCGGAAGCCGGCCCGGAAGCCGTCTGGGCTCCCGCCGTGACGGCCGCGCCGGCGGCCAGGCTGACCGCGCAGAGGGCGATGGTGGTGAGGGTCTTCATCACGGGCTCCGGCGCTAGAATTTGACGGTGAGGTCGAGCTGGGCGGTGTCGCTGTCGATCGAGTCCGCGCGCGCCCCGGTGAGGGGATCGATCAGGTCGATCGTGCGGGCCGAGAACCAGCTGGCCTCCAGCGCCAGACGCTCGCTCAGGCCGATCGCGCCGCGGATCACGAAGCCTTCCTGGTCGGTGCCGCCCAGGCCGAAGTCGCTGTCGGTGAACAGGTCGAGCGTGGCGTCGGCCTCGATGTGGCGGTAGCCGGCGCTGAACTGCCAGTCGCCGCGCATGTCGATCTTGGGGCTGCCGATCGTGCCGCGGATATGCCAGGCGGTGTCGCCGCTGCTGGCCGGCACGCCGTAGGTGGTGCGCAGCTTGTTTTCGTCGAAGGCGGTGTTGACCAGGCCCTCGGCGTCGAAGGCCAGGGTCAGCACGTCGGTCAGCTTGAACTCGGCGCGCGCCGTGACCGCCGCCACTTCGTAGCCCGAGGCCAGGCCGAACAGCACGGTGTTGGGCGTGGTGTTGTCGCGGCGCACGTTGAACAGCGAGTTGCCGTACTGCACGCGGCGCGGCGTGGTCTCGTCATTGTCACGCAGGCCCAGGGTGTTGAAGCGGCCTTGGACATTGTCGAAGTAGTAGTAGGCGGCCGCGGCGCGGAACTTCATCCGCTCGGTCGGCTGGTAGGAAGCACCCAGCTGCACGGCGTACAGCACCTTGTCCTCGGTCTTGGTCGAAAACTCGTCCAGCGGGAAGGCGCCGACCGTGCCGAACACATGCGGAGCGCTGTAGTGGTCGCCCAGGGCGATGTCGGTGCTCAGCGCCACGCCGTCGAACTGCACGTCGCGGTCCCACATGATCTCGGTGGCGAAGAACGGATTGTCGAACTTGCCGAAGATCGCCGAGGTGTTGCGCAGCAGCGGGCTCTCCTGGAACGGCGAGACCTTGATGAAGGCGCGGTCCAGATTGACGTTCACCTTGTCGAAGTTGGGCGACAGGGTCTCGTTGGTGGAGGTCGGGTCGGCGACGTCGCCGGTCACGAAGCGCAGGCCGGCCTGAACGCTGTCGCTGACCTTGGCGTCGACCGCCAGGCGGCCCCGGACGCGGCTGCGGAAGCGGCCGTCGGTGGTCGACAGGAACGGCGGCGTGGCCAGTTCGGAGATGCCGCCGCGATTGCGGATCTCGGTCACGTTGGGGATCAGCGGCGTGTTGCCGTCGCCGAAGTTCTTCCACTCGCCGCGAACGCGCATGTCGCCCGACAGGGTGAAACGGTCCAGCCAGTTGGGCAGGACGCCGGGCTGGGCCCAGTTCTCCTGGCGGGCCGTGTTCATGACATCGGCCTTGACCTCTTCCTTGATCTCCGTGCGCAGAGCCTCGGGCACATAAGGCACCCGGACGACGTCGGAGCGCTGCTCGGCCCGCTTGCGGGCCTCGCCCAGCACCGCGTCGGCGTCGGTCTGGCTCAGCACGCCCTTGTCCACCAGCACCTGGAGGATATCGAGCGTCGAAGGATCGGTCGGCCGCGTCTGGGCGGTTGCGACACCGGCGGTCAGCAGCAGGGCCCCGCTGGCGGCGCCGGCGAGCAGTCTGACGGCGAGAGAAAACTTAGACATCGTGGACTCCGTGGAGCGAGTGGGGATCGACCGTTCCCGGTCAGGACTGGCTGAGACGAATGGTGGCGACGTAGGGGACCGGCCCGCCCGCCGGGGGCGGACGATCGATGGAGGACAGGCCGCGCAGGGCCTTGGTGATGGCGCCCTCCAGCTCGGGCGGGGTGACGTTGGAGACACTGACGATCTCCAGGTCCGCCGCCGCCCCCACCCTCACCTTGATGGAGAAGGCGAAGGCTTCCTGGGCGAGGGCCTTGTCCTGGCGCAGACGCCGCATGATCAGATTCTTGATCGTGTCGGCGTAGGCGCGGGACGCGGCGTTTCCGGACGCGACGCCGCCGATCAGCGGCCCCTTGCCCGTTCCCCCCTGCCCTCGCGCCCCGCCGGCGAACGGCGAGGACGAGGCGGTGGGATCCTGCAGCAGGCTGGCCAGATCGCCGGCCGGCGGGTTGGTGCTGGTCGGCTGGGTGGCCGACAGCGGATCCGGCTGGACGGTCTGCGGGGTTTCCTCGGGCTTGGTCTCGGTCTGTTGCTGGACGGGCTCGGGCGGCGGCGGAGGCGGTGGCGGCGGTTCGGAGATGTCGAACATCTCGACCTCCTCGGTCCGCACTCGGTCCTCGACCTTGCCGAGGCCGAGCAGCCACCAGCACAGGGCCGCGAGGACCAGGCCGCCGATCACCAGCGCCGCCGGTATCGTCCACCGTCCCGGCGAGGGTCTGGGGTTGGGTTTCATGCTGGGTTACTCGAACGGGCGGCGATCAGGCGGCGGGCTTTTCGGCCGGCAAGCCGATCTTGGTGATCCCCACGCCCTTCACGACGTCGAGAACCTCCATGACCTTGCCGTAGTCCGTCGCCGTGTCCCCGCGGATGACCACCGGCACGTCCGGGTTCTCGGCGAAGCGCGCGCGCATCTCCTCGGTCAGCTCGGGCACGGTGGTCGGGGCGCCGTTGAGGTAGACCTCGCCGGAGGCCGCCACGCTGATCGCCTGGGTCTGGCTGACCTCGAGGGTCTGCCGGTTCGAGGCCTGGGGCAGGTCGAGCTCGATGCCCGACACCTGGGCCGTCGCCATCAGGATGAACACGACGATCAGCACGTAGGCCAGGTCGAGCATCGGAACGATGTTGACCTCGTCGTAGATGGCGTCTTCGTCTTGGATCTTGGCCATGGTCGCCCCCTACGCGCCGTACTGGACGGAAAGGCGCGCGACGAGGGTGTCGGCGAACGAGCGGGTGGTGGCGTTGATCCTTTTGATCCGTGTAAGGATGATGTTGTATCCGAACAGGGCGGGGATCGCGACGAACAGGCCGGCGGCGGTGGCCAGCAGGGCGGCGGCGACGCCGGGGGCGATCGAGTTGACGTTGACATTGCCCTCGGCCGCGATGGCCGCGAAGGTGATCATCACCCCGATCACCGTGCCCAGCAGGCCCAGGAACGGACCGCCGGAAACCGCCAGGGTCAGCAGCACCATGCCTTGCGACAGCTTGTAGGACTGGTCCGACAGCACCCCGTCGATCCGCGCCTTGAGGGCCTCGATGGCGCCGACCGACAACCGGGCCGAGCCCGACTTGGCCAGGGCATCCAGCTCGCTCATGCCCGCCAGGTAGATTTCCGAGAGGGTCGAGTCGCGCTCGTGCGCGGCTTCGTCGCGCAGGGACGCCGCCTTCAGGTCGGCGGCGGCGCCGTAGGCCTCGCGGAAGAAAGCGTTCTGCTTCTCGATCTTGCCGACCAGCGAGGACTTGGTGACCATCACCCAGATGGCGATGGCCAGCAGGATCCCGCAGAGCCCGATCACCACCCAGCCTTCCAGCGTCACGTTGGTGACGACGGTGACGAAGTAGCCCAGCTCGAACTTGCCCGACCGCGCGGCTTCGGCGCCGAACGTCACCAGACCTCGGCCATTGTCCGACAGGGCCACGGCGTTGACATAGGGCGCCGACCGCTCGGCGGCGGCGTAGCGGACGTTGTCGATCTGGCCGGTGAAGCCCTGACCCAGGATCAGGTCGTCGCTCAGCGCCGGGGTCGCGCCCTGGCCGCTGCCGGCCAGCTTGCCGCCCACATAGAGGTCGATCATACCGTTGGCGCGGCCGACCAGGGCCACGTGAGTCCAGGCGCCGGGCGCCACCGGCGTGGCGCCGACGACCTGGGTCCCGCCGACCTGGGCGACCACCTGGCCGCCGGCCAGGCCGAGGTTCAGCCCCGCGCGTTGCGCCAGTACGGCGTTCTGCGCCTGAGCGGGCTTGACCCACATCATCAGGGTGAAGGGCGCGCCCGCCGTCGCGGTCAGACTGGTGGAGGCGGCGATGCGGACCGGCGCGCCGGTCAGACTGGCCGATTGGCCCGCAAAGCCCGGCGCGGTGGCGACCGCGCCGACCACGTCGTTGCCGTTGCGGGTGCGGTCCTTGGCGCCGTCGGTGAAGTCCAGGGCCAGCAGCTCGGAGCTGTCGAACACGGCGGCCGAATTGGCCACCGACTTGGCGTCGCCGCCGTAATAGAGGTGGTAGGTCTGGCTCGACTTGGGATCCAGGCTCGTGCCCTTGACCCAGACCACGGCCAGGCCGGCCTTGGGGTCGATGCTCTCGACATAGTGCTCGACGCGCTTGCCGTCGGGACCGGTGACCCGCAGGTCCGAACCGTCTTCCTTCAGGTCGCCGAACGCCACGGTCTGCTCGGAGAGCCGCAGGGCGAAGGGGAAGGTCGGCGTCGTCGCGTCCAGGCCCGCGCCCTTGGGCCCGGGATTGACCACGATCTCCTTGCGGATCTTCAGTTTATCGTCGAACCACTCGCCGTCAGCCGCCACAGCGGCCTGAAAAGACGTAAAAGCCGAGAAGGCGGCAATCAGACCTAAGAGATGTTTCCTGTTCATTTTCCGCCTCAATACTTGACGCCAATTTTCACGTGCAGGCGAAGGTCGCCCACGTCGTCTGGAACCGGTGATCCGGAGCCGCTGGGGTCTTCCTGGAACTGGTAGGCAAGGTCGAGTTGGCCATAGAGGGCCTCGCGCACCTCGAACCGGGTCGAGACGCCGACGCTGGCCAGCCAGAACTCGGATTCTTCACCCGGCAGCGGCCGGTTCAGGAACGTGCCGCCGCCTTCGGCGAAGACGCCCAGCTTCCAGTCGACGGCCTTGTCGATCGCCGCGCCGGCCCAGCTCATCGGGACCTTGCGATTGACCTCGGCGGCCAGTCGGAAGCCGCTGTCGCCCAGCACCTCGGCCTCGCGGAAGCCGCGCACGCTGTTGGCGCCGCCCAGCACGAACTGTTCGTTGGAGATCAGCGGCACGGCCGACAGCTGCCAGTCGAACGAGAGCTTGGCTTCCCAGGTCTCGGGGAACCGGCGGGTGTAGTTGGCCGCGCCGGACAGGAAGAAGAAGCTGGCCTCGGAGTCGGCGCGCTTGCCCGGATGGCTCTGGTCGCCCGGCTTCAGCGGATCGTCCGGCTGGCCGCCGAATTCGTCCTGGTCGCCGACCACGCCGTCGAAGGCGAAGGTGGCGCCCAGCGTGATCTCGTAGTTGGACTTGGCGTTGCCGCCGAGCAGCCGGTACTGGCCGGTGAACGGCAGGTAGGTGACCGGGGTGTCGAAGGTCAGCAGTTGGCCGGTGGCCGGATCGATCAGGCCGATCTGGTCCATGTAGTCCTTGAAGTCGAAGCCGAAGAGCAGCGACTGGACCGTGCCCTTGGGCGAGCCGCCCAGGGTGCGGATGACCCGCGCGCCGGCCATGAAGCCGTCGCCCAGGACCGCCAGGCCGCCGATCGTGGCCACGTCGGTGTTGGATTGCACGGCATAGGCCAGCAGGCTGGTGCGGCCATAGCCGATCGGCGCGTAGTACGAACCGGACCAGACCTGGATCTGGCTGGGCTCCTCGGGCGCGGTCTGGAAGAACAGGTTGGCGCTGTGGGCGCGCTGCCAGAGGTTGTCGTAGTGCACCGAGGCGTTGGCGCGCCAGCGCTCGGTCGAGCGGTTGTACTGGTCGTTGAGCTCCAGCGAGGCGCCCCACGGACGCTTGTCCTCGACCATCAGGTCGACATCGACGGTGCCCGGCGCCTGACCGGCGCGGAACTCCGGCGTGATGGTGCGGGTGGTGCGGCTGTTGGCGTCGCCCAGTTCCTTCTGCAGGGACGGCACGTTGGGCACCGCGCCCTCGGCCAGGCCCGGCAGGGCGCTCTTGATCTCGCTGGGCAGCACGTAGCGGGCGCCGCGCACCCGGACCTGGTCGACCTTGCCCTCGACCACCGCCAGCTTGACGATCCCGCTGCGGACGTCCTGAGCCGGCACCTCGACCACGACCGTGGCGTAGCCGCCGTCGCGATAGGCCTTCTCCAGCGCGCCACGGGCGGCCTCGACGTCCGGCACGCCCTTGCCGAAGCCGGTGTAGGGCGTCAGGGCGCGTTGAATGGCGACCGCGCCGAGCACCGAATTGCCCGAAACCTCGAACTCCATGACGTCGAAGCGCAGGTCGTTCTGTTCGCCGTTGGCCGTGGCGATCGGCGCGTCGGCGTCCTGGGCCAGGGCCGGCACGGCGGCGCAAAGAGCGGCGGCGGCCGAGGCGGCGCACAATGCGCCGCGCAACGATGCGGACAAGACCTTGCTGCCATGGACCAAGACCATGGCGGTTCTCTCAGCGATCATTTCGCCCCCGACCCTCAAAAACGCGACAGCGCCGGGGTGATGCGAAACGATCGCCCCCGACCGATGGGGCAGCTGCTAGCAGTCGATTACGACATCCATAATACTATACTATAGTATAGAGATTTTATAATTTAACCTACAACGCAGATAAGCCCGCCGATTGGCGAGCTTCTCAATGTAATTCAGCTTCAATCAATGCAAAATTACTACCTTCAAGGCAGTAATTACATTCCCTAAACCTTAGAATTCAACTCAAAAGGCCCGTCAGAGATTGGAATCTGGCCACCGCGCCGGAAGTTTTGCTGACACCCAACTTTTTTCGAATACCCGCGAGATGAAACTTGATGGTCGCCTCGGCGACCCCCAGCTCGCGCGCCACGGCCAGGGCGGTGAGGCCGCTGGCCGTCAGGTGCAGGATCTCGCGTTCACGTCGCGAAAGGTCCGGCGGCATGACCTGGGGCGACAGCACCTCGCACAGTCGGGCATGGAAACGCGACACCGCGACCTGCCAGCGATCCAGCCCGTCACCGGCGAAGGCCGACAGCCGCGACATGGCGCAGAACCCCGTGACCACGGTCGCCCTCTGGATGGGCCCGCGCACCGACAGGGACACGCCGCCCTCGATGCCGGCCGCGGCCAGCCGCTCCATCGCGCGGCGCGCCGTCACACCCTGCTCGCCGGGCCATTCGGACGTCGTCCAGCGGAACGGTCGGCTGCGGCCAAGGGCGTAGGCCTCCACGGGCCAGGCGCGTCGAAAGGCGCTCTCGGCCATCAAGGCCGACACCGCGCCATCCAGCGTGTGGCGCTCATGGCCGTCCGCGTGACCGTGCCCCTCAATGAAGTGACGGCAGAGAACATCACTGAAGCCGGCGCTCGCGGCGCTCGCTTCCAGCACGTCGAAACAGGCGGCGAAGTCCGACGTCTCGGCCAGGGCCGCATCCAACGCCAGAGACGCGCCGCTCGCGGCAACGCCTGCCCGCCCTTGTCCTGCTGTCGCCATCGAAGCCTCCTGCCCTATGGACGAGACGGCTCCGGCGAATGCGCAAAGAAAGCGGCGGGCGGGTCCCATGGACGTTCCCGCGCGCCTCGCCCGGTCAGCCCAGGACGACGATGTCGCCGGGCAGCCGCACGATGCGGACATCCAGCGATCGGGCGAAGTTGGTCAAGGCGCCGTCGATGCGGTCCAGGTGCACGACGCCGCTGATCCGCCGGGTGGCCAGGGCCTTGTCGCGCAGCACGATCCGCCCCTTGCGGTAGCGATTGAGCTCGCCGATCACCTCGATCAACGGACGATCCTTGTAGACCAGCTGGCCGACCCGCCAGGCCGTCGTCTCCACGGTGTCGCGCACCTGGCTCAGCACAGCTCGCGGCCCGTCCAGGCTCAGCAGGCTGTTGGGCGCCAGGGCGAAGTCCTGGTCGCCGCGCGTCACCACCATGTCGCCCTTCATGCACAGGACGCTGACCTGCTGGCCCTGGCGGCGCAACAGGAACTCGGCGGCGCGGGCGATGGCCACGGCCTCCCCAGCCCTGGCGACGAACCGCCCCGCGGAAGAGGCGCCGGCCAGCGTGATCAGCACCTCGCCGCTCATCAGCTCCAGCCCGTTTTCGCCGGCCTGGTTCCAGACCCGCGCGTGGGTCGCGGTGTTGAGCTCGGCCACCGCGCCCGGCGCGATCGCGACGCGGCGGCGCTGTCCCTTCTCGGTGACGAACACCGTGCCGGGCATGGCGTCCTGGCGCTGCGTCCCTCCGGCCAGATACACGCCCGCGACGGCGCAGGCGGCGATCAGGCCGCCGCCGCCTATCATGGCGCGACGGGACATCGACGGACGGCGCAGCGGCACGACCCTGGCGTCGGCGCTGGCCTGCAGGGCCGGCCCAAGCCGCGCCCAAAGCCGCCGCGCGCGGTCGAAGGCGTGCTCGGCGTCGGGCGAGCTGGCCCGCCAGCTGGCCAGTCTTCGCAAGTCCAGTTCGGTCGCGCCCCCCGATTTCAGGCGCGCGATCCAGGCGCGCGCCTGCGCATCCAGATCCGCGTCTGGCAGTCCCCCGGGGCTGTCGCGTCTAATGTCCATCATCCAGTGCTCGCGACCATTCTCTTATCTAGACGAACCGGCGTCGGGATTTACGAAGCCGATCTTTTCCAGCGACGCCAAATGATCGGCGCAGTGATCCAGGGCGTGTCTCAATTCCATCTCCACCGTCCGCTTCGAAAGCCCCATCGCCAAGGCGATGTCGGCGCAGGAGCGGCCCTCCAGGCGGGCGGCGGCCAGGATCGCCCGGCGGCGTGGCGTCAACCGGGCCAACGCCTCTTCGACCGCGCTCAGCTCCAGCCGCGCCATCGCCGCGCGCTCGGGTCCGGGGTCGGGATCGGGAAGGGCCAGGACGGCGTCGATGTCGATCGCCGAGGCCAGGCGCGCGCCGGCGCGCTTGCGGTCGATCGCGATGTTCATCGCCATGCGCGACAGATAGGCTCTGGCGTCCCGGACCTGCCCCACCTCGCCCTCGCGCGACAGCCGCAGCCAGGTCTCGTTCAGCGCCTCGTCGGCCAGGTCCTGCGAACGCAACCGCCCCCGCAGCCGCGTCCGCAGCTCCGGATACAGCCGCATGAACCAGCCCATCAGCACGTCGCGGTTCATCGGCCAGGCAACCTGAACGGCATGGCCAGCTCGACCTCGACCGGCGCGGGGAACTGGCTCGGCACGCCCGGCATCGGCTCGGCGCGCCAAAGGGTCTCCAGCGCGGCGCGATCCAGGGCGGGGTCGGGCGAACGCTCCGCGACCCACGCCTCCTCGACATTCCCCGTCCGACTCACGCGAAAGCGCACGACCACGACGCCCTCGGCCCGTCGCGGGATCGCGTCGGCGGGATATCGGCGAAAGGGCCGGATGTGCCTTTGCAATGCGCGCTGATAGGCGTTGTCGGCCGCCGCCCCCTCCGAGGACGCCCTGTCCAGGCCGTCGAGCGCGCCGCTCGCCTCGCCCGTCTGGGTCGAGGGCGGGGCGACCTGGGAAAGTTCGGGCGTGGATTGGCCGTCGCTCCCCCGCCCGCCGCCCGCGCCATCGCCGGACGAGACCGGCGCCGGGCTTTGCGCCGGCTTCCGTCCGGTCGTCGGAGCGCCGCCCGACGCGGCCTCGACGCGACCGCCCTGGCGCGCGGCCTGCGGCGTTCCGTCGGCGCTGACCAGCAGCATGTCCATGGTCCACGACCGCGGTTCCAGTCCCTGGCGACGCCCGAGGAACGACCAAAGCATCGCGCCATGCACCAGCAGGGTCACGCCCAGCGCCACGGCGATGCGACGTCCGCGCCCCGACGACGCCCCGCCCTGTCTCCCGGTTCGAGACACTGCTCCTGCCCAAACCGCCATCACATCGCGCTGATGCGCATCCTGATCGGCTGGGGCATGGCGGTGGGCGGCAGGCTGACCATGTGCAACTCGGCCAAGGCCTGCTCGATCAGCATCCGCGTTTCGGCCTGCTCCTCCGGACCCACGGCCTCCAGGCGCGTGACCGCGCCGGCGGAGTCCAGCCAGACATAGAGTTGCAGCTCGTACTTGCGGCCCTTCAGCGCGGTCTGCCCCCGCAGCTTGCGGAAACATTCCTCCAGCAGCATCGAGCCGTACCAGGCGTAGTCGCTGGACCGCGCCTTTCCGATCACCGGCGCGGTGACCACCATGTCGTCCAGCCGCATGTCGGGCCGCGCGTCCGGCGAACGGCGCACGAGGGTGAAGGCGTCGCGCCGGGTGAAGCGCGGCGCCAGCCCGGTGCCCGCCAGCATCTGATCCAGGGCGTCCTGGGGCGTCGAGGCGCTGACCGGGCGCGAGGTCAGGCCATGGGCCAGGCGCTCGTCGTAATTGACATGAAAGCCGGACTGCTCGGCCAGCCGCGCCAGCGCCTCGGACAACGGAAGGCTCGGATAGGCGTAGACCGCCGTCGCGGCCGGGGCCGCCATCACGGGCGCGAACGGCGCCGCCATGGCGAACGCCAGCGCGCACGCTCCAAACCCTGTGCGAAAGATAGACCCTGACATCGGCACCGGCCCCGCAGCGCGCCGCGAAGTGGGCTTGTTAGCGCAGGACCTTCACGGATTTGCGACAGCTATCGGCCAGGCGGCGACCCGCTCAAAAGCAGATCTTCCCAAGGTCGGAGAAGAGTCACCTTCGGCCCCGACGTCTACCTTCGCGCGCGCGTCATCAATTTTCGCGATCACCCTACGGGCGGCGAATTCGTGCAAGGGGATCGATACGCGTGAGCCTCGCTCATTCCTGGACGATCATGGCCCTGGCGGTCGCGCCCTGCGTCGGCAGCTTCGTCGGACTGCTCACGTTGCGGCTGCCGGCGGGGCGGGCCTGGATCGTCGGGAGATCGGCTTGCGACACCTGCCGACGCCCCCTGGGGATCGTCGACCTGGCGCCCATTGTCAGCTTCCAAGTAGCTCGTCGGTTGCGTTGCGAGCGTGCTGTAGGCGAAATCGACCGAGGCATAGGGCGCCTGAGCGGGCTTGCCCGGCGTGTCGTTACCCGTGAACTCGGCTTGCGCCAGGGCGAACCCGCCTGACCCGTTCTGGACATACCGATAGAGCACGTAGTTGCCGAACGTGTCCGTGGTTCGGCTAAGCGCGTAGAGGAGCGCTGAGCCATCGGCGAGTCTGATGGTGCTGTCGGGCGTTCCTCCGTAGACGAGCTTTACGCCGCCCTTGCGCTGAACAGTGAAGACCCTGGCTGCACCGTTCCTCTGCTCGACAACGCGACTGCCGTCGTCATTGCGCAGGCGATATTCGATGCGCTGGCCACCGCCGCCCGGCTGGGCCGTGATCACCACCAGGCGCTGGCCATCCAGATAGAGCGCGTCTTCAGTGGTCAGACGCACGCCGTCTGCGGCCCCGTCTTCGAAAATGGACTTGCCACCCCGGGTGATGACGGAAAGGCCAGTAACCGTCCACCCCGCGCCCAGCGCGCCCGCCGTATTCTGGCTGTCGTAGCTCAGCGCCAGGAGCGGAGCGGTGCCTCCGGCTCCAGGGGGCAGCTGTATCGGTATCGAATAGGAGGCGCTGCCGCCGGCTCCGATCCTGAAGCTTCCCGGAAGAGAGGGCCTGTCGTCAGCGCTCGCGAGCGCTGGCGCAAAACACGCCAGTGCAGCCAACACCGCCAGGAATTTTTGCCCCAATCCCACATAACGAAGTTCATCGAACTTGGTTTGGTTGTAAATGGAAAATTAACAACCCTTAGGTCGTCGCCACAAAATCGGGCAGACCCGCACGCTCGGCGGCGTCGACATGGAGATCGCACAACACCGTTCGCCCTGGTTCGCCCTGGTTCGCCCCAGCCTGTTGGCAGATGAGTTGGTCGCGCAACATCTCAGCGCTCACGGCTGATGGTCCCTCGGCAGCGCTGAAGAGCATTGCACCGCTGGATATCTTTTCCCTGCTGATCGGTTGGAACGGCTTGCCTGCCGACGTGTGGTATCGGAGCATTGCACAGTCTTAGGGGGATCTCGAACATGATATGCAATTCCAAGACCTCTGATCCGCTGCTCAGGCTGTTCCTGGATATGCGGATCAATCCCATCAAGATCGCGCGCCGGGAGTCGGCCCTTAGCCGGATCTACGTGATCGGCGACCGGAAGTCGGGCATGCTGGAGACCTGGGATCTAAAGAACGCGATCACGCCGCCGCCGTCAAAGCTGCCCGGAGAGCGGGTCACGACCTCCAAGACCCAGGTACTCAACACGACGATGACGAGCGCAATGGAGATCGAGGATTCCACGAATATTCTGGCCCGCATTCCGCTGATCGGGGGGCTGGTCGACAAGGTCGCCGTCACCGCCAAACTCAAGGCCAAAAAGGCCAGCAAGGCCTCTTTCAAGCTCGTTGCGCCCGCCTGCGAACGCCTCAAGTTCGACGAAGCCTACAAGGTGCTCTCCGCCAGCCGCTTTTCGGATCTTTTCCAAGGCTCATTGCAAGGGCGCAAGGCCTACCTCGTGACCGGCGCCTGGTCGGCCCGCGGTCTGGAGGTGCAGGTGCTCGACGATCGCAATCACGACATCGACGTGTCTGCGGAAATGGGTGAGATCGCTGAGGCCGGCCAGGGCCTGTCGGTCGTCAGAAAGCGCGAGGCGGAGATCTATTTTTCGGCCAAAGAACCGCTCTATTTCGGGCTGGAGTTGATGCTGCTGGAAGAGCAGGAGGACGGAACTCTGCGTCTTCGTGACATGCGGCCGGAGAATATCTACGCGAGCGAGGACAATCAGGCCGTCGTCGAGGCCGCACTCGCTGAGCTCTGGTCGGATAGCGACGAAGACGTCCTGCTGTCAGACGACTGGGACGGCCAATAGACGATCGGTAGTGAACCGGTGAACATCCAGGCGGTGACCATCAAGGAAGAGGTTGATGGTCACCGCACTGACTTCAGGTCCCGCGAAATCGAATTCAAAATCACAGGTCGCCAAGACTTCATCCGGCTCTGATGCGCTGTGCTGGACAACGTTTTCAAAGCGCTGTCCCAACGATCCACGGGCTTCGCTGATCTGAACCCTCAGGGTCGAGACGTCGGTGTTGGCCCATCGCGGCAGCTTCATTTGTGGATGGACGCCGTCAAGGGTGATGGGCAGCGCCGTGGACACACTAGCGCGGCCTTGGACGCGGAAAGTGGTCCCACGCTTGCTAACCTCGGATATCTCCACCTTGGACAAGAGGCTGTTGCGTCGGTCGGCCAGATAACTTTCGAGCTCTCCACGAACCGCGCGTTCCAGGGCGCTGTTGCGCGCGGGGATATCGCCCGCGGTGAATTGCTTGGGCGCACGCAGAGCAGCGATGGCGTAGGCGGCCGCCCAGCTGATCTTGTTGTCGGTGGCGAACAACTCTTCAAACAGTCTGGGCAGGATAGCGGCCAGACGACGTGAGATTGGCGCTTCGGAGACGTTCTCGGCGAGCGCCCGCTGCCCATGCTCCAACAACAGGACAATCCGATCACGACGCTCGGCCGTGTCGGCGGAAGGTGTCGTAAAGACGTGCATCAGTTCACGTTCCGCCCGAGCTATCCAATCGTGCTTCGTTTCAATGACTTTTCGGTTAACCCGCTCAGCCGGGACTGGTTCAGGTTGAGCGGAAACTTCAGCGATCTTGGAAACCACCACACGTGGACTTACCCGGGCCTCCCCCTGCGGGGATTCCCCCGCAACGCCCGCCGCCGCCCGGGGCGCGGTCGGTCGTCCGACGGGCCGGACGACGTCTCTGGAGGTCCTGCGATCACTACCCGAGTCACCGTAACGGCCGTCGGCATGCGCCGCACCCCGACGGCCGTCTCTGTCGCCGCGGTCACGGCCTTCCTCGCCGCCGCGAGCCTCGGCGGCCCAGCGTCTGTCCTGGGCCATCGGGTCATGCTCCAGCACTTCGCCTTTGAAGATCCAGGTCTTCACGCCGATGATGCCGTAGGTGGTCTTGGCTTCCGCGAAACCGTAGTCGATGTCCGCGCGCAGGGTGTGGAGCGGCACGCGACCTTCGCGATACCATTCCATCCGCGCGATCTCAGCGCCGCCGAGACGGCCCGACACGTTGATGCGGATGCCCTTGGCGCCAAGACGAACAGCCGATTGGATCGACCGCTTCATAGCGCGGCGGAAGGCGATCCGGCGCTCGAGCTGCTGGGCGACGGACTCGGCCACCAGCTGGGCGTCGGTTTCGGGCTTGCGGATCTCAACGACGTTCAGGTGAACCTCGCCTTCGGTCATCACCGACAGATCCTTGCGGAGCTTGTCGATGTCGGCGCCCTTCTTGCCGATGATGACGCCCGGACGGGCGGCATAGATCGTGACGCGGAACTTCTTGTGCGGACGCTCGATGATGACCCGCGAGACACCGGCAGGGTACAGGCGCTTCTTCAGCATCGCGCGGACCGCCAGGTCCTGGTGCAGAAGCTTGCCGTACTGTTCGCCGTCGGCGAACCAGCGGCTGTCCCAAGTACGGTTGACGCCGAGCCGCAGCCCGATCGGATTGACCTTCTGCCCCATGATCAGGCCTGCCCGGCCGTGAAGTTGAGGCCAGGCTTGGCTAGTGGAGAGTCGACATAGGGCACGTCGGCCCAGATGGCGAAGAGGAGTACGGCTGGATCGTCCTGCAGCATTTCCATCTGCGCCCTGTCAAACGCGCTTCGCACGGTTGCCCCGGCCAACAGGCCCTCGTAGGTCAGGCGACTTAGGCGCATGGCCAATTTGTACGGAACCTTGGCAAAGGGCGCGATCGCGCCTCCGATGCCCTGGTTCATGAAGGCCTCGGCGATGCTGGTATGCTCTTCAGCTAAGCGGCTGCCGCCCGAATGGCAGACATTCAGAGTGGCCAGGAGTCTGGGATTGCTTCCGAATGCCCACGCGCTGACCTTGCCGTGTTCAGCTAGGAATTTTTCACGCACATGGATGGCGACGCGCGAAGGATCATACGTCCCCGGCCTCATTTTGCCGTGGCAGTCTAAATGCAGAACTGCTTTGTTGTCGCTCGTGGCGAAGCTCCTGAGTTGCTCTTCCATCGCCGGCCGGTCGGCGGGCTTGTCGCTCAACACGCTAAGCTCTCGCCGTAGGTTAGGCGAAAGTGGGGCGTACCATCGGCGGTTGGCCGGCTGATCAGCCAAGAGATAGGTATCGTCCCATACATGGGCCAGAGAGCCGTCCTGCTCGACGGTCCAGAAAGTCTTCAACTCTTCGGGGGACCCCGCCAGGTCGTTTTCGATCGACATCGAGTCGTAGTGGGCCGGGGAGAAGAGAAAAAGATACCGAGCGCCTAGGAAGAGCTCCAGCGCTGGCGTATCATCCGGCTCGAGAGGTCCAAAATACATCAACGGCCAGGGGACGCGCGTCGCCGAGCCGGTAACACGGATCATCGGCCGGTCGGTCTGGTTGTCACTGGCCCGCTCCAACTCCAGCAGGAACTTGGTTTGCTCGTTTGGAAGGATGACGCTGTCAAACAGCGCCTTACCGGCGAGGGCCAGTTCGCCAAGCAGCGCAGCATCAAGGTCGGACACCACACCAAAATCGACGATCTTGTGAGCGGCGGCCGCTACGATATCAGCAGCGTCGCGGATATCAGCGCCAGGGGTGGCACCCCCAAACTCCTCCAAGCCCAGCTCGATTTTCAAGCGATGGGTTTCGTAGTCCCCGAAGAGCTCAATGGCGTCCCTGTCGGTGAAAACCTTCTGGCTGTTCAGCATCTGCGTCCGGCGTTTTCAGACGAAGAGGCAACCGTGCGCCAGAGCCGCTGGTGAGCTCCAGATCCACACCGCCAGCCCCCCGGCCATCGGTTGTTATCGACAGACGCGCCGGCTCTCCGATCGCGCAATCAAGCCTCCGCGGCTCGACCACACAGCCCCGCCCCCACGCCTTTAACGAGTATCTACCGCCCTTTTCGCCCGTACGTCCAGCAATACCCAGCAGCACGGAAAGATCAGTGTCGAGCCCAGCCTGCAGTGTCCACCGGCCCGGGCCTTCGCCGGGCGACCAGTCGTGCCAGGCGCGAAGCCGTGATGAGCCAAGGCCGGCGAGCCAGCGACACAAGACTGCGTCGCTGAGCTCAAGGTCGGCGATCCGCGTCCGGGGCGTCGTTACCTGCGCCGTGGAACGCGCTCCAAACAAGGCTGGCGCATCGAAACGGTGAGCGATCAGGCGCAGGTAGCGATAAGCCATGCGCGTGGAGCCCAACCCGCCCTCCCCTACCGTTTCCGCGAATGGAAAACACAATTGATCAAGGCCGGAGGTGTCCGAGAGGGCGCGCACTCGGTCAGATTGGCCAATCAGGCCCGATTGGCGAAAATAACCGTCTGCCTGCTGATAGAGCTCCTGCATCCGCGCCACCGCAGGTGTGTCCTGCGGTGAACCGCAGAGCTGGCGCGCGGCGTCAGCCGCTTCACGCGTGAAGGTCCCCAGCAGCCCGGGCGGGGCCACGCCGGCCAAATGCTCGTAGGCACGCTCTGAACGATCCAGCCGCGCCTGATGTGAGGCCTGAAATGTTGCGTGCCGCAGGGTCGCTAGGATGGTTTCCAGGCTGGTGGCGTCCCTGGGCGGTGGTGCGGTTGCAAGCCCCGAACGCCCGAAGAAAATTCCTACCACCGGGCGGGATCTCTCATCCGGCCGCACATCCATGGCCGGTTCTGCCAAGTCCGCAGCCCTGAGAGCCAAGTCGAGGTCGAGATCGATCGCGCCGTTAGCCGGCAAGGCCGGACCGAAAAGCTCAAAGCGCCCACGGTTCTGAATCTTGAGCAGGATGTGATCCTGAGGCGCTATGGTTAGCGCCCCGGTGCGGGCGTCGACGAAAAGGTGGCGAAATCGCGAAAGAAATTCCGCTGCTCGCTCTTCGTCCCTGTCCGGGCAGGCGACAATCCACAGGCTGGCTCGGCCGCGCCTCAGCAGCGGCTTGGAAAAAGGAAGGTTCAGTTGGCTGGCCATGGGGTCGGCTGGACTCCCGGCGGACATTCGCTTCGACCGAAGGATGCTGCGATTCTGAAAGCCGACGAAGGAAAGCCTGCGCAGGCTCCTTCGAACCAGGCGACCGCTCGGCCTGGTGAACATGTGCAGCTTGCCCATGACCGCGCTGTTTTACAGACTGGGTTCGCTCGGCCCGCCCAAAGTCACCGCCCGATCCAGCAACGCCGCCGCGACGATGGCCCGAAACTCGCCCAGGATCTCAGAATGGCGCCCGCGCAGATACCGCTCGATCTCGGCGTTGCCGATCAGGCGGGATAGATAGCCTGAGGCGATGACCAGGTGCAGGACATCGTCGCCATAGGAGGTCTCCAGGGCTTTGAAGCCTTGGGTCAGCGACTCCATCTCCCGCTCCATCCGCGCCATCTGCTCGCTGGTCATGCCGCCGACCTTCTTGGGCTTGTTGGCATGGACCAGATCGGTCCGGCGGGTCGCGGCCAGCAGGGCCTTGGCGTAGGCGGAGGTGTAGTTTCCGGCCGAGACCATCAGCTCGGCCACCTCGATCTGGCGCATCGGCTTCATCTTGCGAAGCGCGTCGAATGACACCGGATTGACCGCCCGGTCCTTCAGAATCTCGACGACTTCGGGCGTAACGCCCTCCAGCAGACTGCGCCGGCGCCGAATGGCCTTGGCGTCGACATTCAGGGCGCGCGCGAGCTTCTCTTCGGAAACGCCGCGCTCGATGGCGCGAACGATCATGTAGTGCTCCTGGATGGTGGCGAGCCGATTGACCCGCTTGTTATAGGTGAAGGCTTCGTCGTCGTCGGAGATCAGGCAGCGGGTCTCGCGCTCGCCCAGGTCCTTGAGGATCGCCAAGCGCACATGGCCGTCGAGCAGCATGTAGGGCCCGCCGCCGGGCGAGCGGACGACGACCAGCGGCTCGATGACGCCGACCTCGGCGACCGACTGGGCGATGCGACGAAACTTCACCGAGGTCAGGACCTTCTCGGGCGTTTTGCGCATGGGCAGGATTTCGTCGAGCCGAACCGTGACCAGGTCCTGCTCGAAGGCGGCGCGGACGGGGGCCATTTCAGGCCTCGTGGACGCCGAGGCGCTCGGCCAGGGGATTGGGCAAGGTATGCATGGCCTCGGCCCGCAAGAGGGTCACGAAGTGGTCGTCGTCCAGGAGCCGCCGCAGTCCGTTGACCACGAAGAGCAGACGGCTCTGGGCGAGTGCGGCCTTCTTGATCAGCAGCTTCTGGCGATCGGTCTCCTTGCGATAGGCCCGCACCAGGGCGTCGGCGGTGACCCGCACCCGCTCTGCCCCACCACCCCGCGCTCCGCTGTGGCCAGCCTTGCCGCTGGTCTTGCGCTGCTCGATGATCTTGCGGATCGACACCAGCTGATTGCCGGGGCAAGGCCTTGTTCTCATAGGCGTCTGCCAGGGCGCTCTGGACCTCTGCATCGCCGACCTTGGCGATCTCCATGGCGATGGTGTGGGGAATGACGCCGCGCTCGACGGCGTTGATCAAGCGCACCTCGCCGTTCTCGAGCAGGAAGACGATCGCCCAGATGTATTCGGGACTGAAGTCGGTCTTTCGGGCGATTTCAGCGATCGTGTAGCCGCGCTCCTTCAGGGCGCCGATCTCGTGGACCAGCTCCATCGGACTGTGCTGGCGACGGGCCAGGTTTTCCACCAGGCTCATGACGAAGCAGTCCTCGACCGAGGCCTCCATGACCACGGCGGGGATCTCCGTCTCGCCCAAGGCCACGAACGCCTCCAGCCGGCCCTGACCGCAGATCAGGTCAAAGCCGCCGTCGTCGCGGGCGCTGACGGTGATCGGCTTCTTGAGGCCCAGGTTGGCGATGCTGGAGACCAGTTCCTGGAAGATCCGCTTGTTGCGCGAGCGCGGGTTGAGGACGGTGATCGCCGCGATCGGGATGCGGCGAATGTGCTGATCCTGCTCGTTCATGCCGCGCTCCGCAGGCGAAAGCGCCGCGTCAGATCGAAGAACGGCTCCAGGTCATCGAAGCGATAGGCGTCGAGGAAGACGCCGTTGTCCTCGGCGAGCCTGAGCCTGGACGCTTCACCCAGGTCGATCCACGGCAGGAGATACCAGTCACGGACGGTAGCGTTGTCGGCGTTCATGCGCGCGGCGATGGTGATGTCGGGGCGCAGGCCCGCGTCGAGCCGGATCTTCCAACGACCACCGCTGGGGGTCGGGGCGCAGCGAGCGATGGCCAACGAGGTTGTGAACTCCTCGTTGACGGTCATCAGGTCGGTGACGGGGTCGACCCGCACCGTGCCGCCCAGCCCGCGGATCGCGCCCAGCGTCTGTTCGACGATCTTCGGGTGCAAGGCGCGCAGGGCGCGGTTGGTCTCCAGGTAGCGATAGTCTCGCGGGATGGCGTAGCCGACCAGTTCGTAGGCGCGCACGAGACTGCCGAACCGATGCCGGTAAGTGGAGCTGGAAGGCATGTCCTCCACCTCGTCGATGATCAGGCCGGAGAGACAGCCCGCTGCGTCAGCAACCCCGTCAAACGCTCGAGCAGCTCTTCATTGGTGAAGCGACGCGTACGCTCCTCGATGATCCGCCGCGCGGCCAGGAAGAAATCGGGATCGACGATAGCGTCGGCGCCGTCGCCCCGCACCCAGTGGTCGGGCTCGTTGACCACCCGCTTCTTCTTCAGCTTGAAGGAGACGCGATTGTAGACGTTGTTGCCGACGTACTTTTCGTTGCTCAGCACTTGGTGGACAACCCCGCGCGTCCAGGCGCGGCCCAGATCCGTCACCAGCCCTTCCTCATTGAGCAGGATGGCGATCTCGCGCTCGGACCGGCGATGCAGCACGAACATGCGGTAGATGCGCTGGACGATCTCGATCTCTTCGGCCGGCCCCGGGGCCAGAACCACGCGATCGGTCTGCAGGCTCTTCTGCTCGCCGCGGTTCAACACGCCCTTGCGCTGGCGATGCTCGTCGACCAGCACGCGGCGCAGGCCAAAACCGGCCGGCCCGCCCTGGCGAAACCCCAGGGTGATCAGGCGGCACTGTCCGGTGAAGACCTTGGCTGACAACTCGCGGCTGTACTCGCCGGCCATCGCCCGCTTCATGCTCTTGATGATGGTGGCCGAAAGGCTGCCGTCGTTTTCGAATTGCTCGGCGCAGTAGTGGACGATGATGCCGGCCTCGCGGCACTGGAATTCGTAGAAGGCGCTCTCGTCGGCGTCCTGAAAGCGGCCCCAGCGACTGACGTCGTAGACGAGGATGGCCTGAAAGTCGGCCCGGCCGGCCTTAACATCGGCGATCAGGCGCTTGAGCGCATCGCGGCCGTCCAGCCGCAGACCGCTCTTGCCCTCGTCAGCATAGGTCTGAACGATCTCGACCCCCTTGCGCGCGGCGTACCGGGCGATGATCTCGGCCTGGTTCTCGGTCGAATATTTTTGATGCTCGGTGCTCATCCGAACGTACTGAGCCGCGCGCACTGACGCTCCGGCGGGCTTTTCGTCGCAGGTTACACTTTCCATCTGTCTTCAGTCCCCCCGCCAAACGTCACCGAGCCGGAGCACCTTGGCTCCGGTTACGACCCTAGGTCGGGGATGGTGGGAATGTCGCGTTCGCAGAAGGACCGAAAACTTCGGTCAGATTTGGGAAAAACTTTTCCGCAAAGCCCCGACCCGCACCGCATGGATTTCGTCGAGGCGATCGCTCAGGCGCTGCGGCGCGAGTACGGCCAGAGCTCCGCGGCGGTGAAGGTGGTGGTGCGTCTGACCCGCGCCAATCCAAGGGCCGTACGCAACTGGTTCGCCGCCAACAACGGCCCCAGCGGCGAGAACCTGGTCGAGCTGCTGCGCCACTCCGAAGAGGTCCTGGAGACCGTCCTCTTCCTGGCCGGCCGTCACGACCTGATCACCGCCCGCAAGCTGGCCGGCGCCCGCGAGAAACTGCGCGAGATGCTGGAGATGATCGATGACCTGCAGGCCGGTTGATCGCAATGGTGATCAATGAGCCGAACTTTTCGCGCGGCTGAACCGCCCTGCCCCCGGTTCTCGCGCGTCATAACCTCCGCTGGCTCGCGCCGCAGACTCGGATCAAAATTCCAGGGACAGAACGGCCGATGCCCCGGAAAACTGCTCAACGATTTGGATATGACTGCAGTAGGAAACTGCAGCATCGAACTTCAGAGGCCAAGCCAATAACTGCACACCCCATCATCGTCACGACCTGCACGAACCGCAAGCGGCACGCGCCCGATCCGCAGCTCAGCGCCCGCGACCTGGCGTCGGGTCCGTCCGAAGTGGTCGGGGCGGCATGGCGTGAACGGCTGTTGGCGGCCAGCCGGCCCTGGATAGCCGGTTCGCTCTATCTGGGCCGCGCCTTCAGTGAGGCGACGCAAGCCACGAAGTCCGCCGAGGGTCGCCTCTATATCGTATCCGCCGGGCTGGGTCTGATCAGCGCCGAGAGCTGCGCGCCGAGCTATGACCTGACCGTCGCGCCCAACGCCCCGGACTCGATCCTGCGAAAGACCGGCGATCAGGCGCGCGCCTGGTGGGCCCAGGTGGAAAGCGCCCTGGAGCCCGCGCCGGCGCTCGAGGGTCAGGGCCTGATCCTGGCGGCTCTGTCGCGTCCGTACCTGGACATGGTGGCCGACGCCTGGTCGCGCTGGCCGGCCGAACGGCTTTCGCGGCTGCGACTGTTTTCGAAGGAAGCGCCCGGCGGCGATCTGGCCAAGACGTTCGGCGCGGCCTGGATGCCGTATGACGACCGACTCGATCGCTTCGATGGCGGCGCCTACGCCGGCACCCAAAGCGACTTCGCCCAACGCGCGCTCAGGCACTTCGTCGACAAAATCGGGGTGGCTCTCGACGACGCCGCTGACCATCGAACAGCGGTGTTGGCCGCGCTAGAGGGTCTCGAGGCGCGAGAAAAGCCCAGCCGCGAACGACTAGACGACGCGCAGATCCGCGCCTTGATCCTGCGGGACTGGGCGCTGGTCCAAGGGCGATCGGGCGCGATGCTGCGCCACTTGCGCGACGAGCTGGGCGTGGCCTGCGAGCAGGGCCGGTTCAAGCTGCTGTTCCAGGCCGTGGCCGGCGAGCGCCCGGGAGCACTGATTTGACCCGCGCGCCCATGCTCTCGGTGCGCGCGTTGCGCACCCGCCAGGCGGCAAGCCTGGACGTCTTCGCCTTCTTCGTCCGTGGCGACGAGGTGATGAAGATCGCCGACATCTCGCGCTTGCACCGCGACGAGACGCTGCTGCGCGGCTTTCAGCGCAAAGAGATCAAGAGCCACGTCTCCGAGATCGCCGAGTTCCTGAAGAAGGGCGAGGTTCTCTTCCCCAACGCCATCATCCTGGCGCTCTCCAAGGAGGTCGCCTTCAAGCTTTCGCGCGGTCCCGCGCCGCAAGGCGGCACGGACGCGGTCCAGAGCGGGGTGCTGTCCATCCCGCTGCGCCCCGAGGGTCAGCGCGCGGCCTGGATCGTCGATGGCCAACAGCGGTCGCTGGCGTTGTCGAAGGCCAATCAATCAGACCTCCTGGTGCCGATCGTCGCGTTCGTCTCGTCCGACCTTGAGGTGCAGCGCGAGCAGTTCATCCTGGTCAACAAGGCCAAGCCCCTGCCCTCGCGTCTGATCGACGAACTGCTGCCCGAAGTCAGTGTCGACCTGCCTCGCGATCTTGCTCCGCGCCTCATTCCCAGCGTGCTGTGCAATGCCCTGAACCAGGATCCGGCCTCGCCCTTCCACAAGATGATCAAGCGCGAGTCCGAGGCCGGCGTGGTCGGCCCCGTCATCACCGACACGCCGCTGATGAACGCTCTGCAGTTCAACCTGCGTCCTGGCGGCGCCCTGGGATCCTATCGCACCGCTGATGGCGCCGATCTGCCCAGCATGCTGCAGGCGCTGAACATCTACTGGGGCGCGGTCAAGGCCGCCTTCCCCGAGGCCTGGGGCCGCCCTGCCCAGGAAAGTCGTCTCACCCACTCGGTCGGCGTGCGCGTCATGGGCGCGTTGATGGATCCTGTATGGACCCGCGCCGATGCGTCCCTCGATCCACGCGCCGACGTCGCCGCATCGCTCTCGCGCCTGGTGCCCCACTGCCGCTGGACCAGCGGGGTGTGGGAGGAACTGGGGTGGTCGTGGGACGATCCGCAAAGCACTAGCAAGCACATCAAAGGGCTCACGGACTATCTGCTGCGCCTCGACCGAGAACTCTCCAGGGCCAGCCGATGAAGTTCATTTTCGCCGACAGCCTCGACTTCGTCGACCCCGGCTACGATTTCATCAATGATCGCAACACGCCCAATCGCAAGCCCTACTGGGACGACGCCTACCCCCACGAGATCATGGGCTATGCGCCCTATGACGGCGTGCTGGTGTCGCGCGGGATCGTCGGCGACCACAGGATCAAGGGCAAGTACACCGAAAGCCAGGCCATGCGCTTTCGGCGGATCGGCGTGCGCGAGTTCATGCGGCTGGACAAGCCGCAGTTCGCCGACCTGGCGCTGTTTGGCGACTGCGGGGCCTTTACCTATGTCGCCCACGACGTGCCGCCCTATACGCCAGGCGACACCGCCGAGTTTTATGACGATTGCGGGTTCACCCACGGCTGCTCGGTCGACCATATCATCTTCGACTACGACGAGACCCTGGTCGGCTTCGCCGGCGGTTCGCCCGAGGCCAAGCGGCGCTACGACATCACCCTGGAAAACGCCGACGCCTTCTGGCGCGAAACGCGCGGGATGAAGAACTTCACGCCCCTGGGCGTCGTCCAAGGGTGGTCGCCCAACAGCATGGCCGAGGCCGCCCGCTCGCTGGTGGCGATGGGTTACACCTACCTCGCCATCGGAGGGATGGTGCCGCTGAAGTCGGACCAGATCAAAACCTGTCTGGCCGCCATTCGCGATGCGATCCCGGCCATCACGCGCATCCATATCCTGGGCTTTGCCAAGGCCAACGAGATCGACTCGTTTGGTGCCTACGACATCACCAGCTTCGACACGACTTCGCCGCTGATCCGCGCCTTCAAGGACGCCAAGCAGAACTACTTCCTGCGCGAGGACGATGGCCACGGCGCGCTGCGATACTACACCGCCATCCGGGTCCCCCAAGCGATCGAGAACCCGCGCCTGACGCGGCTTATCAAACAGGGAACGTTCAAGGCCGAGGATCTCTCCAAGCTCGAAGTCGAGGCGCTGGCGGCGCTGCGCGCGTTCGACAAGGGCGAGCGCGATGTCGAAAGCGTCCTGGAGCCGGTGCTCAAGTACAACGCCATCATCGCCACGGACCAATCTTACGAGGCCGTGCGTCACACCACCGTCATGAAGCGGCTGGAATCGGCGTATCGAGAGACTCTGACCAAGCGCCCCTGGAAGGCCTGTGGCTGCCCCATCTGCAGCCAGGCCGGCATCGAGGTGATGCTGTTTCGGGCGAGCAATCGCAACAAGCGGCGGGGCATCCATAACCTCGCCATCTACAAGACCCTGATCGACGATCTTACGAGCCTTGCGGGCGACGCAGAATGACCAAGCTTACCTTCACCGCCGTAAAGGCCAACCAAAGCCCCGAGCACGAGGTGCTGACCTTCGCGGCGAGCGCCAGCGACATCCTGAAGTTCGCTCAGATCGAGCGGGTGTCGCGAGACTCGCAGGGTGACCTGTCGGGTTTCCAGCGCCCCCAGATCGCCGGCCACATCCGCGAGATCCAGGACTATCTAGCCAAGCCCGACTCGATCCTTCCCAACGCGGTGGTCGTGGCCTTCACCGACCGTGTGAAGGTCGAGGACTTGGGCGAGGGCGTCGTCAAGATCACCATCGATATGACCGATGGCCCGCCCGGCCTGGTCGTTGACGGCCAACAACGCCTATCGGCTCTGACCGCCACCCAGCGCGAGGATTTCCAGGTGTTCGTCGCGGCGATGGTGTGCCGCGACGAGGCCGAGCTGCGCCGCCAGTTTGTGCTGATCAACAACACCCGGCCCCTGCCCAAGTCGCTGATCTATGAGCTGTTGCCGACGGTGAAGGGCCTGCCCAACCGCATGGAGGTGCGCTCGGCCGCAGCCTCCCTCACCGCGCGCCTGAATTACTCCGACATCTCTTCACTGAGGGGGATGATCCGCCAGCACACCAACCCCGCTGGCATGATCATCGACACCGCAGTGCAGCGCGCCCTGATGGCCTCGCTGAGCGACGGCGTCATGCGAGATCTGATCCAAGAGGACAACGGCCAGCGCAAATGCATGATCCTGGCGAGCGAATTCTTCCGAGCCGTGGCTCACGAGTTCAAGGACGACTGGATCGCCCATACCCCCAAGACCTCGCGCCTGGTGCACAGCGCAGGGATCCAGGCGATGGGCTATGTCATGGAGCTTCTGGCCGCCGACGGCGCCCGCTCCTGGACGGAGTTCGCCGCCGGCCTCAAATGCCTGCAAGGCAAGACCGCCTGGTCGGCGGGGTCCTGGGATTTCGGCGACGGCGACGTTCGCCGCTGGAACCTGATCCAGAACGTCAACCGCGACATCCTGGCTCTGACGCACTACCTGACCTCGATCGCCCGGGCCGACATCAAGCGCCGCGCGAGCGCCGTGGCTGAGGCCGATCAAGGCGCGCTCCTGGAAACGACCGACTCATGATCTTCTTGAGTGCGAGTCTCAACTCGCGCGCCCGTTAGAGCCCACTGCGCCATGTACGAACTGACCAAAGAGTTTCGCTTCGACGCCGCCCACACGCTGGAGCGGGCAATCAATGCCGAGGGTAGCCGTCGCATCCACGGCCACTCCTATCGGGCACAGGTGACCTTGCGCGGTCGCCCTGACCCGGTGTCGGGCATGATCATCGACACCAGCCTGCTGGAGCTGAAGCTGGAGGAGGCGCGCGACGCGCTGGACCACCGCTTCCTGGACGAGATCAACGATCTTGGCCCCGGCACGATGGAGAACCTGTGTGCCTACATCTGGCGCAAGCTCGAGGACCAGGTGACCAGCCTCCATAGCGTGGCCGTGCTGCGCGACAGCACGTCCGATCGCGTCACCTATTTCGGGCCGGACGCCTGATGTCGGGCGGGGCGCTCGTTGTCTTTTCCGGCGGCCAGGACTCGGCCACCTGCCTTGCCTGGGCGCTGCAACGCCACGAGCACGTGGAGACCATCGGGTTTGACTACGGCCAGCGCCACAGGGTCGAGCTTGACGTCCGCGAGGCCTTCCGCGCCGAGTTGAGCGCCAAGTTTCCGCAATGGTCAGAGCGCCTGGGCCCCGACCACATGCTGGCCCTGCCCTCCCTGGCGGCGATCAGCGACACGGCCCTGACCAGCGACCGCGAGATCGCTTTCAGCAAGACGGGCCTGCCCAACACCTTCGTCCCAGGCCGCAACCTTCTGTTCCTGACCTATGCGGCCGCCGTCGCCTATCGCCGGGGTCTCAAGCACCTGATCACCGGCGTCTGCGAGACCGACTTCTCGGGCTATCCCGACTGCCGCGACGACACAATGAAGTCGCTGCAGGTGACCTTGAACCTGGGCACCGAAAGCCGCTTCGTCATCGACACGCCCCTGATGTGGATCGACAAGACCCAGACTTGGCAGTTGGCCAACGACCTTGGTGGCGAGATGCTCGTGGATCTCGTCATCGAGCACACCCACACCTGCTATCTGGGCGACCGCGAGCACCGCCACCCCTGGGGCTATGGCTGCGGAACCTGCCCGGCCTGCGATCTGCGGGCCGCCGGCTTCAAGGCTTGGCGCGAAGGCTAGGCGTCCGGTTCTGACGCATCTCCCGTTTTAAGGTCGGCGGGCTTGCGGACACACGCCAACCGCGCAAAGCTGGGCAGGGGGTGAAACGTGCATAGTCAGATGATTCAATTGGGGAAGGCCGTGTGAGCGCCCCCTCTTCCGAGGACTCTTCTCAAAGCGACGCGACTTGGCTCGACGAGTTTAAGGGCCGGACCCGCCGCGCTCTGGGCGCCGCGCAGTCGTTTGGCGACCGTCTGGCGCTCATCCGAGAACTTGCCCGCCTTTCGGAAGACCGTCTTGATCTGGATGCTGAAGGCGTGCGCCTGACCTCGCAGGAAGAGGCCAATCTCGCCCGGTTTGGGATGGCTAGGACGGGCTCGGGATCGTGGGTGCGGTTGCTTGAGATCGAGACCGATCTCGTCACCGGGCTTTCCCGCTCCTTGCCCTTGGACACCGGAAATCGTCGCCTGTTCGCGCCCGTCGTCGCCGACGCCGTCCTTCTGCGCCTTTCCGCCCATAACGCCTATCAGAGCGCCACCCAGAAAGCCGCCGTGCGCGCCCTTCTGACCATGCCCGACGCCTCGGCGTTGATGGTTTCGATGCCGACCGGCTCGGGGAAAAGCCTGCTCTTCCAGATCGGCCCGCGTTTTTGGCGCGAGAAGGAGCCGGGCGCCTGCGTGGTGGTGATCACCCCAACGGTGGCGCTCGCCGAGGACCATCAGAGAACTCTGCGCAAGATGCCCGGGCTGGAGCAGTCTTGCGCCCTCACCGGCGCAACGCGAGGCGTCGCCCGGCAAACGATCCTCGACGACTTTCGTCAGGGCAAGGTGCCGGTTCTGTTTCTGTCGCCGGAAGCGGCTCTCAACGGAGAGGTCAAGGCCGCGCTCATCGACGCGGCCAAACCGGCGGACGAGAAGTTTGGTCTCGCCGCGCGCCTTATGGCTATCTTCGTCGATGAGGCCCACCTCGTCGAGCAATGGGGACGCACCTTCCGTCCGGATTTCCAGCGACTTCCCGCGCTGGTCCGGCAGTTGCGCCAGGCCCATCCCGCCCTGCGCGTGGTCCTGCTGTCGGCTACGCTCAATCCGTCCTCGCGCCTGGAGCTGAGACGGGAATATGGCGCCGGTCCTTGGCTTGAGATTCACGCCAGCACGCCGCGCTACGAGATCGACCTTCTGACCAGGGCGTTCGACGACACCGCCTTGAGGGATGAGGCCCTGCTGCACCTTGTCGACCGGCTGCCTCGGCCCGCCATCCTCTACACCACCCGGGTGGAGGCGGCCACCTCGCTTCACGCCACGCTCAAATCACGGGGCTATGAGCGCCTGTCGTTGTTCACAGGCGAGATCTCCGATGGTCAGGTGCGCCGGGAAATCGTCCAAGGCTGGGCGGACGACGAATTTGATCTGATCGTCGCGACATCCGCGTTCGGCCTGGGCGTCGACAAGGCTGACGTCCGCGCGGTTGTCCACGCCTGCCTGCCCGAGAACGCCGCCCGCTGGTATCAGGAGGTCGGACGCGCGTCACGCGATGGTCACCAGGGTCTGGGCGTCTGCCTCTGGACCACACGCGCCATAGGCCGCCGGGCGGACGAGCGCGACGCCTTTCGCTTCTCCTCCAGTTCATGGCTGACGCGCAAGTTGGGCGTCGCGCGGTGGCGCGCGCTTCGTGACGCCGCCAGTCTGTCCTGGACGCAGACCGGCGCACGCCGCATGGCGCTGGATTTGGACGCGGCTCACCATGACCTGCGCGGGCCGACTGGTGCGCCCAATCGACGATGGAACCTGTCGTTGCTCAATCTCATGCAAAGGGCCGGCGCGCTGACCGTGACCTTGCTGACCGATGAGGGCGAAACGCCCGTGCGGTGTGAAGTCGAGCTGCATCAACTGGAGCTGCTCGAGAACGGCGCCGACGCTGACACCGCCATGACGCGGATCTTCTGGTCGCGTGATCAGGAGCAACGTGCGTCAATCGCCGAGTACAACGGATTTCGCACCCTGATGCTCGGCGGCGCTGACACCTGCCTGCTCACGGGCGTGTTCTTGCAGATCGAGCCTGACGTGGTTCAGGCGCCACCCTGCGGGCGCTGCCCCCATTGTCGAGCCCGCAACATCGCGCCACCGACCACGGCTCGTCCCGAGGGCGTCGATCGGTACTGGGATCCTTGGGAGGATGACGGAAAAAATGGTCGCCAGATCCTCGTCGCGCCCGACCACCTCGCCCTGAACGACGAGTTCGACCGCCTGGTCCATCGCTTGCTCGAGGCCGGCGTTGAACAGTTTCTCGTGCCTGAGCATCTCGCTCAAAGGGCGGCGAAGTCGGCACTAGCCCACGGCGCCGAACTGGGCTTGGTTCTGACGTTGGAAGACTGTCTGGACCAGGGTTGGCGACTGCCCGGCCTGACGACCGCGATGATACACACGCGGCAAGGTCCGCCCATCGCCGAATGCATGGCCCTGGCTCGCGGGTTCTTGGCGGACGGAGAGTCGAGGGTGATCTACGTCGTGGCCGATCCTCACGAACGGCTCGAGCAGCGCCAACTGTCTCAGCACTTCCTCCTGGCTTACGCCGAGGCCGCCCTGCCTCGGGCGGGTCTGGCCCAGCAAATTGCAAGGACGGTGAGCGCATGACTTTGCTCGCGGCCACACAAGGCACACCAGACCGGGTCTGGGCGCTGACCAGCCTTTTGGCGCAATTCCCCGATGGCCTGACACGCGACGAAATCGCCGGCTGGCTCAATCCGCGGTTTTCCAATGCAAGCGGCACCACGGCGCAGTCGCAGGTCACGGCTGTAGAGCAGTCTATTACCGCCGCCCAAGGTCTTGGCCTGATCGACGGACGCGACCGCTATGTGCTCAACGTCCCGCCGATGGCCGACTACGACAACTTTATGGACGTCGTGCACGCCTACCTTTCGCGCTTGCCGGGCGAAGAAGCCAACGCCCTGATCCTCGAGGGCTTTGCATGGGCGGTCCTGAAGGTGGAGCAGGACAGTGCGTTCGGCGCGCTCTCGGCGCTCGGCAACAAGGCGCTGGCCGACCAGATCAACGCGGCCCTCCCCCCCCGTGGCGGTGAAAGCGACGAGCGGCGTTTCAATGAGGTCAAGCCGCCGCACTGGCGTCGATGGCTGCAGGCGCTCGACCTGACGAACGATCTGGGTCGCCGGGAGCTCTATCCGTACATCGCCGAGCGTCTGTGGCGAGTGCTCAATGCCTCCCAGTTGCCCAAGGACGTCGAGGTCCCCAGTTCCGACGTCGTCGCCACGATCGCACAGGCCATGCCCTATCTGGACGGCGGCCGGATCTGGACCGCCACCGCCGCGCGCATGGGCTTTACGCCGCCGCCGCGGCTGTCGCGCGTTCTGAGCGTGGCGCTGCGCGACCTTCACGATGAAGGAAAGATCGAACTCAAGGGCCTGGGCGATGATACAGGCCTGACACTTCTTTCGCGCGACCCGCGCCATCGTGTCCAATCGATCGGCGCGGTGGTCATTCGTGCCGGAGAGCCAGATGCTTGAGCTTCCCCGCAAGGCTTGCTGGGACGCCAGCGCTGCTGACGCCATCTTGAAAACCGAGGCTCTGGCCGGCCGGGACGCGCTGTTCTTGGCGACCCACACGCCTGTGCGTGGCTTCAATCGCTCGGGCATGCGCGCCACCGACATTGTCGACAGCACCGAGCACGCACTGCTCGCCGCCTTGAGCGACCCCGCCCGTAACCACGTCTTCTGCATAGTTCAGGGCGAGCCTGGTTCTGGTAAATCACACCTGATCCGCTGGCTGGAGGTCAATTGGCCCCACAAGCGCACCAAGGAAGAGCCGGAAAACACCGATGTAGTGCTGCTCCTTCAGCGGGCTGACGGCAGCCTCGATGGCGCTCTGACCCAACTGAAAAAGGAATTGCCCGAGGAGTTCTCCGGCCTGTTCGAAGGATTGGGGCAACGGCAATCGATTTCGGCGGATGGACGGGCGGCCGACTTCCACAACGGTTTGGCCAACCGCATGCAGCGCCGTTACTACGACGGCAAAGCCCCAGAAGACGCGGAGTGGTGCGAGCAGGTCGATCTTGGGATCCTGCTCTACAACAGCAATGTTCGAACGCGGTGGTCTGGGCCACGGCGTCTTCTCGACATCATGAACGGCAAGGCAGGCGACCGAAATTCGGAGTCCGCCAGCTTTGACCTGCGCGATGTTCGTGATCTCGCGCGCCAATGCATTCGCGTCGAAGATTCCGTGGCGTCCCAGAAGCTGGCCAATCGCTTGCGTCAGGAAGCCGAGACCATCGATCTGCTCAGCCGGGATGGCGTGGCCTGGGCGGATATGGGCGACCAGGCGCCGGCGGACCTGAAGGTTAGTCTGAAGGTTTGCGCGGCCCTCAATCGCCGCCGCAACGACGCGGTTCAAAGCGTGATCGGGATTTCCGCGTCCGACCTGCAAAAGCTCTTCGAAGGGGTGCGCGCGGGTCTGAAGTCCACGGGCGCCCGTCTTGTCCTGCTTTTGGAAGACATCACCTCCTGGGAGGGGTTGGACGATCGGCTGATCGAGGCCCTGATCACCGACGCGGAAACCCGCGACGACCTGTGCCCGATCCTCTCTGTCGTCGGTGTGACACCCAAGTATTATCGCGATCTCCAAGGCAACTTCCGCCAGCGCGCAACGCACGAGGTTCGACTTGGCGACGATGATGGCGGGCTTCAGGACGTCGCGAGCATGCGCGATTCAGAAGACCGGCGCGCGTTTGTCGCGCGGTATCTGAACGCGGCCCGGGCCGGCCTGGACTCACTGGACGCCTGGCGCGACCGCTATCAGCGTGACCGGGACGAGCCGCTTCCCAACCGTTGCGACCGTTGCGAGCTCACCGCTGGATGCCATCGCGCCTTCGGCGCGGTCGACAGCATGGGTCTCTACCCCTTCACCGCCAACGCCATCGACGCGCTCTTCTTCGCGCTTAAGCTCGACGACGACGGTCAGACCCACCGCACGCCGCGGGGTCTGCTCCAGCATGTGCTGGCGCCGACTTTGCTGTTCCCCGGCCCTCTCGAGCAGCAGCAATACCCGTCTCAAGAAATAGAAGTCCTGGCGCTGGAGCCGGAAAGCTTCGTGCTCCCGGGAGCTTTGAAGAGCCTGGTGGCCAATCAGGTCAGCGACGGGGCAACTGCCGATCGTCTGAGAAGGACCTTGGCCATCTGGGGCGACAAGACCCGCCCCGTAACGAGCCTTCAAGGCGGCGACTATTACTTCGCCGACGTCAACAAGGGCGTCATCGAAGCGTTTGGCCTACCATGGTTGGGCGACGAGACGACTCAAGCCGGCCTCCGCGCGCCGGAGCGCTTGCCCTCCCCGACCGATCCGGTCGCGCCCGCCTCAGCCGAGGCGCAAGCGCCCACCCTTGCGCCCACGGTCGCGGATCTTGAACCCGCTCAGATCATCTTCTCGCCATCCCCCGCACCGGCCGCGCCACCCGAGCAAGGCCGCGTTACGCCCACGCCTGCGGCCGGACGGGCGCGTACCGCCACGATCACCGCCAAGGCTCGCACGGTAACCGATGCGGGTCTTGCACGCCTGCGCGACCAGATCGCCAAGGTGAGGACAGGCTCGCCCATCGCCGAGCCCAGCCTCTGGAACGAGACCGTCGGTGGTCTGGTCAAGTCCTTGCGCCCCAAGCGGCTCGGAATCGATCGCTGGACGTTCACGCGCCTGTTCACGCCCGAACTCATCAAGGTCGAAGGCACCGGCGCAGACCGTGGGGGAAGACACTTCTTCGTCCCCAAGGACGACGTCTTGTTCGACGGTCTAGAAGCCTATGCCGAACTTAAGCTGAGCGACGACGCCGACGACGCGACCCTCGACTACTACCGTCGCTGCTTGGCCCGTCTCATTCGCGCCTTGGAAGGAAGGGTGCGTGCACACGCCAACGCCAGACTGCCCAAGACCGCCTCAGGGGAGCGCTGGAGCGTCGCAGCCGGCCTGGGCCAAATCCTGGCCGTGCGTGCCTGGCTGCGCAACGCCGCTCAGCCCACGACCGCGCTGCACGACCAATTTCGCGACCTCCTCAACGAAGAGCGTGTGGGCGCGGCCGACGCCAAGGCGCGGCACGCCGACTGGCAAGCCTGCCTGACCGCCACCGACCCATGGCATCGCCAATTTCGCGAACATCTCCTGGCGATGCTCGACACACCCCAGGCCGGGACCGAGTCCAGCGATTTCCTCGACGCCGCACCGATCGCCGCGGCGCTGACGGCAGCGCTCATTCAGCGCCAGCAATTCTCGAAACTTGCTTTACGTCCGGCGAAATTCTCCATCTCGACGATCGACGACATCCTGGATGTCTTTGAAAGGCTTTCCGCGCGGGCTCCGACAGCCGCACGCGAGGAGCTTAAGCTGCTGAAAGGGCGCGCCGAAGATCTCGACGACAAACGCCATGGCGACGGGTTGGCGCATCGGGCTCGCGAGATCGACGAGGCCGTGAACGAAGTGACCAGGATTGTACCCAATGTGCCGGCCTCGGTTTTGCGAGATTGGAAGCAGGGCTACGCGGAACTTGCGACCTTCTTCGCCGATGCGGCCGCCGTCGGCGAGGTCGAGGAGTTGGTGGGCGTTCTGTCCGATCCCGACGAAATTCCGGCTGGGGCAGCGCTCATCACATGGCTTGCCGCCGCACCTGCAGCTCGACTTCGCGATGTGCGCGAACTCCTTTCGCCCAAAGGCGATGCCGTCCTGACGGGCTTGCTGACCGTCGCGCGCGAGCACATCGACAAGGCCGAGGGGGGCGTTGATCTGAGCGGATTGCAATCGGCCGGCCAGCGTCTCGAAGCGGCGGCCCTGGAGGCCGAAGCGCTGCTTTCGGAGAAGTCATGACCCAGGACCTACTCGCCGAACTGAACGCGGTCGTGCCAAAGCTTCGCAGCGCGGTGGAGACCGTGCGCCTCGACGACACGGCCAAGCGCGCGCTCACGACCTTGCGCTCGGCCACCGGGCAGGCCGATCGGTTCTCGGCGTCCGTCGCGGTGCTGAAAACTCTCGGGCGCGCCAAGGAGGCGGCGACGCGCGAGGCGCTGACCAAGGCGTCCGGCAAGGCCCGGCGGATTGGCAAGGCGCTCCAGGAGGCTAGCGACTCCGAAGGCATTCAGGATGCCGAGAGCGCCTATGATGGCTTTGGCTCATCGCTCGCCGATCTCGAGAACGCCGTGCGCAACGCTTGGCGCGACCAAGTCCATGTCGAATTCGATCCCCTGCGCGGCATGGGTGAATTGCTCGAGCGGATCGAGGCCACTGAGGACCTGGGCCGTCGGCTCATCAAGGTCGGACAGGAGGCGCGCGGCCTTCTTGAAAACCGCCCCTCGCTCGGTGACCTGAAGATCGCGGTGGAGCGTTTGCGCCCGCTCGCGACGGCGTTGCGCGAGGAGTTGGCCCATGTCGGCGACGACGATCCGGACGTGACCGCCTTCTTGCGCGCGATGGTGGCCAACCAGGCCACGGCGCGTCACTTGAAGCCCTCGGTCCTGGCCTGGCTCAAACAGTGCGGCGCGCTGGACGTCTTCGCCGTGCGCGCCGCCAATTAGGTCGGGTCGGCGTCGCAAACGAAGCGACGCAACAGGCCCCGGCTCGTCGAGGCCTGCGCCAGACCCTCGGACATCAAGTCGCTGGGCTGATGCACGCACGCCAAACACCCGTCGACGCAGAGCCGGCCGTGCAGCCTGAAGAGTTGGTCGGCAAGCCGGTTTTCCGGGCTGAGGCTGTCGTCGAGCGCGGCGTCTTCGACATGGCCGTAGGCGGCGAGCAAGCGCGCGGCCACGGCGCTGGCGCCGACCTTGGCCTGCTCTACGCACGCGCTGATCAGTTCCCACGCCGATGGTTCGCGTTTGAGCTTGGCCTGCAACGTCGCCTCGGCGGCGCGCAACTCGATCGCCAAGTCATAGAGGTCGAAGCGCTCGACGCCGATCTGCTCACGTCCATAGAGAACGCGAAGGACCGCTGGCGGCGCCGGGACGCCCGCTGGCAAGTCGAGCGCTTCGATCAAGGTGCGCAATGTCGAGGGATTGTCGGGATCCAGAGCCCGCCAGGCGTCATGCTGATCGCTTGCTTCGAACAAGCGCGCCAGGGCCGCATCTTCCAACGCGTTGGGACAGTCGGTGATGAAGCCGTCGCGCCAGTGCTCTTTGGACAGAGCAAACCGCTGAACATAGGCGCGCGTGGTTCCGTCGCCGTAGGAGCCGGCTTCACAGATAGTGATCACCGCTTCCTCGATCCCTTCAAACTGCAACGGCAGACGCGCGTGCATGACCACCTGACGCTCATCGCCGCTTGCAGTCTGAACAAAAGATTCTTTCAGACGCACGCCGAGCGCATGAACCACCGCCGTCCACAAATAGCATCGCAGGCTTTGCGGGTTCAACAGGCTGTCCAACCCCGCCTGTAGAACAGACTTCATCGCCGAACCGCCGAAGATCTCCGCCACGCGAGACACGCGCGTTAAGCTCAGCATCGGATGGTGAGAAAGATAGGCCGCGCGCGTGTCTTCAAAGAGGCTAGCCACCTTGGCCTTGTCCCAGAACCGAAGGATTTGCTTCAGCCGACCGCGCAGCGTTGCGTCAGCAATGGCCGTGGCCAGCAGTTCGGCGGCGCGGCGTGCTTCAAAGCCGTTGACTCCCGCCGCGATGGCGCCGGACTCCAGCACGTATCGGAAGAGTTGCCCCTCATGCCACGCCCGTTCGGCGTCCGAAGTTTCGAGACGCGCCGCCTCGCGATCGACGAAGCTGGCCAGCCGCTCGCTATCGAGCACGAAGCGCACGCCTTCGGTCTGGACGTGAAAACCATGCAGGAGCGGTCGGTCATCACCGGGCGCGGTGAAGATCTGGGTAAAGGTCTCCGTACTGGCCGGCGGGCCGTTGAGCGGCGCCTCCGCATCAGCACCCCAAAAGACCCGGGCCATGCCAAGACCGGTTGTCTTGCCGCCAACCCCATCGCCCCGGAAAAGGTCGACGCGCGACAACCAGGGCTCTAGACCTGCGACGGGCAAGGGGCGGGCAAGCTCCTCCACCGGCTTGATGACCGGAAAGCCTCGCAAGAACCCTCGGCTGTCATGCCTGATCTGCCGGGTCAGGTCCGCCGGATCGCCGACCCTGGCGACCGTCGCGCTTGTACCAGACCCCGCCTCCCAGTCCGATTGCCAGCCCGCGCCATGCATGCGCCCTAGGACCTCGAGGGTCAGTTGGGCGGGACGGAAATAGGTGTCGTGCAGGTCGGCCAACAAAGGCCGCGCCTCGTCCGGCAACTGCTCCAGCCAGGCCTGAGCGCCCTCGCCCACGGGATGCCTGCGCCCCTGTTGGTAGTCCTCCGGAGCCAACCAGGGCCCGCGGCCATCGACCGGCGGACGCCAATAGACATTGATGCCATCGTAGCGGCGTGTGGCGTTGCCCGGCGCCGTGGTAGCCAAGGCCAGGGAGATGTCTTCGTCGGCGTCCTTGGCCTCTTCGGACCTGACGGTCAGGTGGGGAAGATTGATGCTTTCAAACAAGGTCCCGGGGATCCAATTCAGGACTTCCCGCGCCCTCGGCGTCGTGGTCAGCACCTCGTTCTTGGCGCGCGCCTTCAAGGCCTTGGTCCACAAGTCTGGCAAGCCGGCTTGGTCGAACGCCTCCCATGCGCGAGACCCAAACAGCATCTCGACAAAGACTTGGGCCTGGTTCCAGGCATCCTGATCCGGCGCTTCAAGATTGACGCTCGCGCCACGCCGACCACGACGCGCGAACGCATCGAGCACCGCCGAAAGCAACTGCCCGCGGCGCACGAAGAAGTTGTCCGGATTGAGAGGACTGTCGAACCCCGCTGGAGAGATCATCTCGTGGGGCTTGCGGAACCACCAGGTGTCGCGGCTCGAATAGAGCGACAGGGTCACGCCGGTGATCGGCCGATCATCAACCCCGCGTCCACCTCGCCCCTTGCGCTGAATGAAGCTGGCCAGATCCCGCGGCGCATAGTGCTGATAGACGAGGTTGATGTCCGGATCGTCGTATCCGACCTCCAGGGACGAGGTCGCGAAAATGATGTCCGAGCGCTTGATCATGTCTTCGACACGGCCGGACGTGCCCGAGAACACCGGTTGTTCGGCGACCGTAAGGGCCGTACCCGGACGACGGCGACCTGAAGCGCCAGTCTGAGCGCTGTCTTGCGCGGCGAACCACCAGCACTCGCCCTCCTGGAAGGCGTCGCAGCCATGGGGCTGCCCGCAGCAGCCCTGGCGCGCCTGACCAGTCAGGGGATCATCGGGATAATCCCGGGTCCGCAGCGCCGCGAGCTTCTTGTAGGTCTCGGCGTCGGCATAAGCGGCGTGCAGGCGGCGAACCTTGTCGATCGAGTCCAGGAACACCAGGCTGCGGAAGCCGCCTTGCGAGCCTGTACGCCGTCGCATGCCGTGGGCCAGGCACATCAGGCTCTGAATGGTCGTGGAGGCGCCCGCGATATCCTTGCCGCGAGACTCCACCTCGGGCTGGACGAAGTAGAAGTATTCGCGGCCGCGCGGATTGATCGTCTTCTCGCCCGCGAGCGGCGTGATCAGTTGGGCCGGATGACCCACCAGACGCTCCCAGGCTTTTGCCGGGTCGCCCAGGGTGGCGCTCATGCCAATCGCCAAGAGGGGAAGCGCAGCGCCATCGTTGACGGCGGCGCGCGCCACAAGACGACGCAACGCATACCCGACCTGAGCGCCATGCACGTGGGAATAGAGGTGGATCTCATCGGCGAGCACAGCGCGTGGCGGCGCAAACCCGTCATCGTCCCCAAACAGTCGTCCGTAGTCGACGTGGTGCATCCACTGGTGCAGCGAGTCCGTCGTGGGCAGGAACATCGCCGGCGGGTTGTCGCGCAGCCCCTGCTTTGACCCCACCCATCCTGCAAACGTCCAAGCACATTGGGTGCAGGCAAGCTGGTCGGCCCCGTCGGCGCCCTGGCCATCGTTGAGCAAGAGTTCCTGCTCACACGCCGGGCAGGCAAAGAAGGGGAAGGTGTAGGCGCGATCGCTCACCCGTCGCCAGCCGGCGTCTTCATCCCACTTCTGCAACTGACCAAAGCTTTGGGGCACTGCGCCGACCTGCAGCCCCACCGTCACGGTCGGCATGCCCGGCTCGCGAGCGAAATCGGCCAGATAGCCAGCCAGACGCTGAGCCTGATTGGTGGCCAGACGGATGCGCGGATAGGCCAAAATGGCCCTCACGCCGCGGATCCCGTTCAAGCGGTCGGCGGCTGCCCCGGCGATCAGGGGGAAGATCGCCGCCTCGGTCTTGCCCGACCCGGTATCGGCGGCGATGACGTAGGCGTTCTTGCCTCGGCCGGCCCACGCCTGGCTGATGGCGATCAGGCTGCGAGCCTGAAAGCCCGCGACTGCCGCCTTGTCGCCCCAACGCTTTTGAAGCATGTCGCGCAAAGCGCCGAGCGCGCGTTGGTGCGCTTGAGGCAAACCTTCCGCCGCACGCTCGACGGTATCGGCGATGGCGTCGCGGCGTTCGGGCTTGTCGCGATCTCGCAACTCGATCTTCAGGCTGCGCGCGAGATAGGGCCGCGTATCAGCGTCGTCGTGTTTGAAGCGCTGCTTCACATAGCGCAGTTCGCGCGCCATCTCGGCCATACGACTGCGAACACGGCCTTCATCGGCAAGCATCAACCAGCCTTGCGCGGCCAGGCGGCCGACGACGCCGGCGACAGCTTCGCGGTCCAGACCGGCTTGATCGGCCAGGGTCGCGATCGATGTCCAAGCTTCGTAGACCCCGAAATTGATCGTCGCGGCCTCGAGGGTCTCAAGGGCGTTGAGGACGACGAAATCCTGATCCGACAGATCGGCCGCCTGGGGCGGCGGCTCGCGCTCGTCGGCGACCGCGACTTGCACCCAATCGACCGTCAGGGAATTGTTGGCGGTCCCAAAGACGATCAGTCCCTCGGCCTTGAGGATCTCCAAGGTCGGCTTGAGCACGTCCACGCCCTTGCCGTTCATCCAGGCAAAGCGCTGGCGCACCTTGTCGTAAAACGGCGGCGCACGCCCCGATCGGGTCTGGCTGATGACGCCTTCGAGCCTTGTCCGAACCGTCTCCAGGTCGACGGCGAAAACCTGACGGCGCGGATCAACGATGCGGGCCTGCCAGAAGCTGCCATAGCGGGTGGATTCGGTGAGGTTGATCCAGCCCAAGGCGTGAAGCCGAGCAAGGTCGGGCAAGAGATCACGTTGGGTCGCCAGCTTGGCCTGCAGGTCCTTGATCTTGGCCGCGCCGTTGGCGGACTGGGTGACGCAAACACGCACCGCCGCCAGCAGCCGCTCTTGATCCTGAGTGAGGTCTTCATCCGCCGCGGCTGGCTGGGGCGCTGCCTGTGGGCTGTCGTCAAAGAGTGGCGCGGCGTCAAAGCCACGAAGCAGGATTTGCGCGGCGACCTGACCGCCCGCGCCATTGGGAAGATTGCAGACTCGTCGAGGCTTGGCGCTGAAGACGAACTCACGAAGAAGCTCGGCCTTGTCCATGGCCTCCTGATCGCCCGGCGCGGCGTCGAGCAGTCGTCGGCTGATCAGGATGATCAACTTGGTCTTGGCGCGCGTCACGGCCACGTTCAGCCGCTCGGGCGCGAAGATGAAAGCAGCCTCGGCGACCGCGAACTCCGCGTCGGCCACGCAATAGGACATGATGACCGCGTCGCGCTCCTTGCCCTGGATTCGATCGACGGTCTCCACGAAGGCGTCCTTGGCCAGGGCGGCTGGCAGGACCGAGCGAATGGCGTTGTTCTGCGCGCGGTGCGGGCTGACGATCGCCAAGCCCTCTTTCCAGAACCCCGGCGCCAAGCCGCTCCCGACCTTGGCGTCGGTCATCCGCTCGGCGAGCCGCTCGGCCAGTCTTGCCGCCAGGCCGGCTTCGAACTCGTTCTGGCTGGCCGCGGGCGGACCGTCATGAAGCAGGACGGCGACCGGCCACTCGGGATCGAGCAGATCGACTTCCCAAGGCTCGAGCCCTTCACGCCAGGTATCAACCAAGGCCAGACGCGCCTGCGCCACCTCGTCCACCGAGCGATAGTTATCCTTGTAGAAGACCCGTTCGGGAAACTCCGACAGGGGCGCGTTCAGCCTGAAGGTTTCATCCAGGGCAAATTCGGGCACCTGCCCGGACTTCAGGAACGTGTAGAGCGAGCCGCCCAGGTCGCGGGTGTCGACGCGAATATCGCGGGCCGAACGGATCGGCGGCAGTTGCTGGTCATCGCCGGCGACGACCACCCGGCCGCTCGCCTTCAGTCCCGCGAGTGCCATCAACCCGTGGCTGACCACCATCTGCGAGGCTTCGTCGATGCAGACCAGGTCGAAGAGATCGGCCGTGAAGCCGTCGCCTCCCGCCGCTTTGCGAGCGGTCAGGCGCGCCAGCGACCAGATCGATCCGCCAACCACGACATGAGGAGCCTGCAGATCGGCCAAGGCCGCGTCGGCCTCGGCGGCGCCCAGGCGCTCACGATGTTCGACCAGCGACGACAACCCCGCCGGGGGGCCGGTGCCAATATAGCGCACGTCAAAGAGGCCCGGGGCGTGATCGGCGGCGCGCTTGGCCACGGCGTCCAGCAGGTTGCCGATCGCGTTGCGAGTGAAGGCGCTGACAAAGACCCGCGTCGACAGGCCCGCGGCCGCGCGCGCCTGGATATAGCCGACCACGAGCCAGGCCAGCAGATGGGTCTTGCCCGTGCCCGGCGGCCCGAGGACGAGGCCGGCTCGCGTGGTGGCCAAGCCCTCCCAGGCCGCGACCTGAGCCGGCCGCAAGGGGTAGTCCTTCTTGGCTTGCAACTGCGGGGCGACGAACGTCTCCAGCGCCGCGCGCCAAACCTCCGGATCGGCCGCGCCCGAAGCGAAGTCCTTGGGATCGCGCAGAAATCTGACGAGTTGACCGGGGCCGCTCATGGTTGGGCGCTCGCGAGATTGGTCAGGAATTGCGCGGCGCGCACGCTGTTGACGTCGCCGAAGGCCTGATCGATGCACCATCCGTTCGAGGCGGTGCGGCGCAGCAGGGCGTCAAATTCCGGAGCCCTGTAGATCGCCGGGTCCATGCGCACGGAGACACGATCGGGCCGGTCCTGATAGTCGGCCGACGGCGTCATGATCGAGCAGCTGACCGAGCGCCAATTTCCAAGGTTGAGACGCAAATCGGGATCGTCATCGGTCAGGATGAGGTTGAAGGAACCAGGGCCTAAATCACTGGCGCGGCTCGCCTCGGGCACGCTGAAGGTCAGGATCGCCGAGCGGCCGTAGATCGCATGGTTGATCAGCGTCAGGCCCGCCATGCACCGTCCGGCGTCACGTCGGCGATCGACCGGCTGAGCCAGAGCCACCAATGCCTCCAGCAGGCCAGCGCGATTTTCCAAGAGCTCGCACGCCACCAGGATATCGAGATCGATGGCGTTGAGCGGATCGAAGCTGGCGTGAAAGCGGAACGGCTTCTTGGCCAGCCGCAGCAACGGCGCGCCCTTGGCCGTGGAGGCCTGATTTTGTGCGTAGAGCCAAGCGATGACGCCTTGCAGCGCGTCCAGCCGCGCGGCGACGTCGGCCGCTATGGCGCTGACCGGCTTGGCGTCGAGCTTGTGCTCGCGCAGCGGCCGGATCACGTCGATCGACAACAACGACGAAAACTGTCGCTGGAAACCTGGCGCGGGTTGATAGGCCGGACCACCGCCGGCGGCCTCGAGCGCCTTGCTGACCTGCCGCAGGTCATAGGCGACCATGACGGGCAGAGCGTAGAGCTGTTCCACGACACTGCGGACGGCGGTGGCCGGCAGGTGGTGAACGCCCTTGAACTCAGGCTCAGGCACAACCTCATCGGGCGGAAACAAGCGCACCAGGTGCAGCAAACCGCCTCGGATCTGATCATTGTCCAGGTGGCGGCCAAGGGCGTTCTGCAGCGCCGTGGCTTCGGTCGGCTCATAGAAGAAAATATGGGCGAAGACCCCCTGCCCGGCCGGCGCATTGGCGTTGGCCTGATCAATCGCGGTCAGGTCGTCGATCAGAGCGGCCAAGACGGTGATCATCGCCGAGGCCTCATCCTCGGCCTCGCCGCTCTTGGGAATTTCGATCTTCTGACTGACGACCTTGCCGGCCTCGACCCGTCGATAGCCTATGGCGGCGATGCGGTCGTCGACCGGGTCGTGATCGACCGACAGCAGCAGAACGACATCGGCCCGCGGCGGCATCAGGAACGTGTGTTCATCGATAGTGCGCACGATCTGATTGGTCGTCAGGGCTTGGGCGCGCGCCTTCAGGGTCTCGGCCCGGCGTCCCAAAGACCAGCCAATTCCCGGCTGTTTGGCCAATCCCGCGGCCTTGGAAAGATCGGCGACCGAACGCACGTCCAGTCGAAGCAAGGAGCGTTTGGCTTCATGAGTCAGGCCTGCGACAGCCGAAACGTCCCGTTTTTCCGGCGGCAATTGCGGATCGATGCTGCGCGCGCAGTGATCGATGAACTCGCACTGCTCGCATTTGAAATAGAGGTGAAAGAAGGTCTCATCGAAGGTGGGCAGCACCTTCTTCTTGGCGATGCCGGGCAGGATGTTGCGGCAAAAATCGTCGACCATGCGAAGGTAGGGCGCCAAGGCAAAGCGCTCGATCTGGTGATCTTCGCCGGTGGCGACGCCATGATCGGGGATGCGCCAAATTTCCCCATGGTCATCGAGCCGGGCCTGAGTCGACAGGCCCATTTCTCGCAGCAATTCCTCCAGAACCCGCACGTAGAAGGCCACCTGCGTCTTGTGAAACGGGGTGGCGCGTCGCGTGGCCTTGACGTCGATGACGGTGAAGACGCGCTCGGCGTGTCCCGCCGGCGCGGCCAGGCGGATCAGGTCGGGCAAATTGCGCTTCAACGCCAGATCCGTGCCCTCCAGGAACCTGGGCTGAGAGCGCGGCGTCAGATTGGCTTGAGCGGCATAGGGCTTGGTCTGCTGGCCTTGCAGAAAGGAGGCGGTCAGGCGCTCGTCCAACGGGCGCTTGGGCGAGGACGGCAGGAGCACGCCATCGGTGCGATCGAGCTTGCCGACGACGCGCGCTTCGAACTCGTTGCCCAGCACCGCCCAGGTGTTTTCCTTGACGATCTTCACGACCGGCACGGCGTCCAGTTCGGCGTCAGTGAACAACTCGTACCGGGTCTTGCGCTCGCAGCGGTACTGGAACCAGGACTTGATCGTCGATCCGCTGAAAGTTCTCGCCATACCCGACGCCCGGCGCGAATCGCGCACCTGCAAGTTGTTACAGCGCCATCAGGACCGCACAGCGCCGCTTGTGCAAGGCGGCCCATGCGGTCGCGCCCGCCCCCGCGAGCCTCATCCTTGCCCCGGAGGGCGAGCGACGGCATATTTTCCCAATGAAGTTCAATTCCACCCAAGCGCTGGAAGCGGGCCACCGTCTGACGTCACGGCGTTCTACGTCGACATGAAGCCGGGCCTGGCGCCCGGAGAAATTCCGCCAACCATAACTGTCCGTGGACGAGACGGATCAGCCTTAGACCGCGCAGGCCTTCGCCCAATCGGCCATGAGGGCGTGGCGCTTGGCGAACTGATCGCCGCGCCGATAGGCGGCCTCGACCTTGTTGGCGACCTTGTGCGCCAAGGCCATCTCGACCATTTCGCTCGGATAGTTGGTGATCTCCGCGGCCCAGTCACTGAAGGTGCTGCGAAAGCCATGAGTCGTCAGGTCGGCGCGCTTTAGCGCCTTGAGGACTTTGAGCAGGCTCATGTTGCTCAAGCCCTTGCCCGCACGCAGGCCAAAGAACACCGGCCCGTTCGGGAGGCTCGGCGCGCCGGGCGCGACCTTGCCCTGCCACCGCCTGGCCTGAGCGTCGAGCCAGCGCACGCGCATGTCTTCCAGGATAGCGATGGCCGGGGCGCTCAAGGGGATCCGATGCTCTCTGTCGGCTTTCATGCGTTCGGCCGGTACGATCCAGACCTTCTTGACCAGGTCGAACTCGCTCCAATCGGCTTGGAGGATCTCGCTGGTGCGCGCCACCGTCAGGATCGCAAATTCCAGCGCTCGCGCGGCCACGCCGTCGACCCTGGCCAGTCGCGTCATGAACTGCGGAAGCTCCGGGAACGGCAAGGCCGCATGGTGCTGCACCTTCTGCACCTTGGCCTTGGCCGGCAGGATCTTGTCCAGATGCCCTTTCCAGCGGGCAGGGTTGTCGCCGGACCGGTGGCCATAGACCGTGGCCCAGTCGAGCACGTTCTCGATGCGGCCGCGCACACGGCTGGCCGTCTCGGTCTTGGCCGTCCAAATGGGCTCGAGCACGGCCAGGACGTGGCGCGTTTCCACCTCGCCGACCGGCAGCTTTCCCATGCTGGGCGTGGCGTAGGTCGTCAGCGTGCTCTTCCACTGCTTGACGTGCTTTTCGTTGCGCCAGGCGGCCTTATTGGCCTCGATATAGGCGTCCACTGCGTCGTCGAAGGTGACGCCCCTGCCCAGTTCGAGCTTCTGGTCGGCCTCGGCCTTGCGGCGCTCCTCGATTTGATCGAGGCCCTGAAGGCGAAGCTGGCGTGCGTCCCTGGCCGCAGCGCGCGCCTGGGCGAGCGAAACGGTATGGGCTGGCCCCAGGCCCATTTGCCGCTGCCGCCCCGGGACCCTGTAGCGAAAAATCCACGAGCGCCCGCCGTCCCCCATGATCTGGAGGTACAGACCGCCGCCATCGGCTGGAGCCCCGGCGCATCGAGTCGACGGACCTGAAGGGCGTTCAGACGTTCAAGAAGCCGGGCCACTACCCACACTCCTACCCACTCACCTGACGCCGACTATGCTGGATCTGGCCGGACGCGTCCAAACACGAGTTCGCGATTTTCCCTTGTAGAACAAGGAATTTAGCGGCCCCGCGTGGACGCCGATGGATTAGGATGGATGGGGTGATGGCGGAGACGGAGTCAATTTGAAAAATTATCAATAGTAGAAAAATATCAAATATTTATCTGATAATCGACAATCTCTTTATACGTTCCTTTATACGATTTCCACTTGGCTTTAGATGGACGCCGACGGACGGCCATGGACCAATTCGAAGACGCTCTACTCGACCAACTGGTCGCGATTACGAGCGTCGATCGTCGCCCTTGGCATTGCATGCAAGGAGGCCGCGCAGCGCGCGTATCGGAACGTCCACGATGAACGGCTATCCTGACCACCCGCTCAACATTGGCGGGCTGGCCTGCGCGATGTGTCGGCTTTGCGAGCCTCCATGTGCCGAAAACAGACCGATCGCACACATCGTTTCAAGCCAGGGGAACTGAATTTATACGACCCAGGCTGGAGCCGCCTAGCGCCAATAGCGGCCATTGGAATGCTTCCAGAAACCCGACATTCAGGTCGCCGCCCGATCGGGCCAGATCGCCCCTTTAACGGCCTCCGCGGGATCCGCCCCGGCTCAACGACTTGCACGATGGACGGTCGAAGTTCAGATGGACATGCCGCCTCGGAGTCCCCCGCCATCGATCGTTTCTCGACCTTGCAGCTGTTCGTTCGCGTTCTCGAACTGAGCAGCTTCACGCGGGCGGCCCACGAGCTTGGCCTTCGCCAGCCTGCGGTCAGCAAGCAGATCACCGCGCTGGAAACCCACCTGGCCACGCAATTGCTCGACCGCACGTCGCGGGGCCTTCGACCAACGGCGGCGGGCCTGGATCTCTACCAGTCGGCGGTGAAGCTCCTCGCCGACCTGGAGGAGACTGAAGGCCGCGTCCGCGGGTCTGGCCATGGCCCGGCGGGTCAGGTCCGCGTTGCCACCCCACCGGCCCTGGGCCGCCGCTACATCATCCCGAAGCTGCCCGCGTTCCTGGCGCAATATCCCGGTGTCACCGTGGAATTTTCGGTCACCGAACGGGTGGTCGATTTCGTCAAGGACGGCATCGACGTGGCGCTGCGCGTCGGCGCCCTGAAATCCTCGACCCTGGTGGCGCGCCGGATCGGCAGCTTACGGACGATCACGGTCGCAGCGCCGAAATACTTGACCGACCATGGCGCGCCCGCCGATCTCGATGCGCTCGCAGGTCACCGCCTCATCGTCGGCCAGACCGATGGCGCCGCCCTGCCCTGGCATTTCCAAACCTCGGACGGCCCGGTATCAATCAATCCGTCCGGACCGATCCGCTCCAATGACGGGGAGGATTTGCGCGCCGCGGCGCTTGCCGGATTGGGGGTCCTGCATGGCCCCAGCGCCCTCTTCCAGACGGATCTCCAAGCCGGCAGGCTCGTGCGCGTGCTGCAGGACTTCTCCCCCGAGGCGGTCCCGATCCATGCGGTCCATTCCAGCGGACGCAACACGCCCAAGCGCGTGCGGGTGTTCATGGACTTCCTAGCGGCGACCTTCGCCGGAGTACCGAGCCTGCGCCTCTAGCCCGTCATTCCGATGAGGAATGGCTGGTATGCGAAACGATCGTCTTCTGAGCCCGGTGCCTCCGCGCCTAAAACCCCGGGCCTTCCATCCTGAAGGCGGTTCGATCGAGACGCATCATGTCGACAAGCCCCACAACCCCGCCGCCCGCCAGCCCCGCCGACAAGCTGGCCGTGGTTGAAGCCCTCTACCGCTTCGCCGCCGGCATCGACCTGCGCGACACAGAGCTGTTGGCTTCGGCGTTCGCGCCGGACGCGGTGTCCGACTTCCGCCCCGCCGCCGCCAAGGCGGGCTTCGAGTATCCCGTGCTGGAAGGCCGGGACACGATCGTGTCGGCCCTGGCGACCTCGCTTGGCGCGATCGACACCACCCACTCCATCAGCAATCCGCGCGTCACCGTCGAGGGCGACCACGCCCGCTTGGACGCCCTGGTGGAAGCCCAGCATGTGCCGTCCAGCGATCCCACGCGCCACTACCTGATGAAGAACCGCTACGACGTCGAACTGACCCGCCAGGGCCAGGACTGGGTCATCCAGCGCGTCACCATCGACAATGTCTGGCGGACCGGCGACCCGGCCGTTCTGGCCGGGGTCTAGGGATGGCTGGCCGCCGGCTGCCCAAGGGGACGCCAGCGGCCTTGCCTCAGTAGCCGACGCCGCGCACGCCGCCAGCGGCTCGAAGCGATTCCCCCGTCACCCAGTGGGCGTCCTCGGACGCCAGGAAGACGGCGACCGGGGCGATGTCCTCGGGCTCGCCGAACCGGCCGAGCGGCGTGCCGGCCAGCAGCTTCTCACCCAACTCGCCGGCGAAATTGCCGTCGGTGGCCGGCGTGTTGGTGTGGCCCGGCAAGACCGCATTGACGCGGATGCCGCGCGGTCCGAGTTCACGGGCCAGGGCGAAGGTCAGGGTGTCGACCCCGCCCTTTGTCGCCGCATAGACGCTGGAGGCTAGGTAGGGGTCGGTGCTGAGGATCGAGCTGATGTTGATGATGCTGCCGCCAGCCGCGTCGAAGTGCTTCACAGCCTCGCGGATGGCCAGGAAGTAGCCCAGTACATTGACGTTGAACTGCTTGTGAAAGGCCTCTTCGGTCATGTCGGCGACCATCTCGAAGATGGCGAAGCCGGCATTGTTGACCAACACGTCCAGCCGACCGTGCTCGGCCTTCACCGTGTCGAACAGGCGCGCGACGTCGGCGGCCTTGCTCATGTCGGCCTGCACGGCCATGGCCGTCCAGCCCGCCGCCAGGATCGCGGCGACCACGGCCTCCGCGCCGGCCTGGTTCTTGGAATAGTTGACCACGACGCTCGCGCCTTCGGCCCCAAGACCCTTGGCGATGCCGGCCCCTATGCCGCTCGAGGCGCCGGTCACGACGGCGACTTTTCCATACAGTTTCATCAGGTCTTCCTCATGGCGATGGCTGGCGACCGTGGCCGCGCCGATGCTGAGGATGTGAGGGCTTCAGGCAGTCCCCGCGCGCCTGATCCTCGCTGATGATTGCCTATTCTTCTCACCGGCTTGCCGCGCTCACGCGCGAGGCCATATCCTGAGACATGATCAAGGCCCTGGATGAGTTGCGCGCCATCGCCATGCGCGCCGGCGACCGGTGGACGAAGACCGAGTTGCCGCGCGTGGCGATGGTCCGGGCCGAAGCCTGCTCCGACCAAGTGTATGGGCCGATGCTGCATCTGGTGCTGCAGGGGAGCAAGAGCCTGTCGATCGGCGAGCAGGTGCTGAACTTCGCGCCGGCGAGCTATTTCATCGTGCCGGTCGAGGTTCCCGCCCTGGGCCAGATCGCCGCCGAGCGCCCCGGCAGTCCTTATCTGGCGCTCAGCCTGGCGCTGGAGCCGACGGTCATCGCCGATGTGCTGGACGGCCTGGGCGACACCGCCCTGCCGGGTGGCGGCCTGGACTTCCAGATCACCGCCGCTACGCCAGAACTGATCGACGCCTGGCTTCGACTGATGCGGCTGGCCGATCGCCCCGGCGAAGCAGCCATGCTGGCGCCGATGATCGAACGAGAGATCCTGTTCCGCGTGCTGCAAGGCCCACAAGGTGACGTCCTTCGACAGATCGCGCGGCCCGACAGCCGGCTCTCCCAGGTCCGTCGTGCGCTCGAGTGGCTTGGCCTCCACTATGCCAAGCCCATTCGCGTCGGGCCGCTGGCGGCGATGACGGGCATGAGCCAGGCGGCCTTCTATCGCCACTTCAAGGCCCTGACGGCGATGACGCCGATCCAGTACCAGAAGCGGCTTCGGCTGCTGAAGGCCCGACGGATGCTGCTGTTCGAGCCGCGCGACGCGTCGACGATCGCCTATTCCGTCGGTTATGAGAGCCCGTCCCAGTTCAGTCGGGAGTACGCGCGCCTGTTCGGTCTGCCGCCGATGCGTGACATGGCGCGGTTCCGGTCGCCTTCAGCGGTCGCCTAGGCGCCGGCGCGAAGCTGGCTCAGAGCCCGGCTGACGTCCCGGCCTGGCGGCTGACCAAACAGCCGGCCGTATTCGCGGCTGAACTGGGTGGCGCTCTCGTAGCCGACTTCGAGCGCGGCCGACCCTACCGTTAGGGCCTGGGTGATCATCCGCTGGCGCGCGTGCATCAGGCGAATGGTCTTCTGGTACTGCAGCGGGCTCATGTTGGTGACGGCCTTGAAGTGGCGGTGAAACGCCGAAGCGCTCATCGCCACCATCGCCGCCAGGGTCTCCACCCGCAGCGGCTTGGCGAAGTTCTCGCGGATCCAGGTGATGGCCGCGTGGATCCGCGACAGGGCCGTGTCCGGCGTGGCGATGTCGCGCAGCAGCCAGCCGTGCGGTCCCTGCAGCACCCGATAGAGGATCTCGCGCTCATAGGCCGGGGCCAGGACGGGGATGTCGTCTGGCCGCTCGATGAGGCGCAGCATCCGCACCCAGGCGTCGAGCAGCTCGGGCGTGACCGTGGCCACCGAAAACCCCTGCCCCACCGCGCGTCCCGCCGAGGCGGGCGCCTGCTCGAGAACCCCGGCGATCACCTGCGGATCGAGCGTCAGGCTGATGGCCAGGTACGGCTCGCCCGTCGTGGCCGGATGGACCGAGCCGACGGCCGGCAGGTCAACCGACATCACGAAATAGCTGGCCGGATCGTAGTGCAGGGTCTGGTCGCCGATGGTCATCGACTTGGAGCCCTGCAGGATCAGGTTGATCATCGGATCGTAGAGCGCCGCCAGCTGGTGCTCGGGGATCTCGCCCTGAACTATGGCCACGCGCGGGATTCCGGTCTCGGTGCGGCGGTTTTCGGCGTGGGACGCCAGGCGGCGCAGCTCTTCAAGCGCGGTTTCCATGCAGGGACTACTGAGCCGATCCAGCGCGCGGGGCAATGCCAAAGCAGGATCAGGCAGGATTAAGCCAGGATCACCCGCAGCCCGGCCCGATCGAAATCCGTAGGTCTGTTCTCGTCAACACGGCGGAGAACAGCATGAAGATCGTCATCATCACCGGCGGCAGCCGGGGCCTGGGCGCCAGCGCCGCCCTGCAATGCGCCCAGCGCGGCCTGGGCGTCATCGTCACCTACAACAGCCATCCCGAGGGCGCGAACGCCGTGGTCGCCAGGATCGAGCAGGCCGGCGGCAAGGCCCTGGCCGCCAAGCTGGATGTCGGCCAGGTCTCGACCTTCCCCGCGTTCCGCGACCTGGTCGCCGATCGCCTGCAGGCCGTCTTCGGCCGGTCGACCTTCGACTACCTGGTCAACAACGCCGGCTATGGCCTGTTCAATCCGATCGAGACGGTGACCGAGGCGCAGTTCGACGGCCTGCTGGGCGTGCATCTGAAGGGACCGTTCTTCCTGACCCAGGCGTTGCTGCCCCTGATGGCCGACGGCGGCGCGATCGTGAATCTGACCAGCGCCACCACCCGCGTCGCCACGGCCGGCGTCGCGCCCTACGCCGCCTTCAAGGGCGGGCTGGAAGTACTGACCCGCTACATGGCCAAGGAATTCGGCGGCCGGGGCATCCGCGCCAATTCGGTCTCGCCCGGCGCCATCCGAACCGATCTGGGCGGCGGCCTGCCCGACGAATTCGCCGACATGCTGGCCGCCCAGACGGCGCTGGGCCGGGTGGGCGATCCGGACGATGTTGGCAAGGTGATCGCGAGCCTGCTGTCGGACGACACCGCCTGGGTCAACGCCCAGTCGATCGAGGTCGCCGGCGGTTACCTCATCTAGCCGCGCGCCCCGCTTCAGGAGAACACCATGCTCGACCACGTCTTCATCACCGTCAGCGACATCGAACGCTCGATCGCCTTCTATGAGCAGGCCTTGGCCCCGCTCGGGATCGCTCACGCCGTCGACTATGACGGCAAGGACGGCCCCGAGGGCCACCCCGATCTCAAGGGCTTCGGGCGCGGCGGCCGGGTGTTCTTCTGGCTGCGGGCCGGCCGGGCCGACGCCCGCGCCGCCCATGTCGGCTTCGTCGCCGATGACCAGGCGGAGGTCGACGCCTTCTACGCGGCGGCCATCGCCGCTGGGGCCGGCGACAACGGCCCGCCCGGCGCGCGGTTCTATTACGACCCGCGCTACTACGCCGCCGGCGTCACCGATCCGGACGGCTACACCCTCGAGGCCGTCTACAAGAGCTGGCAGCACCCGGCGCGCTAAGCCTCGCCTCTTCTCCCCACAATCGACTTTGCAAGGACATCCCATGAACGGGCGACTGCTGATCTATGGCGCGACGGGCTATACCGGCCAGATGGTGGCGCGGGCGGCCAAGGACGCTGGCCTCGACATCGTGCTGGCCGGCCGCGACGCGAACAAACTCGCTAAACTGGCCCTCAAGCTCGACGCGCCGTATCGCGCCTTCGCCGTCGATGACATGCCCGCCCTGCACGCCGCGCTCGGCGACTGCGCCGCGGTGCTCAACTGCGCGGGCCCGTTCGCGGCGACCGCCAAGCCGATCATCGAAGCCTGCCTGGCCACTGGCGCGCACTACCTGGACATCACCGCCGAGTTCAACGTCTACGCCCTGGCCGAGTCCTTGTCGGACGCCGCCGCCAAGGCCGGCGTGATGCTGCTGCCGGGTGTCGGCTGGGACGTGGTGCCCAGCGACGCCCTGGCCGTCCGCACCGTCGCCCAGGTCGCCGATCCCCAGCGCCTGCGCATCGCCCTGCAGGTGGCCGGCTCGATGTCGCGCGGCTCGGCCATCAGCGCCGGCGAGATCATCGCGGTGGGCCTGCTGGTGCGCCAGGATGGCAAGATCGTCGCCAAGCCGGACGCCGCGAGCGCGGAATTCAATTTCGGCGAAGGCTATGTCGAGTGCTTTCCGCTGTCGTTCGGCGACCTGGTGACGGCTTGGCGCTCGACCGGCGTGCCCAACATTGAGATGTTCGTCCACGTCACCGGCGCGGCGTTCCCGCAGGGCGATCTCTCAACCCTGCCCGATGGCCCGACCGTACAGGAGCGGGACGAGAACCGAGCCAAGGTCGTCGTCGAGGTCCTGGGCGCAGACGGGTCGCTGGCTAGCGCCATGATCGAGACCGTCAACGGCTATTCCTACACGCCGCTCGCCGCCGCCGAAGCCGCACGCCGCGTCCTCGCGGGCGAGCACCACCCCGGCTTCCAGACGCCGGCGACCGTGTTTGGACCCGACTTCGCCACGTCGATCCCTGGCACCCAGATCATCGATCTGTAGTTGGAGCAGACGCCATGGACGCCATTGAGGTCACGACCTTCAAACTCACGCCCGGCCTGACCATCGACGACTTCGTCGCCGCCAACGCCGATGTCGACGCCTGGCTGCTCAGGCAGCCAGGCTTCATCTCACGACGTATCGCCCAACGTGACGACGGCGTGGTGATCGACCTGCTGATCTGGGTCAGCGTCCGGGACGGCGAGACCGCCGCGGCCCGGCTGATGGACGAGCTGGCGGCCTCTCCGGTCCATGCCGCCATCGACCAGTCCACGGTGTCGTGGACGGTGTCGACCGTTCATCACCGACTTTTGCCTTCAGCAACGAAGAGATAGCTGGGCAAGGTTGCCGGCGGCGTCGCGCCATGAGCGGAAGTTAGAAGCGCTCCTATCTCCGGACGTTAACGTGCGCTGATAGAGCCCGGCTATTGGAGCGCTCGGAGTCGCTCAATTAGCGCACTGTCGAGCGGCGACAGGTAGAATGTTTGGCCTTCTCGTAGCCGGACGCTGAAATACGGCGCGAGGGGTCATTCATCAGCGGATTTTTCCATTCGATGCGCGATTGAACTTGGCGTGGCTTGCCGTTAGGGCTGAGCGTGGCTTTAAAACAACCCATCCGAGCTCAAAGACGAAAATCTCCTCCCGGCGGCCCGGCCGCCTTGCGGGGCTTTCTCTATCAGTTCTTCAGTTCGGCCGATTGGGCGACCGGGTTGATGATCCAGCCGGGCGTCGATCAAGTGACCCTGGCTTCGATAAGGCTCGAGCCGCCCCGGGGCGGTGACGTCGTCCATGCGACGGCATCGCGATCGCGGACCATTCAGTTCAAATCCTCCGCGCGACCGCTGGCCCTCACGGCGATCGTCGACAAGGTTTTGCCCGATCTTCTTCTGGCGGTGACGCCCGGCGCAGCGGAACAGGAGCTTGTCCTGCAAAGCGACCTGCCGGTGGGCCGGCTGGGCGGTCTGCCAGCATTGATCGAACTGCTCAAAAAGCATCCGACCGACGAGGCCTTGCGCCAGGCAAAGCGCGCTGGCCTGCAGTTTCGTCTACGCAAGAGCAAGCCCTGCGACGCGCCGACGTTTTTCCAGCGTGCTGGCGCCACCGTCAGCAAGCAGCAGAGCAAAATCTTCAAAGCCGATGCGCAGGCGCGAGAACGCTTCGCCGATCTGTTGCGACGGTTCGTCATCGACCCGCCGCTCACCGACGATCAGATGCAGGATCGGGTGCTGGCGCGACTGGCGGAGGCTGCTCTTGATCCAGCCGAAGCGCCCGACCTGCTCTTGAAACTGATCGGGGATCTGGCGCTTCGGGCCAGCCGCGGCAACCATCACATTGAGGTCGTCCAGCTTCTGGAGGGCGCAGGCCTGTCTCCCCTGACGTTGGGCGGCCTGGCCGCCTGGACCCGCAATTTGTCCCAGGCGCTGGAGCGCCAACTGGATTTGGCCGGCTACGAGGCCGAGAAGGACTGTCGCGAGTCGGCGCCCTATGCGCCAGGGGAAACCCCGACCGTGTTCTGCGGCCCTAGCGGGGTGGGCAAGACCTGGATCATGGCGCGCGCCGCCCGTGCGGCTCACGATCAGGGCGACCGCGTGATCTGGTTGGAAGGCCCCCATGCACCCGGCATGATCCGTGAACGGATCACCGATGCCTTGCAGAAGGCTCGAAACATCGGCGCGCGAAAGACCAACTCGGACGCCTTGGGGCCGCTGATCGATCGGTTGCGAGCGCTCACTGGTCCAATCCGGGTCACCGTATGTCTTGACCGGTTCGGGTCTTTCCAGGAGGCTCGCCAGATCATCGATGACGGTTGGTGGCGCAAACAGGGCGTTCGCTTGCTGGCGGCTTTTCCGGCGTCCGATCCGTCGGCTGTCGACCTGCCCAACGCCACGGTCGTCGAGACCCCCAACTTCACGCCCTTCGAGGTTCGGGCGCTCTTTCGCCACCGCCTTCGGGCCTGGACCACCTTGCCCAGCGATATCCGCGCTCTGCTGGAACGACCTGTCCTGGCTAGGCTCTATGCAGAACTATCGCGCGATGATGCGGTGTTTGCGCCCCACACAGAATACGAGCTGTTCGACCAGGCCTGGCGCGCGCCGTCGCGACGGGGCGGACATCTGGGGACTTGGCGTCACGCCCGTTCGGTGCTCGGCGCCAAGCTTGATCTCCTTGTCGATGACCTCCTCGCCGCCCGGCCTGCCGCCTATCCCTGGGCGCTTGACGCGCAACCGACCTGGACGGAAGAGCACATCCAACTGCTTGAAGAGCGCGGCCTTCTTCGTTGGGCGGGCTCCGACACCCTGCGATTAGACCACGACCGTTTCTTGGCCTGGGGTTTGGCTGAAGCGATCGCGCGACGTCGTCACGACGGCAAGTTGGCTGACGGCCCGCTGACGCACGTTCTCCAGCTCTGCTTGGCGAACGACAACGCGATCCTGCCCGGTCACGCCCTGGGCTATGTGGCGATGGACGTTTTCTGGCGGCTTCTAGACGCCGCGAACGTGCTCTCGCCTGGCCTCGTCGGTGCCGCCAAGGCGCTGAGCGGACATGGCGATCGCAAGATCGGTTGGCCGATGTGGGCGACCCTTGGGCCACGCGCCCTACCCCTGCTCCTGGCGATTGCCGAAGGCGGCGACAACGGTCTCTTTGCAACCCCGCTGGGCAAAGCGGTCGCGGAGGTCGCGAGACCTAGTTTGAGTGCGACCGATCAAGCCCGCATCGCCGCCCTGCTGGGCGCCCAGGATGTCTGGCGCCGTTCTGTCGCCCTGGCAGCCATCGCCCAGCTGCCTGATCCGGTCCACCTGCCGACCTTGCTTGAGAGGGCTGGCTCGCTATTCGCGCGGTCGGATGGTGGCGATTTCAATACCTGGTATCGCCAACGCGAGGCGACCTGCGCGGCGCTCGCGGCGGTGGCGAAGGCCTGGCCGGACGGTTTTGCGCAGACGATTTCAGACTTGGAAGATCCGCGTCAGGCTGCGGCCGCGGCCTGGATCGCCGCCGAACTGCCGCCGACTGTCGCCCGGAAGGCATGGCTCAGTTTGCGAGCGCGGGTCGCGGATGAAGACCGATTGGCGCTGGATCGCCAGTATGCGGGCTTGGCTGGCGGCGACAGCGAAGCTGTCGTTGCAGCTGATGCTGCGTTGGGGTTGGCAAGCTTTGGGCGACTGGCCGAGATACGCCCCCAGGACGCGGTCATCCTGTTCCTGACCCTGGATGTGCCGGTCCTTGGACAAGCGATTTCTTACCTGGACGGTGTGAGGTCCGGGCTACAGCCGGCCGAATCTAGGATCGTCCAGTTGCTCGATCAGGGTTTGCTTGCCCCCGAAGCGGTCGCGCGGTCCGTTCGCTCTTGGTCGAGCCGTATTGGCGGCGACCTGATCGAGACCATCGTAAATAGCATTGACGAATTTGGCGATGCGTCCAAACGGCTGTCTTTGCTGGCGGACGCGCCGAACAGGGAGGTTTTGCAGCGACTGGAAGTCCACGGGGCGGGGGCGTTTGGGGCAAGGCTCGAGCAGTACCTGCTGGATGGTGAGGCGTCGAAGGACGCGGACACGGCTTCACACGCCGCTCGTCTGCTGCCCCGATTGGGTTGGTCGGTATTGTCGCGCGTGGCGGCCGTTCAACTGCTCGACCCCGACCCTCGTGTGGTCAGGAAGGGGCTCGCGCATGCTCTCGTCGGCGACGAGCATGTATTTTTGCCGGCGCTGATCGCGCTCGCGGAGCGCACGATTGAGAGCGGCGAGTCTTCCGCGTCACCCGATCCGTTAGCCGTGCTGGCGGCCATCGATCCTGCGTCCGCCAACGACCTGGCGTCCGCGCGCCTGGGACAAGGCGAGCCGGCGGCGGTGATGGCGGCGAACACCGCGTTGTTGACCAACAGTGCGACGCTTGCCGAGCGGGCCTACGGGGCTCTGGATCTCACCCGCAAGGACGACCTGATCCATGCGGCCTTGATCGGTTCGCGTTTTGCCCATCCTCGGCGCGACCGCGCGGCGATCGCCGACAAGCTGCTGGCGCTGGGCGAGAGCGACGCGCGGGCCCAGGCCGCCTGGGTGGCGTGTGAGCTGGATGACACAGCGTTGGCCGCGCGCGTCAAGCACGCTCTGGTTCCAGGCATCTTCAAAGGCGCCGATGGCTATGACAGCCAGAGCCTCGGCTTCCTCCTGGAGATGAAGGAAACGGCCGCTGAATTGATGGCGCTGTTCGACCAAGCTGAAAACGGTTTCCTGCGTCACGTGTTGATGGAGCTCGAGGCACCGTGCGTGATGGCCCATCCGCTCGCCCAAGCCCATGCTGTTCGATCGGCATACGAGCTGGAGGCGGTGTATCTGGGCACACCGAGAAGCGGACTTCGTCAACTCTGGCAAATCCATCGCGAGATCGCTTTCGAGGCGTTCGAGGAGGGATTGCGGCGAGGCGGTCGGACCATGGAGGGCATGATCACCGCAGCGGTGCAGGCGGACGCTGATCGGGCGTTCGCGATCATGTTGGAGCATTTGGTCGCCATCGACGCGCAGAAGCTCCGCGACGATATCGGCCGGGCGCTGCGCGCCCATCCCAACCCGACCGCCCTGATCGCTCGTCTGGCCGAACGTCTGTCTGGCGTGGCCGGCGATGAGGCCATCATGGCGGCGGAACTATCCGGCTGGCTATCGTTGCCGGCACTCGACATCGAACTGCAGCGCGTGGTCGCTAGGACCAGCCATGGCAAATTGGCCCAGGCGGCCCGCTCGGCCTTGGAACGGTCCGATCGCATCGGCTTCCTGGAGGCCGTCAATCGCCGCCTTGTCGTCTCTGTTGACCCCGGCGAGCAACGCCGGTTGCTAGCGATCAGCTTGACGGCCAACACGGACAAGGTCGTTTCGCGCCGCCACGACCCCCTCTCCGTCGAACCGTTCCTGGAGGTCGCCCGACACGGCCTCCTTCTGGACGCTTGGTCGCCGAAGAAGGATCGCTAACCGCGGTTGCCCCCCCACGTAACTGCCAACGTGGCCTGACAGGCTTCGGAACTAACTGCAAAGATCGCCGGGACGTTGAGGATCGCCGCAGCGCCAACAGGCTCGCCTTCAAGAACCAGACGTTCCGGATCGTTCCCCATGGCCAACAGGCTCAAGCGCTACACGCGCGTTGCCTGGGCTACGTCGACGGTTAAGCTGACGCCTGTTTTCCGCAAGGCCCGCATAATGTCAAAGCCCGCCGCTCCCGCCGCGCCCCGCGAGACCACGGGCTTTGACGCCCTGGCTCAGATCGATCTGTTGGATCGAGCTCAGCTGGCGGCCCAGACCTACAGCCTGCTCACTGAGCTTCCACCAACCTGGTCGGTTCGGGTCGGCCTTTTGGGCGAATGGGGGAGCGGCAAGAGCACTATCGCCGAGTGGGTGATCAGGCAGGCCGACCAAGACGGCCACATCATCTGCCAGCTGCGCCCATGGACCTCGACCAGCATGGGTGAACTGTGGCTGAGTTTCGCCGAGGCCCTGGAAGGAGCCTGCCGCAAACGCGGCGTCACCCTTGAGCTGGCTGGCAAGATCAAGGCCGCGCGCGCCGTCCAGAAGTTCACCTCGCCGCTTCAGGCCCTTTCTGGGATCGACAGCAAGGCCAAGGCTTTGTTTGGGGCAATCGAAGGCGCGGCCAACAGCTTTGACCTACTCCGCATCAGCCAGAAGGATCTGACGGCCATCGCCAAGACGTTGGGCGACCGGCGGGTGATCGTCATCATCGACGACTTGGATCGCACCGATCCGGCCGTGCTGCCCAGATCCTTGCTGGCGTTGCGCGACCTTCTCGACCTGCCGCGCTTCTCCTTCTTGCTGCCGTTCGACGAGCAGGTCGTGGCCGCGGCCCTGGCCGCCTACAGCCCCGCATGGGGCGACGGCGCGGCCTTCATTGACAAGATTCTCGACTTTCGAGTCCGCCTGAGCCCGCCACTCAGCGTCGCGCGATGGAACCTGTTCGAGGCGGAGCTAAAGGCGGCCTGTCCCTTCGTGCCGCGGGACAAGATCGCCGAGGTCTCCGAATACCTTCCCGCCAATCCCCGCCGCATCAAGTCCGTGGCGCGCAATCTGCGCGCTTTCCAGCGCGAGGCACTGCGTCACCGGAGCGACGAGATCGACTGGATGGGGCTGATCTTCGCCCTGCTGCTACGGGCGGAGTCTGAGACGTTCTATGAGAACTTCCTAACCCTGCTGTTTGGGACGGAGGAGATCCCCGGTTGGGCCTTCGCTAATTCCGCCGATCACGGCAAGGCGGAGATCGAGGCCAAAGAACGCTCGCTGATCGACGCCTTGCCCAAGTCCAAGGACTGGGTCGAACGGCTCTGCAAGGCTTGGCGCGAACGGGTCAAGGCCAGCACCGTCGAGAAGCTGCGCTACTCACTGGACCTCCTGTCGACCTCCGAGAGCGTGACCTGGCTGGAGTATGATCAGGTTCTCGCCGCCTGGAGCGCCGACCAGGCAACCTTGGGTTCGGCCTTGGCCGCCTTGGTGCGCGACGGCGCCACGCGGTTGTCGGTGATGACCATCACTTTGCGTGCCGCCTTCAGTCAGTACGAGACCAGCCTCAAAGGCGCAGGCATGACCTTCACAGCGCCGGACCAGGAACGGATGCTGGCCGGAGCAGCTAAGGAATTGGCCTTCATTGACGCGCTCCTGCAGGACGCCGCCGATCTCAAAGGTGGCTCTGAGCAGGCGCGCAGAGCCTTTGGCCAACTGGCGTTGATCATAGCCCGACACAGCTCGCTGGAGCAGGACCCCCGCGACCAAGCCGCGCGCGACCGCGAGTTGGCCTTGATGCGTCGACTCTATGCTCGTTTCCCTGCGGAGCACGCGGCGATGGCCGCATTCTTGGCAGACCAGACCCAGGACGCATCGAGTATTCGCGCTCCCGCCAAACGGCTGGTCGACCTACTCGCCGAGCTTGACACCAGCCCCGCCCAAGACATCCTGGCAGTCTTTCAGAAGCCGGGCGCGTTCGACGACTACCGACGTGGCCAAGAGGCCAAGATTTCCCAGTTGGTGTTCGATCCCCGTTCGCCGGCCTGGGCTCCCGGCGCCCCAGGCGGCATGGACGCCGTTCTGGCTCTGGCCGCCACCGACTCCGTGGTCCAGCAAAATCTCTTTGTCGTCCTAGAAGACCTCGCTGGCATGGCGCGCACCGGCCCAGGAAGCATGAGCGACGCATACGAGGCAATGAAGGCCTCAGCGCAAGCTTTGGGGCGCATCTGGACGGCGGCCTTGGATCAGCCGGTGCAGTCGATGGTCTGGATGAAGGCCTTGATGTATCGCCGCAACCTCATGCGGGCAGGGTTCGACAAGGAGGTGTTTCCAGAACCCGCCTGGGTTTCCCAGCGACTGCCGCTGATGACCTTCAAGGCGGACGAGGCCCGGATCGTGGCGATGCGGAACGCCGACGCTCCATAGGTATCGTCATCGTGTGCTGGATAGACAGCCCGAGCGTGATCGCGCGATAGTCGCGCTATGGATTTTGCGACCTACGAGACAAGCGGCCACGCGGCTTACGCCAGGCTCGCCGCGACGATCGCATCGATCTTGGACGTCATCACAGCAGCGCTGCCAGACGTTCGCGTTCAGCAAATCCAGCATCGGGCCAAGGCGCCCGCTTCGCTGAAAAAGAAAATCCTGGCCCGCGGCGGCGCGCTCGACGACGACGTCGAACGCCACGCCAAGGATGTCGCGGGCTGCAGACTGCTCTTCTACACCAACGACGACGTTGCCCGGTTCGCAAGCGCCCAAGTCATATGGGACAATTTCGAGATCGATTGGGACCGCACCAAATTCCACTATCCGCTCGATGACGCCGACACGGGCCTGTTCGTCTCCTACAACTATGTCGTCAAACTGAAGGCCGACCGGACTGCCCTGCCAGAATACGCCGATCTCGCCGATCGCTGGTGCGAGATCCAGGTGCAGACCACGCTCGACCACGCCTGGTCGGAAATGCATCACGACATCGGCTACAAGCCGCCCGAAGGTGGCTTCGGGACGGCAGTGATCGCAAGCGTCAACGCGCGCATGGCCAAGATCATGAAGGATCACCTGGCGCCGGCGGGTTACGATTTCCAGAAGGTCTCTGACGACGTGCGCCGCATGGAGCAGGGCCGCGCCCTGTTCGACAAGCGCCCCCTCGAACAAATCCAAGGCGCGATCGATAACAACCGCCGCTACGATCTGATCGAGGGCTTTCGCGAGCAGGTCCTGCCTTATCTGGACGATATCGAAGCGCAGGCCCCGGAGATCCGCGCGGCGCTGCGCGCGGCCATCGACGTCGCGCAGGCCACGCCGGAGACGCCGATCGTCTACGGGGACTTTTCACGTCCAGGGCGCAGTCAAGACGACGTCGCCGGCGCGTGCCTGTCGCTCATCGACGCTTTGCGGTTCCAAGGCGAGGAGGCCGTCAGCGCCACTTGGCGTTTCGTCGGCGTGATTTTCGACCTGGCCCAGACGCAGGGCGGTCGGGCGCGCGCGCTCAAGTCGATCGAACTGCTCGCCAACCACAACCTTCATGTCTGGAACCAGGTTGGGCCGTGGATCCAGACTCAGGTGGCGGCGCTACTCGCCGAAGCGCAGGCCGATCCGAGGCGGCGCCCGATCGTGATCGTGGCGGCCAAGGCCATCCTCGATCCGGAGGTCGAAGGAACGACCAGCGCCTCGAACACGATGACGCTTCATCAAGGCGCCGTGCGTCCCAGCGATCAACTCGCCGCGGCCCGTTCGACCGCGATCGCCGCGCTGGACCAGTTGCTGTTGACGCACGGCGCGACCGACCAGCCGGCGGCGTTCTCCGCCCTGTTGAAGGCGGCGCAATTTCCTTATCACGGCAGCAACGATCGAACGTTGGTCGAACTGATTGACCGCAACGCCTTGCAGGTGGTCGACATCGCCACGCGCCTGGCGCTCGCGGCCGAGCCCGTTTTTCGCGCCCGGATCGAACGGGCGATGTTCGATATCTACCGTAACAAAGGCGGCGTCCTGGACGGAGACCAGGACAATGCGGATCTGCTAGCGGCCCGCGACGCGCTCATGCTCGGCCTTGAACGCTTCCACGCCGCGACCGACGCCGACCCTGATTTCGCGATCCACAAAACCTTGGTTGGCTTCGACGCGATCACACCAGCGGACTGGGCGCGTCAAACTTTCGATTTCGAGGCCCGACAGGGCGAGAGCGACGCGGCGATCGCAGCATTGGTCGAGGGGTTCTCGGAGGCGACCTTTGACGGCTTCGTTCCGCATCTGACGCGCGCCGCCGCCATTCCGACCAACGACGGTGCGACGTTTCTTCACTTTCAGGACTTTCTCAAACGCGTCGGCAAGGCCAAGCCCGATCTGGCGCTTCGGCTGCTGACGAGTTTCGACGCCGAGCTGGCCGACTTCCTTTCCTTCTTGCTCGATGGACTGGCGGAAAGTCCGCGCGCCGCCGACGCCGACAGACTCGTCCACGCCTGGATCGCCGAAGGACGCCATCTGATTCCGATTATGGCGGCCTGCGAGCAGCGTAAGGATGACATCGCCCTGTTTGAGCCGTGTGCGGCCAAGGCTCTGGACGGCGAGGACGATGCGGTGATCTGGCGACTGATCAGCGCGGCCTCTAGGATCAGCGGCGTGCAGCCGAGCGTCATCCACTCGGCGCTCATCCCCGCGATCCGCAGGCTGGGCCCAACGAATGTCCACTGGGTCGATCAGACTTGGTTCGTGTGGAAAGGCGCCTACGCCGAGCAGCTCTCAAACGCCGAAACGGACGACATCCTCGGCTTGCTCGTCGACATCCCCAAGTTGGGCACCCATGCCGAATGGATCTTGGCGGCCATCGCGACGGCAAACCCCAAAAAGGCTCTGGACTGTCTGGGCCGGCGCATAGACGCCGAGAGCCAGCGGATCGCCGGCCAGCGCTACGAAGCCGTCCCCTTTTCGATCGATCGTCTCGACGAGGCGCTTGCCGGCCATCCCGTTCTCGTCGTCGATCAGGCCCGAGGTTGGTTCAAGGGCCAGGACTATTTCGAATATTCCGGCGGTCGCCTCCTTCATCACGTCTATCCTGACCTCGCGCCGATCGAGGCTCTGTTGCTCCCCTTCGCCGCCGGGTCTGACGAGGATCGCCAGTTTCTCCTGCGAACGCTGCGCGCCTATGACGGCAACCCGAGCATCGATCGTGTTTGCCGGGCGCTGGTCGACGGATCCGAAGCGGGTTCAGACGTCTGGCGCGACGTCGAACTGGTGATCGATAGCCATGGAGTCCTGTCCGGCGAGTTTGGCCTCGTCGAGGCCGACACCGTCAAGAAGGGCATGCTCCAAACGTGGCTGACCGACGAACGCCCCAATGTCCGCCAATACGCCGAGGGCCACATCCTTGCGCTCGACCGGCAGATCGCCAGCGAGCGCCGACGCGCGGTCGAGGCGCTCAATCTGCGTAAGAGACACTATGGCGAAGCCTAGCTCCGCCCCGTTTTGGGGAGGTCTGACGGTGGCCTGGCACAAGTCCGCCCGCCATCATTAGGGCTAGGCATCGACCTCGATCGCGATCGGCGTGGTCTCGGACGGCGGCCGGAACACTGAAATGTAGGGCGATCCATCGTCCAGTGGCCAGGCGAAGACCAGCATCGGCCAAAGCAGCCGCTCCACATGGCGGCCTAGCGCGAAGATGTTGGCCGGCGTGAACTGGTCCTGCACGTCATGCAGATTTCGCAGATCGCGACCAAGGACCTCGATCCAACCGAAAAGGTCCTCGGATCGCAGCTGATCCCGCAGGCTCGAACCGGGGAAGTCGTCCTGCTCTGGCAGGCCGTCGCGATGTCCTAGCCACTCGGCGGCGTGACCGATAACGTGCGAAATCCTGGGCAGAATATCGCTCAACATTTTGTCCATGTCTTGGTCTTCCAGAAACGCGGCCTTGGCTTGGTCAACGCCTGTGCGCGCGGCCGCCAGGCTGTCGCGCACCAGGCCCGCATATCGCTCGCCGGCGGCGGGGTCGATGAACGCGCTTTCGCGAGCGCTATAGTACAGACCCGGCGCGGCCGAGGCGCTGCGATAGAAGCAGCGCAGGACCTCGTCAGCGGGCGTGGCCCATTTGCCTTCCAACTGCGCGCCGAACGTTGCGCGATGGGCCAGGTCCGCCAGTTGCGAGACCAGAACATGGATGGCCATGACTTGCTCGTGGCGATCCTCAGACAGCATCTGCCACCCCAAGCCGGCGTGGATAACGATGTGGGTCTTGGGTCGCCCGTCGCGCAGGACGTCGATCGTGCGGGCCACCACGCTGCCATAGTCGCGCGGCTGGATTCTGATGGGCTCGAGATCAGGGTCGCCGAGATCCAGGCCTTCCACCGCCGCCGGTAAATCCGCCGCGAAGGTCACGCCATCGAGTGTGGAGAGCGCCAGGCTGCGTCCGACTTCCTGGACCACGATCTTGAGGACGTCATTGACCTCATGAGCCGTTTCCTCGTCGGCAAAGCCGTTAGCGCTGAACGTGTAGGTGAAGGCTTCGGCGGTGGCGGTTTCCGGGACCTGGGCCACAGTCTTCTTTTCTGCAATCGCCGCAGGCGTCATGAAACGAAGGTCCGCCAAGGCGCGATCGACCTGGGTGCGCACCACCTGCGACGACCGCTGTCCGATCAGATCCGCCAACCCTTCGTGCGCGTCGGGACGATGAGTGATGAAGAAGCTGTCGCTGCTGGCCGCGCTGGCCAGATTGAGTAAGGCGACATCCACCGGCGCGTCGTCGTCGACCACGCCTACCAGCAGTCGATCATGAGCGATCGGAAGGACGACGAGGTCGACCGTCTCGCGCTCGGCCAGCAACAAGGGCACGAAGTCGCCGCCCGCCTCACGGGCCAGGACCACGCAGTCAGGCAGAATGGCGTCAGTGACAGCCTGGACGCGCCAGGTCATGGCCGCCAGATCCGCCTCCCACTTGTTCTCGCGTTCCCGATCCGGGGCGGTCTGCTCCTTTTCCAAGACTCTGTTGTGCGCGTCGCGCATCTGGTTAGGCATTTCGGCTAGCATGGCGCGTAACTCCGCCACCATCGACGGACCGACCTGCTCGTAAAAAGTCTCGTAGTTTTCGCGCAGCATGAAGCCGAGCATCCGGCGCATCAGCGCCGGCGGCAGGCCGAGGGCCTCAATATGAGCCTTTTGCAAGGCCGCGTCCAAAACCTCCTCGACCATGTCGACCGGTTCGGCGGCGTCCACGCCCAGTCGCTGGCGCAGCGCGTCGGCGTCCGCCATTAGATTGGCCATGGCGTCGACGATCTGTCCCGCGCCTTGAGCAAAGACTGAACGCAAAAAGGCGGTGCGCCAGGTCAGGTGCATCACCAGGCGCGTCGCGGCCTGCGCATCGACGACCCGCTCGGATCCGTCGCGCAGTTGCTTGACCTCGACGTCCAGCGGGCCTTCCAGCTCGGTGATCAGGTCATCCAGCGTCGCAACCCCGTCGTCGCGAAGCCTGGAATAGAAGTACTCGCCGACCCCAACGTCGCGAATGCTGACATCCTTGGCCTTGGCGCCGCGACGATGCAGCCAGGTCATTTCGATGCTGGGCCGAGAAGGCGTTAGGAAGCCGCGCTGCAACAACCGCGGCACGTAGTGCTGGCGCTTTCCTGCCATGACGCCCCTCCTTTTATTTTTCGCCGCCGGCTATGGGGCGGCTTTGTCCAAGGCCTAAAGCAACCCGAGCTCCAGGCCCCAGACCTCTGAAGATATCGAATTCTCGATTGCTCGCTAACATGCACACTGGATGCTCCAACCTACCGGGCATCTGCGGAAATCAGTTCTGAGCTTAGATCGGCTTTCGCACGAGGGCGTCAGAAAGCGGACCTTCCCGAGGTCCGCGAAAGTCAAAATCGGCAACTCCAGCATCACCCTCGCCAGCGTTTGCCCTCTCCGCCACCAACTAGGCTGCTCGCGCCTCGCAGGCCGCGGCCCAGTCAGCCATGAGTGCATGGCGCTTGGCGAACATGTCGCCGCGCCGGTAGGCGGCTTCGACCTTGCTGGTGATCGTGTGGGCTAGCGCCATTTCGATCATCTCGGCGGGATAGTTGGTAGTCTCCGCTGCCCAATCGCTGAAGGTGCTGCGAAAGCCGTGAGTTGTGAGACCCGCGCTTTCGAGACCCTTGACCACCTTTAGCAGCGCCATGCTGCTAAGGTGTTTCCCGGCCGCCCCACCGAAGAAAATTGGTCCGCTAGGCTCGGTCTCTTCGGGGGTCTTCGTCTTCCCCCTCCAGCGTCGGGCCTGGATTTTGAGCCAGCGTGTCTGCATGCCCTCCAAGATGGCGATAGCGGCTGGGCTGAGGGGCACACGGTGCTCGCGGCCGGCCTTCATCCGCTCGCCAGGCACGATCCACACCTTCTTGGCCAGATCGATCTCGCTCCAATCCGCGCCCAGGATCTCGCTGGTGCGCCCCGCGGTCAGGATCGCGAACTCCAGCGCCCGAGCCGCTATTCCGTCGGTCGCGGCCAGGCGCTTCATGAACTTCGGCAAATCTGTGTAAGGCAGCGCGGCATGGTGCCGAACCGTCGTCACCGTGGCCTTGGCAGGGAGGACCTTGTCGAGGTGACCCTTCCAACGTGCAGGATTGTCGCCCCGGCGGTAGCCGTGGACGATCGCCCAGTCCAACACGCTCTCGATACGACCACGCACCCGGCTAGCCGTCTCGGCCTTGGTCGACCAGATGGGCTGCACCACCGACAACACATGATTGGTCTCGATCGCGCCGACGGGCAGCTTGCCCATCTTCGGAGACGCATAGGTCGCCAGAGTGTTCTTCCACTGCTGTCGGTGCTTTTCGCTGCGCCAAGCCGCCTTGTTCAGCTCGATGTAGCCGTCCACCGCATCATCGAAAGTCACGCTCTCGGCGTTCGCCAGGATCTGCTTGGCCTCAGCCTTACGGCGCTCATCAATGGGATCGAGACCCGCCGCGCGTAACTGGCGCGCATCCTCGGCCGCAACGCGCGCCGCCGATAGTGAAACGGCATGGACCGAACCCAGGCCCATGCGCCGCTCCTTTCCCCCGACCTGATAGCGGAAGATCCACGAGCGGCCGCCCTCGCCTGTGATCACCAGGCTCAAACCACCGCCATCGGCATAGCACCCCGGCGCGGTGAGTCGGCGCACCTGGAGGGGGGAAAGGCGCTCAAGGACGCGCGCCATTTCTACGTTCCTTTATACGACCATGGCGCCGATCATGCCGTATTGCGACGGACGCCTCCAAACACGTTTCCGAGATTTTCCCTTATATTTTAAGGCTTTCATGGGTCATCCAGGACGACGCCGGACGCCTGTGGAAGGGGGATGACAAATTCGGCCAGCCGCCTACCGACAGAGCTCGCGAGATTCACTCCACGCGAATGCCAAGTCTTCAGCACTCAAACGAAGGGCGCTCTCAAGGCGCGCCGTACCCACATTCCTTTATACGACCAAACGCGCCGTTCAATTCTCAGAAATCGCGCTGTAGCCCCTACGGATCGCCACCTTGCATAACAGCGATATCATAAAATCTTCTTTTAAAATGAGATAGTTATAGGTCCTCGAAATACACGCCAACTACCTGGTGCGCACGGAGAACCTCCGAAATCGAACCTGATCAAATTTCTGATAAAAATCAATGGTTTATGGAAATTGGCGGAGACGGAGGGATTCGAACCCTCGATACCCTTTTGGAGTATGCCGCTTTAGCAAAGCGGTGCCTTCAGCCTCTCGGCCACGTCTCCTCCTGAGAGGAGCGGTTCGATAGCCTGTTCGCGGAAGGATGACAACGCGTTGTCTCGAAAAATCCGCGTTAACGTGAAGCTCAGACCGGCTCGGTATTGTGAACCCTGTTCTACAAAGGGCTTGGGGCTTTCATGTCGTCCGCAATCGCAGAACCGCCGCAAGTCGACGACGTCGTCGAGATCGAAGCTCCGCCGGCGTTGCGTGGCGTGATCGAGGAGGACGAGGCCGTCGGCGTGGGCCGGCGCGGCCCCTTCCGCCCCGGCCGCCTGGTGCCTGCCCGGGCCCGCATGCAGGTCCGCGCCCTCTCCCGCCTGTTCCGGGTGGCGGACGGCCTGGCCTTCGCGGCCGTGACCGCCGGCGCCGTCCTGATCGCCCGCCCGACGCCCGACGTCTTCGCGCCGATGGTGCTGGGCGCCCTGGCCCTGCTGCCCGCTCTCTATCTGCTGGAAGCCTATGTCTTTCCGCGTCGCCAGACCCTGGGCCGTCACGCCCTGCGGGTGCTGGCCGCGTTCGGGGTGGTCGGGATCGTGGTGGTGCTGGCCACGCTGATCTTCGGCCGCGCCCAGGTCGAGCCCGGCCTACTGGCCGGCTGGGGCCTGGCCCTGGCCGCCGTCACCCTGCTGCTGCACACCGCCTGGTGGCGCGCCGTCGACCATGGCCGCCGCGACGGCCGCCTGACCCCCAACGTCGTGGTGGTGGGCGCCACGGTCAACGCCGAGCGCTTCATCCGCGCCGCCCTGGCGACCGGCGACGTCAACGTGCTGGGCGTGTTCGACGACCGCGCCGACCGCGCCCCGCCCCAGGTGCTGGGCGTGCCGGTCCTGGGCGACACCGGCGCCCTGCTGAGCCACCGCATCATGCCCTTCGTCGACCGCGTGATCATCGCGGTCAACTCCACCGCCCAGGTCCGCGTCGCCCAGCTGGTCGAGCGGCTGGAGGTGCTGCCCAATCCCGTCAGCCTGTTCGTCGACCTGAACCGCGAGGCCCAGAGCAACGCCTCGCTGGCTCGCTTCGTCGACCTGTCGGGCGCGGCCACCGACGCCCGCCGGGCCTTCGTCAAGCGCGCCCAGGACCTGGTCATCGGGACCGTGGGCCTGGTCGTCGCCGCGCCGGTCATGCTGCTGGTGGCCCTGGCCATCAAGCTGGACAGCCCTGGTCCGGTGTTCTTCCGCCAGCGCCGCCACGGCTTCAACAACGAGGCGATCCTGGTCTGGAAGTTCCGCTCGATGCGGCACGAGGCCGCCGACGCCAAGGCCGCCCGCCAAGTTACCGCCGACGACGACCGCGTCACCAAGGTCGGCAAGTTCATCCGCAAGACCAGCCTGGACGAGCTGCCCCAGCTGTTCAACGTGCTGCGCGGCGAGATGTCGATGGTCGGCCCCCGCCCCCACGCCATCGGCATGAAGAGCGGCGACGTCGAATCCGAGAAGCTGGTCGCCCGCTACGCCCACCGTCACCGCATGAAGCCGGGCGTCACCGGCTGGGCGGCGATCAACGGCTCGCGCGGCCCGGTCGACACGGCCGAGCTGGTGCAGGAGCGCGTGGCCCTGGACGTCGACTATATCGAGCGCCAGTCGTTCTGGCTGGATCTCTACATCATCGCCATGACCATCCCCTGCCTGCTCGGGGACCGGTCGGCGGTGCGCTAGGGACGCAACATGTTCTGGCGTGGCGTACTCGGATATCTGCCGGTCAACATCGCCCAGGGCGTGGTGGGCCTGCTTACCATCGTGCTGTTCACCCGCGTCCTGACGCCCGAGCAGTACGGCGTCTACGCCCTGGCCTTCTCGGCCCTCAGCCTGACCCAGACGATCCTGCTGACCTGGACGGAAGCCGCGATGGCCCGCTTCCATGCCCGCCAGGACGCCGACGGACGCCTGCCCGACCACTTCGCCACGATCTACCGCCTGTGGATCGCCCTGGCCCTGGTCGTCCCCTTCGCCGCCGCGGCCGTGCTGCGGTTCGCGCCCCTGGCCGCGCCGCTGAAGGCGGCCATCGCGGCCGCCATGGCCACGGTGGTGGTCAAGAGCTTGGCCAAGCTGTCGCAGGAACGCCGCCGGGCCGCTGGCGAGGTGTCGGGCGCGGCCCTGCTGGACATCGTCCAGACCGTCGGCGGCTTCGCCTTGGGCCTGGTCCTGACTCTGGTCGGACTGGGCGGCGCCGCGCCGATCCTGGGCGCGGGAGCCATCTCGCTGCTGTGCCTGGTGTTCGTGCTGCCCGCCGACCTGCGCCGCGCCAAGGGCGGTCGCTACGACGCCACCATGGCCAAGGCCTATGCCGCCTACGGCCTGCCGGTGGCCCTGTCGCTGATCCTGGCCCTGGTGCTGTCGACCACCGACCGCTTCCTGCTGGCCGCCTTTCTCAACGAGCAGTCGGTGGGCGTCTATCACGCCGGCTATTCGCTGGGCTCGCGCACCCTGGACGTGGTGTTCATCTGGCTGGGCATGGCCGGGGGGCCGGCGATGGTGGCGGCGTTTGAACGCGGCGGTCAGCCCGCCCTCGAAGAGGCCGCCCAGGAACAGGCCGGTTTCATGGTGCTGCTGACCCTGCCCGCCGCCGTCGGCCTGGCCCTGGTGGGCCGCCCCCTGGCCCAGGTGATGATCGGGCCCGAGCTCAGCGCCGGGGCCAGCGTGGTGGTGCCGTGGATCGCCGTGGCCGGCTGGCTGTCGGGCGTGACGACCTACTATCTGCTGCAGGCCTTCACCCTGGGCCGCAAGACCATGATGCTGATCGCCTGCATGGCCATTCCGGCCGGCGCCAATGTCGTGCTGAACCTGGTTCTGATCCCGCGCTTCGGCTTGGACGGCGCCCTGTGGTCGACCGCCGCCAGCTACGCCGTCGGCGCCGTAGGAGCCGCGATCCTGGGCCGCCGGGCCTGCCCCCTGCCCGTGCCGTGGGCCAGCCTGGCCAAGTGCGGCGCGGCCTGCGTGTTGATGGCCGCCGCCGTCCTGGCGATCCCGGCCTTCGGCGGCCTGGTCGAGCTGATCCTCAAGGCCGGCGTCGGCGCCGTGGTCTATGGCGTGGTGGTGCTGGCCCTCGACGCCGGCGGCCTGCGCGGCCGACTGAACCAAATCCTCCAGCGCCGGTTGAAGCCCGCATGAGCGCCCCGGCCGTCGAGAGCCTGACCGACAACGCCGCCTGGGCGGACGCCACTCCGCGCCTGTCGGTGCTGATCCCCACCTGGCGCGACGACCCCAGCGCCCTGCTCAAGGCCCTGGACGAACGCGGCGTCGACGCCGAGATCGTGCTGCTGGACGACGGCGGCGGCGACGCGGCCCTGACCCGGCGCATGGCCGGCCGCATCGAGAAGCTGAAGCTGCCCGCCCGGCTGATCGTGCTGTCGCCCAACGAGGGCCGCGCCAAGGGCCGCAACCGCCTGGCCCGCCACGCCCGGGGCGGTCACCTGCTGTTCCTGGACAGCGACATGCTGCCCGACCCCAAGGATTTCCTGGCCCGCTGGGCGGCCGTGGCGGCCGACGACGCGCCGGTGGCTTTCGGCGGGTTCACCCTGGACCAGACGCCGCGCCGCCCCGAGCACGAACTGCACCGGGCCATGGCGCTGAAGAGCGACTGCACCCCGGCCCCTGAACGGGCCAAGGAGCCCGAGAAGCACGTCTTCACCTCCAACCTGCTGGTCCGCCGCGACGTGTTCGACACCGTGGCCTTCGACGAGGGCTTCGCCGGCTGGGGTTGGGAGGACGTGGAGTGGGCCATGCGCGTGGCCCGCCTCTATCCGATCCTGCACATCGACAACACGGCCACCCACCTGGGTCTCGACACCGCGCCGACCCTGGCGGCCAAGTACGAGCAGTCGGCGGCCAACTTCGCCCGCGTGGTGGCCGGCCACCGCGACGTCGTCAGCGCCTATCCCAGCTACAAGGTCGCCAAGGCGCTGAAGTCCGTGCCGCTGCGCAAGACCTGGCGGCCGATGCTCAAGGCCTTCGCCCTCAACGAAGCCGTGCCTATTCCCCTTCGCGACTTCGCCCTGCGGCTCTACCGCGCCGCCCTCTATTCGGACGCCGTCTGATGCAAACGAGCCCCCAAGAATACATTGGCGACAAAGTCGACGCCTACGAGCCCGACCGCAGCCTGAAGGGCAAGGTCCGTCGCCGGCTGATCCGACTGGCCCATCGCCGTCCGGCCCGGGTGAAGCTGGAGCGGCCGATGGTGTCGTTCAGCTTCGACGACGCTCCGGCCACGGCCTGCGAGGCCGGAGCCCGGGTGCTGGAGGCGCGGGGCCTGCGCGGCACCTACTATTTCGCCGCCGGCCTGACGGGCCGCGAAGGGCCGATGGGCCGGTTCGCCACCGGCCAGGACGCCGCCCGCCTGCATGCCGCCGGCCACGAGATCGCCTGCCACACCTATTCCCACCTCGACTGCGGCCAGGCCTCGCGCCAGGAAACGCTGGACGACATCGAGCTGAACGCCGAGCATCTGGCCGAGTGGGGCACGGGCCAGCCGGTCAGCTTCGCCTATCCCTATGGCGACGTCGGCCAACCGGCCAAGACGGCCCTGGCCGGCCGCTTCAAGACCCTGCGCGCCCTGCACCACGGCCTGATCGCCAACGGCGCCGATCTCAACCAGGCCCCGGCCGTCGGCATCGAGGGCGAGGACGGCGAGCAGGTGGCGCTGGATTGGCTGGACAAGGCCCACCGGCGCAAGGCCTGGCTGATCCTCTATACTCACGACGTCGCGCCGGAGCCCTCGCAATGGGGCTGCACCACCGCGGCGCTGGAGCGTCTGGTGGACGGCGCGCTGACGGCCGGGTTCGACGTGGTGACCGTCGCCGAAGGGGCGCGGCGGATCGGGCTTTAGCCTTTTCGGCTTCAGACGTCGGCGCGACGCGCTTGCCCCCTACGGACCGCTTCGCGGTCGTCTTCCCCCATAGGGGGAAGAGCTGCGTGAGTGCGGCGTCCTCCGCCCCCTACGGGGGCGGACAGACCGCGAAGCGGTCAGGTGGGGGCAAGTGGGTATGCTCTCACGCCAAAGGCCATGAGCTGGTTGGGAAGGGTGCGAAGCGCCCGGGCCTCGCCCGGATGATTTGCAGTTTTGAATACCGTTTCGACGAAGTTCAGACGCTTCGCGTGGACCGTTATCCGGAAGCCTTCGGGTCGCGGATTTTTAACCCGCTCCGATGGAGGCCCCCGACGGGCGGGACATTGGCATGTCCCGGACCGCAGAGGCGATTTCAGCCCCTGCCTGTTGAACCCGCCGATCCCTCCGCCGCCAAGGCTTCGCCCTCTGGGGGAACCCGCCCTGGACCGCCGCGAAGTCGCCACTCAAGGCCACCGACGAGCGCTTCCCGCTCGACCACCCCTGAGAGCCGCTCGGTCGCCGGCCGGACGCCCTTCCCGTGCTTTCAGGTAACATCAGGATACGGGAGGTCCGGAGCGTGGGGATAAGTTAGGTCGAAAAAGTTCAAGTGATTGATATCACTGAACTCCATCCACTATCTGCTAGGGATAGACGCCTAGGGAGGCGGCGACAGGGCCGCCAGGTGAGCCTGCACCTTGGCCACGTCCTTGGGCGAGATCGCGCCGCCGAACTTGGGGGCCAGCGTCCGCAGGTTCTCGCCCTTGAACTTCTCGTAGGCCGGATGCTCGGTCAGGCCCGGGATATCGGCGTCCAGCACCGCCTTGGCCGTGGGGATCGAGACCAGGACCTCGATCGGCGTGTCGATACTCAAGGGCGGCGCCGAAGCCGCGGGGGGAGCGACGGGCGCCGGCTCGGGCGCGACCTGGGCCAGGGCGGCGCCGGCGGTGGAAAGCGCCGCCGCCGCGACGACGGCAAAAAGACTGATGGAGCGCATGGCTTCCCCTCTCAAGTCGAGCTCACTGCAATCGAGGCCGCGTCGCGATCCCTCAATCGGCGCGGCCAACCGATGAATCCCCCGCCTCTCGCCGTCGCCAATCCCGCAGCTTGCTCCGTACGCCCCGCCTTTTCGACTTGCTCGATTTTCGGGCGCCGAGAAACGCCCGCGTCGGCATCCTGGGCGACTAGGCGATCCACCACAGCGCCAAAGCGATCACCGCCGGCAGGGTCTGGATCAGCAGGATCGAGCGCTTGACCGTCAGCCCGCCCCAGACGCCGGCCACGGCCACGCAGGCCAGGCCGAAGAAGGCGAAGGCCTTGGCCGTCACGGGATCGGGCCAGAACAGCCCCAGCGCCAGGGCCGCGACCAGGAAGCCGTTGTAGCAGCCTTGATTCGACATGGCCGGCTTGACGATGGCCGCCGCCTCGTCGGTCAGGCCGAAGACCTTCTTGCCCCGCATGTCGAACAGCACCGTCTCCAGAAGGACGATGTAGATGTGGATCAGGGCGACGATCCCGGTGACGATCTGGGCGGCCAGCAGCATGGAATTTCCTCCGACGGAGGAAGTGAGACCTGGTTCGTCGCTTAAAGCAACGCTTAGCGCTCGACCTCGCGGTCCGGGAAGGCCAGCTTGGCGGCGAAGGCCACGAACAGCACCCAGCGGAAGTCGTTGTAGACCACCGCGATGCTCTCGGTCAGCGCCACCAGGCTGTAGACGACCAGGAACGGGAAGGCGAGCAGCGCACCCCGGTCGCGGAACACCGCGACCACCGCCAGGGCCATGGTCTGCAGATAGAACAGCCCCCAGGCCACCAGCCCCACCAGACCCAGGCCCAGCCACTGCTCCAGCCAGCTGTTGTGGGCGTGCTGGGCCTGGAAGCCGGCGTTCTTGCTGATCCAGGCGAACGGCCCCCAGCCGCTGGTGTCGCCCCAGACGGCGCTGTAGCCGTAGCCCAGCCAGGGGCGATCCTCGATCTCGCGCATCACCGCCGCCCAGATCTTGGTGCGGCCGGTCAGGGTGGCGTCCTTGCCCAGGATCGCGAAGAAGACGTCCGAGGCGAACAGGATGAATGCTCCCAGCAGGACGACGCCCGTCACGCCGGTCCAGGTGGCGGCCGCGCCCAGGGCCGGTCCGCGCCGGGCGATCCAGACGAAGCCGATCGCCGCCACGCCCAGCATCAGCGACACCAGCGAGGTCTTGGAGGTGGACATCAGCACCAGCACCAGGGCCAGGCCGGCGAAGGTCCACCACAGGCGGGCCCGTTTCGGATTGAGCAGGGCCGCCGCCGACAGGATGCAGAAGCCGAAGGCCATGTTGCCGCCCAGGCCGTTCTTCTCGCGCCACAGGCCGCGCCAGGCGCCGGGGAAGAGCTCGGTCATGATCCCGATGCGCGGCACGGCCAGGCACACCACGAAACAGGCCACGATCAGCACCGCGAAGGCCGCCGCCACCACCTCGGCCAGTTGCGGCCAGCGGAACCGGGCGGCCAGGGCCAGCCCGCCCAGGGTGGTGCAGATCAGGCCGAAACCGCGCCGCGCCGTCTGGTCCGGATTGACCGACCAGAACACCGAGGCGGCCACGATCATCAACAGGGCCATCAGGAACGGTTGGCGGATCACGACCCGGAAGGTCGAGCCGGGCCGCAGGGCGATCAGGGCGAAGCCGGCGGCATAGGCCGGCAGGTATCCGACCCGCAGGATGGCCGAGCCGTCCGGGGTGGCGTTCTCGCCAACCAGCGGCAGTTCCCAGCCGGCGCTGTAGATCAGCAGGGCCAGGACTGGCAGGACGAACAGCGCGATCTGGACGAAGGTCAGCCGTTCCGGCGCGGCGCTCGCCACCCCGTAGCTCGGCGTCGTCAAGGGAGAATGGCCTTCAGGAACTTCGGCGGCTGGACCGAGGCCTGGTTGAAGAACACCCCGGCGGTGCGACCGCCGGCCGAGGCCAGGGCGTCGCGCAGCAGGCCGGGCGGCCGCACGTCGGGCTGCTGGGCGCTGACCACCAGCACCGTCTGATCCATGTGCTGGGCCAGGGTCAGGGCGGCCTGGGAACGGTCGGCCGACGGGCTGTCGACGACGATGATCTCGGCGTGGCGGCGCAGGGCGGCCCAGTATTCGACGCCGGGCAGGATGTGCACCTTCTGCTGGCCGCGCAGGGCCTCGCGGTTGAAGCGCGTCACCCAGAAGCGCGGACCGCCGACGCTGTGGGCGGCCAGGTACTTGGCGTCGGGCCACACCCCGCCGCCCGGCTTGGGGGCCGGCGGCTGGACGGTGAAGAAGGCCGAACCGTCGGGCGAGGCCGGCGCGCCGGCGCCCAGCGTCCCGTAGCGCTCGGGATCGGCGGCGATGGCCTGGTATTGCGGCGAGGTGACCAGATCCAGATCGATCAGCCAGGTCTTGCGGCCGGCGCGCTTGGCGGCGAAGCGGGCGAACTCGCGGGCGGCCGTCGAGGTCCCCTCCCCGCGCCGCGCGGAAACGAACTGGACGACGTGCGCACGGCCGGGCGCGGGGGCGCCAAGGCTCCCCCACAGCTCCGCCATCTCGACGTTCAAATCCACCATTCGCCGAATCGCCGCGCGTTGAAGACCGTTTACCTTAAGGCCCAAACGCGTTCGCGTGAAAGGCGACGAAAGCGCCCAGGGGCCTGGGCCGAGCGCTTATCCACTTACACCCCGTCATCCTCGGACTTGTTCCGAGGACCCCTGTTTCAACCGCGAAGAAAGATGATCGGTTGAGCGTTGAGATCCCGGCTTTGCTTTCAGCGACAGCTGAGGTGGACACACGGGTCCTCGGAACAAGTCCGAGGATGACGGGTGGTTTGGTTGGCGATCTACGCCGCCCGCTTGTAGCTGGCCGTGGCCAGCACCGGCAGGCCCAGGGTGCGCGAGGCCGAGGCCGGGGTCTGCAGGCCGGGGCGCAGCAGCATCCGCACCAACCCCGCGCAGGCGGCGGTGAAGGCCGCGAACAGGAAGGCCAGCACCATGATCGGCTTCTTCAGGCTCTTGCCCGTCGACGGCGCCACGGCGCGCTGGACGATGCGGATATTGTCGCTGCCCTCGGCCGACATCTGGCGCTGGGCCTGGTCCTGCTGTTCCTTGACCGTGAAGTCGCGGACGTTGGACGACAAGACGTCGCGGTCGCGCGACAGCTGGTTGAAGGTCGGCTCCAGCTCGGCCAGACGCAGCAGGCGCTGGTTCACGTCCTGGGTCTGCTGGGTGTAGGCGGTCAGCGACTGCTGCAGGGCCGCGACCTCGGCGGTCAGGTCGTTGCGGGTCGAGGACAGGGTCTGCCAGATCGGGTTGGGACCGCTGCGGCGCGCGCCCTCGCCGTTAGTGCGACCCGACGCCACGCCCTGCTCTAGCTGGGCGATCTGCGCCTCGATGTCGCGGACCGGTTGGGCGTCGGGTCGATAGCGCGCCAGCAGGGTCTCGCGATCCAGCTTCAGCTGGGCCAGCTTGGTCGAGGCCGACATGTCGGTGTCGCGGTACAGCACCATGTCGGCCGGCGTGCGGGCCAGCTCGGCCTGGACGGCGGCCAGACGGCCCATGCGGTCCTGCAGCTGGGCCTCGGTGGCGTACTTCTGGGACTCGGCCTGGGCCTGCAGCTGGGTCAAGGCGGTCTTCTGGGCGGTGAAGTCGCCGATGTCGTTGCCCGACAGGAAGGCCTGATAGTCCGCGTCGGTCTGGGCCAGCTTCTGGGTGAACAGTTCGCGCTGGCGCTCCAGCCCATTGTCGCTGGCGCCGATCAGCAGGCTGCGGCGATAGATCAGGTACTCCTCGAGCAGGGTGTTGAGCACCTTCTCGGCGACTTCCGGATCCTCGTTGGAATACGAAAGACGGATGATCGAGTTGTCCGGGGCGGTCTCGATCTTCAGGTTGCGCGCCAAACTGTCGCGCCCCTCGGCCATCAGCTTGCGTTTCTGCTCGGGCGAGCCGACCGCGTACTTGTGGGCGGCGGCGGGGAACACCTTGCCGAAGCCGACCTTGCGGATCACCCGCTCGCGCAGCTCGCCGCTGCCCAGGATCTCGGATTCCGACTGGATCACCTGGTCGACGTCCGGCACCGCGCCCCGCGCGGCGTCGCCGGCCCGGGGCTCATAGACGTATTCCTGGCCCAGGCGCACGAACAGGCTGGAGCTGGCGGTGTAGGTCTTCTTCATCGTGGTCGAGAAGGCCAGGCCCAGGCCGAACAGCACCAGGAAGACCACCAGCATCAGCCAGCGCTCGCGCCACAGCAAAGTGACGAAGTCGGTCGGCGCATAGCGGGCGCGCGCCGCCCAGTCGCTACGCGACGGCGGGTCGTGCGGCACGCTGGTCCAGGCGCTCGTCGTCGACATGCGAATCCGATGGGTTCAATCTCGATCTCACCCTGGGCGAACCGCGCTTAAGGAGTCGTTACCCATTCCTGTTAAGACTTGTCGCATGCACAGGCGCACCATCCTCTCGGCGGTCTTCGCCCTGCCCTTCGCGGCCGGGGGCCTTTCGGCCTGCGGCCACGTGGATCGCGAACCGGTCACGCCCACGGCCCGTCCGACGGCCAATTTCGCCAATATCGGCTATGCCGACTGGAGCGATCAGGAGCCGGACTACCGGTTCTTCCCGGGCGACGAGGTCGAGGTCACCGTGCCCTCGGCGGTCGAATTGAACAAGACCGCGATCGTCCAACCGGACGGCCGCGTCGCTTTGCCGCTGATCGGTCCGGTCATGGCCGCCGACCGTACGATCGGCGAACTGGAAGCCTCGATCACCCAGGCCTATTCGACCCAGCTGCTGCGACCGCAGGCACAGGTGTCGATCAAGTCGACCGCGCCTCTGAAGGTGTTCGTGGGGGGAGAGGTCGGCACGCCCGGCGCCTACGACATGGCGGGCGACAGCGACGCGCTGCGGGCCATCATCCAGGCCGGCGGGTTCAAGACCTCGGCCAAGCGCACGTCGGTGGTGATCATTCGTCGCGGCCCCAACGGGCGGGCCATGCTGCGCACGGTCGACCTGCTGACGGGGATGACCAACGGGCGGACGGATCTGGTGCCGCTTCGCCGGTTCGACGTGGTCTATGTGCCGCGCAGCGGGGTGTCCGAAGCGGGGCTGTTCATGCAGCAGTACTTCCGCGACCTGCTGCCGATCAATTTCAGCTACGCGATCAACGGCTTCAGCGGAAACTGAAGCCGTCGCCCCTTACAAGGAAGGTCGACGGCTGAACCCGTAAGTTCAGCCGTGGGCCAGCCATTCGCGCGCCTGGCGCTGGGCTTCGGCGACGTCTTCGCTGGCCATCTCCTGCGAGATTTCCTTGCGATAGACCTTGGCTTCGACCGAACCGCGCATGGCGGCCAGGTTGAACAGCATGTGGGCCGAGACGTAGTCCAGCGGCGCGCCGCCCTGACCGGTCGAGTACAGCATGCCCATGCGGAACAGTTCGTCGCCCGAGGCGTCGGCGGTCGGCAGCGGAATCCCGTGGATGGCGGCCGGCGGTTCGATACTCATCATCATGGCTTCAATTCCCTTCCCAGCCCTCGGTCGCCGTTCTGGCTCCGCTTGGCTCTGAGAACAGGAAAGTCCACCGCCGCTGAACATACAGTTAATGGCGATGACATCATGAATCTAAGCAATGAATACACAAAGTCTTTAGAGACATTACGTCGCACTAACACCTGTTACTGCATGTAAACCGCCGTATACAGCGGGTTAACGGGCGCGCTGGCCAAACAGCACCTTTCGGGCCTCTTCCTGCGCTTTTCCGGGGGTTTGCAAGGCCGGACGGCGCAATTCGGCCCCCACCTTGAAGCCGCGATCGACGCCCTCGCGGGCCGCCATGCGCTCGAACCACGCCTTCAGGTGCGGAAATTCTTCCAGAACGATGCCCTGATTTTTCCACGGCACAACCCACGGCCAGCTCATGAAGTCGGCGATGGACAATTGGCCGCAGATGAAATCCTTCCCCTCCAGCTGCTTGTTCAGCACCCCGTAGAGGCGGTGGGTCTCGTTTGTGTAGCGGATGGCGCCATAGGCGATCTGGCGCTGATCGGAGATGATCGAGCCGGCGTACTGGCGGAAATGGTGGGTCTGGCCGGCCATGGGACCAAGGCCGCCCATCTGCCACATCACCCACTGGTCGATCTCGACCCGCTCGCGCTCGTTGGTTCCATAAAACTTGCCGCTCTTGCGGCCCAGGTACTGCAGGATGGCCCCGGACTCGAACACCGAGATCGGCTGGCCGTCCGGGCCGTCGGGATCGACGATGGCCGGCATGCGGTTGTTGGGGCTGATGGCCAGGAAGTCGGGCTTGAACTGCTCGCCCGCCCCGATGTTCACCGGGATCATCGCGTAGGGCAGCCCCATCTCCTCCAGGGCGATGGAGACCTTCCAACCGTTGGGGGTGGGCCAATAGTAGAGTTCGATCGGTCCGCTCATCGGCGAGGCTCCCCCCAAAAGGCGTTCAAAGGCGTTCTTTGCTTGGCCTCAACATGGTGGCGTCGCACCCGGCCGCCAAGGCCGTTCCGCTCCAGCCTGACGGCGCCGTTCAGATCAGGTTCAGCCACGCGGGCGGAAACTGCCTGCAAGGTCGAGGGATTAGGGGATCTTCGGGTCCCCGGACCGAAGTAAGGAGACGTCGGATATGAAGCGTATTCTGCTCACCATCGCCGCCGTGGCCGCCGTCGCCGGACCGATGGCCGTCGCCGCGAGCGAGGCGTCCGCCCAGGATCGCGGCGGCTGGGATCATCGCGGCGGCGACCGGGGTGACCGAGGTGGTCGTGGCGGGGATCGCCATGACGGCCGCGGCTGGGACCGCGATGGTCGCGGCGGTCGAGGCGGCTACGACGGCCGCCATGACAACGGCCGCCACAACGGCTGGGATCGCGGCGACAACCGCTGGGATGGCGGCCGTCACAACGGCTATTACTACAACAACCGCTGGAGCTACGGCGCGCCCCCGCCGGCCTATTACGGCCGTCCGGGCTATCGCCCCGGCTACAACGCCTGGCGTCGCGGCGGCTACCTGCCGCCTTACTATCGCGGCAACGGCTACGTGATCCACGACTACGGCTATTACCGCCTGCGTCCGCCGCCCCGTGGCTACTACTGGTACCGGGCCGGTAACGACTATGTCCTGGCGGCCATCGCCACCGGGCTGATCTTCGACATCATCAACAACTAGATGGCGTAAATCGCGAAGACTTGGCGGCGCTTTCCGAACATTGGGGAAGCGTCGCCATTCGCCCTATCCGCGCCGTTCATGCGGCGACATCGCCTGATTGCGGGGTTATTGCCACCGCATTCACGGGCCAGCGTCCCGGTCGTGTCACTTTCCGACGCGACAGCAACAAGACGCTCCGATGATCAATCTCCGCATTTCGGCCGCCGTCCTCGCCCTGACCGCCGCCGGCTACGCCGGATCGGCCCTGGCCCAGCAGACCGCGCCGGCCACCGACCCGACCGCGCAAACCACTCAGCAAGCTCCTACGACCTCGACGACGCTGCCGCCGGCCTCCGATCCCGCGACCACCACCCCGCCCGCCGCAGACAGCGCCACCACCAGCGGCACGCCCAGCTCGGCCACCGCCGCCGATCCGGCTGCGGGCGACACGGCCGCCCCGGCCGCCGACGCCAAGCCCGAGAAGAAGACCAAGAAGCACAAGAAGCCGGCCGGCGCCGACGCCCCTGCTCCGGAGACCAGCTCGGACACGCCCAAGTAGGAACGTCGCGCTCCGAACGTGAAAAGGGCCCGTCGCGCGAGCGACGGGCCCTTTGTCGTTGTGCGGAACAGGACGCCTCCTCCGTCACGATGCTTCGCATCGCGCCACCTCCCCCGCTTCGCGGGTGAGGAGAAGGAGCGGCGCCCGTCTCTCCTCCCCCGTGCAACGGGGGAGGTGTCGGCGAAGCCGACGGAGGGGGCGTCGTCGGGCCTCAGATTCCCAGCTTGCTCTTCAGCAGTTCGTTGACGGTGGCCGGGTTGGCCTTGCCGCCGGTTTCCTTCATCACCTGGCCCACGAACCAGCCGATGGCCTGGGGCTTTTCCTTCACCGCCTCGGCCTTGTCGGGATTGGCCGCGATCAGCTTGTCGATGGCCGCTTCGATGGCCCCGGTGTCGTTGATCTGCACCAGGCCGCGCTTCTCGACGATCTCGGCGGGACGACCTTCGCCGGCCCACATGTGCTCGAAGACCTCCTTGGCGATCTTCGACGAGATGGTGCCGTTCTCGATCAGCTCGACCAGCTGGGCGATGTCCGAAGCCGGCAGCGGCGAGGCGGCGATCTCGTGGCCGCCCGACGACAGCTTCGACAGCAGCTCGTTGGTCACCCAGTTGGACACCAGCTTGGCGTCGCGGCCCTTGGCGGCGGCCTCGAAGTAGTCGGCGCGGTCGGCCTCGATGATCAGCACACCGGCGTCATAGGCCGACAGGCCGTACTGGCTCTGCAGGCGGGCCTTCTTGGCGTCCGGCAGTTCCGGCAGGGTGTCTTCGATCTGCTTCACCCAGGCCGGGTCCAGGACCAGCGGCAGCAGGTCCGGATCGGGGAAGTAGCGATAGTCGTGCGCCTCTTCCTTCGACCGCATCGAGCGGGTTTCCAGCTTGTTCGGGTCGAACAGACGGGTCTCCTGGTCGATCTTGCCGCCGTCTTCCAGGATCTCGATCTGGCGACGGGCCTCGTACTCGATGGCCTGCTGGATGTAGCGGTAGCTGTTGACGTTCTTGATCTCGCAGCGCGTGCCCAGATGCTTGAAGCTGCCGGTCTCGCGGAACTTCTCGTAGTCGCCCGGACGGCAGACCGACACGTTGACGTCGGCGCGCAGGTTGCCCTTGTCCATGTCTCCGTCGCAGGTGCCCAGATAGACCAGGATCGTGCGCAGCTTCTTGACGTAGGCGGCGGCCTCTTCGGACGTACGCATGTCGGGCTTGGAGACGATCTCCATCAGCGCCGTACCCGCACGGTTCAGGTCCACATAGGTGGCGTTCGGGTCCTGGTCGTGCAGCGACTTGCCCGCGTCCTGTTCCAGGTGCAGCCGCTCGATGCGCACGTCGAAGGTCGTGCCGTCGTCACGCTCGACGGTCACCACGCCCTCGCCGACGATCGGCTGGTCGAACTGGCTGATCTGATAGCCCTGCGGCAGGTCGGGATAGAAGTAGTTCTTGCGGTCGAAACGGCTCTTCAGATTGATCTGGGCCTTCAGGCCGAGACCCGTCTTCACCGCCTGCTCGACGCAATATTCGTTCAGCACCGGCAGCATGCCGGGCATGGCCGCGTCCACCAGGCTGACCTGCTGGTTCGGACCCGCGCCGAAGCCGACGGCCGCGCCGGAGAACAGCTTGGACACGCTGGCCACCTGGGCGTGGACCTCCAGGCCCAGAACGATTTCCCAGTCGCCGGTGCGACCCTTGATCACTTTGGAAGAGGCGGTTTCGGTCATGTCTCGGTTCCTCCTTCGCCGTGAAGCGAAGGTTGTCGTCCCTCCCCTTTATGGGGAGGGTGGCCGCGTAGCGGCCGGGTGGGGCTTGCGGCCTCCAGGACGTGGCAAATCACGTCCATGACGGCGTCGATCTCCTCATGCACCTTGCGGGTCGAAAAGCGCAAGGTTTGGAAGCCTTCGTAGCGAAGAACCTCGTCGCGAAAATCGTCGCGAAGGGCCTGTTCATACTCCTCGTGGTGAGGCCCATCCACTTCGATCACCACAGGCCGATCAAAGCAGACGAAATCGAGGATGTAGGCGCGAAAGGGCGCTTGTCGTCGGAAATGGAAGCCCAAAGGCCTAAGGCGACGCAGCCGGACCCAAAGGCGAACTTCCTGGACGCTCATGACCTTTCGAAAGGCCCTGGCTCGTTTCACTGTCATAGGCCGTAAGCCCCACCCGTCGGCTTCGCCGCCACCCTCCCCACAAGGGGGAGGGACGCCTTGATAGACGGCGCTGAAACGGTGGATTTTCGCAATCCCCAAAAACGGCCACTTCTTGTCAGGACCGGGACCATTTCGCGCCGAGCGGAACCGGCGTCGAGCCAGACCATTGACTCCTCCGAATGCGACTATCGCAATGGAGGAAATCATGGCTGTTCTGAACCTCAGCGACGCTGAACCTTATGTCGCCCCCGCCGCCGGCGCCGATTCCTCGGCTCTGTTTCCCAGCGCGCCGGTCTATGCTCGCGCCAACACCAGCAAGTCTTCGGGCAAGTCGAACCTGCCGCTGCTGATCGGCCTGCCGGTGCTGGCCATCGCGGCAGGCGGTCTGGCCTGGGGCCTGATGGGCCAACCGGCCCAGACCCCGACCACCGACGCGCCGCCCGCCCAGGTGGCCGAGGCCACGCCGCTGCCGGCCACCGCGCCCCCGGCGCCGATGCCGGCTCCGGTCGCCGCGACGCCCGTGGAGACCCCGGCTCCGACGCCGGCGCCCACCCAGGTGGCCCGCGCCGAGCCCGTCCG
>NZ_JBWKPL010000004.1:0-393942 GCF_059418225.1 Caulobacter sp. GW821-FHT09B08 | reverse complement strand
GCGCCGACGCCGAGCTCTCCGAACTGCGCGCCCTGATCGCCGCCGCGCCCGCACGCGGTCCCGAACTGGCCGCCGCCCTGGCCGCCGATCAGGTCGCCGACGCCGCCGAGCCCGCGCCCGCCGAGGCTCCGGCCGCCGCGACCGCCCAGGCCGCCGCGCCGGAAGTCGCCTCGGTGGTCGCCAAGACCGTCAAGGCCGCCGAGCCGGTCAAGGCGCCCGTCGCCAACGCCGCCGTCGCGGCCGCCGTGGCCGAGGCCGAAGGCGTTCCCGAGCAGATCGTGGAAGCCGCCCACGCCGCAGCCACCGGCCAGGGCGACGCCCAGACCGGCGACCAGTCCGCCTCCTCGAAGGGCGCGGGCCTGGCCGAGGCCGCCCCGGCCCCCGCCGTCGCCGACAGCTCGGCCACGACCGCTCCGTCCTTCGTCGCCCAGGGCACGACGGCCGCGCCCGCCCCCGTGGTCGCCGCCCAGCTGCCCAAGGCCGGTCCCGAGACGGTCAGTCACCTGACCACCGAGATCGCCAGCAAGGCGGTGGTCGGCAAGACCAGCCGCTTCGACGTGGTGCTGCAGCCGGAAGGCCTGGGCCGCGTCGACGTGCGCATCGAGATCGCCAAGGACGGCAAGCTGACCGCCGCCCTGAACTTCGACAACGCCCAGGCCGCCGCCGACATGCGCGGCAAGTCGGGCGAGCTGCGCCAGGCCCTGGCCGCGGCCGGCTTCGACGTCGCCGACAACGCGCTGAGCTTCGACAGCTCCAGCCAGCAGAACGGCGGCCAGAGCCAGAACGCCTTCTTCAACTTCCAGAGCGGCGGCGAGAGCGGCCGCCAGGCCTTCCAGGGCCGCGCCTTCCAGTCGACCAGCCTGGTCGACGACCTGCCCATCGTTTCCCCGTCCGCCCTGCTGCCCGGCCTGCGTGTCGCCGAGCGCAGCGGCGTCGACCTGAAGATCTAGGAGAGACCGCCATGGCCGTCGCCGCCACCTCGGGCACCAGCATCACCGACAAGATCAACAACTCGCGGAACTCGCTCGCCAACAACGAGCAGACGTTCCTGCAGCTGCTGACCACCCAGCTGAAGAACCAGGATCCGCTGTCGCCCACCGACACGACCCAGATGACCAGCCAGATCACCCAGATGACGGGCGTGGAGCAGCAGCTGGTCACCAACGACCTGCTGACGGCCCTGGTGGGCATGAACACCAGCGGCGGCATCAGCGACGCCGTCAACCTGATGGGCAAGCAGGTGACCGCCGAGACCGACAAGTCGGTGCTCAAGGACAACACCGCCGCCTGGACCTACACCCAGAGCCGCTCGGCCACCTCGGTCAAGGTCGAGATCGTCGACCAGTACGGCAAGACGATCCGCACGGTGCTGCCGGACGACATGTCGAGCGGCGACCACACCTTCACCTGGGACGGCAAGAGCGACGACGGCACCCAGCAACCCGCCGGCGGCGCCTACACCATCAAGGTGACGGCGACCGACGGAAACGGCTCGAACATCACCACCAGCTCGATGGGCCGCATCGAAGGCGTGGTGACCAAGGTCACCAACGAGAGCGGCCAGAACATGGTGTGGATCGGCGACACGAAGGTGCCGATCGACTCCGTCATCGGCGTCACCGAGGTCAAGGCCGCGGCCTAGGCCCTCACGAAATGAACGGGCGTCAGAACGACGCCTTCGGGTCTCCTCACCGAGGCCAAACGCAAACCGCGCTGAACCCTCAAACCCATTCGTTTTTGAACTTCATCGCAGGATCACAGTCATGAGCATCAACAGCGCCATGCTCGCCGGGGTTTCCGGCCTGATCTCCAACTCGTCGGCCCTGGCCGCGATTTCGGACAACATCGCCAACGTCAACACCGTCGGCTACAAGCGCTCGAGCGCCAACTTCTCGACCCTGGTCACCTCGCAGAGCAAGAACGCCACCTACAGCGCCGGCGGCGTGAAGGCCCAGACCCACCAGTTCATCAGCCAGCAGGGCCTGACCCAGGCCACGACCTCGAACCTGGACCTGTCGATCGCCGGTTCGGGCTTCTTCGTCGGCACCGAGAAGCCGGAAGGCCTGACCGCCACCGACACCCGCTCGTTCACCCGCGCCGGTTCGTTCCAGCTGGACAACCTGGGCTATCTGAAGAACGACGCCGGCCTGTACCTGCAGGGCTGGCTGGCCGACCCGGTGACCGGCGCGATCACGCCCGACCCGTCGGACCTGACCCAGCTGTCGTCGATCAACGTGGGCACCGTCGGCGGCACCGCCGAGAAGACCACCCGCGTGGGCGTCAACGCCAACCTGCGTTCGGAACAGGCCGTCGCGGCCGCCGCCAACGCCGTGTCCAACAAGGGCACCCTGACCGACAGCGCCGGCGGCACCGGCGCCTATTCGGTCTATTACAGCCCCACCGGCACGGGTAACCAATACTCGGTCGAGATCCGCAAGAACGGCGTCTCGGTGGCCACCGGCGTCAACACCTACGACCCGACCACCGGCGCCCTGACCGGCACGACCCTGACCGGCACGGCGCCGAACGTGCAGATCGCCGCCGGCCCGCCCGCCGTCACCCTGACCCAGACCCAGCTGGGCATGAACACCAAGGCCGACGCCGTCGCCAGCGGCGCCTACGACCCGGCGACCCGCTCGATGTCGGACTACGCCGAGGACCCGACCACGGGCGTCAAGCCGGACTTCGAGATCCAGATCCCGGTCTCGGACTCCAAGGGCGGCCAGCGCACCGTCACCCTGTCGCTGTTGAAGGGCCCCGGCCCCAACGAGTGGTTCGCCGAACTGCGCGCCAAGCCGGGCGACCTGGACAACAACACCAACGGCCTGATCAGCTCGGGCAAGGTGACCTTCACCACCGACGGCAAGCTGGCCTCGGTCGGCAACCTGTTCGGCGGCGTCACTCCGACGGCGATCAACATCGCCGCCTCGGACCCGACCGCCACCGGCACCGGCCCGCGCTGGGCCGACGGCCTGGGCATCGACAGCCAGGACATCCAGATCGACCTGGCCAACGCCGCCGGCGGCCTGACCCAGTACAACAGCCAGTCGGTGGTCCAGTCGGTCAACACCAACGGCACGGCCTTCGGCAACCTCACCAACATCGAGGTCGACGACCAGGGCTATGTTTCGGCCATCTTCGACAACGGTGTGACCCGCCGGATCGCACAGGTTGCGATCGCCACCTTCTCCAACGTCAACGGATTGAAGGGGGTGAACGGAAATGCATATCGCGTCACCAACGAAAGCGGCACCTATAGCCTGAAGACTCCGGGTCAGGGCGGCGCCGGTTCGATCGCTCCGTCCACGTTGGAAGCTTCGACGGTCGACTTGTCGACTGAATTCACCGGCCTGATCACGACGCAACGCGCCTATTCCGCTTCGTCGAAGATCATCACTACCGCAGACCAGATGCTAGAAGAGCTTCTGAGCATTAAGCGGTAATTACAGGTCTTAACTGATCTTAATTACCCTGTGTCGAATTGATACATCACTGGAGTAGGGAGAAAGTCTCGTGTTTCAGTCTTTCTTTACTATTGGAATTAAGCGCCTGTTATTTCCCGGCGCCTATATTCCTCTCCAACAGTGATGGTTGTGGGAAAGGCGTAAAGCCATGTTGCAGCAGCAGCGCACGAACAGCCGGGGTGAGAAGTACGTGATCGGTCCGACCGGCGCGCCGCTGACTCTCTCGGATTTGCCGCCTCCGGAAACCCAGCGTTGGGTGATCCGGCGTAAGGCCGAAGTGGTGGCCGCCGTCCGCGGTGGTCTCCTCTCGCTCGACGAGGCGTGCGATCGTTACAAGCTGACCAACGAGGAGTTCCTCGCTTGGCAGCAGTCGATCGAGCGTCACGGCCTGGCGGGTCTTCGGACCACGCGGCTCCAGCAGTACCGCTAAGGCGCGGGACTGAAAGTCAAGGAACGCCGGGGTTTGCGCCCCGCCCACGTTCCTGCCGAACAGATCAGCGGCCGCGTCCCCCTGGGGCGCGGCCGCGACCTTTTGGCGCCCTTGGACCCCCCTTGGAGGGGGGCTTTGTAAACGACCCGTTTACCTTGCACTGGGTAAATCCTGCCTAGCGACGGCGTGCTCCGGCGCGCATCGGCGGCGTTTCGTTCGGAACGCCTTTCAAGGGCAGGGCGTAGGTTGGAAAAGTTCCTCGGCGCGATTCAAAGGTTCGGTGTCGGTCGTCTGGCCGCCCTGATCGGCGTCGCCGCCGGCGCGATCGCCGTGATCGCCGCCGTCATGATGATGATGAGCAAGCAGCCCAACGAGCTGCTGCTGTCCAACGTCGACCCCAAGGAATCGGCCGCCGCGACCCAAGCGCTGGACACCGCCGGCATCAAGTACGAGACCAAGGCCGACGGCTCGACGATCTATGTCGCCCGCGACAAGGTCAACGCCGCCCGCCAGCTGATCTTCACCAAGGGCCTGGTGACCTCCGGGTCGGTCGGCTACGAGATCTTCGACAGCTCCAGCGCCCTGGGCCAGACCGACTTCGTCCAGCAGCTGAACCGCCAGCGCGCCCTGCAGGGCGAGCTGGAGCGCACCATCCAGGGCTGGGACGGCGTGCGCGCCGCCCGCGTCCACCTGGTCATGCCCAAGCGCCAGCTGTTCGAGGAAGACGCCGAGAAGCCGACCGCCGCCGTCACCATCAGCACCGGCCGCGAGCCGTCGGCCGACATGGTCCGCGCCGTCCAGAACCTGGTGGCCGGTTCGGTCGCCGGCATGAAGCCCGAAGCCGTCAGCGTCATCGACCAGCACGGCAAGACCCTGTCGAACGGCAACGACGAGACCCTGGCCGGCAAGGCCGCCCAGGACGCCAAGAGCGAGGCCGAGGCCCGCATCGCCAAGACGGTGCAGGACATGGTCGACGGCGTGCTCGGCCCGGGCAAGGCCCGCGTCAAGGTCACCGCCCAGCTGGACCTGAACCGCGTCACCACCCAGGAAGAGAAGTTCGATCCCGATGGCCAGGTGATCCGTTCGGAAAGCACCAACGCCAACGACGCCAGCGAGACCAAGAACGACGACACCGGCGGCGTCACCTCGACCCAGAACATTCCGGGTCAGGCCCCGAACGGCTTCCAGCCGCTGGGTTCGAAGTCCAACAGCAACGAGAGCGTCACCAACTACGAGATCTCCAAGTCGGTCACCACCACGGTCGCCGAGCCTGGCCAGGTGCTCAAGCAGTCGGTGTCGGTGGCCGTCGACGGCCTCACGGCCCCTCCCGGCAAGGACGGCAAGCCCGGCGCCTACACCCCGCGCACCGCCGAGGAGATGGCCCAGCTGGAGCAGATGGTGAAGACCGCGGTCGGCTTCGACCAGGCGCGCGGCGACCAGGTCTCGGTGGTCAATGTCCGCTTCGTCCAGCCCGAAGAGCAGGGCCTGGGCAAGGCCGGCCTGCTGGACGGCATGGACAAGAACGACATCATGCGCTTCGCCGAGCTGGGCGTGCTGGCCATCGTGGCCCTGCTGATCCTGCTGTTCGCGGTGCGTCCGTTCCTCAAGAGCCTGATGAGCCCGCCCCCGACCCCGCTGGGCATGGCCCTGGCCACCCCGCAGGTGACCCGCATGGTCACCCTGTCGGACGGCTCGACCCAGGAAGTGATCGTCGACCAGACGGGCGCCCCGATGGCCCTGGCCGGTCCGGTCTCGGACATGGACCAGCGCATCGACATCGCCAAGATCGAGGGCCAGGTGAAGGCTTCGTCGATCAAGCGGGTTTCGGAGTTCGTCGAGAAGCACCCTGACGAGTCCGTCGCGATCCTGCGCAGCTGGCTGCACGAGTCCGAATAATGGCCAGCTCGATCACAGACGTCAAAAAGCTGGCGGGTCCCGAGAAGGCCGCGATCGTGCTGCTCGCCCTGGGCGAAGAGCACACCGCGATCTGGGAAGCGCTGGACGACGAGGAAATCAAGGAAGTCTCCCAGGCCATGGCCGGTCTGGGCTCGATCTCGGCCTCGGTCGTGGAAGAGCTGCTGGTCGAGTTCGTCTCGGGCATGAGCTCGACCGGCGCGATCATGGGCTCCTACGAGCAGACCCAGCGCCTGCTGGCGTCGTTCATGCCGCAGGACAAGGTCGACGCCCTGATGGAGGAAATCCGGGGTCCGGCCGGTCGCACCATGTGGGACAAGCTGGGCAACGTGAACGAGGCGGTGCTCGCCAACTATCTGAAGAACGAATATCCGCAGACCGTCGCGGTGGTGCTGTCGAAGGTGAAGAGCGACCACGCCGCCCGCGTGCTGGCCTCGCTGCCGGAAGACTTCGCCCTGGAATGCGTCACCCGCATGCTGCGGATGGAGCCGGTCCAGCGCGAGATCCTCGACAAGATCGAGCAGACCCTGCGCACCGAATTCATGTCGAACCTGGCGCGCACGTCCAAGCGCGACAGCCACGAGATGATGGCCGAGATCTTCAACAACTTCGACCGCCAGACCGAGGCCCGCTTCATCGCGGCCCTGGAAGAGCGCAACCGCGAGGCGGCCGAGCGCATCCGGGCCCTGATGTTCGTGTTCGAGGACCTGTCCAAGCTGGATCCGGGCGGCGTCCAGACCCTGCTGCGCGCCACCGGCAAGGAACAGCTGGCCCTGGCCCTGAAGGGCGCCTCGGACAAGCTGCGCGAGATGTTCTTCTCGAACATGTCCGAACGCGCCTCGAAGATCATGCGCGAGGACATGGAGAGCATGGGTCCGGTTCGTCTGAAGGACGTCGACCAGGCCCAGGTCGCCATGGTCCAGGTCGCCAAGGACCTGGCCGCCAAGGGCGAGATCATGCTGGCCGGCGCCGGCGCCGAAGACGAACTGATTTACTAGGGAGATGGCTGAATGACCGACATCGCCCACAAGCGCTTCACCTTCGACACGGTGTTCGACGACGCCGGCGGCATGAGCGCGCCGCCGCGCGTGAAGAAGCACTTCACCCTGGAAGAGGTCGAGGCCGCCAAGGCCGAGGCCTACGCCGCCGGCGAGCAGTCGGCCGTGGCCCAGGCCGAGCGCGAGGCCGCCATGGCCCTGAACCACATCGGCCAGGCCGTGCACAGCGCCTTCGGCGTCCTGGCCGCCGTGGCCCACGAGCACCGCGAGGGCTCGGCGATGCTGGCCCTGGCCTGCGGCCGGGCGATCGCCGACGCGGCTCTCGACCAATTCCCCGAGGCCCCGACCCAGGCGGCCCTGGTGGCCCTGGCCCGCGAGGTCGAGGCCAGCCCCAAGCTGACCGTCCGCGTCGCCGGCCACCTGGTCGAGCGCACCCAGGCGGCCCTGGAGCAGACCGCCGCCGCCATCGGCTTCCCCGGCCAGATCGTGGCCCGCGCCGACGCCATCCCGCCCGCCGCCTTCCTCCTCGACTGGGGTGACGGGCGCGCGGCCTTCGATCCGAACGACGCGGCCGCCCGCGTCACCCAGGCCCTGGAGGCGGCCATCGCCGCCGAGGGCCTCCACGCCGAACCCCTTCTGCCTAGCGAAAGCTGACCGCCATGACCGAAGACAACCTGACCCTCGACGAATTCGGCGGCTCGATGCTGGCCTCCGAGATGCCGGTCGAACTTTCCGACAAGATCGCCTCGGACCTGGCCCCGGTGTTCGACGTCCCCGTCAACATCTCCGCCGTGCTGGGCCGGGCCCACATGTCGGTGGCCCAGCTGCTGCAGCTGGGGGCGGGCTCGATCCTGGAGCTGGACCGCAAGGTCGGCGAGGCGATCGACATCTACGTCAACAACCGCCTGGTGGCGCGCGGCGAGGTCGTCGTCGTCGACGAGCGCCTGGGCGTGACCATGACGGAAATCATCAAGGACGGCGACGCCGCCGGGTGATCCCGGGACGCCGCCTGAAGCTTAAACGGTTTGAATTTCGGGGCACGTAAAGCCCCAACGGAGAGAAAACGATGCGCCTCCTGGTCGTCGGAAAACTGAACGGACAGCTCTCGGTCGCCGTGAAGATGGCGATGAACACCGGGGCCAAGGTCTCGCACGTGGAGACCACGGAAGCGGCGACCCACGCGCTGCGGGCCGGGCAGGGCGCCGACCTCCTGATGGTCGAGTACACGCTCGACATCGCAAGCCTGATCGCCACCAACGAGTCCGAGCGGATCCGGGTGCCGGTGGTGGCCTGCGGCGTCGACGCCGACCCGATGCGGGCCGCCGCGGCGATCAAGGCCGGGGCCAAGGAATTCATCCCGCTGCCGCCGGACGCCGAGCTGATCGCCGCCGTCCTGGCCGCCGTCACCGACGACAACCGTCCGATGATCGTTCGCGATCCGGCGATGGAGAACGTCATCCGCCTGGCCGACCAGGTGGCGCCGTCGGAAGCCTCGATCCTGATCACCGGCGAAAGCGGTTCGGGTAAGGAAGTGATGGCCCGCTACGTCCACGCCAAGTCGCGTCGGGCCAAGGCGCCGTTTATCAGCGTCAACTGCGCCGCCATCCCCGAGAACCTGCTGGAAAGCGAGCTGTTCGGCCACGAGAAGGGCGCCTTCACCGGCGCCGTGGCCCGCCGCGTGGGCAAGTTCGAGGAAGCCAACGGCGGCACCCTGCTGCTGGACGAAATCAGCGAGATGGACGCCCGCCTGCAGGCCAAGCTGCTGCGCGCCATCCAGGAGCGCGAGATCGACCGCGTCGGCGGCCAGAAGCCCGTCAAGGTCGACATCCGCATCCTGGCCACCTCCAACCGCGACCTGGCCCAGGCCGTGAAGGATGGCACGTTCCGCGAGGACCTGCTCTATCGCCTCAACGTCGTGAACCTGCGCCTGCCGCCGCTGCGCGAGCGCCCGGCCGACGTCATCACCCTGTGCGAGCACTTCGTGAAGAAGTACTCGGCCGCCAACGGCATTCAGGAAAAGCCGATCTCGGCCGAGGCCAAACGCCGCCTGGTCGCCCACCGCTGGCCGGGCAACGTCCGCGAGCTGGAAAACGCCATGCACCGCGCGGTGCTGCTGTCGCCGGGTTCTGAGATCGAGGAGTTCGCCATCCGCCTGCCCGACGGCCAGCCCCTGGCCCCGGCGCCGGACGTGGCGGTGGCCCGCGGCGCCCAGATGGCCGCCGACGCCGTCTCGCGCACCTTCGTCGGCTCGACCGTCGCCGAGGTCGAGCAGCAGCTGATCATCGACACCCTGGAGCACTGCCTGGGCAACCGCACCCACGCGGCCAACATCCTGGGCATCTCGATCCGCACCCTGCGCAACAAGCTCAAGGAATACGGCGACGCCGGCGTCACCGTGCCGCCGCCGCAAGGGGGCGTGGCCGCCGCCTGACCGGAAGACCCGCGTTCGGCGCCCGCGACCATCGGTCCGGCGCCGAACATGGCTAATTTCGATTAAGACCCTGGCGGGTTCGCGCAAATCGCTCCATCGCGAATCCAAGCTCGGCAACAGGATCGATGATTTGAATGGCTGACGCCGCCGTCCCCAAGACCGCAACGGCCATCCCCAGCCCCAAGGCGCTGTGGGAAGGAATCCTGCGCGGCGAAATGGGCCTGGCCGTCGGCGTGGTCGGCATCATCGTCCTGCTGATCCTGCCGGTCCCGCCGATGCTGCTGGACCTGCTGCTGGCCATCTCGCTGACCGGTTCGGTCCTGATCCTGATGACCGCGGTGCTGATCAAGAAGCCGCTGGAATTCACCTCGTTCCCGACCGTCCTGCTGGTCGCCACCCTCTATCGCCTGGGGCTGAACGTCGCATCGACGCGCCTGATCCTGGGCCACGGCCACGAAGGCAACCACGGCGCCGGCGCCGTCATCGCCGCCTTCGGCAACCTGATGATGCAGGGCAACTTCGTCATCGGGGTGATCGTCTTCATCATCCTGGTCGTCGTGAACTTCATGGTCGTGACCAAGGGTTCGGGCCGGATCGCCGAAGTCGCGGCCCGCTTCACCCTGGACGCCATGCCCGGCAAGCAGATGGCCATCGACGCCGACCTGTCGACCGGCCTGATCGACCAGGACACCGCCAAGCAGCGCCGCAAGGACCTGGAGGCGGAATCCACCTTCTTCGGCGCCATGGACGGCGCCAGCAAGTTCGTGAAGGGCGACGCCGTCGCCGGCCTGATCATCACCGCCATCAACATCGTCGGCGGCATCCTGATCGGCGTGGTGCAGCACAAGGTGCCGATCGGCGAGGCCTCGGCCTCCTACACCCTGATGACCATCGGCGACGGCCTGGTCAGCCAGATCCCGGCCCTGATCATCTCGATCGCCGCCGGTATGGTGGTGTCCAAGGCCGGCGTCGAAGGCTCGGCCAACAAGGCCCTGACCACCCAGCTGGCCATGAACCCGGTCGCCCTGGGCATGGTCTCGGCCTCGGCCGGCGTCATCGCGCTGATCCCGGGCATGCCGATCATCCCGTTCGCGGCCCTGTCGGCCGGCGCCGGCTTCCTGGCCTATCGCCGCGCCACCGCCCCGCCGGCGCCCGAGCCGCTGAGCCCCGCCGCCTTGGAAGCGGCCGCCGCGGCCGGCGCCGAGCCGGAAGAGGAGCCGATCAGCGCCTCCCTGGCCATCGACGACGTCAAGATCGAGCTAGGCTATGGCCTGCTGACCCTGATCAACGACCTGGACGGCCGCAAGCTGACCGACCAGATCCGCGCCCTGCGCAAGACCCTGGCCACCGAGTTCGGCTTCGTCATGCCGCCGGTCCGGATCCTGGACAACATGCGCCTGGCCAACCAGGGCTACGCCATCCGCATCAAGGAGATGGAGGCCGGGGCCGGCGAGGTCCGCCTGGGCTGCCTGATGGCCATGGACCCGCGCGGCGGCCAGGTCGAGCTGCCCGGCGAGCACGTGCGCGAGCCGGCCTTCGGCCTGCCCGCCACCTGGGTCGAAGAGTCCATGCGCGAGGAAGCCACCTTCCGCGGCTACACCATCGTCGATCCGGCCACCGTGCTGACCACGCACCTGACCGAGATCCTCAAGGAGAACATGGCCGACCTGCTCTCCTACGCCGAGGTGCAGAAGCTGCTGAAGGACCTGCCCGAGAACCAGAAGAAGCTGGTCGACGACCTGATCCCCGCCGTGGTCAGCGCCGCCACCATCCAGCGCGTGCTGCAGGCCCTGCTGAAGGAGCGCGTGTCGATCCGCGACCTGCCGCAGATCCTGGAAGGCATCGGCGAGGCCGCCCCGCACACCGGCTCGGTGGTGCAGTTGACCGAACAGGTCCGCGCCCGCCTGGGCCGCCAGCTGTGCTGGGCCAATCGCGGCGACGACGGCAGCCTGCCGATCATCACCCTGTCGGCCGAGTGGGAGCAGGCCTTCGCCGAGGCCCTGGTCGGTCCGGGCGAGGACAAGCAGCTGGCCCTGGCGCCCTCGCGCCTGCAGGACTTCATCCGCGGCGTGCGCGACGCCTTCGACCGCGCCGCCATGGCCGGCGACAGCGCCGTGCTGCTGACCAGCCCGGGCGTTCGTCCCTATGTCCGTTCGATCATCGAGCGCTTCCGCGGCCAGACCGTGGTGATGAGCCAGAACGAGATTCACCCCCGCGCCCGCCTGCGCACCGTGGGGATGGTCTAGAGCGCTTGACCCTGTAGTCGCTTCAGGGTGCAATCTCGTCGCCTCCTGGAGGTGATCCATGTCCAACTGCTGCGGCGACGATCTGTGCAAGGCCGACCAGCCCCCGTCCGGCCGTTGGCGGCTGGCGCTGTGGCTGGCCCTGATCATCAACGGCGGCATGTTCGCGGTCGAAGGCCTGGCCGGACTGCTGTCGGGCTCGGCCTCGCTGCAGGCCGACTCCCTCGACTTCCTGGGCGACGCGGCCAACTACGCCATCAGCCTGGGCGTGGTGGGCCTGGCCCTGGTCTGGCGCGCGCGGGCGGCCCTGCTGAAGGGCGTCACCATGCTGCTGTTCGGCGGCTGGGTCGCGGGCATGACCCTGTGGGGCGTCTGGCGCGGCCAGACGCCGGAGGCGCCGGTCATGGGCGCGGTCGGCCTGGCCGCTCTGGTCGCCAATGTCGCGGTGGCCGCCATGCTGTTCGGCTTCCGCAAGGGCGACGCCAACATGCGGTCGGTGTGGATCTGCTCGCGCAACGACGCCATCGGCAATCTGGCGGTGATGCTGGCGGCGCTGGGTGTCTTCGGCACCCGGACGCGCTGGCCCGACCTAGCCGTGGCGGCCGTGATGGCGGGCCTGGCCGTTCAGGGCGGCTGGCAGATCGTCCGCCAGGCCCTGGGCGAACTGAAGTCGGTCAAGGCCCCGCCGCCGGCCGCGCCGCGCTTCGAGGTCGTGGTCCGCGACAGGCCCTCGCCGGGCGGCCGCGCGTGACCCTTTCCATCGGCGATCTCTCCCGGGCGACCGAGACCAAGGTCGAGACCATCCGCTACTACGAGCGCATCGGCCTGCTGGCCGCGCCGGCCCGCACGGGCGGCAACTACCGCGCCTATGAGGAGGCCAGCCTCAAGCGGTTGTCCTTCATCCGCCGCGCCCGCGACCTGGGGTTCCCGATCGAGCAGGTGCGCGAGCTGCTGACGCTTTCGGACGACAAGGACCGCTCCTGCGCCGTGGTCGACGACCTGGCCCGCGCCCGCCTGGCGGACGTCGAGCGCAAGATCGCCGACCTGGAGGCGCTGCGTCGCGAGCTGAGCGCGCTGCTCGGCCAATGCCGGCGCGGAGCCGTTTCCGAGTGTCTGATCATAGAAGCCTTGAGTCCTTCGATCTAAAGCCAAGGTTTCGACGCGGGCGGCATGAAATGCGTCGAGAAAAAGCCCGCCGACGCCCCGAAATGGTCACGGGATGTTACGGACTATTTCGGAACCGTTGCTGATAGGTCGCGTTCGTTCTGGCAAGGCGGGGGCCTTCACGACGGAGCGCAATTGATGAAAACCAAGATCGCCATGTTCGCCGCCGCCGCGACGCTTTCGCTGGCCGGCGCCGCTTTCGCCCAAACCGCGCCGGCTACGCCCGGCCAACTGCCGCCGGCCACGCCGCCCGCGGCCACCACCTCTTCGACCACGACCACCACGACGGCTCCGGCTGATCCGGCGGCCGCGGCTCCGGCCGCCGCCACCCCGGGCGCGCCGGCCCAGACCACCACCTCCAGCACGACCAGCACCACCACGACGGCGGCCGACGCCGACGCGGCGGGCACGCCGTCCTCGGCCAACGTGGCCCTGGACCTGAAGGTCGGCTCCGAGGTCAAGGATCCCTCGGGCGCTGTGGTCGGCACCATCGCCGGCACCTCGGCGGGCGCCGACGGCTCGACCAACGTGGTCGTGACCAGCGGCGAGAAGAAGTTCGCCCTGCCCAAGGCCAGCTTCAGCGTGGGCGCCGACGGCGGCCTGGCCACCACGGCCACCAAGGCCCAGATCGACGCCACCCTGGCCGGCGCCAAGACCCAGTAACCGGTCTTCGGCAACCGGCCCGCGCCGGAACGTCGCCCTCGGGCGACAGCGAGCCCGCTCGGCATTGCCGAGCGGGCTTCGCGCTGCTAGCGATGGGGCCAGTACCCGGCGGAGCTCCCGCTGACATGAGGGGTGTCGGATGGCTCCGGCCAATAGATCCAGTGTAGGCGGTTCAAGGGCGCGCGGCGGCAACAGCCTGTTCTGGGACATGCTGACGTTCGATCGTCTGGTCACGGGACCGGTGATTCACCTGATCTACTGGGCGGGCCTGGGCGTGGTGGCCCTGTTCGGCTTCTCGGTCGTGGGCGCGGCCGTGGGCCTGGCCCTGAAGGAGCCCGGCCTGCAATCGCTGCTGCTGGCCCTGCCGGTGCTGGTCGCCGGCCTGCTGGTGGCCTCGGCCATGGTGCTGCTGTGGCGGGCCTTCTGCGAGTTCTACGTCGCCATCTTCCGTATCAGCGAGGACCTGCGGGCTCTGCGCCAGGCCAGCGACGCCGACCACGCCGTGGCGGCCGTCACCCGGCCCCCGGCGCCCAAGACGCCGCTATCCTGAACCGTCAGCCTGCGGCGGAATAACGCGGTTTATGAAAATTTGCGCCAAGGCTTGAGGGGCGGCCCCGTCCCCGGCGTCTAAGCGGCATGGGGATGTCGGGCGTCTCCTGTCGGAGACGCATTTTGGCCGCTGATCAAGAACCTCATCTCGTCGATATCCACGTCGGCTCGCGGGTGCGCATGCGCCGCAAGGCGATGGGGCTGAGCCAGACCCAACTGGCCGACAGCGTGGGCATCACCTTCCAGCAGCTGCAGAAGTACGAGCGCGGCGCCAACCGCGTCAGCGCCTCCAAGCTCTACGGCATGGCCGTGACCCTGCAGACCTCGGTGGCCTGGTTCTTCGAGGGCATGTCGGCCCTGGAGGACGCCAACGCCTCGGCCGATCCCCGGGCCAAGGCCGTCCAGCGCTTCATGGCTTCCGAAGAGGGTGTCGAGCTGGCCACCCTGGTGCCGCGCCTGCCCGCCCACCAGCGCCGCCAGGTCCTGGCCCTGGCCAAGATCCTCTGCGAGAACGACGAGTCCGACGACGACATCCAGGCGGCGAGCTAGCCCCTGAACGCTTCCACCAGCGCCGCCGCGCCGGCCTTCGGGCGGCCGGCGTCGTCGAAGACGGCCGGGGCGTCGGCGGCGTTCTCCGCCACCAGCCACGTGTCCTTGTCGCGCAGGCCCCACAGGGTGAAGGCGAAGCGCTGGCGAGCCGGGAGGCTCATGAAGGCCTCGGCCGCTTCGGCGTAGACGGCGGTCTGGCGGCGCACCAGCTCGCTGCGCGACAGCAACTTGTTCTCGGACCGGGTCAGCGAGACGTCGAGCTCGGAGATGTGGATCGGCAGGCCCAGGCCCGCCAGCTCGCGGATCATCGTCGTGATCTGGCCGGGCGCGATGTCGGCGGCCACGTGCATCTGGGTTCCCAGGCCCGTCAGCGGCGCGCCAGAGGCCAGCAGCCGCTCGGCCAGCTTCAGGAAGGTGGCGCGCTTCCGGGGCATGTATTCGAGATTGTAGTCGTTCAGCAGCAGGGTCGCCTGGGGATCGGCCTCGCGCGCGGTGCGATAGGCCAGGGCGATGTGCTCGAAGGCGCCCAGCTTTCGCGACCACAGGCTGTCGCGCCAGCCGTTGCCGTCCTCGGCCACCGTCTCGTTGACCACGTCCCAGCCGACCGCCAGGCCGCGATAGCGCCCGACCACGGCCAGGATGTAGTTGCGATAGGCGTCGGCGAAACCGATCCGGCTCTCGTCCAGCCGCTCGAACGCCGGCGGGGACTGGGCGTACCAGACCAGGGTGTGGCCCAAGAGGCCCATGCCGTGGGCGCGGGCGAAGGCGGCGATGCGGTCGGGGGCGTCGAAGCGGAAGGAGCCGTCCGGCTGGACGATGTACTCCATCTTCATCTGCCACTCGGCGGTCAGCTGGTTGGCCTCGCGGGCGATCAGGGCGGCCAGGGCCGGGTCGTCCAGGTGCAGGGCCTGGACGCAGGTCCCGATCCGGAACGGCGCGACCGACTTCAGCGGCGGCAGGCTGGCGGGCTGGCCCTTGGCGCCCGTGGGGCCGCAGGCGGAGAGGGCGAGGGCGCTGGCCGAGGCCAGGATGGTTCGGCGGGAAATCTCCTCCCCCGTGGAGCGTGGCGTAACGGGGGAGGTGGCCGCGTAGCGGACGGAGGGGGCGTCCGACAGCCGCACGACGCCCCCTCCGTCACGATGCGTATTCGCATCGCGACACCTCCCCCGCTGCGCGAGGGAGGAGTAGAGGCTATCGCTCACCGACCGCCATCCGGCGCAGGCCCAGCTCGTCCAGGGCGGCGGTTTCCAGCTTGCCGATCTGCTTGGCCTTGGCGACCTTGGCGGCCTCGGCGACGTGCTCGTATTTCTTGAGGTTCTCGAAGGCCACGGCCAGGGCGTCGCGGGCGCCGGCCTCCTCGATCTGGATCTGGTCGATTTCCAGCAGGGTCTGGTCGCGGCGAATCTTGGAGCCCTGGCGGAAGCCGATCATGTACCAGCCGGCCTCGGCGTCGCCCTGGGCCTGGAGGGCTTCGGCCTCGGCCTCGGCGTCCATGGCCGCGACCTTCATCTCGGCGGTCTGGCGGCGCTCGACGATCTCGGACAGGCGCTTCTGCAGGGTCTCGACCTCGTGGTTCGAGATGCGGATCAGGGAGTCGGCCCACTTAGACATGTCGGGTCACCATTACGCGGCGTCGCTCTGCAGGATGTGGGCGAGGTAGCCGAAGCTGTCGTCGAGGCTGGTGGCCTCGTCGGGGCTCTGGCTGAGGAAGGCTTCCACCGCCGGGTTCAGGCGGATGGCGCGGTCGATCAGCGGATCGGCCCCGGCGCGATAGGCGCCGATGCGGATCAGCTCTTCCATGTTCGAATAGGCGGCCAGGGTCTGGCGGGCGGCCTTGACCACCTCGCGCTCTTCCAGGGTCTGGCAGCCGGGCATGGTCCGCGAGATGGACTTCAGCACGTTGATCGCGGGGAAGCGGCCGCGCTCGGCGATGCCGCGCTCCATGACGATGTGGCCGTCCAGGATACCGCGCGCGGCGTCGGCGATGGGCTCGTTGTGGTCGTCGCCGTCGACCAGCACCGTGAAGAGGGCGGTGATCGGGGCGGCCGTGGTGCCGTCGGGCCGGATGGGGCCAGGACCGGCGCGCTCGAGCAGCTTGGGCAGCTCGGTGAAGACGGTGGGGGTGTAGCCCTTGGTGGTGGGCGGTTCGCCGGCGGCCAGGCCGATCTCGCGCTGGGCCATGGCGAAGCGGGTGACCGAGTCCATCAGGCAGAGGACTTCCTGGTCCTGGTCGCGCAGGAACTCGGCGATGGCCAGGGTCATGTAGGCGGCCTGGCGGCGGGTCAGGGCCGGCTCGTCCGAGGTGGCGACCACGACGATGGCGCGCTTGAGGCCTTCCTCGCCCAGGGTCTCCTCGATGAACTCGCGGACCTCGCGGCCCCGCTCGCCGATCAGGCCCACGACGACGGCGTCGCAGGTGGCTTCTTTCGCCAGCATCGACAGCAGCACCGACTTGCCCACGCCCGAACCGGCGAAGATGCCCAGGCGCTGGCCGCGGCAGGTGGTGGTGAAGACGTTCATCGACCGCACGCCCAGGTCCAGGCGCTCGCCGACCCGGCCACGGGCGTGGGCGGGCGGGGGCGGGGTCTTCAGCGGATAGGGCACCTCGCCCTGGGGCAGGGGTCCGAGGCCGTCGATGGGCTCGCCGAAGGCGTTGATGATGCGGCCCAGCCAGGCCTTGGTCGGACGCACCACGGCGCCTTCCGGCATGATCTTGATCTCGGCGCCGGGGGCCACGCCCTCGACGGGGCCGAAGGGCATCAGGAGGGCGCGGGTCTCGCGGAAGCCGACCACCTCGGCGGGCAGGGTCGGCAGGCCCAACCGCTCGATCTCGACCCGGGCGCCGACCGCGAGACGGGTCAGCCCGCCGCGCGCCTCGATCAGGAGGCCGTTCACGGCGGCCACCCGACCGAAGATGGTCAGCGGGTCAATGCGTTCGACGGCGGCGATCAGGCTACGCAAGCACAACTCCCGAAGGCGCGAGGCTTAAGCTTTGGGGCCCGCGCGTTAATGGGGAGTGAAGTAGGCCGACATGGTTAATCGGCTCTTGAGACTTTGGGCTTGGCGGGCGGCTGCGTCCTTATGTCTTGGCCGCCAGCTTCGCCTCGAAGAAGGCCACGACGGCCGCGTTGAAATCCTTGTGGAAGGCCGCCCGGTCGAAGGCCGGATCGCTGTTGCACAGGAAGACCAGGGTCTTGCGGGTGTAGTCGTCGCAGGGCGTCAGGAAGTCGAAATGCCGCGCCTTGGCCACCACGCGATAGTCGGTGGACGGCGGCAGGGCGGCGCGTACGGCGCTGGCGTGGAACGGGTCGGGCAGGATCTCGTCGTCGGCGGCGCGCCACAGCTGCACGGGCGGCAGGTGCTCGAGGGTGTCGGCCTTGAAGGCGTAACCCAGGGCCGGGGCGGCGGCGACCACGGCCTTGATGCGCTCGTCGTGCACCCAGGGCGCGGTCAGGGCCGAGGCCGGGGGCGGGCTGCGCAGCATCAGCTGGCAGTCGTAGTGGGCGGGATAGTCGCGGCAGTGGGGCGCGACGCGCGTCAGGTCCGCCTCGCCACCGGCGGCCGCCAGCACGGTGAAGCCGCCCGACGAGAAGCCGAAGGCGCCGACCCGTTGCGGATCGATGGCCGCGTGCATCGGCGCGGCGGTCAGCATGTAGTCGATCAGCACATGCAGTTGCCGGGGACGGTCGGCCACCTGGGTGGCGCGGCTCTGGTCCTTGTAGTTGTCGCCGGTGTGGGTGAGGGCGGCGACCACGAAGCCGGCCTTGGCCAGGGCGATGGCGGTGTCGTAGTGGCCGCCGAACCAGCCGCCGTTGCCGTGCGACATGACGATCAGCGGCAGGCGGTCGCCGACCAGGGGCGCGCCGGCGGCGACGGGCAGGGCGCTCATGCCCCGCGCCGGGGCGGTGGCGGGGGTGTCGGTCGGGTACCAGATCCCCACCTCGATGGGCGCGCCCTGGGGATCGGGCATGCTGACCACCTTAAAGCCGACGTCCGTCGCCGCCGGGGCGGACGCCTGGGTGGGGGCGGCCAGGGCGGCGGAGACGGGAAGCGCGCCCAAGGTCAGGGCGAAACACAGGAGCGGGGCGGTGAGGCGGAAGCGCATGAACGAACTCCGGAGAAGATGACCTTTCGGCCGATGCCTCGGGTGGCAGCAGGTCCGCCAGCGGGGTTTCGCGAATGGGCGAACGGGTTCGCGAACCGGCGAGCGGCCGCTATAGGTTCGGCATGAGCTCCAAGGCCGCGCTTTTCTGGACCCCTCGCGACTGGGCGATCGACTTCGCCGTGGCGACGGCGGCCGGCGCCTTCCTGGGCGTGGTCGGACCCTATGGCAGCTATTTCAACGGCGGGCTGAACGTGCGGCTGGCCTACTGGATCGTGGGCATGTGGATCGGGGTGGCGGTGTTCGGCGTGGCCGTGCGCCTGGCCCTGCTGGCCGCCGAGCGGACCGGCGCGCCCAGCTGGTTCACGGGCGCGATCGCCGCGCTGGTGGGATCGGCGATCCAGGCGGCCCTGGTCGCGCCCATCGCCGTCGCCCTGTGGCCGCATCTGGCCCGCTTCACCCCGCTGACCTGGTACGGCCAGTGCCTGGCCATCTCGATCCCGCTGGTGGGCGCCTATGTCGTTCTGCGGCCTCGCCTGCTGCGACCGCTCGAGCCGCCGGCGGCGACGCCCGCCGACCCCGCTCGCCCGGCCGACACCGGTCCGGTGATCTGCCTGCGCATGGAGGACCACTATGTGCGGGTCCATACCCTGGAGGGCTCGCGCCTGGTCGCCGGGCCGTTCGAGCGGGTGATCGCCGGCATGATCGGCGAGGGGATGCGCGTTCACCGCTCGTGGTGGGTGGCCCGGGCGGCGGTGACCGGGGTGGTGGCCGACGGCCGAAATCTGCGCCTGACCCTTAGAGGCGACCTCTCCGCTCCGGTCTCCCGCGCCTCGGTGGCCCGGCTTCGCGAGGCCGGTTGGCTGGCCTCGGATGGCGGCGGCGAAAAATAGGGTGAAACCCGCCGCGACAGGGCGTCGCGGCCCCGCTACCGGCCCCGCTTTCGGGCGGTCCAAAAAGCTGCGGCCAAGGCTGTAAACTTCTCGCGACAGAACGCCGCAATGTCGCCTCACAGGTGAACGGCAAGGGCGCTTTCGCGGGCCGGGAGAGCGTTAACCAAGCCCTTTGCAGGCCCGGTTTTCCGTGCATCCGGGCCGAAAGGAATCGTCTTGACGAACCATCCACAGGCCCCTGCGACCAATGTGCCAAACGAGTCGCTGACCGCTTGCACCCGATTCGCAAATCAGATTAACCATTTCGGCAACGAGATCATTCACCATTAACCAGTCTTAAATTAACTGTCCGGCAGAGTGCAGGACGGGTTTCACCGGCGGTATTCCGCCTAGCTGTCGAATAATGCCGCCCACGGGGCGGGGAGGGCTGCATGCGCGTACTGTTGATCGAGGATGACAGCGCCACCGCGCAGACCATCGAGCTGATGCTGAAGTCTGAAGGCTTCAACGTCTACACGACGGATCTGGGCGAAGAAGGCGTGGATCTGGGCAAGATCTATGACTACGACCTGATCCTGCTGGACCTGAATCTGCCGGACATGAGCGGTCTGGATGTTCTGCGCACCCTGCGGGTGGCGAAGGTGAACACGCCGATCATGATCCTGTCGGGCTCGGCCGAAATCGACACGAAGGTGAAGACCTTCTCGGGCGGCGCCGACGACTACATGACCAAGCCGTTCCACAAGGACGAGATGATCGCCCGCATCCACGCGGTGGTCCGTCGTTCGAAGGGTCACGCCCAGTCGGTGATCAAGACCGGCGACATCATCGTCAACCTCGACGCCAAGACCGTCGAAGTGAACGGCAACCGCGTGCATCTGACCGGCAAGGAATATCAGATGCTGGAGCTGCTCTCCCTGCGCAAGGGCACGACCCTGACCAAGGAGATGTTCCTCAACCACCTGTACGGCGGCATGGACGAGCCGGAACTGAAGATCATCGACGTCTTCATCTGCAAGCTCCGCAAGAAGCTGGCGGCCTCGGCCCAGGGCAAGCACCACATCGAGACGGTCTGGGGCCGCGGCTACGTGCTGCGCGACCCGAACGAGCAGATCGCCGCGGCCTAAACCGCGCGACAGCGAGACCCAAGGACAGCGCCCGCCTCTCCGGAGGCGGGCGTTTTCTTTTGTACGGACAGGCCGTTAACCCTGTCCGTGACAAATCGCCCGAAGCACCGAATAGTCCTTGCTCGAAAGCAGGGGCGCCGCCATTTTCCGGCGCGAGGTTTGCTGGGGGGCTTCCCAGCCGTGTCATTTTGACTACGCGGCATCGCTACCAGTCGGGGGCTTGATGCAGGAATTCGATCCGAGGCGGCCGACCCTGCGTCTGGCCCCGAAAGTCTTCACCGCGATCGCCGGTCTGGCCGCCCTGGGCCTGGGCTGGAAGCTGACCGCGCCCGACGCGCCTGTGCAGGTGGTCAAGGCCCCGCTGGACGCAACCGCCCTGGCCGCCCTGCAGCACGCCGCCTTCGCCAGCGCCGAGGCCCAGCCCGGCTTCGAGCGGCCTGAATCCATCCCGGTCAAGGTGCGTCCGGGCGAGACCCTGGAAGGCGCGGTCCTGCGCACCGGCATCGCCCCCAACGACGCCCGCCAGGTGGTCACCGCCCTGCAGGGCGCCATCGACACCGTCAACATCAAGGCCGGCATGGCCTTCGAGGCCGCCGTCGCCGAGCGCCGGGGCCGCGCCGGCTCGGCCCGCCTGATCGGCCTGTCGATGCGCACCGGCCCGTCCTCGACCCTGACCGTCTCGCGCACCTTCGACGGCGCGCTGAAGCTGCGGGAGCTGGAGGAAAAGGTCACCGACGAGACCAAGGTGGCCTGCGGCGAGATGAAGGGCTCGTTCTACGAGAGCGTTTCGGACGTCGGCGGCACGCCCGCCGTGGTCAGCCAGGCCGCCCAGCTGTTCTCGCACAAGATCGACTTCTCGCGCGACATCCACGAGGGCGACAGGTTCTGCCTGGTGTTCGGCCGCAAGGTCACCGAGAGCGGCCGCACGGTCGAGGCCGGCGACCTGGAATATGCCGAGGTGAAGGGCCAGAAGTTCTACGCCTTCGACCGCGACGGCCCCGACGGCAAGCCGCAGTTCTTCGACGAGCTGGGCAAGAACATCAAAGGCTTCCTGCTGCGCACGCCGGTGGACGGCGCCCGCATCACCTCCACCTTCGGGGCGCGCAAGCACCCGGTGCTGGGCTACACCCGCGCCCACCAGGGCGTCGACTTCGGAGCCGGCACCGGCACCCCGATCCTGGCGGCCGGCGACGGCGTGGTGCTGGAGGCCCGCCGCTGGAGCGGCTACGGCAACTGGCTGCGCATCCGCCATTCGGGCCAGTGGGACACCGGCTACGGCCACATCTCGCGCTACGCCCCTGGGATCCGCGCCGGCACGCGCGTGCGCCAGGGCCAGGTGGTGGCCTATGTCGGCTCCACGGGCCTGGCGACCGGCCCGCACCTGCACTACGAGGTCTGGCTGAACGGCAAACGGGTCAATCCCATCGGCGCCAAGGTGCCCCAGGGCACGATCCTGGCCGGCGCCGAACTGGGCCGCTTCAAGGCCCAACGCGCCCACATCGACCGCCTGCTGGCCGCCGGCGGCGACGTGGCGGACGACAAGGACACCCCGAAACTGGCCCTGGCCTCGACCGACAAGGCCAAGGGTCCGACGCTGCGCTGACCCGAGCCCTTTCCCTCCCCCTTGTGGGGAGGGGGGACCAGCGAAGCTGGTGGGTGGGGCTCGCCGCCGCTAGAACGCCCTGCACCGATCCCCCACCCGACCCCTTCGGGGCCACCCTCCCCACAAGGGGGAGGGACAATTGAGATTTGCATGTCCTTCCTCACCACCCTCCGTCGCGAGTGGCTGGCCCAGCCGCGCGCCGACCTGCTGTCGGGCACGGTCGTGGCCCTGGCCCTGATCCCCGAGGCCCTGGCCTTTTCGTTCATCGCGGGGGTCGATCCGGCCGTGGGCCTCTACGCCTCGTTCGTGATCGCCATGACCATCGCCTTCGTCGGCGGCCGGCCGGCGATGATCTCGGCCGCCACGGGCGCCATGTCGCTGCTGATGGGCGGGCTGGTGCGCGACCACGGCGTGGAGTTCCTGTTCGCCGCCAGCCTGCTGACCGGCGTGATCCAGGTGACGGTCGGCCTGCTGCGCCTGGGCCGCTACGTGAAGTTCGTCTCCAAGGCGGTGATGAGCGGCTTCGTCAATGCGCTGGGCATTCTGATCTTCCTGGCCCAGATGCCCCAACTGCTGGGCGGAAACGGGCAGACCTTCGCCATGGTCGGGGCGGGGCTGGCGATCATCTATCTCTTCCCGCGCCTGACCAAGGTCGTGCCCTCGCCCCTGGTGGCGATCCTGGTGCTCAGCGTCGTGGCGGTGGCCTTCAAGGTCGATGTGCGCACCGTGGGCGACATGGGCAAGCTGCCCACCACCCTGCCGGTGTTCCACATCCCCGCCGTGCCGCTGACCTGGGAGACCCTGAGGATCATCGCGCCGGTGTCGCTGACCCTGGCCTTCGTGGGCCTGCTGGAGAGCCTGCTGACCGCCAACTTGCTGGACGACATCACCGACACCCCGTCGGACAAGGACCGTGAGACGCGCGGCCAGGGGATCGCCAACATCGTCTCGCCGCTGCTGGGCGGCATGGCGGGTTGCGCCATGATCGGCCAGTCGATGATCAACGTCACCAGCGGCGGGCGCGGGCGGCTGTCGACCTTCTGGGCGGGGCTGTTCCTGCTGATCCTGATCCTGGTGCTGCGCGACGGGGTGGCGCGGATCCCCATGGCCGCCCTGGTGGCGGTGATGATCATGGTCTCGTTCAAGACCTTCGACTGGAGCTCGGTGCGCAACATCCGCTCCATTCCGATCCAGTCGACGATCGTCATGCTGGCCGTCACCGTGACCGTGCTGGCCACCCACGACCTCTCCAAGGGGGTGGTGCTGGGCGTGCTGCTCAGCGTGGTCTTCTTCGCCCGCAAGGTGGGCAAGATGGTCGCCGTGCGAGAGGTCCAGACGGAGGACGAGGCCGTCCGCCGCTATCGGGTCGAGGGCCAGCTGTTCTTCGTCTCGGCCAGCCTGTTCGAAGCCGCCTTCGAGTTCCACGGCCCGCTTCGTCGGGTCGAGATCGACCTGACCGGCGCCCATCTGTGGGACCAGACCGCCGTGGCGGCGGTCGACAAGGTGGTGTTCCGCTATCGCCGCCAGGGCGCGCAGGTCGACCTGATCGGCATGAACCAGGCCGCCGCGACGCTGGTCGAGCGGGTGGGACGTCACGACAAGACGCACCTGCCGGAGGGGGCGGGGCGCTAGGAACAGGCGGGGACATGCCCTCGCGGCGTGTCCCCATGTCTGGGCTCGGCGCTAGCTGATGGGGACACGCCGCAAGGGCATGTCCCCGGCCAATAGCTTGACCGCCGCTCCGCCGGGTTCCATCCCAGGACGATGAAAGCCTTCCCGCCGCTGAAGCCCGACTCCGACCAGATGCTGCATCTGGACGCCCTGCGTATCGTCGGGGCCCTGATGATCGTGGTGTTCCACTTCAACCGCTACATCAACCTCGATGGCCGCTGGCAGGTGGCGGACGACATGATCAAGGGCTTCAGCCTGGTCGTGGACCTGTTCTTCCTGATCTCCGGCTACGTGATGGCGGCGATCTATACCGGCCGGCTGACCAGCTGGGCCAAGTACGGGACCTTCCTGCAGAAGCGCGTGGCGCGGCTGGGGCCGCTGCATTGGGCCACCATGCTGGTCTTCGTCGGGGTCTGGGCGGCGGGCGTCATGGGCTGGGGCGGGGATGTCGATCCCAAGCGCTACGACCTCTCCTGCATCGTCCCCAACGTGCTGTTCGTCCACGCCTGGCATACCTGCCATTCCCAGACCTGGAACTTCGTCAGCTGGGCGATCAGCGCCGAGATGGGGCTGTATCTGGCCCTGCCGCTGCTGTTCTGGATCACCGGGCGCGGCTGGTGGGCGACGGGCCTGGCCTTCGTGGCCAGCTTCGTGGTCCTGCTGCTCAATCCCGACGGCGAGATGCCCTTCCACCAGTGGACCTGGAACTTCGGCGTGCTGCGCGCCGTGCCGGGCTTCCTGCTGGGCATGCTGGCCTTCCAGCTGCGCGACGTGCTGGGCAGGCTGCCGTTCGCCCGCTTCTGGATGTGGGGCCTGCTGGCGCTGTTCCTGGTGCTGTCGACCCTGCGGATCGAGCGGACCCTGCTGCTGCTGGTGATCTACGCCCTGGGCCTGGCCGGCGTGGCCGCCGACGCGGCAGGCACGCAAGGCGGGGTCAGCCGCCGCCTGGCCCCGTGGGCTCAACTGAGCTTCAGCCTCTATCTGCTGCACCCCATCGCCCTGAAGATGGGGATCAACTGGGTCGGCGTGGCCGCCTGGGGGCTGACGGGGGATGCGCTGCGGCTGTGGGTGCTGTTCTGGGTGTTGGCGCTGATCCCGGCCGCCTATCTGTCGCTGGTGCTGTTCGAGCGGCCGGCGCGAGACTGGATCTCCAAGCTCACCCTCTCCCAGAGGGAGAGGGAGGGACCCGCCGCGTAGCGGCGGGAGGGTGAGGGGTTACACCGTTGGCCAGGTTCGCGCTAACTTCGCCCTATGGACGTGTTTGACTGGCTTACGGAGTGGTACGAGGCCCAGTGTGACGGGGACTGGGAGCACAGTTTCGGCCCCAAGATTGAAACGATCGACAATCCGGGTTGGTCGGTAAAAATCGATCTAGCCGGAACGGATTGCGATGGGCGGACGATGGAGCGTCGCTCGCACAATCACGAACATGGGACCGAGTGGTGGACCTGCTGGGTTGAAGACAATGTCTTCGATGGAGCAGGCGGCCCTCGCCAACTACGCCCTATCTTGGAAGCATTCAGAGCGTGGGTGCTAGCCAACTAACAGCCCCCGGCAGGCACGCCGGCCAGCGGTATAACCCCTCACCCTCCCAAGCTTTGCTTGGGCCCCTCCCTCTCCCTCTGGGAGAGGGTTCAAGACAGGCTATCCACCCACGCCGGCAGGTCCCCGATCGACGCCAGCTCGGCATACCGCTCGTGCTCGGCCGGTGCGTCCGCCGCCTCGTGGGCCCAGACCAGCGGGTAGGGGATCAGCGCCGCCCAGGCGCCGGCCTGCAGTGCCGGGATGATGTCGGACTTCACCGAATTGCCGGCCATCACCGCCTGCTCCGGTCCCGTGCCGTGGCGCGCGAACACCCGGCGGTAGGTGTCGGCGTCCTTCTCGGACACGATCTCGACGGCGGCGAAGAGGTCGCCCAGGCCGGAAGCGGCCAGCTTCTGTTCCTGGTGCAGCAGGTCGCCCTTGGTGACCAGCACCAGGCGGTAGCGTTCCGACAGGGTCGCCAGGGCCTTCTCGACGCCGGGCAGGGGCTCGACCGGCTCGGTCAGCATCTCGCGGCCGGCGGCCAGGATCTGGCGGATCACGCCGATGCTGACCTGGCTGTCGGTCAGCTCCATGGCCGTCTCGATCATCGACAGGGTGAAGCCCTTGGCCCCGTAGCCGTAGAGCCGCAGATTGCGCTTCTCGGTCTGGGCCAGCTCGGCCTCGATCCGCGCCTCGTCGCCATAGGGCGCCAGCAGCTCGACGAACCGCTTGTGGGTCAGGCGGAAGATGGTCTCGTTGTGCCAGAGGGTGTCGTCTGCATCGACGCCGACGGTGGTGACGGGCATGGAAGGCTCTTTCGGATCGGAGCGGGGTGATACGACGCGCCGCTCCTCGCGCAAAGGCCTCAGCCTTCCGCGTCGCCGCCCTCCTCGGGATCGGCCTTGAACGTGCGCTCTTCCAGCCTCAGCCGCTCCTGTTCGAAGCGGTTGGTCAGGTGCAGCATCTGCTCGGTCAGATTGGCCGACACGGTGGCGGCGGGTTCGTCGGTGGCGTCGTCGTAGGTGTCGGACATGCGAAAGCTTGCACAGAAGGGCGCCCCCGCCCTGGGTGTCCTAACGATGTCGGCTGCCCGACGTTCCTACGGCCAAGCCGGGTTTTTCGGGGCGGCCTAGAAAGTCTGGATCAGGAAGATCGCCGCGCAGACCGGCGCGGCGGCCACGAGCAGCACGCGCAGGCTCGTCTCGACCAGGCCGAACAGGCTGGTGTCGATGGACGGGGCGATGCGGGCGACGAGGGTGCTCATGGGACCAACTCCTTTGAAGCTCGACCATGAGCTCTAAGAAGTTAACGTCCGGCGGTCTTGGACGGATGCGTCCCCGCGACAAGTTGTTCCAGCTGTGGCGCCGAAGAGACTACGCCCACGACGGCGGCGGCTGACGCGTGTCGGGCGCCGGCGGCGGGCGCACGCTGGCGCAGGCCGGATGCGCCTTGAACACCCGCTTCATCGACGCCGGGAAGCGGTGCAGCGCCGCCGCGGGACGGATCGGTCGGGCCGACAGATCGCCCGAGCAGTTGGGACAGACGCCGGAGAATCGGGTCTCCACGCAGTCGACGCAGAAGGTGCATTCGAAGGTGCAAATCCGCGCGTCCGGGCTGTCGGGCGGCAGGTCGCGATCGCAGCACTCGCAATTGGGACGCAGTTCGAGCATGGGCCGTCCTCCCAGGTTCTTATGCTTATTGTGGCGCTTAACCCTTCCAGCATAGGGGCTTTAGGGCTTCGTGCGCGAGGGGACTCGTTCGCCGATCACGGGAATGTGGCGAGCGGCCCCGGATCGCGTGATCGAAGGGGTTGACCCCCCCTCCATACCCCCCTAGACACGCCGCCGTTTGCGCGGCGGGCGGGGGTTACCCTCGACCCGCCTTTTTGCGAAAATGATCCGCCCTTTCGGGCCTGCGTTCAGGAGGCGCTTTACAGAATGTCCCAAGACCTTCTCCCCGGCGTCACCGGCGTTCTGGCCCTGGCCGACGGCACGATCCTGCAGGGCGTCGGCTGCGGCGCGACCGGCGATGCGGTCGGCGAGGTGTGCTTCAACACCGCCATGACCGGCTACCAGGAGATCCTGACCGACCCCTCCTACATGGCCCAGATCGTCGCCTTCACCTTCCCGCACGTGGGCAATGTGGGCACGAACGTCGAGGACCTGGAGCAGATGGCCGGCGGCGCCGAGACGGCCGCCCGCGGCGCGATCTTCCGCGACGCCCCGACCGAGCCGGCCAACTGGCGCGCCGACAGCGACTTCGACGGCTGGATGAAGCGTCGCAACATGATCGGCCTGTCGGGCGTCGACACCCGCGCCCTGACCCGCAAGATCCGCGAGACCGGCATGCCGCACGGCGTGATCGCCCATTCGCCCGACGGCAAGTTCGACCTGGAAGCCCTGGTCGCCAAGGCCAAGGCCTGGGCGGGTCTCGAAGGCCTGGACTTGGCCAAGGACGCCTCCACCACCCAGACCTTTACCTGGGACGAGGGCCTGTGGTCGTGGCCGGAAGGCTACGCCAAGCTGGACAAGCCCAAGTACGAGGTCGTGGTCCTGGACTACGGCGTCAAGCGCAACATCCTGCGCGCCCTGGCCCACGTCGGCGCCCGCGCCACGGTGGTGCCGGCCGACACCAAGGCCGAGGACATCCTGGCCCGCAATCCCGACGGCGTGCTGCTGTCAAACGGCCCGGGCGACCCCTCGGCGACGGGTGAGTACGCCGTGCCCGAGATCCAGAAGCTGGTCGCCAGCGGCAAGCCGGTGTTCGGCATCTGCCTTGGCCACCAGATGCTGGCCCTGGCCGTCGGCGCCAAGACGGTGAAGATGGAGCAGGGCCACCACGGGGCGAACCACCCGGTGAAGGACCTGACGACCGGCAAGGTCGAGATCGTCTCGATGAACCACGGCTTCACGGTGGACAGCGCTTCGTTGCCGCAGGCCGTGACCGAGACCCACGTCTCGCTGTTCGACGGCACCAACGCCGGCATCGCCCTCACCGACAAGCCGGTGTTCAGCGTGCAGCACCACCCGGAAGCCTCGCCCGGCCCGACCGACAGCCTCTATCTGTTCGAGCGCTTCGCCGGCCTGATGGACAAGGCGAAGTAGAGAGCGGCCAAGGCCCCGCTTTCATAAAACGACCACCAGACTGTCATGGCCGTCTCACGCTCCCCGCCGGGGAGCGTGCTAGCCTTTTTGCGTTCCGGTTCACCTTGCGACCCTCACGAGGATCCCATGACCTATGAACGCATCGGTGGCGAAGCCGTCGCCAACGCCGCCCTCGACGACTTCTTCCATCGCGCCCAGGAAGACGATCTCCTGGCCCATCTGGTCGGGCCGGTGATCGCGCCGGGCGTGCGGGCCTTCATGGCCGCGGCCCTGGACCTCGACAACGACGACGAGGTTCGCCTGGCGCCGGCCTTGGCCTGGCTGGCCGACGAAGGGCTGGAGGACGAGGACCTCGACCACATGGTCGGCCATCTGGCCCTGGCCCTGGAGGCGCGCGGCCTCGCCGACGAGCTCATCGCCGACATCGCCGACCGTGCCGAGACCCTCCGCGACGCCGCCCTGGGCGTCTGGCCGGAAGACGACGACGAGGATGACGAGGACGAGGACGAAGAGGTCGCGGCTTAGGTCCCGAACTGCGTGAACGGCGCCTTGTCGAACAGTTCGCGCTCCGCCCCGCGCGGGTCGTCCTGCATCCGCGTGGTGTTGTCGAACACCAGGGTCTGGCGCCTCGGCAGCGTATAGGGCTCCCACTTCGGGATCGCCGCGCAGTTCGGATCGCCCGTCCGCGCGAAGGCGATGAACACGTCCGCCAGCCGCTCGTGCATGGCCACGGCCTCGGGCCCCGAGCCCGTGATCACCCCCGGCGCGTCGAAATTGCCGAACACCAGCTGCATGTCCAGCGTATGGGGCGCGCCCCAGGCGCCGCCGTCCTTGGGGGCGCGCCAGTCCAGCTGGTAGGCGAAGGCGGGGGCGCCGGCCTTCGCCCGTTCCTCGTCCTGGATGATCGCCGCCCGCCACGAGCGTCCGGCCGTCGAGGCGGCGAAATAGACGTCCGAGGGGGAGTAGTCCGGATAGATCTTGCGGTAGGCCGCCACCACCGTGGCCGGGTCGATGTCGACGCGGGCGTTGAACTGGCTGGGCAGCTTGGCGACCACCTGCTCCCAGGTCAGGTCCAAGAGGGTCTTGTCGTAGCCGACGAAGCCGCGCGTCTCGTCGTGGGTGTTGCCGCACATCATGGGGATGGAAAGGCTCTGGGGCGCGGCGTCGGGATAGAAGGGGTGGCGCGTCAGGCTGCGCTCGTCCAGCACCGGGCCCATATAGACCCCGCCGCTGCCGGCGATGGGGTCGACGGCCTTCAGCCCGCCCAGGAAGGTCTCGGCGGGCAGGGCGCGCAGGGCCGCCAGGTCCTTGACCCCCAGCTTGTCGAGGAAACCCTTGGCGCGTTTGGTGGCGTTGAACGGGCCGGCGGCGGTGACCTGCTGGCCGCTCATGGTGACGGCGCGGTGGAACAGGCCCTTGGCGGCGGGCATGGCCATCAGGGTGGCGATCTTGGCCCCGCCACCCGACTGGCCAAACAGCATGACGTTGCCGGGATCGCCCCCGAAGGCGGCGATGTTGTCGCGCACCCATTGCAAGGCCAGCACCAGGTCCATCTGGCCGACATTGCCGCTGTCGGCGACGCTGGGGTCGTCGAACAGGCGGGAGAGATAGAGATAGCCGAAGGCGTTGAGCCGATGGTTCACGGTCACCACCACCACGTCGCCGCGCTTGGCCAGCTTCGTCCCGTCGTACCAGGGACTGGCGCCCGAGCCGGTGTTGTAGGCGCCGCCGTGGATGTAGAACAGCACCGGGCGCTTCTTGCCGTCAGTTGCGGGAGTCCAGACGTTGAGGAACAGGCAGTCCTCGCTCAGGGCCTCGCCGTCCTCGCCCTTGCCCTGCGGGCAGGCCGCGCCATAGGCCAGGGCGTCGGCGACGCCGGTCCAGGGCTTGGGGGGCTGGGGCGGCATGAAGCGCAGCGGGCCCGTATCGGCCCCGTAGCGCAGACCCTTGAACACCTGGACGCCGTTCGCGCTGGCACCGCGCACCTTGCCGTAGGCGGTGGTCGCGACGGGACCGGGCTTGGCGGCCAGGGCCGGCGTCGAGGCCAGGGCGAGGGCTGCCCCCGCGCCGGCGATCAGGCCGCGACGGTCGAGGTGAAGCTGGTCCATGGGCGTCCTCCAGGCGCGGTTGGCCTCGCGCTCGGCGGAATCGCTACCACGGTTCCTGACACCGGTGACATCCACTTTTTATCATCTGAAACCCTCTCCCAGAGGGAGAGGGAGGGACCCAAGCGAAGCTTGGGAGGGTGAGGGGTTTAGATGTTCGACGGCGTGCCGGCGGGGCGTCTGCGTGAAATCGGTGAGGGTGTAACCCCTCACCCTCCCAACCGCTTCGCGGCCGGGCCCCGCCCTCTCCCTCTGGGAGAGGGTGTTAAAGAGCCGCCACCGCCTTCGCGTGCGCCCGGATCACGTCCAGCGTCGAGGCGTCCTTGTCGAACACGCCGAACAGGCCCTGCTCCTCCTGCGGGGGATCGCCGACATAGGAGCGGTCGCCCATCTTGAACCAGGCGTCGGGATGCTGGGCGCGGCCCTCGCCGTTCCAGGCCCAGAAGTTGGTGCCGGCCAGCGGGCCGCCGGCCTTCATGTCGGCTTCGACCAGGCCGAACATCATCTTGTAGAAGCGGTCGCGATGGGTGGTGGGGCCGCCCGGGGTGAAGGCGCGGTCCTCGCGGATCAGGCCGAACTCCTCGATCACCAGCGGCTTGCCCAGGCCCTTGGCGATGGCGATGTGCTTGGCCACGTAGTCGCGGCACTTGGCCTCGCCGGCGTCGTAGGTCGCCGGCTGGTTCTTCATGTCGATCCAGCCCCAGTTGTTGGGCCAGACGTGGAGGGTCAGGTAGTCGATGCTGGCCGGCTTGTGGGCCTCGACCACGCAGGCCTCGCGCTCGAGGCACCCCATGGTCCCCTCGCTGCCGGTGGTGACCAGGTGGCGCGGGTCCAGCGACTTGATCAGGGCCGAGGTCTCCGACACCCAGCGGTAGTAGGTGGGCAGGTTGGGAACCCCGAAGGCCTCGCTGCCGCCCGGACGCGGCTCGTTGGCCAGCTGCCAGGCCATGATGGTGGGATCGTCGCGATAGGGCTTGCCGGTGACGGTGCTGACCCGGCCGACCAGGCCGCGCAGATAGTGCTGGAACAGGCCTTGCGCCTTGGTGTCGCCGTAGAAGCGGGCCGAGTAGTCGGCGAATTCCGGCCAGGGGTGAGCCGGGTCGCCCTGCTGGAACCACTCGCCGTTGCCGGTCCAGCGCAGATAGGCCGGCATGCCGCCCGACCAGTCCCAGAAGTTGTTGACGTAGATCACGGCCTTCATGCCGCGCTTGGCCATCTGGGCCAGCAGCACGTCCAGGCCCTTGAGCAGGTCCTGGTCGTAGTCCTCGCCGGGGCCGCGGAAGGTGGGGTCGATGGCCACCTTGGCCGGCGAGCGCTCGCCCGCGCCCAGGACGCGCAGGTTGGTGACGCCCAGGGCCTTCAGCCGGTCCAGCTCGCGCTCGAGGCGCGGCAGGTCGCCCGAGCGTCCCGGAGAGCCCAGCCAGGCCCCGTACCACAGGTTGGCGCCCACGAAGCGATAGGGCTTGCCGCCCAGGCTGAGGCGGCCGTCCTTGACGGTGACGAAGGCGGGGGAGGGCTTGGCCTGGGTTCCCGTGGCCATCATGGCGGCGGCGCCGGCGACCATCAGGTGGCGTCTCGAAAGCATGCTTCACTCCCCGTTTGTTTGCGCCAACCTAGCGGAGGTCCTCGGGGAGATGGAAGCGATTAAATAAATTTGATTACGGAATTATCCATGAGCGGCCCGCTTGGCGACCCAGTCGACGATCAGGCTGAGGGCAGCCGGGGCCATGGTCTCCTCGATCGCCCCGTAGCCCGGCGCCTGGCCGGGCGGGACGGTCTGGAGCAGGTGGTTGAGGCCCGGCAGCTCCTGGACCGTCGCGTCGGGATTGCCGGCCAGGGCGGCGCGGATCGGCGGCAGGTTGATGGCCGGCACGATGTTCAGGTCCTGGCCGCCGTTGACGTCCAGCACCGGGCATTTCAGCGCCTTGAGGTTGGGGATCGGGTCGGTGTTGAGGAAATAGTGCATCCACGGCAGGGACAGCATCGCCGCCTTGCCCTGGGCGGCCGCCTCCGGTTCGCCCGCAGCCGTCAGCAGGGCCACCAGCTTGGGTTTCGACACCGCCGGATCGGCCTCGGTCCTGACCAGGTCGAAGGCGGCGCGGTTGGTGGCGGTGGTGGCCTCGACCTTGTCGAGCGGGGCGCCGTGGGCGGCCATCAAGGCGCGGGTCTGGCTCATCAGCACGCGCTGGCCGCTGACGCCCGGCGCGCCGATCATGGCCACGAAGGCGATGCGCGGATCCTTGGCCGCCACCATCGGTGCGATCAGCCCGCCCTCGCTGTGGCCGATCAGGCCGACGCGGGCGGGGTCGATATCCTTGCGGGCGCGCAGGAAGGCCACGCCCGCCTCGACGTCGGTGGCGAAGTCGGCGCTGGTCACGCTCTTGATGTTGGGTCCGGCCTCCGAGCCGCCCGCGCCGCGATCGTCGACCCGCAGCACGGCCACGCCCTTGCGGGTCAGGGCGTCGGCGATCAGCAGGAAGGGCTTGTGGCCCTCAATGGTCTCGTCGCGATCCTGCGTGCCCGAGCCGGTGATCATCAGGGCGACGGGGAAGGGGCCGGCCCCTTCCGGCAGGGTCAGGGTCCCGGCCAGCTTCAGGCCCGAGGTCGGGTTGACGTAGGTGACCTCCTCGGCGCGGTAGGGGAAGGGCGGCTTGGGCGTCTGCGGGCGCTGGGCGGCCACGGGGGCGGCGCGGGTGAAGGTGAGCGGGGCCGAGCCGCCGCCCTGGCGCCAGGCGCCGACCAGGCTGGCGCCGTCGGCCGCGACCTGGCCCTCGAACCGCGCGGCCAGCGTGGTCAGCACCACCGTGATCGCCCCCTTGTCCAGGCTGGCGGTCGCCGGCAGGCCGTTGGCGTTCTGGGACGGGCTGTCGACGCTGGCCGCGCCATCGCCCCGGATGTGCAACACCAGCGGGATCTTCACCCCGACGTTCAGCGTGCCGTACCAGTCGCCGAGAACGGGGGTCAGGTCCTGGGCGTGAGCCAGGACCGGCGCGGCCATCGCCATGGCCGCGATCAACGCCGTACGGAAGGAACGCATCGTCTATCCCCGACAAGCCTCTTGGGCGCGGCATCCATACACCCGCGCCCACGCCCTTGGGTAGAGCCCGTGATCTAGGCGCGCGCCAGGCCCTTCAGCACCCGCAAGGCGTCCTCAGCGCGGTCGGTGGGCACGAACAGGTGATCGTGGAAGAAGGCCGACACCGGATTGACCCCCAACCCCTCGGCGGCCAGAGCCGGCAGCAGGGCGGCCAGGAAGCCGACGGCTTCCAGCGAGGAGTGGATGTTCAGGGTGATCATCCGGCAGGGGAATACCGCCTCCAGCCCCGCCGCCTGGGCCTCGGCCTGGGTGACGATCAGCGTCAGGCCCTCGCGCTCGCGGAAGGTCATGACGGGCGAGAGGCCTTCAGGCGTGAGCGTACCCAACGGTAGGGTGGCGAAGACATAGGTCTCGTCGCCGAGCACGGGCTCCATCGCGGCGATCAGGGCGGAGAGGTTGGTTTCGCCGGTCATGGCTGCCGCTCTTCCAGGCTATGCCAAATCCGAATGATCAAGACCTGTTGATCGACCACGTCATAGCGAATGATGTAGGCGCTTCGCCCGAACGGCAGGTTTATTTCGCGAAGATTGTCGTCGACCTGGCGTCCCCGCAGAGGGTGCGTGGCGAGTGCGGCAAGAGTCTTTTCGAGAAGACGACCGAGCCGGGCGGCGGCGCGGGGATCGCGCTCCGTGAGCCATGCGTCGAGCCGTGCGGCATCCTCAAGGGCAGCCCGCGTAACCTCGACAGTAAAATTCATTCGCCGCGGCCGCCAAACCTTCGAAGGCGATCTCGAAATTCTGTCCAAGGGATGGTGTCGCCGGTCCGCCGGGCTTCATCCGCAATGGCTTTGTCAATGGCGGGGTCGGGATCGACCCACCTCAGGGGCGGATCATCCGTCATGGCCTGGTCGAGCGCTGCCATGGCGTAGTCGGTAATGGACAAGCCGAGGCGCTCCGCCGCCGCTCTCAAGCGCTCCGCGCGATCCTCATCTACGTGAATGTCGAAACCATCGGCCATGAGCGGAGAATCCCGCCCATGGCCGACAAGGTCAAGGCCTAGAGGTTCAGCAGCGCCGGGTCGCCGCCCTGGGCGGTGATGTTGACGCTCAGCGCCCGCTCCACCGCGTAGCGCAGCAGGGCGTGGGGGCCGCCGGCCTTGGGGCCGGTGCCCGACAGGCCTTCGCCGCCGAACGGCTGCACGCCCACGACCGCACCCGTCATCGAGCGGTTGACGTAGGTGTTGCCGGCCGGGACCAGGCGCTGGACGTCGGCCGCGAAGCTCTCGATCCGCGAGTGGACGCCCAGGGTCAGGCCGTAGCGGCGGGCCGCCAGGGCGCCGGCCACCTGCTCCAGGTCCTCGGGGCGATAGCGCACCACGTGCAGGATCGGGCCGAACACTTCGCGCTCCAGGAAGTCGGCGGCCGGGATCTCGGCCAGGACCGGGGCGAAGAAGGTGCCGGTCTCGGGCGCGACCAGGCTGTGCAGCACCTTGGCCTCGTGGTTGAGGCGGTCCAGATGCTTGACCAGAGCGGCCTTGGCGTCGGCGTCGATCACCGGGCCGACGTCGGTGGTCGGCTGGGCCGGATCGCCGACGACCAGGGCGTCCATGGCGCCCTTCAGGCCCTCGACGATGTGGTCGGCGGTGTCTTCGGGCAGGAACAGCAGGCGCAGGGCCGAGCAGCGCTGGCCCGCGCTGCCGAAGGCCGACAGGATCACGTCGTCGATCACCTGTTCGCGCTGCGCCGTCGTGTCGACGAACATGCCGTTGAGGCCGCCGGTCTCGGCGATGAACGGCACGATCGGGCCTTGGCGCTGGGCCAGGGTCTGGTTGATCCGCCAGGCGGTGTCGGTGCCGCCGGTGAAGGCCACGCCGTCGAGGCCCTCGTGCGCGGTCAGGGCCGCGCCGACGGTCTCGCCGCGACCCGGCAGCAGGGCCAACAGGCGGTGGTCCAGGCCCGCGGCGTGGAACAGCTTCACGGCCTCGAAGGCGATCAGCGGGGTCTGCTCGGCGGGCTTGGCCAGCACGGCGTTGCCGGCGGCCAGGGCGGCGGCGATCTGGCCGGTGAAGATGGCCAGCGGGAAGTTCCACGGGCTGATGCAGACGAAGACACCGCGCCCGGCCAGGCGCAGGGTGTTGGTCTCGCCGACCGGGCCGGTCAGGACGTCGCCGGCGAGGGCGAACTGCTGCTCGGCCAGCTTGGCGTAGTAGCGGCAGAAGTCGACGGCCTCGCGCACCTCGGCGATGGCGTCGGGCAGGGTCTTGCCGGCCTCGCGGGCCAGGATGGCGCACAGGCGCTCCAGATTGGCCTCCAGGGCGTCGCCCATGGCGCGCAGCGTCTCGGCGCGAGCCGGGCCGCCGGCCTGGTCCCAGGCGGGTTGGGCGGCGCGGGCCAGGCGGAAGGCCTGGTCGATCTGCGGCAGCTGGGCCTCGGACACCACCCCCACCACGCGGGCGTGATCGACCGGGGCCTGGACCGGCATCGGCGGGGCGCCGGCCGTCAGCTTGCCGCCGATCAACGGGCCCGCCGACAGGGTCAGCTTGTCCAGCTCGGCGACGTGGGCGACCAGGCGCTCGCGGTCGGCCTTCACCGACAGGTCGCGGCCGGCGCTGTTCCGGCGACCCGGGCCATAGACGTTCACCGGGGTCGGGATCTTGGCGTGGCGGTCGGGGTGGGCGGCGACCAGGTCGACGGGATCGGTGACCACCTTCTCGACCGGCACCCGCTCGTCCAGCAGGGCGTGCACGAACGATGTGTTGGCGCCGTTCTCCAGCAGGCGGCGGACCAGGTAGGGCAGCAGGTCCTCGTGGCCGCCCACCGGGGCGTAGGCCCGCAGCGTGATGCCGTCATAGAGGTCGTCGGCGGCCTTGTAGAGCGCCTCGCCCATGCCGTGCAGGCGCTGGTGCTCTATTCTGACGCCGGCGTTCTTGGCCATGCGCACCACCGCCGCCAGGGTGTGGGCGTTGTGGGTGGCGAACTGGGCGTAGAGGTTCGGAGCCGCTTCGATCAGGGCCTTGGCGCAGACCAGGTACGACAGGTCGGTGGCCGGCTTGGTGGTGTAGACCGGATAGTCCGGACGGCCGGCGACCTGGGCGCGCTTGATCTCGCTGTCCCAATAGGCGCCCTTCACAAGGCGAACCATCAGGCGGCGGCCGGTCTGTTGCGACAGGGCCGACAGGCGCGCGATCACCTCGGGGCAGCGCTTCTGATAGGCCTGGACGGCCAGGCCCAGGCCCTTCCACTCGCCCAGCTCCGGTTCGCGGCACAGGCGGTCCAGCAGCTTCAGCGACAGGGCCAGGCGGTCGGCTTCCTCGGCGTCGATGGTGAAGTTGATGTCGTACTTGGCGGCGATCTTGGCCAGGCGCAGGACGCGTGGATAGAGCTCGTGCCAGACGCGAGCTTCCTGGGTGGCCTCGTAGCGGGGCGTGAGGGCCGACAGCTTGACCGACACGCCGTGGCCGGCCTCGGGGCCGGCGCGGTTGGACAGCTTGCCCACCGTCTCGATCGCGTCGGCATACGACTTCTCGTAGCGAGCGGCGTCGGCGACGGTGCGGGCGCCTTCGCCCAGCATGTCGAAGCTGCAGATGTCGCCGTCGTTGGCCGCGCGCTTGATGGCCGCCTCGATGGTGCGGCCCAGCACGAACTGTTCGCCCATGATGCGGATGGCCTGGCCGACGGCGGCGCGGATAACGGGCTCGCCCAGGCGGCTGGCGATCTTCTTGATGAAGCCGGGCAGGTCGCGCTTGGCGTCCTCGTCGGGCTCGACGATCTTGCCGGTCAGCATCAGGCCCCAGGTCGAGGCGTTGACGAACAGGCTGTCGCTGCCGCCCAGGTGGCTGGCCCAGTCGGCCGAGCCGATCTTCTCGGCGATCAGCTTGTCGCGGGTGTCGTCGTCGGGCGTGCGCAGCAGGGCCTCGGCCAGGCACATCAGGGCCAGACCCTCGCGGGTGCCCAGGCTGAACTCCTGCAGGAAGCTTTCGACCACGCCCTGCTTGCGGACGCTGCGGCGGGCGCCGCGCACCAGGGCCTCGGCCTCGGCGCGGACGGCGGCGCGGTCTTCGCTGCTCAGGGGCTGGGCGGCCAGCAGGTCGGCGATCACGGCGGCTTCGTCGCGATACTTGCCGTCGTCCAGGGTGTCCCAATCGGTCATGATGGCCTCGCTAATGTATATCGTCGCTATATCGCCGCCTTGATCGAAGGTGCTTCGTTTGTTGGCTGGCGGGGCAGTACGATCTTCGGCGAAAATGGCGAAAGACGTTGTCCGCTCCAGACCGCGCGACAGCGTGTCGCGACGCTGGGCAGGCGGGCGTTGGCGGGCAGAATGAAGGGGAAGGGGAGAGGTGGGAAGGGACGCGATACGGGGGGAGGTCGCGCGTCCCTTCCGCTCTCACGCGGCGCTTCCGGGGGAGAGAGCGCCGCGACTGCGCTCCGCCGGGGGGAGTGGCGGAGGGCCGTCCTGTCCGCTTGAGCGCCGAGGGGGGAGGTGGCGGTCAAGCTCGCTAGGACGATCGAGGGTATAGTCCCGCTTCTTGTGAAGGTGCTTTGTTTGTTGGTATTAATTTCCGAACGATCTTCGGAAAAAGTTGGAAATGGCCATGTCCGCTCTGGATGATACCGATCGCAGGCTTCTGAAGGTTCTGCAGGTCGACGGGCGCATCACCAACGCCGAGCTGGCCAAGCGCTGCAACCTGTCGCCGGCCGCCACCTTCGACCGCGTGCGACGCCTGCGCGAGCGCGGCTTCATCACCGGCTACGCGGCCCTGCTGGACCCGGCCAAGGTGGACCGGGCGCTGCTGATCTTCGTGGAGGTGGTGCTGGACCGCACGACCGGCGACGTGTTCGAGGAGTTCGGAGCGGCCGTGCGCCGCGCGCCCGAGATCCTGGAATGCCACATGGTGGCCGGCGGCTTCGACTATCTGATCAAGGCCCGGGTGCGCGACATGGAGGCCTATCGGGGGTTCCTGGGGGATATCCTGGTGAAGATGCCCGGCGTGCGCGAGACGCGGACCTATGCGGTGCTGGAAGAGGTGAAGAGCACGGTGCAGTTGCCGTTGTAGGCGGTGCGCGCGGCGGGACGCCCCCTCCGTCCGCTACGCGGACACCTCCCCCGTTTCACGGGGGAGGAGAAGGTCGGCGCGGCTTCCTCCTCACCCGTGAAACGGGGGAGGTGGCGCGTCGCTAGCAGCGACGTGACGGAGGGGGCGTCAGGGCGCCGACCGCTCCCGCTTCCTGTACTCCGCCACCTTGGCCTTGTTTCCGCACGCGCTCATCGAGCACCAACGGCGGTCGCCCTTGCGGGACGTGTCGACGAACAGCACCGCGCAGGGCGGGCCCTCGCACTGGCGGATGCGGTCGCTGAAATCACCACCCAGCAGCGACACACCCTCGCGGGCCAGTTCCGCCAGGAGGCCGCGCACGTCGCCGATCAGGCGGGCGCGGCCGTCGGCCTCCAGGCGCAGCGGGGCGGCGGGCAGGGCGGCGTAGCCGTTGAGCAGTTCGCGGTCGGCCTCGGGCAGGGCCGCGCCCTCCGCCCGCGACAGAGCCAGGCGATAGAGCGCCTCGCGCAGGGACCGGGCCTGGATCAGGTTACCCTCGGTGGCGCCCGGCGGATCTCGCGCCAACTCGGCGGCCACCAGCCAGCGGTCGAGATCGGCGGGCGTGGCCAGCAGGTCGCGCGGGTTTGCACCCAGGCGGCCGATCAGCGTCGCCGCAAGGTCCAGGGCCGGACTGCCGCCTCGAAACTTGAACCCGTCGCGAATCTCCGCCTTCGCCGTCATGCTGTCCCTCTGAACCGGATTGACAGGTTACGGTGCATCGCCGATGTTCGGCAAGTAACCTGCAAAATAGGTTACAAGCTGGAGGGCGCGATGAGATCGACCACGATAGGCGGGCTGGGCCTGGTCCTGATGCTGACCGGCGGGGCCCTGGCTCACGCCGCCGAGCCGTCCCTGGTCGGGACCTGGACCCTGACGGCGGCCGACCGTCTCTATCCCGACGGGGTGCGCACCCGCGACTACGGCGACCATCCCAAGGGGCGGCTGATCATCGACGATCAGGGCCGCTACAGCCTGCAGATCTTCAGCGGCGGGCGCATGAAGGTGGCCTCGGGCGACAAGGCCAAGGCGACGCCCGAGGAGTACGCCAGCGCGGTCATGGGGGCGTCGACCCACTACGGGACCGTGACGGTCGATCCGGCCGCCCACATGCTGGTCTTCCGCATCGAGGGGGCTTCGTTCCCGAACTGGGAGGGGACCGAGCAGCGCCGCAAGTACGCCCTGACCGCCGACACCCTGGGCTACCAGGTGCCCACCCCGCGCGCCGACGGCGCCGTGCCGATCTCGGAGTGGCGGCGGGAGCGGTAGGACACAGAAGCTGTCATCCCGGACAAGCGCGCAGCGCGCCGATCCGGGACCGACGCGTGAACTCAGAGCTTCGGGTCGGTCCCGGATCTTCGCTACGCTTCGTCCGGGATGACAATCAGGGTTTGACTGGCGCGATCCAAGCGCGTTCCTCGGCCAGGTCCAGCGTGACCACCCAGGTCTTCAGCACCGGCTCGCCGATGTTGCCGTCGATGATCATGTCCTCGACCATCGTCGCGCCGCCGAACTGGGGGCCGTCGACGACGGAGAGCTGGACCGTCTGGCCGGTCTTCTTCTCCGGATCCAGGCCCACCAGCGGGGCCACGTGCTTGGCCAGCACCACCGGGCCGACGCTGCCGCAGTCCAGCTCCAGCCAGACCTTGCCCTTGGGCGTGGGCACGGCGACGAACGGGGTCAGGGCCAGGCCGCCGGCGTCGCGGGCGAAACGCACGGGCACCTCCACGCCTTGGGCGGCGCGGGCCTTCAGGCTGGCGGGCGTCTCGACGATCAATTGGCGATGGGCCAGGTCCAGGGTGACGGCGCGGCCGGCGAAGGCGTCCAGGGCCACCGAGCCGTCCAGCGTCGGGGCGTCCTTGGGCAGCAGGGTCGAAAAGTCGATGACCCCGGCGGTCGGGATCTGCAGCGGCAGGCCGCCCGGCGTCAGGGCGACGTCGTCGCAGCGCGGCAGGTCGATCCGGTCGCCGCGCATGCGGTGGCCGGTGACCCGGCCCCAGGGCGTGCAGCCGATCGCCTTGGCGTAGTCGGCCGACAGCACGGTGATGCCGCCGGCGGTGTCCAGCAGGAACCGGCGCGGCTGGCCGTCCGCCTCGATCTGGAACGACCACAGCACGCCCAGATAGGGCTCCAGCGGAACGACCACCGGCGTGGGCGGAGGGGCGGGTTTGGCGGGGGCGGCCCAGGAGGCCGAGGAGAAGGCGGGAACGGAGACGGCCAGGCCCATCGCGGCCACGGCCAAGGAACGCAACAAAGCCCGCATGATCGACGCAACCCCACTGCCCGCGGCGCTGTCCGCCGCCATGGCCTTTGGTCGCCGGTCTGCAACGTTCGGTAAAGTGAAATCCCTGTCAGGGAAGGGGATTGCGCTGTTTTCGGGCAAGGTTGGAAGGGGCGCGCGGGGGGATGCGCGCCCCTTCCGGCTTGGCGGCGTCGGGGGGGATGACGCCGCTAGCGCCTCCCGCATGGGCGCGGGAGGAGTCGGTCTGAGCCCCTAGCTGCCGGCGGGCGCGCCGCCGCCGAGGGCCTTGTAGAGGGTGGCCAGATTGGTCGCCCGCGCCAGGCGCGCGCCGATCAGGCCCTTCTGCGAGGTGTAGAGGGTCCGCTGGGCGTCCAGCAGGTTCAGCGAGCTGTCGACGCCGGCGCCGTAGCGGGCCCGCGACAGGCGGACCGTGTCGTTGGCGGCGGCGACCAGGCGCTCCTGCGAGCCGACGCGGTCCTGGATGGTGGACTGCACGGCCAGGCCGTCGGACACCTCGCGGAAGGCCGTCTGCACGGTCTTCTCGTAGGTGGCCACGGCGATGTCGCGGCTGGCCTTGGCGCTGTCCAGCCCGGCCACATTGGCCCCGCCGGCGAAGATCGGCAGGCTGATGCGCGGGGCGAAGCTCCACGTGCCGTTGCCGCTGTCGAACAGGCTGGAGAGGTCGCCGCTGGCCACGCCCGTCGAGGCCGTCAGGCTGATCGTCGGGAAGAAGGCCGCGCGGGCCGCGCCGATATTGGCGTTGGCGGCGGCCAGCTGGTGCTCGGCGGCCAGCACGTCGGGACGGCGGGTCAGCACGTCCGAGGGCAGGCCGGCCGGCAGGTCCGGCAGGATCTGGGCGGCGATCAGGCCGCCGGCCGGCAGCAGGTCGGCCGGCACGTCGGTCCCCACCACCAGCCGCAGGGCGTTCTTATCCTGCTCGACCTGGGCGATGTAGGTGGCCACGTCCGTGCGAGCGGCCTCGACCAGGGTCTGGGCCTCGCGCACTTCCAGCTGCGAGATCGCGCCGGCCTCGAAGCGGCGCTGGACCAGGGTCATCGACTCCTGGCGGGTGTCCAGCGTCTCCTGGGCCAAGGCCAGCAAGTCCTGGTCGGCCGCCAGGGCCAGCCAGCTGCTGGCGGTCTGGGCGATCAGGCTGATCTGCACCGAGCGGCTGGTCTCGCGGGTGGCCAGGTAGTTCTGCAGCGCCGCGTCCTTCAGGCTGCGGACGCGGCCGAACAGGTCGACCTCCCAGGACGTGACGCCGACGCCGGCCGCATAGGCCTCGACGTCGCGCGAGACGCCCGGCTGGGTCTGGGCGGCCGAGTTCTCGCCCTTGGTGGCCGAGCCGGTGGCGTCGACGCCCGGCACCAGGGCCGCACGCTGGACGCGGTACTGGGCGCGGGACTTCTCGATGTTGAGCACCGCCACGCGCAGGTCGCGGTTGTTCTTCAGCGACAGGTCGATCACGCCCTGCAGGCGCGGGTCGACGAACACCTCGCGCCAGCCCAGGTCGGCGGCGGTGACCGCCGAGCCCGTATTGGCGGCCGCGATGGGCCAGGCGTTGTCCACGGCCAGGGCCGGACGGACGGTCTCCGGCGCCAGGGTGCAGGCCGACAGGGCGGTGGCGGCCAGCAGGGTCAGGGTCAGGTTACGCAGCATGTCAGTGGCCCTCGGCCGGAGTCGCGACGGTGTCGTCGTGACGGCGCGGCTTGGGTTTGAAGATCCGTTCGACGATCACGAAGAACAGCGGGACGAAGAAGATCGCCAGCAGGGTGGCCGACAGCATGCCGCCGATCACGCCGGTGCCGATGGCGTGCTGGCTGCCCGAGCCGGCCCCGTTGGAGATCGCCAGGGGCAGGACGCCGAAGACGAAGGCGAACGAGGTCATGATGATCGGCCGCAGACGGATGCGCACCGCCTCCACCGTCGCCTCGACCAGGCCCATGCCCCGCTCGTGCAGGTCCTTGGCGAATTCCACGATCAGGATGGCGTTCTTGGACGCCAGGCCCATGGTCGTCAGCAGGCCCACCTGGAAGTAGATGTCGTTGCTGAGACCGCGCAGGCTGGTCGCCAGCAGGGCGCCGACGATGCCCAGCGGGATGACCATGATCACCGACAGCGGGATCGACCAGCTCTCGTAGAGCGCCGCCAGCAGCAGGAACACCACCAGGATCGAGATGCCGTACAGGGCCGGGGCCTGGTTGCCGGACTCGCGTTCCTGGGCCGACAGGCCGGTCCATTCGAAGCCGATACCCGGCGGCAGCTGGGCGGCGATCTTCTCCATGGCGGCCATGGCCTGACCCGAGCTCTTGCCCGGGGCGGGCGACCCCTGGATGTTCAGCGACGACAGGCCGTTGTAGCGCTCCAGACGCGGCGAGCCGTAGATCCAGTGGCTGGTGGCGAACGAGCTGAACGGGGCCATCGTGCCGGTGCTGGTGCGGACGTACCAGTTGTTCAGGTCTTCAGGCCGCATGCGGTAGGGCGCGTCGGACTGGACGTAGACCTTCTTGACCCGGCCGCGGTCGATGAAGTCGTTGACGTACGAACCGCCCCACGCGGCGCTGAGCGCGGCGTTGATGTCGGCCGTGGTCAGGCCCATCGCCCCGGCTTTCGCCTGGTCGATGTCGATCTTCAGCTGCGGGGTGTCGTCCTGGCCGTTGGGACGCACGCCGGCCAGGGTGGGGTCCTGGGCGGCCATGCCCAGCACCTGGTTGCGCGCGGCGACCAAGGCCTCGTGGCCGACGCCGCCGATGTCCTGCAGCTGGAAGTCGAAGCCCGACGAGGTGCCCAGTTCCGGCACGGCCGGCGGCACGATGGCGAAGACCATGGCGTCGCGGATCTGCGAGAACTTGGCCATGGCGCGGCCCGCCAGGGCCGGGGCCTTGCGGTCGGCGGCCTTGCGCTCGTCGAAGTCCTTCAGGCGGATGAAGGCCAGGCCGGCGTTCTGGCCCGAACCGGCGAAGCTGAAGCCGGCGACGGTGAACACCGCCTCCACCGAGTCCTTCTCGTCGTTCAGGAAGTGGCTGCGCACGGTGTCGAGCACGCGCTGGGTGCGCTCTTCCGGGGCGCCCGGCGGCAGCTGGACGATGGTGAACATCGTGCCCTGGTCTTCCTCGGGCAGGAAGGCGCTGGGCAGGCGGATGAACAGGAAGCCCATCACCAGGATGATCACGCCATAGGCCAGCATCCAGCGGCCGCTCTTGCCCAGTAGCTTGCGGACCGAGCCCTGGTAGCGATCGCTGACGTCGTCGAAGTTGTGGTTGAACCAGTTGAAGAAGCGGTTGAACAGGTTGATCACCGCGCCCACGGGACCGGTGTAGTCGGTCCGGCGCAGGCCGCCGTGGCTGGGCGAGGCCTTCAGCAGGGTGGCGCAGAGGGCCGGGGTCAGCACCAGGGCCACGATCACCGACAGGGCCATGGCCGAGACGATGGTGATCGAGAACTGGCGGTAGATCACGCCCTGCGAGCCGCCGAAGAAGGCCATGGGCACGAACACCGCGGCCAGGACCAGGGCGATGCCGATCAGGGCGCCGGTGATCTCGCCCATCGACTTGCGGGTGGCCTCGACGGGGCTGAGCCCCTCCTCGGTCATCACGCGCTCGACGTTCTCGACCACGACGATGGCGTCGTCGACCAGCAGGCCGATGGCCAGCACCAGGCCGAACATGGTCAGGGTGTTGATCGAGTAGCCGAAGGTCGCCAGCACGCCGAAGGTGCCCAGAAGGACGACCGGCACGGCGATGGTCGGGATGATCGTCGCGCGCCAGTTCTGCAGGAACAGGAACATGACGATGAAGACCAGGACCACGGCCTCGACCAGGGTCTTGATCACCTCCTCGATCGACAGCCGCACGAAGGGCGTGGAGTCGTAGGGGATGACGTACTTGTAGTTGGCCGGGAAGTTCTTCTCCAGCTGGGCCATGCGCGACTTGATGGCGTCGGCGGTGTCCAGGGCGTTGGCGCCGGGGGCCAGGCGCACGGCCAGGCCGGCGGCGGGCTTGCCGTTGTACTTGGCGCCGAAGCCGTAGTTCTCGGCTCCCAGCTCGACGCGAGCCACGTCGCGCAGGTGCACGATGGCGCCGCCGGGGCTGTTCTTGACGATGATGTCCTCGAACTGGGCCGGGGTGGTCAGGCGCGACTGGGCGGTGATCGTGGCGTTCAGGCCGATGCCCGGCAGGTTGGGCACGCCGCCCAGCTGGCCGGCCGAGACCTGGGCGTTCTGGGCCCGGATGGCGGCGATCACGTCGGCCGGGGTCAGGCTGTAGCTGGTCAGCTTGGTCGGGTTCAACCAGATGCGCATGGCGTACTGCGAACCGAACAGCTGCACCTCGCCCACGCCGTCGACGCGGCTGAGCGGGTCCTGCAGGTTGCTGGCGATGTAGTCGGCCAGGTCGGTGTTGGTGGTCTTCGGATCTTCCGAATACATGCCGACGATCAGCAGGAAGTTCCGGGCCGACTTGGCGACGCGCAGGCCTTGCTGCTGGACCTCCTGCGGCAGCAGGGCGGTGGCCGTCTGCAGCTTGTTCTGCACCTGCACCTGGGCGATGTCGATGTTGGTGCCGGCCTTGAAGGTCAGGGTGGTGGTGGCCGCGCCGCTGCTGTCGCTGGTCGACGACATGTAGTCCAGGCCGTCCAGGCCTTTCATCTGCTGTTCGACGACCTGGGTGACGCTGTCCTCGACGGTCTTGGCCGAGGCGCCGGGATAGACGGCGCTGACCGAGACCTGGGGCAGGGCGATGTCGGGATACTGGGCGATCGGCAGGGAGCGGATCGCCAGGGCGCCGGCCAGCATGATGACGATGGCGACGACCCAGGCGAAGATCGGCCGGTCGATGAAGAAACGGGAAAGCATGACGGACCGGCCTTACTGAGCAGCGGTGGCGGCGGTGATGACGGACGGCTTGACCGGGGCGCCGGGGCGGACCTTCTGCAGGCCCTCGACGATGACCTGGTCGCCGGGGTTCAGGCCCGACGTGACAAGCCACTTGTCGCCCACGGTCTGGCTGGTGACGATCGGGCGGGGCTCGGCCGCGCCCTTGGCGCCCACCACCATCACGGTGGCGCCGCCCTTGGGATCGCGGCTGACGGCCGCCTGCGGGATCAGCATGCCGGCGTTGGCCACGCCCTTGCCCAGGACCGCGCGGACGTACATGCCCGGCAGCAGCACGCCGTTCGGGTTGGCGAAGGTGGCGCGCAGGCCCACCGAACCGGTGGTCGGGTCGACGGTGACGTCCGAGAACTCCAGGTGGCCCGGGATGGGATAGGTCGAGCCGTCTTCCAGCTTCAGGGTCACCTGGGCCGAACCCGAGCGGCCCAGCTGGCCGCTGTTCAGCGCCGCCTGCAGCTTCAGCATGTCGGCCGAGGACTGGGTCAGGTCGACATAGATCTTCGACAGGTCCTGCACGGTGGCCAGGGCGTCGGCCTGGTTGGTGGTGACCAGGGCGCCGGGGGTGACCGCGCTCTTGCCGACGCGGCCCGAGATCGGGGCCAGCACCTTGGTGTAACCGAGATTGATGCGGGCGGCGTCGACGGCGGCCTTCTGGGCGGCGACGTTGGCGGCGGCCTGCAGGCTGGCGGCCTGGGCGTCGTCGTTGTCCTGCTTGGAGACCGCGTTGATCTCGACCAGACCCTTGTAGCGGTCGGCCTTCAGCTTGGCGGCGGTGGCCTGGGCCTGGGCCTGGGCCAGGCCGGCGGCGGCGCTGTTATAGGCCGCCTGATAGGTGGCCGGATCGATCTGGTAGAGCGGCTGGCCGGCGCGGACATAGCCGCCTTCCTGGAACAGGCGGGCCTTGACGATGCCGCTGACCTGCGGGCGCACCTCCGAGACCAGGAAGGCCGAGGTGCGGCCGGTCAGTTCCGAGGTCAGGGTGACCGGCTCGGTCTTGGCCACGATCACGCCCACGGGCGTGGGGCCATGGCCGCCGGCGCCGCCGGCGGCTCCGCCCTTGCCTTGGCCGCAGGCGGCCAGGGTGAGCGCGACGGCCGCCAGGAGGGCGGTGCGAGAACGGTCGAACGACATTCGGAAAACCCCAGGAGCGACAGGGCGTCGCAGGCCTTGGCCTTGACGACGCCCTGGTGGTAAACAACATGAGAATGAACGTTCATTCTCAATCGGGCTGGACATAGGTCCGGGGTTGTCGCAAGTCAACCTCGGGGGCTCCGTTCAGCCTGACGTGACGGAAATTTCATTGGGACGCGTGGCTTTTGATGGAAGACGAAGCTCAATCGGCGGTCAGGCCTTCGCCTGAGGCGCGGCGCCAGCAGATCCTGGACGCCGCCTGCGACCGCGTGCGCCAGGCGGGCTTCCACGGCGCCAGCATGGCCGACATCGCCAAGGTCGCCGGCCTCAGCGTCGGCCAGATCTACCGCTACTTCGAGAACAAGGAGGCGATCATCGCCGCCATCGTCGCCCAGGACCTGGCCGAGATGCGCGAGAAGTTCGCCGAGATGGAAAGCCGGCCGGGCGACATGCTGGACGTCATGACCGAGCACCTGCCCGAGGCCGTCGACAAATGTTTCGACACCGGCCGGGCGGCCCTGGTGCTGGAGGTCCTGGCCGAGGCCGCGCGCAATCCCAAGGTCGCGGCCATCGTCCGCGCCGCCGACGAGGAGGAGCGCGCCTTCGCCCTGAAGATGATGGCCCGCGCCCGCCGCCCCGAATGGAGCGACGCGGAGTTCCAGGCCCGCTGCGAGGCGGTGGGCATGCTGTTCGACGGCATGATCATGCGCTCGGTCAACCACCCCGACACGGCGCGCGAGCCGCTGGCGCGCGTGCTGGCCGAGACCATGCGGCACCTGCTCAGCTAGGACGGTCGAAGGACGCAAGCGGCGGTCTCCACGACAAGGGGGAAGGCAGGCGCGAGTCCTTGCCGTCGGGGCAACCTAGCCTGAAAAAACGTATCCGCCTTGTCGGATTGTGGCGCGTTGCATCGTCTTCCGTAAGACTGACGGCCAAAGCGGCCGACCCAGCGCCGCAACGACAGGGAAGAGACCATGACCTCCACCAAGCTTCTGATCGCCGCGGGCGCCGTCGCCATGCTGGCGGCCTGCTCGCCGCCCGCCGCCAAGAAGGCCGAGGCGCCGGCCTCCGCTCCGGCCGCTGCCGCCAAGCCGGCCGCGCCCCAGGTCCCGGCCGGTGACTACAAGCTGGATCCGTCGCACGCCAGCCTGGAGTTCAAGGTCAATCACCTGGGCTTCTCGCACTACACCGCGCGCTTCACCGAATTCGACGTGGCCCTGAAGTTCGACCCGGCCCATCCGGAGACCTCGACCGTCGAGGCCACGATCGATCCCAAGTCGCTGACCCTTCCCAGCCCGCCGGCCGGCTTCAAGGACGAACTGCTCGGCAAGTCCTGGCTGGACGCGGCCCAGTACCCGGCCATCACCTTCCGCTCGACCAAGGTCGAGGTCACCGGCGCCAACACCGCCAAGGTCACCGGCGACTTCACCCTGCACGGCGTGACCAAGCCGGTGGTGCTGGAGACCACCTTCAACGGCGGTTATGCCGGCCATCCGATGGACCCGCACGCCCGCATCGGCTTCTCGGCCCACGGCGTCTTCAAGCGCTCGGACTTCGGTATCGCCTCCGGCGTCCCGGCCCCGGGCTCGACCATGGGCGTCAGCGACGAGGTCGACGTGCAGATCGAGGCGGAGCTCAGCGGCCCGCCGTTGGCGAAGTAGCCACGACCGGGGACATGCCCTTGCGGCGTGTCCCCATCAGCATCCCCGGCGCCGAGAGTTGGGGACACGCCGCAAGGGCGTGTCCCCGGCCTCAGGGAACCAGATCCTTCGCCAGTTCCGGAACCGCCTTCACCAACTCCTCGGCCACGATCTCCGAACAGGCCGCCGCGCCCGCCGGGCCTAGGTGGGTGTAGTCGAACACCGGCAAAAAGCGCCCTGTCGGCGAAGGCGCGGCCGGGACCGGCGGGTCCATCGGCACGGCGGCGGCCCCCGGCAACGGCGGTTCATAGAACTTCACGCTGACCGTCGTGCCGCCGGCCAGGGCGTTGGCCATCTCCGGCGAAGGCGGCGCCTCGGCCCAGGCGGCGGCGCCCAGCGGGCCCAGGGCCTGGGCGGCTTGGGCGCTGCGGGCGTTCAGCTCGACCAGCGCCGTCCCCGTCTCGGCGGCGACGGCGCGCACGGCCTGCGCCCACGGGACCAGGTCGTCGACCAGCTTGCCGTCCTTGAACTGTCGCCGCGACAGGGGCGTGACCAGCACCGGCGTGGCGCCTGCCGCCCGGGCCTCTTCCACATAGCGCTTCAGGTTGGCGGGGAACTCGGCGCGAAGGTCGGTCAGCCGCTCGGCCCGGCCGTAGGCGTCGTTGTGGCCGAACTGGATCAGGACGTAGGTCCGCGCGAAGTCGCCGGCCTTCATCTCCGACAGGGCCAGGGTCCACGAGCCCTCGGCGCGATAGGTCTTGGTGCTGCGCCCGCCGCGCCCCAGGTTCACGCAGGCGATGTTCGAGATCACCCGCGTGGCGCAGAACGCCCCGCCCCAGCCGCTGTTCACGGCGGTGGTGGAGTCGCCGACGAGGATCACCTTGGTAGCCTTGAAGGGCGGGGGATCGGGCGCCTGGGCGAGGCCTGGTGTGGCGAAGAGCAGAGCCATCCCCAAAGCTGTCATCCCGGACAAGCGCGCAGCGCGCCGATCCGGGACCGACTTGGAGCTCAGCGCTTCGGGTCGGTCCCGGGTCTTCGCTTCGCTACGCCCGGGATGACAAACCCTTTCCATCACGCCAGCGCCCGATACTTGAAGCCCTTGAACCGCGCCGAGCCCTTGCCCGCCGCGTAGAGGCCCGGTTTCAGCATCAGGAAGCCGCCGCGCACATTGTGGTGGTAGCCCGAGACCTCCATGCCCCGGTCGAAGCGCTTCCAGGTCTTTCCGCCGTCCCCGCTGGTGTGGAAGCTGACGATGTGGCGGTCATTGCGCAGCCGCATCAGCATCTTCGCGCCGTGCGGATTGGCCGGCCGGCCGCGCTCGATGCCGTACTGGTGGGTGACGAACTTCTCGGTGTCGAAGCCCAGGCCGCAATAGAGCTGGCGGTCGTAGAACAGGATCAGGCCCGCGCGCGTCTCCGGATCGACCTCGACCTCGCACTCGATCTCATAGGCCTGGTCGCCGTTGACGAAGATCAGCGGCGCGCCGGTGGACGGGGCCTCGCCGGAGCCCTTCAGGGTCAGCACTCCGCCGGCTCGCGATAGCCGCTCATGCTCGCCGGGCTTGGGATCGAAGAAGTTCCACTGCACGCCGTACTTGTCGGTACTGAAGTCGTCCGACAGGGCCATGCCGTGCGGTCCGACCTTGCCGCCCTTGGGCTTGGCCAAGGGCTTGGACAGATCCCCTCCGCCGACCTCGAACCAGCCGTCCTGGGTCCAGGTCACCGGGGCCAGCAGGGTCTGGCGGCCCAGGGTGTAGAAGCCGTTTTCGTAGCCGTGATAGACGGTCCACCAGTCGCCGCCCGGTCCCTCGACCAGGGTGGCGTGGCCGCGTGACCACCATTTTTCGCTGTTGTTCGTGGTGCGCACGACGGGGTTGCGGGGATCGTCCTCCCAGGGCCCCGCCAGCGACTTGGACCGCGCCACGATCACCATGTGCCCGGTCGGCGGACCGGCCGTGCCGCCCACGGCGGTGACCAGGTAGTAGTACGCCCCCCGCTTCATCACCTTGGGGCCTTCGGGCGAGAAGCCCTCGACATCCCAGTCCTCCGGATAATGCCACGGGTCGTAGACGTGCTCGGGCTTGCCGACCGTGGACAGGCCGTCCGCCGCCAGCTGGATGCGGTCGCCGCCCGACAGGAACAGCCAGCGCACGCCGTGCTCGTCGACCACGTGGCCGGGGTCGATGTAGCGGGGCAGCTTCAGGTCGATCGGCTCGCTCCACGGCCCTTCGATCCTGTCGGCCCAGATGACGTAGCTGGTGTTGTTGTTCGGAAACTTGGCCGGCAGGTAGATGTAGTAGCGGCCGTTGTGCTTGCAGAGCTCCGGCGCCCAGATCGAGCCGACATTGGTCTTCAGCGTGGTGACGACCGGCGTCCAGTTCACCAGGTCGCGGGAATGCCAGATCAGCAGGCCTGGATAGGCGTCGAACGACGAGTGGGTCATGTAGTAGTCGGCGCCGTCCTTCAGGATCGACGGGTCGGGGTGGTCGCCGGCCAGGATGGGGTTCAGGAACGTGCCGTTCCCCAGGTCGGCCTTGCGCTGGCCCTCGATCCCCGTGGCCCAGACCGGATGGGCCGGCTTGGCGGGCAAGGTTCCCATCTGAGCGTCAGCCGTAGCGGGCAGGGCGGAGGCGGCGGCCCCGGTCAGGAGCGAGCCCAGGGCTCCCCGTCGGCTGATCTGGACCATGGCTTCGTTTCCTCCAGGACGCCGCGACGTTGGTTCGTCGCGTTTGATACCGGTAACTCTAGGGTGGTCGCGGCTTGAATGTCCACCGGTGTCATCGAAGATAACGCTGTCAGTCTGAAACGAAAAACGCCCGGCGGACAGAGCCGCCGGGCGTTCGGGATTTCGAAGGTGGGGGGAGGGTTTACCCCTCCATCGCCTCCAGCTCCTTGCCGCGCGTCTCCTGGATCAGCTTCTGGACCAGGAAGTACGAGATCAGGGCGCACAGGGCGTAGAAGCCATAGGTCGCCGGCAGGCTGACCTTCTTCATGATCGGGAAGCTGAACGAGATCGCGAAGTTGGCGATCCACTGGGCGAAGCCGCAGATGGCCAGGGCCGAACCACGCATCTGGTTGGGGAACATCTCGCCCAGCATGACCCACATCACCGGGCCCCAGCTGAGGTTGAAGAACACCACATAGGCGTTGGCCGAGATCAGGGCGATCAGGCCGACATTGTCGGCCATATGCAGGTTGCCGTTGACCATGCTGGCGGTCGAGAAGCACCAGGTCAGCACGCCCAGGGTCACGGCCATGCCGGCCGAGCCGATCAGCAGCAGCGGCTTGCGGCCGATCTTGTCGATCAGGCCGATGGCCAGCAGGCAGGCCAGGATCGAGAGAGAGCCCGACAGGATGTTGATCTTCAGGCTGTCGGCCTCGGTGAAGCCGACCGACTGCCACAGCACCGAGCCGTAGTAGAAGACGATGTTGATGCCGACCAGCTGTTGGAAGACAGCCAGGACCAGGCCGGCCCACAGGATCGGGCGCAGCTTCCTGGTGACCGGATCCAGCACGTCGGACAGCTTGGGTTGGTGATCGACCGCCAGCGAGGCGCGGATCTCGGCGACCTTGCCCGCGCCCTGGCCCTCGCCGAACAGGCGCGACAGGATCTTCTCGGCTTCGGCGTCCTTACCCTTGGCCACCAGGTAACGCGGGCTTTCGGGGATGGTCAGCAGGCACAAGAAGAAGATGCCCGCCGGGATGACCTGCAGCCAGAACATCCAGCGCCAGGCCGGGAAGCCCAGCCAGAACTCGGCCGTCGAGCTGCCGGCGGCGTTGGCCAGGAAGTAGTTGCCCAGGAACGCGCCGGTCAGACCGGTGATGATCATGATCTGTTGCACGGACGACAGGCGGCCGCGGATGTTGGCCGGCGTGACTTCCGAAATGTAGACGGGACACAGCACCGAGGCGGCGCCCACGCCCAGGCCGCCGATCAGGCGGAACACCACGAAGACCAGCGAGGTCGGCGCCGCACCGGTGCCGATGGCGCTGACGACGAACAGCAGGGCCGAGATGATCATCACCGTGCGGCGGCCCCAGACGTCGGCCAGGCGGCCGGCGGCGAAAGCGCCGAACGCGCAGCCGAGCAGAATGGCCGCCACGTTGAGGCCGGTGCCGAATTCCGTCAGATTGAAAGCGGCTTCCAGGCCCTTCTGCGTGCCGTTGATGACCCCGCTGTCGTAGCCGAACATGAAGCCGCCGATGGTGGCCACGGCCACGATGGCGGCCACGAAGGCCATGTTCACCTTGGCGCCGTCGGCGCTCATGCCGGGGCTCGGGCCGGCGTTTGCTACAGATGCCACTTTGTCTTCCCCGAATGGCCCGAAGGCCGCGTTTGATCCCTAACGAACCCCTCGAACGGGGCCTTGGTTGGCGCGACCTTAGTGTTACCGGTATCAGCACGCAAGCGGCCTGACACGGGTTCCGGGTCGTCTTTCCAGGGCCACGCGGGACCCTGCGTACAGTCACCACGCATGGGGCCAAGTCGCAACTTTCCCGATGGCGCGGAAGACACAGTGCCGGCGCCAAGCGAAACATTGCCGAAAAGACATTTGCTCCGGCCGCGTGTTGGCCCCAATCGCGTCCCTAGGTGGTGACCAAGCTTGGCTTTGGCCACGCGCATCCTCGGGGACATGTCGTGCGTCTGAAAATCCTGCTGCTCGCCGCCACGGCGATCCTGTCGCCGGGCCTGGCTCTGGCCCAGACCGCGCCGGCCAAGCCCGCGAAGCCCGCCGCCACTAAGCCGGCCGACGGCGCGACGGCGGTCGAGGGGGTGACGATCACCAGCGATCCGACGGCCATGCGCACCTCGATCGACCGCCGCAGCTACAGCGTCGCCAACGACCTGTCGGCCAAGACGGGCTCGATCGCCGACGCCCTGCGCAACATCCCCTCGGTCGAGGTCGACGTGCAGGGCAATGTCAGCCTGCGCGGCGATCCCAACGTCACGATCATGATCGACGGCAAGCCTTCCAGCATGTTCAACGGCGAGGGCAAGGCCGACGCCCTGCAGCAGATGCCGGCCGACCAGATCGACCGCGTGGAGGTGATGACCAATCCCTCGGCCGCCTACCGCCCCGACGGCACGGCCGGGATCATCAACCTGGTCACCAAGCAGACCCGCAAGCCGGGCGCGACCGGCTCGTTCAAGCTGAACGTCGGTCCCGACGGCCGCTACAACACCGGGATCACCGGCAATCTGAACCGGGGCAAGCTGTCCCTGTCGGGCGAGGCCGGCTATCGCCACGACCGCCAGATGGGTCAGTCCAGCGACGACCGCGAGAGCCTGGTTCCCGGCGGGGTCCACACCCTCCAGGAGGGCGCGTTCGACAACAAGGGCGCGTCGGTCAATCTGCGCGGCGGCCTGGACTACAGCCTGACCCCCAAGGATCGCCTCAGCGCCGAGGTGCGCTATCGCGGCATGGACTTCGACGCCACGGGCCGCGAGACCTCCGTCACCCTGGCCCCGGCCGGCGGCCCATCCTACGCCCGGGGCACCGACGCCGACTTCAAGCGCGACAACGGCGCGGTCAGCGGCGACTGGCGCCACCAGTTCAAGGGCGCCGAGCACGAGCTGGTCGCCCACGTGGAATACGAGGTCACCGACTTCAAGCGCACCTCGGGCGACGCCGTCGACTACACGCCGGGCGTGGACGAGTACCAGGTGTCCGGCTTCGGCGCCGACCAGGAGCGGGTGAACTTCAAGCTGGACTACACCCGTCCCATGAGCGGCGAGGCCAAGCTGAAGACGGGGCTGGACCTGGAAGGTGTCGGCAACGACTACGACAACCGCTTCTCGACGGGGACCACGCCGCAGGATCAGGTGGTCGACCCCACTCGCACCAACCGGTTCCTTTACGACCAGGACGTCTATGCCGGCTACGTCACCTACGAGCGGCCGTTCGGCGACTTCACGGTGCTGGGCGGGCTGCGGGCCGAGCAGGTGCAGATCCGCACCGACCAAGTGACGTCGGGCCAGAAGGACGACAACGACTACTTCCACCTCTATCCGTCGCTGCACCTGGCCTACACCCTAAGCCAGACCCAGAGCCTGACGGCCAACTACAGCAAGCGGGTCCAGCGCCCGCAGGTGCAGGACCTGAACCCCTATCCGGTCTATATCGACCCCAACAACTACCGGGCCGGCAATCCCGACCTGAAGCCGCAGATCACCGACAGCTACGAGCTGGGCTACCAGTACCGGAAGGGGCCGGCCTCGTACCTGGCCACGGCCTATTACCGCGAGAGCCGCGACGGGGTGACCGACGTGGTGCGCGAACTGCCCGGCGGCGTCTTCCTGACCACCCGCGAGAACCTGGCCAAGAGCCGCAACGGCGGTCTGGAGCTGGTGGCCAACGGCAAGCTGACGCCCAAGCTCAGCTACAACGTCAGCGCCAACGCCTATTGGAACGAGATCCAGTCGACGGTGCCGGGCACGGTGGGGACACGCGACATGACCACCCTGTCGGGCCGCGCCAGCCTCAGCTGGCAGGCCACGCCCAAGGACTTCTTCCAGCTGAACGGCTTCACCTCGGGCAAGCGCCTGACGCCCCAGGGCTATCGCGAGCCGATCTCGCTGCTGAACCTGGGCTATCGCCGCAAGGTCAACGACAAGCTGAACGTGGTGGTCACCGCCAACGACGTGCTCAACGCCTTCGAGGACGTCTCGGTCATCGATACGCCCAGCCTGCGCGAGCGGGTCACCCGGACGGCCAAGGTGCGGGCGGTGTTCGTCGGCTTCACCTACGCCTTCGGCGGCGGCAAGGCGCGGCCCGAAGGGTTCGACTTCGGCACGGGCGCGGTGGGCGGCTGACCGCGATCCTTCTCCCCTTGCGGGAGAAGGTGTCAGCCGAAGGCTGACGGATGAGTGGTCGCGCAAGCGCTAGACGCTGCGACAGCCGAAAGGCCGGTCGCGGCGGTTCTGGTCTTCAACCCCTCACCCGACCCCACTTCGTGGGGCCACCCTCTCCCGCAAGGGGAGAGGGGCGGATAGGGTCGGATTCTTGTGATGAGTCTTGGGGGCGTCATGTCTAAATCTCTCTTTATGGCCGCGGCGTTGGCCCTGGCCGGCGCGCCTTCCATGGCCCTGGCCGCCGCGCCGGTCGCGGCCGTGGCGCCGGCCCATGCGCCCATCCACGAAGAGGGCTTCGTCCGCATCGGCGGCATCGAGCAGTGGGTCACCATCCACGGCGAGGACCGCTCCAAGCCCGCGATCCTGATGGTGCACGGCGGGCCGGGCAATCCGATGACCCCCTACGCCCACCCGTACTTCCAGGCCTGGGAGAAGGACTTCGTCATCGTCCAGTGGGACCAGCGCGGCGCGGGCATGACCTATGGTCGCAATCCGCCGGCCGAGGACGAGCACCTGACGGTCGAGCGCCTGCGCGACGACGGCGTCGAGGTGGCGACCTACGCCCTCCAGCACCTGGGCAAGCGCAAGCTGATCCTGATGGGCGGTTCGTGGAGTTCGATCCTGGGAACCCACATGGCCAAGGCGCGGCCTGACCTGTTCTACGCCTATATCGGCTCGTCGCACCTGGCCCGCTCGGCCGACAACCTCAAGGCCTCGTACGACAAGACCCTGGCCCTGGCGAAAGCCGCCGGCGACGCGGACTCGGTGGGCAAGATCGAGGCCCTGGGCCCGCCGCCCTGGACCAATCCCCGCGCCTTCGGGATTATCCGCCGCGTCACCCGGAAGTACGAGCGCGCCGCCACCGATCCGGCTCCCGAGGCCTGGATGGAGCTGGCCCCCGCCTACGCCACCGACAAGGCTCAGGCCGACTACACCGGCGGCGAGGACTATTCCTACATCGAGTTCGTGGGGATGCACGGCGAGGGGATGTATTCCAAGACCGACCTCTACGCCCTGGGGCCCAAGTTCGACCTGCCGGTCTATGTGATCCTGGGCGAACAGGACCTAGTCTCGACGCCCGAGGTCGCCCGCGCCTGGTTCGACACGATCCAGGCCCCGGACAAGGCCTTCGTGCTACTGCCTAGGACGGGGCACGACCCCAACCCGCCGATGGCGGCCGCGCAACGCCGGATCCTGGACACCAAGGTGCTGCCGCAGATCGGGAAGGGCGCGAACTAGGGCGACCATTCACCTTTACGGCCGTCATTCCCGCCCTTGTGGCGGGAACCCCTCTGTCCGCCGCAAGGGCATGGGTGTGGCGCGCCAGCGCGCCAAGGCGCTTCACGGTTCAGCTGAACCAGGGGTTCCCGCCACAAGGGCGGGAATGACGGTTGAATTGAGAGCGTGGGGCGGTGGCTAAGGCGCGACCGGCGCCTGCTCTCCGCTCTTCAGCTGCAGCCAGTCCGTGAACGGCTGCCGATACGCCAGGTCGAAGACCTCGGCCTGGAGCTTGAAGGGCAGGCTGGCCTCGCTGTTCCACAGCATCACCACGCCGGTCTTGCTGGCGGGGTCGAACATCATGGTCGAGCGATAGCCGTCCACCGCGCCGCTGTGGCCGATCAGCCGGTGGCCCTTGTAGGTGAAGCTGCGCATGCCCAGGCCGTAGCCGGGATGCTCCAGCGAACGGCCCAGGGGCGAGTTGCCATAGGGCCGGCCGGTGTTGACGCGCGGGCGCTGGATCTGCTCCAGCACCGGGGCGGGCAGGACGCCGGGGGCCATGCCCATCTGGGCCTGCATCCAGCGCGACAGGTCGACGATGTCGGAATTGACCCCCGCCGCCGCCGGCACCCGGTAATAGGCTTCCGACAACTTCATGGCCCGGCCGCCGCGCGAGGGCCGCGCCCAGGACTTGGCCGTCTCCAGCCCCTGCAGGCCGACGCTGGCGCTGGTCATCCCTAAGGGCGCGAACAGGCGCTGGCGCACCTCGTCGGCATAGGCGTGGCGGGTGGCGGTCTCGACGACCTCGCGGATCGTGTCGTAGGCGATGTTCTGGTAGCTGTGGCACGTGCCCGGCGGGCACTGGGGCGGCACGGTTCCCAGGCTCTCGCGGATCATCTTCGGATCGCGCCCGCCCTCCAGCCAGCCGTCATAGGCGTTGCGCGGCAGGCCCGTGCGCTGGGACAGCAGCTGCTCGACCGTCAGGGTCTCCTGGGCGTTGCCCGGCAGGCGCAGGCTGACGCCGAACTTGCCCAGCGGGTCGTTCAGCGAGAAGGCGCCGTCCTGGGCCAGGCGCGCGCTCAGCGTGCCGGCCGCGGTCTTTGACAGCGAGGCCCAGCGGAACACCGTGTCGGCCTCGACCTTCTGGCCGTTGTCGGGCGAGGTGCGGCCGTAGCCCTGGACGAACGACAGCCGGCCGTTCTCGACCACGGCGATGGCCAGGCCCTCCATGGACCGGTCGGCCATCATGGTGCGGATGCGGGCGTCCAGGGCGCGATAGTCGATCTGGCCGCGCCAGTCGTGCGGCGCGGTCGGCAGGGCGACGGCCGGGAAGGCGACGGGGCCGTCGGGCGTCGCCGTGGCGGCCACCTGCTTGTCCTGGGGCGCGTGCGAGCAGCGCGAGATCGTCACGCCGCCCAGGCCGAGCACGACCCCCAGGGCCACCACCGACACCGCCGTCCGCCAGCCGGGCCGGCGGCGGAACGCGTAGGTGTTTTGCCTCGTCTTGTAGAACTTGGTCAGTCGTCTGCTCGCCGAATCGTCGCCGCCGCGAGGCTGACGCCGAATGGTGTCGAATCCGCGTCGCGCGACGGGGAGGGGGATGTCCTAGCGGTTTGGGGCGAGGGGGCAAGGGTCTAGGGCGGCGCCACGGGATACTTGCCCCCTACGGACCGCTTCGCGGTCGTCTTCCCCCATAGGGGGAAGAGCTCGAAAGCGCGAGGCTCCGCCCCCTATGGGGGCGGACAGGCGGCGAAGCCGCCAGGTGGGGGCAAGTGTTCGCCCCCCGGCATCCTTCAGTGATTATGCCTCGGCAGCTTGCTCGCCAGGTCCTGGTATTTCACCGCGAACTCCAGCACCCCGCCGGTCTCCAGCTGGCCCGTGTGGGCGCGGTAGATCTCCTGCCAGGGGGTTATGGTCTCGGGCACGGCTGGAATGCCCTCGGCCTTGCGCGCGGCGATCACGGTCTCGTCCACCAGGGCGTCGCAGCGGCCGGTGTTGAGGTCGATGCGGATGGTGTCGCCGGTGCGCAGCCACGACAGGCCCCCACCCACCGCGCTCTCGGGCGAGGCGTTGAGGATCGAGGGGCTGTCGGCGGTGCCTGACTGGCGGCCGTCGCCCAGGGTGGGCAGGCTCATGATCCCCTTCTTCAGCAAGTGGTCCGGCGGCTGCATGTTGACCACCTCGGCCGAGCCGGGCCAACCGATGGGGCCCGCGCCCCGGATCACCAGGATGCAGCGCTCGTCGATCTCCAGGGCCGGGTCGTTGATGCGGGCGTGGTAGTCGTCGGAGCCGTCGAACACGATGGCCCGGGCCTCGAACACGCCTTCCTGGCCGGGCGTCGACAGGTAACGTTCGCGGAAGTCGGCGCCGATGACGCTGGACTTCATGATGGCGAAGTCGAACAGGTTGCCCTTCAGCACCAGGAAGCCGGCCTTCTCGGCCAGGGGCTGGGCGTAGGGGAAGATCACCTCGCGGTCCTTGGTCTCGCGACCCTCGAGGTTCTGCGCCATGGTCTTGCCGGTGACCGTCAGCACGTCGCCGTGCAGGCGGCCCTGCTGCAGCAGCTCCCACAGCACGGCGGGGGCGCCGCCGGCCCGGTGGAAGCGCTCGCCCAGGTATTTTCCGGCCGGCTGCATGTTGACGATCAGCGGGATGTCGTAGGCCGCACGCCAGTCGTCGGCGGTGATCTCAAGTCCCGCATGCCGCGCCATGGCGGCGATGTGCGGCTGGGCGTTGGTCGAGCCGCCGGCCGCCGCGACCAGGGCGATGGCGTTCTCGAACGCCTGCCGGGTCAGGATGTCCTTGGGCTTGATGTCGTCATAGGCCAGGTCGACGATCCGCTGGCCGGTGCGATAGGCCATCTGTCCGCGCTCGCGGTAGGGGGCGGGGATGGCCGCGCAGCCGGTCAGCGACAGGCCCAGGGCCTCGGCGACGGCGTTCATGGTCGAGGCCGTGCCCATGGTGTTGCAGTGGCCGGCCGAGGGGGCGCTGTCGGCCGCGCGCTGGATGAACTCGTCCTCGTTGATCTCGCCCGCCGCCAGCTTGCGCCGCGAGCGCCAGATCACCGTGCCCGACCCGACCAACTCGCCCTCGTGCCAGCCGTCCAGCATGGGACCGCCGGAAAGGACGATGGCCGGGATGTTGACCGTGGTGGCGGCCATGATGCCGGCCGGGGTGGTCTTGTCGCAGCCGGTGGTCAGGACCACGGCGTCGATCGGATAGCCGTGCAGGGTCTCGACCAGGCCCAAATAGGACAGGTTCCGGTCCAGGGCCGCCGTCGGGCGACGGCAGTTCTCGAAGATCGGATGGACCGGGAACTCCATCGGGATGCCGCCGGCGTCGCGGATGCCGTCCCGCACCCGGCTGACCAGGTCCAGGTGGATGCGGTTGCACGGCGAGATGTCGCTGCCGGTCTGGGCGATGCCGATGATCGGCTTGCCGCTGCGCAGCTCTTCGGGCGTGATCCCGTAGTTCATGAACCGCTCCAGATAGAGGGCGGTCATGTCGATATGGTCGGGATTGTCGAACCAGTCGCGCGAGCGGAACCGGCGAGGGGTACGATCAGAGGTCAAGCTGCACCTCGTATTGCGGCTGGCCCGCCACGGCCACGGGCAGGGCGAACAGGCCGCCGCACAGGGGATACTGCGCCAGCTGCTCGTCGCTCAGGCCCTTGCGGGCGGTGGTGAAATAGAGGGTCTTCAGGTCGGGCCCGCCGAAGCAGGGCTTGGTGACGTTGATGGCGTCCAGCGTCACGCGGTCCACCAGTTCGCCCGCCGGCGAGATGCGGATCGCGCCGTGGCCGCCCCACAGGGCCGCCCAGACGAAGCCTTCGGCGTCGACCACCGAGCCGTCCGGCCAGGCGTCCTCGATCTCGACCTTGAAGAACTGGCGCTTGTTCGAGAGCTGGCCGTCCGCGCCCAGGTCGTAGGCCCAGATCGTCTTCTCGAGGGTGTCGGTGTGGTAGAAGGTCTTGCCGTCGGGCGAGGCGCAGGGGCCGTTGGTGATGCAGATCTCGCCGTCCTGGCGCACCGGCTGGCCGGCGGCGGTCAGGCGATAGAGCGCGCCGGTCGGGGTGGTCTCGGCGTCGTGCATGGTGCCGAACCACAGCCGGCCTTCCGGATCGACCGTGGCGTCGTTGGGACGGTTGTTGAGGTCGGCGTCCTCGATCAGGCCGATGAAGTCGAAACCGGTTTCGGGATGGAAGTGGTGCAGGCCGCTCTTCAGCCCCGCCACGAAGCCGCCGCCGGCGCGCGGCGCCAGGAACGTCACTTGGTCGGGGGCGTCGAAGCTGGCGGTTTCGCCGCTGGCCGGATGGAAGCGGTGGACCTTGTGGCTCTTGATGTCGACGAACCACACCGCCTGCTCTTCGGCCGACCAGATCGGCCCCTCGCCGAGGGTGGCCTTCAGGTCCCAGACGCAGGTGGGGGTGGGCATGCGCGACGCTCCTCTACAGTTCCAGCGCGGTATACCCCCTCAGTCGCTTCGCGACAGCTCCCCCAGAGGGGGAGCATTGACTGGGACCAGATCCTCCCCCTCTGGGGGAGGTGGCCCGAAGGGCCGGAGGGGGTCTTCCGCCGACCTAACGCCAGCCGGCGTCGATCCAGTATTCGTGCCCCGTGCACAGCGAGGCGTCGTCCGAGGCCAGGAACATCACCAGCGAGGCGATGTGGTCGGGGACCAGGCGGCCCTTCAGGGCCTGGGCCTTGACGATCTCGGCCTCGCCCTCGGGCGTGTACCACTTCTCCTGGCGCTTGGTCTTGACGTTGCCGGGCACCACGCAGGTGACGCGGATGTCGTCGGGGCCCAGCTCGCGAGCCAGGGCCCGGGTCATGCCTTCGATGCCGGCCTTGGCGGTCTCGTAGAGGACCAGGTCCTCCAGCCCCAGGTGCCAGCTGATCGAGCCGAAATTGATCACCGCCCCGCCGCCGCGCGCCTTCATGCCCGGGGCCACGGCCTGGGTGCAGAACAGCATGTGGCGCAGGTTCACGTTCATGCGCTCGTCCCAATAGGCGGGCGTCACGTCGGCCAGGCTGTGGCGGTCGTCGTTGCCGGCGTTGTTGACCAGCACGTCGATGGGACCGATGTCGGCGAAGGTCTTGGCCACCGCGTCCAGGTCCGTCAGGTCGCAACGGATGAAGATCGGGGCGATGCTGGAGCCCGCCAATTGCGCGGCCAGCGCCTTGGAATCTTCCTCGGCCACGTCCAGGAAGATCACCTCGGAGCCCTGGCGCGCGAAGCCCGCCACGAGACCCGCGCCGATGCCCGAGCCGCCGCCGGTGACGACCACGCGCTTGCCCTGCAGGCTGGGATAGATGGCTGACATCATACGCTTCACTTCGGGACGGGTCATTTCGCGGGTCACAGCAAGCCTCGGCCGGCCAGGTTGCGGATCAGGGCCGAGACGCCGAACGTCCACGGGGCGGCGAGATCGCAGGTGGTCACTTCGTTCTCCAGCACGCCCAGCTTGGGGGTCGCCACCCGCACCCGGTCGCCGACCTTGTGGGTGAAGCCCTGGCCGGCCGCGTCGCGGTCCTGGATCGGGGCGAACATGGTGCCCAGGAACAGGGCGAAGCCGTCGGGATACTGGTGCTGCTTGCCGAACGCCTGACCCGCCAGGACGGCAGGGTCGCGGCTGATCAGGCTCATGTTGCTGTGGCCGTCGAGCACGAAGTTGTCGCGGCCGGTGATCTTCAGCGTGACCTCGGCCGAGCGGACGTCGTCCAGCCCGAAGCCGTCGTCGAACAGGCGGAAGAACGGGCCGATGGCGCAGGAGGCGTTGTTGTCCTTGGCCTTGCTGAGCAGCAGGGCCGAGCGGCCCTCGAAGTCGCGCAGGTTGACGTCGTTGCCCAGCGAGGCGCCGCGGATGCGGCCCTGGCCGTCGCACAGCAGCACGACTTCCGGCTCGGGATTGTTCCAGTGGCTGTCGCTCCGCACGCCCACATGATCGCCCCAGCCCATCGAGGACAGGGTCGGGCCCTTGGTGAAGATCTCGGCGTCGGGGCCGATGGCCACTTCCAGATACTGCGACCACAGGCCGTCGGCGATCAGAGTCGCCTTCAGGCGGGCCGCGCCGTCCGAGCCCGGGTTCACGCTCTTCAGATCGCCGCCCATGCTGGCCGACAGCTGCTCGCGGATCTTCAGGGCGGCGGCGGCGTCGCCCCGGGCGCGCTCCTCGATCACCCGCTCCAGGGTCGAGACGGCGAAGGTCACGCCGGCGGCCTTCAGCACCTGCAGGTCGAGCGGGGCCAGCAGCTTGGCGGCCGCGCCCTCGGGATCGGCCCAGACCGGACGCACGTCCAGCGCTTCCAGCGCGCCCAGGTCGACGCCGGCGGGAATCGCCTCGCCGGGGGCGAAGGCGTTCATCAGGTCCGAGGTGGTGGGGGCGATCTTGCTGACGTCTTCGATGCGTCCGGCGCGGATCAGGACGGGCGTCGGACCCTGACCGAAGTCGATGCGGCCCAGCAGGGTCGCCTCGCGCCAATCGTCAGGAAGGAACTCCGAAATGCCCACCACGTCTTCTCCCTCGTCGAGCGTTGGGACCGGGTCGCGGCCACGCTCGTTCGTCTCGCACATCTGTTAGCGCTAACATGTATCATCGCGCAAGTCGGCGATTTAACATTACAATTATGAGAGGTCCGGCGGCGGGCCGGAGACCGTGGCGGGGCCTAGAAGCAGCCCGAATTCCAATAAACCACGCGGCGGCTGGCCAACCGGGCGTCCTGATCGGCCTTCCAGGACACGTCCAGACGTTGGCCGCAGATCCTGCGACCCCAAACGGCGCTGAGGTTGTGTTCGCCGGCGACGGCTGCTGGAGAAGGGCGCAGGCCCTGAGCCAGCAGATAGGTCTCAAGGTTCCGGGCCGGGACGCCGAGCGGAAAACGCCGGTCCAGGCGGTCGGTGACCAAGGTCTCGCCCACCGCATAGTCGTCGGTCAGGCCCGTGAACAACTCCGTCCCCGGCGGCGGCGCGGCCGGGTTCAGGAAGTGGCCCAGCCCGCCGGCCAGGAGCTGCGCCGCGGCCAGGATCGCCAGCGGGACCAGGACGATCGCCGCGGCGACCCGCCAGGGCTTGGTCCGCGATTCTGAAAGGCGGTCAGCTTTCACCCGGCGCCGGACCCGTCGAATCCCGCACGATCACCGTGTGCGGATGCACCAGCTGCTTGGGCTCGCCGCCGCCGCTGCGGGTGCGGCGGATCTCCTCCAGCACCAGGTCGACGGCGGCGCGGGCCATGGCGGCGATGGGCTGGTGGACGGTGGTCAGGGCCGGCCAGATGTTGGCGGCGATGGAGGTGTCGTCGAAGCCGACGATCGAGACGTCGCCCGGCACGTCCAGTCCCATGCGATGGGCCACGCCCGCCGTGGCGGCGGCCATGTCGTCGTTGCCGGCGAAAATGGCGGTGGGCCGCTCGTCCAGGGCCAGGATCCGCTCGGCGGCCTCCAGGCCCGAGCGGTAGGTGAAGTAGCCCTGCTCGACGCGCACGGCCTCCAGCGGCACGCCGGCGGCCTTCAGGGCGGCCAGGAAGCCGTCCAGGCGCTGCTGGCTGACGGTCTGGTTGGGATGGCCCTTGATGACCCCGAAGCGCTTGTGGCCCAGGGCCAGCAGGTGCTGGGCCAGCTCGAAGGCGGCGGCCTCGTTGTCGATGCGGATGGTGGCCATGTCGGCGCTGGGCATGCCGGGGGCCACGGCGACGGCGGCGGCGCCGGCCGCCTTGACCTCGGCCAGGACCTGGGCGCTCTCGCACAGCGGGGCGGGCAGGATCAGGCCGTCGACGCCGGTCTTCAGCAGGCGGGTCAGGGTGGCGCCGGCCAGCTCCGGCTCGGCGCACTTCTCGATCACCACCTGGGCGCCCGTGCGGCTGCTCTCGTCCAGGGCCCCGACCAGGAATTCGGACAAATAGCCGGTCGAGGGGTTGTCATAGAGCAGGCCGATGCGGAACGGGGCGCTGCCGGCCAGGCTGCGGGCGGCGGGGTTGGGGGCGTAGTTGAGGTCGCGGATCGCCGCGTCGACCAGGGCCTTGGTCTCGGACTTCACCGTCGCTTCGCGGTTGATCACCCGCGACACCGTCATCGGCGACACCCCGGCCAGGGCGGCCACGTCGCGGATGGTCGCGCTCTGGGTCGTGCGGCGCCGCTGACGTTCGTTCCGTTCGTTCATAGAAGTTCCGTCCCTTGATTGGGGCGGACACTAGACCCGTTCGGGGGCGTCTTGAAAGTCGAGCTTCCCGCCATGCTCACCTTGGGTCGGCTGACGCGGCCTCGGCCTTGGCCTAGTCTGGGGCCATGACCCCTTTCGGAGCCATCATCCTGACCGGCGGCGCCTCCTCGCGGATGGGCGCCGACAAGGCCCTGCTCGACTGGGACGGCCGCCGGGCCGTCGATCGCGTCGCCGACCTGGCCCGGGCGGTCGGGGCTGTCCGCGTGCTGACGGTGGGGCGCGACCACGGTCTGGACCATGTGGCCGACGACACGCCCGGCGCGGGCCCAGTGGGTGGGGTGCTGGCCGGGGCGCGGGCCTTGGCGGCGACGGGGCTGATCCGGATGCTGGTGCTGGCGGTCGACGCGCCCACCGCGACGGCGGAGGATCTGGCGCCGCTGCTGGCGGGGGCAGGCGCGTTCTACGAGGGCCTGCCGGTTCCGATGGTCGTGGCCCTGGACGCCTTGCCCGCCGAAGCCGAAGCCGGCTGGCCGCTGCGACGGCTGGTGGAGGCGGCGGGGCTGGCGGCGCTGCCGTGCGAAGAGGCCGTGCGGGTCAGGCTGCAGGGCGCCAATACGCCGGAAGAGCGGGCGGCTTTGTCAGGTCGCTGACGGGGACATGCCCTTGCGGCGTGTCCCCAAATCTCGCACTGCGTCTGGTGGGGACACGCACAAGTGCATGTCCCCGGCCTCAATAGACGTCCCGCCGGTACAGCCCCTCGTCCGCCAGGCGCTCCATCGTCTCCGCCCCCAGCACCTGAACCAGCACCGCGTGCACCTCGCCGGACATGCCTTCCAGCGAGCCGCAGACATAGATCGCCGCGCCGTCGGCGACCCAGGCGCGCAGGGGTTCGGCGGCGTCCAGCAGACGGTGCTGGACATAGACCTTGCGGTCCTGGTCGCGGGAGAAGGCCAGGTCCAGGCGCTGCAGCACGCCGGCGGCGGTCCAGGCCTCGATCTCCTCGCGGTGGAAATAGTCGTGGGCCGCCGTGCGCTCGCCGAACACCAGCCAGTTGCGCTTGCGACCCACCGTGGCGCGGGCCTTCAGATGGGCGCGCAGGCCGGCCAGGCCCGTGCCGTTGCCGATCAGGATCAGCGGCCGGTCGTCCTGAGGGCCGTGGAAGGCGCGGTTGGTCCGCACCCGGGCGGCGATCTCCTGGCCGTCGGCGGCGAAGGCGGTCAGCCAGCCCGAGCCCAGGCCCGGCTTGCCGTCGGCGCGCTTCATGGCCCGGACCAGCAGCTCGACGCCGCCGTCGGCGGGCAGGCTGGCGATGGAATACTCGCGGTGGGGCAGGGCGGGCAGGGCGTCGACCAGCCCCTGAGGCGTCGTCGCGGGCGCGGTGTCGTCGTGCGGCAGGCGACGCCAGGACAGCACCTCGCCCAGAGTGGAGGCCTCGTCGGCGGTCACACGGGCGGCGGCGTCCAGGCCCAGACGGGCCAGCAGGGCGGCGACCTCGGCCGGGTCGTTGCGCGGGCCCACCTCCAGGATGTCGCCGGCCTGCCAGTCGGCGGCGTCCAGGGGTTCCAGGCGGATATGGAAGGCCGCATCGCCCGGGCTGCCCGGGTTCAGACGGCGGCGTTGGACAAGCCGCCAGCGGCCGTAGCGGGGGCGGGTCCAGTCCGGGGCGTCGGTGACGCCGGCCAGCACCCCGACCTGGCCCTGCCAGTGGCGCAGGGCGGCCGGATCGCCATCGTCGACCTCGACCCGGTCGAACAGGGACGTCGCGCCGTGGCGGGCCAGCCAGGCGTCCAGCGTCCGGCCGAAGGCGCAGTAGTGGGCGTAGGTGCTGTCGCCCAGGGCCAGCACGCCGTAGCTCAGGCCCTGCAAGGCGGGCTCGCTCGCCATCACGTCGCGGATGAAGCGGCGGGCGGTGTCGGGGGCGTCGCCCTCGCCGGTGGTGCTGACCACGAACAGGGCCTTGCCGGCGGTGGTCAGGTCCTCGACGCTCACCTCGGCCAGGCTTTTCAGCGTCACCCGCGCGCCGGCCTCGCCCAGCAGTTTGGCGGTGGCCATGGCCAGTTCCTCGGCGAAGCCGGTCTGGCTGGCGTGGGCCACCAGGATCGCCTCGCCGGTCCCGCCGGACAGGGCCGAGGCGGCGCGGCGGACCGCCCGGCCGCGCAGCGCGTGGCGCACGGCGATGAACAGGCAGAACAGGACATAGAGGCCCACCACCAGACCGGCGGCCCACAGGCGACGGGCCTCGGGAGGCAGGGCTTCGAAGAAGGCGGGCAGGGTCATGCGTCGAGCATCGCCGAAAGCGCCGGCGACAGCCGCTCCTCCAGCCCGGCGGGCCCGTGCGACAGGATCATCGCCGCCAGGCCGTGGGCCGTGGCGAAGGCCAGGGCCGCGTCGGGACCCATCACCGTCAGGGCCGTGGCGTAGGCGTCGGCGCGCATGCAGTCGGCATGCAGCACCGTGACGCTGACCGTGGGATTGGCGACCGGGGCGGCGGTGGCCGGGTCCAGGGTGTGGGCGTAGCGGCGGCCGTCGTGCTCGAAGAACCGGCGGTAGTCGCCCGAGGTGGCCACCGACAGGCCGTGCAGGGCGACGACGGTGCGCAGGCCGTCATTGGCGGTGGGCGGGCGCTCCAGCTCCACCCACCAGGGCGAGCCGTCGGGCTTGGCCCCGGTCCCGCGCAGCTCGCCGCCCACCTCGACGAGGTAGGAGCGCGCGCCGGCCCGCTCGAGGGCGGCGGCGGCCTGGTCGACCGCGAAGCCCTTGGCGATGCCGTTCAGGTCCAGGCGCAGGCCGCCGGGCTGGAACAGCTTGTCGCCGTCCAGGACCAGGCGTCGGCGGCCGGCCGCCTCGCGGGCGCCGGCGATATCGGCGGCCTGTGGCGGGGCGCCGGAGAAGGGGCGAGGGCCGAAGCCCCACAGGTCGACCAGGGCCCCCAGGGTCGGGTCGAAGGCGCCGTCCGTCTGCTCGGCGATCTCCAGGGCGCGGCCCAGCACCTGGACGAAGGCCGGGGGCAGGGCCGTCCAGCTGCCGGCGGCGGCGCGGTTGTAGCGCGACAGGTCCGACAGCGGCTCCCAAGGGCTCATTTCGCGGACCACGGCGTCCAGCTCGGCCTGGACCATGGCCGTCAGGCGCTCGGGGCTGGCCGTCGGTGGGGCCACCAGCTTGACCGACCAGGTCGTGCCCATGGTCGCGCCGTCGAGCGCCAGCACCGCGCCGCCGATCGGGCGGGCGGGCGGCTCGGTGAGCAGGGGGACGAGGACGCGGGGCACGGTTGAGGTCTAGGGCAGCTGGGCTTCGATGACGGCGGTGTAGCTGGCGCTGTAGCCGTCGCCGGCCAGCGGACGGGCGGATTGCTCGCCGCCTGGGCCACCGGGGCCACCGGGCGCGCCCGGGCCGCCGCCGGGGGGACCGCCCATGCCGCCACGGCCGGTCTCGCCGGTGCGGTAGCTGGCGCTGATCCACCACAGGCCGGCCTGGGGCAGGGTGAGCTTGAACGCGCCGTCCGCGCCGGTGGTGACCTTCAGCCCGGCCGAGGGCTTGCCCGACCAGTGGTCGTAGCCGCGCATGGCCGTCACCTCGACGCCGGCCGCCGGCTTGCCGTCCAGCAACAGCTTGAAGGTCGCCGGCTCGGTGGCGACCACGTCCGACGGATGCGTCGTCGCCGCCAGCTCCAGGCCCTGGCCGGTCGGCTTCAGGGCCGTGTCGTTGGGCTGGTCGCGGGTGACGAAGGTCTCGCTGCGGGCGAGCGTCTTGATCGTCTTCAGGTCGGCGGCGCCGGCCGGAACCTGCTTGGCGAAGTCCTCGCCGCTGCCCCGGAAGCGCTTGACCTCGCCGTTCTCGGTCCAGCTGGCCATGACCGTGGTCGAGACCGAGGCGATCTTGTAGGTGCCCGGCTTGGTCAGCTGGACGTCGAAGGTCGAGCGGAACTTGCCCATGGAGGGGTTCTGCGGCTGCACGGGCTGGCCCTCGGAATCCAGCACGGCGATGGACTCGATGCGCAGCGGGCGCAGGTCGGGGAAGTAGAGGTCGTCCGAACTGGCGGCGTCGACCGTCACCCAGGCGTTGGAGCCCGACAGGGTGGTGGTGGACGGCAGCACCCAGTTGCGGGCGGCCTGGGCGCCGGCGGCCGGGACCAGCACGGCGGCGCCGGCGATGGCGGCCAGGAGGCGCGTCTTGAGACCCTTCATCGCTCTGTCCCTCACTTCACGGCGACGGTGACGACGCCCAGCTCGGCCTCGCCCTTGGCCGAGGCGGCCTTGCCGGGTTTGCCCCAAGTAAAGGGCACGCGGACGGTCTCGTGGCCGCCGGCCTCGCGGGCCGCCTCGACCACCAGGGTGTACTGGCCGGGCTTGAGATCCTTCAGCGGACCCTTGGCGCCGCTGAAGGTCACCTTTTGCGGACCCGGGGCGTGGGTGGCGCCGGTGATCCCGTCGGCCGGGAAGGTCATGGCGCGGCCGGCCTTGCGCCACCACAGGCGCATGTCCTTCAGCCACTTCTCGTGGTTGGGCTTGTACCAGACCGACAGGGTGCCGGCGGCGGTGGCGTCGGCCGGGTTCTCGATCCAGATCGCGATGTAGGGCGCGTGGTATTCGGCGACCGACAGCTTGGGCACGTCGACCGTGACGTTCAGGTCGGCGGCCAGGGCCGGCGAGGCCGCGCCGGCGCCGAGGGCCGAGAAGGTCAGCAGGGAGAGGGAACGCTTCTTCATGACGGGACGCCTCACAGGTGGACGAAGAGGATGACGAGCAACAGCGGGATCACCAGCCCCCCGGCCACCAAGGGCCAGGTCAGGGGGCGGGCCCGCGCGTGGAACTGCAGCAGGATCAGGCCGGTGACCGTGAAGATCACGCAGGCGCCGGCGAAGATGTCGATGAACCAGCCCCAGGCCTTGCCGGCGTTGCGGCCCTTGTGCAGGTCGTTGAGCAGGCTGATCGCGCCGCGCGTGGTCTTCTCGTGCTCGACCGCGCCGGTCTCGCGGTCGACGCTGATCCAGGCGTCGCCGCCCGGACGGGCCAGGGCGATATAGACCTCTTCGGCCGACCACTCGCCCTCGCGGCGCGCGATGTCGGCGTCCACGGCCTTGTCCAGCCAGGTCTCGACCTTGATCGGCAGCGGGCGCTTGCCCTCTTCAGGACCCTTGGCCAGCTCGGCCAGCAGGTCGGCGGGCAGGGTGGCCTTGCGGTCGACCACCTTGGGCGTGGCCTCGATCTGGCCGGCGTGGTTCAGGGTGATGCCGGTGATCGCGAACAGCAGCATGCCGATCAGGCTGATGGCGGCGCTGATCCAGTGCCACTGGTGCAACTGCTTGAGCCAGAACGAGCGGCTTTGCTGGGCGGGTGCGGTCTTCACGAAATCCAGGCCAAGGGTGCGGGCGTAAGGGCTAAGCTGCATGCCCATACTTGAGAACGACTTGCAGAAGCAAGCCTTCTGGCGCGGCTTCGGCCACGCGCGGGGGTTATGTCCGGAATAAAGGAATTTCCGGTTGCGAACTGCGACGTTAGCGCGCGGCGACTCACATCGCGGGGGCCGCTAAAACCGCATTTACCAGTTGTTAAGCACGTCGGGGGCGAGCGTTGCAGAAGATCCTAGTCGCGGAGGACGATATCCTCCTGGCCACCATCCACGAGATCACCCTCAGCGAGGCCGGATTCGACGTGCTGGTCTGCCGCGACGGCGAACAGGCCCTGGCGGCGATGGACGCCTTCGACCCGGACATGCTGATCACCGACTTTTCCATGCCGCGCATGAACGGCGGCGAGCTGATCAAGGCCACCCGTCGCCGCCGGGGCGCGCGCACGGCCGTGCTGCTGGCCTCGGCCCGCGACGAGCACCTGCTGAGCGCCGAGGAACGCGGCGACGCGCGGCTGGAAAAGCCGATCACCCCGGGGCGTCTGCTGCGGGCGGTGCGAGCCCTGGAAGAGCGCTGGTCGCAGGCGGCCTGAAGTTCGACACTCACGGACCATGGTGCAAGCGGGCCGGTCCAGGTTAGAACGACCCTAGGTTTTGTATCCGGGGGATGCATGAGGTCGTGGTTGGGTGCGGCGGCGATGGCCGCCGGGGTCGCTCTGTCCGGTTCGGCGTGCGCGGCCGACTACTACTTCGCGGCGGTAGGCAAGACGGGTTGGTTCTTTGTCGATCTGGAGAAGGTCGAGACGATCCAGAACGGCGTCCGGTCCACCTGGACCCTCATGATCCACGACACGACCGAGGAGCGCGGCAGCGCTTACGTGCGCACCGAAGGCTGGTTCGACTGCGACGGGAAGCGCTACCTGCCGCGGAACTTCTACGACTACCGCCTCGACGGAAAGGTGAGGGACTACGGGCGCTACGGCGTCCGTTGGAACAAGGTCGAGCCCGGTACGGTGCTGGAGAGCCAACTGGCGTTGGTCTGCGCCACGACCCCTGATCCCGAGGGTCGGTTGGGCGATGTCGCGCCGCTCGACCTGACGAAACGGCTTCGGGCGAAGGCGGCCTCGGAAAAGCAGTAGCCGCCCAGGGGCGCGACTTGCCGCCGCGTAACGGGAGTCGGTCAAAAACAGCCGGCGCCCGCCCGTTGAGCGCGTCCCAAAAACTCCGCCGACCGACCGTTCTCCGCGACGGACGACCTCGACAAGCACCGCTTTAGAGGAGAAGTATGCCGCCTTTCGTCGCGGGAGCATGCCCGCGCGCCGCATTGGGGTCGTTTCTTGAAAACGCTGTTCTTTACCGCCTCCGCCCTCGTCCTCTCGCTCAGCGCCGGCGCCGCCTCGGCCCAGGAGCGCCTGCCCGTCCAGGCCCCGCCGACCCCGCCAATCGTCGCCGCCCAGGACGTGCCCTATCCGGGCGTGCTGAAGCTGTCGATCGACACCACGGACCTGGACCGCAAGATCTTCCAGATCCGCGAGACGATCCCGGTGGCCAAGGCCGGCCCGATGACGATCCTGTACCCGCAGTGGGTGCCGGGCGGCCACTCGCCGCGCAACGACCTGGACAAGCTGGCCGGGCTGGTGATCACCGCCGGCGGCAAGACCATCCCCTGGACCCGCGACCCGGTCGCCGTCCACGCCTTCCACTTCGACGTGCCGGCCGGCGCGACCGAGGTGCAGCTCTCCTACCAGTTCCTGACCCCGGTGAAGGGCGACGTCGGCCGCATCCTGGTCACCGACGACATGATGAACGTGCAGTTCCTGCAGCTGGGCTTCTACCCGGCCGGCTACTACACCCGCCAGGTCAAGGTCGACGCCAGCGTGAAGCTGCCGGAAGGCTGGGGCTTCGGCACCGCCCTGGAGAAGGCCTCGACCGACGGCCAGACCACGACCTTCAAGACCACCACCTTCGAGACCCTGGTCGACTCGCCGATGTTCGCCGGCCGCTACTTCAAGCAGGTGGACCTGGATCCGGGCGCGGCCGTGCCGGTGCGCCTGAACATCGTGGCCGACAAGGCCGACCTCTTGGAAATCAAGCCCGACGCCCTGGCCGCCCACCGCGCCCTGGTGCAGCAGGCCTACAAGCTCTACGGCTCGCACCACTACGACCATTACGACTTCCTGCTGGCCCTGACCGACAAGATGGGCGGCATCGGCCTGGAGCATCACCGCTCCAGCGAGAACGGCGTCACGCCCAAGTACTTCACCGACTGGGAAAAGACCTATGTCGGCCGCGACCTGCTGGCCCACGAATACACCCACTCGTGGAACGGCAAGTTCCGTCGCGGGGCGGATCTCTACACGCCCACGCTGAACGAGCCGATGCGCGACAGCCTGATGTGGGTCTACGAGGGCCAGACCCAGTACTGGGGCAATGTTCTGGCCTCGCGTTCGGGCCTGCAGACCAAGCAGCAGGGCCTGGAGAGCCTGGCCATGACCGCCGCGCTCTACGACACCCGCGCCGGCCGCAACTGGCGCAATGTGCTCGACACCACCAACGACCCGATCATCGCCAACCGCAAGCCGGCCTCGTGGACCAGCTGGCAGCGCAGCGAGGACTACTATTCGGAAGGCCAGCTGGTCTGGCTCGACGCCGACACCCTGATCCGCGAGAAGACCGGCGGCAAGAAGTCGCTGGACGACTTCGCCAAGGCCTTCTTCGGCCAGGACAACGGCTCGTACGTGGTGCTGACCTACGACTTCGACGAAGTGGTCAAGACGCTGAACGGCGTCTATCCCTACGACTGGGCTGCGTTCCTGAAGACCCGCATCGAGGGCCTGTCCGAGCGCGCGCCGCTGGATGGCCTGACCCGTGGCGGCTACAAGCTGGTCTATACCGACACCCCGACCGAGTTCTTCAAGTCGGCCGAGTCGCGCGGCAAGATCGTCAATCTCAGTTACTCGCTGGGCTTCTCGGTCGGCGCGGCCGGCGTGCTGATGGGCGTCAACTGGGACACCCCGGCCTTCAAGGCGGGCCTGACGGCCGGCGAGACCATCGTGGCGGTCAACGGCACGGCCTATAGCGACGATGGCCTGAAGGACGCGGTCAAGGCCACGGCCAAGACCGACGCTCCGCCGGTGGAGCTGCTGATCAAGGACGGCGAGCGCTACCGCACCGTCAAGATCGACTACCACGGCGGCCTGAAGTACCCGCGCCTGGAGCGGATCGAAGGCACGCCCGCGCGCCTGGACGACATCTACAGCCCAAAGAAGTAGGCGCTGTCGTAGAGCGACGATGAAGGGGCCGCCGGTGGGGACATCGGCGGCCTTTTTCGTGCGCGAGGTCCGTGCCGCGCTGCTCGCCAGGCGCAAGTCTTATGGTTGTGCTTGTTTTCGGATCAACGCTAAGATGCGCTTGTAGAAGGGGGGACGCGGCGCGCCGCCGTCCATGGATCACCAGGGCCGGCCCAGGGCTGGTCCCTCGGCGAGGCTCGGCCCGCCGGCAACAGGGGGAAGACGAGGATGGCTGATACGACGAAGACGCAGATCATCGAAGTCCAGGGCGCCGACGCACAGGGCGCGACGGCGTCCGACACTATCAAGGTGCGCCTGTCCGGGGAGTTCAAAATCGGCGACAAGGCGTTGGATATCACGACGCTGCTTCCTCCACCGGCCGGGCAGGCGGTGGTCTTTTCATACGACATGCCCGGCACGACGCCGACGAGCATCCTGCATGTGTCCGACTTCATCGACTGGCTGACAAAAGAGCTCACGCTCGGGCAGCTCGACCTGCCGTCTAGCCTGACATCGATTTCGATCGGTGTGTCGCATCTTCTCATCGACACGAACGGCCGGGTCGAAATCGGCGCCCTTTTCGGGACGGACAAGGACAAGCAGTGGTCGTCGATTTGGCAGCCGTTCCCGAACAGTCTGCCGTCGTTCCAGTTCGACAACGTGAAGATCGAAGCGAGGTACGCGAACCTGGCCGTTCTGGTGACCACCGCGGACACAACGGCGGGGGGCGATCTGATCTTCGGATCCACAACCGTTACCTTGAGTCCAGGCACGCTCGTTCAGGGACAGCCGGGCATCCAGCCTGGCACAAAGGTGGTGAGCGCGGTGCCGACGCCAGCCAAGGGGAATGCGCCGGCCTTTGTGACCGTCACGCTGACCCCTGTGACGACCGCGCCTATCGCAGCGGGCTCCATGATCTCCTTCACGCAGGGTGCGAGCTGAGCAGGAGGTGTCTTCGGCGACAACGGCCGTCCGACTGAGCGCCACCTTCCAGTTGGGCGAGGCGAGTCTCTTACTGAACGGCGCGGTGGTGGGCACGAGTCCCTTTCTGTCGGGATCGCTGGCGCAGGGATCGGAGGTCCGCCTCCAGGACCTCGTTTCGCCCCTGGTGAAAGGCGGTTGGGTTCGCCCGGGCGACTTTCCGCCGATCGTCTTCGACACGCTGACCATGCACTTCGCGCCCGGATCGGCCGTGCCAATCACGGTCACGGCGGGATCGAGCACCGAGTGCAAGAACCCGTTCGGCGTCCTGCGCGGCGTCACGATCCGCGGCTGGGGCCTGACGTTGACGGCGTCGTCCGAGGGCGACCCCAAGATCGGCTTCAAGACCCGCCTGGACCTCGGCGCCCTGACCGGTCTGACCGGCCAGGTCATGTTCGATGGTCTGAGCCTCGATGTCATCAGCATGGAGATCTCGGACAAGAAGACCTTCAGCATTGCCGATCTGCTGCGGTGGCTGCAACTTGACCCCGGGGCGGGTGAGTTGCTGCCGATCTCGTTTGGTCCGGCCCTTCCGGACGTCCTGCGGCTTTACCACGCGGAAAAGAACGGTCCGACTTACAACGCCGGGACGCATCTGACGGGCGCGCGCATAACGGTGCTCGATTTCGCCGCCGATGTTTCGGTCTCTCTCGTGAGCGGCGACATCAAAGTCACCGGGTCCTTTCCGAACGCGCTCGATTTCGAGCTCTTCCAGATAACCGGCGCGGACGGCACGGGCGGACCTTCGCTCGAAGGTTCGGACAAGGGCTTCAAGCTGTCTGGCGGCGTCCTCATCGGGAAGGTGCTCGGCCTGGCCCTCGACGTGGTCCCGGTCGGGACGGGCTCCAAGACGGCCTACCAGTACACCGGTACGCTGACCTATCCGGACGGCGGCCTACCAGCCATGGCGTTCACCTATGGTCCGCATCCGCAGGGCTTCAGGGTGGCCGCTTGGCCGCTGGATATCTCCCGGTTCATCGACCTGGGCAAGGCTCTGCTGGCTGGGCTGGAAGCGTGGAAGGAGGACGAGTGCGGCCCCTTGAACGACCTCTTCTTCCAGAATGTGTTCACCACCCAGTTCAACGTGCAGACCAGTCTCGACGGCCTGACGATGTCCTTCAGCGGCAACTATAAGATCCTTATTCAACCGGCTCCCAACGGGAAGCCTCTAACGCTGACGGTCACGGCGCCGTCTCTGTCGGTTCCGCTTACCATTCCGCGCGGACTTTCAGACCTGCCTGCATCTGTCGGCAAAGCCATGGAGAAGCTAGGGGAAGCGCTGGTCCAGGCCTTGCTGGAAGATACGACGCAGATGAGCGCGTTCCTGGGGGCTGTGCTAGCCGGGAAGGTGACAACCGAACTTGCCGAGCAGCTGGGCTGCCGGGGTTACAAGGTCGAACCATCGCCTGATCCCAAGCCCGGTCCGCCCGAGCCCGAGCCCGGTCCATCCGGTCCGCCTGGGCCGCCAGGCGGAAAGGGGAGTGGCGGAGGCGCCCCACCCATACCGCCGATCTGGATACCTGGCGGCTCGCCCGGACCGGGATCGCCCACGGGGCCGTCACCGCCGACCCTCGCAGGCGTCGCCTACGCGCCCGGCGAAGGCGGCTTCGGAATGGACACGCTCGTCGTCGCCTGGACGGAGGGGGCGGCTGTCGACGGCGTGGTTGTCGGCATCCTTCCCGCTGGATCCCAGGAGCCGATCTGCACGACGTGGAATTCGACGTCCCCCCAAACGCTGATCCTGCCCGAGGTCCTGGAGCCGGGAGACTATCTCGTTCTCGGCTATGCCTATGCCGACGGCGACAACGGCGCGTTCTCCAACAGCCTGGGCGTCACCCGGCTCGCCGCGCCGCAAGACCTGCGGCTGGAGATGGCGAACGGCGGCCTGAAGGCCTCGTGGTCGAGCGTCGATCACGCGGAGAACTATCTTGTGAAGCTGATCGGTTCGGATTCAGGCGTGAACTGGGAAGGCGTGGTGGACGGCGAAGGCGTGAGCCTCCCGATCTCGGCGGCGCACGATGTCTGGTGCAGGGTGGCCGTGAGGGCCGGGTCTTCGCAGCCCACCGTCATCTGGAGCGAGTCTGTCCTCAGTCCAGGGGTATGGTTGGAGCCCGTCCACGCCGCGACTTGGATTTCCGTGACCTGCGTGACGTCCGACGACAGCGAGGCGGGCGCCGTACTGGCCGACTGGACCGCGGCGACCGGCGCGACGACCTATGTGCTGGCCATTGCCGCCAGTGGGGCGAGCGCGCCGCTTGCCCAGGTCGTCGTGAAAGGCCAGTCGGCACGGCTGGGCCTGCCCGCCGACCTCGCGTCCGGGGCCTATGTCCTGACGGTCACCCCCCGCGACGGCCGCGCCGCCGGGGTGGCTTCGGCGCCGACGCCCCTGATCCGTCTGCCGCCGACGGAGGTCGTGGACGCGATGTTCCTCTACGGCGCGGTCTGGGGCATGTGGGAGCCCACGCCCGGCGCGGACGCCTATCGGGTGAGCCTGATCGGCGAGGACGAGACCGTGTCGCGGATCGTCTCTGGCGTTGGCGTCAAGTTCGAGCCGCAGGCGCGAGGCCCCGGCGTCTATGTCGTGCGGGTTCAGGCGCTCACCAGCGACGGGACGGCGATCGGCAGTCCGCCGGCCTTTTCGGACCCCGTCACGGCCCTTCCGCCGCGCCGACCGCCGCCGTGATCCTACGGCCCCTCCGCGCCCCACAATCGCGACGCGCCCAGCGCCAGGGCGCCGATCAGCAACCATCCGCAACACAGGCCGGCCCACGGATGGCGTTGCCACCAGCGTCGCGGGACGACCGTAGGCCTCGTGGCCATGGCTTCCTCCCTCGTTTTTACGAACCGGCGGTCTTGATGCCGCCACGGGTTCGGGGGAAGACAGCTTGAGCGTCCGACCGGATGTCTTCCGCCTCAGATTGTACTGCGAGTCTTCGATGAACCGTATCGCCGGCCTGGTCCTGGGCCTTGCCCTGCTGTCGAGCCCCGTCTTTGCGCAGGAGGCGAGCCCGCCGCCGCAGCTGTCGGCCGCCGTCGACACCGCCAAGACCCTGGCCGACGGCCAGGCGTTCCTCGCCAAGAACGCCAAGGCACCGGGCGTGATCACCACGGCCTCGGGCCTGCAGTACAAGATCACGACCTCGGGTCCGAAGACCGGCAAGGCTCCCAAGCTGGGCGACATCGTCAAGGTGCACTACGAGGGCAAGCTGCTGGACGGCACGGTGTTCGACAGTTCGTTCGAGCGCGGCCAGGCGGCGATCATGCCGGCCGACGGCCTGATCCCGGGCTGGCTGGAGGCCCTGCCGCTGATGCACGTGGGCGACGAATGGACCCTGTGGATCCCCGCCGAGCTGGCCTACGGCGAACGCGCCACCGGCCCGATCCCGGCCAACAGCGTGCTGGTGTTCAGGCTGAAGCTGATCGACATGCTGGCGGTGGACTAGTGACCGCTTTCCCTCTCCCCTTGCGGGAGAGGGTGGCCTCCGAAGTGGGGTCGGGTGAGGGGTTGAAGAAAGCAAAAGCCGCGACCGGCCTTTCGGCTTGCCGCGGCTTTGATGTTTATCGACCCCTCATCCGTCAGCTTCGCTGACACCTTCTCCCGCAAGGGGAGAAGGATCTTAAGGTGGCGGAGGCTCTCAGACCCCCTTCCGGCTCTTCATCAGCGGCTGGATCTTCGTCCCGAAGTTGTCCACCCCGGCCACGAAGTCGTCGAACACCAGCAGCACCCCGGCCGTGCCCTCCACGGCGGCGATCTCGTCCAGCATCTTCGCCACGCTCTCGTAGCTGCCCACCAGGGTGCCCATGTTGAGGTTCACCGCCGACTCCGGGGCGGCCAGCTGGGCGGTGTTCGTCGTCGAGCCCGCCGCCGCGTTGGGGGCGGCCTGGTTGGTCAGCCAGGCCAGGGCCTCCTGGTCGGCGCCGTCGCGATAGGCCTGCCATTTGGCCATGGCCGCCTCGTCGGTCTCGTCGGCGATGATCATGAACAGGATGTAGGAGGCCACGTCCCGGCCGGTCTTGTCGGCGGCGGCCTTCAGGCGGTCGTTGACCGAGGCGAAGGCGGTGGGGGTGTTCGTACCCTTGCCCAGGGCGAAGCTGTAGTCGGCGTATTGCGCCGTGAAGGCCAGGCCCTCGTTGGATGAGCCGGCGCAGATCAGCTTGGTGTCTTCCGGATGCGGGCTGACCCGGCAATCCTCCATCTGGAAGTACTTGCCCTTGAAGTCGCTGACGCCCGTATCGAGCAGCTCGCGCAGCACGGTCGCGTATTCGGCCAGGTAGTTGTAGCGGTCGGTATAGTGGCCCTCGCCCGGCCACAGGCCCATCTGGTCGTACTCGGCCTTCTGCCAGCCGGTGACCAGGTTGATGCCGAACCGCCCGGGGGCGATGGAGTCGATGGTCGAGGCCATGCGCGCCACGATGGCCGGCGGGATGGTCAGGGTGGCGGCGGTGGCGAAGATCTTGATCTTGCTGGTGACGGCCGCCAGGCCCGCCATCAGGGTGAAGCTTTCGAGATTGTGCTCCCAGAACTGGGTCTTGCCGCCGAAGCCGCGCAGCTTGATCATCGAGAGGGCGAAGTCGAAATTGTACTTCTCGGCCTTCTGGACGATCTCCTTGTTGAGTTCGAAGGTCGGCATGTACTGCGGCGAGGCCTCCGAGATGAGCCAGCCGTTGTTGCCGATCGGGATGAAGACGCCGATTTCCATGGGTTATTCCCCCTCTTGAAGGTCGCCGCCGAGAAAGCTCGACAGGCGTGAATTGAAGGCCTCGGGCGCGGTGACGGTGAAGCCGTGGCCGCCCCAGGGCGCGATGTCGAGCACGGCGTTCGGCAGGCGCTCGGCGAGGCGCCGCGAGCAGGCCAGCGGCACCAGCATGTCGTCGGCGCTGGCGCTGACCAGCACCGGGCAGGCGATGCGGGGCAGGGCCTCGTCGACGTCGAAGGCCAGCAGAGCGCCGATGCGGGCCCGCATGACGTCCGGGTCCGGGAAGCCGTGAATGTGGTGGACCTCCTCGGCCTCCAGCCGCGCGTGGTTGGCGCTCAGCCAGTCGGCCGGATAGAGGAACAAGGGCTGGGCGTGGACATAGGCCGCGATGCCCGTGTTGTTCAGCAGGGCCAGGCGCGTGTCGAAGCAGCGCTTGATGTGCGGGTCGGGCCGCGACCAGCCGTTGACCACCACCAGCCTGCCCATGCGGTCCGGGTGATCCAGCGCCATGGCCAGGCCCGCGTTGCCGCCGGCCGCATGGCCGACGACGTGGGCGCGGGGGAGGCCCAGGGCGTCCATGACCTTGACGATGTCGTCGCCCATGTCGGCGACGCTGTACGGACCAGCCGGCAGCGTCCGCACGCTGCGCCCCGTGCCGCGATGGTCGTAGAGCACCACCTGGAAGCGCTCCAGCAGCGCCGCCATCTGCGGCGCCCAGAAGGTTCCGGAACCGCCCAGGCCCGCCGACAGGATCACCGTCTCGCGCCCGGCGGCGGGCTCGCCATGGACCTCGTAGTACAGGCCGTCGACGGTTCCGCTGCGCATCACTTCTTGCCGATGTGGGCCACGGTGGCGATCTCGACGACGAAGCCGGGCTTCACCAGGCCGCACTGGATGCAGTAGCGGGCCGGTTTGTCGCCGGGGAAGTACTCGGCATAGACCTTGTTGATGGTCTGGTAGTTGGCCCAATCGGTCAGGAAGATGTGGTTCATGGTCACGTCGTCCATCGTGCCGCCGGCGGTCTCGATCACCGACTTGATGGTCTCCAGCACCTGCCGGGTCTGGGCCTCGGCGTCGTCGGGGAAGGCGACGTTGTTGTCCTTGTCGAAGGCCAGGGTGCCCGAGACGTAGACGATGCCGTCGGCCAGGGTTCCCGGCGAGAACGGGGCGATGGGCGTGCCCGTGCCGGGCGGGAGGATGACGGTCTTGGGCATCTTGTTTCCTCTTTGCTTGCGGGGGAGACCCCCTCAGTCGCTACGCGACAGCTCCCCCTGAGGGGGAGCATTTGAACGCGATAAATCCTCCCCCTTTGGGGGAGGTGGCCCAGAGGGCCGGAGGGGGTTACGGCGGCGCCATCTGCCCCACCGCCCCCTTGAAGTCGGCGGTGTTCGACACCCAGCCGAAGAAGGTCTCGATGTTGTAGAGCGCCGCCTTCTGCACGAAGTCCGGACCCGCCTGGTGGGTGGCGTCCTCCAGGACCGTGCCGAAATATTCCAGGAAGAAGCCGTCGCGCAGGGTCGACTCCACGCAGACGTTGGTGGCGATGCCGACGAACACCAGGTGGCGGATCCCGCGCGAGCGCAGCACGCTGTCCAGCTGGCTGTTGAAGAAGCCGCTGTAGCGGGTCTTGTGCAGCTGGATGTCGCCCGGCTGGGGCGCGAGTTCATCGACCAGTTCGTAGTCCCAGGTGCCGCGCGCCAGCAGCTTGCCCTGCAGCTCGGGCCGGGCGCGCATGGTCTTCAGGGCGTTGGACTTGTGCCAGTTGGGCGAGCCCGGGCCGCCGGCCTCGACATAGTCGCCGTCCCAGCCGTTCTGGAAATAGATCACCGGCATGCCCGCCGCCCGGGCCACGTCCAGCACGCCCTTGATCTTGTCGATCACGGCGGCCGCGCCGCTGATGTCGAAACCGGCCAGGTCCAGATAGCCGCCGGGCGAGGCGTAGGCGTTCTGCATGTCGATGACGATCACGGCCGTCTTGTCGACCGGAAGCGCGATCGGCTCGGGCCGGGCCGGCAGCATCAGGGTGTCGGTGGTCATTCGCTCTTTCCCAACGGGGTGAGCGACGCAGGTAAGACCATCGCGGAGCGACGCGCAATCGATCGCTGATCGGCGAACCGCAAAAGGCGCGAGGGGCGCCCAAGTCTTGGGCTAATTCAGAAACGACTTACTAAATATCGCCCGTCGAACCGTCCTTTTGGCCGCCGTTCTCACCCGTATCGGGCAGCGACAGTGTCAGCACGCAGACCAGGCCCGTGGGGCGGTAGTCCAGGCGCGCCTGGCCGTGCAGGTCCGACTTCAGGCTGGCGGCGATCAGGCGCGAGCCGAAGCCGCTGCGGCTGGGCGGCTGCACGCGGGGACCGCCGCGCTCCTCCCAGTGCAGGGTCAGGCGCTCGCGCGCGCTGGGGTCCACGTGCCAGACGACGGTGACATTGCCCTCCGGCGTCGACAGGGCGCCGTACTTGACCGCGTTGGTGGCCAGTTCGTGGAACACCATCGACAGGGCCAGGGCCGCGTTGGGCGTCAGGGCCGCCGGTGGTCCAGCCAGCACCGTGCGGTCCAGATAGGGCTCCAGCGTCTCCTCCAGGATCTCCTTGAGGTCGGCCCCCTCCCAGGCGCTCTGGGTGAGCAGGTCGTGGGCGCGGGCCAGGGCCATGATCCGGTCGTTGAACGCCGCCAGGCCTGGCGTGTCGGCGGGGCGGCCCAGGCTCTGGCGGGCCAGGGACTGCACCGTGAACAAGGTGTTCTTCACCCGGTGGTTCAGCTCGTTGATCATCAACTGCTGGCGCTGGTGGGCGCGCTGCTCGTCGGCCTCGCGGGCCCGCAGCTGGACGGCGGAGTCGTGCAGGGCCGCGCGGACCTCGGCGATCTCGACAAAGCGGTCGGGGATCAGGGCGATCTCCTCGCCGGCCGCCACCGCCCGGGCGTCCACCGCCAGGCCGCGCACCGCCGTGGAGATGTCGCGCGAGAACAGCAGGGCCACCGCCGCGCCGATGGCCAGCAGCAGGGCGCTGGCCAGGGTCAGCAGGCCCACCGACTCCCAGTTGGCCCGGTTCAGCTCGGCGCGCGGCACCCCGACGATGAAGGTCCAGCCGCTGGCCTGCGACCGGCTGAAGGACGACAGGGTGGGGGTGCCGTCCAGGGTCTGGCTCAGCACCACCCCCTCGCTGCGCACCGCCATGGCCGACCGCATGGTCGGGCTGGCCTTGTGGCCCAGGAAGCGGTCCTGGTCCTTGGACCGCGAGACCAGCGAGAAGTCGCGGTCGATGATGCTGGCCGTCCAGCTTTGCGGAATGTTCTGGGCCGCGAAGATCGAGGCGAAGGTCTTGGGCGACTGCTGGTAGGCCAGGTCGTACAGCTTGCCGTCGACGATCACCGGCATGTCGATCGACACGAACGGCGGGAACTGGCCCGGGGTCTTGGGCAGGACCAGGTTCGAGACCGAGGTGCGGCCCGCCTGGATGGTGCGCCAGCGATAGTCCGGCAGGCCCACCTGGGGCAGGCGAGCGCCAGGCGGCAGGCGGGTGTTGACCAGCTGGCGCTGGTTGTCGATCAGCAGCACCCAGCCGTCGTCGCCCTGCACCGCGCGGGCCTGGCGCTCGAAGGCGGGGATGTCGCCGGCGGCCAGGGCGGGCGAGACCGCCAGGGTCTGCAGGATGCTCTGGCCCTGGCCGATCTGGCGGTCGGTGGCCACCACCAGGGCGCGGGTGGTGGCGATCAGCTGCTGCTCGTAGCGCGCCCGGCTGTCCAGGTATTCGGCCCGGGCCAGCAGGGTCATGAAGATCATGGCCGGAACCACCAGGCTCAGGGCCATCAGCAGCAGGCGTCGCCGCACGGTGCCGACGATCCGCGACGGCGTTTCCGATTGAGGGTCGGGTGCGACCATGTCTTTCGCCAAGGCGGACGTACTCATCTGCGGTGCAGGTCTTCAAAAAGAGGGGCGCGGCCGCGCCGGGTCAAGCGCTTAGGGCGACGCCTGCGGCAACCTTCGGTCGGTTTTTGGATTTCATTCCTCAGCCCACGGCAAAGATGTCGGGGATATTGGGAGACTTCACAGATGCGTATCGTCACCGTCGCGGCCGTCGCCGCTCTCGCCATCGGCGCGGCCGCCTGTCAGCCCAAGGCCGAGAAGGCCAACGAGGCCGCCGCCGACAGCGCCGCCGCCGCCGCTTCCAGCCAGCAGGCCGCCGACGCCGCCACCCAGGCCGCCGACGCCAGCGCCACGGCCGCCCAGGCCGGCGACACCGCCACGGCCAAGGCCGCCGGCGACACCGCCGCCGCCGCGGGCGACCAGGCCGAGAAGGCCGGCGACGCGGCCAAGGACGCCGGCCACGACGCCAAGGACGCTGCGCACTAGCCAGCGCCCTCCACGGACAAGAAGGCCGGCCTCGCCACGCGGGGCCGGCCTTTTTCGTGAGCGCGGGAGCGAACGGCGTCCGGGTCGCGTTCCTTCGGCATGGCCAAATCCCGCAAGACCCGTCGCAAGGCGACCCCCGCCGACGCCTTCGCCCTGGCGACCGCCGGCGCCGAGCTGGCCCTGGCGTCGCTGCGGGTGGTGGACGCCCGCACGCCGCTGATCGTCCAGGCCCTGAAGGACCCCGTGCGCGGCGACTATGCCGAGCTGACCCGCATGGTGGCCGAAAAGCCCCTGGCCTTCGCCAAGGGCGCGTCCGCCGCCGCCCCGGCCTGGCTGGCCATGGCCGACGAGAGCCGGCGCTACCTGACGCAAGCCTGGAACACGCCGACCTACGGCCTGGCGCCCGCCATGAACGCCTCCCTGACCGCCATGGCCTTCTGGGGGCGGATGATGTCGCTGGGCGTGGCCTGGCAGTCGGCCATGCTGACCCCGATCCACGCCGCCGCGACCGCCAACGCCCGCCGCCTGGGATCGCGCGCTTGATGGCAGCGTCGCCGCGCCCGTGAGGAAACACGTGTTTTTTCCTGGCCTTGAACAGGGAAAGCCCCTCATCCTGGGGTTTCTGGAGACCGAAGGCGGCCGCAGATCGCCTCGGATCCGAGCGAGGAGCGCCGCCGACATGTCCGGACCCGCCGTCGATTTCGATCGCATGACGACTCTGGGCGACGTCGCCCGCTATCACCACCAGGTCCGGCCCGAGGCCACCGCCCTGGTGTTCGAGGGCCGCGCGACCAGTTTCGCCGACTTCGACCGCCACACCGACCAGGTGGCCAACGCCCTGCTGGCCGAGGGCTTGGTCAAGGGCGACCGCATCGCCTATGTGGGCAAGAACAGCGACCACTATTTCGAGCTGTTGTTCGGCGCCGCCAAGGCCGGGGTGGTGCTGGCCCCCATCGGCTGGCGCCTGGCCCCGCGCGAGATCGCCTACATCCTGGGCGACGCCGAGGCGCGGATGGTCTTCGTCGGCCCCGAGCTCCTGGCCCATGTGCGCGACGTGGCGGTGCTGATGCTGGACACCCCCATCGTCGTGGCCATGGAGACCAACGAGTACGGCCATCCGGAGTTCGAGGACTGGCGCGAAGCGGCGTCGTGCGAGACGCCTGCCGCCCACATCACCCCGGCCGACATCGCCGTCCAGCTCTACACCTCGGGCACCACGGGCCGGCCCAAGGGCGCGATGCTGACCCACAACAACATCCTGGGGCCGCGCCGTCTGGCGGCCGCCGCCGACATGGACTGGAACCGCTGGGGCCCCGACGACGTCAGCCTGGTGGCCATGCCCGTGGCCCATATCGGTGGCACCGGCTGGGGCGTGGTCGGGCTGCTGAACGGCGCCAAGGGCGTGGTCGCCCGCGAGTTCGACCCGACCAAGGTGCTGGACTTCATCGAGAGGGACCGGGTCTCCAAGATGTTCATGGTGCCGGCCGCCCTGCAGATCGTGGTGCGCCTGCCGCGCGCCCGCCAGGTCGACTACAGCCGTCTGACCCACATCCTCTACGGCGCCGCGCCCATCCCGCTGGACCTGCTGCGCGAGTGCATCGAGGTGTTCGGCTGCGGCTTCGTCCAGCAGTACGGCATGACCGAGACGACGGGCACGGTGGTCTATCTGCCGCCGCAGGATCACGACCCGGCCGGCAACGCCCGCATGCGCTCGGCCGGCCTGCCGATGCCGGGCGTGGAGCTGAAGGTGCTGGGCGAGGACGGCCAGGCCCTGGGTCCCAACCAGGTGGGCGAGGTGGCGATCCGTTCGCCCGCCAACATGGCCGGCTACTGGAAGCTGCCCGAGGCCACCGCCGACACTATCGATTCCGATAGCTGGTTGCGCACCGGCGATGCGGGTTACATCGACGAGGACGGCTATCTGTTCATCCACGATCGCGTGAAGGACATGATCATCAGCGGCGGCGAAAACATCTATCCGGCCGAGGTCGAGAGCGCGGTCTACGGCCATCCGCACGTGGCCGAGGTGGCGGTGATCGGCGTGCCCGACGACACCTGGGGCGAGGCGGTCAAGGCGGTGGTGGCGCTGAAGCCCGGCGCGCCCGAGGACCCGGCCGACATCATCGCCTTCGCCCGCACCCGCATCGCCGGCTTCAAGGCGCCCAAGACCATCGATTTCATCGCCGCCCTGCCGCGCAACGCCTCGGGCAAGATCCTGCGGCGCGAGCTGCGCGAACCCTATTGGGCGGGCAAGGAAAGACGGGTGAACTGATGGCGGACGGAAGCGGGCGCGTCACCGAACTGGTCCAGGGTCTCTACCGGCCCGAGAACGGCCCGCGCGTCGACTTCCTGCGGCCGCCCGGCGAGCCGGCCCTGGCCGCGCCGGACTCGGTGTCGTGGCGGGTGTTCAAGAATCCGGTCTCGCTGTTCGTCGGCGGGGTGACGGCGGTGATCCTGGAACTGGCCGAGCCGCGCGTGCGCACCGGGGTGTGGGAGCATTCCAGCTTCCGCCGCGATCCGCTGCCGCGCCTCAAGCGCACGGGCCTGGCGGCCATGGTCACGGTCTATGGCGCGCGTTCCGTGGCCGAGAAGATGATCGCCGGCGTGGTGCGCATGCACGACAAGGTCACCGGCGACACTCCTGCCGGCGCGGCCTACCGGGCCAACGACGTCGAGCTTCTGGACTGGGTGCAGGCCACCGCCAGCTTCGGCTTCATGGAGGCCTATCACGCCTTCGCCCGTCCGCTGAGCGACGCCGAACGCGACCGGTTCTATGCCGAGGCGGCCCCGGCGGCGGCCTTGTATGGGGCGGTCGGCGCGCCGGCTTCGGTGGCGCAATGGGAGGCTCAGCTGGCGGCCATGCTGCCGGGGCTGGAGCGGCACGAGATCGTCTTCGAGTTCCTGGACCTGATGAAGAAGACGAAGATCCTGCCCGGGCCGCTGGGCGGCCTGCAGGGCGCCCTGATCCGCGCGGCGGTGGCGATCACGCCGCCGCAGGTGCGGGCGGTGGTGGGCCTGGGCCGCGAATGGGACCTGTGGCCGGTCGAGCGGCGGCTGATCAAGCTGGCCGGGGTGGCGGCGGACCGGATCCCGGTCAAGGGCACGCCGGCGGTGGAGGCTTGCCAGCGGATGGGGCTTCCCAGTGACTACCTCTATCGACGGTAGGCGCCGACTTGCCCCCACCTGACCGCTTCGCGGTCTGTCCGCCCCCGTAGGGGGCGGAGGACGGAAAGCGCGGGTCCTCTTCCCCCTTTGGGGGAAGGAGGGCCGAAGGCCCGAAGGGGGCAAGTGTTAGCCGCCTAGAGCACAGCGTAGACTATCGCCGCCCCGCCAAACGCCACCAGCCCCGCCAACGTCGACGCCACCGTCCAGCTCCGGAACGTCTCCGGCTCGCTCAGCCCCAGATACTGCCCCACCAGCCAGAACCCCGCGTCGTTGACGTGGCTGACCACGGTGGCCCCCGCGCCGATGGCGACCACGATCAGCGCGATGTGCGCCGGGTCCAGACCCGCCGCCAGGGGCGCGGCCAGGCCCGCCGCCGCGACCATGGCCACGGTGGCCGAGCCCTGGGCGATCCGCATGATCGCCGCCACCAGGAACCCGAACACCAGGGGCGACAGCCGCGCGGCCGAGACGGCGGCGGCCAGGTGGACGCCCGCGCCGCTGTCGATCAGCACCTGCTTGAACGCCGCCCCGGCCCCGATGACCAGGGCGATGGCCCCGGCCGGCTCCAGCGCCTTGCCGGTCACCTTCAGCAGGGCCTGGCCCGCCATGCCCCGCGCCCGCAGCAGGATCCAGGCATAGAGGCAGGCCGCCGCCAGGGCCACGAACGGGTGTCCGGCGAACTCCAGCACCGTCCGCGCCGGGCCTTTGGGCAGGACCGCGTGGGCCACGGCGCCGGCGACGATCAGGCTGAGCGGGATCAGCATGCCCAGCAGCGCCGGCCACAGGCCGATCAGGGCGGCGGGGGTTTCGGTTCCGGCGACCGGCGTGTCGGTGCGTGCGACGTAGGCCCCCTTGGAGAACATGGTCAGCGCGAACAGCGGGCCGGCGATCACCACGGCCGGCAGTCCGCAGACCAGGCCCCACAGGGCGATCTGGCCGTAGTCGGCCTTCAGCAGTTCGGCGGCGGCGACGGGGCCGGGGTGGGGCGGCAGCAGGCCGTGCATCACCGCCAGACCCACCAGCACGGGCAGGGCGATGAAGGCCACGGCGCGGTTGCTGCGTTGGGCGACGCCCAGGATCAGCGGGGCCAGGATGATCAGGGCCACGTCGAAGAACAGGGGGATGCCCACCAGCACCCCGATGGCCGCCAGGGCCCAGGGCGCGCGCGCGGCGCCGAAGCGATCCAGCAGGGCGCGCGAGACCGCCTCGACCCCGCCGCCGGTCTCCAGCAGGGCGCCGAACAGCGAGCCCAAACCCAGGATCACCGCCACGAAGCCCAGCGCCTCGCCCGCGCCCTTGCGGACCGAAGCCAGGGCGTCCAGCGGATCGGCCCCGAACGCCAGCCCCGCGCCGATGGCGACCAGCAGCAGGGCGAAGAAGGCGGGCAGGCGCAGCTTCAGCGTGGCCAGCACGACGACCGCCACGCTGACGGCGATGACCAGGATGGTCCACAGCGGGCCGCTCATCGTTTCCTCCCCTTGTTTTCAAGCAGAGGGCAGGGGAAAGACAACGCTGTCAATGCGATTGCCGCGGCCCGTGACGAGGCGCGGTCTAAAGCGTCCGCCCCTCCACCACCTCGGTCCGCGAGAACACCTCCTCCTGGCCGTCCTGCAGCAGCTCGTTGAAGTCGGCCTGGTCCTGTTCGGCCTTGGCCAGCACGATGCGCAGGGCGTCCACCTCGGTATCGGCCTCGACGCTCATGCGGCGCAGCGGCGCTTCCAGGGGCGCGTCGCCCAGCCGGACGTCGATATGCCAGAGGGTGGTCATGCGGCTTCTCCGTTCATCCGGGGCCTGGTTCGCTTCCCGGGAGGCGCACCATTGCACCGCGCGGCGTTTCTGGCGAGGTTGCGCGCCGTGAGCTTCGAGTTGGGGAGAATCCATGGCGGGTGGTGACGGACGGCGGGATTCCGCCGGCGCGGGCGTGGACCGTCGCGCGCTGCTGGCCGGCGCCGCCGGGCTGGCGGGTCTCGCCCTGGGCGGCCCCGCCGCCGCGCGCGCCGCCTCGCCCCGCGTCGAGGCCCTGATCGCCCAGATGACCATGGACGAAAAGTGCGGCCAGCTGTCGTGCTATTCCGACATGATCCGCCCGCCGGTCGGCGACATCAATCCGCTGGTCAACCAGCGCAACACCAGCCAGCTCTTGGCCGACATCCGCGCGGGCCGCATCGGCACGCTGATGAACGGCGTCGGGGTCGAGGGCGCTCTCCTGGCCCAGACCGCCGCCGTCGAGCACTCGCGCCTGCACATTCCGCTGCTGTTCGCCGCCGACGTGATCCACGGCTTCAAGACCGTGTTCCCGATCCCCCTGGGCGAGAGCGCCAGCTTCGACCCCGTCCTGGCCGAGCGCACCGCCCGCGCCGCCGCCGTCGAGGCCTCGTCCTACGGCAACCACTGGACCTTCGCCCCGATGGTCGACGTGGCCCGCGACCAGCGCTGGGGCCGGGGCGCCGAGGGCTCGGGCGAGGACGTCTTCCTGGGCGAGGTCATGGCCCAGGCCCGGGTGCGCGGCTTCCAGGGCCGCGACCTGACCGCCCCCGACAGCCTGCTCTCCACCGCCAAGCACTTCGCCGCCTACGGGGCGGTGATGGCGGGGCTGGACTACAACACCGTCGAGCTGTCGGAAGGCACGCTGCGCGAGGTGCACCTGCCGCCGTTCAAGGCCGCCTTCGACGCCGGCTGCCTGTCGGTGATGTCGGCCTTCAACGACATCAACGGCGTGCCGGCCACGGCCAACAAGCACCTGCTGACCGACATCCTGCGCGGCGAGTGGAACTTCAAGGGTGTGGTCATTTCCGACTACACCGCCGACCAGGAACTGGTGGCCCACGGCTTCGCCGCCGACGACAAGGACGCCGCGCGCCTGGCGATCCTGGCGGGCGTCGACATCTCGATGCAGAGCGGGCTCTACAGCCGCTACCTGCCCGAGCTGGTGGCCCAGGGGCGGGTGCCGATGGCGGCGGTCGACAACGCCGTGCGTCGGGTGCTGAGCCTGAAGGAGACGCTGGGCCTGTTCGACCGGCCGTTCCGCTCGATCGACCCCAAGGCCCAGGCCGCCAACACCGCCACCCCGGCCATGCGGGCGCTGTCCCGCGAGGCCGGCGCGCGGTCGATCGTGCTGCTGAAGAACGACGGCGCCCTGCTGCCCCTGCCGACGGCGGGCAAGAAGATCGCCCTGATCGGTCCGTTCGCCGAGGACCGCGACAACATCCTGGGGCCCTGGGCCTTCTTCGGCGACAAGAGCCTGGGCGTCGACCTGGCCACCGGCCTGCGCGAGGCCATGGCCGATCCGTCCAGGCTGATCGTGGCCAAGGGCTGCGACGTCGAGAACGTGATCCCCGGCGGCTACGACCAGGCCGTCGCCGCCGCCAGGGCCGCCGACGTGGTGCTGCTGGCGGTGGGCGAGAGCCAGAACATGTCGGGCGAGGCCCAATCGCGCACCGAGATCGGCCTGCCCAAGGTCCAGCAGCAGCTGGCCGAGCTGGTCGGGGCCACGGGCAAGCCGACGGTCGTCCTGTTGCGCCACGGCCGGGCCCTGGTGCTGGAGGGGGCGGTCAAGGCCGCGCCGGCGATCCTGGCCACCTGGTTCCTGGGCACCGAGACCGGCCACGCCGTGGCCGACGTGGTGTTCGGCAAGGTCAATCCGTCGGCCTGCCTGCCGGTCAGCTTCCCGCACGAGAGCGGCCAGGAGCCGTTCGCCTACAATCACCGCACCACCGGCCGTCCCGCGCCCCAGGCCGACGACAGCCAGGAGTACAAGGCCCGCTGGCGCACCACCCGCAACGAGGCGCTGTACCCGTTCGGCCACGGGCTGTCTTACGCCAGCTTCGCGCTCAGCGACCTGCGCCTGTCGACCACCCGCCTGCCGTGGAACGACAAGCTCTATGTCAACGTCACCGTGACCAACACCGGCAAGGTGGTGGGCGACAAGGTGGTCCAGCTCTATGTCCACGACCGCGTGGCCAGCCGCACCCGGCCGATCCGCGAGCTCAAGCGCTTCCTGCGGGTGTCGCTGAAGCCCGGCGAGAAGCGCGAGGTGCGCTTCAGCCTGGAGCGCGGCTCGCTGATGTTCGTCGGCGACGACGGCTGGATCGCCGAGCCGGGCATGTTCGACCTGTGGGTGGCGAATAGCGCGGTCGATGGGTTGGCGGGCAGCTTCGAGTTGCTGGGGGTTTAAGCGTCGGGACATGCGCGGCCGGGGACATGCCCTTGCGGCGTGTCCCCAAGTCTTGGCGTCGTGGATGGCGGTGGGGACACGCCGCGAGGGCATGTCCCCGGTCGTTGACATCCCGCCCCCGCTCAAGCATTTGTCGTACAAATAAGAGCCTCCGGAGTCGAAGCGTCCCCATGTCCGCCACCCCTATCCGCGTGGCCCTGATCGGGCTGGGCAAGATCGCTCGCGACCAGCACCTGCCGGCCATGGCGGCGAATCCGGACTTCGAGCTCGTGGCCATCGTCAGCCGGCACGCCGAGCAGCCGGGCCTGCCCAGCTTCCACACCTTCGACGAACTGCTGGCCAGCGACGTGGAATTTGACGCCGTTTCGCTATGCACCCCGCCGCAGGTGCGCCACGGCCTGGCCCGCCAGGCGCTGGAGGCCGGCAAGCACGTGATGCTGGAAAAGCCCCCCGGCGCGACGCTGAGCGAGGTCGAGGACCTGCGCCAGGGCGCCCAGGACCACGGCGTCACCCTGCAGGCCACCTGGCACTCGCGCTACGCCCCGGCCGTGCAGCCCGCCCGCGACTGGCTGGCCGGCAAGACGATCACCGCCGCCCGCATCAACTGGCGCGAGGACGTGCGCGTCTGGCACCCCGGCCAGGACTGGATCTGGGAGCCGGGCGGCCTGGGCGTGTTCGATCCCGGCATCAACGCCCTGTCGATCGCCACCGCCGTGCTGCCGCGCCCGTTCTTCCTGACGGAAGCCACCCTGCACGTGCCCGAGAACCGCCAGTCGCCGATCCAGGCCGAGCTGGACTTCGTGGATACGGCGGGCGTGCCGGTGCGCGCCGAGTTCGACTTCCTGCAGACCGGTCCGCAGAGCTGGGACATCGAGATCGACACCGACGGCGGGGCACTGCGCCTGTCGCACGGCGGGGCCAAGCTGTGGATCGACGGCGAACTGGTCCACGAGGCGCCCGAGGCCGAGTATCCGGGCCTCTACGCCCGCTTCGCCGAGCTGGTCGCGGCCGGGGCCTCCGACGTCGACGTCACCCCGCTGCGCCACGTGGCCGACGCCTTCATGCTGGGCCGCCGCGTCGTCGCTCCCGCCTTCGTGGAATAACGCCCGGGCGTCGAACCCTATCGCAGCAAGGTCGTTCTTGCATAAAGGCGGGGCGCAACGTTAGGTACCGGCCGAGGGGCGTTTTACGTGCATCGGCCGGGCTGGTCGCGGCGGGCGCGATGCGCCCGGGGAGAGACGCGTGAAGTTCCTGGACGCCCCGTTGCCGCCGCCGCTGGCCGCCGCCTTGCGAGCCTGCCGCCCGCACCTGATGGCCGCGGCGGTGTTCAGCGCGCTCATCAACATCCTGTTGCTGGCGCCGACCATCTACATGATGCAGGTCTACGACCGGGTGGTGCCCACCGAGGGCCGCCTGACCCTGCTGTACCTGACCCTGGTGGTGGCCTTCGCCCTGGGCACCCAGACGGCGCTGGAGTCGGTGCGCTCGCGCCTGCTGGCCCTGGCCGGCCTGCGCCTGGACCGGCTGCTGGCCGGCGGCATCCTGCAACGGCTGATGAGCGCCATGAGCCCCGGCACCTCGGCCCAGGGCATGCGCGAGTTCGACATCGTGCGCGGCGCCCTGTCTGGGCCCGTGGCCGTGGCGGTGCTGGATATTCCCTGGACCCCGATCTACGTGCTGGTGGCCTTCATGATCCACCCGGCCCTGGGCGCGATGACCGTCGTCGGCGGGGCCGTGCTGATCGTGCTGGCGGTGCTGAACGAGCGCGCCACCCGCGGCCGGGCCCGCGAGGCCTTCATCGCCCAGTCCCAGGCCTACGCCTCGCAGGAGGCCGCGGCCGCCAACGCCGAGGTCGTGCGGGCTCTGGGCATGCGCGGCGCCTTGCGCGAGCGCCAGCTGGCCGACCGCCGCAACGGCCTGGACCTGTCGGTCAAGGCCCAGTTCACCGGCGGCGGCTATTCGGCGGCCACCAAGTTCACCCGCATGTTCCTGCAGTCGGCCGCCCTGGGCCTGGGCGCCTGGCTGGCGGTGGACAAGCAGATTTCGGCGGGCGCCATCATCGCCGCCTCGGTGCTGATGAGCCGCGCCCTGCAGCCCATCGAGCAACTGGTCGGCGCCTGGGGCGTGGTGGGCCAGACGCGCGGCGCGCTCAACAACCTGATCAAGCTGTTCCCCGCCAAGACCATGGACGTGGCCGGCACCCAGTTGCCCGCGCCCACCGGCGTCCTGGCCCTGGAGCAGGTGGCCGTGCGCGCGCCGATCGAGAACGGTCCGATCCTGCTGCGCGGCGTGTCGCTGCGCATGGCGCCGGGCGAGATCCTGGGCGTCATCGGTCCCAGCGGGGCGGGCAAGACCACCTTGGCGCGGGTGGCCTGCGGGGCGATCACGCCCGACGCAGGCACGGTGCGCCTGGACGGCGCGAACCTGGCCGACTGGGACGGCGACCGGCTGGGCCGCTTCATCGGCTACGTGCCCCAGGACTCGGCCCTGATGGCCGGCACCATCAAGGACAACATCTCGCGCTTCGCCGGCTGGGCGTCGCGCGAGGGCCAGGACGAGGGCGGGCAGACCGCCGCCGCCATCGACGCGGCCGTGGTCGCCGCCGCCCAGGCGGCCGGCGTGCACGAGCTGATCCTGCGCTTCCCCAACGGCTACGACACGCCGCTGGGGGCGGGCGGACGCGGCCTGTCGGCCGGCCAGGCCCAGCGCGTGGCCTTGGCGCGGGCGCTCTACGGCAATCCGCCGCTGCTGGTGCTGGACGAGCCCAACTCGGCCCTCGACGCCGACGGCGAGCAGGCGCTGAACGCCGCCATCCTGGCCGCCAAGGCCCGGGGCGCGGCGATCATGATCGTGGCCCACCGCACCGGCATCCTCAACGTCGCCGACCGCCTGCTGGTGCTGCGCGACGGCCAGGTCGAGCGGATCGGGCCGCGCAACGAAGTGATCAACCAGATGTCCGCCGCCGCCAAGGCCGCCCAAGCCAACACCGCTGCCGCCGGTGGTTCCCTGCAGGTCGTCAAGCCATGAACGTCGCGTCTCCTCAGGCTCCCGCCTCGCCCTCAGCTCCGGGCGCGGTCCCGCCGCGCCTGTCGGACGACCCGGCCCTGTTCATCCGCATCGGCGCGGGCGTGGCCGGGCTGTTCTTCGTCGGCTTCCTGGGCTGGGCCGCCCTGGCCCCGCTGGACGCGGGCGCCTACGCCCACGGGGTGATCGCCGTGTCGGGCAACCGCCAGGCGGTGCAGAACCGCGAGGGCGGGGTGGTCACGGCCATCCGCGTCGTGGAAGGCCAGACCGTGGTCAAGGGCCAGATCCTGGTCGAGCTGTCGGCCTCGGAACTACGGGCCAGCGAGCGCGGCATGACCGGCGAGACCCTGACCCTGCTGGCCCAGCGCGCCCGCCTGATCGCCGAGCGCGACCACAAGGCCGGCTTCGGCGCGCCGCCCGAATTCGCCGACCTGGCGCCCGAGGACAGGCCGCTGGCCGAGGACGCCCTGCGCCTGCAGCGCCAGCAGTTCCAGGCCCGCCGCAGCTCGCTGCAGACCCAGCGCGGCGTGCTGAACCAGCGCGTCCTGCAGCTGGACCAGCAGACCAGCGGCGCCCAGCGCCAGCTGGAGGCCAATCGCGAGCAGCAGAAGCTGATCGAGGAGGAGCTGAAGGGCGTGCAGGAGCTGGCGGACAAGGGCTTCGCGCCTAAGACCCGCGTCCTGGCCCTGCAGCGCAGCGCCGCGGCCCTGACCGGCGAGGACGGCGCCTACCGCGCCCAGATCGCCCGCTCGGGCGAGCAGATCGGCGAGACCCGCATGCAGACCCTGTCGCTGGAGCGGCAGATGATGGAAGAGGTCTCCGGCCAGCTGCGCGACGTGCAGGTGCGGCTCGACGATCTCCAGCCCAAGGTGCTGGCGGCCCGCGAACAGCTGGCCCGCGCCACGGTCCGCGCCCCGTCGGGCGGCAAGGTGGTGGGGCTGAACGTCTTCACCGTCGGCGGGGTGGTGGCGCCCGGCCAGACCCTGATGGAGATCGTGCCCCAGGACCGCCGCCTGGTGATCCAGGCCAAGGTCTCGCCCAACGACGCCGACGATCTCAAGCCCGGCCAGAAGACCCAGATCCGCTTCACCTCGCTGCACGAGCGCGACCTGCCGCTGCTGAACGGCACCCTGACGGAGCTGTCGGCCGACAGCTTCACCGACGAGAAGACCGGCATCCAATACTTCCGCGCCGAGGTCGCCGCCCCGCCCGAGGAGCTGGAAAAGGTCACCCAGATCCGGGGCGGCCGGTCAGGCCTGCAGGCCGGCCTGCCGGTCGAGGTCCTGATCCCCCTGCGCAAGCGCTCGGCCCTGGCCTATCTGGTCGAGCCGATGTTCCAGACCTTCTGGCGGATGGGCCGCGAGCACTAGGAACCGGAGCGCGCCATGCTGACGGTCTTCGGCGAGGGGCGGGGCTTTCGGGTCGTCTGGCTGCTGGAGGAGATGGGCCTGCCGTACCGGCTGCGGGACGTCGACCTCCTGGCCGGGGTCGAGAACGACGCCGAGTTCCTGGCGCTCAATCCGGCCGGCTTCATCCCCGCGCTGCGCGACGGCGAGGTCACGATGGTCGAGTCCATCGCGATCATGGAATATCTGCTGGCGCGCTACGGGCCCACGACCCTGGCGCCGAGCGCGGCCGACGCCGCCTTTCCCCCCTACCAGCAGTTCCTCCACCTGGGCGAGGCCGGGCTGGCGGCTTCCGTCTATTTCGTCTCCGGCGCCCGCAACATCGCGCCGGAGGCCGAGCGCGACAATTGGAGCGCGCGCCAGGCGATGTGGGTGTTCACCAGCCGGCTGGGCCTGGTGACGCGACGGCTGGAACAGGCGCCCTACATGGCCGGCGAGACCTTCACCGCCGCGGACATCTCGGTGGGCTATGCGCTGGAGATGGCGCGCAAGAATATCGGCTTCACGCTGGGCGAGGCCGAGCAAGCCTACCTGACGCGGCTGCGCGGGCGCGATGGCTACCAGCGGGCGCTGGCGGCGTGCCCCGCCACGCGGGGGTGGTGGACGAGTTGAAGCCGTCTCTCAAAGAGGCTGGACCCTGGAAACAAGAAAGGCGGGCCTCCCCCAAGGCCCGCCTTCAGTTTTGTTCCCCCTCCCGGGGGTATGGGGCGGTGCTGCCGCGCGGCCTTCGGGCCTGCGCGATGCGCCGTTCTCCGACCTGATCGGCTCCGCGTCCGGTGACGTCGGGGCGAATAGATATTCTAAAGCTTCGACGATCGCAAACCCCTGTTCGTCCGTCGGCCGGCCGACAGTCCTAAGGCTTTGTCAGCCTACGCCATTACATGCCGGTTCCATTTCGTTGACCGGTCGTCTCAAAGCCCGTCGCGGGGCTCGCGCGGTGCGACGAACGATCACATTTGGCCTGAACCGGAAAAGCGTGATTGTGCCTTTGGGGGAAGGCCACATGAGTGAACCTGTATCGTCGCGTACGCCGCAGCCGAGTCTGGCGCGGACGAATTTCAGCACCAGGAACGTGCCGCCCGAGGATCGTCACGACCACTATCGGCGTGAAGTCCTGGTGGCCCTGGACGCCCGCGACCCCGAGCCGGGCTTCACCGCCAACATCACCTCGCTGCGCCTGGGCGCCCACGCCTTCTACGTGACCGAGACGGGCGGGCAGACCGTGTTCCGTACGCCGGAGATGGTCGCCGCCGATAGCCACGACCACTACATTGTCCAGCTCACCATCGCCGGCTCGCACACGGGCGATTTCGACGGCGTGCCCTATGCGGCCGGACCGGGCGAGGTCGGCATCTGCGATCTGTCGCGTCCGATGATGATGCGCAGCACGGCGGTCAAGGTGCTGTCGACCTTCTTGCCCCGCTCGGAGGTCGAGGCCGTGGCCCCCGGCATCGCCCTGCACGGCATGGTGCTGGACGCCAACCGCGCGGGCCTGCTGGTCGAGCACCTGACGGCGGTGACCCGCTGGTTCCCACAGCTCTTGCCCGAAACCCTGCCGGGCATCACCCGCGCCACGACCGAGCTCCTGGGCGCGTGCCTGGCCATGGAGGCGGGCCGCGCCGACTTCGGCGTGCGGGAGTCGCCGTTGCTGATGCGGGCGCGGGCCTATGTCGAGGCGAACCTCCTGGAGCCCAGCCTCAACCCCGCCAAGATCAGCGAGGCCCTGGGCGTGTCGCGCTCGACCCTCTACCGCCTGTTCGAGCCCCTGGGCGGGGTGACGGCCTATATCTGGGAGCGCCGCCTGCACCTGGCTCGCGCGGCTCTGCTGGACCCCAAGCGAGCGCGCCGCATCAGCGAGATCGCCTTCCAATGCGGCTTCTCCAGCGAGGCCCATTTCAGCCGCAGCTTCCGCAAGGCTTTCAACATCCGCCCCAGCGACCTGCGCTCGCTGCAGCCCAGCCTGGTCGACGAGCCCGAGACCCCGTTCGGCCGGTGGACCGACACGGTCGAGGAGGCGTAGGGGGCTCGTTTCTCCTCCCCCGCTGCGCGGGTGAGGAGGTCTTCTGCATCGAAACTGCACGGCAAACGCGCGGGGCGGCCAAGCCCGTCTCCACCGCGCCCGGGCACTTGAAAGGCTCCTAAAGCCGGAGCCCGCCCATGTCGTCGTCCCGAGGTCCTCGCGACCTGTCCTTCGCGCTGAAGGTCGCCGCCGCCCTGGCCCTGGTCGTGGTCGCCGACCTGCTGTTCTGGGGGCATGACCTGGGCGCGACCGTGGGCGGCTTCGCCCTGCTGCTGACCCTGGCGGCCACCGCCCTGCATCCCGCCGCCCGGCGCGACGCCAAGGCCGGCTGGGCACTGGTGGCGGCCACCGTCCTGTCGCTGGTCCTGGCCTGGGCGCCCAACCTGCTGGCCTGGGGGCTGTTCTGGTCGCTGCTCGGCCTGGCGGTGCTGCTGCCTCGCGCCCATCGCTTCGACGACGCCTGGCGCTGGAGCCAGCGCCTGGTCGCCCAGGCCGTGGTCGGACTGGTCGGCCCCTGGCTCGACCTGGGCCGGGCGCGCAAGGCCGGCCGCTCGACGCGAAGTCTGGACTGGCGCGGCGTCGTGCCGCTGCTGGCCTTGCCGGTGGTGGGCGGGGCGGTGTTCCTGACCCTGTTCGCCGCCGCCAATCCGGTGATCGCCCAGGTCCTTTCGGCCGTCCGCTTCCCGGCCTTCGGCGCGGACCTGATCCCCCGGACGGTCTTCTGGCTGATCGTGCTGACCCTGGCCTGGGGCGTACTGCGGCCGCGCCGTCGCCGCGCCCTGCCGGCGGGCAAGGTCCGGCCGGTCGCCGACATCGCGGGAGTCTCGGTCGCCTCGGTGACCCTGTCGCTGCTGGTCTTCAACGCCCTGTTCGCCGTGCAGAACGGCCTGGACGCGGTGATCCTGTGGGGCGGCGCCGGACCGCCGGCCGGCCTGACCCTGGCGCAGTACGCCCATCGCGGCGCCTATCCGCTGATCGCCACGGCCCTGCTGGCCGGCCTGTTCGTGCTGCTGGCCCTGGACCCGCGCCGCCCCACGGCCAAGGTTCCGGCGATCCGCTGGCTGGTCGTGCTGTGGGTGGGGCAGAACCTCTTCCTGGTGGCCTCCAGCATCCTGCGCACGGTCGACTACGTGCAGGCCTATTCCCTGACCCGCCTGCGGATCGCCGCCCTGGTCTGGATGGTCCTGGTCGCCCTGGGTCTGGTGCTGATCTGCTGGCGGATGCTGCGCGGCAGGAGCGGGGCCTGGCTGATCAACGCCAACGCCGTCGCGGCCCTGCTGGTGCTGACCGCCGGCTGCGTGGTCGACCTGGGCGCGGTGGCCGCCGCCTGGAACGTGCGCCACGCCCGCGAGGTGGGCGGGGCGGGGCCGGAACTGGACGTCTGCTACCTGGACGGCCTGGGACCCTCGGCCCTGGTGTCGGTGGCGGAGCTGGAGCGCCGTCCGATCCCGCCGGACCTGGCCGCCCGCCTGGCGCCGGTGCGCGAGCGCGGCGTGGCCGCCCTGCGCGCCGCACAGACAGACTGGCGGGCCTGGACCCCGCGCGACGCTTTGCGTCTGGCGCGGATCGACGCTCTCGGCGAGCCCACGCCGATCTATCACCGCGACTGCGACGGCGCCCCGATCGCGGCGGTCTCATACCCGTTGACCCCAATCCCGTTGACCCAGGGCTCGGAGCACTGAACATGAGGCCCATGCAGCGTACGATCCTGGTCGTCGACGACGATCCCCACATCCGCCAGCTCCTGGTGTTCGCCCTGGCCAAGGCGGGGCTGGAGACGCGCGAGGCCGCCGACGGCGAGGCGGCCCTCGCCTCCGTCGCGGAACGCACGCCGGACCTGGTGGTGCTGGACATCAACATGCCGCGCCTGGACGGGCTGGAGGTCTGCCGCCGCCTGCGGGCCCAGGGCGACCTGCCGATCCTGTTCCTCAGCTCGCGCGACGACGAGATCGACCGGGTGCTGGGCATCGAGCTGGGGGCCGACGACTATGTGGTCAAGCCGTTCAGCCCGCGCGAGGTGACCGCCCGCGTCCAGGCCATCCTGCGGCGCACCGGGGGCAAGAGCGCGGAGGCCGGCCCCGCCGCCGACGGCCTGATCGTCCGGGGGCGCCTGGCTCTGGATCCCGAGGCCTGGAGCGCGGCCTGGGCCGGGACCGACGTGTCGCTGACCGTGACCGAGTTCACGATCCTGAAGACCCTGGCCACCACCCCGACCAAGGTGTTCAGCCGCGACGCCATCATCGACCGCCTGCGCGGCCCCGGCTTCGCCGTCACCGACCGCACCATCGACAGCCATGTGCGCAACCTGCGGGCCAAGTTCGCCGGGGTGGGCGGGCACGACGTGATCGAGACTCGGGCCGGGATCGGCTACCGCCTGGGCGCTTGCCAAGGAGCTTCTGGCGCGGGCGTGGAAGGGTGATCGAGGCGACGCGCGGCTGGGTGCGGACCTGGTGGCCGGCCCTGCGGCTGCGCACCATCCTGCTGACCGTGCTGCTGTTCGCCGCCGCCATGCCGGCCATCGGGGCGGTGTTCCTGCGCACCTATGAGAACACCCTGGTACGCCAGACCGAGGCCGAGCTGACCAGCCAAGGCGCCGCCCTGGCCTCGGCCGCGGCCAACCTGTGGCCGGGCGCCGTGCGCGACCTGACCCCCGCCGATCCCGACGCCCGCGACGATCCCGGCTACTACCGGCCGGAATCCACCAGCATCGACCTGCGCTCCTCGCCCGTCCTGCCCGAGCGCCCGGCCTCCACGCCCGGCGCCAAGGCCGATCCCCAGGCGGAAGTCGCCGCCGAGGTGCTGGAGCCGATCTTCGACCAGACCAGCCGCAGCACCCTGGCCTCGATCCTGATCGTCGACCGCCATGGGGTGGTGGTGCGGGGCTTGGGGCAGGGCGGAAGTCTCGCGGCCCTGCCCGAGATCCAGGCGGCGCTGAAGGGCCATTCGCGCACCGTCCTGCGCCGTAACGGGGCCTATCACCCGCGCTATTCGTTCGAGTGGCTGAGCCGCGCCTCGGCCGTGCGCCTGCACCATGCCCGGCCGGTGGTGGTCAACGGCAAGGTGGTGGGCGCGCTTCTCTTGTCGCGCTCGCCCCGGGCGCTGTTCCGGGGCGTCTACCAGGACCGGGGCAAGCTGCTGGTCGGGGGCGGGGCGACGATCCTCTTGCTGGTGCTGCTGTCGGGCCTGGTGTCGCGCGGGGTGACCCGGCCCATCGAGGCGCTGAGCGCCGCCACTCGCAGCGTGGCCACGGGGCAGGGCGCCGTGCCGGAGACCCCGGCCACCGCGGCCCTGGAGATCCGCGCCCTCTACAGCGACTTCCAGCTGATGGCCGACGCCATCGCCGTGCGCTCGCGCTACCTGCGCGACTTCGCCGCCGCCGTCAGCCACGAGTTCAAGACGCCCCTGGCCGGCATCGCCGGGGCGGTCGAACTGCTGGACGACCACTTCGACACCATGAGCGACGAGGACCGCCGCCGGTTCCTCGGCAACATCTCGGCCGACAGCGCCCGGCTCTCGCAGCTGGTCGGCCGGCTGATGGACCTGGCCCGCGCCGACATGGCCATGCCGCAGCCGGGGGTGGCGTCGGAACTGGCGCCCGCCGCGCGGCGGGTGGCCGACGCCCAGGGGCGCGACATCGCCGTGGTCCTGGACCTGCCCAAGGACCTGCCCCTGCTGGCCGCGCCCGAAACCACGGTCGAGACCGTGCTGACTACCCTGGTGGAGAACAGCCGCCAGGCCGGGGCGCGGACCGTGATGATACGGGCGGAAGCCGTGGGCGAGGAGGTGGTGCTGCGGGTGTCGGACGACGGTCCGGGCGTGCCGACGGCCGACCGCGAGCGCCTGTTCGAACCGTTCTTCACCAGCCGGCGCGAGACCGGCGGCACGGGCCTTGGCCTGTCGATCGCGCGGTCGCTGCTGGCGGCAAGCCAGGGGCGCATCGCCCTGGTCGAAGCGGGCGAAGGAGCGGCGTTCGAGGTGGCGTTGCCGAGGGGATAGGCCATCGACGCCGGACGGCGAATTGTGCCTCCAAGGCGCCGCATAGGTTGCTAAGCTTCACCTTTACGCGCATCGTTTCCGCGAAACGGTCTTCGGGGGAAGCCATGAGCGTGACGGCAAAGGACGTGGTCGCGAAATTCGCGCCGAACGCGAACGCCACCTATCGCAAGGCATTCGAGGAGGGCGACGCCACTCTGGCGAAGTTCGGCATCACCACGCCGCTGCGGCTCGCGCACTTCATGGCCCAGTGCCTGCACGAGACCGGCAACCTGCGGATCCTGGTCGAGAGCGGGCGATACACCGCCAAGAACCTCGGCGACATGTGGGACGGCGGCAACTGGCACCGGTACTTCCCGAACCGCGCCGCCTGCGTGGCCATGGCCGAGCAATGCGCCAAGGACAACGGCGTGGCCCTGTTCAGCTTGGTCTATGGCGACAGGATGGGAAACGGGCCGCCCGCGACGCAGGACGGCTGGACCTATCGGGGGCGCGGGGTGCTGCAGACCACCGGGCGGGAATCCTATCGGAAATTCGGCAAGGCGATGGGTGTCGATCTCGAGGGCCAGCCCGATCTGATCAACACCAAGGAGAATGTCCTGAGTCCCGCGCTCCAGGAGTGGAAGTCCAAGAACCTGAACCTGGCGGCCGACAACAACGATATCAAGCTGGTCACGCTGGGGATCAACGGCGGGTTGGTGGGCCTGCCCGAGCGCAAGGCCTTGTTCGCCAAGATCTGGCCCTTCGTGACGGGCGCGCCGGCGGTCGAGCTTTCACGCGAGTGGCGGGTGCAGGAAAAGCTCAGGGCCCTCGGCTACAAGGCTGTCGTTCCGGATGGGGTGATCGGCGTCAACACCCGGGCGGCGATCCTCGACTATCGGGTCAAGCACGGCCTGCTGTCTTCTCCGGGCATCACGTCTGACCTGCTCCTGGCCCTCGGCGTGAGCTGAGCCGCCGTCAGGCCGGCACGTAGGTCAGCTGGAGCGTCTGCTCGCCGATGAGCCGGCTGCCCACGAAGCGGAGTGCGGGCCGGGAGTCGTTGAAGTAGGGCGCGCCGCCACCCACCACGACGGGGTGGAGATAGATGCGATAGGCGTCGATCAGGCCGAGCGCCGTCAGGCTGCGCGCCAGGTCGGGGCCGCCGACCTCGATCTCGCCGTCGACGCGGGCCTTCAGGGCGCGGACCTCGGCCTCCAGGTCGCTGCCCAGCAGGGTGGCGTTGGGGCCGACCGAGGTCAGGGTGCGCGAGACGACCCATTTGTGCTGGGCGCGCCAGGCCGTCGCGAAGGCGCGCTCCTCGTCGCCCCAACCCGGCTGCTCCTCGTCCCAGTACCGCATGATCTCGTAGAGCTTGCGGCCGTAGAGGCTGCCGGCCTGCTCGCGGGCCTGGTCGATGAAGTGGCGGAAGACGACGGGATCGGGCGCGAAGGCCGTGTGGTCGACATAGCCGTCCAACGACTGGTTCATTCCAAAGACGAGCTTCGCCATGCGCAGGGTCTCCGCTTGGGTTCGGGTCGGAGGTTGCGTGGAAACGGGGTGGGAGGCAAGCGGCGCTACGGCCGCCCGCGCCGACCGCCCTTCAGCTTCTCCAGCGCCCGGCGGGCGTGTTCGGCCTGGGCCGCTTGCGGCCGAATTGGGGGACACACACCCGCTTCGAGGTCTTCGACAGGTTCGGCGAGGTCTTGCCGCGCGTGTGCGTCCCCTTCGTCGTCCCCGGCCTTGGCCGGACGCGGCGGGGCGTGATCTGCGCCACCTTGCGGGCCATGGCGGCCAGTTCGCCGATGGCTTTCGCCCGGTCGCGGACCTGCTTGATCTCGGCGGGGTCGAGGCTGTGCTCCAGGATCGCCCAGAGCGCGTCGATGGCGGCCATGAGCTTGGCTTGCAGGGCCTGGCTCCAGCGGGAGGCAGGGGTGAGGGCGGGGAGGGCGAGGGCTTGGGTCATGCCGAGAGTGTGCGGCCGTCCCGGAGGGTGGGGATAAGAAACGCGCGTTTTCGTGTAGGGTTTTGGATTTGTTGGTGTCTGTCTCGGCGGGAGCGGGGATAGAGGCCGGGGACATGCACTTGTGCGTGTCCCCAGACGCTGGCGCCGAAGGGCTACGGTTGAACCGCCGTGGACGAGATTGGGGACACGCACAAGTGCATGTCCCCGGCTCGCGCCCCTGTGGATAACTTCCTAGCTCCAGCCGCCTCCCAGCGCCTTGTAGATGGCCACGACGTTGGTGTTCACGCCGGTCTCCGCGACCGTCAGCGAGTCCTCGGCCGCCAGCAGGGTGCGTTCGGCGTCCAGCAGCACCAGGAAGTCGATGCCGCCTTCCTTGTATTGGATCCGCGCCAGCTCGGCTGCGCGGCGCGAGGCGGCGGCCTGGCGGGTCAGGCTGACCAGCTGGGCCTGCTGCTGGCGATAGCCGACCAGGGCGTTCTCCAGGTCCTCCAGGGCGGCCAGCACGGTCTGGTCGTACTGGGCCAGGGCCGCGTCGTTGCGGGCCTCGGCGGCCTTCAGGCGCTGGTGCGCGCCGCCGAGATCCAGGGCCGGCCAGGAGACCGACGGGGCCACCGACCAGGCCTGGCTGGCGCTGTTGCCGAAGCCGCTGGCCGTGCCCGACAGGAAGCCGACGAAGCCGGTCACCCGCACGCGCGGGAAGAGGTCGGCCGTGGCCACCCCCACCTTGGCGGTCTGGGCGGCCAGGCGGCGCTCGGCGGCCTGGACGTCAGGGCGGCGGCGCAGCAGATCGGCCGCGTCGCCGATCGGCAGGGCGGCGATCAGCGGCGAAAGCTCGACGTCGCGGGCCGCCAGGGTCGCATCCAGCTGGCCGGGGCGCTGGCCCACCAGCACGCAGAGCCGGTAGTTGGCGCGCTTCTCGGTCGTGATCAGCGACGGGATCGCCGCCTCGGTGGCGTTGAGGCGGGCTTGAGCCGAGGCCACGTCGATGGGGCTGCCGGCCCCGGCGTCGTAGCGCACCTGGGTCAAGCGCAGGGTCTCGCGCTGGGTGGCGAGGTTGCGGTTGGCCACGGCCAGCCGCGCCTGGGCGCCGCGCAGTTCCAGGTAGTTGCGGGCCACCTCGGCGGCGATGGTCACCTGGGCGTCGCGCAGGTCGGCCTGGGCCGCCCCGGCCTCGGCCCGCGCCGACTCCACGCCCCGGCGGACGCGGCCGAAGAGGTCGATCTCCCAGCCGGCGTCGAAGCCGGCCTGGTAGGTCTCGCTCTCGACGCGTTGGCCGCCCGAGCCGGGCTGCTGCTGGTCGCTTTTGACGTACGAGCCGTCGGCGGTGACGCGGGGCAGCTGGTCCAGGCGCGCGTCCTTGAACAGGGCGCGGGCCTCGTCCACCCGGGCGACCGCGACCTTGAGATCGAGATTGCCCGAGAGGGCCTGGGTGACCAGGCCGTCCAGCACCGGGTCGTTGAACGCCTTCCACCACTGGGCCTCGGGGGCGGCGGTGGAGAAGGCGCCGGCCGGGGCGTTTTGCAGGACGACCGGGGCCTGGACGGGGGTCTTGTAGTCCGGGCCCACGGCGCAGGCCGAGAGCAGGAGCATCGAAGCGCCGATGGTCAGGGTGTGTTTCAAGGCAGTCATGGGGGACCTCGAAGGTCTCCCTTCCCCCTGGATGGGGGAAGGGTTGGGGATGGGGGTGAAGGCGTGTCCGGATGTGGCGAGGTCGGGGTGTCGTCCACCGCCGTGGTCACCCCCACCCCCGGCCCCTCCCCCATCGAGGGGGAGGGGGGAAGAAGCAGGCATCAGTGCGCCTCCACCGGGGTCTGAGCCGCCTTCAGCGCGGCTTTCTCGGCCGCCCGACGGGCGGTGTTGCGGCGGATCACGAAGTAGAAGATCGGGGTCAGGATCAGGCCGAAGACCGTCACCCCCAGCATGCCGGAGAACACCGCCACGCCCATGGCCCGGCGCATCTCCGCGCCGGCCCCGTGGGAGACGACCAGCGGCCACACGCCCATGATGAAGGCGATCGAGGTCATCAGGATTGGCCGCAGGCGCAGGCGGCAGGCTTCCAGCACCGCCTGAAGCGGGGTGTCGCCGTGCTCCTCGCGTTCCTTGGCGAACTCGACGATCAGGATGGCGTTCTTGCAGGCCAGGCCCACCAGCACGATCAGCCCGATCTGGGTGAAGATGTTGTTGTCGCCATGGGTCAGCAGCACGCCGGCCAGGGCCGACAGCAGGGTCATCGGCACAATCAGGATGACCACCAGCGGCAGGCTCCAGCTCTCGTACTGGGCCACCAGCACCAGGAAGGCCAGCAGCACGCAGAGCGGGAAGATGTAGATCGCCGTGTTGCCCGCCAGGATCTGCTGGTAGGTCAGCTCGGTCCACTCGTAGCCCATGCCGTTGGGCAGTTCCTTCTTGGCCAGGTCTTCCAGGGCCTTCTGCGCCTGGCCCGTCGAATAGCCGGGGGCCGGGCCGCCGTTGATCTCGGCCGTGAGCACGCCGTTGTAGTGGCTCTCGCGGTCGGGGCCGGTGGCCTCCTTGAAGCTGACGAAGGCGCCCAGCGGGATCATCTGGCCCGAGCCGTTGCGGGTCTGCAGGCGCAGCATCTGCTCGGGCTGAAGCCGGAATTTCTGGTCGGCCTGGACGTTGACCTCGTAGGTGCGGCCAAAGCGGTTGAAGTCGTTGACGTACAGCGAGCCCAGATAGACCTGCATGGTTTCGAAGAGGTCGGTCAGGCTGACGCCCGAGGCCCGGGCCTTCTCGCGATCGATGTTGGCCTCGATCTTCGGAACGCTGACCTGGTAGGTCGAGAACACGCCGGTCAGGGCGGGGTCCTTGCGGGCCTTGTCGATCAGGTTCTGGGTCTGCTTGTTCAGCTCGTCCGGGCCGAGACCGGCGCGGTCGACGATCTGCATGCGGAAGCCGCCGATCGTGCCCAGCCCCTGCACCGAAGGCGGCGGGAAGACCGCGATCTGGGCGTCGGGGATGGCGCCGAACTTGGCGTTCAGCTCGCCGACGATGGCGTTGGCCGACAGCTCGTGACCCTTGCGGTTCTTGAAGTCGTCCAGCGGGAAGAACACCGCGCCGGAGTTGGGGCTGTTGATGAAGCCGTTGGCCGACAGGCCGGGGAAGGCGACGGAATGCTTGATGCCAGGCACCTTCATGGCGATGTCGCCCATCTGGCGGATGACGGCCTCGGTACGGTCCAGCGAGGCGGCGTCGGGCAACTGCAAGACGGCGACCACATAGGCCTTGTCCTGCTGGGGCACGAAGCCGCCGGGGGTCTTCATGAAGGCGCCGATGGTCAGGGCCAGCAGCACGCCGTAGATGATCAGGCCCGCGGTCGAGCGGCCCAGGGTCTTGGCCACGCCGCCGACATAGCCGTTGGAGGCCTTGGCGAAGAAGCGGTTGAACGGGTTGAACAGCCACCCCAGGGCCGCGTCGATCATCTTCTGGAAGCGGTCCTTGGGCGCGTCGTGGCTCTTGAGGAGCACGGCGGCCAGGGCCGGCGACAGGGTCAGGGAGTTGAAGGCCGAGATCACCGTCGAGATGGCGATGGTCAGGGCAAACTGGCGGTAGAACTGGCCCGACAGGCCGCTGATGAAGGCGGTGGGGATGAACACCGCGCACAGCACCAGGGCCGTGGAGATGATCGGTCCGGTGACCTCGCTCATGGCCTTGCGGGTGGCCGCCGCCGGCTCCAGCCCGTCGGTGATGTTGCGCTCGACGTTCTCGACCACGACGATGGCGTCGTCGACCACGATGCCGATGGCCAGCACCAGGCCGAACAGCGTCAGGGCATTGAGGCCGAAGCCCAGCATCAGCAGCACCGCGAAGGTGCCGATCAGCGAGACGGGCACGGCGATCAGCGGGATGATCGAGGCGCGCCAGCCCTGCAGGAACAGCACCACCACCAGCACCACCAGGATGATGGCCTCGATCAGGGTGTGGATCACCGAATTGATCGATTCCTGCACGAAGGCGGTGGTGTCGTAGATGATCTCGTAGTCGACCCCTTCGGGGAACTCCTTCTTGAGCTCCTTCATGGTCTTCTTGATGTCGGCCGCCATCTGCAGGGCGTTGGAGCCCGGGCGCTGGAAGATCGGCATGGCCACGGCCGACTTGTTGTCGAGCAGCGAGCGCAGGGCGTAGTTGTTGGCGCCCATTTCCACGCGGGCCACGTCGCCCAGGTGGGTCAGCTCGCCGTTCTCGCCAGAGCGGATGATGACGTTTCGGAACTGCTCCTCGTCGGTCAGGCGGCCGGGAGCGTTGATCGACAGCTGGAAGTCGGCGCCGGTGTTGGTGGGCGGAGCGCCCAGCTGGCCGGCGGCGACCTGGACGTTCTGTTCGCGCAGGGCCTTGACCACATCGCCGGCGGTCATGTTCAGCGAGGCCAGCTTTTCAGGATCCAGCCACACGCGCATGGAGTAGGCGCCGGCCCCGAAGATCTGGACATCGCCCACGCCGTCGACGCGCTTCAGCCGATCCCGCACGTTCAGCTGGGCGTAGTTGCTGAGGTACAGCATGTCGTAGCGGTTGTTGGGCGAGATCATGTGCACGACCAGGGTCAGGTCGGGCGAGGCCTTGTCGGTGGTCACGCCGATGCGCTGCACCTCCTGGGGCAGTTTCGGCAGGGCCTGGGCGACGCGGTTCTGGACCTGCACCTGGGCCTTATCGAGATCGGTCCCGAGGGCGAAGGTGACGGTCAGGATCATCGCGCCGTCGGAAGCCGACTGCGACGACTGGTAGATCATGCCCTCGACGCCGTTGATCGCCTGCTCCAGCGGGGCGGCGACGGTCTGGCCGATGACGGCGGGGTTGGCCCCCGGATAGGCGGCGCGCACGACCACGGTCGGCGGCACCACCTCGGGATATTCCGAGATCGGCAGGCGCGGCAGGGCCACGAGCCCCGCGATGAAGATGACGATCGACAGCACGGCGGCGAAGCGCGGCCGGCTGACGAAGAACTTGGAGAAATTCATGGGGGGCGTCCGGGGAGGAGGCGTGAAGGGAGAGCCCCCTCCCCCTGGATGGGGGAGGGGCAGGGGTGGGGGTGACTGCGGCGGGGGAGGTTTCGCGGGCGGCGCCTTATCCTGACGCGCTTTCACCCCCATCCCCGGCCCTTCCCCCATCGAAGGGGGAAGGGAGAGGTGGGCTTAGTTCTGGCCGACGCTGTTGATCATCGCGACCCGCTGGGGACCGGTCTCGAACTGGGCCAGATCGGCCGACAGGTCGGTCTTGATCACCACCGGCTTGACCGTGTCGCCCGGCTTGACCTTCTGCAGGCCCGCCACGATCACCCGGTCGCCGGGCTTCAGACCCGAGCGGATGATGCGCAGGTTGCCGGCCAGCGGACCGATCTCGACGGGACGGTACTCGGCCTTGTTGTTGGCGTTCACTACCACCACGAAGCGCTTGCCCAGATCCGTCGCCACCGCGCGGTCCGGGGCCAGGGCCACGGTGGCCGAGGTGTCGCTGACCATGCGGATGCGGGCGAACAGGCCCGGGGTGAAGCGGCCGTCGGCGTTGGCGAAGATGGCCCGGCCGTTGATCGTGCCGCTCTTGGCGTCCAGGGCGTTGTCGATGAACTTCAGCTGGCCCTGGTGGGGATAACCGTCCTCGGTCATCAGCCCCATATAGACCGGGCTGGCCTTGCCGCGCTCGGCGGCGGCGTACTTCAGGAAGGTCTGCTCGTCGGCGTTGAACGTGGCGTAGATCGGGGCGTCGCTGACGACCGTCGTCAGCAGGTCGGACGGGGTGACCAGGTTGCCGCGGGTGATCACGGCTTTCGAGACCCGGCCGTCGATGGGCGAGACCACGCGGGTCCATTCCAGGTTCAGGCGGGCGGTCTGGTAGGCGGCGCTGGCGGCGGCGACATTGGCCTGAGCCGCTTTTTCTTCAGCGGAGAGCCGGTCGAATTCGCTCTGGGCCAGGGCGTTCTGCTCGATCAGCCGGCGGCCGCGCTCGCGGTTGACGACGGCCAGGTTCAGCTGGGCCTTGGCGCGCTCGACCTCGGCCTGGGCGCGGTTGGCTTCGGCCTGGTAGGGGCGGGCGTCGATCTGGAACAACACCTGGCCCTTGCGGACCCGGGCGCCTTCCTCGAAGCGGGCGCCGTCGATGTAGCCGCTGACGCGCGGGCGGATGTCGACGGTGTCGACGGCCTCGAGGCGACCGGTGAAGTCGTCCCACTGGCGCAGTTCCTTGAACGCGACGGGGGTGATGGTGACCTGGGCGGGGGGCGGGGCGGCTTCAGGCTTGGCCTGGGCCGAGCAGGCGGCCAGCACGGCCACGGCGGCCAGGCCGGCGAAGGAGGTGAGGGCGGGACGGAGGGACATGGTCGTACCTGTCGGACTTGAAAGCGAGGACGGGGGAAGCGGGGGGAGGAGACTTTGGTGCTTGTTCATTCCCAGACGGGACGCCGGGATTTGGTGCGGGCCTTGGGGGAGGAGGCCCAGTCCTGGCCGGGCGAGGCAGGCTCGCCCTGGCCGATCAGCTTGCGAAGGGAGCGGGCGGGACCGGCCGCGAAGTCGAGCCAAGCGGCTCGGCTGGGCGTGGCGGCGGCGTGCTGGCCTTGTGGGCTTGCGCTCGGGGGCATGGCTCGCGCTCCTTTCCGGGGCTAATGATCAAATGTCGCAGACGGTGTTGCTTGACGTGGGGGCCGTCTGTGACGATGTAGGTGATGTGACGATACCGTTCGGTATCGCCCACGCGATGAGAGATACTGACCGGTAACTCTCACGTCAAGGTGAGGTGCTGTGAAAATGGCTGAGAGAAATTCTGGCGGGGGCAAGGTGGACGAGTTGGAGGCGCCCGCGTGCGCACCCTTGTCCAAAAGACCGGCTCGCGACCGGATCTTCGAAACCGCGCGCGAGCTGTTCTATCAGCACGGCATCCGCGCGGTGGGCGTCGAGGCGATCGCCGCCGAGGCCGAAGCCACCAAGATGACGCTCTATCGGAACTTCCCGTCCAAGGACGAGCTGGTGGCCGAGGTGCTGCGCGAACAGGAACGCGACTACTGGATCTGGTGGGACGAGGTGGTGGGCTGCACCTGCGGCGACCCGCGCGCCCAGCTGGAGGCGATCTTCGACGCCCTGGAGACCAAGGCCCGCACCGCCGACGTCCACGGCTGCCCGCTGTCGAACGCCGCCATCGAGCTGCACGAGGCCGACCACCCGGCCCAGAAGGTCTCGGTGGCCTACAAGCAGCAACTCCACGCCCGCCTGGCGGACCTCTGCAAACGCGCCGGCGCGCCGGACGACGACCTGGCCGACAGCCTGCTGCTGCTGATGGAAGGCGCCTGCACGGCCCGGGTGACCCTGGGCGCCGAAGGGCCGGTGAAGGCCGTGGCGCGGGCGGGGCGGATGCTGATCCGTTCGCACCTGGGCAGCTAGCGAACGCCCTAGACGCCCCCTCCGTCATGTCGCGTATCCGCGCCATGCCACCTCCCCCGTTTCACGGGTGAGGAGAGGTTCAGCGCGAGTCCTCCTCACCCGCATAGCGGGGGAGGTGGCGCGTCGCGCAGCGACGTGACGGAGGGGGCGTCCAACGGCCTCAAAAGGCTAGACGCGCCGCGCGGACACCCATCCCCCGACGGGTCCGCGCGGCGCGCGCCGGCGACGGGCTCAAAGGGGAGGAATGGCCGTCGCTTCGGAAAATCTATCAAATCGATAGGAATTGAGTCCCGGCAGTTTTTCTGACCGCCTTTCCAGAACATCGAACGGTTCGAGAAACTAAAAACGGGGCCAGGAGTTCTGGCTCGCGTCAGTTGCGCCGGGGCCGTACCCATGTCGTCAAGTTGTGAAGTTGCGAGCCTATAAGATGTGTCGATGTCATCCCCTCGTAGGGCGAATGTCGATCTGACCTCGATCGTTTCGGGGTCGGTCGACGCCCCCTGAAACCCGCTCGTTCGCGGCTGAAGCCGCGCTCTCAAGTCCGATTTGCGTAAGGAGCTCGTCATGGCTCTGTTGATTTCCGTCGCCCCGGCCGAGCAAGGCTGGTCGGTCCGCTCCGAAGCCCTGGAAACCGAACTCACCTTCGAACGCGGCGGCCGCGCCGAAGCCGCCGCCCGCGATCTCGCCAACCGCGTCGCCGCCTCCGGCCGCGCCGCCGAGGTGCGGGTGTTCCTGCGCGACGGCGCGGAAGCCGGGCGCTTCCACCACCCGGCGCGGGCCTGGGCGAGCTAGTTCCTGCCGTAGGACGCCCCCTCCGTCACGATGCTGCGCATCGCGCCACCTCCCCCGTTTCACGGGTGAGGAGAGGTCCGGCGCGCTTCCTCCTCACCCGTGAAACGGGGGAGGTGGCATGGCGCGGATACGCGACATGACGGAGGGGGCGTCCTACAGCCACCCGTCCTTGTGGAACCGCGCGTACAGCACGCCGCACACCGCCGCGATGCCGATCATCACCGCTGGATAGCCCCACGTCCAGCCAAGCTCCGGCATGTGCTGGAAGTTCATGCCGTAGATCCCCGCCACCGCCGTCGGCACGGCCAGGATCGCGGCCCAGGCGGCCAGCTTGCGGGTGATGGCGCTCTGGCGCTGCTGTTCCAGCAGCGAGGCGGCCTCGAAGACCGAGGTGATCACCTCGCGCAGGGCGTCGACCATGCCCTCGACCTTCTGGGTGTGGTCCAGCACGTCGCGGAAATAGGGCCGCACGTCGTCGTCCAGGCACGGCGCGTCCAGGTGCTCCAACCGGCCGCAGACCTCGGCCATGGGGCTGAGCACCCGCTTGAAGCGGATCAGGTCGCGCCGCAGATGGAACAGGCGCTTGACCTCGGCGTGGCTGAGGAAGGTCTCCAGGGTGCGCTTTTCGATATCCAGCACCTCGTCCTCCAGGGCCTGGATGATCGGCAGGTAGCCGTCGACCACGAAGTCCAGCACGGCGTGCAGCACATAGTCCGAGCCCTTGGCCAGCAGGGCCGGCGAAGCCTCCAGCTGGGCGCGCAGCTCGGTGTGGGCCCGGGCCGAACCGTGGCGCACGGTGATCAGGTGACCCTGGCCGACGAAGATCGCCGTCTCGCCATAGCAGATCTGGGCGTCGACCAGCTGGGCCGTGCGCGCCACCACGAACAGCTCGCGGCCATAGACCTCGACCTTGGGCCGTTGGTGGGCGTTCAGGGCGTCCTCGACCGCCAGGGGATGCAGCTTGAAGCGGGTCTTGAGCCGGTCCATCTCGGCCGCGCTGGGCTCGTAAAGGCCGATCCACACGAACTCGCCTGCCCGCACCACCAGGGCGTCGGCCTCGTCCAGCGTCACCTCGCGGGTCCGCACGCCGTGCTTGTAGACATAGGCGGCGACGACGCTCATCGGGCGCGGTTCTCGGCGGACGATGTCTCATGCACCGGTGGTGCGACGGTCCGCGACCTCCTTAAATTGCATGTTGGAATTCGAAAGAACATCGTTACCCTGATGGAGCTTGAGCGTGGCGGTGGGGCCGCGCCAACAGACAATGCCGTGGACCGCCTTGTTGTTCATGACCGGGGCGTTCATGGCCGAGGGGGCTGTATGTCGGGTTTGGTCGGGTTGGGCAGGTCGTTGTGTCGCCTGGTCCTCATGTTGGCGGTGCTCGTTCCGCTGGCGGCCTGCGGCACCATGAAGAACGTGGTCGGTCCGGCTCCCGCCTTCGACATCGATACCGACATCAAGCAGTACAGCGCCAAGTACGGGGCCGCGACGTCCGTCGCGAACTACTATGACGACAAGGCCGACCCGCGCGACCGGCGCACCAAGCGCGACGAATTCGTCATCGGCCGCCTGACGCTCTACAATCTGCAATACATCAAGTTCATCCAGAGCTTCGCGATCAACAGGGCCCAGGCCCAGTCGGCGTTCGACATCACCAATCTGACGCTGGGCGTCGCCAACAGCCTGGTCGGCGGCGAGGCCGACCACGCGGCCCTGACCGCGGCCACCACCCTGCTGAACGGCTCGCGCCTGGCCATCGACAAGAACTTCTTCGCCGAGCAGACCGTGCCGGCCCTGGTCACCCAGATGAACGCCAGCCGCCAGGCCGCCCTGGTGCCGATCCTCAAGGGGCTGCAGGACGACGAGACGCAGTATCCTCTGGGCCAGGCTCTCGTCGATCTGCAGCAGTACTACGAAGCCGGCACGATCCAGGGCGCGTTGATGGAGGTGCAGGTCGCGGCGGGCGCCAAGAAAGCCGTGGCCGATCGGCAGATCGAGGCGCTTCGTTCGTCGCCGTTCGTGGAGGACGACTCGTCCAAGCGTCTGGCGGCCTGGATCTGGCCCACCGGCGTTTCCAAGGGGCCGGGAGGCAGTCTGCTCGACTCCGCCGGGCAGCCGGCGCAGCCCAACAAGGACCGGGTCGCGGCTTTGCGGACCTGGTTGAACGGCAACGGGTGGGACCCCGGTCTGGGAAGCTTTGTCTACACAGGCCCCTATGCCGACGCCCGCAAGGAGGCCGTGCAGGCGCTCTCCGTTCCCCCCGTTCCCAGCAATTAGGAGGCGACGATGCCGTGTGGCGTTTGGCAAGTGACCGAGGTTCCGGGCAACCGGGTCGATGGCGTGGTCGACACCTTTAAACTCGATGATCCGGTGAGCGTGACCAAGACCCAGCAGCCGAACGACAAGTGGACGGTCACGGCGACTTATAAACCCTGCGTTCCGCCCAAGCCCGCCAAGGTCGAAGTCTTCTCCGGATAAGTTACCGGTACCCGTTTGCTTCCGGCGGAGGATCGTGCATCGTCCCCCGCACGCCGCGTCAGTTGGCGAAACAGGGGGTGATATGAGCGACACCGGCAAACCGGCGAGCGGAAGCGTCAAGGGCGCCAAGGGCGGCCAAGCTGTGGGGCGCAAGGACGCCCTGGTCATCGGGGCCGCTTCGGTCGGCACCGTGTTCGAGTGGTACGACTTCTACCTGTACGGCTCGCTGGCGACCTACATCACCAAGCACTTCTTCTCCGGCGTTAACGAGACCACCGGCTACATCTTCGCCCTGCTGGCCTTCGCCGCCGGCTTCGCGGTGCGGCCGTTCGGGGCGCTGGTGTTCGGACGGCTGGGCGACCTGTGGGGGCGCAAGAACACCTTCCTCGTCACCATGCTGCTGATGGGCCTGTCGACCTTCGTGGTCGGCCTGCTGCCCAGCTACGCCCAGATCGGGGTGCTCGCGCCGGCGCTGCTGGTGGTCATGCGCCTGGTCCAGGGCCTGGCCCTGGGCGGCGAATATGGCGGGGCGGCGACCTATGTCGCCGAGCACGCCCCGCCCGGACGGCGCGGCTTCTACACCAGCTTCATCCAGGTGACGGCCACCTTCGGTCTGTTCCTCAGCCTGGTGGTGATCCTGCTGACCCGCAACGTCACCGGCGAGGACGCCTTCGAGGCCTTCGGCTGGCGCATCCCGTTCCTGATTTCGGTGCTGCTGCTGGGCGTGTCGCTGTGGATCCGCCTGCAGCTGTCGGAGAGCCCGTCGTTCCAGAAGATGGTCGACGAGGGCAAGGGCAGCAAGAAGCCCCTGGCCGACTCGTTCGCCAAGTGGGGCAACCTGAAGATCGTCATTCTTGCCTTGGTAGGTCTGACCGCCGGCCAGGCGGTGGTCTGGTACACCGGCCAGTTCTACGCCCTGTTCTTCCTGGAGAAGATGCTGAAGGTCGATCTGGCCACGACCAACACCCTGGTGGCCATCGCCCTGCTGATCGGCACGCCGTTCTTCGTCTTCTTCGGCTGGCTGTCGGACAAGGTGGGGCGCAAGCCGATCATCATGCTGGGCTGCATCCTGGCGGCCCTGACCTATTTCCCGCTGTTCAAGACCCTGACCACGGCGGCCAATCCGCGCCTGGCCGCGGCCGTGGCCAGCGCCCCGGTCACCGTCGTGGCCGACCCGGCCGACTGCTCGTTCCAGTTCGACCCCGTCGGCAAGACGGTGTTCAACCGCTCGTGCGACCTGGCCAAGTCGTACCTGGCCAAGGCCGGCGTCACCTATACGAACCAGACCGCCCCGGCAGGGAGCGTCGCCCAGGTGAAGATCGGCGGCGCGACCCTGGACTCCTTCCACGGCGAGGCCCTCGACAAGGCCGACTTCAAGGCGCGCAAGACGGCCTGGGAAAAGGAGCTGGGCGCGGCCCTGAAGTCGGCGGGCTATCCGGCCAAGGCCGACCCCGCTCTGGTCAACAAGCCGCTGGTGGTGGGCGTGCTGGCGATCCTGGTGATCTACGTCACCATGGTCTACGGCCCGATCGCCGCCATGCTGGTCGAGCTGTTCCCGACCAATATCCGCTACACCTCGATGAGCCTGCCCTACCACATCGGCAACGGCTGGTTCGGCGGCTTTCTGCCGACCACGGCCTTCGCCATGGTCGCGGCCACGGGCAATATCTATTACGGCCTGTGGTACCCGATCGTGGTGGCGGCGATCACGGCCGTGGTCGGGATCCTGTTCCTGAAGGAAACCAAGGACGTCGACATCGAGGCGTGAGGCTCGGCGTCACGTCCCGCCCAGCAGGCCGTCGATCCGGGCGGCCTGGGCGGTTTCGCGGCGGGCGTCCAGATAGGCCGTCACCCGGTCCAGCATCTGCTCGGCCTGGCTCAGCCCGCCCAGGGCCCAGTCGATCTCGCTGACCGTGCGGTGGTCGCCATGCAGCCGCTCGCGCGAGGCGGTCAGGGCCTTGGCGGCCACCGCGTGCAGGGCGGTCATGTCGCGGCAGGCTTCGGCGGCCATCCAGCCGACGGCTGCCATCCGCCGCGCCCGGCGCAGCGCCGCCTCGGCGTCGCGCTGACGGGTCTCGGCTTCGGCCAGCACCGCCTGGGCCCGGGTCAGCTGGCGCGCCCCGCTCTCGGCGATTTGGCGCCTTTGCCGACGCTCGCCGTCGCAGGCGGCCTTCATGTCGCGCAGGGCCTGCGCCCAGTGATCTTGCGCCTCGCCTTCGCGCGGAGTGTCCAAGAGACCCCGCTTTCCGAAGATCGTCATCCCTTTCCAATTTCGCCGAACCATAGAGTCCTCCATGACCCCAATTCGACCTCATAGTTCTATGGGATGTTGTTGGTTGCTATGCGGCGAGTGCCAATCAATGTGAGTTAATTCGAGATTTTGTGTATTAATAGATAATACGAAATTAACTACACCTGAAACTGATGAAACAAGCTGTGCTGTGGAAAATTTTATAAATTTCTCTGCTGTTTCGATGCTTTCTAGTGGTTTCACCTTACTTACATCGCGAATCGTCCGTGCCATCTTCGAGGGGTGAATCGGGCGCGATGACGGATGCGGTCGCTTGAAGGTCACGGCGGGGTCGCCGAGATCGCATCGTCTCCCGCCGGGAGAAGTCCCATGGACGGCGAAGGCGTGACGGAGACCTTTTTCTACCCCTGGCAGGACGCCGACTGGCGGCGGCTGCAAGGGTTGCCCGACGCCGGGATCGGCGACCGCGCGGACGAAGGTCTGGTGGTCGGCACGCTGGACGAGGAGCGCTCGTTCGGCGCGCGTCCGGCCAGCCAGGTCGTGCTGGGCCAGGTGGCGCTGCGCGAGACGCGCGGCCCCCACGAGGTCTGGGCCCATGCCGCCGGGCGCGACCTGGCGGTCACCCAGCTGACGCCCCAGCCCTGCCGAGGCCACCTGCTGCGCGCCGGCCTGGGCGACATGGGCTTCGACGCCGGCGGCTTCGACGGCGACCTGCGGGTGCGCGGAACCCTGGCGACCAAGGGCTTCAGCATCGTCTCGGTGCTGGAGCAGGACGGGGTGCTGAACCAGTGGGGCCACCGGATCGAGGAGGGCGACATCCTGGCCATCCCGCCCGGCGGCGAACTGGACGGACGGTTCCAGGGGCGCACGGCCTACGCCGTCGTCACCGCGCCCTGGGGGCTGGTGATGCAGCGGGCCCAGGCCTTCGAGTGGCTGGCCGATCCCCAGTTCTGGACCGAGGCGGCCATCCATTCGCCCCCACCCGAGGCGCGCGCCGCCTGCAAGCGGGTGCTGCAGGGCTGCTCCAGCCTGTTGCGGGCCATGGGCGGGGCGGTGCCGGCCAGCGCGGTGGCCTTCCTGCGGCAAGAGCTTCTGGACGGGGTGCTGACCGCCCTGGCCCGGTCCAAGGCCGACGGCGTGCGCCGGCAGGGCGCGCTCAACGCCGCCCGGATCGTGCGCGGGGCCGAGGACTTCGTCGAGGGCGGCGGGGCGCGGCAGGCCATCCAGGTGGAGGACATCTGCGAGGCCCTGAACATCTCGCGCCGTACGCTCTACCGGGCCTTCCACGACTTGCTGGACGTCAGCCCCAAGGCCTATCTGCGGCTGCGCAGCATGTCGGCGGCCCGGGCCCGGCTGCTGGACGGCCGCGCGCATCCCACCACCGTGACCCAGGTGGCCCTCGACCACGGCTTCTGGGAGCTGGGCCGGTTCTCGGGCGCCTACCGGGCGATGTTCGGCGAGGCGCCGTCCGAGACCCTGCGCGGCGCCCTGGGCGAGGGGCCGAGGGGGCGCTGACCGCCTAAAGATCGCCGCTCGACGAACCCTGAACGTTGACAGGGGCCGCCCACCCCCCGAGTTTGGCCTCGGGCGCACGGGGCGCCTTGGGGTGAGGTGGCGTAGATGGTTGCAAGGCTCGCGCGGGGCGTCCCTCCCGACGGCGGTCGCTAGGCCTCCATGCGCCGCCCCACGGCCCTTGTCCTGTACGACTGGCGCGGCCAGTGGCCGATGCGCCGCTGGGAGCATCAGCGGATCTTCGCCTGGAAGGCGCACTTCCCCGGGCGGGTGGTGTTCCTGAACCTGGGCTTTCCCTTCAATCCGGCCTGGATATCGGCGCTGGATCCGGAGGTGGTGCTGATCGACGCCACCGCCCTGGCCGGGCGCTATACGCCCCGTGGCTGGGGCGCGCTGGAGCAGGCCGCCGCCGCCATCCCGGCCCGCGCCCGCCGCGTGGCGGCTCCGTTGGACGAGTTCCTCAGCCTGGGCCGCCTGCGCGACTTCCTGGTCCGGGCGCGGATCGACCTCTTGCTGACCGCCGTCGATCCGGCCCAGTGGGACGGCTTCTATCCGCCCGAAAACCGGCCCTACGAGATCCGCCGCTTTCTCACCGCCTATGTCGACGACGCCCTGGTGCGGCTGGCCTCGAAGGTGTCGCCTGACTTGGCCAAGCGGCCGATCGCGGTCAGCTACCGGGCCTGGGCCGCGCCGGCCTGGCTGGGCGAGATGGGGGCGCTCAAGCGCGAGGTCGGTCTGCGGGCCGCGGCCTGGGCGCACGACCGGGGGCATCGCGCCGACGTGGCGGTGGACGGCGAGCGGCGGCTGGTCGGCGACGCCTGGATCCGCCTGCTGGGTTCCAGCCGCGCGGTGGCCGGGGTCGAGGGCGGCTCGTCCCTGATCGACACCGACGGCGACCTGCCGGTCGACGATCCCACGCCGCTGGATCTGGACGGAGCCTGGTCGCCGCCGGCCTCGGCGCGGCCGACAGAGGTCCGGGCCCTGTCGCCGCGCCATCTGGAGGCGGTGGTCACCCGCACCTTCCAGGTCCTGGTCGAGGGCGACTATTGCGGGGTGCTGGAGGCGGGGCGCCACTACCAGCCGGTGGGGCGGGACCTGGCCGACATGGACGCGGCCCTGGACCGCAGCCGCGACCTGCCCCACGCCCAGGCCATGGCCGACCGGGCCTATGACGAGATCGTCGCCTCGGGCCGCTACAGCTGGCGCACGGCCGTGCGGGCGGTTAGCGACCAGGTGCTGGCGTGAGCCGCCCCCCGCTGGGCTTGGTGACCCTGCTGCGCCTGCGCGACTGGGCGGGCTGGGCGATGATCGTGGTGGAGTCCCGCTGGCAGTCGGCGCCCGCCCCGGTGCGCGCCGTCCTGCGCCGCGTGGCGCGGGTGCGGCCCGTGCGGCGGCTGCTGGGGATCGACTGAGGCCTACCTCGGCCGGCGCAGGCGGTTGAACAGGCCGTACAGCCCCAGCCGGCGCAGGACGCCGCCCGCCAGGCGGCGCGCGGGGCGAGGCTTGCGCAGTTCGTGGGGGTTGTCGATCAGCTGCACCGGATGGGCGGCGCGGAACTTGGCGCCGACGCCCTCGTGCGACGAGGCGCGGGGGCGGTCGGCCATCAGCTCGGCCACCCGCCCGTCGAACTGCTCGATCATCGCCGAATAGGAATAGGCCGGGTTCAGGGCGATCTCGGCATAGGCGTTCGCGATGATCTCGGCCACCCGGTCGGTGTCGCGCAGCACCTCGGCCACCTGCGCCATGTTGCCGTGGTCCTTGTCCAGCGGGACGTAGTGCCGCCACGGCTGCATGACGTCGGAATAGCGGCCGGGATAGGCGATGATCAGGGTGCGCAGGGCGATGGCCTCGAACACCCGGGGCGAGATCTGGGCGATGTCGATCTCGTCCTCGCGCCCCGAGAAGAACCGGTCGCGCAGGGTCTCGTACGAGACCTTTTTGCCCATGCCGGGGATAGGGTGCGGACGCTCGACCAGGGCCGCGAAGCTCTCGCTGCGCGCGGCCACCGCGCCGTCGAAGTCGAAGACGCTGGCGCCGCTCTCGACGGCCAGCACCGCCTGGCAGTTGCGGATGAAGTCGATCCAGTCGCGGCCGTAGAGCCGGCTCTCCTCGGACCAGGCGATGTCGGTCGAAATGCCCAGGCGCTGGGCGTCGCGCTTGAACAGCTTGCCGATCCGCACCTTCTCGCGGCCCTGCTCGCCGTGCCAGGCCGGATAGGTGCGGCCGCGATAGCCCACCATGGTTTTGCGCACGGCCAGGGGCAGCGGCTGGTAGTGGGGCAGCCAATAGGGGACGTAGCCGGTCAGCACCTGGTGGGTCAGCAGCCGGCCCTGGCGGACCCCGCCATAGACCCGCGCGGCCTCGGACGGCCCCAGGCAGGTGAAGACGATGTCCACGCCGCAGGCTTCCAGCGCCTCCAGGGTGGCGTTCACGAAGCGGTATTCGTCCTGGATGAACACCGCCTTGGCGCCCTTGAAGGCGGCCAGGGCTCGGCGCGAGCGCGGGCCGACATAGGCCTCCATCGCCAGGAACAGCGAGTAGTGGATGACGACCGCGTCGAAGGTCGACAGCTTGACGCCGTCGAAGATCTCGCCCGTCTTGGACAGCACGTGGATGTCGTGGCGGGAGTAGCGGACGAAGGCGTTGATGTGGTCGCAGATCGTGGCGGCGTTCTGCGGATCGTAGTTGCAGGCCAGCAGCACGCGCAGCGGCCGATCCTTGCGCGCGGCCGGATCCTCGGCCACCCGGGCGCGCCGCTTGCGATCGGCGAAGTCGGGCTTCGGACCAGGAGGGGGCGGTGGGGTGTCGTGGGTGTCCTTCATGCCCGCGCTCCGGTCGCGGAAGCGGCGTCGTTCGCCAGGAATCGGGCGATCGTGCGGACGATCCGCTCGGCCGCGTCGCCGGCGCCGTAGTCGTCGATGTCGCGGCGGGGGCGATAATCGGCCACCGTCCACAGGCGGTTCCACCCCGCGTCCACGGTCTCGCTCCATTCGGTGTCGTCGCGCAGGGTGACACACGGCTTGCGATGAAAATAGGCCTCCTTCTGCAGGCCGCCGGAGTCGGTCAGCACCAGGGCGCAGCCGGCCAGCAGGCGCTGCATGTCCAGAGGGCCGACGGGCTCGATCACCGTCAGGCCCGACAGGTCCACCCCGAAGCGGGCGGCGGCCTGGCGGGTGCGCGGGTGCAGGGGCAGGATCACCGGCAGTCGTTTGGCTTCGCGGCGCAGATAGCCGACGGCGGCGGCCAGGGCGGCGGCGCTGTCGGTGGTGGCCGCGCGGTGCAGGGTGGCCACGGCATAGGCGTCCGGCGCCAGGCCCAGGCGCGCCAGGATGTTGTCGCCGGAGACGGGCAGGGCGGCCATGGCCAGGACGGCGTCCTGCATCACGTCGCCCACATGCTCGACGCCCTCGACCAGACCCTCGCGCGCCAGATGGCCGACGGCGGCGCGGGTGGGGGCGAACAGCAGGCGGGACAGATGATCGACCACCACGCGGTTGGTCTCTTCCGGCATCGAGCGGTCGAACACCCGCAGGCCCGCCTCGACATGGGCCACGGGCACGCCGGACTTGGCGGCGGCCAGGGCCCCGGCCAGGGTGGAGTTGGTGTCGCCATAGACCACGACCAGGTCGGGCCGGACGCGGGCGATCACCCCGTCCAGGGCCGCCAGCATCCGGCCGGTCATCTCGCCGTGCGAGCCGCCGTGGATCCCGAGGTTCTCGGCGGGCTCGGGCAGACCCAGCTCGCGGAAGAAGCTGTCGGACAGGGCCGCGTCGTGATGCTGGCCGGTGTGGACCAAGACCTCGGTCAGGCCGGCGCGCCGGATGGCGCGGCTGACCGGCATGGCCTTGACGAACTGCGGCCGGGCGCCGACCACGGTCAGTAGGCGATGTGTCACGCCGGCTGCTCCGAGGCGACCTGGGCAAGGCGCGCGCGCACCCGGGCCACCATGCGGTCCAGCCCCTCGTCCAGCGACACCTTCGGCGTCACCCCCAGCAGGTCGCGCATGCGGGTCAGGCTGGGCTGCTTGGCGGCGGTCATCCGGGCGGGCAGGTCGTGCAGGGTGATCAGCGAGGGCGAGGCGTTCAGCCGGGCGCGCAGGCCCTCGGCCAGGGCCTCGATCGGCGTCACCTCGGGGTGGCCGATATTGATCACCGCATGCTCCTCGACGTTCGCGGCCGCCTCGATGGCGCGCACGGCGTCGGAGATGTGCAGCCAGCCGCGGGCGCTGCCCCGGTGCACCTCGATGGGCCGTCCGCGCGCCAGGTCGTGGGCGAAGCGGATCATGGCCGAGCGGTGGTCGCCGAAGTCCTCGTTCTCGTCATAGATCATGAACGGCCGCAGGGTGACGGCGCGCAGGCCGTGCTGGGCCACCTCGTAGTCCACCAGGCTCTCGCCCAGCAGCTTGGTCAGGCCGTAGCGGTTGTTGGGCCGGGGAACGGTGGCGGCCTCGTCCATCGGGCCGTCGGTGGGGCCGTAGACCTCGGACGTCGAGAAATAGACCAGCTTGGCGTCGGCGGCCTGGGCCAGCAGCACGACGTTGTTCAGGCCCCCCAGGTTGGTGCTGACCGCCAGGCTGGAGGCCTGCTCGCAGGTCACCCGGCTGACCACGGCGGCCAGGGCGAAGATCACGTCGGGCTTCCAGCGCAGGGTGGGCATCAGGTCGGCCGGCTGGTTGATGTCGACCTGCAGGTAGTCCTTGCGCCAGCCGGGCTTGATGTCGGCGCACAGCACCTCCCAGCCCTGGGCCCGCAGGTGGGCCGCCAGGGGCTTGCCGATATTGCCTTCCGATCCGATGACCAGGGCCCGCTTCATCCGACGCTCGCTGACTGTTCGCTACTGGCGGCCTGGTCGAGGTCGTCCTCGCCGAAGCCCGAAAGATTGATCACCCGTCGCAGCCCTTCAGGACGCTCGGCGTAGCGGTCGCCCGTGCGGGGGCAGACCAGGTCCGGACCCAGCACCTCGCCGGCGTGGCTGACCCAGCCGATGCGCCGCGCCGGGACGCCGGCCATCAGGGCCAGGGGCGGGACGTCGTGGGTGATGACCGCCCCCGCTGCGATCAGGCACCAGGCGCCCAGGGTGTTGCCGCAGACGATGGTGGCGTTGGCCCCAATGGTCGCGCCGCGCCGCACGCGGGTGGTCTTGAACTCGGTCTTGCGCTCGATCTCGGCGCGCGGGGTGGTGACGTTGGTGAACACGCAGCTGGGGCCGCAGAACACCCCGTCCTCCAGCACCACCCCGGCATAGAGGCTGACATTGTTCTGGATCTTGCAGCGGTCGCCGATGACGACGCCAGGACCGACGGCGACGTTCTGGCCCAGCACGCAGCCGGCGCCGATCCGGGCGCTGGCGGCCACATGGCTGAAGCGCCAGACGCGCGTGCCGGCCCCCAGCGTCGCGCCGGGCTCGATCTCGGCCGAGGGGTGGGCCCAGGCCGCCGGCGTATCGGATCCCACGCTCAGGCCTTCACGATCTTGCCGCTCAGGGCCGGATCGACCTTGGCGGTGGCGTTGCGGGTGTCGACCACCAGTGCGGTCTCGCGCACCAGGCGCTCGTAGTCGACGGCGTCGTGATCGGTGACGACGATGGCGCAGTCGAAGCCGGCCAGGGCGTCGCGGTCGATGTCGACCGAGGTCATGACGGTGTCGCCGACCACCAGCTCGGGCGCCAGCGGATCGTGATAGCTGACGAGGACGCCGTGGCTGCGCAGGATCTCGATGATGTCGCGGGCCGGGGTCTCGCGGGTGTCGTCGATGTTGCGCTTGTAGGCCACCCCGACCACCAGCACGTGCGCGCCGACGGGCGAGCGGCCGCGCTCGGCCAGGGCGTCCAGGGTCTTGTCGATCACCCGCCGGGGCATGGCCTGCGAGATCTCGCCGGCCAGCTCGACCATGCGCAGCGAGGTCCCCTCGGCCTTGGCCCGCCAGGCCAGGTAGAAGGGGTCGACCGGAATGCAGTGGCCGCCGATCCCGGGGCCGGGGAAGAAGGGCATGAAGCCGAAGGGTTTGGTCTGGGCCGCCTGGATCACTTCCCAGATGTCGATGCCCATGGCGTCGAAGCCGACCTTCAGCTCGTTGACCAGGGCGATATTGACGAAGCGGAAGACGTTCTCGGTCAGCTTGACCGCCTCGGCGGTGCGGGTGTCGCCCACCGGCACCGTGGTGGTGATGCTGTCGTAGAGGGCGCAGGTCAGGCGCCGTTCCATCTCGCTGTCGGCGCCGACGATCTTGGGGGTGGAGGTGGTGTCGAACGCCACATTGCCCGGATCCTCGCGCTCGGGCGAATAGGCCAGGGCGAAGTCGCGGCCCGCGCGCAGGCCGCTGCGCTCCAGGATCGGCCGCAGCACGTCGGCGGTGGCGCCGGGGAAGGTGGTCGATTCCAGCACCACCAACTGGCCCGGGCGCAGCACGCCGGCCAGGGTCTCGGCCACCTCGACCACGTGGCTCAGGTCGGGCGCGCGGTGCGAGGTAATCGGGGTGGGCACGCAGATCAGTATGGCGTCGGCGCGGGCCAGGACGTCGGCCGCGCCGGTGGCGGCGAAGCCCCCCTCGCGCATCTCCGCCACCCGGGCGTCGGAGAAGTGGCTGAGGTACGAGCGGCCGCCGGTCAGGGACGCCAGGCGGGCCGAATCCCGGTCGAAGCCCAGCACCGGAAAGCCCGCCGTGACGAAGGCCTCCGACAGCGGCAGGCCCACATAGCCCATGCCGACGACGCCGATCACGGCCTCGCGCTGCTGAAACTTCCGGATCAGATCTTGAAAGTTGGGAGCCTCGACGTCGAGACCTGCCAATGGAAACGCTGGCACATGGACGTTCATTGGCCCCTCGATCGTCGTTCGTTATCGTTGGTGTCGACGCCCCAGCCGACATGGAAGTAATCTACTCTGTAGGTTGGCTTAGGCAAGGGGCGTTCGTCTTTACGATGTGTTCGAAATCGGCCGTTTCAGCTTCTGTATTCACTGTATTGTTCAGATAAAGATCTTTCACTCTCGCAGTCGTCGACCGTTGTTATGCGGCGTTGGCAAGATGCCTGGGGCTCCGAAACTTCACTCCGAGAACTGAGGCTTGGCGGGGTTCAGTTGAGTTTGCACACGCTCCAGGACGCGTTGCACGTGAAGGCCTTCCTCAATACCCGTCAAGGGCGTGTCACGGGTCCGGCAACATTCGAGGAAGTGACGGATTTCGCGCGTCAGGGGAGCTTCGGCGACCAGATCGACGAACCGCGGATCCTCGCCCGAAGCGACCGGTCCGTTCGACGTGGCGGTGACCGCCTGGCGCCGCCAGGCCAGTTTCTCGGGCCAGGGGCGCACGTCGTCGAACACCAGGGCGCCGGTCTCGCCGACCACGACCAGTTTCTGCTCCTTGAAGGGGCTGAGCCAGCCGGCGGCGATGTGGGCGTGGACGCCGCCGGGAAAGACGAGATCGACATGGGCCTCGTCGACGATCCCCGAGGTGACGAAGGCTTGGCCGAGGGCGCGCGTCTCGTCGGGCGCGGCCCCGCCGACCAGGGCCAGGATCATCGAGATGTCGTGCGGCGAGAAGCTGAGGAAGACGTTCTCGTGGGCGCGGACCCGGCCCAGGCTCAGGCGCGAGGCCGAGATGTAGCGCAGGGCGCCGATCTCGCCGCGCGCGACGATGGCCAGCAGGGCCTCGAACGCCGGATGGTGGCGCAGCAGGTGGCCGATCATGAAGACGCGATCCGAGCGGCGGACCTCGGCGGCCAGGGCCTCGGCCTGCGCCAGGTCGAACGCCAGAGGCTTCTCGACGAAGACGTCCTTACCGTGCGCCAAGGCCTGGCGACAGAGCGCGGCGTGGGTCAGGGCCGGGGTGGCGACGATCAGGGCGTCGATCCCGGGATCGTTCAGCACCTGGGCCAGGGAGAGGGCGGGAACGCCATGGGCGGCGGCCTGGGCCTCCGCCGTCGCCGCGTCCTCGTCGACCACGGCGGCCAGAACCTCCAGCTCGGCGCAGGTGCGGACCAGGTTGCGCCCCCAGGCGCCGCAGCCGACGACGGCGACACGGGTCATGCAGAGGCCTCGGGGCCGGGCCAGCGCAGCGCCAGGTGGGTCTCGCCCACCGCCTCCAGCACGAAGCCCAGCCGGTGGTAGAACCTCTGGCCGTCCAGATTGTCGACGGCCACCTGCAGGGTCAGGGGCGTGGCGCGGGCCTTTGCCTCGTCCATCAGGGCCCGCAGGATGGCGCCGCCTACGCCCTGGGAGCGTCGCTCGGGCGTCAGGGCGATGTCGATCAGGTGCAGGGCCTCGTCGCCGCGATGGGTGGCCAGCCGCCCGGCCGGGGCGCCGTCGATCTCGACGATCTCCAGCCGGGCGTCGGGATAGGTCGCGGCATAGCCCCGGGTCTGGAGCTCGAACTGCTGCTCCATGATCTTGGCCAGCATCTCGGGCGGCAGGGGGACCAGGTCCCAGGCCGCGCCGCGCGAGACGCGGAACAGCGCCAGGCGGAAGGCCGCGTCGGCCTCCGTCTCGGGGCGCAGGCTGTAGGGCGGGGAGGCGCTCATCGGGCCTGCTCTCCGAGAGGGTGGGGCGGGAGGCTCTTCCCGTCCAGGTGGCGAAGCGCCCATAATGACGGGGCTTCGATTCCAACAGGGGGAACACCATGACCGACGGGCCCGTCATCTTGAGCGCCGAGACCTTCGATCCGCACATCGGCAAGATCTTCAAGGTGGAAGGCGCCGATCACGCCCTGGCGCTCAGCGACATCGAAATCGGCGTCAAGGAGGACTGGAGCCCGCGCCCGCCGTTCACCCTGGTGTTCAGCGCCCCGCCCGGAAACGTGCTGGCCGAGGGTCTGCACACCGTGACGCTGGAGGACGGCGCGGCCTTCGATCTCTATCTGATCCCGATCCACACGCCCGCGCCCGGGCGTCAGGACTATCAGGCGGTGTTCAACTAGCGGCACGCGACGCGACCCGAAAACAAAGGCGCGCCCCGAGCCGTTTCAGGGTTCGAGGCGCGCCGGAAAGCCAAGGCGAAGTTTCTAGTTCCGCGAAGGATAGATCCCGTTCAGGGCGATGCAGATATTCAGCGTCAGGTAGGGCTGGCGGTTTTCGTGCGGCTGGTTGCCGCCCGCCATGCCCAGGGCCTGGGGCGCCATCAACGACGTCGGCGTGGTCGTCGGGCTGTACATGTTGAAGGCCACCGCGGTGCCGGCGCTGCTCAGGCCCGCGGTCTGGCCGAAGCTGTTACCGGCCGCGGCCCCCGAGGTGTTGCTGCCGGCGGCGGCGGTGGCGTCCACCTTCAGGAAGTGGACGTGCTGGGGGATTTCGGTCTGCAGCAGGGTATGGCTGTACTGGCCCAGCTGCTCGCCCAGCACGTAGCCCTGGCCCACATGGCCCGGGACCATGGTCCTCAGATTGGGCAGGGCGAAGTTGGTCGTGCCGTTGCCGCCGTAGGTGGTGCCAAGCAGTGAGAACAGCGCCTGGTTCTGGGCGATCGACAGGAGCTGGCCGTTGCACATCGCCCAGTTCTTGGGGGCGAAGTTGAACGACATGATCCGGATCTCGCCCATGTATTGCATGCCCATGAGTCTTGCTCCTCGTGTTCTTTGCGGTCCGGGTCAGTTACGGGCGGGGAAAGCGCCCTGCAGGGCGATGCAGTAGTTCATGAACAACGTCGGCATGATGTTGTTGTGCGGCTGGCTGCCGCCGGCCAGGCCCAGGGTCTGGGGCGGAAACTGTGTCTGGGGCGAGCCTATGGGGCTGTAGAACAGGCCCTCGGTATAGTCCTGGATGTTGCCCGAATAGGCCTTGGCCGGCTGGTTGTTCGCCGCGGTGGTGACGGTGCCGAACGCGGTTGTCACCATCGGCGAGTGGGCGTGCATGGGCATCTCGGTCTGAATCAGCGTCACGCTCGCCGTGCCGCCGACCTGGCCCAGGTCATAGATTTGCAGGCCGGGGCCCGGCTGGTTGCGGCCCACGTGCAGCGGGATGCTGCCCATCAGGTTGGGCAGGCCGAAAGTCGCGCGGCCGTCGCCGCCGTAGGTGGTGCCCAGCAGCGAGAACAGTGCGGTGTTCTGCGAGATCGGCATCAGTTGGCCGTTGCATTGAGCCCAGCCCTTCGGAGCGAAGGGGAAGCTGAAGATGCGAATCTCCGCGAGAAATTGATCGCTCATCTCTTTGAGTCTCCAGATTTTTTCGAGCGGAGGGCTTCAGTTCTGCGACGGGAAGATGCCGTACAGCGCGATGATGAAGTTGATGCCCAGATAGGGCTGCATGTTCTCGTGCGGCTGGTTGCCGCCGGCGATCGTCGTGGAGTTGGCGGTCAGGGCGATCTGCGCGTTCGCGGCGCTGTAGGGGATGTAGGCGTTGATGCCCGTGCCGGTCGGCCCCTGGTTCGACAGCATGCTGCTGGTCGTGGGCACGGTCAGGGTGCCCGCGTTGTTGGACGCGAACATCGGGTGGGTGTGGGCGGGCATCTGCTGGGAAATCAGGGTGACGCTCTCGACGCCGGCCTTCTCGCCCATGACATAGGTCGTGCCGGCGTTGGTGCCCTGGTGGGTGGGAACCCGGCCCCGCATGTCGGGGAGCGCGAAGGTGGTCACCCCGTCGCCGCCGTAGGTGGTGCCGATCAGGTTGTACAGCGTGTCGTTGTCGGCGATCGCCTGGATCGCGCCGTCGCACATCGCCCAACCCTGTGGGGGGAAGTTGCCCCCAAACATACGGATTTCGCCAACATAAGGCTGGGTCATGCTTGGTTCCCTCGCTCCAAAGTCTGTGCGCAATTTTAGGGTGCGTCTCTGGGACTTTAAACCCTGAGTCGCCTTGAACGACCTAGTTCTTGACTAGAAAAGGCGCCCCCACCTCGCGATTGACCATGTCGTAACTCACTATCCTGAGCTGCACAATAGATGTGGAGAACGTCGTTCGCCGATTGGCGTAAGTGTGCTTGTGTCGCTGGGGACTCCTCGTTAAGGTTGCGCTCAGCGTTCGACTACAGGCAAAAGGGAGTTGGGGGGAAGCCGCTTCAGTTGGATGCCCGCACGCGCGAAATCGAGCTTCGCATCGTGTGGCGCGTCAGTGCGTCTCGCACCCATTCCTCGACATTTTTCATGTGGCGCGTAGCGCCCAGCGGCTTCCCGCGCGCGCGTGACTGCGCACGGTCCGCCGAGGCATAAGGGACTGATTCCATGCCGTTTTCCGGCCAACTGTGGTACCTCACCGAAGGCGGCGACGCCGACACTCGCCTCGTCCGCATCAATGACGACGGCACCAACAGCACGACCATCGTCGACAACGGCTCCGCGGGTACGGGCGACGACAAGTTCAGCGGCTCGTTGCTCGGCGACCTGGGTGTCGACACCGCGGCGGGCTTCTATTTCGCGATCATCAGCAGCGCCAACAACGACAACGCCACCCTGGTGAGGGGGGCGATCGGAAGCTCGGCCGCGCCGACCGCCGTGGTCACCTTCACGTCCACCTACATCGTCAACACGATCGAGGTCGACGCCTTCACCCACAGGATCTACGTCGGGATCCAGGACGGCTCGGGATCGAACGGCGCCGTCACCGGCATCAAGGTCTACAGCTACGACACGGCGGGCACGCTCACCGACCTGGGCTACATCACCACCGCCAACACCGACAGTCGCGCGGATATCAGCGGCCTCAAGATCCTGGATCCGCAGGACTTCGCGCTCGACAACTCGGTCGTCGCCGGCGGCCGGCTGTTCTACACCGAGCGGCTGGGCTCCACGTCCCTGGCCCTGTATCGCCTCGACCTGACCGCGCCGAACACCGCCACCAACATGATCGCCGCCAGCGCCTTCCCGTTGAACGGGAGCAACGGCCGGATCATCGACGTCGAGGTCGATGAGAGCAATCACAAGGTCTATTTCACGACCCGGTCGATCACGCCCTCGGGCGGCGCCAACTACGACGCCAACGACAACGCCATCTGGTGGATCGACGCCAGCGCGACCGATGGCACGCCCACCAAGGTGACGCTGAGCGGCATGCCGGCCAACTTCTACTACGGCGGCGACATGACGTTCGATCAATCGACGCGTCAGATCTATGTCGAGAGCGAAGAGACGACGGGCAGCGACACCGACGACGTGATCTACGTCCTCCAGCTGGACGCCGCCGGCACGACGGCCACCTATGTCCGCTCGATCTCGCCCGGCTTCACGCTGAGCGGCGCCAACATCGAAGGCATGGCCTTCACCGACCTGCCGACCCTGGCGGTGACGGGCACCAGCACCGGCGCGACCGAGCAGGGCGCCACGATCACCGCGCTGAACAGCGTGACGATCACCGACACCGACAGCGGCTATCTGACCGGCGCCACGGTGCAGATCACCGGCGGCACCTTCTCGTCCAACGAGAACAGCACGTCCGACGATCACCTGGGCTACACGTCGTCCAAGCAGATCTCGGGCACGATCGCCGGCACCAACATCACGATCAGCTGGACGGCGGCGACCGAGACCCTGACGCTGAGCGGCTACGACACCGTCGCCAACTACCAGGCCGCCCTGGCCTCCATCACCTACTGGGCCACGGGCGACAATCCGACCAACTACGGGTCCAACACCTCCCGCACCGTCACCTGGACGGTGTCGGACGGCACCCAGGGCGTGCTGGCCGGCTCGACCAACAGCGGCACGACCACGATCAACGTCTCGGCGGTCAACGACGCGCCGGTCAATGGCACGGTTTCCAGCGCCTCGGGCAACGAAGCCAGCGACATCGCCGTCACCGGCCTGCAGATCAGCGACGCCGACGCCAATCCGGCCTCGGCCACCATGACGGTCACCCTGAGCGTCACCAAGGGCGTGCTGACCCTGCGGACCAACGTCGCCAGCGGCCTGACGGCGGGCAATCTCAGCGGCAACGGCACCGCCACGGTGACCATCACCGGCACGATCAACGCCATCAACGCCACCCTGGCGGCCAGCAACGGCCTGCTCTTCCACGGCAACGCCAATCAGAGCGGCACCGACACCCTGACGGTGGTCACCAGCGACGGCGGGTCCACCGGCTCGGGCGGCACGCTGAGCGACACCGACAACTACACGATCACCATCGCCAACGTGAACGATGCGCCGACCGTGAGCGGCGACGGCACCGAGTCCGTCTCGGCGACCAACGAAGACATTTCGCCCACCACGCTGAGCAACACGATCAGCAGCCTGTTCGGCGGGCAGTACGCCGACGGCGACGGCGACGCCTTCGCGGGCGTGGCGATCATCGCGAACGGTTCCTCGGGCAGCACCGGCCAGTGGCAATACTGGAACGGCGCGACCTGGGTGAACATCGGCTCGACCTCGACGGCGGCGGCGGTGGAACTGTCCGCCTCCACGGCGATCCGCTTCGCGCCCGTCACCGACTTCAACGGCGCGGCCCCGACCCTGACGGTGCGGCTGGTCGACGCCTCGAACGGCGCCATCACCAACGGCACGGTCGTCAACACCACCACCAACGGCGGCTCGACCTCGTTCAGCACCGGCACGGTGGTGCTGAGCCACACGGTCACCGCGGTCAACGACTCGCCGGTCACCATCAACGGCGCGGCCGTGACCCTGACCTCGGTCGCCGAGGACAGCGCGCCCAGCGCCGGCCAGACCGTCACCTCGCTGTTCTCCAGCCACTTCAGCGACGCCAAGGACGGCGTGGACGCCAGCAACTTCACCGGCATCGCGGTGACGGCCAACGGCGCCTCGGCGGCCCAGGGCGTCTACCAGTACTATGACGGTGTGACCTGGCAGGACCTGCCGGCCGTCTCGACGTCCAGCGCCTTTGTCATCGGCGTCTCGACCCTGGTGCGCTTCGTGCCGGCCGCCGACTATTCCGGCATGCCGCCCAGCCTGACCGTCCACATGATCGAGGACGCGGGCGGCGCGGTCACCACGGGCCAGACGCTGGACCTGACCACCACCGGCGGCGCGACCCCGTACGGCACGGCCATGACCCTGGGCATCACGGTCACGGCGACCAACGACGCTCCGGTGGCCAGCGGCTCGGCCACCCTGGGCTCGGTCAACGAGGACACCGCCAGCCCCGGCGGCGCCACGGTCTCCAGCTTGTTCACCTCGCACTTCAGCGACCCCGACGGCGACGGCCTGGGCGGCGTGGCGATCACCGGCAATGCGGCGACCACCCAGGGCACGTGGCAGTACTCGACCAACGGCGGCGCCAATTGGACCGCCGTCGGCTCGCCGACCACCAGCACGGCGCTCATCCTGCCGAGCTCCGCGCTGCTCCGGTTCCTGCCGGCGGCCAACTTCAACGGGTCCGTCCCGGCCCTGACCGCGCACGTGATCGACGATTCCAGCGCGGTCAGCTTCAGCGCCTCGACCGATATCAGCAGCAACGGCGGCCAGACCCACTACAGCAGCGGCACGGTCGACCTCACCACCACCATCGCGGCGGTCAACGACACGCCCGTGGTTCCGGCCACGGCCACCGCGGTCGGCGCCACCGAACAGACGGCGGCGGTCCTGCTGGGTTCGCTGGCGGTGTCCGACACCGACCTGGACGCCTTCAACGGCGGCTCGGGCGACTATGCCGGCGCCACCTTCGTGGTCCAGCGCAACGGCGGGGCCAACACCGCCGACACCTTCGGCTTCAGCACCAGCGGCGCGTCGTTCACGGTCAGCGGTTCGAACCTGCAGGTCGGCGGCCTGACCTTCGCCACCTTCGCGGTGGTGAGCGGCCAACTGACCATCACCTTCACCAGCTCGGGCGCCGTGGCCACCTCGGCCCTGGTCGACGATGTGGTGCAGCACATCACCTACACCAACACCAGCGACGCTCCGCCCTCGTCGGTGAACATCTCCTACCAGATCGTCGATGGCGGCTCGAGCGGCAACCAGGGCGGGGTCAGCAGCGAGCAGGCCACCGGCGTCGTCCTGGTCAACATCACCGCGACCAACGACGTCCACACCGGCGGCGCCAGCATCACCGGCACGGTGGCCGAGGACGAAACGCTGACCGCGGTCTCGACCCTGGCCGATCCCGACGGCCTGGGCACGCTGCACTATCAATGGCAGCGCGACGTCGGCGGCGGCTACGTCAATGTCGGCGCCGACCAGGCGACCTATGTCCTGGGCGACGGCGACATCGGCGGCGTGGTCCGCGTGGTGATCTACTATACCGACGCCGGCGGCACGGTGGAATCGGCGACCAGCGCCGGCACCGCCGCCGTCACCGCCACCAACGACGCCCCGACGGGCGGCGTGTCGATCACCGGCACGACGACCGAGGACCAGGTTCTCACCGCCGACACCTCGACCCTGGCCGACAGCGACGGCCTGGGTACGCTGCACTACGACTGGCAGCGCGATACGGGCAGCGGCTTCGTCTCGATCGGCGCGGCCGACCAGGCCACCTACACCCTGGACGACCCCGACGTGGGGGCCACGATCCGCGTGGTGGTCAGCTACACCGACGGCCAGGGCTTCTCCAATTCGGTGACCTCGGCCGACACCAACCAAATCCTGGGCGTCAACGACCCGCACACCGGCGGGGCCTCGATCACCGGCACGGCGACCGAGGACCAGGTCCTCACCGCGGTCTCGACCCTGGCCGACGTCGACGGCATCGGCGCGCTGCACTACGACTGGCAGCGCGACACGGGTTCGGGCTTCGTCTCGACCGGCGCGGCCGACCAGGCCACTTATACGCTCGGCGACGCCGACGTGGGCGGCGTGGTCCGGGTGATCATCAGCTACACCGACGCCCAGGGCTTCACGGAATCGGCCACCAGCGCCGGCACGTCCGCCGTCGCCGCCGTCAACGACGCGCACACCGGCGGGGCGTCGATCACCGGCACGACGACAGAGGACCAGGTGCTGACGGCCGTCTCGACCCTGGCCGATGTCGATGGCCTGGGCACGCTGCATTACGACTGGCAGCGCGACACGGGCAGCGGCTACGTCTCGACCGGCGCGGCCGACCAGGCGACCTACACGCTCGGCGACGCCGACGTGGGGGCTTCGGTCCGGGTGGTGATCAGCTACACCGACGGCCAGGGCTTCTCGGAATCGGCCACCAGCGCCGGCACCGCCGCCGTCGCCGGCGTCAACGATCCGCACACTGGCGGGGCCTCGATCACCGGCACGACGACCGAGGATCAGGTGCTGACGGCGGTCTCGACCCTGGCCGACGTCGATGGCCTGGGCACGCTGCACTATGACTGGCAGCGCGACACGGGCAGCGGTTTCGTCTCGACCGGCGCGGCCGATCAGGCGACCTACACCCTGGGCGACGCCGACGTCGGCGGCGTGGTTCGGGTGGTGATCAGCTACACCGACGGTCAGGGCTTCGCGGAATCGGCCACCAGCGCCGGCACCGCCGCCATCGCCGCCGTCAACGACGCCCCGACGGGCGGCGTGTCGATCACCGGCACGACGACCGAGGACCAGGTGCTGACCGCCGACACCTCGACCCTGGCCGATGTCGACGGCCTGGGCACGCTGCACTACGACTGGCAGCGCGACACCGGCTCGGGCTTCGTCTCGACCGGCGCGGCCGACCAAGCGACCTATACCCTGGGTGACGCCGACGTGGGCGGCGTGGTCCGCGTGGTGGTCAGCTACACCGACGGCCAGGGCTTCTCCAACGCCGCCACCAGCGCGGGCACGGCCGCCATCGCCGCCGTCAACGACGCGCACACCGGCGGGGCGTCGATCACCGGCACGACGACCGAGGACCAGGTGCTGACCGCGGTCTCGACCCTGGCCGACGTCGATGGCCTGGGCACGCTGCACTACGACTGGCAGCGCGACACGGGCAGCGGCTACGTCTCGACCGGCGCGGCCGACCAGGCGACCTACACCCTGGGCGACGCCGACGTGGGCGCCACGGTCCGGGTGGTGATCAGCTACACCGACGGCCAGGGCTTCTCGGAATCGGCCACCAGCGCCGGCACCGCCGCCATCGCCAACGTCAACGATCCCCACACCGGCGGCGTGTCGATCACCGGCACGACCGCCCAGAACCAGACCCTCACCGCCAACTCGACCCTGGCGGACGCCGACGGCCTGGGCACGCTGCACTACCAGTGGCAGCGCGACACCGGTTCGGGCTTTACCAATGTCGGCGCCGACCAGGCCACCTACACCCTGGGCGCGGGCGACATCGGCGGCGTGATCCGCGTGGTGACCAGCTACACCGACGGCCACGGCACGGCGGAATCGGCGACCTCGGCGGCCACGGCCACCATCGCCGCCGCCAACGGCCCGCACACCGGCACGGTGACCATCACCGGCACGACGACGGAAGACCAGGTGCTGACGGCGGTCTCGACCCTGGCCGACCCGGGCGGGCTGGGCACGCTGCACTACCAGTGGCAGCGCAACACCGGCTCGGGCTTCGTCAATGTCGGCTCGGACCAGGCGACCTACACCCTGGGCGATCCCGATGTGGGCGCCACGATCCGCGTCGTGGTCAGCTACACCGACGGCCAGGGCGTCTTCGAGAGCGAAACCAGCGCCGCGACCGCCGCGGTGGTCAATATCAACGACGCCCCGACCGGCGCGGTGACCATCACCGGCACGGTCGCCGAGGACAGCGTCCTGACGGCCAACACCTCGACCCTGGGCGACGCCGACGGTCTGGGTCCGTTGCACTACCAATGGCAGCGCAACAGCGGTTCGGGCTTCGTCAATGTCGGCTCCGACCAGGCCACCTACACGCTCGGCGACGCCGACGTGGGCGCGACCTTCCGCGTCGTCGTCAGCTACACAGACCTGCACGCCACGCCGGAAACCAAGACCAGCACGGCGACCGGCGCGGTGGCCGGCGTCAACGACGCCCCCGTGGCGGTCAACGACGCGATCTCGGTGGTGCAGCGCCTGTCGGTCACCGGCTCGGTGCGGACCAACGACAGCGACATCGACAACGCCACCTCGGCCCTGACGGTCACCAACGTGGCCTTCAACTTCACCCACGTGAACCAGAACGTGGTGGCCGGCGGCACCTCGGTGGTCGGCGGCTTCGGCACGCTGACGATCAATCCGGACGGCACCTACAGCTATGTGGCCAACCAGGAAGGCCTGATCATCGGCCAGGTGGTGACCGACAAGTTCGACTACACCATCAAGGATCCGTCGGGGGCCTCGGCGACCGCGCAGCTGACGGTGACCATCACCGGCTCGGCGACCGGCAACGCCAACGCCAACATCATCATCAGCGACGGCAACGCCCACACCCTGACGGGCCGTGGCGGGGCCGACACCCTGACGGGCGGCGGCGGGGCCGACGTGTTCGCCTACGAGGCGCTCAGCGACTCCACCCTGTCGGCCTACGACACGATCACCGACTTCACGCACGGCGCGGACACCCTGCGCCTGACGCCGCTGATCACCGGCTCGACCAAGCTGACCCTGGTCACCGACGGAACCAACAAGTTCCTCTATATCGACCAGAACGGCGACGGCACGTCCGACGGCCTGATCCTGTCGCAGGGCCTGGGCCTGGAGGTGACCGACATCGTCACCGGCAACGCCAACTTCGGCTTCACGGTCTACGGCTCCAGCGGGGCCGACACCCTGACCGGCGGCGCGGGCGCCGACGTGATCGCCGGCTTCGGCGGCGGCGACACCATCCGCGGCGGCGGCGGCGCCGACCTGCTGTACGGCGGGGCCGGGGCCGACACCTTCGTCTATGCGAACGGCGACTCCACCCTCAGCGGCTGGGACCTGATCTCGGACTTCACCACGGGCAGCGACAAGCTGAACATCTCGGCGGCCGACGCCGGCACCGTGGTGATCGCCCGCTTCGGCACGACCAACTTCATCTACTTCGGGTCGGGCAGCGGCAACGTCGTGCAGGTCAACGGCGAGATCAATGTCGACGACCTGATCGTCAGCGGCGCGGTCACCGGGGTCACCATCTTCGGCGGCTTCGGAACCGAGACGCTGCGCGGCGGGGCCGGCAAGGACGTGCTGATCGGCGGAACGGGCAACACCACCCTGATCGGCGGCGTCGGGGCCGACATCCTGTACGGCGGCGGCGGCAACGACACCTTCCTCTACACCTCGGTGTCGCACTCCAACCTGACCGCCTACGACCTGATCGTCGGCTTCGACTACGGCCACGACAAGATCGACATCTCGGCGATCGACGGCGGCAAGGTCACGATGGCCCGTTTCGAAGGCAACACCTTCGTCTATTCGGCGCCGAACGGCAGCGGCGACCTGCAGTCGGTCATCGCGGTCCAGGGCACGCAGCTGCAGGTCTCCGACCTGGTCGTCAGCACCACCAACCAGGCCTTCAACATCGTGGGCGACGGCAACAACCACAATGTGGCCGACACCCTGGTGGGCCTGGGCGGGAACGACATCCTCTACGGCCTGGACGGGAACGACACCCTGACGGGCGGCGGCGGGGCCGACTTCCTGGTGGGCGGCACGGGGGCGGACACCTTCGTGTACACGGCCGCCAACCAAAGCTCGCCCTTCGCCTCGGACCTGATCTTCGACTTCACCACCAGCCAAGGTGACAAGATCAGCCTGACGGCGATCGACGCCAACTCCAACACGGGGGCCAACGACGCCTTCACGGTGGTGTCGTCCTTCAACCACACGGCCGGCCAGCTGATCATCGCCACGCCGGACGCGTCGGGCTACTACCACGTCTCGGGCGACGTGAACGGCGACGGCGTCGCCGATTTCGTCATCGCGGTGAAGGCCACCACGACGCTTTCGGCCTCGGACATCCTGCTCTAGGGCGGGACGCTCCCGACGACGGGGCCGGATCGATCCTCACGGGTCGGTCCGGCCCTTTCGCGTTTTGGGGCGCCCACTGATTTCAGCTGTCATCCCGGCCGAAGAGCCGCGTCGGATCCTAAAACGATCGTCATTCCGGGCCTTGTGCCCGGAACCCCTCTGTCCGCCGCAGGTGCGTATGGGGCGGACCGTTGGCGGTCCGCATGCGCTTCACATGCAAGCTGAACCAGGGGTTCCGGGCACAGGGCCCGGAATGACGGCTGTTATGGGGGATGGGCCGCGGCTGAATGTCGGCCGGCTCCATGCCGCAGCGTGTCAGGGATGACCGGCCACACGCCCACCCATCGTCGCGATCATGCCCTCGGTGCGGGCCCGCACGGACGGCGAGGCCAGGCAGCCGGCGACGGCCTCGTGGCCGGGCGCGCCGGCATGGGGGGCGACCAGGAACGGCGGGGCGTGGTTGGCGGGGCAGTAGAGGATCGCCTCGCCGGGACCCACGGCGGCCAGGTCGAGGATCGCGCTGGAGCGGGTGAGCAGCACCAGCGGCCGCGCCCCGGGGCCACGCCGACGCAGGCGGGCGACCAGAGCCTCCTGCGCGGCCTGGTCCAGGCCCTGTTCGGGCATGTCGATGACCAGGGCGGCGGGGGCGTCGTCCTCCAGGGCGACCAGCAGCGCCCGCAAGGCGTCCGACACGGTCGCGCCGTCCTCGACCAGCCAGGCCAGGGCCGCCTCGACCCGCGCGGCGTGGGCGGGATCGGCCGCTGAGGCCGCCGGGCGGTCCAGGCCCAGGAACCGCGCGCCCGGCAGGGTCTCTGCGATCCTCAAAGCCAGCCGCGTCTTGCCGCTGCCCAGCGGGCCGGTGAGGTAGGTCAGCGGGGCGATGTCCCGCAGTTCGAACCGCTCGCCGCCCCAGGGCCAGGGCAGGTCGAAGGCGATGCTCGGCCCAGCGGGACAGGCCAGTAGCGAGGCCAGGTCGCCCGCCTCGGGCGCGTGCCCCTGGGCCAGGCCGGCGCGCAGGCGGCGCACCTGGTCGACGGCGGCGTTCACCCGGCGTATCTCGCTCTCCAGCGCCGCCTGGTGGTCGGCCAGGGCCGGCTCCAGGGCCTGGGCGTCGCCGTCCAGGACGTCGGCGATCCGGGCCAGGCTGAGGCCCAGGGCGCGCAGGGCCACGATCTCGCCGGCTCGGGCCATCTGCTGGGGTCCGTAGGCCCGCCAGCCGGCCGCCGTGCGCACCGGCGCGACCAGGCCGCGCCGCTCGTAGAGCCGCAGGGCCTTGGCCGATACGCCCAGGCGCCTCGCGGCCTCGGCGGGGTTCAGGAAGTCGTCGGGAGCGCGCATGAATCACCTCGTTGGCGGCGGAGCGCTGCCCTTATCGAGGCGGACCCTGGGGCCGGGTCAAGGGGAAAGGCCCCCTCCGTCGCCCTTCGGGCGACACCTCCCCGGAGGGGGAGGATTAGTCGAACACCACCGTCTTGGCGCCGGCGATCAGCACGCGGTGCTCCACGTGCCAGGTCACGGCGCGGGCCAGCACGGTGCATTCCACGTCGCGGCCCAGGGTCACCAGGTCGTCGGGGGTGTGGCTGTGGTCCACGCGGTGGACGCCCTGTTCGATGATCGGACCTTCGTCCAGGTCGGTGGTCACGTAGTGGGCCGTGGCGCCGATGATCTTCACGCCGCGCTCGTGGGCCTGGTGATAGGGCTTGGCGCCCTTGAAGCTGGGCAGGAACGAGTGGTGGATGTTGATGCACTTGCCCGACAGCCGCGCGCACAGGGCCGGCGACAGGATCTGCATGTAGCGGGCCAGCACCACCAGATCGACGTCCAGGTCGTCGACCAGCTTGAGGAACGCCTCCTCCTGCCCGGCCTTGTTGGCCTTGTCGACCGGCAGGTGGAAATAGGGCAGGCCGCTCCACTCGGTGAACGAGCGCATGTCCTCGTGGTTGGACACCACGCCGACGATCTCGACCGGCAGCAGGCCCGCGCGCCAGCGGTGCAGGAGGTCGAACAGGCAGTGGCCGAACTTGGAGACCGCGATCAGCACCTTGGGCTTGGCGTTCGCGTCATGCAGGGCCCAGGTCATGCCGAAGCGCTTGGCGATCAGCTCGAAACCCTGGCGCAGCTCGTCGATCCCCGGCATGGCGCCGTCGGGCCGGAAGACCGTGCGCATGTAGAACTGGTCGGCCAGGCCGTCGTTGAAGTGGCTGCTCTCAACGATCGAGGCGTCGTTGTCGGCCAGGAAGCCGGACACGGCCGCCACCACGCCTTTACGGTCGGGGCATTGCAGGATCAGGATGTAGCGGTCGGCGGCGGTCTGGGTGGTCATGCCTGGGGTCCTAGTCGACCCAAGGCGTCCGGCCAAGCCTCGTTGTTCTTGAAGGGCTTCCACAAAAAGGCGGACGCCCGAACGAAAGCGGGCCGCGACCGCCGACACGATCGCGACCCGCACTCACAGCCGGTCTAAGGGGATATGCCCGGCTGAAACCGTGGAAGCCCTAGAACTTCACCGCCAGCGAGACGCTGTAGTTGCGGTCGGGCTGGGTGTAGGCGTCCTTGATGGGCGAGGCGTCGGAGATGTTCAGGCTGCGCACGTCGCTCCACCAGGCGTAGTTCTGCTTGGTGATGTTGAAGACGCCGCCGCGCAGGGTGACGTTGTCGGTCACGTTCCAGTAGGCTGTCAGGTCGAACACGTTGAACGCCTTGGGCATCCAGCAGTACTGCGAGCCGGTCAGGCCCGTGCCGGCGCCGGTCTGGGTGTTGACGAACTGGCTGCAGCTGCCGCCCGAGCGGCCGGTGGTCTGCTGGTTGGCGTGGACGGCGCTCAGCTCGCCGCCGAACTTGCCGCCCGGATCGCGATAGCCCAGGCCCGCCACGAACTTGGCCGGATCGACCGAGGCCAGCGGCGTCTTCACGCCGTTGTTTTCCGAATTGCCGCGCGCATAGGAGGCCGCGCCCTGCAGGGTGAAGCCCGCGCCCAGCTCGACATACACCTTGGCCTCGGCGCCGGCGATCTCGGCCTTGGCCTGGTTGATGTACTGGTAGACGGCCGGGTCGGCGGCGGTGAACGAGCCGCGCACCATCACCTGGTCGATGAAGTCGTCGTACTTGCCGGTGAAGCCGGTGACGCTGGCGTTCCAGCGGGCGCGGTTCAGGCGCACGCCGACTTCCAGGGTCTCGCTGGTCTCGGGCTTCAGGTCGGGGTTGGACACCGACATGTAATTCTGGATCGGGTTGGAGAAGCCGTTGTTGACCTGCGAAGGCGAGGGGGCCTTGAAGCCGGCGGCGGCGTTGGCGAAGAAGGTCACCAGGTCGGTGGCCTTCCACACCACGCCCAGCTTGGGCGAGACGTGCGAGTCGCTCTGGCCCTCGGGCACGTTGGCCACGTAGAGCGCGTCCTTCTTGGGCTCCAGCTTGTAGTAGTCGAAGCGGACGGCCGGATAGAAGGTCACCGAGCCCACGCCGATCTCGTCCTGCACATAGGCGCCGGCCAGGGTGTAGTCGGTGGTCGGGAAGGCGCGGGTGGGGAAGGTCTCGCCGGCCGGCGGGACGGTGCCGCCGCGGATGCCTTCCTGGCGGGTGATCGAGGCGTCGCCGCCCCAGACGAACTTGTGGGTTACGCCGCCCAGGCCGGCTTCGCTGTGCAGTTCCAGGGCCGCGCCCCAGACCTCGTTGTCGAAGGTGGCGTCGCGGGTGCGGTCGGCGGCGGTGGAGCGGTCCTCGGCCGAGAACTGCCGGGTGGTGCTGTTCTGGTAGTAGAGGGTCGTCGTGGCCGACTGGATCAGGCCCTCGCCGCCAGTGAAGCGGTGGTCCAGGCTGACGCGGTCGCGCTTGACCTTGTCGAAGGCGGTCAGGCCGATCACGCCCGTGGAGGCGACCGGGGTCTTGGCGATGGCGCTCAGCACCACCCAGTCGGTGTCGGTGTCCAGGTGGTCGTAGGTCAGGCGGAAGCGGTTGTTGTCGCTGAGGTTATAGACCACCCGCGCCAGCACGGCGTTGGAGCTGTTGTCCTCGGGATTGGCCGTGGTGCGGTCGATATTGGCCGAGTCGTTGGTCCCGGAGGTCTTCTGGCCCTCGCCGTCGCGACGGGTATAGGCGATCAGGCCTTCCCAGGCGCCTTGCTGGCCGGCGGCGACCAGGCTGCCCGTGGTGCTCTCGTCGGCCGAGGCGTAGCCGGCGCGGGCGCGCAGGCTGAAGCTCTTGCCGTCCTTGAGCAGGTCCGACGGATCCTTGGTGAAGAAGCTGACCGAGCCGCCCAGGCCGTCGCTGCCGTAAAGGGCCGAGGCCGGGCCGCGCACGATCTCGACCGACTTCAGCAGGTCCAGGTCCACATAGTCGCCGCGACCCATGTTCTGGGCGCCGAAGGCGTAGCCGTCCGGCACGCGCACGCCATCGACCAGGGTCAGCACGCGGTTGCCGTCCAGGCCCCGGATGTTGAAGCCGGCGTTGCCGTCGCGGCCCGTCGAGGCGCCGGCGGCGGTGAAGCGGACGGCGGCGCGGCGAACCGAGACGCCGGGCTCGTAGCGGACCAGATCCTTGATGTTGGTGACCAGGCCTTCCTCGATCTCGTCGGCGGAGATGACGCTGGCGGTGACCGGCGCGTCCTGCAGCTTCTTTTCCGAACGCGTGGCGGTGACGGTGACTTTGTCGACCTCGGCGGCGGAATCCACCGCGGTTTCAGCGGCGCCAGAAGCGGCGAAGGCCGCTTGGGCGCAGAGCAGGGCCGTGGCCGAGGCGGCGGCGAAAATGGCGAGCTTGGAGCGAGACATACAGACCCCCAGGGACTTGAGACATGATCTTGTTAATGCGAATTGTTCGCATCTTATGGGCGGTCAGCTACGGCCATTGAGCGGCGCGGTCAAGCTAAATGAGATTGATTCTTAGAATCACTAGCGATAGAGCCGACGGCGACGCTTTTCAGATCGGAGACTCGCCCATGCGCCGTTCGCTTCTATCCGCCGCTGTCGTGGCCGGGGTGACCCTCGCCGGCATGGCCCTGGCCGGCGCGGCCCAGGCCCATTCGCCCTACCTGCTGCCCACCGTGTTCGACGCCAGCGACCGCAAGATCGTGACCGTGCAGGGCTCGTTCACCGAGAGCTTCTTCACGCCGGAAGTGGTGATGAAGTCGGACGCCTGGGCGGTGGTCGGTCCGGACGGGGCGCGCAAGCCCCTGACCGCCACCAACCTGCGCGAACTGGCCCTGGTCGAGGTGCCCGTCGAGCAGGCCGGCACCTACCGCATCACCACCGGCCAGCGCACCGGCCGCACCGCCAAGGCCGTGCTGGTCAAGGGCGAGTGGGAGTTCCTGGAAGACCCTAGCAAGGCCCCGGCCGGCACGACCCCGGTCGACATGCAGAGCCTGACCCTGGCCGACGTCTATGTGACGCGCGGCGCGCCCAACGCCACGGCCCTGGCGCCCATTGGTAAAGGTCTCGAATTCGTGGCCGTCACCCATCCCAGCGACATCGTCACCGGCCAGGACGCCAAGTTCGTGGTGCTGTTCGACGGCAAGCCGCTGAAGGGCCAGGCCATCACCCTGCACGGCGCCGACGACCGCTATGCCGACACCAAGGCCGCGCCGGTCGACGTGACCAGCGACGACCAGGGCCGCTTCACGATCAAGCCGGCCAAGTCGGGCGTCTACCAGATCCAGAGCCGCTATCGCTTGGCCCCCACGGCCGCCGACCCGGTGGGCCACTCCTACACCTACGCCCTGACCTTCGAATCCCTGCGCTGAGAAAGAACAGCCCCATGAAGACCAAGATCGCCATCCTGGCAGCGGCCGCCGCCATCTGCGCCGCCGCGCCCGCCTTCGCCGCTTCGCACGCCCGCGACACCTTCATCAAGGAACAGGACCTCAACGGCGACGGCTCGGTCAGCAAGGAAGAGTTCAAGACCGGCCGCGAGAAGCAGTTCGCCGGCATCGACGCCGACAAGAACGGCGTGCTGTCGCACGACGAATATGTCGGCGAGTTCAAGGCCCGCCTGACCAAGCGCCTGGCCGCCTCGACCGACACGGCCGAAAAGAAGGAAGAAGAGCGCCAGCGTCAGGAGCGTCAGGCCGAGGTGCGCTTCGGCGTGCTCGACACCGACAAGAGCGGCGGCATCACCCTGGCCGAGTTCGAATATTCGGGCTGGCGGATGTTCGTCACCCACGACACCAACAAGGACGGCGCCGTCTCGGCCGCCGATCCGGTGGCCGAAGACACGAACTGAGACTTTCCACCGCCCAACATCCCGGCGCAGGCCGGGACCCAAGCGGCGCGTGGGATTGGGCCGTGACCGATCGATCGTTCCGGGACCCTTGCTGACCGTCAGCTTGGGTCCCGACTTTCGTCGGGATGTTGCGAAATGGAAGGGCAATCTCCGGGTTGCCTTTTCGCTCGGGCGGAGTCACGGATAGGCAACCAGGAGGTTGCCATCATGTCCGACCGCATCGAAAAGACCATCGACCTGGACGCGCCCATCGAGCGCGTCTGGCGCGCCGTTAGCGACCACAAGGAATTCGGAACCTGGTTCCGGGTCGCCCTGGACGGGCCGTTCGCCGTGGGCCAAGCGGCGACCGGCAAGATCACCTATCCCGGCTACGAGCACCTGACCTGGACCGTCGACGTGGTGGCCATCGAGCCGCCTACGCGCCTGGCCTTCACCTGGCATCCCTACGGCGTCGATCCCGACATCGACTACACCAAGGAGGAGCCGACCCTGGTCGAGTTCCTGCTGGAGCCCGCCGGGGCCGGCACGCGGCTTACCGTGGTCGAGTCCGGCTTCGACAAGGTGCCCGCCCATCGCCGCGACGAGGCCTTCCGGATGAACGACGGGGGCTGGGCCCAGCAGGTCCAGAACATCAAGGCCCATGTTGACGCCTAGCCTTCCCGACCCCGCGCCGATCTTCGCGGCTCTGGGCGACCGCACCCGTCTGGCGCTGCTGGCCAAGCTGGGCGACGGCCAGGCGCGGTCCATCGCGGCCCTGTCGACCGACACCGCCCTGACCCGCCAGGCGATCACCAAGCACCTGCACGTGTTGCAGGACGCCGGCCTGGTGGCGTCCCTGCGCGTCGGCCGCGAAAGCCGCTTCGCCGCCCGGCGCGAGACGCTGGACGAGGCCCGGGCCTATCTGGACCGGGTGTCGCGCCAGTGGGACGACACGCTGGGCCGCCTGAAGGCGTTCGTGGAAGAGTAGGGCCGGGGACATGCCCTTGCGGCGTGTCCCCATCAGCATCCACGGCGCCAAGAGTTGGGGACACGCCGCAAGGGCATGTCCCCGGCCGGTCATCCCACCTTCACCGGGGGCTCGGCGTACGACGCCGAGGCCGTGATCAGCGCGTCCGGCGCGGCCAGCATCTGCAGGTACATGGCCTTGGGATAGGCCATGTGCGGCTTGTCCTCGGCATAGGCCGGCTGGGGCACGGGGCTGGGGCCGTCATAAGGGGCAGGGGCCTTGAAGCGGGCGGCCTCGTCGGGGCTGATGCCGGCCTTGGCCAGCACCGCCGGATCGATCCAGCGGGCCGGATCGATGGGCTCCGACGAGCAGGCCACCTCCAGGGTCAGTTGGTCGGGGCCGGCGAAATAGATCGAGCGGCACATGCCGTGGTCGATGGGGCCGATCACATTGACGCCGTGGCTGCGGATGCGGTCGCGCAGGGCCAGCAGCTCTTCCTCGGTGTCGGCCCGGAACGCCAGGTGCTGCAGCGTGCCGGGGGCGCAAGGCAGGGCGCCGTTGCCCGCGTGGGTGACGCCCAGTTGGACGGGGATCTTGTCGACGTCCGGCAGCTGCACGATCGAGAAGTAGCCGTGGTCGTTCATCCGCAGGAAGGCGTGCAGGCCGCCGGGCACGCCGTGCATGTCGAACAGCGCCACCAGCGGACAGCCCATGACCTCGGAGAAGAAGGCGATGTGCTTCTTGATGTCGCCGGCCATGAAGGCCAGGTGGTGGATGCCCGTCGGATGCTGCGCCATGGCGGTCCTCCCTGCCTTGACTTCCCTGGGGACAGTTTCCGCCCCTTGATCGTCGGATAACGACGTTACGCTACGGGAGGCAAGATGGCGAAGGATCCGGTCCGCATCGTCCGCGAGCCCTACGGCTACGCCTATGCCGAACGCTCGCGGCTGAAGGAGACCTATGGCGGCCCCGACGGCCAGGTGTTCGTCGAGTGCATGCGCATCCGCCCCGAGACGGGCGACAGCAAGACCGTCATCCTGTTCAGCCATCCCATCGGCGGTGGCTCGTTCCTGCCGTTGGTCACGGCCCTGGCGCGGGCGGGAAGGCACGTCGTCTATTGCAACACCCGCTATCGGGGCAACGACACGGCCCTGATCCTGGAGAAGTGCGTGCTGGACCTGGGCGCCTGCGTCGCCGACGTGAAGGCGCGGTTCGGCTACGACAAGGTGATCCTGGGCGGCTGGTCGGGCGGCGGCTCGCTGTCGCTGTTCTACCAGGACCAGGCCACCAACCCGACGATCACGCAGACCCCGGCCGGCGATCCGGTCGACCTGGTGGGGGCTGAGCTCCAGCCCGCCGACGGGATCATGCTGCTGGCCGCTCACATCAGCCGCTCGGTGACCCTGACCGAGTGGCTGGACCCCTCGATCCTGGACGAGGACCGGCCGTTCGAGCGCGACCGCGACCTCAACATCTACGCCTCCGACTGCCCGCACCGGCCGCCCTATGACGAGGCCTTCGTGGCGCGGTTCCGACAGGCCCAGCTGGCTCGCAACCGTCGCATCACCGCCCGCGTCCGTGCGACCCTAGACGAACTCAAGACCGTCGATCCCGACATGGAGCGGCCGTTCGTGGTTTACGGCACCATATGCGACGTGCGCTGGACCGACCCGGCCCAGGACCCGTCCGACCGCCGTCCCCACACCTGCTATCTGGGCGACCCGCGCATCGCCAACGACGGCCCGGTGGGCCTGGCGCGGTTCACGACCCTCCGCTCATGGCTGTCGCAGTGGAGTTACGACGAGAGCCGCGCCAACGGGGTGCTCAACGCCGCCAATGTCACCTGTCCGGCGCTGGTGATCAGCAACACGGCCGACCTGGCCTGCACCCCCAGCCACGCCCGCCGCCTGTTCGACGCCCTGGCCGGCCCCGACAAGCGCTATGCCGAGATCAAGGACGCCGACCACTACTACATCGAGCGGCCCGACCTGCTGCCCCAGGCCGTGGGGGTGGTGGAGGGCTGGTTGGCGGAACACGGATTCTAGGTCGGCTTCCCGACGCGGGATGATCCCACGGATTGAGTATGATTATATAGCGCCCATCAGTTGAGTCGCGTTCATCGTGTTCGCAACAGGGGCAAGAACCACAATGATCTCCTCCACCCGCCGCGCCATGGCCGTTCCGGCCCTGGCGCTGACCTCGCTCGTGGCCGTGACGGCCTGCAAACCCACGCCGCAGCCACCGCCGCCCGCGGCGCCCGTCGCCGCGATCACCTTGAAAGAGGTCTGCGCCGCCCAGAAGGCCTGGGGCGCCGCCCTGGTGGGCATATCGAAGGCCTATGACGAGGGCGGCGGGCTGGCACCGGCGCGCGCGGCCGCCAAGAACGCTATCGACACCGCCTACGGCTACAACCTGGGTCCGGTGCTGTTCAAGCCGACCCTGACCCGCGATCCCCAGACCTTCCGCACCACCAAGGAGGGGGCCCTGGCCTATTTCGTCGGCCACGACCCCAACTATCCCAACGACGACGGCTTCGCGCTCAAGCACTGGCGTTCGGTCGAGGTGCGCAACATCGGCGTCCAGATCAACGGCGATCTGGCCAACACCATGGGCAAGGTCCTGATCGTCAACAAGGACGGCGGGGTGACCACGGTCGACAAGACCTGGGTGTTCAAGAAGGACAGCAAGGGCGTGGTGCGCATCATCCTGCACCATTCGTCCGAAGCCCTGCCGTCGGCGCCCAGCACCCAGCCGCCGTACGATCCCAAGACCGACGTGTGTTACGGACTGGTTTCAGGCTGAAGCTTGCGGGTGGCCGAAGGGGGCGATGGCGGTGAGAGAGGGATTCGAACCCTCGATAGAGTTTCCCCTATACACGCGTTCCAGGCGTGCGCCTTCAACCACTCGGCCACCTCACCATGCGCACCGTATGCGGAAGGCGGTTGAGACCCCCGACGCAGGAAGGGGCGCAATATACTCAGGAAGGTTGCGCGCACAAGCGGCCATACGAGGTGAAACGAGATCGCGAACGACTTAGTATCGGCGATCTCGTTTCCGCCCAGAGTCCTCGCCATGCCGTCCGTCCAGAAAACCCTCGAAATGCCGACCGTCGACACCGCCCTGCCGGGGCGCGCGGCGGCGATCCCGACGGCCCACAAGCACTTCGTCAACGGCCACGACCTGAAGGGTCCCTATCCCGACGGGATGGAGATCGCGGTGCTGGCCATGGGCTGTTTCTGGGGCGTGGAGCGGGTGTTCTGGAAGGTCCCGGGCGTCCACGTGACCGCCGCCGGCTATGCGGCGGGGATCACGCCCAACCCCACCTACGAGGAGGTCTGCACCGGCCGCACGGGCCACACCGAGGTGGTGCAGGTCATCTTTGACCCGCGCGTGGTCACCTACGAGGCCTTGCTGAAGGTCTTCTGGGAGAACCACGACCCCACCCAGGGCATGCGCCAGGGCGGAGACATCGGCACCCAGTACCGCTCGGGGATCTATGTCACCTCCGACGCCCAGGCCGCCGCGGCCGTGGCGTCCAAGGAGGCCTACCAGCAGGCGCTGGACGCCCAGGGCCTGGGGACCATCACCACCGAGATCGGCGCGGCCGGGCCGTTCTATTTCGCCGAGGACTATCACCAGCAGTACCTGGCCAAGAACCCCGAGGGCTATTGCGGCATCGGCGGCACGGGCGTGGTCTGCCCGATCGGGATCGGAGTCCAAGCATGACCCCCGAAGCCTTCCACGCCGCCGCCATGGCCTTGCCGGGCGCGACGATGACGATCCAGTGGGGCGCCGATCACGTCTACAAGGTGGGTGGCAAGATGTTCGCCGTGTACGGCGAGGGCGGGTTTTCGTTCAAGGCGTCGGACGTGGCGTTCGAGGTGCTGAGCGAGACCGGCCGGGCGATTCCCGCCCCCTATCTGGCCCGCGCCCAGTGGGTGAAGTTCGACGACCTGGCGGCGGAGGACGACGCCGAGGTGGCCGACTGGCTGAAGACGGCCCATGGCCTGATCGCCGCCAAGCTGACCAAGAAGGCGCGGGCCGAGATCGGGCTCTGAACGACGACGGGGTGGGGGCTCCCATGACAGCGTCGACGCAGCCGCGAGACAGCCTGGCCACCGTCGGGGCGCTGGCCCTGGTCGCCATGTGCCTGGTCACCTTCGCCCACGAGGCGGCGGGGCACGGCGGGGCTTGCCTGGCCCTGGGCGGGCATGTGGAGCGCCTGACGACCGCGCTGTTCCGCTGCGACCGCGCCTCGCCCCTGATCGACTTGGCCGGACCGCTGACCAACCTCTCGCTGGGCGGTTTGGCCCTGCTCCTGCGGGCGCGTCTGCCGGCGAGGTGGGCGAGCGCCAGGCTCTTTCTGATCCTGGTGACGGCGTTCAGTTGGTTCTGGGACGGCGGCTATCTGGTCCAGGCCATGGCGACTCGGGACGGCGACAGCTATTTCGCCGCCCGCGACCTTCTGGGCGGCGACGGCCTGGCCTGGCGGATCGCCCTGGGCGCGGTCGGCGTGGCGATCTACGGCGGGGCGGTGGTCGTGACCGCGCGGGGGCTGGCGGGGCTGTTCCCGGACCTGAAGGCGGCGCGTCGCGCGGCGCGGACCGCCTGGCTGGCAGCCCTCGCGGGCGCGGTGCTGGCGGCCCTGCTCTACCAGGGCGCCGACGCGGGTCGGAACGTGCATGACGCGGCGAGCGAGATCGGCCTGGCCGCCGCGCCGCTGCTGCTGATCCCGCGCGGCGTGGGCGGGGTGTCGGCCTGGGCGGACGCGGCGCGGATAGGGTTCAGGCCGGCGGTGGTCGTCGTGGCCCTGGCGATCTTCGGCCTGTTCGCCGCGCTCCAGGGGCGAGGCCTGGGCAGCTAGAAAAGGGCAGCTAGACCTGCTCGCCGTCCTTGCCGGCCAGGTGGGGACCCACCACCACCGGCTGGCGTTCCAGGATCTGGCGAACCTTGCGCACGGCGGCCGAGGCCGGGCTGCGGCGCTGGCGCCAGAGCAGCAGCACCATGGCCCCGCCGGTGGCCACGGCGAAAGCGATCGGACCCAGCAGCCAGGCCGCCGCCGCCAGGGCGAAATAGTAGCCGCGCACCCCGGCGTTGAAGGCCGACAGGGCGGGGTTGAGGATCGCGCCGGTGGCCTCGGCATACTCTTCCAGCACCTTGCGCGGGGCCCACATCGGGGTCGCGCCGATGGCGGCCAGGCAGTAGTTCATCTGGCGGATCGCCCAGATGAAGTCGAGCAGGCCGCGCGCCAGGGCGATCAGCACCACGCCCATCTTGATCTGGAACACCAGGGCCGAGGCCGGGGCCAGCACCGCCAGGCCCTCGATGGACTTCAGGGCGCTGTCGCCGCCGAACAGCACCCCGGCCGCCGCCGCGATCAGGATCAGGTTCGACGAGGCGAAGAACGAGGCCGAGTTGATGGCGTGGCCCAGGAGCTGGCCGTCCAGCAGGGCGATCTCGCGCACCGCCATCTCGGCCATCCACCGGCGGCGGATGACGGTCATGTCGGTGTTGATGACGTTCTTCTCGTGGCCCAGCCGCTTGAGCATCGGCTCGTAGAACAGCCAGCAGAACAGGAAGAAGGCCAGCACCACCAGGTCGATGACCGGCAGGGCCAGGAATTGCTGGGAGAGGGCGTGCGGGTGCGGAGCGTGCATGCGGCGAACTTAAGTCGGGAACGAGAGTCGGCGAAAGGGGAGCGTTATCAGTCCTCGAGGATCAGGCTGTGCTTGCCGGTGTCCTTGAGCATCAGCGACACGGCCAGGCCCACGACCATGATCGCCGACACATAGATGTAGAACCCGCTCTCGATGTGCCGGGACTTGAACCACAGGGCCACATATTCGGCCGTGCCTCCGAAGGCGGCGTTGCCGATGGCGTAGGGCAGGGCCACGCCCAGGGCCCGCACGTGGGTGGGGAAGAGCTCGGCCTTCACCACGGCGCTGATCGAGGTGTAGCCCGACTGCACGACCAGGGCCGCCAGGATCAGGCCAAAGGCGACCAGCGGCGTGCCGGCCTTGGCCACCAGGGTGAAGACCGGCCAGGCGATCAGGGCGCCGATGGCGAAGGCGAAGACCAGCATGGTCTTGCGCCCCAGCCGGTCCGACAGCCAGCCGAACAGCGGTTGCACCAGCATGAAGCCGGCCAGGGTGGCCAGGTTGATCGCCCCGGCCGTGGCCTTGTCGAAGCCCGCCGTGTTGGTCAGGAACTTCAGCATGTAGGTGGTGTAGGCGTAGAAGGCCAAGGAGCCGCCGGCGGTCAGGCCGATGATCGCCAGGGTCTGCTTGGGATGGCGCGAGACCAGCGGCGCGACCAGGGCCACATAGGTGGTCACCAGCAGCAGGGCCGAGCCGTACTGGGCGGTGGTCGCGAAGGGCAATTCGGTGAAGCCGAGGATCATCGCGCCGATGGTCGCCAGCAGCAGGGCGCCCACCCAGACCACCTGGCGGCGGCTGACCGGGTCGCGCTGGGTGACGTTCTGGTGGGAAACGCTCTCCTCGATTCCGGTGCGGATCCAGAACACCACCACGGCCAGGGCCGCGCCGATGAAGAACGGGATGCGCCAGCCCCATTCGGCCAGGGCGTGTTTGTCGAGCGTGTTCTGCAGGATCACCAGCACCAGGGCCGCCACCAGCTGGCCCATGATCAGGGTCACGTACTGGAAGCTGGACCAGAAGCCGCGCCGCTTCCGGCCGGCCATCTCGCTCATATAGGTGGCGCTGGCGCCGTATTCGCCGCCCACCGACAGGCCCTGCAGCAGGCGGGCCAGCAGCAGGATCACCGGGGCCAGGTCGCCGATAACGGCATGGCCGGGCGTCAGGGCGATGATCAGCGAGCCGGCGCACATCAGGCCCACGGCCAGGGTCAGGGCGGCCTTGCGTCCCTTGTGGTCGGCATAGAGCCCCATCAGCCAGGCCCCGACGGGACGCGCCCCGAAGCCCACGGCGAAGATGGCGGCGGTCTGCATCAGCTGGGCGGTCTGGTCGCCCTTGGGGAAGAAGACCTTGGCGAAATAGATCGAGAAGGCGGCGTAGGCGAACCAGTCGTACCACTCGACCAGATTGCCGGCCGATCCGCCGAGGATGGCCCGGGTGCGGCGCCAGGCGCTGAGTGTCGCCGGCGTGGCGGTGTCGGTCATCTGGCCCCCCTCGGGTCTCTTTGTTCAGGAGACCTTAGGCGAACATCGGTCGCCGGGGGAGGGGCGTGCATGCGATTGGGGACACACGCATGCGTGTGTCCCCAGCCATCGTTCGCTAGATCCTGCCCATCAGGACCAGGATGATCAGGATGACCAGGATCAGGCCCAGGCCGCCGCTGGGGAAGTAGCCCCACGAGCGGCTGTGGCCCCAGGTCGGCAGGGCGCCGATCAGGGCCAGGATCAGGATGATGATGAGGATCGTGCCGAGCATGTCCGTCTCCGTTGCGTCCGCGCGCGGTGCGCGCAGGGGTTCAGGCGGAGGGAATGCGGCAAGCGCGGCCACGGTTCCGGTGGCGGCCTCAGCCGCTGGGGCAGTCCTGGGCTTTGCGCAGGCCGATGGCCCATAGGGCGCCGATGACCGCGCCCTTGACGCGGGGCAGCAGCAGCAGGGTCAGGCCGCCCAGAGGCAGCACGGTCAGGGGCACCACCAGGGCCGGCGACAGCTGCCAGATGAACGGGAACAGCAGCAGCGGCGCCACGAACAGGTGGCCGATGATCAGGATGGTGAAATAGGCGGGGCCGTCGTCGGCCGGATAGCGCGCCAAGTCGTGGCCGCAGACCTCGCAGTCCAGGTCCACCTTCAGGTAGCGCGTGTAGAGGCGGCCCTCGCCGCAGTTGGGGCAACGGTGGCGGACGCCGCGCTTCATGCCGGTCAGGACGCTGGCCTGGGGCCCTTCGTCTTGGGGCCGGGAGGAGGAGGAGTGCTCGTTCATGCCGTGCATATGCCTCCCTGAGCGGCCGGGCGAAAGGGGGCGCGGGGTCGCATGCGCCAATTTGAATCAGGTTTCGTAGAGTTAAATATCTGAACGCCAAAGAGTTCAGCCGAAAGGCGAGCGTGTAGAAACGCTGTTATTCCATCCGGTTAACCACAACTGCTTTGCGGCGTTGTGGATAAGTCGTGGCCAAGGTTGGGAAAGTGGAAGCCAAGCGGAGCCATAAGCTGCGAAGGCTTAACTATACCGGGGTTCGCGGACTCCGGTCTGTCGGAGCCCGCAACCGCCGGTGCTGCGACTATTTGGCGTCCTTGGCGGTGTTGCTGACGGCGCGGCCGGCGGCCGAGACGTCCTTGCCGACGCCTTCGACGGTGTTGCAGGCCGAAACCATCAGGGCGGTCGCGGCGGCGGCGAGGATCAGGATCTTGCGCATGGAGGTGTCCGACATTGGGGAGGAAGGGCGGCGGGACCTTAGCCTTGGCCCACGGCAGCGTTCAAGCGTGGGAGCGTGACGAAGTCGTGGCGTCACCGCGTCCCCGGCCGGTAGTCCTCCTTCACGTGCCCGCGCAGCTCGTCCTCGGTGAACAGCACCGGTTTGACCCGCATGGTCGCGAACAGCGGGGTCTGGTCGGCATAGTGGGGCGAGGCCGCGTCCAGGGTGGCCGAGCCGAACTGGTGGATGCTGTCGGAATGCACCGCGCCCGCCGCGTCCCAGCGCACGAACATGATGAAGGTGTCGCCCGCGTCGGCGGTGAGCGTGCCGTCCTTCTGCGGGATCCCCCACACCGAGCGATAGGTGTCGGCGCCGCCGTCGATGGGCAGGTCGACCTTGCCGCGCCGGATGCGGTTGACCTGGCCCCATTCGGGATCCAGGCGCCCGAAGCTTCCTTTCAGGGTTTTGATCGCCGCCTTCAGACTGTCTAGCGGAGCGGGGGGCGTGTCGCCGTTGATCTGGGCCACCAGGATCGGTTGGATCGTCAGCGAGGCCAGGGCGGCGGCGCGGTTGTGGACGTCGGTGCGGCGGTCCCAGCCGCGCAGGATCGCCTGGGCGGCTTTCAGGTCGGCGTCGCCGCCCGGATCGAGCGCCGTCAGCGCCTTGATCATCGCCGCCTCGGAGGAGTGTTCGCTGTACGTGATGTCGTACTTGTAGCGGCGGAACGCCTCCTCGGTGATGGCGCGATCGGCGCCGACCAGTTCCTGGATGCGCAGGGCGCGGTTGGTGACGTTGGTCTGCAGGCCCTGGCTGGCCGGGAAGGCGCCGGGCTTGAGGTTGTCGGCCGGATCGCTAGCCAGGAACGGGCTGTTGTTGGAGTTGTAGACATAGCCCGACTTCGGGTTCCACAGTTGCGGGATGGCCTCCACGGGGCGGTAGCCGCGCCAGACCAGGTCGCCACGGTCGCCCGGCAGCACGCCGCCCCAGTCCACGCCCTCGCGGCGGTTGGGATACTGGCCGTTGTGGACGAAGCCGATGTTCCCGGCCGCGTCGGCATAGACGTAGTTCAGGCTGGGCAGGGCGTGGGTGGCGATGCCCGCCCGCCATTCGGCCATGTCGCGGGCCTTGTTCAGCCGCCAGTACTGCAGCGGCTGGCCATATTCGCCCATGCCGGCGTAGCGCAGAGCGAAGAGACCGTGCTTGGTCTCCAGCACCGGGCCGTGGACGGAGCGCAGGGCGCGCTTGGTGACGGGGATGACGATCGGGCCCCACAGCCGCACCCGCATCTTCACGTCGTGACGCTGGAAGTCGCGCCAGGCGCCGTCCAGCCGATACTGGTTCTTGTTGTCGGGATTGATGACCAGCCGATAGGCGTCGAACAGGTCGGGCTTGGACACCGTATTGGCCCAGCCCAGGTGTTCGTTGTGGCCGTGCAGCATGAATGGCGCGCCGGGGAAGAAGCCGCCCGCCACGTGCCAGCCTTCGCCACTCTGGACCACGGCCTCGTACCAGGCGACGGGGCCGGTATAGGGCTGGTGCGAATTGACCAGCAGGCGGGGCAGGTGGTCGGCCGTGCGCGACGGGGCCAGGGCCAGGCCGTTCGAACCCTTGGGTGGGGCCTTCTGGGGCTCCTCCGGCGCGTTCAGCCGCTTCAGCTCGCCGTCCAGGCCGTAGAAGAACGGCTGCTTGAAGACGAAGCCGGCCAGGATGTCCTTGCCGCTCACCGGCAGAAGGCCCGGCGTCACGGCCTTGGGGTTTAGCGCGGCGTAGTAGTTGACCCCGTCGGCATAGGCCTCGAGCTGAGCGCGCACATCGGCCGGCAGCTTGGGATAGCCCGCCTCGACCGTCGGCCACACGTCCAGCAGCCCCACCAGATAGTCGGTGACCGCCGCCTTGGGCCCGTCGCGCCGGGCCAGGGTTCCGCGCGTGGCCAGGGTGACCGACTGCACGGTGGCGAAGTCGTCCTCGGATTGGGCGTAGGCCAGGCCGAAGGCCGCGTCGGCGTCGCGCTTGCCCAGGATGTGCGGCACGCCCCACGCGTCACGGCGGATGCGCACGTCGTAGACGGAAGCCTTGGCGATGATCACCTGGGTGTCCGGCTTGGGCGGCCGCATGACGAGGTCGAAGCCGATCAGCCCCGCCACGACGCCGACCGCCAGGCCCAGGACGACCAGCAGGCCGCGCAGGATCCACCGCATGAGTTTCCGCCCCTCGTTGTTTTGGGGCGATGATGGGCGCGGATCGCGGCCGGGGATAGCCCGACCTTGGGGAAGCCTATTCGGCCGCGTCGTCGCCGTTCGTGCCGCTGGAGCGCAGCGGGCCTTCGACCACGCCGAAGTCGCGCGAGCGCATCTTGCCGTCGGCCAGTTCTATGCCTTCGGCTTCAAGGCCGCGCTTCAGCAATTCGCGTACGGCCGCCGCTCGGCTGGGCATGCGGCGCGAGAAGCGCCAGTCATCCAACGCGGCGAGCTCTGCCTGCGTGAGCATGATCTGCAGGCGTTCAGGTCGGGTCAGGTCGTTCATGGGTCTCGGCCCCCGGAAAAGAGGCAGCTCTCCTTTTGTTCGGTGGAGCTAACGCACGAGCTCCGCCGTCGGGTTCCATCCTAGCCCAAAAACAGCGTATTGCCAAAAAAGGGCCGCTTACTCATTAATCGCCGTAGGCGTTGATCGCTAAGTAAGCATCAAGTGATAAAAGTCTGGAGACGTAGTCAAGACATAGGTCGCATACTCGACATAAAGGTTCGATTTCAGGGCTTGCAAATAAAGATCGGATTCTCGATCAAATAAAAGCGTCGCGTTTTAGCTCGATCTGTGTTTGCATGGGGTGACGGAAATTCCTGCCGCCTTACCGAAAGCCCCCGTGTCATGGACGTCGAACACCGAGAGTTCGGTGCTGCGGCCGTTCGCCATGTCGGGTCCGACGACCGGCTGAGCGAAGCCCAGCACCGCATCGCCAACAATCTGGCCCTGATCGCCGGCTATACTCGCCTGCAAGCCACGCGGCTGCACAAGGCCGGCCGGCCCTTGTCGGCGCGCGAGGCCTGCATCGCGCTGGAAGAGGTGGCCGCCCGCATCGAGACGGTGGGCGATCTGCACCGCCTGCTGTCAGCCGCGCCGACGCACGGCGATGGCGGCATCGACCTGGGCCGCTATCTCGACAAGCTGTGCGGCAGTCTGGTCCAGACGGTCAGCTTCGCCGGCGACACCACGATCTCGCACCGGGACGGCGGCGGCTGCATCGTGCGGCCCGACCAGGCCACGCCGGTCGCCCTGATCGTCGCCGAGCTGGTGACCAACGCCCTGAAATACGCCCATCCCACCGGCGTGGCCGGCAGTATCCTGGTCTCGTGCCATTCGACGCCCACCGGCTTCGTGGTCGAGGTCACGGATGACGGCGTGGGCCTGAGCGAGGAGTTCGATCCGCGCACCGACGGCGGCCTGGGTTTCCGGGTCGTGCGGGGGCTGGCCCGGCAATTGGGCGCGACCTTGGACTACGAGTCCGTCGGCGTCGGCCTGACCGTGCGCCTGACCCTGGGCGCCGACGACGCGCATCAGGTCATCCCGCTCTGGCCCGACCGGGACTAAATCATCGCGCGTTCAGGGTTTCACCCGATGGCGGCGAGAAGGCGGATGTTGCAACCTGTACGGGCTTGCAGACGTCGAGGTGTCCTCCCCCGATTCCCCTCGATGTGCCGGGCCGCCTAATTCCGACGGGGCGGGTCCGGCTGCAGGCTGAGAGCCGGCCGGGGTGTCCCGACGCACGAATTCGGCCGGCTCTCCCCCCTCTATTTCGACAGTCAGGGCGCGGTGGTCGCCAGTTGCGGCGCTTCCTCCACCGGCATGTCCAGGTCGCCCAGGCCGGCGGCCTTGATCGCGTCGCGCAACTTGGTGACGGGCTCGCCGGTTCCGGTGGTGAACGACAGCTGGCCGGCGCTTGCGCGGTTTTCGGCCAGGTTGCTGAAGCCGGTCGGCGCCGTGCCGGCCGGATCGGCGTTCAGGCTGATGGCGTAGGTCTTGCCCGGCAGGGTGGCGCACAGCAGGACGAAGGTCTTGGCGTCGTTCAGCAGGCGCGGGGTCTTCAGGCACGACAGGGCGTCGGCGCCCGAGCCCAGGCCATAGGCGAAGTCGCGCGGCGTCATCTGCTGGTCGAAGGTCAGTTTCAGCACCAGCACGCCCGGCGCGACCGTCTGGCCCTCGGCCGGCCAGGAGGCGACCATCTTGGGCTTCTGGGTCGGCGGCATGATGGTGACCGGCGAGACCGGATTGGGCGTCTCGGGCGGCTTTACGGCCTGGGCCAGGGCCGGACCGGCGGCGAGGCAGAGGATCAGGACGGGGACGATGGCGCGCATGTCGCCACCGTGACCGCAAAGCTGGGCCTTCTCAAGGCCGCGGTGGAGCCGGCTAGCGGGTCATCCAGGGCTTGCTCTTGCTGCTGGACGCGGCGGCCGCGGCCTGCTCGCGCTGGAACTTGCCGCCGCGCGGGGGCTTGGGCTTGGCGGCGATAGCGGCCTTCTTCAGACGCAGGGCGCGCTGGATCGGCGTTTCGCCAGGAATTTCGGGCGGATTTTCGGGCTGGTCGCTCATGAGGCGGCTTCTAGCACGGCCCCGGCGATCTGTCCGGGGCCGGAGCGCCGAATCCTGGCGCCGAGGCTCCGCTTGAGGCATCGTCGGCGCGTGGGCGACTCGGCGATCAACGGAAAGACCTGGAACGAGGCCGAGCTGGACATGGTGGTCGGCGACTACCTCGTCATGCTCGACAAGACGATGACCGGTCGCGCCTACGATCCGGCCAACCATCAGCGCGCCCTGCGTTTCGTCACCAACCGCTCGGGCGGGGCGATCGTCTTCCTGCAGGGCGAGATCTCGGCGATCCTGACCCTGGTGGGCCTGCCGATCCTCAAGGACCACCCGCCGCGCTGGGACTTCGGCGAGGCCCTGATCGACTCGGTCGACCGCTGCCTGACCGCCAAGCCCGCCATCCTCAAGGACCTGGCCCAGCCGCCGGCCCTGCTGGGCCGCGCAACCGCGCCGGTGCTGGCCGAGGGCGGTCCCTCGGTCGTCCCGGCCACGCCGCACGCCGAGCGCGTCGCGCGGCTGACAGCCCGGTTCGACCCCGCCGCCCGCGACCAGGACGCCCGCATCCTGGCCCGCATCGCCGTGGCCTCGGCCCTGGCCTACGAGCAGCGCCGGCTGGAAGAGCGCGGTCGCGAGGACCTGGCCGCCCAGGTGCGCCTGGTCCTGCCCACCGACGCGCCCGGCTGCGACCTGATCAGCTTCAGCCGCACCGGCGCGCCCCGCCGCACCGCGGTGAAGGCCACCACCGGCGGCCCGGCCACGCCCTTCCGCCTGACCCCCGACGAGGAGGCCCTGCGCGCGGCCCAGCCGGACGCCTTCGTGGTCTACCGCCTCTACGACGTGGCGCGCGAGGCCCGGGTGTTCCGGGTGCGAAGCGCGCGAGAAGCCGCGACGGCCTAGTTCACCGTGTCCAGCGCCCACGGCCCGAACGCCGGGCGCTCCTTCAGGCGGGCGTAATAGGCCTCGACCGCCGGCAGGTCGGCGCGGTCCATCGGCGTGCGCTTCCAGCGGTGGACCGAGACCCCCAGCACCACGTCGGCCAGGGTGAAGTCGTGGCCGGTGGTGTGGGCGCCGGTCTGCGCCAGGCGCTGGTCGAGAATGGTCATGGCGCCGTTCCAGGCCTTGACGCTGGCGGCGATGCGGGCGGGCTCGTCATAGCCCGGCGTCGGCCGGCCCAGGGCCAGGAAGGCGTAGACCCAGGTCGGGTTCAGGGTGGTGGCCTGCCAGTCCATCCACTGCTCAACCACGGCCCGGGCGCGCGGCTCGGCCGGCAGCAGGTGGCCGCCGCCGTATCGGCTCGCCAGATAGCGGCAGATGGTGTTGCTCTCGTAGAGCGCGCCGTGCTCGTCGATCAGCACCGGCACCAGGCCGTTGGGGTTCAGGGCCAGGAACTCGGGGCTCTTGGTCGAGGCGAAGCCCGTCCCCCAGTCCTCGCGCTCATAGGCCAGGCCCAGCTCGTCGCAGGTCCACAGCACCTTGCGCACGTTCAGCGACGAGGTGCGGCCGAGGATCTTGAGCATGGCGTGTCCCTATTGCGTCTCGCCCACATACGCCCGCGCCACCGCCTCGGCCACCTTGATGCCGTCCACGGCCGCCGAGAGGATGCCGCCGGCATAGCCCGCGCCCTCGCCGGCCGGGAAAAGGCCCGCGACGTTCAGGCTCTGGAAGTCCTTGCCGCGGGTGATGCGGATCGGCGAGGAGGTGCGGGTCTCCACGCCCGTCATCAGCACGTCGGGATGGTCGTAGCCGGCGATCTGGCGGCCGAACACCGGCAGGGCCTCGCGCATGGCCTCCAGCACGAACGGCGGCAGGCATTCGGCGAGATCCGTCATCTTGATCCCGGGCTTGTACGAGGGCTGGACCTCGCCCAGGTCCTCCGACGGCCGACGGGCCAGGAAGTCGCCGACCTTCTGGGCCGGGGCCTTGTAGTCGCCGCCGCCGGCCGTGAAGGCCAGGCTCTCCCATTTGCGCTGAAACTCGATGCCGGCCAGGGGATGGCCCGGATAGTCGCGCTCGGGGTCGATGGCCACCACGAAGCCGGAATTGGCGTTCCGCTCGTTGCGCGAATACTGGCTCATGCCGTTGGTGACCACACGGTTCGGTTCGGACGTCGCCGCCACCACCGTGCCGCCCGGGCACATGCAGAAGCTGTAGACCGTGCGGCCGTTGCTGCAATGGTGCGACAGGCTGTAGTCGGCCGCGCCCAGGTCCGGATGGCCGGCGCAGGCGCCGAAGCGGGCCTTGTCCATCCACGACTGCGGATGCTCGATCCGCACCCCGATCGAGAACGGCTTGGCCTCGATGTGGACGCCACGGTCGTAGAGGGTCTGGAAGGTGTCGCGCGAGGAATGGCCGACGGCCAGCACCACGTGCCCGGCCGCGATGTAGTCGCCGCCGGCGATATGCAGGCCCTTCAGCTTGCGCGAGCCGTCGGCGGCGGTCCCGATGTCGAAGTCCTCGACCCGGTGCTGCCAGCGGTACTCGCCGCCCAGGCTCTCGATCAGCGAGCGAATGTTCTCGACCATGTGCACCAGGCGGAAGGTGCCGATGTGCGGGTGGGCTTCGGTCAGGATCTCCTCGGGCGCGCCGGCCGCGACGAACTCCTCCAGCACCTTGCGGCCCAGGAAGCGGGGATCCTTGATCTGGCTGTAGAGCTTGCCGTCCGAGAAGGTGCCCGCGCCGCCTTCGCCGAACTGGACGTTGGACTCCGGGTTCAACTCGCCGCGCCGCCACAGGCCCCAGGTGTCCTGTGTCCGCTCGCGCACCACCTTGCCCCGGTCCAGGATGATCGGCTTGAAGCCCATCTGGGCCAGGATCAGCCCGGCGAACAGGCCGCAGGGGCCGGCGCCGATGACGACGGGGCGAGGGCCGTCGAACCCCTCCGGCGCGCGGGCTACCAGGCGATAGTCGGTGTCGGGCCGCGGCCGCACCTGGCTGTCGCCCTTGAACCGCTCCAGCACGACCGCCTCGTCGCGCAGGGCGATATCGACCGTATAGACCATCAGAATCGCCGCCTTCTTCCGCGCGTCATGGGCGCGGCGGGCGACGACGTGGCTCAGGAGGTCGCGCTCGGGGACGCCCAGGCGGTTGCAGATCGCGGGAGCCAGGGCCTCGGGCGGATGGCCGAGGGGGAGTGACAGGTTGGATAGGCGGAGCATGGTGGCGGGTTTAGCCCTGCTGGGCGCGATGCGCCATCTAGCTGCCGGAAAGCCTACTCCGTCTCCTCCTCGTCGTCTGCTTTCTCAATATCCAGAGGCACTTTTCGACCTGATAAGAAAGCCGTGACACGGGAGACGATCTCAGCGTTGGAGACCTTGTTGGGGCCCAGCATGCGCGAATGGGCCCGACCCGGGTGCAGGGTGTCCCAAAGCGACATCGCCTGATCTTGGCGGCCCTTTCCAGGGGCCTTGTTGCCAAAGCCGGCGGTAACAACATTCCACACGGGGCGAAATTGCTGAATCAGCATGTTCTCGCCAAGAGAAATCCACACGTCTTCGATCACCAACGAACGGGCGTGAAAGTGATCGATGTCCAAATTGATGGCTTCGCGAATTGAATCCGCATGGATGTTTAAGCGCTCGCCCAAACGTCGGCCATGCTCAGCATCACGCGTGAGGCCGCCTATCCGACCGCCTTTCGGGATCGCTTTGCCAACGTAGATCGGCACTTCTTCGTTGGATCGCGTGCCAAGCGTCAGCATCGAATAGGCGGGAAAATCACCTGAATAGTAGATTGCGTAGACTCCCGCTCCGCGTTCGCTAGCTAGAGTTGCAAGCGGGCGAAGCGGCTGCTCCAGAATCGCATTCTGGATGCTGCGTGCCAAATTGATCGTGGCGAGGGGGTTATAGGCTACGCTCATGCCGCGTAGCGTAGCTTCCGAGCGACATCCTTGCCAATGACCTCCGCTAGTCGAACCGGCACGGCGTTGCCGAGTTGACGCATGGTCTCGCTCCACGAGCCATGGAATACGAAATCGTCTGCGAAGGTCTGCAGGCGCGCACTTTCCCGAATGCTGAAATAGCGAACCGAACCGTCGGGGCGGGCGAGCATGTTCTCCCCGCCGGGCACGCCGTGGACACCCGCCTTAAGAGTCTTGGCTGGCTCGTCGAGGGGGCTGCCAGTGTGCCCGGGATAGCTGCGCGCGCCAGGCTGAAAGCGATGATTGCGGTGTTCCGTGGCTTTCCTTGGGTGGAATTCGGGGTCGGGCAGATCGGCGATGGCGTCGCGCACGGTGCGCCAGGCTATGGTCGCCGGCTTTTCCTCAAGCCGCAGGGCGCGAACTGGCGCGCCCGTCGCGTCGGGGCGCTGGGTCTTGGCGACCTTGTGACGATCCCAATAGTTTCCGTCGCGGTGTTGGGCCCACAGCAGTGCGTCTGACGAGTGGGTCTCGACTGGGAAGCTCCATTCGATGTCGAGGTCGTCGCGGAAGCCTACGAAGATCACCCGTTCTCGCTTCTGAGGCACGCCATAGTCGGCGGCGTTCAGAACGCGGGCGATCACGCGATAGGCGCCGTCGCGGTCTCCGTGAGTATGGTGACGTTCCAGCCGCGCGAGATGATCGGCCCAGTCCTCGTCTGGCAAGGCGGTCACGTAGGGATGCTCCAACTGGAGCCGGATATACTCGAAATAGTTTCGGAAGCTGGCCCGCGTCAGGCCCTTCACGTTCTCGAAGATAAAGGCCTTGGGGCGCGTTTCGCGAACTGCCCGGATGGCTTGCGGGAACATGTCGCGTGCGTCGTCATAGGCCTTGTGCTTGCCGCCCATCGAGAATGGCTGACAAGGAGGGCCGCCCGACACCAGCGCGACCTTGCCCTCGAGCGACCGGAAATCGACCCCCCGCACGTCGCCCTCGACCTCCGGCCAGCCGTGCATCGGCGAAAATGGCAAGTCACGGTTTTCGCGAATGGTCTCGCGGCAATAGCGATCCCACTCGACCACCTTGGCTGGCTTGAACCCGGCTCGGCACAGGCCCATCCCCAGGCCTCCGGCCCCCGCGAAGAGTTCGATCGACTTCATGAGTCCAAGAATGTTCTAATTTCGTTCTCTAGGAAAGCCTCATTCTTAAGCTTGCATTCCCAAAGGGTCAGCGCGCTCCAGCCCAAGGCTTCCAGCTCCGACAGCTTGCGAAGATCGCGGGCGCGATTCCCCTCCAACTTCGGTATCCAGAAGTCGTGCCGTGATTTGGGGAGCCGCGCCAGCTTGCACTTTGGATCGGGGTGGCGATGCCAGAAACAGCCGTGAACGAAGATCACCTTGCGTCGGCCGGGAAAGACTAAGTCGGGCCGGCCAGGAAGCCTCACGCCGTGCAGGCGATAGCGATAGCCCATGTGGTGAACCAATCGTCGCACGAGCATCTCGGCGGCAGATCCCTTGCCCTTGACCCGAGCCATGCGGGCGCTGCGCTCGGCGGGGGTTAGGGTGTCCATGGCGAAGAAATGCTCGGTGTTAGGAAGGGATCAATCCTCGTCCATCTTCAGCGCCGCGATGAAGGCTTCCTGCGGGATTTCGACCTTGCCGAACTGGCGCATCCGCTTCTTGCCTTCCTTCTGCTTGTCCAGAAGCTTGCGCTTGCGGCTGGCGTCGCCGCCGTAGCACTTGGCGGTGACGTCCTTGCGCAGGGCCCGGACGGTTTCGCGGGCGATGATGCGGCCGCCGATGGCGGCCTGGATCGGGATGACGAACATGTGCTGGGGGATGAGGTCCTTCATCTTCTCGCACATGGACCGGCCGCGGCTTTCGGCGCGGCTGCGGTGGACCAGCATCGACAGGGCGTCGACGGGCTCGGCGTTGACCAGGATCTGCATCTTGACCAGGTCGCCGGCGCGGTAGTCTTCCAGGGCGTAGTCGAAGCTGGCATAGCCCTTCGAGATCGACTTCAGGCGATCGTAGAAGTCGAAGACGACCTCGTTCAGCGGCAGGTCGTAGACGACCATGGCGCGGCTGCCGACGTAGGAGAGCTCGCGCTGCATGCCGCGACGGTCCTGGCAGAGCTTGATCACGCCGCCCAGGAACTCGTCGGGGGTGAAGATGGTGGCCTTGATCCAGGGCTCGGCGATCTCCTCGATCTGCATCGGATCGGGCATGTCGGCCGGATTGTGCAGGTCCATCTCTTCGCCGTTGCGCAGCTTGATCTTGTAGACCACCGAGGGGGCGGTCGCGATCAGGTCGAGGTCGAACTCGCGCGACAGGCGCTCCTGGATGATCTCCAGGTGCAGGAGGCCCAGGAACCCGCAGCGGAAGCCGAAGCCCAGGGCGGCGCTCGACTCCATCTCGTAGGTGAAGCTGGCGTCGTTCAGGCGCAGCTTGCCGACGGCGGCGCGCAGGTCCTCGAAGTCGGCGGCGTCGACCGGGAAGAGGCCGCAGAACACCACGGGGACCACTTCCTTGAAGCCCTTCAGGGCCTCGGCCGTAGGCTTGCGCTCGTCGGTGATGGTGTCGCCGACGGCGGCGTCGGCCACTTCCTTGATCGAGGCGGTGAAGAAGCCGACCTCGCCCGGGCCCAGCGCCGCCACGTCGGTGGCCTTGGGGGTGAAGACGCCCACCTTGTCCAGCTTGTGGGTGGCGCCGGTCTGCATCATGCGCACCTGCTGGCCGGCCTTCAGCGTGCCGTCGAAGACGCGCACCAGCACCACGACGCCGAGATAGGGGTCGTACCAGGCGTCGACCAGCAGGGCCTTCAGCGGGGCGTTCGGGTCGCCCTTGGGGGCGGGCAGGCGCTTGACGATGGCTTCCAGCACGTCGGGAATGCCGACGCCGGTCTTGGCCGAGCATTCGACCGCGTCCGAGGCGTCCAGGCCGATGACCTCCTCGATCTGGGCCTTGACCCGGTCGACGTCGGCGGCGGGCAGGTCGACCTTGTTCAGGACCGGGACGATCTCGTGGTTGTTGTCGATGGCCTGGTAGACATTGGCCAGGGTCTGGGCTTCCACGCCCTGCGAGGCGTCCACCACCAGGATCGAGCCTTCGCAGGCGGCCAGCGAGCGCGACACCTCGTAGGCGAAGTCGACGTGGCCGGGGGTGTCCATCAGGTTCAGGACATAGGTCTCGCCGTCATTGGCCTTGTAGTTCAGGCGCACGGTCTGCGCCTTGATGGTGATCCCGCGTTCCTTCTCGATGTCCATGTTGTCCAGCACCTGGGCGCTCATCTCGCGCGCGGTCAGGCCGCCGGTGGTCTGGATCAGACGATCGGAGAGGGTGCTTTTGCCGTGGTCGATGTGGGCCACGATGGAAAAGTTGCGGATCTTGTCGAGAGGCGTCGAAGTCATGGCGCTGCGTCTAGCATATTTGCCGGGTTTCGCGAGGGTCGATGCACAGGAGCCCTCATGGTTAACTCGCGCTTAAGGTTCAGGCCGCAAACCCGACTCAATGGGTTGAGACAGTATGAGCTGTCGGAAACGCGAGAGAACATATGGACCGCCGTAAGCTGATCCTCACGGGCATCGCCACCGCCGGGCTCGGCGGCTGCGCCAGCACCGCCCAGACGCGCGCGCCGGGCGATCCGGCCACGGGCCAGGCGCCGACCTACGACACCGGCGCGGCGGCCACCTATTCGGCCGACGAGATCATCCGCAGCGGCTCGGACTTCCTGGGCGTGACGGCCGAGACCATCGGCGGCGCGATCGAGCGCATCTTCCGCGACAACGGCCGGCCCACCGGCTACGTCGCCGGCGAGGAAGGCTCGGGCGCCATCGGCGTGGGCCTGCGCTACGGCCGGGGCCTGCTCTACATGAAGGAGCGTCCCACCCAGGAGGTGTTCTGGCAGGGGCCGTCGGTGGGCTGGGACTGGGGCGGCAACGCCAGCCGGGTCTTCACCCTCTGCTATAACCTGCAGTATCCGGACGCGATCTTCCGCCGCTTCCCGGGCGTGGAAGGCTCGGCCTATCTGGTCGGCGGCCTGGGCGTGAACTACCAGAAGGCCGACACCATCACCCTGGCCCCGATCCGCGCGGGCGTGGGCCTGCGCCTGGGCGCGAACGTGGGGTATCTGGCGTACAGCCGGCAACGGAACATCCTGCCGTTCTAGCCGGTCAGAGGGGGCGAACACTTGCCCCCTTCGCGCCTACGGCGCTCCTTCCCCCGGAGGGGGAAGAGGACGCGCGTTTTTCGTCCTCCGCCCCCTACGGGGGCGGACAGACGGCGAAGCCGTCAGGTGGGGGCAAGTGGGCGCGCCTCGGCCTGAGCCGCCGCCACCGTCACGCTCTGTCCCACCATCTCCGCCTTGCCGAAGATCGTCAGGAACGCCACGTCCGCCGCGTCGCGGCCGTAGGCGATGCGGACCAGGCCGTCGATGGGCGCAAGTCCCGTCGGATCCAGCAGGCGCCAGCGGCCGCCGACGAAGACCTCGACCACGGCGTGGAAGTCGGGCGGGTCTAGCGTCAGGGCGTAGACGCTGGCCACGCGGGCGGGAATGTCGCTGGCCCGGCAGAGGGTGACGGCCAGGTGGGCGAAGTCGCGGCAGACGCCGGCCCGCTGGACATAGGTTTCCAGCGCCGTGGTGCGCCAGTCGCTGCACGGTCGGTATTCCAGGTGGCCGATGATCCAGGCGGCGATGGCGGCCACGCGGGCGCCGCCCTTCAGCGCCCCGAACTTCTGGTCGGCGATGGTCTCGAAGGTGTCGGACGGGCAGTAACGGCTGCCGCGCAGATAGGGCAGGGTCTCGATCGGCAGGTCGGCGATCCGGTGCTGGACCGCGCCGGTCAGGTCCATGTCGCGGGCGGCGATTTCGACGGTGGCCGCATAGACGATCGACAGCCGGCCTTGGTGCTCGAAGGCCACGCGGCGTTCGCCGCTGGCTGGATCGTCGCGGCGGGTGACGGTGAGCGGCGGATCGAAGGTCAGGGTCTCTTCGACCACCGTCTGGTCGTCGGCCACGGCCGCCTCGATCTGCAGCAGGGATTCCGCGCGCTCCGGAAAGTCGTAGTCCAGCCGCGCCTCGACATGCACGCGCATGGCCATCTCCCCGGGGTGAGCCGTGACAACGGCCTGCCCGGGTGAAGGTTCATACGGGTGTCAGTGCTTAGACGCCTTGCTGTTGACGAAGTCCATCAGGGCCAGCAGCAGGCCCGAGATCACGAAGGCCAGGTGGACGATGACCAGCCACATCAGGCGCGGCTGGTCCAGCACCTCCTTGGGCTCGGTCAGGTGCAGGAAGGCCTTGAGGAGGGCGATGGCCGAGATCGCCACGATGGAGGCGATCAGCTTCATCTTCATGGCCGAATAGTCGACCGTGCCCATCCATTCGGGCCGGTCCTCGTGGCTGGCGGTGTCGATCTTGGAGACGAAGTTCTCGTAGCCCGACAGTATGACGATCACCAGCAGGTTGGCCGCCAGCGACAGGTCGATCAGCGACAGGGCCAGGAGGATAGCGTTCTCGGGCTTGGCGGTGAACACCAGCGGGATGCCGTGGATCAGCTCCTGGAAGAACACCACCATCAGGGCGGCGAGCGCGATCACCAGTCCGACATAGAACGGCGCCATCAGCCAGCGCGAGGCGAACAGGCCGCGTTCCAGCCAGGTTTCGAGGATCGGCTTCTGCATCGGAGCTCCTAACGGTTGGGGAGGTACTCCAGCACATAACGTACCGTTCGGCGACTTCCGGCCGCCAGCGGCACGCGCCAGGCCGCCACGCCGTCGCGGATTTCGTGCGGGCCGGGGCCGGACACGATCTTGAAGCCGGTCAGGCCGGGCAGGGCCAGCCGCACCTCCGCCGCCACGGGCGCGGTCTTGGCGTTGGTCAGCTCCACCTCGTAGGTGCGGCGGACGCGGTTCTTGCCGCGCCGTTCGTCCTTGACCAGGGTCGGTCGGAACCGCACGTCCATGGCCTGGCCGATCGACAGGTCGAAGGGCTGGCCCACGGGGATGTCGCGCAGCTTCTGCTCGCCGGCGAAGGCGGGACGGCCGCCGGCGGTCTCCATCACCGCCAGGGCGCCGGCGGGCAGGGGCTTGCCCAGGCCCTCGGAGGCCTTGTTCTCCATCCGCAGCACCACGAACGGCGCCCAGGACTGGCGGCCGTCATAGTCGGTGGTCGGTCCCAGCGTCAGGGCGTAGAGCCGCTGGAAGGCGACGCCCTTCTGGTCGAGGAAGGCCACCTGCTTGGTCTGGCGCGCGGCCATGGTGACCGGCTCGGGCAGGGTGTAGAGCTTGTAGTCGCCCAACTCGGACTGCTCGGCCAGCTGCACGCGGTTGGCGGTGACGACCATTTCCGGCGCGGGCGGAGGAGGTGGCGGCGGGGGCGGAGGCGGGGCCATCATGGCCATCATGGGCCGCATCTGGACCGCGTCCGGAACCTCCAGCCCGTCGGTCGTGGTGTCCATCGGCCAGCACGCGCGGTCGATCCGCTTGGTCTGCCCCTGGGGCGTGTCGACCGGGCGGCGCGACAGCTTGCCGGCCACGGCCTGGGTGGGGGCGTCGGCGAAGGCCGTGCCGCTGGTGTTGACCAGGGTCAGCCAGCCGCCCAGGTCCAGGGTCTTGCCGTCGGGACGGATCCTGGCGACGTAGTCGGCCTGCCAGGTCACGCCCGTGGCCAGGTACGACAGGGTCAGGCGGGCCTTGGTGGCGACCGGGACCTCGACCACGGTCGACAGGGCCGGCTTGTCCGACAGGCCCTCGGGCACGCGGTCGAAGACCAGGCCCTCCACCCCGCCCGAACAGCCCAGGGCCTCGACCCCGCCCGCCGTCTCCAGGACCACGCCGTAGGGGCCCTGGCGGACGATGGCGCTCTCCTGGGTCTTGCGGCCGGTCTTGGCGTTGGTGCGCACGACGCCCACCGGCTGGTTCAGCGAGCGTTCCAGCAGGGTTCCGGGACTCAGCAGCGCGTAGTCGTAGTTGCGCTCGACCACCCCGCCGGCCAGGCCTTCGAGCGTGGCGCTCTGGGGGATCACCGCGTCGGCCACGCCGGCGAAGCGCAGGGTGTGGCGGCCGGCCGGCAGGTCGACGGTGCGGGTCTCGCTGACCAGGATCAGGCCGTTGCGCGCCGCCATCTGGCGCTGCCACGGATACAGCGACTGCCACGGCGCGACGTCGGCCCGGTAGAGGGTGACGGCCACCTTGTCGGGCGCGGGCGAGACGATGGTGTCGGCGAGGGCGGTCGTCGGAAGAAGAAGCGCGAGCGCGGCCAGCCAGGTCCTCCCCCCATGGGGGAGGTGTCGCCGCAGGCGACGGAGGGGGGATTGGCGAGGCGTCGGCGCACTCCCCCCTCCTTCCGCTTCGCGGACACCTCCCCCAGAGGGGGAGGACCTGCGGCTTTGGAAGATCACCAGCCCGTCTCGACCGTGAAGGTCAGGGTCGTCTCGCCGTTGGCGGGCACCGGCACGCTCCAGCCCAGGGTGCGGGCGTCGATGCGGCGGCTGGCCAGGCTCTCGTCGACGACCTTGCCGTCGCGGCCCAGGCCCCCCTGGCGCAACTCCACCGTCACCGGCTGGGCGCGGGCGTTGCGCAGCAGGTACTTCATCTCGTAGCGCGAGCGGGTCTTGGAGACCTTGGTGTTGGCCACCAGGGTGGCCTGGCTGGTCACGTCGAAGGCGTCGCCGGTCTTGATCGACAGCTCCGACCCGGCGGGGGTGTGATCGATGTTGTTCTCGCCGATGAACTTGGGATCGCCGGCCTTGTCGCGCATGTAGACGCGCATGGTCCCGGCCGGCAGCTGGCGGCCCAGGCCCGCCAGCTTGGCGTTGCTGAACTGGATGGCCACCGAGGCCGAGCGCGGGCTGGTCTGGCTGGAGAAGCCGCCCTCGCGGATCTCGTAGGCCTTCCTGGCCCCCACGCCCTGGGCGCTGAGGAAGCCGACCTGCTTGCTCTGGCTGGCCAGGATCGTGGTGCGCTCGGGCAGGGGATAGACGTAGTAGTCGGCCACCCGTTCGGCGTCGTCCTCGCCGCTCTCGGCTCCGGCCGAGGTCGTGGAGGGGCGGCGCGGCGGCTGGTAGCCGTTGTTGACCGCCAGGGTGTTGACCTGGCCGGCCACCAGCTGGGTCTCGGCGTTGTCGAAGGGCGTGCCGGAGTTGTTGCCCAGGGTGATCCAGCCCTGCAGGTCCAGCGCCCCCTTGGCCTCGTCGAACAGGGCCACGTAGTCGGCCTGCCAGCTGAGGCCGGTGGTCAGGTAGCTGAGGGTGACCAGGCGCGGACCGGGCTTGTCGCCCTCCACCGTCACCGACAGAGTCGGGCGGGCGCGCAGGCTCTCGGGCACCTTGTCGAAGATCACGCGGGTGGGCGAGCCGTCGTCGCGCAGCACCTCGATGCGGTCGCCGATCTTCAGCACCACACCGCCGTTGGCGGCCAGCACCGTGGCGGTCTCGGTGGTCTCCTTGCCGTCGCCGGGATTGGTGCGGACGATCTTCACCTGCTGGCCGACCGCCTTCTCCATCAGCTTGCTGGGCGTCAGCAGGTCGTAGTCGAAGTTCTGCTCGACCACCGACACGCCCGACGCCGACAGGCTGACCGTCTCGGGCCGGATCGTGGCCGAGACGTCCTTGAACTCCAGCTTCTGGCGGCCGCCCTTCACATCGATCTGACGGATGTCCTGAACCAGGGCCAGGTCGTTGTTGTAGATGGTCACCGACAGCTTGGGGGCCGTCTGGGCGTAAGCGGCCGTGGAGATGGCGAGCGCGGCCGTGGCCAGCAGAGCGTGACGGAACATCCAGAGCGTCTCCCGATTTCGGCGCTCAAGGTTTCATGCGGTCAGCCGGGAGTCGAGTGAGAAATTACAAGTGTGAACTAATTATGATTCACGCCAAGGCCTTCTCTGCCTGGTGGTCGTCCAGCCTCAGCTGCGGTGCGCGCGCAGCAGCGCCAAGTTCTCGCGGATGTACCTTGCGCCACGCCAAACGAAGCCGAGGCTCGCCAGGAGGAGCCCCAGTTCAAGCAGGTTGACGTCGCCGCTGGGTGCGGGCGGCGGCAGGTCGGCGGTCATGGCCTTCAGATTGGGCAGGAGGCCCCATCCCTCCGCGATGATCTGCCAAGCCAGCACGCTCGCGGCCGCACAGCCCAGCAGCATCACCATCGCGCCGTTGAGCAGGCCGGTGCTGATGTTTTCGAGGCTGGCCGGCTGAGCTTTTGCGTTGGTCATGACGATGACCTTAGCAGGCCATTCGCCAAGCGCCACCTTGAGTGGAGGCCGTCACCCGCCCCACACCTGCTTCAGCCGCCCGTCGCGGCCGCAGCCGACGCGGTAGATGTTGTAGTCGATCGAATGGTTCTTGGCGTAGTCGCGGTGATAGGCCTCGGCCGGCCAGAAGGTCTTCAGGTCCAGGATCTGGGTCTTCATCGTGCCGCTCTTCAGGCGCTTGGCGGCCTCGGCGCGGGACTTCTCGGCGATGGGGCGCTGGGCCGGGGTGACGAAGACGGCGGGGCGATAGGACGGGCCGCGGTCGCAGAACTGGCCGCCGTCGTCGGTGGGGTCGACCAGCTTCCAGTACTTGTAGAGCAGGAAGGCGTAGTCGAGCCTGGCCGGGTCGTAGGTGACGCGGACGGACTCGTAGTGGCCCGAGGTCTCGCTGGTCACGTCGCGATAGGTGGGCCGGTTCACGTGGCCGCCGGTATAGCCGCTCTCCACCTTCAGCACGCCGGGAATGCCGCCCATGTCGTGCTCCATGCACCAGAAGCAGCCGCCGGCGAAGACGGCGGTCTGGGTGGCGACGGGCTTGCCAGAAACCTTGGATGCGGCCAGCACGTCGGCGGGCAGGACGATGGCGGCGAAGCTGGCGATCAGGACGAGAAGGCGGCGGATCATCGAAGGTCTCCGAAGGAGGGATACCCCTAGATACGGATCGGACCGGCCAAAGGTTACATCCCCTATCGCCAGCCGAACCCGACGCCGCGCACCGACGGGCAGGCCGACAGGCGGGCGGCCAGGATCTGGGCGCGCTCGTCGCCCTGGTCGTCCAGCTCCAGCCGGATGCTTAGGCCCGCGCCGTCCGGCTGGGCGGTCAGGGCGCGCAGGCGGGTCTGCTGGACATTGGCCACGCCCAACACCCGCATCAGGGCGTCGGGCGTGTCGTCGGCGATCACCAAGAAGAGGCGGCGTTTGTCCGCATCTTCGTCCTTTGGAGGTTTGAGGTCCGGACTCAAGGCCGCACCCACTGATGCTCGACGCTGGCCGAGGTGACGCCGGGCCAGGCGGCCAGGTCGCGGGCCAGCAGGCGGGCGGCCTGGTCGCTGAGGTGGCGCACACGCAGGGAGCCTTCGACGATCTGGCCGACGGGCTTCATCGACAGGGCGCACAGCTCCGCGCCGCTGTCGGCCAGGCCGGCGCGGACGGCTTCCAGGGCCGAGGGGGCGTCCTGGGCGGCCAGCAGCAACTGGTGGACGGTGACGCCTTCATGGTCGGAGTGGAAGGCGGGTGGGGAAGGCAGGTAGCTCATGGGTGGTTCTCGGTTCCTTGGATGTGAAGGGAAGGACCGATGACCGCACAGCAAAAACCCCGCTCCTTGTGGGAAGCGGGGCTTTGCGGATCTTGCGATCTTCGGCGTTTTTGCGGGTCTAGTCCGCGCGCCTGTGCTGCCCCGTTCGCACACGAACGGTTTTAATCTTGGCCTGCATCATAATATTGCGCGCGCACATGATCGCGACGCCGGCGGTGAGGCCGGTGGCGATCAGAACGTTCATGGCCAGCTGCGAGAGCATGTGGCGGCGAAACTCCGTGTGCGATTACACAGTTAGCGTGGGCGTAACGCTAGCGCAAGGTCTTGCCGCGCGGGTGTGACGTTTGGCGCGGATTGCGCAAGTTTTATGCGGCGGCGCTTCGACGGCGAACACTTGCCCCCTTCGGGCCTTCGGCCCTCCTTCCCCCAGAGGGGGAAGAGGACTTAAGAGCGGGCGTCCTCCGCCCCCTACGGGGGCGGACAGACCGCGAAGCGGTCAGGTGGGGGCAAGTCGGTGCGCGACTAGCCCCGCAGCTTCCCGCCCGCCTTCTCGACCGCCGCGACGATCTTGGCCGACAGGGCCTCGATCTCGGCTTCGGTCAGGGTCTTGTCGCGCGGTTGGATCACCACCTCGAGCGCGATCGACTTGGAACCGTCCGGCACGCCGGGGCCCTCGTAGACGTCGAACACCCGCACCGCGGCGATCAGGGCCTTGTCGGCGCCGGCCGCCGCGCGCACCAGGTCGCCCGCCGCCTTGGCCTTGTCGGCCACGAAGGCGAAGTCGCGGGTCAGCGGCATCAGCGGCGAGGGCGAGAAGGCCGGACGCGACTTGATGGCCTTCTTCTTCGGCTCGGGCACGGCTTCCAGGGTGATCTCGAAGCCGTAGACCGGACCGGCCACGTCCAGAGCCTTCAGCACCGCCGGGTGCAGTTCGCCGAACTCGGCCAGCACCGCCTTCGGGCCCAGCTGCAGGCGCGCCGAGCGGCCCGGATGCCACCAGGACGAAGCGTCGCCCTGAGCGGTCTGCAGCTTGTCGACCGGCGCGCCGATCTCCTCCAGCAGGGCCGTCAGGTCGGCCTTCACCGTGAACAGGTTCTCGGCCGGAGCCTTGTCCCAGCCGCGCGGCGCGCGCGGGGCCAGGATGCCGGCGATGACGGTCTTCTGGTCCTGCGGGCGGTCGCCGTGGAACACGGGGCCGACCTCGAAGAAGGCCACGTCAGCGAAGCCCTGGCGGGCGTTGCGGCCGGCCGCGTCGATCAGGTTGGGCAGCAGCGACGGACGCATACAGTCCAGCTCCGAGGCGATGGGATTGGCCAGCAGCAACTCGGCCGCGCCGCCGCCGAACAGCTCGGCCGTCTTGCGGCTGGTGAAGCTGTAGGTCAGGGCCTCGGCGTAGCCGGCGGCGGCCAGGGCGCGGCGGGCGACGCGGGCGCGGGCCTGCTTGGCGGTCAGCACGCCGCCGACGGCGCGCGGAACCTCCGGCAGGGCCGTCGAGGGCAGCTCGCCATAGCCGGCGATGCGGGCCACTTCTTCCACCAGGTCGGCCTTGCCTTCCACGTCGCGGCGGAAGGTGGGCGGGGTCACGCAGACCAGGCTGGCGGCGTCGGTGGCGAAGGCGGCGGCCGAGACGTCCTTGGGCGGCTCGATGACGAAGCCCAGATCGGTCAGGATCTTCAAGCTGCGCTCGGGCGCGATCTCCAGGCCCGACAGTTGGCCCACATAGGCCGGGTCGAACAGGATCGGACCGGGCGCGGCCGGGGCCTCGCCGGCCACGACGATCTCCGACGGCTCGCCACCGCAGAGCTCCAGGATCAGCTTGGTGGCCAGCTCCAGGCCGGGCACGACCGAGCCGGTGTCGACCGTGCGGGCGAAGCGGTACTGAGCGTCGCTGGCGATGCCGGTGGCGCGGCCGGTCTGGGCGATGCGGATCGGCTCGAACCAGGCGCATTCCACGAAGACGTCGACGGTGTCGTCCGAGCAGCCGGTGCTCTCGCCGCCCATCACGCCGCCCAGGCCGATGGGCCGCTCGCCGGCGGCGTCGGAGATCACGCTCATCTCGGGCGTCAGCTCGTAGGTCTTGCCGTCCAGCGCGATCAGGTGCTCGTCGCCATGCACGCCGTGATGGCCCAGGCGCGCCTCGATGGTGTCGCCCACCAGCTTGGCGGCGTCATAGACGTGCAGCGGCCGGGCGCGGTCGTAGCTGATCAGGTTGGTCACATCGACCAGGGCGTTGATCGGACGCAGGCCGATGGCCTTCAGGCGATCCTGCAGCCACTTGGGCGAGGGGCCGTTCTTGACGCCCTTGATCAGGCGGCCGGCGAACACCGGGCAGGCGTCGCCATCGACCTTGATCTTGATCGGGCAGGGGAAGGTTCCCGGCACCGGCGCGATCGACAGGTCCTTCAGCGTGCCTACGCCAGCGGCGGCGAGGTCGCGGGCGATGCCGGCCACGCCCAGCCAGTCGGGGCGATTGGGGGTCACTTCGAAATCGATGACGGCTTCCAGGCTCAGGGCCGTGGCGGCGGGCGTCCCGACGGCCAGGTCGTCGGACAGTTCCAGGATGCCCTCGGAGCCGTCGTCGGCCTCGAGCTCCGAGCCCGAGCACAGCATGCCGTTGGAGACCACGCCGCGCACCGGCTTCTCGACCAGGGTCACGCCAAGGCCTGGCACATAGGCGCCGATGGGGGCGTAGACGGTGGTCAGGCCCGCGCGGGCGTTGGGCGCGCCGCAGACGATCTCCTTGCGGCCGTCGACGGTGTCGACCTGGCAGACCCGCAGGCGGTCGGCGTTGGGGTGCTGCACGGCCTCGACGATCTTGGCCACGGTGAAGGCGGCCAGCTTCGACGCCGGATCGGTGACGTGCTCGACCTCGAGTCCGGCCATGGTCATGGCCGAGACGACGGTGGTGGCGGAGGCCTCGGTGTCGAGGTGGTCCTTCAGCCAGGACAGGGTGAACTTCATCGGTTCGGTCTCCAAACTCCCGCCCGGCGGGAGCTGGTGGAAAGGTCAGGGTTTCTTCAGCTCAGGCCGCTGGCCGCGTTCGGCGCGGCGAAGGCGGAAAAGCCGTAGTGGCTCAGCCAGCGGACGTCGGACGCCCACATGTCGCGCAGGTCGGGCATGCCGTATTTCAGCATCCCCAGCCGGTCGACGCCCATGCCGAAGGCGAAGCCCTGGTACTCGTCCGGATCGATGCCGCAGGCGCGCAGCACGTTCGGATGGACCATGCCGCAGCCCAGGATCTCGAGCCACGAGGTGCCCTGGCCGATCTTGATCTCGCCGCCGCTGCGGTCGCACTGAACGTCCATCTCGGCCGAGGGCTCGGTGAACGGGAAGTGGTGCGGGCGGAACTGGGTGGTGACCGCGTCGGTCTCGAAGAACCGGGCCAGGAAGGTCTCCAGGGTCCACTTCAGGTGGCCCATGTGGATGCCCTTGTCGATCACCAGGCCCTCGACCTGGTGGAACACCGGGGTGTGGGTGGCGTCGTTGTCCACGCGATAGGTGCGGCCCGGCGCGATGATGCGGATGGGCGGGCTCGTGCTCACCATGGTCCGCACCTGCACGGGGCTGGTGTGGGTGCGCAGCAGCATGCGCTCGCCGTCTTCCTTGGTGTTGAAGAAGAAGGTGTCGTGCATCTCCCGCGCCGGGTGCTTGGGCGGGAAGTTCAGGGCCGTGAAGTTGTGGAAGTCGTCCTCGATGTCGGGACCTTCGGCCACGGCGAAGCCCATCTCGGCGAAGATGGCGATCACCTCGTCCATGGTCTGCATGGTGGGGTGGACGCTGCCGCGACGGCGGTGCGGGGCCGGCAGGGTCAGGTCCAGGGTCTCGCTGGCCAGGCGCGCGTCGAGGGCGGCGGTTTCCAGCGCGGCCTTCTTGTCGTTCAGCGCCGTCTGCACGCGGTCGCGCAGCACGTTGATGGCCGCGCCGCGTTCCTTGCGCTCTTCCGGGCTCATGGCGCCCAGGGTCTTGAGCAGGCCCGAGATCGAGCCGGTCTTGCCCAGGGCGGAAACGCGCACGGCGTCGAGGGCGGCGAGATCGCCGGCGGCGGCCACCTGGGCCAGCACGTCGGCTTCGAGAATGGTGAGATCGGTCATGACGGGGTTCCGTCTAGAGCATTCGTGGGACGGGGAGTAGGGGAGCGCGCAGCAAAAAGCCCTCCGGTTCGCACCGGAGGGCTCTTCAGATCGAGCTTCGGATCAGGGACCCGAAAATAGACCTTAAGCGGCCAGGGCGGCGCGGACCTTGTCGGCGATGGCCTTGAACGCGACCGGATCGGCGCCGGCGATGTCGGCGAGGACCTTACGGTCCATCACGATACCCGCCACGTCCAGGCCGTGGATAAATTGCGAGTAGGTGAAGCCTTCGACGCGAGCGCCGGCGTTGATGCGCTGGATCCACAGCGAACGGAAGGCGCGCTTGCGCACCTTGCGGTCGCGGTAGGCGTATTGACCGGCCTTGTCGACGGCGGCCTTGGCGGTCCGGATGGTGTTCTTGCGACGGCCGTAGAAGCCCTTCGCCTGTTCCAGAACCTTCTTGTGCTTGGCGTGAGCAACGACGCCACGTTTAACGCGAGCCATGTGTCAGCGCTCCTCTTAAAGGCCGTAGGGCAGGTAGGTACGGATGATCTTGGCGTCGGATTCGCTCATGACCTTCGTTCCGCGGTTTTGGCGGATGTACTTGCCGCTGTGGCCGATCAGGCGGTGGCGCTTGCCGGCGACGCCGGCCTTCAGCTTGCCCGTGGCGGTGATCTTGAAGCGCTTCTTAGCGCCCGACTTGGTCTTCAACTTAGGCATTTCGCGTCGGAGCGTTTAACGGCCCCGTCCTCTGGATAGCATGACGAACCGCCATGGCATGCCAAACTGGCCAGGCGGTTCCGGAAAGGCGGGGTTGATACGGGAAAGGGGCGAAGATGGCAAGCACCGTCTCCGCCGCCCTCGTTTCGTCGTGGTCCGCGTCAGTTCGGCGGGTTGTTCTTCTCGAGGAAGGTGACCATCGCGCTCATGGCTTGCACACGGGTGGCTTCGCGCGACAGCCAGTGGTCCTCGGCCTTCAGGGTGACGAACTCCACCGGCTTGTGGGCCCGCTCCAGGGCGTTGCGCATATCGACGCTCTGGCTGTAGGTGACCACCGTGTCGTCCTTGCCGTGGATCAGCAGGACGGGGCCGTCGGCCTTGTCGGCGGCGTTGGCCGGCGAGCGCGCGGCCAGCTTGGGATCCGAAGCCCGGTCCGCGCCCATGTAGCGCTTCCAGTAGCGGACGGTGGTGCTCTCCGCGCCCTTTCGGCTGATCTCCCAGTCCAGCATCTTGCCCATATCCGAGACGCCGGCCACGGCGACCGCGCAGCGATAGACGCCCTTGTCCAGGGTGATGCCGGCCAGGGCCGCGTAGCCGCCGTAGCTGCCGCCAGCGATGCAGACGCGCTTGGGGTCGATCGTGCCCGCCTTGGCCAGGTAGCGCACGCCGTCCGACAGGTCGGTCTGCATCTTCGCGCCCCATTCGCCGTAGGCCTTCTCGATGAAGTCCTGGCCGTAGCCCGATGAGCCTCGGAAGTTCACCTGCAGCACCGCGTAGCCGCGCGAGGCCAAGATCTGGGACCAATAGTCGAAGCCGGCGGTGTCGCGCGACTGCGGCCCGCCGTGCGGCAGCACGATCAGCGGCAGGTTCTTGGGGGCCTTGCCGTTGGGCAGGGTCAGGTAGCCGTTCAGTTCCAGGCCGTCGGCGGCCTTGTACTTGATGGCCTGCACCTGGGCGATGTCGGCGCCGGTCAGGCCCGGATAGGCCGCGCCGATCCGCTTGATCTTGCCCGCTCCCAGATCGACCAGATAGTAGCCGCCCGGCTCGCCGGTGCCTTCGGCATAGACCACCAGCTTGGCGTAGTCGGGCGTGAACGAGGTCAGTCGCACCTGACGGCCCGCGAACACCTGACGGACCTTGGGCCAGGCGGCCTTCAGGCGTGGTTCGAGGAACTCATACTCGCGATAGACGTCGTTGTAGCCGTAGCCGATCAGGTGCTGGTCGTTGTCGGTCACCGTGCCGTACGGCCGTTCCGGACCGAACGTCTCGCCCATCTTGCCGTCGGCCCGGTTGATCGGGGCCAGTCGCCACATCTGCTTTTTCTCATCCCAGATGTTGAGGATGACCGACGAGCCGTCCAGGGACTGGCCGACAAGGTCCGGCGTGTCGATCAAGGCGTTGGTGGCGTAGGCCTCCTTCCAGCCGCCGTCACGCAGTTCCAGACGCCAGCGACCGTCCTTGGAGCGGTACTTCTCGCGGGCTAGGATCGTGCCGTCCGACTGGGCCAGATAGTTGCGGGTCTCGGAGTCGCCGGTCTGTTGCAGGCGCGCCTGACCGGTGTCCGGATCGATGCGATAGAAGTCCAGATGTCCGGAATCGCTCTGATAGCTGTTGGCGACGGTCGCATACAGACTGGCCCAGATCACCGGCTTGCCGCCGAAGGCGCCGCCCATCGGGGCGTCCCACATGACGTTCAGCACCGAGTCCGCGACGCCGCTGGGCAGCTGCACGCTCTTGCCGGTCTGGATGTTCAGGCTGAGGGATTGGAAGAACTCGCCGACCAGGGCGATGCCGTCGATGCCGGTGGTCTGCGAGACCATGACGATGACATGGCCGTTGTCGGCCCAGGTCACGCCGCGCACCTTCTGGGCGCCCAGGTCCAGGACCTGGATGACCGCACCGTCCAGGCCCTGGACGACCACGCGGCTGAGGCCGCCGCCGTTGACGATATAGGCGATCTTCAGGCCGTCGGCCGAGATCTCGACGTCCTCCATGGCGGGCAGGCGGCCATAGGCCTCGATCGGCGCGGCCTGGACGGCGGTGGCGCCGAGCACGGCCGCGAGGCTCGCTCCCAGCAGGTATTTGAACATGACGGTTCCCCAACTCTACATTGTCGGGTTAGCGCGCGCTCGGCGGTGTTGTCCAGCGTCAGGCGGCGGCCTTGACCCGGCTTTCGATGGTCAGGGCGAAGGCGAGGGCGGGCAGCATCAGGAGGCCGCCCAGCCAGAACGGGCCGCCGATGGCCAGGCCGAACAGAGGGCCGGCCAGCATCGGGCCGCTCATCCGGGCCAGAGAGCCGGCGGCGGCGTTCAGCCCCAGCATGGCGCCCTGCTTGTCGGGCGGGGTGGCGCGCGAGATCAGGGCGGCGATGCACGGGAAGACCAGCGACTGGCCGAACGCGGTGCAGCCCACGGCCAGCGGCACGAAGGCGCTGGTCGGGACGAACGGGGTCAGGGTCAGGCTGGCGGCGATGATCGCCAGGCCCGCGGTCAGCACCTTGGCCTCGCCGAACCGCCGGGCCAGGCGGCCGGTGATCAGGCCCTGGCCGACCGAGGCGATCACGCCGATCACGGCGAAGCACAGCCCGACCTGGCGGGGACCCCAGTCGAAGCGCGCCTGGCTCCACAGGCCGAAGACCGACTCCATCCCCGCGAAGGCGGCGGTGGAGATCAGGGTCACCAGCAGCACGCGCGACAGCACCGGGTGGGCCGTGGCGGCCTTCAGGTGGTCGCGGCGGCGGATCACCGGGGCGTCCTTGTGGCTGGGGGCGCGGCTCTCGACCACGAACAGGAAGACGCCCAGCGAGGCTGTCGCGGCCAGGGCGGCGGCGGTCAGCAGCGGGATCTGGAAGGCCAGGCGCCCGGTGTCGGAATGGCCGAACAGCTTGGCCAGGCTCGGCAGCAGCCCGCCCAGGGTGGGGCCCACCACGAAGCCCATGCCGAACGCCGCGCCCAGCAGGCCCATGCGTCCGGCCCGCTTCTCGGGCGGGGTGACGTCGGCCATGTAGCCCTGGATGGTCGAGATGTTGCCGGTGGCGCAGCCGCTGAACAGGCGGACGGCGAAGGCCCACAGCATGTTGGGCGCGAAGGCCAGGGCCACGTACGACAGGGTGTTGGCCAGGATGGTGACGATCAGCACCGGCCGCCGGCCGATCCGGTCGCTCAGCCGCCCCCAGAACGGCTCGGCCAGGAACTGGCCCAGCGAATAGGCCGAGAACATCGCCGTCACCTGCCAGGGGCTGGCGTTCAGCGACTTGGCGTAGAACGGCAGAAGCGGGATCACCAGCCCGAAGCCCACCAGGTTGATGAACACCACCAGCAGCAGGACGTAGAGCGCGCGCGGACTGGCGCCGGGCGTGGTCTGGGCGATCGAAACGGGGGTGGCGGCGGGCGTACTCATCAGGGCGGGCGGTTTACGCCTGAACGCGCGTCAAGGCGACCGCTATCTGAAATTTCAGATCGCGATCGCCAGATAACGCTCGGGCGTCGCTCCTAGTTCGGCGGGTTGTTCTTTTCCAGGAAGTCGACCGTGGCGGTCAGCATCTGGAGGCGGGTGGCGCCGCGCGACAGGAAGTGGTCCTCGCCGGTCAGGGTGACCAGCTGGGCCGGCTTGCCGGCCTTCTTCAGGGCGTCGGCCATCAGGGTGCTCTGAACATAGGGCACGCGGGTGTCGTCCTTGCCGTGGATCAGCAGGATCGGGATGTCGGCCTTGTCGGCCAGGCGGGCCGGCGAGATCGCGGCCAGGTCGGGATCCTTGACGCCGTCGGCGCCCATGAACCGCAGCCAGAAGCGCAGGGTCGAGTTCTGGCTGGAGTTCTGGCGCAGATTGTTGTCGAGCAGCATGCGCGGCAGGTCGGAGGGGCCGGCCACCGAGACGGCGCAGCGATAGACGCCGCGGTCAAGCGTGGCGCCGGCCAGGGCCGCGTAGCCGCCGTAGCTGCCGCCCACGATGCAGACGCGCTTGGGGTCGATGGTCCCTTCCTTGGCCAGGTGGCGCACGCCGTCCGACAGGTCGGTCTGCATGGCCTTGCCCCATTGGCCAAAGCCCGCCTCGGTGAAGTCCCAGCCGAAGCCGTCCGACCCGCGATAGTTGGGACGCAGCACGGCGTAGCCGCGCGAGGCCAGGGCCTGGCTCCAATAGTCGAAGCCCGGCTCGTCGCGGACCTTGGGGCCGCCGTGCGGCAGCACCACCAGCGGCAGGTTCTTGGGATCCTTGCCGTGCGGCAGGGTCAGGTAGCCCGTGATCTCCAGGCCGTCGGCGGCCTTGTACTTGATGGGGCGGACCTCGGCGACGCCCTCTTCGGTCAGGCCGTCATAGACGTCGGCCAGGAAGCGGGCCGTCTTGCCGTCGAGGTCGACCAGGCCATAGGCCGGCCCGGCGGTCGGGGAATCGACCAGCACCACCAGCTTGCGCTTGTCGTCCGACCACGAGACCAGCGACACCTGGTCGCCGGGGAAGGCTTTCACGACGGCCTTCCAGCTGGCCTGCAGCTTGGGATCGAAGAAGGTGTAGCGGCGCTCCTCGCCGACCAGGGCGACGGCCCCGACCAGGGTGGCGCCGTCGGACGAGTGGATCAGGCTGTCGAACTTGTCGCTGTCGGGGATCTGCACGTGGGTGCCGTCCAGCGCGTACTCGCTGAGGACGAAGCGATCCTCGTCGTTCTCGTCCTCGGTCCAGACCAGAACCGAGCGGCCGTCTCGGCCCATGCCGCTGAGGCGCCGCGAGCCCATCTTGGCCTCGGCCCGCGCGGCGGTCATCCAGCCGCTATCGCCCCGGATCTTCAGCGACCAGACACCCTTCTTCTCCTCGTAGACCGACTGGGCCAGCGGCTGGCCGTCCTTCGAGACCAGCCAGTCGTCGGTGTCGTACGACCCGTTGCCGTCCAGCATGCGGGTGGCGCCGTTCTTCAGGTTGATCCTGTAGAGGGTGCTGGAGCCCTTGCCCTCGTCGAAATGCACGCCCTTGACGATGGCGTAGACCTGACCGTCGATGAAGCGGACCTCCGGCGTGTCCAGGATGACGTTCATCGAGTCCTTCTCGTCGGCCATCAGCAGGCGCTGCTTCTTGGTGACGAGGTCGTAGTCGAAGCCCATGGACCATTCGCGCGCGGGCCCCTGCAGGCCGAAGGGCTGGGCGGTGGTGGAGGTGGTGATCAGCACGTGGTCCAGGCCCGCCCACTGCACGCTGCGCAGCTTGGTGTCGCCCATGTTGACGCCGGCCATGATCTGGCCGCCCTGCTCGGCGCCGCGAATGATCAGCATCCGCTTCTCGCCGTCGGTGACCGACACCGCCAGCTTCTGGCCGTCGGGCGAGATCTCGACCTGCTCGATGTGCGGCAACCGGCCATAGACCGAAAGCGGCGGAACCGCCGCCGACGCCGTTCCGGCGCAAACCCCGGCCAGGGCGAAGCTCGCCGTCGCCGTGGCGATAATCGTCTTCAACACGCGTAATCCCCCCAAACTTCGGCCAATCTAGCAAAGCGCGATCTGCTGTCGAGCTTGTTTGCGGCCTAGGGTTGCGTTCGCGAATTCGATCGTCACGGCGTCGCGCAGGCAAAGAAAAACGCCCCAACCGGGAGGTCGGGGCGTTTCGCATTCTGGCTGGAGGCCGATCCTTAGCGCGGGGCCAGGATCATGATCATCTGACGGCCTTCCATGCGCGGCTCGTATTCGACCTTGGCCACTTCCTCGAAGTCGGCCTTGACCTTCAGCAGCAGCTTCATGCCCAGCTCGGGGTGCGCCATTTCACGACCGCGGAAGCGCAGGGTCACCTTGACCTTGTCGCCTTCGTCGAAGAAGCGGTGCATCGCCTTGGCCTTCACGTCGTAATCGTGAATGTCGATGTTGGGCCGCAGCTTGATTTCCTTGAGCTCGACGATCTTCTGCCGCTTGCGGGCCTCGTTCTTCTTCTTCTGCTCCTGGAACTTGAACTTGCCGTAGTCCAGGATCTTGCAGACGGGAGGGTTCGCGTTCGGAACGATCTCGACCAGGTCCAGGCCAGCTTCCTCGGCCGCTTCCAGGGCGGCGGAGATCGGCATCTCGCCTTGCTTCTCGCCGTTCTGGTCGATCAGCAGGACGCGAGGGACCCGGATGTCTTCGTTGATACGCGGACCATCCTTGACGGGCGGCGTTTGCATAGGACGGCGAATAGGGCGGCTCCGGTGTTGTTTAAGGGCGCTGTGTATTAAAGCGGTAGCGTTGAATGAGTTCGCGCGGAGTCCAGGGGACGCCGCGTTCGCAAGTGATATATGACGAAGGAGTCCCGCGCTATCAAGGCGCATGCGCACGACAGGCCCGCCTTTCTGGGGCCGAGGGCGTCAAGAGGGACCGGGGAAGCGAAACGTCCGGGCCGGGCTTGGTCCCATTTCCGCTCGCGATCCGTTCCACGTCCCCATGTCCACCACCCCTTCCGCGCCCCGCCACACCCCGATCGAGGACGTTCACGCCCTGCTGATCGGCTCCAGCTTCATCGCCGTGGGGCTGACTTTGCTGAAGGCGGCCGGCCTCACGACCGGCGGGGTGGCGGGCATCGCCCTGATCGTCTCGTACCTGACCCACTGGCCGGTCGGGGTGCTGTTCCTGGTGATCAACATCCCGTTCTACGTGCTGGCCCAGCGCACCATGGGCTGGGCGTTCACCGGCAAGACCCTGGTCACCAACCTGCTGCTGGCCGGCCTGGCCCTGGGCCTGCCGTCGTGGCTGAAGATCGGCGGGGTCGATCCCGTCTTCGCGGCGATCTTCGGCGGCACGATCATCGGCATGGGCATCCTGGCCCTGGCTCGGCACAAGTCCAGCGTCGGCGGCATCGGGGTGCTGGCCCTGTGGCTGCAGGACAAGCGCGGGATCAGCGCCGGCAAGGTGCAGATGGCGTCCGATTTCGTGATCCTGGGCGCGGCTTTCGCGGTGATCAGCTGGGACAAGCTGCTGCTGTCGATCCTGTCGGCCGTCGCGCTCAGCGCGGTGATCATCGCCAATCACAAGCCCGGACGATACGAGGGATACTGAAGCTTGGCCTGTAGTAAGCTTGAGCTTGTCGAGTAATTTTCAGAAGCGTCAGTAAAAACCTAGAAACCAATTTCAAACCTGCGCGCTGTCCTGGTCTGATCAAGGTTTCGCTCGTCGGAAACCTGCGTCCTTGATCTTTTGGAGGACGGGAACGTGCGGAAAATCCACACTGTTATTCTAGCCGCGTGCGCGGCTATGGGCGCCACTGTGTCCTATGCCCAGGCGGTCGAAACCGCCGCCCCGGCGAAGCCCCTGAACGAAATGTCCGGGGTCGAAGCGGTTCAGCTGATGAACCAGGGCGCCGAATGGGCCGGCACCAACGCCATGAAGGCCGAGCTGAAGCGGCATGACACGCCGCTCAACCGGTTCAACCTGGCCACCGGTTATCAGCGTACGGGGCGGCTGGACCAGGCGCAGGGCCTCTACCAGGGCCTGCTGCGCAATGGCCGCTTCACTGTCGTGACGGCCACGCCCGACACGCCGGCCGCGCCTTCGCGGTCTTTCAACCTGGCCGACGAAGCCGCTTCCAGGCTGGCTTACATCGATTGGCTGAAGTCCGATCAGGCGGGGCAGGTCGCGCGTGCGTCGGACGGCGGGCCGGTCTCGGCCGAGAGCCTGGGCGCCAACGCCTCGGCCGTCGAAGGCGGCATGGCACGAGGCGAGGTGAGCGACGCCCAGGCCCTGGCGCTCGACCAGGCGGGGATGCAGGGCGCCGCGCCCTGACATCGATCGAAGTCTTGCGTGCAACTGATCAGAATTGTTGGTCGTGAAGGGTATGTAAATACCGTCAGGTCTCTGCCGAATATCCGCTGTCAAAATGGTTAATTCATGTTAATCATATTGCATTAATCGCCAAGTCGGCGTCGGCTTTGTTCTGATCAAGTCCTCACACGTCGGAAGCCTGTGACCTTGATCACCTGGGGGGCTTCGAACGTGCGGAAACTTCACGCCATCATTCTGTCCGGCTGTCTGGTGTTGGGGGGCGCGACGGCCTACGCCCACGGCGCCAAGAAGGAAAAGGAAGCCGACGCCATCAATCTGATGGCCGACGGCAAGGCCTGGCTCGCCACCAACGTCTTCAAACGGCTGACGGCCAAGCACAACACGCCGCTGAACCGCTTCAACCTGGCGACGGGCTATCAGCGCACCGGCCGGTTCGAGCAGGCGCGCCAGATCTATCGCGAGCTGTTGGTCGACGGGCAGCGGACCAACGCCTATTCCACGCCGGCGCCCAACGGGCCCACCCGCGTGTTCAACGTGGCCGAGGAGGCCGCGTCGAGGCTGCTGTACTTCAGCTGGCTGGACACCGAGAAGACCCGGATGGCGGCGGCCAACACCTCGGGACCGGGCGCCTATTCGGCCGACTCGGCCGGCGTGCCGGCCTCGGTGACGGTGGGCGGCTCGACCTATGGCGACGTGTCCGACGAGGCGGCGGCGGCCCTGGACAGCCAGGCGGCGCAGGACGCGCAATAGCGTCCGCTCCGGTGCGCCGGAGGGCTAGTGCGGCAGCAGAGAGATCGCCGCGCTGGCCACGGTGCTGACCGGAAGGGCCTTCAGGTCCGGCGACTTGATCACCGCCACGTGGCCGCGCGGACCGCACAGTTCCGGGTCCGAGGCGTCCGAGAACAGGGCGATGGTCGGGGCCCCGGCGGCCGCGAGCAGGTGGGTGGGGCCGGTGTCGTTGCCGACGGTCAGGGCCGCCTTGGCCCCCAGCACGGCCAGTTGGGCGAAGTCGGTGCGGCCGGTCAGGTCGCGGGCCTGGCCCACGGCCTTCTGGATCTGCCGCGCCATGGCGCTTTCCTGCGGACCGCCGATGATCACGATGTCCAGGCCCCGCGCCTTTAGCAGGGCGGCGAGCTGGGCGTAGCTCTCGGTGGGCCAGCGCTTCTCGGGCCGGTGGGCCGAGCCGCCGGGCACCAGCAGCACATAGGGACGCGGGGCGGGGGCGCCGGCCACGGGGCGCGGCTCCTTGGTTCGGCGCAGGATCCATGACAGGTCCGGCGCGGGCGCGCCGCCCGGCTCGGTGGGGGCGTCAGGCCAGATGCCGGCCTGCTTGAGCTGGTCGGCCTGCCGCTCCAGGGTGTGCATGTGGTAGCGGGCCTTGCCGCGCTGGGGCAGGGAGCAGCCCGCCGCGATGCCCGACCATTGCGGCGGGAACGGGCGCAGGGCCTGGAAGTACCAGCCGGTGCGGCTGTTGGTCTGCAGGTCGTAGACCCGGTCGTAGCGCGCCTTGCGCAGGCGGCCCAGCATGGCGGTCAGGTCGCCGAAGTCGCTGGGGCGGCCGTCGGTCTCGACGAAGTTGAAATAGGGCGACAGCTTGGCCAGGGCCTCGAAGGGCGGGGTGGTCAGAAGCGTGATCTTGGCGCGCGGGTGGGCCTCGCGGATCTTCTTCATCGCCGCCAGGGCCAGAACGAAATCGCCGAGGGCGCCCAGCTTGATGACCAGGACCTTCTTGATTTCCTTGCTCAACTCTTCGTCTCCAGAACGCGTGCGTAGACCTTGAGCGTTGCTTCGACCATCGCGTCAACAGAATACAATTTACGAGCGCGCACCCGCGCGGCCATGCCCATGGCCTGCCGCCGCGCGGCGCCGGCCTCGCAGGCGTTGGAGAGGGCTTCGGCCCAGGCCTCGGCGTCGCCCGGGGCGACCAGCCAGCCGGTCTCGCCGGCGACCACCGTCTCGCGCGCCGCGCCGTGGTCGGCGGCCATCACCGGCTTGCCCATCACCTGCGGTTCCACCGCCGTACGGCCGAAGGCCTCGGGTTCCAGCGACGGGGCGATGGCCAGGTCGGCGACCAGATAGGCGGCCGGCATGTCGTCGCAATGGCCCACCAGCCTGACGCTGTCCTGCAGCCCGGCCTGGGCGATCATGTGCTCCAGCTCGGCGCGATAGGCCTTGCGGCCCTGGTCGTCGCCGACCAGCAGCAGCAGGATGCGGACGTCGTCGACGGCCTTGAGCCGGGCCACCGCCTCGATCACCACGGCCTGGCCCTTCCAGCGGGTCAGGCGGCCGGCCAGCAGCACCTTCAGCCGGCGGTCTTCGGGCGACACGCCCCAGGCCTTGCGCAGGGCCTCGACCCGCTCGGCCGAGACCAGGCCGGGCTCGAAGCGCGTCAGGTCCACGCCGCGCGGGATGGCCACCACCTTGTCGGGCGACACGCCATGCTCGGCGATGACATGGGCGCGGGTGTATTCGGAATTGGCGATCACCAGGTCGCCCTTGGTCATCACCGCGTTGTACCAGCGCTTGAGGCTGGACTTGGCGTTGTAGACCCCATGATAGGTGGCGATGAACGGGACCTTGGTGGCGTGCGCCGCCCACAGGGCGCTGAAGGCCGGGGCGCGCGAGCGGGCGTGGACCAGGCTGACCTTCTCGCGGCGGATCAGGTCGATCAGGCGGGCGGCGTTGCCCAGCATCACGAGCGGGTTCTTGGACTGGGCCGGCATCTGGGCCAGGCGCCCGCCGTCGGCCTCCAGCCGCGCGGCCATCCGCCCGCCCTTGGTGGCGACCAGGGCCTTGCCGCCCTGGGCGATCACGCCGTGGGCCACGTCGATCGTCGTCTGCTCTGCGCCGCCGGTTTCGAGTTCCGGAGTCACCTGCAAGAGGGTGAAATCGTCGGGAAGGATGGACACGCGTTGCTCTAACCAGGTTAGGACGTCGTAGTTATCGAAAGGATCAAGGCCGCGCCATGACCGATTCCCCCGAATATCTCGATCGTGGCGACAATCTTCGGTTGGCGTATCGCGTGATTACCGGAAATCGCCCCACCGTTGTCTGGCTGGGCGGGTTTCACTCGGACATGACGGGGACCAAGGCCCAGGTCCTGGCCGACCAGGCCCAGGCGACCGGCGGCGGCTATCTGCGCTTCGACTATTTCGGCCACGGCGAGTCGGACGGCGAGTTCGAGCACGGCACGATCAGCCGCTGGCGCGAGGACGCCTTGGCGGTGATCGACCAACTGACCGAGGGGCCGCTGGTGCTGGTGGGCTCGTCCATGGGCGGCTGGCTGGCGTGCCTGGCCGCCATCGCCCGGCCCGACCGGGTCAAGGCCCTGGTGCTGATCGCCCCCGCGCCCGACTTCACCGAGAAGCTGATGGAGCCCGAGCTCTCGGCCGAGGCCAAGGCCACCATCGCCCGCGACGGCCGCTGGATCCGCCCCTCCGAATACGACGACGCCGGCTATGCGATCACCCGCGAGCTCCTGGAGGACGGGGCGCGGTGGTCGATCCTGTCGGGGCCCGTGCCGATCGACGTGCCGGTGCGGGTGCTGCAGGGCGGGGCCGATCCCGACGTGCCCTGGACCCACGCCCTGGAACTGGCCAACAGCCTGACCTCCGACGACGTGGTCTTCACCCTGATCAAGGACGGCGACCATCGCCTCTCGCGGCCCCAGGACCTGGAGCGGCTGCTGGCGGCGGTGGGCGAGGCGCGAGTGCTGGCCGAACCGATCGAGGACGATCCCGTGGCCCGCCGCCTGGCCCGCGCCGCCCGCGCCCGAGCCGCCGGCCAGCCCGCCGAGGTCTCCTGGGCGGCGGCCGACCTGGGGCCGGACGAGGAATAGCTGGTCTTTTCCGCTGTCGGTCGTATGGTATGTTCACGACTTGTTCGAGAAGGCCGATGGCGAAATCCGCTCCTCTCCGCATAGAGCTCGACAGCGATCTGGACCGGCGTCTGTCCGAAGTCGCCGAGGTCATGGAACAGCCGAAGACGGCGCTGGTCGAACAGGCCGTGCGCGATTTCCTCGAGTTGCGCGACTGGCAGGACGCGGCGATCGACGAAGGTCTGCGTGCGGCCGAGGAAGGGCGTGTCTTCGAGCACGACGAAATCGCCGAATGGGTCGCCTCTTGGGACACGCCGAACGAACGTCCCGCGCCCTCGCGCGACTGATTGCATGCGCGTCGTCTGGACCGAGCCGGCCAAGCGCGATCTTGCTTCTGCTCGGGCGTGGATCGCTCAGGATCGACCTGTCGCGGCCGCAGGCCAGGTTCAGCGGATCATCAATGCAGTCGCGGGGCTTCGAGACTTCCCCAACATCGGACGGCCAGGGCGTCGCGGCGGCGCTCGCGAACTCGTGGTGCCCGGAGGTCCCTTCATCGTCGCGTACAAGATTCGCGGGGACGAGATCGCGATCCTCAGGGTTTTCCACGGCGCTAGACGCTGGCCGGAAAGCCTCTAACCGCCCGCCCTCAGGATCGCCGCCAAGCCCTCGCGGTAGGTCGGGTACTTCGGCCGCCAGCCCAGTTCGGCCTTGGCCAGGGCGTTCGAGACGCGCTTGTTCTCGGCGTAGAAGCGGCGGGTGGCGGGCGACAGGCCCAGTTCGTTGAAGGGCAGGTCGGGCGGCACGGCCACGCCCAGCAGGCCGGCGGCGTGCTCCATCACGTCCTGCGGCGGGGCGGGCTCGTCGTCGACCAGATTGTAGACGCCGCCGGCCTTGGGCCGATCCAGCGAGGCCAACAGGCCCGTGACGATGTCCTCCAGGTGGATGCGGCTGAAGACCTGGCCTTCCTTGACGATGCGGCGGCCTTCGCCGGCCCGCAGGCGGTCGAGCGCGCTGCGGCCGGGGCCGTAGATGCCGGGCAGGCGGAAAGCGGTCACCGTCAGGCCCATGCCGCGCCCCACCTGGAGCCAGTCGCGCTCGGCCCCCACGCGGCGGGCGCCCTCGACCGACTGGGCCTTGAGCGGCGAGCTTTCGAACACCCAGCGGCCCTCGAAGTCGCCATAGACGCCAGTGGTCGACAGATAGCCGATCCAGTCGGGGAAGGCCTGGGCCGCTGCCAGGGCGGGAATCACCGCTTCAAGGCCGGGGCAGCCCTCGCCGGTGGGCGGGGCGGTGACCAGCACGGCGTTGACGTCGGTCAGGGCGGCGGTCATGGCCGCGCGGTCGTCGGCGTCGATCGTCTCGATGCCCAGTGCGTTCAGGGCCGCGACCTTGTCGGCGCCGCGCGTGGTCCCGACCACGCTCCAGCCCCGCGCGATCAGGGCCTTTGAGAAGGCCTGGCCGACATAACCCAATCCGAACACGAACAGACGCAAGGCGCTCAAGTCCCCGAAACGAAGGGGCGAATGAGCGGGCAAAACGAGCGTTCGCGCAAGAGGCGACCACCATTGTCCACAATGACGCGCCTCAACCCCGATCTGACCGCTTGCCAACCGCAAGGCGCTCTGCCATAAGCCGCCTCCTCGTCGCGGGGCGCTGTTTTCGGCCCCTCCGATGCGGGCGTAGCTCAGTGGTAGAGCACAACCTTGCCAAGGTTGGGGTCGAGAGTTCGAATCTCTTCGCCCGCTCCAATTTCCTCCCCAAAAATTGAAGCGTGACGCATCCGGTGGGCTCTTGGTAGCTTGGCCATGGAACCCGTCGCGCGGCCTTGCCGTTGCTGATCGGTGATCACCCGCGCGGGCGGGATATGGGGGATAGCGGCATGACGCGAACCGATCTCGGCGCGGGCCTGACGGCGATGGCGATGATCCTGGCTCTGGCGGGCGCGAGCCCGGTCCTGGCCGGCCAGGTCAAGCCGCAGTATCCGATCAAGAAGGACGACAAGCCCGAAAAGCCCGTCACCCTGCCCAACTCGTCCACCACGCCCGAGAAGGACCAACCGGGCGAGAGCGGCTGGGACGAGGCGCGCAAGAAGTCGGTCGAGATCGGCACCCAGCCGGTGCGCGACGTCGGCATCACCAAGCGCAAGATCCCGCCGATCCTGGTCAAGGCGCAGGAGGACCCCTACAGCCTCAAGGGGCTGAAGACCTGCAGGGCCCTGGCCACCGAGGTCACCAGTCTGAACGAGGTGTTGGGCGAGGACTATACGGTCGGCAACGAGCTGAAGGAAAACAAGGCCGGCAAGCTGGCCGAGGCCGGCGGCAAGTCGGTGGTCAACGCCATCATCCCGTTCCGCGGCATCGTGCGCGAGCTGAGCGGCGCGGCCCCCGCCGACCGCCGCCTGAACGCCGCCGTCGATGCGGGGCTGGCCCGACGCGGCTTCCTGCGCGGGGTCCATGCCAAGCAAGGCTGCAAGACGCGGTTCTAGGTCGCCGCGATTCCTGCTCTAACGCCCGCACGACCTCGCGGGAGTTTCCGATGTCCAAATCCGTGCTGCTGGGCCTGGCCCTGGCCTTGGCCCTGAACGGCGCGGCGCTCGCCGCCGCGCCCGGCGCCGCCGAGCGCTTGGCCCAGGCGGTGAAGGCTTACGAGGCCTCGGGCGCCGGCGAGGACGACGGGGAGGGCGGGGCCGACGACGCCTCGCGCTTCAAGTTCCCGCCGGTGGGGCCCAAGGCCGACGCCGACCGCAAGGCCCTGCTGGCCTCGGCGAGTAAGAGCCTGGACGGCGTGGCCGTCGCCGCCCTGACGCCCGACCAGAAGCTGACCCACGCCATCCTGAAATGGAGCCTGGACGAGCGGATCGAAGCCCTGACCTTCGACGAGGCCCGCATGCCGTTCAGCACCGACGGCGGCTTCGACGTCATCCTGCTGTACCGCGCCAACGGCATGCACCTGAAGTCCGAGGCCGAGGCCAGGCAGTGGATCGCCCTGCTGGCCCAGACGCCCGACTGGTACGCCGCCAATATCGCCAATGCCCAGCGCGGGGTGGCGACCGGCTTCGTCCAGGCTGTGCCGACCGCCCAGGCGGTGCTGGACCGCGCCCGCCGCACGGCCGCCACGCCCCTGGCCGACGAGCCGCTGCTGGCCCCGCTGCGCGACCTGCCCGCGTCCATCCCCGCCGACCGCCGCGCGGCCCTGCTGGCCGAAGGGACGAAGGTGCTGGCCGACAAGGTCGCGCCCGCCCGCGCCGGTTTCGTCGCTTTCCTGGAGACCGAGTACCTGCCGCACGCCGCCAAGAGCCTGGCGGTGTCGGACCTGCCGGACGGCCAGCGCTACTACGCCTTCCTGGTGCGCCGCCACACCACCACCGACCTGACCGCCGACCAGGTCCATGCCCTGGGCCAGTCGGAGGTGGCGCGCATTCGGGGACGAATGCAGGTCGTGATGAAGCAGGCCGGCTTCCAGGGCGACCTTCCGGCCTTCATCGCCTTCCTGCGCAAGGACCCGCGCTTCTACGCCACCAGCCGCCAGCAGCTGCTGGAGAAGTCCAGCGAGATCGCCAAGCGGGCCGACGACCAGCTTCCCGCTCACTTCGGTGTCCTGCCGCGCCTGACCTATGGTGTGCGGCCGGTGCCGGCCAGCATCGAGCAGGGCTACACCACGGGCCGCTATTTCGGCGGCGATCCCAAGACCGGCCGAGCGGGCGGGCTGATGATCAACACCTCGGCCCTGGACCAGCGGCCGCTGTACGAGCTGCCGGCCCTGGTGCTGCACGAGGGCGCGCCGGGCCACCACATCCAGACCGCCCTGGCCCAGGAACAGACCGGCGTCCCGGACTTCCGCAAGACCCTCTACTTCAACGCCTATGGCGAGGGCTGGGGCCTCTATTCGGAGTGGCTGGGCGAGGAGATGGGCATCTATCGCGACCCCTACGAGCTGTTCGGGCGCCTCTCCTACGAGATGTGGCGCGCCTGCCGGCTGGTGGCCGACACTGGGATCCACGCCAAGCACTGGACCCTGGACCAGGCCAAGGCCTGCTTCATCGAAAACACCGCCCTGTCGCCCACCAATATCGACGTCGAGGTGGCGCGCTACGTCTCCTGGCCGGGCCAGGCCCTGGCCTACAAGGTGGGCGAGCTGAAGATCCTGGAACTACGCCACCGCGCAGAAGCGGCCCTGGGCGACAAGTTCGACGAGCGCGGCTTCCACGACGCGGTCCTGCTCAACGGCTCGCTGCCCCTGGCCGTGCTGGAGGCCAAGATCGACGCCTGGATCGCGGACAGGAAGAAGTAACAGACAGCAAAAAGGCCTTGGTTCGCACCAAGGCCTTTTCATTAAGCCCCCATCAAAGGGGGTAAGGACCAAGGGTCCAGCAGCCGAAGCTGTGTATCGTATATAGCGAATTGAGCCTCTCGCGGCAACCCTTACGACGTTGGGCCTTGTGTCTTGAGTTTTAAGACTGGCCGAGAACCGGGCGGTCGTTCCTTGGCCGATTTGGGCGCCGTGGGCTCGGGCTCCGCCGTCGGCGGGGTGGCCGCCGAGGCATACAGAGTATCGAGCGCCGCTTTCACCCTTTTGGTGATCTCGTGCATGTCGAGGTCCGAGACCTTTGGATAGCTGTTTTGCTTGAAGCGATCCAGGAAGGGTCTCAGTCGAGATAGCGAGACTGTGTAGAGATGGTCGCAAACGGCCCAGCAATCGCTGTTTGAGCGCGGGTTCGGATTGTGGACGAGTTTGTAGGTATGAGGCCGAGCGCCTTGATCCCGGGAGGTCAGCGGGATGGCCACGCAGGGTTCGTTCAGATTGCCCGCCGACCGAATGACGACGCCCGGATGCTCCCCGACGAACTCGGGCGCATAGGCGTCATGCGGGAAATCGACCCAATAGGCTTGCTGAAACCGTGCGCGGCTCAGGATCAGTCGTTGGCGGCGACTGATCCTTATCCATCCAGCCTGGGTTAGTTCCTCATCGGTCGGAAACGTCATCACTCCCCCAAATCGCCCTATGGGGGAGTTTATCAATGAAGGTCGCGCAAAAGATAGGGTCAGGCTCACGCCTGGAAGCAAACTCCAAAACGCCCTATCACCGCCCCGAACCGAGGGGACCCCGTCACATGGCCAAGATCACCGTCCTGGGCGAATGCATGGTCGAGTTGTCGCCGGAGGGCGAGGGCCTGCACCGGATGGGGTTCGCGGGCGACACCTTCAACACCGCTGTCTATCTGGCGCGGCTGGGCGACGAGGTCGCCTACTGCACGGCCCTGGGCAAGGGCGATCCGTTCAGCGACGGGGCCTTGGCCGCCATGCGCCGCGAGGGTCTGGACACCCGCCTGGTGCGCGAGGCCGAGAACCGCCTGCCGGGCCTCTACGCCATCGTGCTGGACGACAGCGGCGAGCGGAAATTCCACTACTGGCGCGAGCGGGCGCCGATCCGCGACCTCTTCTCCCAGCACACCGCCGATCAGCTGTTCGCCGCCGCCAAGGCCAGCGACCTGGTCTATTTGTCGGGGGTCACCCTGGCGGTGATCGGCGACATCGGCCGCGCGCGCCTGAAGGACATCCTGGCTTATGTGCACTCGCTGGGCGTGGCCGTGGCGCTGGACTTCAACTATCGCCCGGCCTTGTGGGCTTCGCCCGAGGCGGCGCGGGAGGCGCTGGACGGCGTGGTGCCCTCGTGCCGCTACGTGTCGCTGAGCAGCGAGGACAGCCGGCCGCTGTATGGCCGCGAAGCCGAGGATCTGGCCGCCGAATGGGCCGCCGTCGGCACCGAGGTGGTGGCGCGCGACGAGAGCCACGCGGTCAATGTCCACACCCCGGAAGGTCGCATCGCCACCCCCGCGCCGGGCCGGGTCAAGGCGCTGGACACCACCGGGGCGGGCGACAGTTTCAACGCTGCCTACCTGGCCTCGCGCCTGGCCGGACTGCCCGTCGAGACCGCCGTGAGTCGCGGCCACGACCTGGCGGCGGCGGTCGTCACCTGCAAGGGCGCGATCATCCCCAAGGCCTCTATGCCCATTTGGTCGCGGGGATAGAGAGTGGTCAGGCTCAACGCAATCAAAGGTTTATATTCCTACTAGACGCGACCAATAGGAAAGTTATCCTACCTGCGGAATATCGACCTAGGCTTGTGGTCGAAAGCGCCATTCGGGCGCGGTACGCAGGGGGATGCCGATGCTGGCTCAGGTTCTCGAGGAGTTGTGGGCGATCTCGCCCGATCCGCGTCGCGACAAGTTGGCGGCGGCGTTCATCACCCACGCGGTGGCCCTGGCGACGGGCGTGTCGCCATCCGACATCGCTTCGACCGGCCGCGCCAGCAAGGCGGCGGCGCGGGCGCGGCAGATCGCCATCTACCTGGCTCATGTCAATTTCAACTGGCCCCTGATCCGGGTGGCCTTCGCCTTCAACCGCGATCGCAGCACCTGCGGCTACGCCTGCAGCCGCATCGAGGAGATGCGCGAGAACGCCGACTTCGACGCCCGCATGACCGCTCTGGAGGCCTGCGTGCAGCAGGCGCCCGAGACCATTCCCGAACTGACCCAGATCGGGATCGACCGATGAGCGCGGTGTTCGAGCAATCCCTGGAAGCCGAGCGCCTGGCCGCCCGCGCCGAGCGGCTGCTGCGGCGGCCGGGCGCGCTCATCGAGGTCAAGGAACTGGGCTACGTGGTCCGCTTCGGCGCGCGGCGGCGGGCCATGCTGACGGTGGACGAGGCGGCCTTCCGGGCGCTGGCCCGCGACGGCGCCCTGGCCCCGCGCCGCGAGGGCGGCTGGCGCCTGGTCAAGCCGATGGCCCCGCCCGCGCCGCCGCCCGGCCGTCCCGGCGTGATCGAGGGCGAGCGGGTGGTGATCGAGGGCAGCGGCCAGCACGTGGTGCTGAAGGCCAATCTGGGCGAGTCGCCCCTGGCCTGGCTGGCCCGGCGCGGCGGGCTGGAGGACGTGGAAGTGATGGCCGGCGAGCGCCTGCGCGAGGATTTCCAGAAGGCCGGATCGGTCGGTCGCCTGACCATGGACTGGGACGCCCAGCCGCGCGCGACGGGCGGCGGCAGTCCGCGCCTGGACCCGGCCCTGCGGGCCCGCATCGCCAAGGACCGCATCGCCGCCGCCTTGGCCGAGGTCGGTCCGGGCCTGCGCGAGATCCTGGAACGGGTGTGCCTGGCCGAGACCGCCCTGCAGGTGGCCGAGCGCGAACTGGGCCTGCCCAGGCGCGCGGGCAAGACCGTGCTGAAACTGGCGCTGCAACGGCTGGCGGCGCACTACCGGATGGTTTGAGGGCGAAGGCGGGGACACACACTCGCCCTCGGCGTCGAGTTCTCCTGGCGGAGACCCTGCCGCGAGTGTGTGTCCCCCAAGTCGGTCGCTAGTGCTTCAGCATGTGCTTGATGTCGCGCATCTGGTCGTGGCCGGACTTGACCGAGGTCCAGGCCTTCTCGATGGCGGCGCGGGTCTGGGCGTCGACGTCGGTGTCCTGCAGGGCCTTTTCGAACTTGGCCTTGATGTAATCCTCGCCGGCCTCGACTTCGCTGACCACGGCCTCGTCGCCCTTGGTCACGGCGTCCTTCAGGTTCAGGAAGGCGCGGTGGGCGGCGGCCAGGATGGTGCCGTCGTCCTTGGGATCGCCGCCCAGGCGACGGACCTCGTTCTGCAGGTCCGAGGCGATCGAGCGGCGCTCCTGGGCGCGCTGCTGGAACAGGTCCTTGAAGCGCGCGCCGTCGGCGTCCTTGGCGGCTTCGGCATAGCCGTCGGCGCTGTCGATGGTGGTCTCGACCAGGCCGTTGACGAGTTTGATGTGGTCTTCGTTGGTGTGGGTCATGACATGTCTCCGAAGATGGGGATCGGCCTAACGCCGGACCAGCGAGGAAGGTTCGAGGCGCGACTTCAGCGTCGAGGCCTGCGAACCCAGGAAGGTCCAGGCGGTGGTGGCCGCGGCGATGGCCGGACCGCGCGTGCGGCGGTTGATCAGCAGGCCCGCCACCACGCCGGCGCCCAGCACGGCCAGGGCCAGGGGCACCTTGCGGCCGGCCAGGGTGATCTTGCCCTCGGCGTCGGGCTTCAACGCATAGTCGGCGGGCGGGGCCGCGGTTCCGGCGGCGTAGGGATCGGGCGCGGCCTTGGGGAACCGGCCGGTCAGCTTGTCGGAAAGGCTGGACAGCAGACCCTGCCGCGCTTGGGCGGGCGTGCCGTAGGAGGCGTCATAGGCGGCCATGGGAGGCTCCTTGCGAAGGGGAGCCTCGATAACGCGGGGGCGGCGGGGTTGATCCCGTCTTACAGCGCTTCGTCGCGCGGCGGCATCGTCGCGCCGACGTGCTCGATGCCCAGTTCCTTGGCCCGGGCGGCCTGGCGGTGGCGTTCGGCGTAGCGGGCCTTGTCCTCCTCGCTGCGCTGGTCGTGGCAGGCGGGGCAGGCGACGCCCTCGACGTAGTGCTCCGAGGCGCGCTCTTCGGGGCCCACCGGCATGCGGCAGCCCCGGCACAGGGTGTGGACGCCCGGCTCCAGCCCATGGCCCACCGCCACCCGCTCGTCGAACACGAAGCACTCGCCGCGCCACAGGCTCTCGGGCTTCGGGATCGTCTCCAGATAGTTGAGGATTCCGCCCTTCAGGTGGAACACCTCCTCCACGCCCTCGGCCTTGAGGAAGGCGGTCGACTTCTCGCAGCGGATGCCGCCGGTGCAGAACATCGCCACCTTGGGCGGCGGGGCGGCCGGGTCCCAGGTCTGGCGGAAGTCGCGGAACCAGGCGGGAAAGTCGCTAAAGGCGGCGGTCTTGGGATCGATAGCCCCTTCGAACGTGCCGACCTTCACCTCGTAGTCGTTGCGGGTGTCAATGACGATCACGTCGTCGCGGGCGATCAGGGCGTTCCAGTCGGCCGGGTCCACATGGGTCCCGGCGTTGCTGGCCGGATCGAGGTCGCCGGCGCCCAGGGTGACGATCTCGCGCTTGATGCGCACCTTCATGCGGTGGAAGGGCAGGGCGTCGGCGTCGGCGAACTTCAGCTCCAGCGTCTCGCAGCCGGGCAGGGCGCGGATGTGATCCAGCACCTTGTCGATGGCGTCGGGCGTGCCCGCGATGGTGCCGTTGATCCCCTCGCGGGCCAGCAACAGCGTGCCCTTCACGCCCAGGCCGCAGCACAGCTTCGACAGCGGCCGCATGATGGTCAGCGGATCGGCGAAGGTGGTGAAGCGATAGAGGGCGGCGACGCGGAAGCTCATGGCCAGGGCTGATAGGCCCTGTCAGGCGGGTTCTCAAGCGCGGCGGAACGATTGGCCGACGGCGGCGCTTACACCGGCATGAGCATCCTGATCGTCGTTCTCGTCACCCTCGTCCTGCTTGGCCTGGCGCTCTATGCGGTCCAACGCAGCCCCATTCCCTCGCCGGTCAACTGGCTGATCCAGCTGGTGCTGATCGTGATCGCGATCTGGTTCATCGGAACCCGGGCGGGGTTCTTCTGATAGGCCAAGCACCGATTGGGGACACACGCATGCGTGTGTCCCCAGCCGTTGATCACGCCAGCGCCGCCGCGTCCCGCTGGATGCGCGCGACCATCGCCTTCAGGCCGTTCGACCGCTGCGAGGACAGAGCCTCCGACAGGCCCAGCCGCGCCATGGCGGCGGCGGCGTCGAAGTCGACGATATCCCGCGCCGGGCGGCCCGAATAGAGCCGCATCAGGATGGCGATAAGTCCGCTGACGATGTGGGCGTCGCTGTCGCCCCGGAAGACGATGGTCCCGTCGCCTTGCGGTTCGGTCACCAGCCACACCTGGCTGGCGCAGCCGCGCACCTTGTTGGCTTCGGAATGCTCGGCCTCGCTCAGCGGGGCCAGTTCCTTGCCCAGCTCGATCACGTAGCGATAGCGCTCCTCCCAGTCGCCGAGGAGTTCGAACTCGTCGGCCAGTTCGTCGAGAGCGGCGTCGATGGGGCGTTGCATGCGGCGCACTTAATGCGCCTGGGCCGAAAGGGGAAGCCCGATCAGAGGCGACGGCGGCCCACGGCGACGCTGCTCTGGGCCTCCGGCAGGACGAAGAGGGCGGAGAAGCCCTGGCCCAGGGCCGACTTCAGCCGCAGCGAACCGCCCATGGCCCGGGTCAGCAGGTCGACGATGGGCAGGCCAAGACCTGCGCCTTCCGACGAGCGGGTCAAGGTGCTGCCGCCCTGCTCGAACGGCCGCACCAGTCGCGCCAGGTCGGCGGGATCCACGCCCGCGCCCTGGTCGCGGACCTCGATCTCGACCAGGCCGTCGTCGATCCGCCGGCCCTCGATCACGATCTGGCCGCCTTCCGGCGAGTGGGCGATGGCGTTCTGCAGCAGGTTGGTCAGCACGGTGCGCAGGCCCCGGCCGTCGGCCTTCAGGCTGGGCAGGACCTCGACGCCGGGAGCGACGATCTCGACCCCGCGCGCGCCAGCCTCGGCCCGCAGCTGCAGGATCACGTCCTCGACCGCCTCGTCCAGGTCCTCGACGCCCAGGTCCAGGTCGGTGACGTGGCCTTCCAGCCGGGCGATCTCGACGATCTGGTTGACCAGCCGCAGCAGCTTCAGGCCGCTCTCGTGCACCAGGGTGGCGTATTCCTTGTACTGCGGCGCGCCCAGGGGGCCGTAGAGCTCGCAGGAGAGGATCTCGGAAAAGCCGATGACGGCGTTCAGGGGCGTGCGCAGCTCGTGGCTGACCATGCGCAGGAACGAGCGCTTCTGGTCGTCCAGGGCTTGCTTGCGACGCGCGCGCGCGGCCGCCCGCCGGAACGTGGCGGTTTGCGACATGAGGCCCGTATCGGCGCCGGCGGTTTCTCGCGGCGTCTCGACCTGGCCCAACGCGTCGGTGATCGCCGGTGGCGACATCGGTGGGACTCCCGGACCTTCTGTCCGTAACTTCGATGTATCAGGGTGAACCAAGGCGCTTACGAATCCGTTTCCGTCCACAAGAAGCTCTGGCGTTAAGGATCGCGCGCCGATTGTGCGGCCTTGGGAGAGGTCCCGACCCGCGTTAAGCTTTGAACTCGAAGACTCACGGGAAGGGATTCTCGCGGCCTTGCCCATCGACGGCGCTCCGCTCCGAACCGGTCCCCAAGCGGGCCAGGCCCCGTCCTCGACGGGGGCCTTCGGCGCGGCGCATCTGTGGCGGCTGGGCTGGCTGACGACGGTGATCTTCGCGGCCGGCGCGGCGGCCTTCACCCCTGGAACCATCGGCCTGCACGTCTGGCTGGCCCTGGCGGCCGGCGCGGTCCCGGCCCTGGCGGCTCTCGCGGTAGGCGAACGCCAGGACGAGCGCCTGCAATCCCTGATCCTGGTCCTGTGGGCCACCTGCGGCGCGGGCGCGGCGGTGGTCACCGGCGGCGTTTCCGGCGCGATGAGCGCTTGGATTCTGGCCCCGGTCGCGGCGGCCTCGACCCTGTCCTCGCCCCGTCGCCTGGCCGAGGGCGCCAGTCTTTCCCTGATCGGCGGGGCCGTGGCGGCCCTGACCCAGCTGTCGGGCCTGGCGCCCGACGCGCCCACCGGCCCGCTGGCCTTCGTCCTGGGCTTCCTGTCGGTGGCCACCGTCGGGGTGGGCCTGGCCGCCGGCCTGATCCTGACCCATCGCCGGGCCGGCGAGCGCGACAGCCGCAATGTCGGCGAGCTCAACATCCTTCAGACCCTGGTCGACGGCGCGCCCCAACTGCTGCTGGTGATCAACGGCCACGGGCGCATCAAGACCCTGCGCGGGGCCGCGCCCCGGGGCGTCGGCGCCGTCAACCTGGTCAACGAGGGCCTGGCCTCGGCGGCCGCGGCCGGCGACCGCCAGAAGGTCAGCGCCGCCCTAGCCTCGGCCTTCGAGGTGGGCGAGGCCAGCGTCGCCTTCGCCCCGCTGCTGGACCCGGCCCGCACGGTGTGCCTGGACCTGCGCCAGGTCTCGCCCGACCTCCTGGTGGGCGTCATGCGCGACGCCACCATCGAGCGGGCCCGCGAGACCGCCCTGCAACAGGCCCGCGCCGAGGCCGAAGGCCTGGCCGCCGGCCGCGCCCGCTTCCTGGCAAACATGAGCCACGAGCTGCGCACGCCGCTGAACGCCATCATGGGCTTCTCCGACATCATGCGCGCGCGGATGTTCGGCCCCCTGACCGACCGTTACGGCGAATACGCCGAGCTGATCCATGAGTCTGGCCGCCACCTGCTGGACCTGATCAACGACGTCTTGGACATGTCCAAGATCGAGGCCGAGCGCTTCGAGCTGCAGCGCGGCGAGTTCGACGCCCGCGAGGCGGTGACGGCGGCGATGCGGTTGATGCGGGTCCAGGCCGACGCGGCCGGGGTCCAGCTGCGCGGCGTGCTGCCGCCGGGCGAGCTGGAGGTCGACGCCGACCGCCGGGCGCTCAAGCAGATCGTGCTGAACCTGGTCTCCAACGCCCTGAAGTTCACCCCGCGCGGCGGTCAGGTGACGGTCACCGCCGACGGCCACGACGGCGAGTTCGAGCTGGTGGTGGCCGACACGGGCGTGGGCATTTCGCCGGAAGACCTGGAGCGCCTGGGCCGTCCCTACGAGCAGGCCGGGGGCGTGGACCAGCGCGCCAAGGGCACGGGCCTTGGCCTGTCGCTGGTGCGGGCCTTCGCGAAGCTGCATGGCGGCGAGATGCACATCGAAAGCCGCATGGGCGCGGGGACCAGCGTCTCGGTGCGCATGCCGGTGCTGCTGCGCGCCTCGCGTCCGGCCATGGAGGCCCCGCTGCTGGAGCCCGCGCCGGAGCCGGAGATCGAGCCGGAAGAACCGGAGCTGGGGCCGAACGTGGTGAAGTTCGCGCCGCCGAGGTAGGCGCGCACCCACTTGCCCCCACCTGACGGCTTCGCCGTCTGTCCGCCCCCGTAGGGGGCGGAGGACGCGCGCCTAAGCGGGGTTCCTCTTCCCCCTATGGGGGAAGACGATCGCGAAGCGATCCGTAGGGGGCAAGTGTTGCCGCCTGAGCGCCTACCGCAAGAACGCCCGTCCCGCCGCGAAGTCGCCCACCTCCACATACGCCCGACGCACCACGTCCTGGCCGCTCCGGCTGGTGAACACGAACTCCACCGTGGCCGCCTCGCGCGGGTCCAGGCGGCCGAGGGCGTCGGCGGCTTCCTGCGGGAAGCGGAAGGCCAGGCCCGTCTTGGCGCCGGTCGGCAGCAGGGTGAGCGGGGCCTGGTCGCGGGTCTCGGCGCCGAACACCCGGCTGGCGTTGCGCGGGGCGGCGTTGGCGGCCAGGCCCCTGGCGTTGGCGGCGTTGAGGTACGGCCCCTGGGTGCGCAGGGTGTCGCGCAGCACCAAGCGGGCGGTGTAGGGCTGGGCTCCGTCGGCGAAGGTCGCCACGGCCAGCATCTGGTTGGCGCGGCCCGACAGGCCGAACATCAGCCGGTCGGCGCCAAAGCCGGCGGGCTGCGACAGCCGCCAGACCGGAATGGTGGCCGAGACCGAGCGGTCGGCCTGCCAGGTGGCCCGGTCGCCGGGATAGGTCATCCGCAGCATGGTCGAATAGCCGTCGAAGGCCTGGCGCACGCGGCCGGCGGCGGTCTGCATGTCGGGCGAGTTGCAGGCCGCGGCCCCGGCCTTGGCGCGTGCGCGCTGTTCGACGGCCTGGACCTGGACCTCGCTGACGCCCGAACGCAGGGAGGCGCCGCGCGCCTGGGCGCGGGCGGCGTCCAGGGCCGAGCCGACCGCCGGCTTGAACAGCCGGCAGCGCGCGTCGGCCGAGGTCATCAGCGTGCGTTCGTAGAGCTGGTCGACGGCGGCGGCATGGGCCTGGCCCGACGCGCCGAGCCCGGCGATCGCGACGAAAACCCCTAGCCACCGCGCCGTCGAACCCCCAAGGGTCTTCTTCTTCGACGTCATAGTCTCGTATTCTGCGAGAGCGGTTTCAGCAGGCAGCCTTAGGGCGCCGAGGTTGCGGTTCAGTTAGCGATGCTTCTTTCGACGGACATCTGGGTGGGGGCGCTGATCCGTCGCGCCGAGCTGGGCGGGGCCTTCGCCACCGTGGCCCGCAAGGGCGACCCGCGCGCCGGGGCCGTGCTGGTCAAGGCCGTCGACCGCCGCGCCAACACCGCCAAGCTCTACAGCGAGGCCACGCGCGGCGACGGCGAACGCTTCTGGATGCAGCCGGTGCGGTCGGATTTCGAACCGGATCTCGACGCCTATGCCGAGCGCGCCGCGCGGATCGATCCGGACATCTGGGTGATCGAGATCGAAGACCGCGAGGGGCGGCACTTCCTGACCGAGGCTGTGGAGGCCGATCCGGCGTCCTAGCTCAGACCGTCGCCAGCGCTCCGACCAGCGTCGCGGCGTTGGCCGGTTTCCTCAGCACCACGCCGCCTTCGACGTCGGGTTCCTGGTAGCCGGTCAGATAGACGAACGGGATCGCCTTGCGGGTCAGGGCGCTGGCCACCGGGGTGATCGGGCGGCCGGCCAGGTTGATGTCCAGCAGGGCGCGGTCGATGCCGCCGGCCTCGACCAGGGCCAGGGCGTCGTCGATGTCGGCGGTGGGGCCGATCACCTGGGCGCCGGCGTCGGTCAGGATCCGGGTCAGCTCCATGGCCACCAAGGCCTCGTCCTCGACCACCAGCACCCGCTGGTCGACCAGGCTGCGCACCGCCTCGCCGGTGGCGCCGTCGCCGGCCGACGGCCTGGGCGGCGTGCCGAAATAGGGCGTGGCGCCCTTGTCCAGCACGATCCGGCACACCAGGCCCTCCGGCGGCCAGTCCTGGGTGATCGCCGCGCCCACCTGGCGGCCGGCGTTGGCGATCAGGGTGGCGCCGAAGCCCTGGCGCTTGGGCGGTGTGGCGTGCGGCCCGCCGGTTTCGCGCCAGGTGATGACCAGCCGCCGCTCGGGCTCCCAGCGCCAACTGACCTCCAGCGCCCCGGACGAGGCCGACAGGGCGCCGTACTTACCTGCATTGGTGGCCAGCTCGTGGATCACCAGCCCCAGCGACTGGGCCGCTTCGACCTGGATCAGCACCGGCGGTCCCTGGATGGTCAGCCGGCCGTCGTTCTCGGCGCCATAGGGCTCCAGCTCCTGCTGCAGCAGCACGTCCAGCCGCGCGCCGCTCCAGCGGTTGCTGGACAGCAGGCTATGCGAGCGGGCCAGCGAGCCGATGCGGCCCGACAGGGCCGTGACGTACTGGCTCTTGTCGACGAAGGGCGTCAGCTGGGCCAGGGACTGGACCACGGCCAGCACGTTCTTGGCGCGGTGGTCGACCTCGCGGATCAGCAGGCGTTCGGTCTCCTCGGCCTGCACCAGGGCGGCGTCCGAACGCGCCCGCTCGGCCTCCGACCAGGTCAGCTGGGCCAGTTCGCCGACGAAGGCCAGGTCTTGGTCGCTCCACCGGCGGGGCGTGTCCTGCACGACATAGAAATAGGCCGCCAGGCGACCGGCCCGGATCAGCGGGAAGGTGAGATAGGCGCCGATGTGCGGTTCGCCGAACGCCCCGGCCGCGGCGGCCTCGGCGGTGCGGGGATCGGTGGCGACGTCGTGGATCACGGTCTCGCGCCCGGTCCGCATCTCCTCGGCCGTCGCCGTGCCGAACCGGTCCAGGACATAGCGTGTCCCGACCCGCGACACCGAAGCGCCGTTGCTCCACTCGCCCACCACGTCAGTGTGGACGACGGCGAAGTCGACCTCGCCATAGCCCACGCGGGTGGCGTTCAACTGCCGGCCCAGGGTCTCGCAGGCCTTGGCGATGACGGCGGCCGGGTCGCTCTCCTCGCGCAGGCGGCGGCCCAGTTCCAGGATCAGCGCCCGGCGACGCTCCTGCTCCAGCAGCCGCGACATCTCGGCCTCGGCGCGCTTGCGCTCGGTGATGTCGGTGACCAGTACGCAATAGCCGGCGACAGTCCCGTCCGGCGCCAGGTCGGGCACGTACTGGGCCTCGATGTGGCGCAGGCCGGCCTCGGCATAGGGCACCTCGCCCTCGAAGGTGACGCGTTCGCCCGCCAGGGCGCGAGCCACGTGATGCCTGACCCTCTCGTAGCCGTCCGGACCCAGCACCTGGCGCAAGGTGCGGCCCTCGATGCGGGAGCGCTCCAGGCCGAACCATTCCTCATAGGCGCGGTTGACGAAGCGGTAGCGCTCGTCGCGGTCCAGATAGCCGATCAGCACCGGCGCGGCGTCGGCGACCATGGCCGAGAACACCGCGCGGTTTCCCGCGGGCTCGATCTTGCCGGACATGCGCGAAGGATCGGTCATGCGGACGCGGGCTCGTGAACGCTCGATCAGGAGCGCGGCGGGAGCGTGTCACGGGTGGAGCTTGGAAAACGTGTGACAAACGGTCGCGGGATCGGCCGTCGCGGCGACTAGGCGCCGGCCGGGTCCTCGCGCCGGAAGGTCGCCACCAGCACGTCGCGCCGCGCCGGGGCGCCCGGCTCCAGCGGATGGATGGCCGTCACCCCGTGCAGCACGCGGTGGTCGTTCAGGAAGACGCTGTCGCGCGGCCGCTCCAGGGTAAAGGCGCCCAGGCGCGCGCCGTCGGGGCTGAAGACGTCGGTGACGCCGCTGGCCACGTTGTGGCGGTTCACCAGCATGACGATCACCCAGTCCACCCCGTCGCGGTGCGCCCCCTCGGGCGTGGGCAGACCGGCCTCGCCGTCGCCGGCCTCGATGCGGAACTGGTGCAGTTCCACGTGCCAGGCGGCGGGGGGATCGGCGGTCAGGCCCTGGAACAGGGCCAGGCCCTCGACCAGCAGGCCCTGGGTCACCGGATGGTCGGCCACGGCGTCGAGCACCGGCTCGAACCAGCGCTGCACCCCGCCGTTCAGGCTGTTGTAGTCGCGGCTCTGATAGTGCGGCTGGTGCGGCTTGCGGGCGACGCCGTCGGGACCGGCGGCGAAGGCCGCGAAGCGCCGGCGGCGATAGCGGCCGCCGTCGGCCATGAAGCGGTCCAGCCCCAGGTCGTCCCAGCTGTCGGCGAAGGCGTCCCAGTCGGCCAGGGCCTGGGGACCCAGCAGGGCGTCGATCTGGTCCGGAAGCACGCGGCGGAAGCCGGAGGCGCGCAAGTCGGCGGCGATGTCGGATCTGAGCAAGCGCGGCCTCCGGCGAAACGAGGCCTCCACATGGGGCGCCCAGACCTTCAAGCCAAGGCCTTCACTCAAGCCAAGGCTTTCCCCGACAAAGGTATCAGGCCGGGACCTGGGGCTGGGTCCAGCGCACCACGGCCTGGAGCAGGCGCTGGGCGTCGATCGGCTTGCCCACGTGGTCGTCCATGCCGGCGGCCAGGCAGTTGGCCACCTGTTCGGGCAGGACGTTGGCGGTCATGGCGACGATCGGCGCGCGCGCCCCGGTCTCGGCGGCGCGGATGCGGCGGGTGGCCGTCAGCCCGTCCATCACCGGCATCTGCACGTCCATCAGGATCAGGTCGTAGGCCAGGCGCTGGGCGGCCTCCACGCCCTCGACCCCGTCGGCGGCGGTGTCGATGACCACGTCGAACGGCTCCAGCAGGGTGCAGACCAGCTCGCGATTGACCGCGTTGTCCTCGACCAGCAGCAGGCGCAGGGGCGCGTCGAACTCGGCCTCGGGCGCGGGGGCGGCCGGCGAGGGCGTCGCGCGCTCGGCGAAGGGCAGGGGAACCTCGAACCAGAAGGTCGAGCCCTGGCTGACCCGGCTGTCGGCGCCGATCCGGCCCTCCATCTTCTCGACCAGGTGCTTGCAGATCGCCAGGCCCAGGCCCGCGCCGCCGAACCGTCGGGAGACGGCCGCGTCGGCCTGGGCGAAGCGCTCGAACACGCCGTCGATCTGGTGGGCGGGAATGCCGATGCCGGTGTCGGTCACCTCGATCCGCAGCAGGCCGCCGGTCTCGGTCTCGACCTGGCTGAGGCGCGTGACGATCCGGCCCTCGCGGGTGAATTTCACGGCGTTGGACAGGAAGTTCAGCAGCACGCGCGACAGGCGCGGCGCGTCGCCGACCATCGGGCGCGGCGTCGGGCCGGGCTCCAGCGTCAGCGCCAGTCCCTTGGCGGCGGCCTGCTCGCCGACCAGGGCGCAGGCGGCCTCGGCCAGGGCCAGGGGATCGAAGGGCTGCGGATCCAGGTCCACCCCGCCGGCCTCCAGCCGCGAATAGTCCAGCACGTCGTTGACCACGCCCAGCAGGGTGGCGCTGGCCGACTGGATCAGATGGACGTGGCGGGCGTCCCGCTCGGCCAGGTCCTGCGACCGCTGCAGCACCTGGGAAAAGCCGATGATGGCGTTGAGCGGCGTGCGCAGCTCGTGGGTCATGTTGGCCAGGAAGTCGGACTTGGCCGCGACGGCCGCCTGGGCCTGCTCCAGGGCGGCGACCAGCTCCAGCTCCAGGTTCTTTCGCTGGGTGATCTCTCGGGTGGTCGAGATCAGGCCGCCGCGATCCTTCAGGGACGTATAGGTGCTCTCTAGCCAGATCTCGATGCCGTCCTGGCGCAGGCGGCGGTACTGGGCGGTGCGCGGCCCGTTCTCGTGGGTCAGGTCGGCGACCAGGGCGTTGATGAGGCGATAGTCGTCCGGATGGATGCCCTCGTTCGGGGGCAGGCGCATGTACTCGTCCATGTCGTAGCCCAGCAGCCGCTGGATCGACGGAGAGCTGTAGAGCCTGTTCCCCTGGCCGTCCCACAGCGACACGGTGTCCGACAGGTTGTCGGCCAGCAGGCCGTAGAGCTGCTCGCTGGCCCGGAAGCGTTCCAGGGCGTCCTGCGCCTCCCGCACGGCCTGCTCGCGGTCGGCCAGGGTGCGGATCAGGGCGTTGCGGGCCACGGCCAGGTCGATGTGCTGGCTCGACAGGGCGTAGCCCAACGGCAGGCCCACCAGGACCGAGATGGCCAGGGTGGAGAGCGGCGAATAGGCGCTGGGCGTGTTCATGACGAGGACGTTGACGACATAGTCCGCCACCATGGTGGTGGCGGTGACGACCAACGTGATGGCCAGGGCCCGCAGGATCTTGGCGCGTGTCATGAGATGGCGAACGAATTCCACGTGTTAAGCGCTTCCAGCGCTTAACCTATACCGTGGTCCAGGTCGTTGAGGCGTGTTGACGCGGGGGCGCTTTCGGGGCGGCGACCTTAGGCCGCGCTAAATCCCAGCTTGTTAACCCTGCTCCTAAACCTGACCGAAAGCTCGACGTGGCAGGTTGACGCAGTGCTTCCCAGTTCCTTCCGGGGCGCCTTCTCGTCCGCCATCAGGCCTTCGCAAAGGTTCCTATGCTCTTCCTGCTCAACGATGTCGTCCTCAGCCTCGACGCCGCAGAACTGTCGCCGCCGCTCACGCGCGACCGGTTCTCGAAGCTGTCGCTGAACTACGTCGCCAAGCTGGGCCAGGAGCTGTACGCGGCCGAGCCGCTGCTGCACCACAAGGATCCGGAAAAGGCCCAGCGCCTGGCCGCCCTGATCATCGCCAAGGCCCCCGAGGTCAATGCGGCGCTGTTCATCGCCCCGGCGCGCGGCTGCCTGGTCGACCAGGTTCAGGTGCGCTACGCCCAGCTGGGCGTGGAGGTGATGGGCACGCTGCTGGAGCGCCAGAAGTCCGGCGCCCTGAGCAATCTGGAGGCCGACCGGCAGGTCTGGCGACGCCTGGCCGCCTGATCGCCGCTTAACTTCGGAATAGGAACGTCTTCAGGCGCGCACCGAGGTCATGCCTCGAGGCCGCGCCCAAGGGTCTTTCAGAGGGGGCGTCCGCCCCGCTTTCGAAAGCCTGGATCGGCTAGAGCACGCCGATCAGGCTGAAGAGCCACTTGAGCCCGACCGCCAGCGCCACCAGGCCAGCGACCGACAGGCCGAAGCAGAGGGCGTTGCCTTGAGGGGTGCAAGCGATGCGCCGGTGGCGCGGCTCGTGGACCAAAGCCATTTGTCGTTTCCTCTTACACGGCCGCTCCTCTGTGTGAGCGATCCGCCGAACCCTGAGCATGACTCCAAAACCCCACACTGACTAGGGTCGTTCCCGGGGTTTTCGTATCGCCGGTACGGTATCTGACGTCGTACCCCGCGCGGGGCGTTGACAGGCGCCCAGGCGCCGGAACGGGCCGGAGGAGGGTGACAAGCGGCCCCCGTGGCGCTAACCCCCGGGGATGAGCACCTCCCTCGCCCTCGAGGCCGCCCGTCGGCGCACCTTCGCCATCATCAGCCACCCCGACGCCGGCAAGACGACCCTGACCGAAAACCTGCTGCTGGCGGGCGGGGCGATCCGCGCGGCCGGCGCCGTGCGCGCCCGCGGCCAGGCCCGCCGCACCCAGTCCGACTGGATGAAGATCGAGCGCGAGCGCGGGATCTCGGTCTCGGCCTCGGTGATGACGTTCGACCACGACGGCCTGATGTTCAACCTGCTGGACACCCCGGGCCACGAGGACTTCTCGGAAGACACCTATCGCACCCTCACCGCCGCCGACGCGGCGATCATGGTGCTGGACGCCGCCAAGGGCATCGAGCCCCAGACCCTGAAGCTGTTCGAGGTGTGCCGCCTGCGCGACATCCCGATCATCACCTTCATCAACAAGATGGACCGCGAGGCTCAGGACCCGTTCGAGCTGCTGGACGAGGTGTCGTCCAAGCTGGCCCTCGACCCCGCGCCGCTCTACTGGCCGGCCGGCTCGGGCGGGCGGTTCAAGGGCATGCTGGACCTGCGGGCCCAGAAGTTCATCCCCTACGCCAAGAAGAGCTCGACCGACGAGGAGGGGCATCCCGACCCCATCGCCTTCAACGGCAACGCCGTCGTCCAGTACCTGGAGCCCGACGAACAGGCCGAGCTGGAAGAGAACGCCATGCTGGTCACCGAGGCCGGCAAGCCGTTCGACGTCCAGAGCTTCCTGGAAGGCCACATGACGCCGGTGTTCTTCGGCTCGGCTCTGCGCCACTTCGGCGTCAACGAGCTGCTGGCCGGCATCGGCGCCTACGCCCCGGCCCCGCATCCGGCCAAGGTCAGCAAGGCGGGCGTCGACACCCATGTCGCCCCCGGCGACAGCGAGGTCTCGGGCTTCGTGTTCAAGGTCCAGGCCAACATGGACCCCAATCACCGCGACCGGATCGCCTTCCTGCGCCTGACCAGCGGCCGCTTCACGCGCGGCATGAAGCTGAAGGCCCAGAACACCGGCAAGGCCATGAGCGTCAACGCGCCGATCATGTTCTTCGCCTCCGACCGCGAGCTGGCCGAGGACGCCTTCGCCGGCGACGTGATCGGCATCCCCAACCACGGCGTGCTGCGGGTGGGCGACAGCCTGTCGGAGACGGGCGCGCTGCGCTTCGCCGGCCTGCCCAACTTCGCCCCGGAAATCCTGCGCCGCGTGCGCGTCAAGGATCCCCTGAAGGCCAAGCACCTGAAAAAGGCGCTGGAGGGCCTGGCCGAGGAGGGCGTCACCCAGCTCTTCCGTCCGATGATCGGCAGCTCCGACTTCATCGTCGGCGCCGTGGGGCAGCTGCAGTTCGAGGTCATGGCCGACCGCCTGGCCAACGAATACAATCTGGATGTGATCTTCGAGAACGCCCCCTACGCCGAGGCCCGCTGGCTGAACGGCGAGCGCGCCGACGTCGAGGACTTCGTCAACAAGCACCGCTCGGCCATGGCCCACGACATCGACGAACAGCCGGTGTTCCTGGGCAAGTCGTCCTGGGAGATCGGCTATGTCGCCGAGCGCTTCCCCAAGGTGCGGTTCGAACGGACCAAGGAACGGGGCTAGTCCCGCCCCTTCTCCTGGGTTGAGTTGAGTTTCAATTCCACTTGACCGCGCGGTCGCGGGGGCGAATTCTGACCCTGGGGGCCTTCCGCGCGATCGAGGTCGTGGGATGACAGATCAGGGCAGGCCGCGCGGCGACCGCGCCGGGCGATGGACCGGCGGTATTCTCGTGGCCCTGGTCCTGGCGTTCGCCGGCCCGGCGATGGCCCGGCAGGCGGCCGCTCGGCCCGCCGCCGCCGCCCAGGCGCCGGTGGTTACCAACTACGCCGAATGCACCCGAGTCTATGCGACGCGCCGGGACGTGGCGGCCTATTGCCGGCGACTGTTCCCGGCTCCGACGGTCAATTCCTACGACACCTGCGTCGAGGCCAATGGCGCGACGGCCCAGGCGCGGACGATGTGCGCTCAGCGCTATCCGGACACCGCGCCCAAGCCTGCCCAGGCCGCCCAGCCCGTCGACGTCACCAAGCTGATCGACGCTTGGCTGGACCGTCCCAAGCCCGACAAGCCGCCGCCGGCCGATCCGTTGGCGGTGGTCCCGCAGATCCAGGCGGCCTGCGCGCGGTATGCGGGCAACGCCCAGCGCTGGCTGCGCTGCACGGCCGACGGCTGGCGCGACAGCGGCCTGAGAGGCCAGCCGCCGCTGGTGCTGCAGGCCCCGCCCGAGGCCCCGCCGGTCGAGCCGCCCGTATCGCCCCCCGTCGAACCGCCGGTCGTCCTGAAGCCCGACCCGCCGCCGGTCAGGCCCAAGCCGCCGGTCGCCGGTCCCGACGCATCGGCGCCGAAACCGCCCGCCGAGGTCGTTCCGCCGTCCAAGCCGCCCGCCGTGACGCCCAGGCCTGCGCCGCCCAAGGTGGTCGATGTCTCGCCGCCGCCCGAGCCGGGCATGCCGACCTGGGCCTGGTGGCTGATCGCGATCGCCGCCCTGACCGCCGCCGGGGCGGGTGGGTTCGGCCTGTCGCGCTGGCTGGAGCGGATTCGGTGGCCCAAGCCTCCCCAGGTCCAGGCCGCGCCCTGCGCGCCGGCCGAGGTCACCCTGATCGCCGACCCGGGCGTGGTCGTGCTGACGCCGGACGGGCCGCCGCGCGCGGGCATGGCCGTGTCGATGCGGATCGCTGCGGACGAGGGCGAAGGCGAGGTGCGGCTCGACTATCCCACGCTGGAGACCGCGCCATGACCGAGGCCGCGGCCGAAACGGCGCCCGCCGGCGCCACCTGGCGGCTGTTGTTCGCCGAGGCGGGCGGCGATCCGCTGGAGGGCTGCAAGACCGCGCCGCCCCTGACCGAGGCGATCTCCGAGGCGGCCGGCAAGTTCCCCAGCGCCTGCTGGGACGACGTCCAGAGCGGCTGCCAGCGCGAGGTGGACAAGCTGATGGACCTGTCGATCGAGCGGGTGCTGTTCGACGGCTGGATGAAGCTGGAGCGCTTCAAGAAGTGCGTCGAGGAGTCCAAGGCCCGGCCCGACGACGCCTTCTTCCAAGACCTGGACGACCACAAGATCGCCTCCACCCACAAGCCCCGGATCGAACTGCGCTACGGCGCGGTCAAGGTTGCCGACCTGGATTTCGAGATGGAGCTGGCCCTCAAGGTCAAGGGCATGCGGCTGGAGATCCGGGGCGGCAAGGTGGTCTCCGCCACCGCCGGGGTCTGCACGGCCAGCGCCAAGCTGTCGCTGCACCACCAGGTGCTGCTGGAGCGCGGCACGCCGGAATTCGCGGCGGTGGGCAAGATCCGGTTCGCCTAAGGCGGGGCTCGGCGCCCACGCTCCCCTTTTTGCTTTCCCGCGCGAAGCGGATAGGAGGGACGAAACAGTTCCGGAGACCGCCGCCATGTCCGCCGACGCCCCGCTCGCCATCGGCCTGGTCGCTCACGACGACAAGAAGGCGGCGCTGGTCGAGTGGTCCGTCGCGCACCGGGCGTTCCTGGCGCGGCACAAGCTGTACGCCACGGGCACGACCGGCGGGCGCATCCTGGAGGCCCTTCCGGACCTGGACCTCACCCGCTTCAAGAGCGGTCCGCTGGGCGGCGACCAGCAGCTGGGCGCCCTGCTGGCCGAGGGGCTGCTGGACCTGTTGGTGTTCTTCGTCGACCCGCTGTCGCCCCAGCCGCACGACGTGGACGTCAAGGCGCTGATCCGCATGGCGACCCTGGCCGACATCCCTTTCGCCTGCAACGTGGCCACCGCCGACCTGATCGTGGCGGGACGTTGAGCATCACGGGGTTGTGAGTCCCGCGCGGATATTGCCAAGGTTGTGCGCAATCATCGGCTGTGTTGCGCTGAGGCGGTTCCACGGAGGATCGCATGAAGACCCTGACCACCAAGCTGGCCGCCGCCGCCCTGTTGACCGCTTCGCTCTTCGCCTGGGCCGACCCGGCCTCGGCGCGCCTGTATGCTGTGGAAGCCCAGTACTATTCAGGGCCGGACTTCAACCAGCTGGTCGGCGAGGTCTACACCAACTGCGACGGAACCGGATCGGCGTGGGGCGTGCGCACGCCCTACGTCATCCGCGAGACGACGCTCTGTCCTTAGGGTCTAGCCCGGGAACTTCATCAGGTTCGGGCGCGGGATCGCGGCCTTGAACGTGCCCCGGGTCTTGGCGGTGTCCAGGCCGAAGTCGGCCCAGGCCTTCAGGAAGCCGGCGGCGGGCGCGGCGTCCGACAACGGCGCCAGGGCCAGGACGGGGCGGGCGGCCACCAGTTTGCGCGCGGCGGCCCAGGCCTCGGGCTCGGCCGTGGCGTAGGCCCCGTCGCTGGCCACCAACTCGGCAGCGAGATCCGGATCGGCGAAGTGCAGGGTCACGGCCGTATCGGCCGGCAGGTCGGCGATGGAGGTCAGGGCCTCGATCACCCCGGTCAGCACCATCTTGGCGCGGCTGACGCGTCGTTCGCCGCCGGCCGCCCCGGCCAGGCCGCCATCGGCGGCGCGGCGCACATGGGCCCAGCCGCCGTAGCCGGGATCGGATTTGACGAGGGCGGCGGTCCAGAGATCGACGGAAGCGGTCATGGCGCTCTGTTTAAAGCCGGGTCCGGACCGTGGCCAGAGGGGAGGGCGCCTGGATACCGTGACGAACGCCGTTCGCCGAGGCATGCTCGCCTCACGTTCCCCGAGTCGGAGCCTGGCATGCCGGATCTCGTTCTCGCCGCCCTGCACCACCTGCTGATCCTGTCGCTGGCCGGCCTGCTGGCCGTGGAGCGGATCCTGGTCAGGCCCGGGGTGGGCGGGGATACGCTGCGGATCCTGGGGGCGATCGACGCCGCCTACGGGGCGACGGCGGGGCTGATCCTGGTGGTGGGGTTCTGCCGCGTCTATCTGGGCGCCAAGGGGCCGGCCTTCTATCTGGAGAACCCGCTGTTCTGGGCCAAGATCGCCGCCTTCGCGGTGGTGGGCCTGGCCTCGATCCTGCCGACCCTGGCGATCTTCCGATGGCGCCGCCAGGCCAAGGCCGACCCGGCCTTCGCGCCCTCGGCCGCCGAGGTCGCCACGGTGCGCCGGGCGCTAGCGGTGGAGCTGATCGTCTTCGCCTTCATCCCGATCTTCGCGGCCGCCATGGCGCGCGGCTACGGGCTTTAGTCTTCCCTAGAGCAAGCGGGCGACGAGGGCGCGGAAAGCTGCGCCGGAACAGACTGTAAACCCGATCTTAAAATCTATGGTTAACGTCATTTTCACTTCAGTGAACAATGTTCTAATTTTCGCGGTGGCGTCAGTTTCGCCGTCCGCGTCAAACAAGCAAGAAGTGTGCCAAATCGGTGCAAAAACAGGGGTTTGGGCGGCATTTGGGAACGAAATGTAAACACGCTCCAAATATTTATGGTTAACGCCATCTTAAGAGCTGTTAACCGCTTGTTAAACGCGTTGGCTCTGGCTTTGCTACTCGAGCGTTGAACCCTTGCCGGACGTCCCGGTGTGGGACGTTCCGTGTGCGGAGTGCGCAGCGATGTTCGATTTCGGCCGTGATCTGAAGCGACTCTTCGGAGTGGACGCCGGGGCGCCCGCGAGGGCGGCCGCGCACCGCGACGGCCTCACAGGTGGCGACACCTCTCTGCTGGAACTGCTGGACCTGCGCCTGCTGGTCAACGAGGCCCGCTCGGCCGACGTGGCCGCCGGCCGTATCGGGGCCAAGGATCGCGGTCATCGTCTGCTGGAAGCCGCCGTGGTCTGGCGCGAGCTGGCCCGCCGCTCGGGCGACGCCGCGGCCCTGCGCAAGGGCGCGGCCCAGGCCGAGGCCGCCGCCAAGGTGTTCGAAGCCGAGCACAAGCATGAAGCCCTGGCCGCCGCCCGCTGCGAGCAGGCCACCCTGGCCGTCCTGGGCGCCGACCTGTTCGGCGACGAGGGGCTGCACGCCGCCGCCGGCGCCACCCTGACCCTGGCCAAGACCGCGCCGGGCCACCGCTGCGCCATGGTCGAGGCCCTGCTGGCCGGATTGGAAGGCCGCGTGGCCCTGGGCGAGCACGATCTCGACCGCGCCCTGGCCGCCGCTCAAGCCTTCGAGGCGCCCCTGCGTGGACTGGCTGCAGCCCGCCGGGTCAAGGGCGGGGCTTCGCGCCTGCTGCTGGCCGACCAGCGCGCCGCCCGTGTGGAGCTGCTGCTGTCCTGCGCCGCGCGCCTGAAGGATCGCGCCCTGACCGAGGTGGCCCTGAACGAAGCCAAGACCGCCGAGGCGGCGCTGGATCCCGATTTCGAACCCCTGGCCTGGTCGCGCCTGGAGTCCCTGCGCGGGACGGCCCTGGTGCAACTGGGCGAGCTGGACGGCGAGATCAACCACATCGCCGACGGCGTCGAGGCCCTGGCCGCCGCCATCGAGCCGGTCGACGCCGACCACAGCCCGATGGACTGGGCCCGAGCCCAAGCCGCTCTCGGCGCCGGCCTGCAGGCCATGGGCGAGGCCACAACCTCGGAGCGCTGCTTCGAGCGGGCGGTCACCTGCTACGACCGCGCCTCGCACATCCTCAAGACCCAGCCGGCCCTGGCCCTGCGCGCCGTGGTCGCCAACAACCGCGCCCTCAGCTTGGCGCGCTGCGCCGAGCTGACCGCGGATCTCGCGGTGCTGGACGCGGCCGAGATGGCCTTCAAGGGCGAGCTGGCCTCGACGCCGGGCGCCCGTGATCCGGCCGCCTGGGCCGTGACCCAGATGAACCTAGCCCGCCTCTACGAGGCCCGGGTCGAGATCACCGGCCGCGACGACGGCCGGCTGGATCGGGCGGCCATGGCCTTGGCCAGCGCCTTCGACGTGTTCGCCGAACTAGGCCTGAGGTCGCTGACCGACCTGGCGGCTCAGGGGTTGCAGAGGGTCAAGCAGGCGCACGCCGCCTGACCCATTTTGAAACCGGCCGGCCCCAAGGGGCCAGGACCCAGAGAACAGTAGGGAAGACCCAGTGATCGCTTCGTTGCTCGTCGCCGCCGCCGTTTCGATCGTTCCGACCCCGGTCGCGCAAAACAGCGTGCAGCAGGTCAAGGACACCCAGCCCCAGATCGCCGAAGCCATGCTCAGCTGCATGGTCAAGCGCGACGGCGGCCTGACGGCTTGCTCGGTGCAGAGCGAGTTCCCGGCCGACATGGGCGTGGGCAAGGCGGCCGTGTCGATGGCCTCGCAGTTCCAGGTCGACCTGATGGGCCCCGACGGCAAGAGCCGCGCCGGCTCGTTCATCGACGTGCCGGTCCGCATCCGCATCCGCTAGTTTTCGAACCCTCGACCCCGGCGGCGACGCGGCCTAGCTTGGCGCGTCGCTTTTGGAGAGGGTGAGCATGGACGGGCGCTTCGACGACCTGGACGTTTCGCGGGTGGTCTATCTCGTCCTCTATCTTTTCGTCGTCATCATGGGTCTGCGCGGCCTGCCGTCGGTGCGCCGCCGCAGGATAGCGCCGCCACGTTGCGGCGCCTGCCAGACGCCTGTCGATCCGACCGCCGCGCCGCTAGGCCCCTGGGGTGGTTGGCGCTGCGCCCATTGCGGGACAAGTGTCGATCCCGTCGTCGAACCCCCGCCGAGACGCGGCCTGAAAGGCTGGATCGACCAGCATCCCTGGGCGGTGCATGGCGCGATCTGGGCCGGCCTGGCCTGGCTGCTGCTGGCGGGGCGCGACCTGTGGATCCACGAGCCGCTCCCCCGGCCCCTGACCTTCCCCCTCACCGTCATCGCCGGCCTGGGCGTGGGCTGGCTGCTGACCCTGACCGTCGGGCGGCGCGGCTAGGGATCCTTCACCAGCCCGGCGGCGGAGGCGGCGGCTCGTCCAGAGGCGGCGGGCCCCCGTAGCGGTCCTGTTCGCGGGCGTCTTCCCATGCGGCCTGTTCCTCGCGGGCCGCCTGGGCCAGCCGCTCTTCCTGCCATCGCCGCCGTTCGGCCCGTTCCAGCCGGGCGCGCTCGAAGCGGTCGCGGCGCCAGGCCGCCTCGCGCTCCCAGCGATCGTCGACCGGTTCGGGCGGCGGCGCGAGATCCTCGTCGTCCTCGACCTGGGCGACCTGGACCGGCGCCGGGCGCGCGGGAGGCGGGGGCTGGCGCACGGGCGGGGTCCGCACGAACAGCGCCTCGCGCCCCTTGGCCATGGCCTTGGCGGCCTCCGAAAGCCCGACGTCCAGCGGGGCGGAAGACGCGGTGGCCGCCTTGGGCGGCTGGACCAGGGCGATGCGCAGGCCGTCGTCGCCCGCCTTTTCCAGCGGCGGATCGGGCCGCGTCAGGGCGGGCCAGGCGGCGATGGCCAGGGCGGACGTGGTGACGATCGCGGCCACGGTGACGCCGACGGCCAGGGCCGTCTTGTTTTTGGGCAGTTCCACTAGGGCGCTCCGGAAGAGGCCCCTCGACGGTGATCAAAACGGTGGGGCGCGACCCCCGGTTCCGGCTCTTAGGCCGCCGCGACGTCGCCGGTGGTGCGGCGCATGCGCCAGAAGCGGATGGTCCGCAGGGCCGCGTCGCGGGGCAGGGCGGCATAGAGCTCGCCATAGCTCTTGGCCTTGCCCATGGCGTTGTCGTTGGGATCCAGGATCAGCAGGGCGAAGGTCAGGAACAGGGCGCGGTCGAAATCGGCCGCCTTGCAGACCACCGACAGGGCGTCCAGTTCGCGACGCTCGATGATCTTGCGGGCGGTGTGGAAGTCGATGTCGGCCAGCTCGGCCAGGGCCACCAGGAACTGGCTGGTCTTGTTGGCGCGCAGCATGCCGACCAGGGCCTGGGGCGTGATCGCGCCGCGCTGCTTCAGCGCTACGATCTCCTTGACCGCCGCCGGATAGTCGGCCGGAAGGGACCCGTCGCTGGCGGCCACGCGGTTGCGGCCGGCCTTCAGGGCCGCTTCCAGGATCGCCGGATCGACATTGGCGTTGCGCTCCATGATCCGGTCGCGCAGGCGCGCCTCGGCCACGAAGTACATCTCGTTGAGCAGATCCATCGGCAGGGCCTGACGGTCGATCACCGCCTCGTGCAGGGCCGGATTGGCCGCCGCGCGGTCGACCGCCGCCTCGTGGGCCTGGCGGGACAGAACCGCGCCCTCGTTGCGTAGCAAGACGCCCAGGGTAGTGTCGTCGCCACGCTCGACGATGGCGTCGGAGACGATGCTGGGCACGGTCTCGCGCTGGGAGATGGCGCGCAGGTGGTCCTGGCCCTGGGTGCGGGCCACGTGCAGCAGGTCGGCTTCCGAAAGCTGCGGCGCGCCCTGCAGGATCGGTCGGGCCACGGCGATGTTGTCGCTGGCCAAGGCGCGGGTCAGGGCGGGCGGGGCGTTCGGGGCATTGCCCAGGCGCTCGGCCAGCTCGATGCGGACGGCCTCTTCCATCTCGCCGGCCAGCTGGCCCATCACGTCGTCGAACAGGCCCATCTCGACGTCGCCGTGGCTCTCGCCGGCGAAGAACAGGTCGGTGACCCCGCGCAGCAGCTCGCGGCGGCGCGAGCTGGAGGGCTCGTCGGCCAGGGCGATGAGGTCGTGGAGACGCGACTGGATCACAGGGCTTCGTTCCGGGTCTTGGCGCGACGGCTGGCGCTGTCGCTGTCCTGGTCGTCGTCGCCGGTCACGCCGGCGGCCAGCCACTCGGCCGAGCCGTGCAGGGGGACGGCGTCCTTGGGCTCGGGCGGCGGCTCGGTGGTGGCGATCAGCACGCGGTTGTCCGGCGTCGCCGCCGGGGCTGGATCAGGCGTCAGGCCGTAGTCGCGATCCACCGAGTAGAAGCGCGCGCCGGTCGCGCCCGGCGCGGCCGCGGCGGGCTGGGGCGTGGTCGCCACGGCGGCGACGCGGGCGCTGCGGTAGGTGGACCAGTCCTTGGGCGCGCCGGGGGCCGCGACAGGAGCGGCGACAGGCGCGGCGACAGGCGCCGGGGCGGCGTAGAGGCTGGCGGGCAGGGGCGCGGCGGCCGGCGCGTAGGCTTGAGGCGCGTAGGCCTGGGGCGCATAGGCGGCCGGCGCCGGCGTGGGGGCCGAGGGCGCGGCGACGGCGGCGCGTTTGTTGCTCCAGCCCAGCATCGGGCCGTCGTAGCGGGCCGCGGCGGCGGCGTTGGCCACGCGGGGCGTGGTCGGTCCGTAGCGGCTCTCGCGCGCGCCATCGGCGTACGCCGGGGCGGCGACGCTGATCAGCACGGGCAGCAGCAGCAGGGGCAGACGCATGGACCGGTCCGGAAGCGCGCGGGATTCCTCTCGATCCATACGCAGGCTGACTTAATCCCCGCCTAACGAGACAACGATTTCAGCACAGTTTGGCGCGAACTGCGGCTAGCGGCCGCGCCACCAGGCCAGAAGGCGCCGCTCGGCCAGGCTCATCAGGCCGTGCAGGGCAACGCCCAGAATGGCCAGCACCGCCAGGGCGGCGAACACCCGGGCGGTCTGCAGGCGGTTGGAGGCCTCCAGTATGCGCCAGGCCAGGCCCTGGTTGCCGCCCGATCCGGCCACGAACTCGGCGACCACGGCCCCGACCACGGCCAGGCCCGCCGCCACCTTGTGGCCCTCCAGCAGGGCGGGCACGGCCGAGGGCAGGCGCAGCCGCCACAGGCGCTGGACGCGGCGCGCGCCATAGAGGTCGAACAGGCGCGACAGGTCCGGATCGGTCGCCTTCAGTCCGGTCAGGGCGCCCGAGAAGATCGGGAAGAACGCCGCCACCGCCGCCAGGGCGACCACGGCACGCTGCGGATGCTCGATCCCGGCCCAGATGGTCATCAGCGGCCCGATGGCGACGAGGGGCGTGACCTGCAGGGTCACGGCGACCGGGCGCACGGCGTCCTCGATCGTCGGGTTCAGGCTGACCAGCAGGGCCAGGCCGCAGGCCAGGGCGCTGGCCAGGAGGAGGCCGACCAGGGCGGTGGACAGGGTGTTCCAGGCGCCGTCCAGCAGCAGCGGCCAGCCGTCGGCCAGGGCCACGCCGATCGCCGACGGCGCGGGCAGGAGGTAGACCGGCACGGCCAGCAGCCGGCAGGTGGCTTCCCAGGCGGCGAGGAGCAGAGCGATCAGGATCAGGGGGGCGAGGACTTTCACGCCGCCGCTCCCAGGTTCGACGCCAGCAGCCGCGACACCGCCTCCGCCGTTTCGCGAAAAGCGGCCGTCGTGCGGAAGCCGTCGGGCCGGATCACCGGCCCCTCCACCGCCACCTCGCCGGCGATGCGGCCCGGTCCCGGGCTCATCACCACCACGCGCCGGGCCATGTAGACGGCCTCCTCGACATTGTGGGTGACGAACACCACGGCCGGCTTCAGGTCGGCCGCCAGGGCCAGGACGTCGTCGGCCAGCGCCCGGCGGGTGATCTCGTCCAAGGCCGCGAAGGGCTCGTCAAGCAGCAGCAGGCGCGGCCGGGTGACCAAGGCGCGGGCAAGCGAGGCGCGCATGGCCATGCCGCCCGACAGCTGGGCCGGCCGGGCGTTCTCGGCGCCCTTCAGCCCGACCTTGGCGAGAGCCTCGACCGCCTGGGCGCGCGCGGCGGCCTTGGGCGTTCCGGCCAGCTCCAGCGGCAGGGCCACATTGGCCGCCGCGCTCATCCACGGGGCCAGGGTGGGGGCCTGGAACACCACCGAGGTTTCGCCCTTGTCGGCGGCGCGGGTCACGGCCCCGCGCGTCGGCGCCTCAAGCCCCGCCAGAAGCCGCAGGGCCGTGGACTTGCCGCAGCCCGACGGCCCGACCAGGGCGACGATCTCGCCGGCGTTCAGCTTCAGGTCGACCGGGCCGAGCGCACGGCCGCGACCGGGATAGTCGACCTCGACCTGTCGGAGCGACGCGATCACTTCAAGGGTCACTGGGGAATGAAATCCAGCGTGTAGGCCGACTTGTAGTCCATGTCCTTGGGATAGACGCCCTGCTCGGACGCCACCTTGAAGAACTCGGCCCAGCGGGCGTCGTCCATCTTGCCCACGCCCTGGCGGGACACGATGCCGTAGGACCGCATCTTCTCGCGCGCCTGATCGAGGACGTCCTGGGTCATTTCCGGATTGTCCTTGAGGATCAGGGCGTCGCCGGGCTTGGGATCGCCGTAGAGATAGCTGGTCCAGCCCGCCGCCGTGGCCTCGACGAAGGCCTTCACCGCCGCCGGGTTCTTGTCGATCAGGGCGGTCGGGACCAGGGCGAACGAGGCGTAGGCCGGATAGCCGTCGTCGGCCAGCAGGAAGACCTTCGGGGTGATCTTGCCTTCCTTCTGGATCAGGTAGGGCTCCGACGTCGCGTAGCCCTGCTGGACCACGCTCTTGTCGGCCAGGAACGGCGCGGCCGAATAGTTGTACTTGCGCACCTGGGCGTCGGTGAAGCCGTGCTTGGCCTTCAGCCACACCCAGAAGGCGGTGATCGAGGCGTCCGACAACAGGATCGGGTGGCCCTTCATGTCGGCGATGGAATTGATGCCCACGCCGTCGTGGGCGATCAGCACCTGAGGGTCCTTGTCCATGAAGGCGGCCACGGCTTTGACCGGCACCCTCTCCTTGGCGAGATTCAGCACGATGAAGCTGTTGGAGCCCACGCCCACATCGACCGCGCCGGTGGCCAGCAGCTGGGGCACGTTCACGCCGGGGCCGCCCTGGATCAGGGTCACGTCCAGGCCGCGCTTCTTGTACTCGCCGGTGGCCAGGGCCTGGTAGTAGCCGCCCAGCTCGGCCTCGCCCTTCCAGTCGGTGGCCAGCTTCAGGGCCGTGCGGCCGGGCGCGCTGGATGACTCTTGCTTGGCGGGAGAACAGGCGGCCAGGACGGCGCAGAAGGCGAGGGCGGCCAGGCGCAGGATCTTCATCGTCGTCTCCCCGAAACAGCGCGGGGAGGTTAGTGGGCGAGGCGGGGCGTGGGAAGTCGCCTAGGCGTTTTCCCGCCTACTTCCGCGCCAGCCAGCGGCCGATCTTGGCGTACAGCACCTCGCGCTGCACGGGCTTGGCCACGTGGTCGACCATGCCGGCGGCGTAGCAGCGCTCCACCTGCTGGGGCAGGGCGTCGGCGCTCATGGCGATGATCGGGATCTGGCCCACTTCGCCGCCCATGGCGCGGATAGCCCGGGTGGCGGCCAGGCCGTCCATCTCGGGCATGTGGATGTCCATCAGGATGATGTCGTAGCCGCCGCGCGCGGCCATGGCCACGGCCTGCTGGCCATTGTCGGCGGTCTGGACCTCGCAGCCCACCAGTGTCAGCAGGGCCGCGCCGATCTCGCGGTTCATCGGATGGTCGTCGACCAGCAGGATGCGCGCCGCGCCGGGGGCGGCGGCAGGCTGGGGCTCGCCGGTGTCGTAAGCCTCGACCTGGGGCGCCGACAGCTCCAGCCAGAAGGCCGAGCCGTGACCGAGCGCGCTGTCGACGCCGATCTTGCCGCCCATCAACTCGACCAGGGCCTTGCTGATCGCCAGGCCCAGGCCCGCGCCGCCATAGGCCCGGCTGGCCGAGCTGTCGACCTGGCTGAAGCGCTGGAACAGGCGGCCCTGGTGCTCGATGGCGATGCCGACACCGGTGTCGACGATTTCGAAGCGCAGCCGGTCCTCGATCTCGCCGGGCTCGACGATCAGGCAGGCGCGGATGCGGCCCACCTCGGTGAACTTCACGGCGTTCTGCAGCAGGTTCAGCAGCACCTGGCGCAGGCGCAGGCCGTCCAGGTCGTGCAGGCCCCCGACCGGGTCGTTGACCTCGACCTCCAGTTTCAGGCCCTTGTTCTCGGCCTCGGGGCGGATGATGCCCACCGCGTCGTGCAGGACGGCGGCCGCCGAGGTCGGCTGGAACAGCAGCTCCACCTGGCCGGCCTCGACGCGCGAGAAGTCCAGGATGTCGTTGACCACGGTCAGCAGGGCGGTGCCGGCGCTGTCGATCAGGCCCAGCTGGCGGCGGGCGTCCGGCGGCAGGTCCTTGCGCTCGACCAGCAGCTGGGAGAAGCCCAGCATGCTGTTCAGCGGCGTGCGGATCTCGTGGCTCATGGTGGCCAGGAACTCGGTCTTGGCCTCGTTGGCGGCCAGGGCCCGGGCGCGGGCGGCGCGGGTCAGCTGCTCGCGGCGCACCAGCAGGCGGCGCAGGCGCTCCTGCTGGGCCAGGGCGAGACCCGTGGCCAGGCTGGAGACGAACAATACGCCGACGAACACCTGGACCAGGCGGTTCTGGTGGGCCTGCGACCAGTCGGTGGAGATCTGCTGGGTCCACAGGCCGCGCACCGTCAGCGGGATGGCCACGCAGGCCACGATCAGCGAGGCCAGGCTGGCGCCGCGCGGCCCCAGGCGGAAGGCGGCCAGCAGGGCGGCGGGGAACAGCAGGAACGGCGCGGGCAGGCCCTTGGCGTAGAACACCGTCGCGGCCAGCACGGCGACCAGGGCGCACAGGCCCAGCTGTTCGGGCAGGGGGCGCTGGAAGGCGCGGCGGTGCTCGCTGTCCAGCAGCACCAGCACGGCGGGCAGCACGATGGACATGCCCAGGACGCCGCACAGGAACCAGTCGGTCAGCACGATGATGAACGGCATGTCGTAGAACAGCGCCAGGCCCGCCGAGCAGACCACGGACATCAGCAGGGTGACCGGGGCGGTCAGGGTGGTCAGCAGGGCCAACTGGCGCATGGTGCGCACGCGCGGCGGCCCGCCGAAGAAGCGCTTGGTCACCAGCCAGACCAGGGCCCCTTCGCCTACGTCGACGGCGGTGTAGAGGAGGGCGCGGCCGATGTCGTCGCCGACGGCCAGGTCGATGGCCATGTGGGCCACGACGGCCACCACGGTCAGGATCACGCGACGCGAAGGGTTGAGCACCAGCAAGCCGGCCGCCAGCAGGGCGTTCGACGGCCACAAGGTGGCGATGCCGAGTGCATTGCGGGTCAGGAAGTCGCTGAACGCCTGGCTGGCCACCAACGCCACGGCCAGGGCGAACAGAAGCGTGTCCTGCCGCCTTTGCTCCTGATGGGCGACGTTAGCCTGCATTACTGATCCCGTTCCCCGGACGGGAGGAATACGCGAACTAGGCTGTCCAGTTTCTTCGATACGCGACTGTGTGACGCTTTGCCGCATCCTGAGGTCAAGCGCAATCGCTTCAAGGTTGCGGGTCGGTCTCGTGCAGGACTTCGCGCCGTCGCCAGGCGTCGATCCGGGTCATCAGCGGGGTGGCCGTGACCCCGTGGATCAGGATCGAACACAGCACCACGAAGCCCGTGATCGCCCACAGCCGGTCCCAGTGACGGAAGTCGCCGTGGTTCAGTCCGTAGGCCAGATAGTAGAACGAGCCGATCCCCCGGATGCCGAAGAACGCCACCACGGCCCGCTCGCGCCGGGAGTGGGGCGCGCCGATCAGGCCGATCCACCCCGCCAGGGGGCGGATGACCAAGACCAGGGCCAGGCTGAAGGCGATCTCCTTCCAGGTCAGGCCGACCAGCAGGCCCCCGGCCACCGCTCCGCCCAGCAGCACCAGGACCAGCATCATCAGCAGGCGCTCCACCTGTTCGGCGAAGTCGTGCATGGCCTCGTGGAATTCGTGGTCGCGCTCGGTGGCGCGCAGGGCCAGGGCCGAGACGAACACCGCCAGGAAGCCGTAGCCGTGGGCGGCCTCGGCCACGCCGTAGGCCACCAGGGTCGCGCCCAGGGCCACCAGGCCGTCGGCGGCGCCCGACAGCCGGGTCTTGGGGGCCTTGAAGGTGGCCCAGCCCAGGGCCTTGCCGACCAGCCAGCCCACCCCGACCCCGGCGGCGACCCGCCACAGGACGTCGACGCCCAGCCAGTGGACGGCCAGGCCCTGGCTCAGGGTTCCCCCCGCCACGGCGAGGGCCACGGCCAGATGCACGAACGGAAAGGCGAAGCCGTCGTTGAGACCGGCCTCGGACGTCAGGGCGAAGCGGGCCTCGCCGTCCTCGCCCGAGCGCGGCGGACCGGTCTGGACGTCGGAGGCCAGCACCGGGTCGGTGGGCGCCAGGGCGCCGCCCAGCAGCAGGGCCGAGGCCAGACCAAGGCCCAGGCCGTGGACGCCCATCAGGGTCACGGCCGCTATGGTCAGGGGCATGGTGATCGCGATCAGCCGCCAGGACGAGCTCCAGCGTCGCCAGCCGATCTTGCGGTCGATCTTCAGCCCCGCGCCCATCAGCGAGACGATGACCACGATCTCGGTCAGGTGCTCGGTCAGGGTCGAGAACCGCACGGGATTGGGGCGGAAGGGCAGGGCGGCGGCGTGGAACACCGCCACGCCGATCAGCACGCACAGTATGGCCAGCGACAGGGGCAGGCGGCTCAGCGCCATGGGCAGCCAGGCGACCAGCAGCACGACCACGCCCAGGCCCAGCAGAAACAGCAGATAGGGATCGAACATCCCCTCCCTAACGCCCGAGGCGCGGCGCGGGGGGCGCCGGGCGGGGGAGCCCGATCACATGCCGGCGCGTTGTAGCCGCGAGGGAGCTCTCATGGACAAGCTTTTCGCCAAGTTCGCCAACGCCACCGCGCGGATCACCGGCAGCCCGCCGGCCTTCATCGTCTGCGTGGCCATGGTGCTGGTCTGGGCCGTTAGCGGCCCGATCTTCAAGTTCTCCGAGACCTGGCAACTGGTGATCAACACCGGCACCACGATCATCACCTTCCTGATGGTGTTCCTGATCCAGAACACCCAGAACCGCGACGGCGAGGCGGTTCAGACCAAGCTGGACGAGCTGATCCTGACCTCGGGCGCCGAGAACGAGTTCATGGGCATCGAGAAGCTGACCGAGAAGGAACTGGCGGCCATGCACGAGCGGTGCGCCGAGCACGCCAAGATCGCTCAGGACCGGCTCGACAAGGTCGCCGCCGTGCGGGAGTCGCGGAAGAAGGCCAAGTCTTCGCCCCGCGCCAAGCGCGCGCCGGCCAAGCGTCCTCCGGCGAAGAACGCCCCGGCGCGGCGGGTGAAGGTCTAGCGCGGGCCGGACCTGGCGGACGCGCCTACTTCTTCTCCAGCAGCAATTGACCCTGCTTCTTCACCTGCCCTGTGATCTTGCCGGCGATCATGCCCAGCAGGCCCGGCAGGACGATGTCCATCCGCACGGAGTCGGCGAACACCGTCAGCACGCCGGAGATCGGCTGGCCCATGGCCTGGGCCGAGAAGGTCATGGCGTCGCCGGTCCACGACTTCTGGACGTCCTTGACCATGCCGCCCGTCTGGCTGAGCAGCTGGCCGAACCCTTCCTCGATGCGGCGGCGCGCCTCGGCGGCGCCCAGCTGGTGGGGAATGGTGATGGTGACCGGCTTGCTCATGCGAAAGGGCTCTCGTTGGACAGGGGGCAAACGCCCGACGCCGGATATGGGTGCGCGACGGCGCGCGGGCTACGTCCGAACCTGTCGTAACGCGCGGCCAAGGTCTGGTCATCCACGGAGGACGCCATGACCGACATCGCCATGCCCAGCCTGTTCCAGCCCCAGCCCCGCTCGGTCCGCTTCACGCGCCCGGGCCGTCCCGGCGGCGTCCTCGGCGCCCTGAACTATGCCGGCGTGCTGGTGGTCTGGGCGGCGCTGTTCGTCTGGGACCCGCGCCTGGCCATGCAGGTGTTCCGCGAGCGTCGCGCCGACTCCCCGATCCGCCGCCGTCACTAGCCAAGGCCGCCGATCGGTGGGATGGCAGGGACATGCAGCGCACCGTCTCGATCGCCCATGTCAGCCACCGCCTGAAGGCCCCGTTCCGCATCTCGCGCGGGGTCAAGACCGCCGCCGAGGTGGTGGTGGTCGAGATTGTCGAGGACGGGCTGATCGGGCGCGGCGAAAGCGTGCCCTACGCCCGCTATGATGAGACGGTCGACAGCGTGATCGCCCAGCTCCAGCCCGCCGCCCAGGCCCTGCGCGACGGCGCCAGGCCGCACGAGGCCCTGGCCCTGCTGTCCCCGGGCGCGGCCCGCAACGCCCTCGACTGCGCCCTTTGGGACCTGCGGGCCAAGCGCGAGGGGCTGAGCGTCGAGGCCCTGACCGCCCTGCACCTGCCCGATCGCCTGGTCACGGCCGTGACCGTCAGCCTCGACAGCCCCGAAGCCATGAGCGCGGCGGCCCTGGCGGTGGCCTCGGCGCCGCTGATCAAGGTCAAGCTGTCGGCCGAGGATCCGGCCACCCGCCTGCTGGCCGTGGCCAAGGCCGCGCCTCACGCCCGGCTGATCGTCGATCCCAACGAGGGCTGGGACTTCGCCATCCTCGACGGGCTCAAGTCCATCCTGTCGGACCTCAACATCGCCCTGGTCGAACAGCCCCTGCCGGCTGGCGCCGACGCCGCTCTGGAGGGCTACGACCCGCCGTACACGATCTGCGCCGACGAGTCGGTGCACGTGGCCGAGGACCTGGCCGGGCTGAAGGGTCGCTACCGCGCCGTGAACCTCAAGCTCGACAAGGCCGGCGGGCTGTCGGAGGCCCTGCTGATGCTGGAGGAGGCGAGGAACCACGGCTTCGAGCTGATGGTCGGCTGCATGGTCGCCTCGTCCCTGGCCATCGCGCCCGCCCTGCACCTGGCCAACGCCTGCGCCTATGCCGATCTCGACGGTCCCTGGTGGCTGGCGGAAGACCATCCCGGCGGCTGCCACGTGGCCGATGGTCGTATGACGCGCCCGGCGGAGGGGTTCTGGGGCGACGGGGTGACGGCGACGGGGCTGTGGCTCTAGGCCAGCCGCGTCGAGCGCACGTCCACCGCCCCGTGGCACGCCTCGCAGCGTACGGCCGTCTTCAGCGGTGAGCCGCACGGCTTGTGCACCAGCACCTCGGGCGGTCCCGCCTCGCCGGCCAGCCAGCGATCCCCCCAGGTCATCAGGGCCACGATCAGCGGGAAGAGGTCGCGGGCCTCGTCGGTCAGACGATACTCCCAGCGCTCGGGCCGGGCCTGGTAGAGGCGGCGCTCCAGCATGCCCAGGGCCACCAGCCGCGCCAGGCGGTCGGACAGGATGTTGGTGGCCACGCCCAGCTCGGCCTGCAGGTCCTTGAACCGCCGCCGGCCATAGAAGGCGGCGGCCAGCAGGTGGGCGGTCCAGCGGTCGCCCAGCACGGCGATCGAGCGCTCCAGCATCGGGGCGAGGGGCGCGGCGGTTTCGGCGATGGAGCGGCGCTGCAACCGGGCGCGCGGGGCCGGCTCCAGGCCCGCGCCGGGACCGGGAACCAGCTCGACCTCGCCCGCCGTCACCGGCTTCTCGCAGGCCTGGCAAACCAGCTCGGCCACCAGCGGCTTGCCGCAGGTCACGTGCTGGATGCGGTGCGAGGGGCTGGCCTCGTCGTAGTGCCAGCGGGTTTCCCAGCGCAGGATCATCAGGGCCGCGTCGTAGAGGTCGGCCCCCATGGCGGTCAGGTGATAGCCGTGACGAACGGGGCGATCCTGATAGGGGCGCTTTTCCAGCACGCCCGCCGTCTCCAGCCGCGCCAGCCGGTCGACCAGCAGCGAGCGGGCCATGCCGGTCAGCTTCACGAAGCCGTCGAACCGGGTCTGGCCCATGAAGGCGGCATAGAGGGTCAGCAGGGTCCAGCGGTCGCCGATCAGGTTCAGGGCCCGGGCCGCCGAACTGGCGCGGACCATCTGAGCGGCGGGGGCGGCGACCCCATTTGCGATCTCTGGCATGACTTCTGGTTCGGCTGTTTCGCGACGCGATGTCAACGCGCTGCATTGCCTGGCTTCAGGTCACTTGTATAGTAAGACTCACTCTGGCGGCAGACCGGAGGAGGAGCGTGGCATGGTCTATATCCTGGGCGGGTGGCAGAGCGACTTCTCGGCCAACTGGGCGCGTCAGGGCCAGGGGCTGATCGACGCCTTCTCCCAGGCGGTGGGCGAGGGGCTGGCCGCCGTCGACCTGGACCCGGAAGACATCGAGACCGGCCATGTGGGCAATTTCGCCGGCGAGCTGTTCGCGGGGCAGGGGCTGTTGGGCGGCTTCTTCGGCCAGGTGCATCCGACCCTGGACGGCCTGCCGACCATGCGCCACGAGGCGGCCTGCGCCTCGGGCAGCGTGGCGATCCTGGCCGCCGCGGCCGAGATCGAGGCGGGCCGCTACGACCTGGCCTGCGTGGTCGGCATCGAGCAGATGCGTAACGTCCCGGGCCAGACCGCCGCCGAGCACCTGGGCTCTGCCGCCTGGGTGGGGCACGAGTTCCAGGACGCCCGCTTCCTCTGGCCCCGCGCCTTCTCCGACCTCGCCGACGAATACGACCGCCGCTACGGCCTGAAGTACGAGCACCTGATGGCCATAGCGGAGAACAACTTCGCCAACGCCCGCCGCAATCCCAACGCCCAGACCCGCGACTGGCGGTTCCCGCCGGAAGCCTTCACCGCCGACGACACGGCCAATCCGGTGGTCGAGGGGCGCACGCGCAAGCAGGACTGCGGCCAGGTCACCGACGGGACGGCCGTGGTCTTCCTGGCGTCGGAGAAGCGGGCGCGGGCCTATGCCTTCCAGCGTGGCGTGCCGCTGGACCGCCTGCCGCGCATCAAGGGCTGGGGCCATCGCTCCGCGCCGATCAGCTATGCCCGCAAGGTCGAGGCCAGTCGTGGTCAGCCCTACGTCTTCCCGCAGGTGCGCCGCGCGGTCGAGGACGCCCGCGCCCGGGCCGGGATCACCGACCTGTCCCAGGTCCACGCCGTCGAGGTCCACGACTGCTTTACGGCCACCGAATATATGGCCATCGACCATCTGGGCCTCACCGCGCCGGGCGAGAGCTGGAAGGCGGTCGAGGACGGCTCCATCGCCATGGGCGGCCGCCTGCCGATCAACCCCTCGGGCGGCCTGATCGGGGCGGGCCACCCCGTGGGCGCCACCGGCGTGCGCATGGCGCTGGACGCCTTCAAGCAGGTGACCGGCCGGGCCGGAGACTGCCAAGTGGACGGCGCCCGGACGGTGCAGACCCTCAACATCGGCGGGTCCACGACCACGACGGTGAGCCTGGTGGTGGGGCTGTGACCTCCCTCCTGACCCTTCTCCTGATCAACGCCGCCGTCTCGGCGCTGGCCTTCTTCATCCTGTGGCGGATCGGCCTGAGGCTGAAGGACGTCAGCTTCGTCGACGCCTGGTGGGGCGTGGGCATGGCGCTGATCGCCTGGACCACCCTGATCCAGCTTGGCGTCACCCCGCACGGCGTGCTGCTGACCGGCCTGTGCACGGTGTGGGCCGCGCGGCTGGGCGGCTATCTCCTGTGGCGCTGGCGCAAGCAGGGGCCGGACCGCCGCTACGTGACCATGATGCACTACGCCGAAACCCAGCGCGGCTGGAGCTTCTCCAAGGCCTCGCTGCGGCTGGTTTTCGCCCTGCAATACGCCCTGGCCTTCGTCGTGGCCCTGCCGGTCCAGCTGGGCCAGAGCCCCGCGCCGCTGGGCGGGCTGGCGGTCGCGGGCGCCGTGCTGGCCGTGATCGGCATCCTGTTCGAGAGCCTGGGCGACTGGCAACTGGTCCGCTTCAAGGCCGATCCGGCCAATGCCGGCAAGGTGCTGGACACCGGCCTGTGGCGCTACACCCGCCATCCCAACTATTTCGGCGACGCCTGCGTGTGGTGGGGGCTCTACCTGATCGCCGCCGAGACCGGCCTGGGCGCCTGGGCCCTGCCGGGGCCGGTGCTGATCACCGTGCTGCTGACCCGCTGGAGCGGCGTGCCGACGGTCGAGGGCCGCATGCGCCGCAAGCGTCCGGACTACGAGGCCTATGTGGCGCGCACCTCGGGCTTCGTGCCGTGGTTCCCCAAGGGCTGAGCCTTCACTGTACTCCCGCGTGCAGGTATGCAATTCTCGATTGAAACAATCGGGAGGACACGCCATGCGTAAGCGTTCGATTGCCATTGTCGCCGTCGCTCTTGCGGCCATCGCCGCGCCTCAGGCCCTTGCTTTCGGCACCATCCACGGTCTGGGCCAGAACGCCGAGCACGAGCGGATCACCCGCAACGCCCTGGGGCCGCTGGGCTTCGGCCCCAGTTCCCTGACCCAGCTGGCCGGCGCCAACGGCACGTTCGGGGCGGTCGGCGCGCCCGACAATCCGACCCGGGGCCTGATGGGCAACAAGTCGGCCCACTGCGACGGCGGCGACTTCTTCCCCAGCGCCGGCTATCCGCAGAGCCAGCTGGCCGCCCAGAACATCCTGTCGTCGTGCCGGGGCTATATCTACAACAACATCAACGCCGCGGTGAACGACGCCGCGCGCCTGGTGAAGCCCGACCTGTCGCTGGACAGCACCAGCATCTTCGGCGGCTGCACCTTCAACGGGGTCAAGGGCCGGGCCAAGTGCAACGTGTTCGAGGACATGGGCATGGCCTTCCACGCCGCCCAGGACTTCTACTCGCACAGCAACTGGATCGACACGCCGCGCCCCTCGCCGACGATCACCAATCCGCAGGGGCTGAACCAGACCGTGCCCGCGCCCTGGTTGGGGCCGGTGTTCCTGCCGTTCCCCGCCGGCCTGATCAGCGGCTGCTACGACGGCTTCCCGGAGTCGCTGTACTGCGGCGGCCGCGTGAAGCACGCCTATCTCAACAAGGACGGCACGGGCACCTCGCGGGGCATCGCCGCCTACAACCGCGCCATGGCCGTCGCCGCCCAGGACACGGCCAGCAAGTGGGCGTTCTTCGAGAGCCAGCTGATCATCCGCTACGGCCCGGCGCGCGGGGGGAAGATGATCTGTGTGCTGAAGCGGGATAATCCGGGGAGTTGCTAGGCTTCCTTCTCCCAGAGGGAGAAGGTGGCGGCGCAGCCGACGGATGAGGGGTTAGGGCGTCTGACGGCGTAACCCCTCACCCTCCCATCGCTTCGCGACGGGTCCCTCCCTCTCCCTATGGGAGAGGGTTCAGAAGGCTCCGCCCCGCCCACACCGCATGCGTTCCACTGCTGATCTTGTGAGGTAGGGCGATGCGGCAGGCGGGCTGCATGGTCCGCGCATCGACCACCAGGCACTCCGACGTCCCCCGGTTCTCGTCGATGATGAAGCTGACCAGATAGCCGTCGTCCTCGCTGGTGGCCCCCACGCGCGGCGCGAACGGCGCCTCGCTGGCGTAGCGGCCGGGCTCCAGGGGCAGCGACCAGCTCTGGCCGGTCTCCAGGTCGTGCTTGACGAAGCCGTTGAACAGGAACCAGCCGGGCTTGGCGGTGGTGGAATAGGCGTAGCGGTACGGGCGGCCCGCATAGGCCTGGTTGAACATGCCGAACTCCAGGATCCGCTCGTCAAGGTGCTGTTCGGTGGTCTCGCCGGTGGCCAGGTTGAAGCGCCAGCGATGGAGCTTGGGCCGGAAGCTGTGTTCGTCCAGATAGGCCATCAGGTGGCCGTGGCCCTCGGGCGCGTCCTCCAGCGGGCGTGGGGTGGGATTTTCCTGGAAGTAGCCGTCCAGCACGATCTCGTCGCCGTCCTCATAGGCGTTCAGCCAGTGCAGCACATAGGTCGGCGCGGCCTCGAACCAGCGCACCTCGCCCCCATGGCGCGGCACGATCCCGAACCGCGAGGGCACGCCCTTGTGCAGGCGCACGGCGTGGATGTCGCGCTCCAGAAGGTTCTGGTCCCAGAACACCGGCAGGTCGTTGAGGATCGAATAGTTGGCCGTGAACGCCATGTCGTGCGGCAAGCGCGGACCGGGCAGGTCGATGGGCTGGTAGACCGTGCGCTTGCCCGCCGCGTCGACCACGCCGTAGTGCATGTAGGGCGCGTGCTTGGAGTAGTTGAAGAACAGCAGCTCGCCGGTCGACTCGTCGACCTTGGCGTGGGCCGACACCCCGTCCAGCGGCGCCCAGGCGGCCACGCCCAGGTTCTCCAGGGTCAGCGGGTCCAGCCGATAGGCCTCGCCGCACTGGTAGAAGGTCGCGATGGCCTCGCCGCGATGGACGACGATGTCGGTGCTGGCGGTGTCCTTCAGACTTCCATGGGCGCCGAAGCCCGGTCGCTTGGACGTGCCTGGCCCGTCGGCCAGACCGCCCCAAAGGCTCTCGCCCGCCTCCTGCTCGGCCTCGAAGCCGCGCGTGCGGATGAAGCGGTTGCGGTAGCTGGCCGCGCCGTCCTTGAATTCGATCTGGTGGACCATGCCGTCGCCGTCGAACGGGTGGTAGCGGCCCAGCGGCTGGTGGACGGGGTTTTCGGTGTTGCGCAGATAGACGCCGTCCAGGTCGGTCGGGATCGCGCCCTCCAGCACCTCCAGATCGACCGCATCGACCTCCTCGTGCAGCGGCGTCCAGGCCCCGGTCATGTACGGATGGTTGGTCGGCCCCAGCGAGGCGCGCACCGGCGGCAGGCGGTCGATTTTCATGGCGCGTCTCCTGGCTTCCCGGCGTCGTGTCGCGCCTTGAGGATGACATTAGAAATGTCAGTCTCGTTGTGCAAGCGACGGAAAATCGCCGGGGCGGCGAGAGCGCCGTTCTTCCGCCGTCCGAACCGGTCTAGGTCATCGGCAGCGTTTCCCGCGCGAGGATCCAGATGGCCTTCGACACCCCGCCCCCCGTCGAGCAGGTGATCGTCACCGCCGCCCGTCTGCCGCCCGCGGCGGCCGACGCGGCCTTCTCGATCACGCGCCTGAGCGAGGGCGACCTGGCCAAGACCCAGCGGGTGGACGAGGCCGTGGGCCAGACACCGGGCGTCTCGCTGTTCCGCCGCACCTCCAGCCTTTCGGCCAATCCCACCACGCAAGGGATCAGCCTGCGGGCCATCGCACCGTCGGGCGCCGGCCGCACCCTGGTCACTCTGGACGGCGTGCCGCTGAACGACCCGTTCGGCGGCTGGGTGATCTGGTCGCAATTGGCGCCGGAGTCCCTGACCGGGATCGACATCGTGCGCGGGGCCGGGGCGGGGCCCTACGGCGCGGGCGCCCTGACCGGGGTGATCGGCCTGAAGGAGCGCGATGCGGGCATCGCCGCCGACGTTTCGGCCGGCGAGCTGGGCTCGCAACGCGCCTCGGCGTCGGCGGTCTCGACCTTCGGCCGGTTCGAGTTCATGGGCGCGGCGTCGTACGACAAGTCCGACGGCTACGTGCCCGTGCGTGGCCCGGCCCAGGGCGCGGCCGACACCCGGACCGACCTGGAGGCCAAGAGCATCTCCGGCCGCGTCGACATGGCCACGGGTTTTGGCCTGCTGTCGCTGCGCGGCGGCTTCTTCGAGGAGGACCGCGGGGCGGGCCTCGCTGGGGCGCGGGCCAACGCCTCGGGCAACGTGTTCAGCGCCACCCTGGTGCGCACGCCGCGCGCCGGCGCCCTGGGCTGGCGGCTGCAGGCATGGCGGCGGACCAGCGACCTTTTCAACAGCTCGGTCGCCGTAGCCGCCAACCGCGCCAGCACCACTCCGGCCAACAGCCAGGACAAGACCCCCGCCACCGGCTGGGGCGTCAACGGCGCCCTGCGCCAGAAGGTCGGCGCCGTCGAGTGGGAGCTGGGCGCCGACGCCCGCTTGAACGACGGCGAGGAGCGCGAGCGCTACAGCTATTCGGCCGGCGCCTATACCCGCGCCCGGGTGGCGGGCGGCAAGACGGCGGTGGTCGGCGCCTATGCCGACGGCTCGTGGACCCAGGGGCCGTGGCTGGTGGCCGGCGGTCTGCGGCTGGACCACTGGGAGAACACCGACGGCTTCCGCGTCGAGCGCCTGCTGGCCACGAGCGCGGTGCTGCTGGACCAGCGTCCTGCCGACCGCGAAGGCGAGGTGGTCAGCGGCCGCCTGGGCGTGACGCGCGACCTGGGCGGGGCCGTGGCGCGCCTCGCCGGCTACACCGGCTTCCGGCCCGCGACCCTGAACGAGCTCTATCGTCCGTTCCGGGTGGGCAACGACGTCACCGAGGCCAATGCGGCGCTCAAGCCCGAGCGGCTGCAGGGACTGGAGCTGGGCCTGTCGCGCAAGGGCGACAAGGGGCTGGTCGAGGCCACGGCCTTCTGGAACCGGATCGAGGACCCGATCGTCAACGTCACCCTGGGCGCCGGCCCCGGAACCTTCCCGATCGGCGGTTTCATTCCGGCCGGCGGGGTGCTGCGTCAGCGCCAGAACGCGGGCAGCATCGACGCCGTGGGCCTGGAAGGCCGGGCGGAACGCGAGATCGGCCCCGTGACCCTGACCTCGGCCCTGTCGGTCACCGACGCGCGGGTGGACGGCGGAGGGGCCGCCCCCCAACTGACCGGCAAGCGCCCCGCTCAGGCCCCGATCTGGAGCGCCACGGCGGGGCTGTCGGCGCAGCTACAGGAGGGGCTGGTGCTGGCCACCGACCTGACCTGGGAAGGCAAGCGGTTCGAGGACGACCTCAACAGCCGCGTGCTCGACCCGGCCTGGCGGCTGGACGCCCGGTTGGACTGGCGGGTGCGGCCGCTGGTAACGGTCTATGTGGCGGGCGACAACCTGCTGGACGCCGAGATTCAAACGTCGCGGACGGCGGATGGCGTGGCGGGCTACGCCGCGCCGCGCGTGGTGCGGGTGGGGTTGCGAGTGGCGCTCTAAATTACCTTCTCCCAGAGGGAGAAGGAGGGGCCCGCGCGAAGCGTGGGAGGATGAGGGGTTACGCCCTCAACGGAGTGCCGGCACGCCGTCGGACGCCTTCACCCCTCACCCTCCCAACCGCTTCGCGGTTGAGCCCCTCCCTCTCCCCTCCGGGAGAGGGTTTGAGAAAGGGATCACCTCACCGGCTTGCCCTCGAACACCACCTTCGCGCCCTTCTGCACGGCCGCGCCCAACTCCGCCGCGTCCCAGTTGGTCAGCCGCACGCAGCCGTGCGAGGCCCGCTTGTTCACCAGCTTCGGGTCCGGGGTGCCGTGGATGCCATAGGTGTCCTTGGTCAGGTCGATCCAGGTAGAGCCCACCGGATTGTTCGGCCCGGCCTTGATGGTCAGCTTGGACTTGGGCTTGCCGAAGGTCAGGCGTGACGGGTCGTAGGTGTAGGTCGGGCGCGGGGCCACGGTGTTGACCGCCCATTCGCCGACCGGGGCGGGGCGCTCGGTGCTGCCCACCGTGGCCGGATAGACCGCCAGCAGCTTGTCACCGTCGGCATAGGCCTTGAGCGTGCCCTTGGCGTTGTCGATCTCGATGCGGGTCACCTTGCCGTCCAGGCCCTCGGCGCCGAGCGCGGCGACGATGATCGTGGTCCCGGCCTTGCTGAAGTCGACGCCGGGATTGAGCGCCTGGAGCAGCGGCTCGTCCATGTGGAACTTCTCGGCCAGGGCCTCCAGCGGGGTGGCGTAGCCGAGGGCCGGCAGCTTGGCCATCGCTTCGTAGTCGTCCTTGGGGATGTCGGGCGTGAAAGGCCCGGCCACGTCCTCGGCGGTGATGACGTAGTCGGTGACGGCCGGCGCGCTGTCTGCGGCCAGAGCGTCCCAGACGGCGGGGCTCAGCTTGCCGTCGACGGTCAGGCGGTGGGCCTCCTGGAAGGCGCTGATGGCCAGGGTCAGGTTGCTGCCCTCCTGGCCGTCGATGACGCCGGGCGAGAAGTGGGCGCGGTCCAGCAGCACCTGGGCGCGGACCAGATAGGCCTTCTTGGCCTCGGGCGTCGTGGCGGCGGGATCGAAGGCGGCGGCGTTCACGGCCGTGGCCATCGGCGAGGGCGCGGCGGGCGCCGGCGCCGGCGGGGCGGCGACCAGGGGCGGCGGGGTCTGCGGCGGCGGCGTCGCGGGCTTGGGCGCGGCCGGCTTCTGCGGCTGGGGCGCGGGGTCGGAACAGGCGGCGGTGGCCATCACGCAGCCGAGCAACAGGACGACGGGACGCAGGGGCGAGGGCATGCAACAACTCCGAGGCGGGAACGCCTTGCCCCTCTCAAGCCTTGAGCCATGGCGAAGTTCCACCGCGAGCGAGGAGCCCGGGTTGAAGATCCTGCGTCGGCTGATCTGGGTTTTGGGCGGGCTGGCCTTGCTGGCCGCCGGCTTCGTGGCGTGGGTGATGTGGCCGTCTGTCCGGCCCGCGCCGGCCATGCCGCCGCCGGCGATATCGGCGCCCCGCGAGCCTCTGGCCTACGAGCCGCCGACCTATCTGCCGTCCAACGATCCGCCGTCCAGCCCGAGCTTCGCCCCCGGCCCGGCGGGCGTCGCCAGCCCCGAGGACTGCCAGGCGGGCGGGGCCGGGGTCAGCTCCGCCCCGGTCAACGCCGCCTCCCTGACGACCATGACCTGGGCCCCGTTCGGGCGCGACGAGATCGGCTGGGAGATCTATGCTCCGCGCGTCGCCAGCGAGATCCAGACGTCCTGTCCGCCCGGCTCCAACCGCTTCGCCGCCGCCCTGGCGCGCTGGCAGGGCGGGCACGGTCTGCGGGCGACGGGGACCTTCGATCCCGACACCTTCAAGGCCATGCTGGTGCGCTGGCACCGCGCCCGGCCGTTCGTGAAGGTCAATGCCGACGGCATGTGCCCCGGCGCGCCCGCCGTCGCCCTGCTGTCCACCGCCAAGCCGGAGGAAAGCTACGGCGGCAAGACCATCCAGCTGCGCCCCGGCGCGATGGACGCCTATCGCCGGATGGTGGCCGAGGCCAAGGCGGCGGGCGTGGTGCGTGACCCGCGCGTGCTGACCATCTTCTCCGGCTTCCGCGACCCGGCCGCCGACGCCGCCCGCTGCGCGCGGGACAACAACTGCCAGGGCGTGTCGCGCACCATCTGCTCGGCCCACCGCACGGGCCTGGCCATGGACGTGTTCATCGCCGCCGCCCCGGGTTTCGGTCCGGACTCCAGCGCCGACGACAACCGCCGGGCCATGGCCCGGTCGGACGTCTATCGCTGGATGGTCGCCAACGCCGGGCGGTTCGGCTTCGTCAACTACGTGTTCGAGCCCTGGCACTGGGAATGGACGGGCGAGCCGATGCTGCCGGGCGTGCCGATCAACAGCCTGCCGCGCGCCGGCTCGGGCTTGCCCGGTGACCCGCTGCTCAATCCGCCCGCAGCACCGGCGCCGGCCGCTGCGACAGCGCCAAGGCCGCCGCCAAAAGCCCACCCGCCGTCGAAAGCCCCGCCGCGCCGCCCAGCAGGATCATGACCCCGCCCCAGTCGACGCTCCAGCTGGCCTCGAACACCTTGACCACCACCGGCCAGGCCGCCGCGAAGCCCAGGGCCACGCCCGCCGCCCCGGCGATCAGCCCGACCGCGCCGTACTCGATGGCGTAGGCCGTCAGGATCTGGCCGCGCGTGGCGCCCAGGACCTTGAGCGTCGCGGCCTCCCGCGCCCGGGCCCGCGCGCCGGCGGCGATGGCCCCGGCCAGCACCAGCAAACCGGCCAGCGCCGCGACGGCCGCCGCCCCGCGCACGGCCAGGGCCAGGCGGTCGAACAGGGCGGCCGCCGCGTCCAACTGCTCGCGGACGCTGATCACATTGACCGTCGGAAAGCTGACCCCCAGGGCGCGGGTCAGGGCGGCCTCCTGCGGCTTGCCCAGGCGGGCGATGGCGACGTTTCGCAGGTCGGCGCCCTCCAGGGCCCGGGCGTTGAGCACGAGGTTGAAGTTGGGACCGAAGCCGCCGAACTCGATCCGGCGCAGCACGGCGATGCGGGCCTCGATCTCGCGGCCCAGTATGGTCAGGGTGACAGTGTCGCCCACCTTCAGCCCCGCGCCCTCAGCCAGCTCGGCGTTGAGGGCCAGCAGGGGCGGGCCGGCGTAGTCGGGTTTCCACCATTGGCCGGCGACCGTCTTGCCGTCCTTTGGTTGGCCGGGGAGCAGGGTCATGCCGATGTCGTTGTCGAAGGCCCAGCGCTGGCCGGGCTTGATCTTCTCCTTGTCGACCGGCGCGCCCTTCAGGCCGCTGATCCGGCCGGTGGCGAAGGGCAGGCGCAGATAGGTCTCGGGCGTCAGGGGCATGACCTTGGCGACCTCGGCGTCGAAGGCGGGCGCCTGGCTGCCGGGGATCTCGGTGAAGACCATGGCCGGCGCCGTGCGTGGGGCGGTGGTGGTGATCTGGGCCAGCAGGGCCGACTGTATCAGCACCACGCAGGCCAGCAGGGCCACACCCAGGCCGATGGCCGGGCTGGCGGTGCGGGCCGCCAAGCGCGGTCCGGCCAGGTTCGCCAGGCCCAGCTTGGCGGGACCGCTGGAGAGCCGGCGCGCGCGTCCCGCGCCCCAGGCCGCGCCGCGTCCCAGCGCCCAGAGGATCGCGAACGAGAAGGCCACGCCCGCGATCATGATCGCGGCCGACAGCGGCGTCGGCGCGGTGGCCACCGACAGGGCGGCCAGGCCGGCTCCAGCCAAGACGGCGCCGAGGGTCTCCAGGCTGAGCGGGATGCGCCCGCCGAGCGTGCGGCGGAACAGGGCCGAGGGCGGGGTGCGGCGGGCCCTGGCTAGCGGGATCAGCGAGAAGGCCGCCGCCGCCAGCAGACCGAACAGGCCGGCCTTGGCCAGGGGCCAGGGATAGACGGCGAACAGGGCGGGGATGGGCAGGGACGATCCGGCCAGCTGTCCCAGGATCAAGGGCGCGACGGCCCCGATCCCCAGGCCGATGGCGACGCCCAGCCCGGCCAGCAGACCGATCTGGATCAGGTAGAGATTGCGGATCAGCGCCCCGTCCGCGCCCAGGGCCTTGAGCACGGCGATGGAGGGCTCGCGGGTGGCCAGATAGGCGCTCACGGCGCCGGCCACGCCCAAGCCTCCGGCCACCAGCGAGGCCAGGCCGATGAAGCCCAGGAAGTATTCCAGCTGGTCGATCAGCCGCCGCGCGCCGGGGGCGGCGTCCAGGCGGTCGCGCATCTCCAGGCCGGCGTCCGGGAACCTCGCCTGCAGGGCCTTGCCCGTGGCGCGCGGGTCCTGACCGACAGGCAGGGCGATGCGGACCGCGCGGCCCGACAGGCCGCCGGGCGCCAGCAGGCCCGAGCGTTCCATCACCTCGCCGCGCACCACCACGCGCGGACCCAGGGCGAAGCCGCGCGACAGGCCGTCGGGCTCGCTGACCAGCACGGCGGCGGCGCGCAGGGTCATGGGACCGGCGTCGAACCGGTCGCCCAGCTTCAGGTGGAGGCGATCCAGCAGCGCCGGCTCGACCGCCGCGCCGGGCACGCCGTCGCGGTCGGCCAGGGCGGCGGCGAGCGTGAGCGCGCCGTCCACCTTGACGGTCCCGGCCAGGGGGAAGCGGCCGTCGACGCCGCGCAGGCTGACCAGCCGCCGCTCGCCGCTGGGCGCCTGGGCCATGGCGCGGGCGGCGGCGGTGTAGGTGGTGGTCCCCAGCGCCTCGAAGGCGGCGCGTTCCTTCGGCGTGAAGTCGCGGTTCTCGACCGAGAAGAACAGGTCCCCGCCCAGGATCTCGCGGGCCTGGCTGGCCAGGCCGTGGCGGAAGGCCTCGGCGGTCGAGCCGGCGGCGGCGATGGCGGCCACGCCCAGGGCCAGGCAGGCCAGGAAGATGCGGAAGCCGCGCACGCCCGAGCGCAGCTCGCGGGCGGCCAGGCGGAAGGAGAGGGCGGCCATCAGGAAACGAGCTGTCCAGAGACGATTTGGCCATCCGCCATCCGCACGATCCGGTCCGCGCGCTCGGCCAGGACCGGATCGTGGGTGACCATCACCAGGGCCGCGCCCACCTCGGCGACGAGGTCGAACATCAGGTCGGCGACGACGGCGGCGGTCTTGGAGTCGAGATTGCCGGTCGGCTCGTCGGCGAACAGCAGGGCGGGGCGCGCGGCCAGGGCGCGGGCCAGGGCGACGCGCTGCTGCTCGCCGCCCGACAGCTGGTGCGGATAGTGGGTCAGGCGGTGGGGCAGGCCCACGCGCTCCAGCCACTGGCGGGCCGTGGCCAAGGCGTCCTTGGCGCCGGCGATCTCCAGCGGGGTGGCGACGTTCTCCTCGGCGGTCATGTTGGGCAGCAGGTGGAAGGATTGGAACACCAGGGCCGCGCGGCCGCGCCGCAAACGCGCCCGGCCGTCCTCGTCCAGCTTGGCCAGGTCCTGGCCGAACAGCTTCACCACGCCCGAGGTCGGCTGCTCCAGTCCGGCGCCCACCGCGATCAGCGACGACTTGCCCGAACCGGACGGTCCGATCACCGCCAGCCGCTCGCCCGTCCCGACGGTCAGGTCCACGCCCCTCAGGATGTTCACCGGTCCGGCCGCTGATGGCAGGGTGAGCGTCACGGCCTCGAGAGCGAGCACGGGGGCGAGGGAACCTTCGGCCATGAAACTTCCTGATTTCCTGGTCATTGTCTGGATGTCAGCAGACCTACATAGGAAGCCATGAGCTTCACCGCACCGCGTTTTCTCGATCGCCGCCAAGTCCTTTTCGTGGGCCTGGCCGCCGCCTCGCAATTGGCGGCGACTCCGGCCGTGCCGCCCAAGTCGCCGGTGGTGACGGTGCTGGGCGACTCGATCACGGCAGGCCTGGGTCTGCCCGCCCAGAGCGCCATGCCCGCCCAGCTGCAGGCGGCCCTGACTCGCATGAACGTCTTCGCCAAGGTGCGGGCGGCCGGAGTGTCAGGCGACACCAGCGGCGGCGGCCTGGCGCGGGTCAATTTCAGCGTCGCGCCCGACACGGCGCTGTGCGTGGTGGCCCTGGGCGGCAACGACCTGCTGCAAGGCATCGAGCCCCGGGTGACCAAGGCCAATCTGCGCGCCATCCTGCAGAGCCTGCGCAACCGCAGGATCGGGATCGTGCTGGTCGGGGTGGGCGCGCCGCCGCTGATCGGGGCGGCCTATGCCCGCGAGTTCAACGCCGTCTATCGGGACTTGGCGCGGGAGTTCAACGCGCCGCTCTATGCGAACATCCTGGCCGGAGTCGGCGGGTCGCGGCAGCTGATGCAGAGCGACGGCATCCACCCCAACGCGGCCGGGGCCAAGATCATTGGCGAGAAGCTGGCCCCGCTGGTGGCCCAGGCGCTGGCGGCGATACCGGTGAAAACCGCGGCTAGGTAAAGAACGTCACCGCCACCAGCACCACGCCGGCGATCCACACCGTCTCGACGATCATCAGGGCCACCGGCCGCCAGCCGGCGGTCATCAGGTCCTTGAACGAGGTCTTCATGCCCAGGCCCGCGATGGCGGTGACCAGGCACCAGCGCGAGATCTCGTTGGCCGCGTCGGTGACCGGCTTGGCCAGCCATCCCAGGCTGTTGACGATCACCAGGGCCGCGAAGCCCAGCAGGAGCAGCGGCACGGTCGGCTTGGCGCCGCCGCCGGCGCCGGGACCCATTCGGGCCACGACGAAGGCGATGCCGAACACCACCGGCAGCAGCATGGTCACCCGCAGCAGCTTCACATAGGTGGCCACGTCGCCGGTGTGGGGCGAGATCATGTAGCCCGCGCCCACCACCTGGGCCACGTCGTGGATGGTGCCGCCCAGGAAGATGCCCGCGCGGGTGTGGTCCAGATGCAGGGCCGCCGTCAGCAGCGGATAGGTGATCATGGCGATGGTCGACAGGGCCGTGACCGTGACGACCGCCAGGATGGTGTCGCGCTCGGCGTCCTTGCCGCGCGGCAGGACCGAGGCGATGGCCAGGGCCGCCGAGGCTCCGCAGATGCCCACGGCCCCGCCCGACAGCACCCCGAAGCTGGAGCGCAGGCCCATCCGCTTGGCCAGGAACGCGCCCAGGGCGATGGTCGAGCCGATGCCGACGATCACCATGACGATGGGCGTCAGGCCCAGGCCCAGGATCTGGCTGGCGGTGATCCGCGCGCCCAGCAGGGCCACGCCGAAGCGGAGGATGGCCTTGGACGAGAACTCGATGCCGGCGATGCAGCGGCCTTCCTGGTGCAGGAAGTGGAAGGTCATGCCGAACAGCAGGGCGAACAGCATCACCGGCGCGCCGTAGTGCTGGGCCAGCCATTGCGAGGCCAGGGCGATGGTAACGGCCACCAGCACGCCGGGATAGAGCTTGACCAGGGCCGCCTGGCCCGGGAAGCGGGCCTTGGCCTTCGCGGCGGGCGCCGGTTCGGGGCGCGACAGCCCTTCCATCCCCTCGAGCGACTGGAAGAGCGCCCTGGCGGCGGCCGTGTCTGTATCGAGGTCGGAGTTCATTGCTAGGCCCTGCCGGCGAGTCGCGCCGGTCCAGTGATCGAGACCCGAAGGCGCGGGCGGGGACAAGCCAAAAATAAACCCCTCGCCGCTGGGGCGAGGGGTTCGACTTGGCGTTCGAAGGCGTGGACCGGGGTTAAAGCTCCCGGCCGCCGCCCACGATCGGTTCGGACGGATGGGTCACGGGGCCGTGGCCGTGCGGGGCATGGCTGGGCGCGGCGTGCTGGTGGCGGAAGACCTTGTCCATGACCTTGGTCGACCAGTTCTTCAGCATGTCCATGAAGATGAACACCACCGGGATGTAGAGCAGCGACAGGAAGGTCGAGGTGATCAGGCCGCCGATGACCGCGATGGCCATCGGGGCGCGGAACTCGACGTCGGCGCCGAAGCCCAGGGCCACCGGGGCCATGCCCGCGGCCATGGCGACCGTGGTCATGATGATCGGCCGGGCCCGCTTGTGGGCCGCGTCCATCAAGGCCTCCTTGCGGGTCATGCCGTCCTTCATGGCCATGATCGCGTACTCGACCAGCAGGATCGAGTTCTTGGCCGCGATGCCCATCAGCATCAGGATGCCGATCAGGGTCGACATCGAGAAGCTGCTCTTGGCCATGACCAGCAGGGCGAAGGCGCCGCCGATGGCCAGGGGCAGGGCGGCCATGATGGTCACCGGGTGGGCGAAGCTGCGGAACAGCAGCACCAGCACGACGTACATCAGGAGGATGCCGGTCACGAAGGCGGCGACGAAGCCGGTCAGCATCTCCTGGATGAACTCGACGTCGCCGGCCGGGGCTTCCTTCACCCCCATCGGCAGGTTCTTGACCGCCGGCAGGGCGTGGACGGCCTTGGCCGCGTCGCCCACGACGATGCCGTCCAGCTCGGCGGTGATCTCGGCCACCCGCGAACGGTCCTGGCGCGAGATCTGCGACGGACCCGCCCCGAACTTGACGTCGGCCACCGCGTTCAGCGGCACCGAGCCGCCGTGGCTGGAGGGCACCCGCAGGGTCTCCAGCACGGCCATGTTCTCGCGGGCGTCGTCGGTCAGGCGCAGGCGGATCGGCACCTGGCGGTCGCCCAGATTGTACTTGGGCAGGGACTGGTCGATGTCGCCGATGGTGGCCACGCGCACGGCCTGCGAGATCGCCCCGGCCGAGACGCCGGCCCGCGCGGCTTGGTCGGGCCGGGGGGTGACGATGATCTCGGGACGGGCGATGGCCGCGGTGTTGACCACGTTGGCCAGGCCCTTCACGCCGCGCATCTGGGCCTCGACCGCACGCGCCGCCGCTTCCAGCTGCGGGCCGTTGTCGCCGACCAGGCGCAGCGTATAGGACGAGCCGTCGCTGGGACCGCCGCCGTTGTTGCCGCCGGCGCCGATGCGGGCGCCGGGGATGGCCTTGAACTGGTCGACCATGGCGCGGCTGAACTCGCGCAGGCCCATGCGCTCGCCCTTGGGCACCAGGTCGGCGGTGACGCGGGCGCTGTTGACGCCGTCGTTGCCGACCGAGGCGTAGACGCCGGTCACTTCGGGCCGGGCCTCCAGCTCGCGGGTCATGCGGGCGACGATGGCGTCGGTCTCGTCCAGGGTGGCCCCCGGCGGCAGCTCGACGCTGAACGGCGCGCGGCCTCGGTCCATGGCGCCCTGGAACTCGACCGGCAGCTTCTGGGCCAGCAGGAACGATCCGACCAGGATCGGGATGGCCGCCAGGGCCACGATGATCTTGTGGCCCAGCGCCCAGTTCAGGGCCTTCAGATAGGGCGCCATCCAGAACGGATCGGTGTCGGGCTTGTTGTGGGCCTTGAGCATGTAGGCGCCCATCAGCGGCGTCAGCATGCGGGCGACCAGCAGCGAGAACAGCACCGAGACGCAGGCGGCCAGGGCGAAGGCCTTGAAGAACTGGCCCACGATGCCCGGCATGAAGCCGACCGGCGCGAACACCGCCACGATGGTGAAGGTGGTGGCCACGACCGCCAGGCCGATCTCGTCGGCCGCCTCCATGGCCGCGGCGTAGGGCGATTTTCCCCCGCGCATGTGCCGGACGATGTTCTCGATCTCGACGATGGCGTCGTCGACCAGGATGCCGACGGTCAGCGACAGGGCCAGCAGGGTGACGCCGTTCAGCGACTGGCCCATCGGCGCCATCACCGCGAAGGTGGGTATCAGCGACAAGGGGATCGCGACGGCCGACAGGAACGTCGCCCGCCAGTCGCGCAGGAACAGCAGCACCACCAGCACGGCCAGCACCGCGCCCAGGCCCAGGGCCTCCAGCGAGGCATAATAGGCCTGCTCGACATATTTCACGCTGGAGGTCAGCTCGACGATCTTGATCTCGGGATGGGCCTTGTCGAGCTTCTCGACTTCCTTGCGGACCTTCTCGGCGACCTTGACCTCGCTGGCCCCGCGCGAGCGGATCATGCTGAAGGTCACGACCTCCTGGCTGTTGAAGCGCGCGCGGCTGCGCGGCTCGGCCCAGCGATCGTCGACTTGGCCCAGGTCCGCCAGGCGCACGGTCTGGCCGTTGCCCAGCTGGACGCGGGTCTCGCGCAGCTGCTCGATCGAGCCGGCCGCGCCCAGGGTGCGAATGGCGCGCTCGGAGCCGGAGACGGTGACGCGGCCGCCCGGCAGGTCGGCGTTGGCCGACTGCAGGGCCTGGCTGACCTGGGCCGCGGTGACGCCCAAGGCGGCTAGGCGGTCGGGGTCGAGAGCCACCTGGATTTCGCGGTCGACGCCGCCCCGGCGGTTGACCTCGCCCACGCCCTTGATGGCCAGCAGAGCGCGGCTGACGTCGTGGTCGACGAACCAGCTGCGCTGCTCGGGCGTCAGGGTGGGGGCCTGGACCACGTAGGTGATCAGGTCGTCGCCCGAGATGTCGATGCGGGTGACGTTGGGCAGCTGCATGTCCTGCGGCAGCGAGCTCTGCAGGTTGGACATGGCGTTGCGGACGTCGTTGGTGACGCGCTCGTGGTCGACGCCCAGCTCGAACTCGATGAAGGTCGACGAGAAGCCGTCGCCGACGGTGGAGCTGATGTGGCGCACTTGGCCGAGGCCCGCGACCGAGTCCTCGATCAGCCGGGTGACTTGGGTCTCCAGCTCGGTGGGCGCGGCGCCCGGACGCGAGGCGTTGACGATCACCAGGGGCAGGTCGACGTCGGGATTGTCGTTGATCCGCATGCTGCTGAAGCCGGAGATCCCCGACAGGGTCAGCAGCAGGAACAGCAGGATGACGGGGATCGGGTTCTGGATCGCCCAGCGGGAGATGTTGTTCATCGCCGGTCCCTAGCGCTTGGCGACGACGCGCACGGCGTCGCCTTCGCCCAGGAAGCCGGCGCCGTCGATCACCACCCGCTCGCCCGGATTGACGCCGTTGGCGGCGGTGCGGTCGGCGGTGCGGGCCAGGATGTCGACGCGCCGGAACTGGACGTGGTTGTTGGCGCCGACCACGAACACGCCCGCCTGGTTCTGGCGATACAGGATCGCGGCGGTCGGGATGGTGGGGGCGGGCTGCGAGCCGGCCGAGATCTGGGCGCGGGCGAACATGCCCGAGCGGAAGCCGCCGCCGGGCGCCAGGCTGATGCGGGCGATGCCGACGCGGGTCTGGGTGTTCACCTCGGAGGTGACGATGCGGATCGTGCCGGTGGTCTGGCCCACCTGGTCGGAGGTGACGGTGGCCGGCATGCCGGCGCGCAGGGCCAGGAGATCGGTCTCCGGCACCTCGGCGTCCAGTTCCAGGCGGCCGTCGCGGACGATGCGGAAGAGTTCGGTCCCCGCGCCGATGATCTGGCCCTTGGTGACGCTGCGGCGGCTGATCAGGCCCGAGACGGGGGCGCGGACCACGGCCTGGCCCAGGCGCGCGACGGTCTCGTTGCGCGAGGCGTCGGCGGCGGCCAGCTGGGCGGCGGCCGTGGCCTGGCGGGCGGTGGCGGTGTCGAGCGAGGCCTGGGACAGATAGCCCTTGGCCTGCAGCTCGCGCGAGCGGCCCAGCGACGCGGTGGCCTCGGCCAGGGTGGCCTTGGCGCTGGCGACCGACGCCTCCTGCTGGCGCAACTGGGCGCGCAGCATGGTGTCGTTCATGGCGACCAGGACCTGGCCCTGGCGGACGGTCTGGCCTTCCTCGGCATTGACCGAGACGGCCGTCAGGCCGCCGGTCTCGGCGCCGACCGGCACCTCTTCCCACGGCGTGACCGTGCCCGAGGCGCTGACGATGCGGGGCAGGGACTGGATCTCGACCGGCGCGACGGTGACGGTCTGGGTGGCGACCTGCGAGGTCTTGGCCGTCTTGGCCTTGGCCTTGTCGTCCTTTCCGCAGCCGGTCAGACCCAAGGCGGCGATGCAGAGCACCACGGGTAACGCAGTCGAACGCAGGCCGCGTTGTTTGATCCGTTGATGCACGACCACCTCAGCTCCAGTCATTTTGAACAGCCACCCGCCTTCTAGCCGAGAAACGATGTTCCCCGGATTAAATGATCGTAAGGAGACAAGCGGTTTCAGGCCCGCCGTGGCCTTTGCGGCACGGTTCGCCGACCGGCGTTCCACGCGCCGACCAGCAGCGCGCCCATGACCAGATAGCTCAGCAGGCTGCCGGCGACGTAGTAGGCGCGGGGATCGATCTGGCGGTCGACGGCGGCGGCTAGATGGACCAGGGCCCCGGCGCCCTGGAAGGCGGTGGCCGCCATGGTCCACCAACGGTCCGAGGTCAGGGCCAGGCACAGCAGCACCGCCAGCAGCAGGACGTCGACGATCACCACGCCGCTCTGGGGGCCCAGGGTCTGGCTGTGGTTCTGGACCAGCGGGGTGACGAACCAGGCGGCGACCATGGCCGCGGCGGCGATCCGCTCGACGTGGCGTCCCCGCCAGACGGCCAGGCCGCAGCAGGCCAGGAGCACGGCGAGGCTGAACAGCTGGTCTGGGGTGTGGACGTACATCGTTGTGTTCCGGCGACGCCGCGAGACTAGGCCGGCCGGGGTCTTTGTCGAGGCGGAAGGGGCGAAGGCAGGAAGAGCGGGGCGAAATCGCGGGTCCGGTCGCGGTTGGGGGTGAGCGACCGGACCCGCCGCGCGGGCCTGGGTTGGGGGATCAGGCGACTTCGCGCGAGCTCGGCGCCGCTCGCGGACCGCCGAACAGGAAGGCGGGCTTGATGCCCCCGCCGCCGAAGGACACGGCCGACAGGCCGATCTCGTGCTGGGCCTTGCTCAGGCCCTGGTGGGTTTCCAGGATGCCCTGCCGGGCCTGGCCCAGAGTGCGCAGGGTCTCGATGGCGCTGATCAGGGCGTCCTGCCCGACCATCACCGACAGATTGGCCGCGTCGCGCTGGGCCGGCATCAGGTGGGTCAGGGCGGCGGTGCTGGCGATGGCCGCGTCGATGGCTTTCTCGGCGGCGAACAGGGCCTCGGCCACGGCCTCGGCGGCGTTGCGGCGATCCTTGAGCATGACGGTTCTCCTCGCGCCGACTTCGGCCGGCGCGTCATCGGGTTGAAGGTGAAGCGAAGGCGCGGGGTTCGCGGCCTAGAGCAGCCCACGCAGGGCGTGCAGTCCGGCCAGCAGCGATCCGAACGCGAAGGCGGTCGCGAGCGTGAAGGCGGCGATATAGGCCAGCCTCTGGACGATCGTGAGGTTATTTGGCGTGAGGTCGTTAGGCGTCAGGTCATCGGCGCCTCCTCCGGATCGGAAGGGCCAGGCGCCGGAAAGCTCTCGTCCATCAGCGCGCCGGCCACGCAGAGGATCTCGCGCAGCACCATCTCGGCCGGCTTGAAGCTGGCCTGCTTGCGCGTCGCGCTGACCAGGTCCGAGGCCATCATGGCGCTGCGGGAATTGACCGCCAGGCTGGAGAGCTGGCGTTCCAGCTGGGTCCAGGTGAAGGGCGGCGTCAGGTCGTCCTGGGAATTGAGGGGCGGCCAGGCCTGGTGAAAGTCCAGGGCGTCCTGGCGCAGGCTCAGGGCCTGGTCGATGGCGCGCCTCTGGGGGTCCGTGATGGGGGTCACCTGCTGCTCCTTCCTCGATCTCGACGAGGCCAGCAGAACCCTGAACCGGCGGCCGGACCAGCCCCGCCGCGTCGGACCCCGACGCGATAGGAGGGGGGGAGGGAGGGTGGTTTGGGAGGCGGGCGGGCTGGTTTCGGGGCGAGACCAGCCGCGCGGCCTCGTAGCGGTCGGCCACGCCCAGCCGCCGACGGGCCTTGTCCAGGTGCCAGTCGACGGTGTGCTTGGACAGGCCCAGGCGCCGGGCGATCTCCTTGGAGCTGAGGTGCTCGTCGACCAGCTGCAGGCAGTCGCGCTCGCGCGCCGTCAGCCGATCAACGCCACTCGCTGCCTGGTCCAAGCCACTCGCCCCCATGCTCATGGGATGAGTGTATTCTTGCGACGCTCCACCGCAAGGCGTACTAGCCGTTTGGCAAGTCCGAGGCGGCCAGATTCGACGAGATCTTCCACAGATCGACCGCGCCTTCGGTCGCATGGCGATCGATTTGGGCAAGTTCCTCGGCCGAGAACGCCAGGGTGTTCAGCGCGGCCAGGGAATCCTCGAGCTGGGCCACGGTGCGGGCGCCGATCAGGGCCGAGGTGACGCGCGGGTCGCGCAGCACCCAGGCCAGGGCCATCTGGGCCAGGCTCTGGCCACGCGCCTTGGCGATCTCGTTCAGGGCCTTGATGCGGGCGATGTTGTCGTCGCTCAGCAGATGGCCGCCCAGCGAGCCGGCCTTGGCCGCGCGGGAGTCCTGGGGCACGCCGCCCAGGTACTTGTTGGTCAGCATGCCCTGGGCCAGGGGCGAGAAGGCGATGCAGCCGACGCCCAGCTCGTCCAGGGTGTCCAGCAGCTCGTCCTCGATCCAGCGGTTCAGCATCGAATAGGACGGCTGGTGGATCAGCAGCGGCACGCCTTCCGACTTCAGGATGGCGGCGGCCTGGCGGGTCAGTTCGGGCGAATGGGACGAGATGCCCACGTACAGCGCCTTGCCCTGGCGGTGCAGGTGGGCCAGGGCGCCCATGGTCTCCTCCAGCGGCGTCATGGGATCGACCCGGTGCGAGTAGAAGATGTCGACATAGTCCAGGCCCATGCGCTTGAGGCTCTGGTCGCAGCTGGCGATCAGGTACTTCCGGGAGCCGCCGATCTTGCCGTAGGGGCCCGGCCACATGTCCCAGCCGGCCTTGGTGGAGACGATCAGCTCGTCGCGATGGGCCTTGAAGTCGGAGGCCATGACCTTGCCGAAGTTCTCTTCCGCCGAGCCGTAGGGCGGGCCGTAGTTGTTGGCCAGATCGAAGTGGGTGACGCCCAGGTCGAAGGCCCGGCGCAGGATGGCGCGGCCGGTCTCGAACACGTCGGTTCCCCCGAAGTTCTGCCACAGGCCCAGCGAGATCGCCGGCAGGTCCAGGCCGCTGCGGCCGGTGCGGCGATAGGGCATGGCGTCATAGCGGGTGTCGGCGGCGACGTAGGGCTTCTGCACGGGGAGGTCCTGTGTGGGGAGAGCACGGATGGGGAGGGAATGGCGCGGAAAGGCGGGCTTGTCATCCCACTCCATGGGGTGACGCGTATCGGTGGCTATTTCTTCGGAACCAGCGCCCCGTGGATCGGCGCGACCCAGGCGTCCTTCTTGAGGTCGTAGGCGATGAAGTCGCTGTCGAACTGCCAGTAGGCCCAGGCCCAGCCGCGCGCTTCGGCCTCGCGGGCGGCGGTGGCGGTGTAGGCGGCGCGCGAGGCCATGTCGCCTTTGTCGTAGGCCCCGAACTCGCCCATCAGCATCGGCCGGCCGTTGGCCTTGGCCCAGGCCTGGACCGTGTCGAAGTCGGCCTTCATCCGCGCGCGCTCGGCGGGCGTGCCCCAGGTGACGCCGGTCTTGGCCGTGTCCGGGTTCCACGACGCGCCCTGGTGGGTGAACTCCATGGGCAGGTAGTAGTGGACGGTCGCGATCAGGTGGCGGTCGCTCTGCGGCAGCTTCAGCTGGGGCAGGTGGCTGATGTTGTTCCAGAAGGCCGGGCCGACCACCACGTTGCGGGTGGGGTTGGCGGCGCGCACGGTCGACAGCAGGTCGGGGATCCAGGCGTTCCAGACTTCGTCGGTCAGGCCCTTGCAGGGCTCGTTCAGGAGCTCGAACACCACCTTGTCGGGCGCGTCCTTGTAGCGCTCGCCGATCTGCTTCCAGAACGCCAGGAGCTTGGGCTTGCAGGCGACGGGGTCCTCGCCGCAGACGTTGAAGTCGTGCTCGTCGAGGATGACCGTCAGCTTCTGGGCCAGGGCCGCCTGGACCACCGTGTCCAGGGTCTTCAGCCAGGCCGGGTCGATCCGGTTGTCGGCGTCCATGTGTTCGAAGGCGTGCAGGTTGATCCGCACGGTGTCGAAGCCGCCGGCCTTGATGGTCTTGAAGTGACGCATCTGGAAGCGGGCCTTGGCCGGATCCTTCCACAGCGGGTCGTAGCCCAGGACGTTGACCCCCCGGCGCATGGCCTTGACCTGGGCCTCGGGCGTCAGCTCGCGGGCGGCGGCGGGAAAGGCGGCCAGGGCCGCGACCATGGCGGCGGCGGCGAGCGTCCGAAGGGAAGACGGCATGGCGTTCCTCGCATCTGCGCCGTTCGCGCGGCGGGCTTCATGGGCTGGAGCGGCGGCGACGCCGTCTATGTCACGCGCGAGCGTGTGCGGGGCAAGACCCGATCAGGGGCGCGCGGCGACCGTTTCGGCCTCGGGCGAGGCGGCCCGGATCAGGTCCAGCACGTCGACCAGGATGATCTGCATGGCCTTCTGGGCGCCTTCGGCGTCGCGGGCGAAGATCGCGTCGGCCACGTCCTGGTGCGACGGGATCGAGGCGGTGCGGCCCTTGATGCGGTTGGTGAAGCGGATCGAGATCCGCAGGGCGGTGTTCACCAGCTCGTGCAGGTCGCGATAGAAAGGGTTCTTGGTGGCGTTGAGGATCGCCACGTGGAAGGCGATGTCGGCCGACAGCGGATCGTCCTCGCCGCGCGCCGCCGACTTCATGCGGTCCAGCGCCTTGCGGATGCCCTCGAAGCCGGCCTCGTCGCCGTTGCGGGCGGACAGGGCCGCTGCCGCCGGCTCGATGCCCAGGCGCATCTCGGTGAACTCCGACAGCAGCTTCAGCGAGAACTTGCGCTCCAGCAGCCAGCGCAGGACGTCGGGGTCCAGCAGGTTCCAGCGGGTCTCGGGCTCGACCACGGTGCCGTGGCGGGGGCGGGCGCTGAGCAGGCCCTTGGCGGTCAGCATCTTGACCGCCTCGCGCGTCACCGTGCGGCTGGCGCCGAACTTCTTGGACAGTTCGCCTTCGGTGGGAAAGCCGACCTCGACATACTCGCCGGTGACGATGGCCTGGCCGAGAGACTCGACGAGGCCATAGGTCAGGCTGAGGCCGGGCTGCGTACGGATCACCAAGTTCGCTTTCCCCCAAACACTCTTGAAACGGTGTCGTCTAGATCGGCCCGGCCGTGTGTAGCGTGCTTCGCCTGTGGCCGGAACATTCATCTCCCAGGCGAAAAGCCCCGCCACGGCCAGCGTGACGGGGCTTTGATCAGGGAAGGGCGTGGATCGCCGCGCCCTTCATCACCACCCAGGCATCACCACCAGACGGCGTAGAGGGCGATCAGGATCAGGATCACGCCCAGGCCGGCGATGTTGAAGCCGTTGGTGGTCTTGTAGCTGACCCCCTCCAGCGACACGACGTTGACCTCCTTCTTCTGCGGCGCGACCAGCGAGACGATCACGGCCGCGGCCAGGGCCAGAAGGAAGACGACGCCGACGCGGTTCATGAACGGCATGTCGGGCAGGCCGAACTTCAGGGCCAGCGACAGGATCACCGAACCGGCCGTGGCCACCAGGGCGCTGGCGGTGGTGGCGCGCTTCCAGAACAGGCCCAGCATGAAGATCACCACGATGCCCGGGGTGAAGAAGCCGGTGTATTCCTGGATCAGCTGGAACACCTGGTCGGCGCCGCCCAGCAGCGGCTTGGCGGCGATGATGCCGACGATCACGGCCACGACGGCGGCGATCCGGCCCACCAGCACCAGGTGCTGTTCGGAGCTGCCCTTCTTGTGCTTGGCGTAGATGTCGAGCGTGAAGATGGTGGCGATCGAATTGATCTTGGCGGCCAGCGACGCGATGATCGCCGCGACCAGGGCCGAGAACACGAGGCCCAGCAGGCCGGGCGGCAGCAGCTTCATCATCTCCGGATAGGCCTGGTCGGGCTTCAGCAGGTTCGGCGCCAGCACCAGGGCGGCCAGGCCGGGAACGACCACGATCACCGGCATCAGCAGCTTCAGATAGGCGGCGAAGGCGATGCCCTTCTGGGCCTCGGCGATGTCCTTGGCGCCCAGGGCGCGCTGGATGATGTACTGGTTGAAGCCCCAGTACGACACGTTCATCACCCACAGGCCGCCCAGCAGCACCGACAGGCCCGGCAGCTCCTTGTAGTGGGGGCTGGACTTGTCGAGGATCATCTTGAAGTGCTCGGGGAACTGGCTGGTCAGGTGGGTGAAGCCCGCCACGACGCCGCCCTCGCCGCCGATCTTGCTCAGCGACAGATAGACAATGATCAGCCCGCCCAGGACCAGCAGGGTCACCTGGACGATGTCGGTCAGGGCCACCGCCTTCAGGCCGCCCCACAGCTGATAGGCCAGGGCGAAGACGCCGATGACGATCAGGGCCTGCATCTGATCGATGCCGGTCACGGTGTGCACGGCGATCGAGCCCAGCCACATGATCGAGGTCAGGTTCACGAAGACGTAGAGGCCCAGCCAGAACCAGGCCATCAAGGCCCGCACGCTGGGTCCGTACCGCTGCTCCAGGAACTGCGGCATGGTCGAGATGTTGTTCTTCAGGAAGATCGGCAGGAAGAACTTGCCGACGATCAGCAGGGTCAGGGCCGCCATCCATTCGTAGGAGGCGATAGCCAGGCCGATGGCGTAGCCCGAGCCGCTCATGCCGATGATCTGCTCGGCCGAGATGTTGGCGGCGATCAGCGAGGCGCCGATCGCCCACCAGGGCAGGGCCTTGCCGGCCAGGAAGTAGTCGGTCGAGTCCTTCTTCTTGCCGCCCTTGTCGCGGGAAACCCACTGGGCAAGGCCGAAGATGGCGACGGCGTAGATCGCCAGGATGACGAAATCGATGGTTTTCACTGGGGTCCCCCCTTTAGGGCCGGCTTCTTGTTCGTACTGCGCTTACTGAGCTGTCTGCTGCGACCAGGCCGCCACTAGGGCCTTGGCCCTCTGGCCCACCTCGTCGGCGGTGTAGCCGGGGCGATAGAGTTCGCCGCCGACGCCGATGCCGGCGACCCCGGCCTTGATCCAGGGCTCCAGATTGGCCGCGCCCACGCCGCCCACGGCATAGACGCTGACGTCCTTGGGCAGCACGTCGCGCACCGCCTTGATGTGGCCGGGGCCGAAGGTGCCGGCCGGGAACAGCTTCAGCGACCGGGCGCCGGCCTTGACGGCGGCGAAGGCCTCGCTGGGCGTGGCGAAGCCCGGCATGACGGTCAGGCCCAGGCCCACGGCGTGGCTGATGACGGCGGTGTCGATATTGGGGGTGACGATCAGCTTGCCGCCGACGCCGGCCACCTGGTCCACCACCTCAGGCGACAGCACGGTGCCGGCTCCGCACAGGGCCTTGTCGCCGAACGTGGCGCACAGCTTGCCGATGCTGACCAGCGGGTCGGGCGAGTTCATCGGCACTTCGATCGCCTCGATCCCGGCCTCGACCAGGGCCGCGGCGACGTCGAGGATTTCCTCGGGCTTGACGCCCCGGAGGATGGCGACGATCGGCGGTGTGCTCGGCTTAGGCAAGGACATGAACTCCACTGTTTGAGGCTGGCGACAACGTTGTCAATCCGGCCAGGACGGCCGCGTCGCCGTCGACGGTCACGCTGGAGCCGCCGAGGGCGGCGATGGCCTGGGCGTAGAGGGCGCTGAGGGCCGGGGCCCCGATCAGCGACACCTGGCCCAGATCCCCGAACCAGCTTGAGGTGGTTGCGGTATCACTTCCGATCAGCAGGCCGGACAGGAAGCCCATGGCTTCGTCCTTGGGCAGGCCGTCGATCAGTTGGCGGCTGCGGGTCTCGAAAATCAGGTGCGGCAGGCGCGCCGAGCCCTGTTCGACGATCCGGGCGACGCCGCGGGCGAATCCCTCGGGCGACTCGGGGCTGTCGCCGGGGGCGGCCTTGGCCAGGATCGAGTGCTCGCGCAGCAGGGCGTAGAGCTCGCCGACCGGGGCGGTGACGAAGTGGACGATGCGGCCGTCCTCGACCGCGACCCACTTGGTGTGGGTGCCGGGCAGGGCCAGCAGGCGCCGGCCCTGCTTGAGCGCCGGATCCAGCTCCAGGGCGCCCAGGATCTGGGTCTCCTCGCCGCGCATGACGTCCGGTCCGCCCAGGGCGTTGACGCACGACAGGCCCGGCACGATGGCCACGGGCAGGCCGTCGGCGTCGATGCGCAGCAGCCGTTCGCGGATGTCGGCGGCGCCGGCCGGGCAGGGGGCGTAGGCCGCTTCCTGCCAGCCGTTGCGCGAGCCGACCATGCCGCACAGCAGGGCCAGCGACGGCCCCGCCTCGCGCCAGTCGCCGACCAGGTCCAGGAATACGTCGCGCGGCGAGGCGCCGTTCAGCGATCCGATGCCCGGCCCGTCGCGGCGATCCAGCACCATCTTGCCCTGGCGCAGATAGAGCCGCAGGCGCGAGGTGCCCCAGTCGCCGAAGATCGTGACCGAGTCATCCATCGGATTCATCAGTGCGACTCGCGGGTGACGACCGATCCGGACGAGCCGACCAGGAAGTCCAGGTCCGCGCCCTTGTCGGCGCCCAGCACGTGGTCGATGTAGAGCTTGGCATAGCCGCGCACGGCCTTGGGGGCCGGCGGGTTGGCGCGCCACACCGCCAGGCGGGCTTCCAGTTCCTCGTCGGAGATCAGCAGGTTCAGCGACCGGGCGTCGCCGTTCACTTCGATCTCGTCGCCGTTCCGGACCACGGCCAGGGGGCCACCGGCGTCGGCCTCGGGCGTGACGTGCAGGATGACGGTGCCGAAGGCGGTGCCGCTCATGCGGGCGTCGCTGATGCGGACCATGTCCTTGACGCCCTTTTCCAGCAGCTTGGTCGGCAGGGGCATGTTGCCCACTTCCGGCATACCGGGATAGCCCTTGGGGCCGCAGCCCTTGAGCACCAGGATCGAGGTCTCGTCGACCTCCAGCTCGGGCGAGTCGATGCGGGCCTTGAAGTCCTCGATGGTCTCGAAGACCACGGCCTTGCCCTTGTGGTTCAGCAGTTCGGGCGAGGCCGCGCTGGGCTTCATCACTGCGCCGCCGGGGGCCAGGTTGCCGCGCAGCACCCAGATGCCGCTGTCGGGCTTCACGGGGGCCTCGACGCTGCGGATGACCTCGGCGTTGAACACCTCGGCCTTCTCGTACTGCTCGCCGATGGCGACGCCCGAAACGGTCAGGGCCTCGCGGTTCAGGAACGGAGCCATCTGCTTCATCACGGCGGGCAGGCCGCCGGCATAGTGCAGGTCTTCCATCAGGAAGCGGCCCGACGGCTGCAGGTCGACCAGCAGCGGCACGTCGCGCGACAGGTTGTCGAAGTCCTCGAGGCTGAGCTCCACGCCCAGGCGGCCGGCCAGGGCCAGCAGGTGGACCACGGCGTTGGTCGAGCCGCCGATGGCAGCGTGGATGCGCAGGGCGTTCTCGAAGGCGGCGCGGGTGGCCACCTGCGACATGGTCAGGCCGTCATGGACCATCTTCACGATGGTGCGGCCGGTGTGGTGGGCCATCGCGGCGCGGCGGGCGTCCACGGCGGGGATCGAGGCGTTGTAGGGCAGGCTCATGCCCATGGCTTCGACGATGGCGGCCATGGTCGAGGCGGTGCCCATGGTCATGCAGGTGCCGGGCGAGCGGCTCATGCCGCTCTCGGCCGACATGAACTCCGGCAGGGTCATCTCGCCGGCCCGCACGGCCTCGGAGAACTTCCACACGTCGGTGCCCGAGCCGATGTCCTTGCCCCGGAACTTGCCGTTCAGCATCGGGCCGGACGAGACGACGATGGTGGGCAGGTCGACGCTGGCCGCGCCCATCATCTGGCCCGGCGTGGTCTTGTCGCAGCCGCCCAGCAGCACGACGCCGTCGATGGGATTGCCGCGAATGGACTCCTCGACGTCCATGGCCAGCAGGTTGCGGAACAGCATGGCCGTCGGGCGCATCTGGGTCTCGCCCAGGCTGATGGCCGGGAATTCCAGCGGCAGGCCGCCGGCTTCCCACACGCCGCGCTTCACATGCTCGGCGATGTCGCGCAGGCCCGCGTTGCAGGGGGTGATCTCGGACCAGGTGTTGCAGATGCCGATCACGGGGCGGCCGTCGAACACGTCGTCGGGCAGGCCCTGGCTCTTCATCCAGCTGCGATGGATAAACCCGTCGCGATCCAGCTTCCCATAGCTGTGCCCGCTGCGGAATTTACCGCCCCCGTTTCCCTGACCCATGTTCTTCCCTGACACCGCGGGCAACGCTTACTCGTGCCCGGCGCTCGGCATTTATAGTATAATAATGATGGTTGCAAACGCCACGAAATACGGGGGTTTAAGGCGAGCGTGGCGCCAAAGCCGCGTTCGCGGACGCAAAAATGATAGCGCTATCAATTTCGACTTGTCAGTCTCACTTATATGACTAAAGGTCCATTCAGATCGTGTGACCGCTAACGTGGCGCACGTCACCGGCGCCCTGAGAGCGCTGGGACGGATCTCATCTGGGGGAAGGAAACCGGGAATGTCTCGTCGCCACCTGTCACATCGCAACTTCATGCTCATGGGCGCGTCCGCGCTCGTGATCTGCGCCGCCGTTCCGGCGGTCGCCTTCGCCCAGGACGCGGCGAACTCCACCGTCGAGGAAGTGGTCGTCACCGGCCAGCGCGCCGCTCTGCAATCGGCCCAGAAGCTGAAGCAGAACGCCGAAGAGGTCGTCGACTCGATCGTCGCCGACGACATCGGCAAGCTGCCCGACCGTTCGGTCACCGAGGCGCTGCAGCGCGTCGTCGGCGTGACCATCGACCACACCATGTCGCGCGGCGACCCCGAGCACTATTCGGTCGAAGGTTCGGGCGTGAACATCCGCGGCCTGACCTATGTCCGTTCCGAGCTGAACGGCCGTGACAGCTTCACCGCCAACGGCGGCCGCAGCCTGAGCTTCGAAGACGTGCCGCCCGAGCTGATGGCCGGCGTCGACGTCTACAAGAACCCCTCCGCCCAGCAGATCGAAGGCGCCGTCGGCGGCTTGGTCAACCTGCGCACCCAGATGCCGTTCGACCAGAAGGGCTTCAAGGCGTCCGTCTCGGCCCAGGGCAGCTACGGCGAACTGAGCGGCGGCAAGGCCACCCCCTCGGGCTCGATCCTGCTGTCCGACCGTTGGGACACCAAGCTGGGCGAGTTCGGCGCCCTGGTCGACCTAGCCTATTCGCAGAGCAAGACCCGCACCGACGGCATCCAGGTCGAGCCCTACTATCAGCGCGCCTACGACACCACGACCTCGAGCCTGCTGGTGAACCCGACGCAGACCCAGTTCGACGCGGCCCAGAAGGTCTGGATCCCCAAGGGCGTGAACTGGCGGACCCTGGAGTTCGACCGCAAGCGCTTCGGCGCCTACGGCGCCCTGCAATGGCGTCCGACCGACGACATCGAGATGTCGCTGACCTACTTCCGCTCGCAGTACAAGATGGAGTGGAACGAGTACGCGATCTTCTCGCAGGCCAACGTCTGGAACATCCAGGGCTCGAACCTGAAGTTCGGCGCCAACGGCGCCCTGCAGTCGGGCACCCTGACCGATCCGACCGACAACGGCATCAACTTCAACGACGACGTCCGCTTCGCCGACCGCAAGTCGGTGACCGCCGACACCGCCTACCACGTCAAGTGGCGCGCCACGGACCGCCTGACGATCACGTCGGACCTGCAGTACGTCCGCGCCACCACCAAGGGTCTGGACTCGACCGTCGCCACCGGCCTGCTGGTGCCGTCCGAACAGATCGACCTGACCGGCAAGGTCCCGACGGTGAAGACCGACGCAGCCTACCTGGCCGACAAGGACAACTACTACTGGGGCTTCACCATGGATAACCAGACCGCGAGTCTGGCCCATGAGTGGGCGTGGCGCGCCGACGCCGAGTACGACGTCGACAAGGGCCCGCTGCGGTCGGTCGCCGCCGGCGTGCGCTTCAGCGACCGCGACTCCAACAACGACCAGGCGCCCTACAACTGGCAGGCCATCACCCAGCCCTGGCAAGTGGGCTGGAACATCTCGGGCCTGGCCTATCTGAGCGACCCGCGCTTCCAGTCGGCCACGACGCTGCACAGCTTCGACAACTTCTTCAACGGCCAGGCGGCGATGCCGGCGGCCGTGGTGTTCCCCGACGCCTCGCTGGCCAAGGGCTTCCCGGACACCTACGTCAAGCTGCACAGCTATCACGACATCCTCTGCGCCGAGCAGGCGGCGGCCCAGGGCTGGGGCGACTGCCCCGTCTGGGCGCCGAGCGCCTTCGGCAGCGACGCCTACCGCAACGTCCAGGACGAGAAGACCTACGCGGCCTACGCCCAGGCCCGCTTCGGCTGGGACGACCTGAAGTACCCGGTGGACGGCAATGTCGGCGTCCGCGTGGTCAAGACCGTGCTGCACGCCCGCGGCGTGACCGTGCTGTCGGCCTCGAACCTGGGCGGCAACCCGGCCGGTTCGCCGAACATCCCGATCTTCAACGCCGACAGCGACTACCAGTCGTTCCAGAACGACTACACCAACGTCCTGCCCAGCCTGAACCTGCGCGTGAAGGTGTCGCCTGAGTTCCAGGTGCGCTTCGCGGCCGCCAAGGCCATCGCGCGTCCGGACTTCAGCCAGCTGCAGGCCTATACCCAGCTGACCCCGAACTACATCAGCTCGGGCGGCGTGGTCACCGACTACAATCTGACCGGCACGGCCAGCGGCAACCCGTATCTGACCCCGACCAAGTCGGACCAGTACGACGTCTCGGCCGAGTGGTACTTCTCCAACGCCGGTTCGCTGACCTTCGCGGCGTTCTACAAGCACCTGTCGGACGTGGTGATCAACCAGGTCACGGCCCTGAGCGCCACCTCGACCGGCGGCCAGACCTACGACTTCACCACGACGTCGCCGGTCAACGGCGCGCGCGGCCTGGCTCGCGGTTTCGAAGTGGCCTACCAGCAGTACTTCGACTTCCTGCCGGGTTGGCTGTCGGGCTTCGGCGTCCAGGCCAACTACACCTATGTCGACAGCCGTCAGCACCTCTACAGCCCGGTCAATGCGGCCAGCTGCGTCGACAGCGTCAACGGCGCGACCAACCTCAACCTGAACCTCAACGGCTGCGACACCGACGGGCGCACCTTCGGCAACCTGCCTTTGGCCAACCTGTCCAAGAACAGCTACAACCTCGCGCTGCTCTTCGATAAGGGGCCGGTCTCGGCGCGCCTAGCCTACAACTGGCGCTCCAAGTACCTGCAGGCCGTGAACGTCAACGGCACCCAGGGCACCGACGGCGGCGCCAACGGCCAGAGCCAGAGCATCGCCTGGGGCCTGCCGACCTGGGCCGACGACTACGGCCAGCTGGACGGTTCGGTCTTCTACAAGGTCAACGACAAGGTCACGGTCGGCCTGGAAGCCCAGAACCTGACGGACTCGGTCTACAAGCAGCTGATGCAGCAGCACATCGGCATGATGGGCCGGGCCTGGTTCGCCAGCGGTCCGCGCTACACCGTGCAACTGCGCGCCACCTTCTAAGGCTCGCGGCGTAAACAACACGGACCCGCGCTCGCAAGGGCGCGGGTTTCGTGCTGTCTGGACGAAGCGTCAGGCGCGCGTAGATGCGCCGACGAAAGAAGACATAGCCCTGGGGAGGGAACGAGATGACCGACAAGGCCATCCGGAAGATCGTCATCGTAGGTGGCGGCACCGCCGGCTGGATGGCCGCCGCGCCGCTGGCCAAGATGCTGGGCGCGCGCTGCGAGATCCAGCTGATCGAGTCCGAGGAGATCGGCACGGTCGGGGTCGGCGAGGCCACCCTGCCCACCATCCGCTTCTACAATCGCGCGCTGGAGCTGGACGGCGCCGACTTCATCCGCAAGACCCAGGCGACCTTCAAGCTGGGCATCGAGTTCCGCGACTGGGGCCGGCTGGGCGCCAAGTTCTTCCACGGCTTCGGCGACTACGGCCCGCGCATCGAGAACCGCTCGCCGCATCATCACTGGCTGAGGCTGCGGGCCCTGGGCGACATGACGCCGATCGACGCCTGCTCGGTGGCCGCCAGCGCCGCGGCCCTGGACCGCTTCGTGCCGCCCTCCGGCGAACAGCCCTCGGTGCTGAACGCCTATTCCTACGCCTTCCATTTCGACGCCTCGCTCTATGCCCGCTACCTGCGGGGCTATGCCGAGGCGCGCGGCGTCACGCGGACCGAGGGCAAGATCGTCGACGTCAGGCTGCGCGGCGAGGACGGCTTCATCGACCGTTTGGTGCTGGAGAACGGGACCGAGGTGACGGGCGACCTCTTCCTGGACTGCTCGGGCTTTCGGGGTCTGCTGATCGAGCAGGCCCTGAAGACCGGCTACGAGGACTGGTCGCGCTGGCTGCCGTGCAACAGCGCCTGGGCCGTGCCGTGCGAGAGCGCCGGGGCGCTGACGCCCTACACCCGCTCGACCGCCCGGGCGGCCGGCTGGCAATGGCGGATCCCGCTGCAGCACCGGATCGGCAACGGTCACGTGTTCTGCGACGGCTTCGTCGAGCCCGACGAGGCCGCGCGCGTGCTGATGGCCAATCTGGACGGCAAGGCGCTGGACGATCCCCGCCGCCTGCGCTTCACCACCGGCCGCCGCCGCAAGGCCTGGAACAAGAACTGCGTGGCTCTGGGCCTGGCCTCGGGCTTCCTGGAGCCGCTGGAGTCGACCAGCATCCAGCTGATCGAGACCGGGGTGGGGCGGCTGGTCGAGCTGTTCCCCGACCGCGACTTCGATCCGGCCCTGATCGACGAATACAACCGCCGCATGGACACCCAGTACGAGAGCGTCCGCGACTTCCTGGTCCTGCACTACAAGGTCACCGAGCGCGACGATTCCGAGTTCTGGCGCCACTGCCGCGACATGCCGATCCCCGACCGCCTGGCGCACCAGATCGAGCTGTTCCGTTCCAGCGCCCGCGTGTCGATCCGCGATCCGGAAAGCTTCGCCGAACCCAGCTGGATCGCCATGTATCTGGGCCTGGGGATCATGCCCCAGTCCTATGACCCGTTCGTCGACCTGCTGGACGAGGCGACGTTGCGCAGTCATTTCGCCCGCATCCGCGACATGGTCGGCGGGTTTGTCCAGTCCATGCCGACCCAGGCCGAGTTCATCGCCCGAAATAGCGAGATACGCGCCTGATAGCGCTAACATTATGCTTGCTGGCGTGATTTGTATGATTATAGTCAAGGTCACGCGAGCGGGGTCTCCTGGCCCGGTTCCCGTGGAAATCGCGCGGTTTCTCTCCCCGAGTCCGTGCGGACCCTTAGGCCGCGCATCGTTCCCCTGCAGGCGATGCGCGGATTTTTTTTGGCCGTGGCCCCGGCTAGTCTGATCCAGCAAATGCCTTGCAAAGACCGCGTCGTCGGGTATTTGTCGTATCATATATGGTAGCGGTAACGAGCCGTCGTGACAGATGGCCGACCAAGGGGAGGGGACCGATTGCAATCCCATAGCGTCATCCGCCCGCTGCGCGCCTTCGCCGGCGCCGCCAGCGCGCTGGCCCTCGTGGCCGCCGCCCTGGTTCCCGCCACAGGCCTCGCCGCCGACTTGCCCAAGCTGGTGACCAAGGACGGCCGCCACGCCCTGATGGTGGACGGCGCGCCCTATCTGATGCTGGGTGTCCAGGCCAACAACGCCGCCAACTATCCCTCGCAATTGCCCAAGGTGTGGCCGGCCGTGAAGGCCATGCACGCCAACACCCTGGAGATCCCGGTCGCCTGGGAGCAGATCGAGCCGGTCGAGGGCAAGTTCGACTTCTCGTATGTGGACGTGCTGCTCAAGCAGGCCCGCGAGAACGACACCAAGCTGGTCCTGCTGTGGTTCGCCACCTGGAAGAACAACGGCCCGCAATACGCCCCCGAGTGGGTGAAGCTGGACAACAAGCGCTTCCCCAGGGTGATCACCGCCAAGGGCGAGACCCGCAACTCGCTGTCGCCGCACTTCCCCGCCACGCTGGAGGCCGACAAGAAGGCCTTCGTCGCCCTGATGCGGCACCTGAAGGACGTGGACGCCGATCACACCGTGATCATGGTCCAGCCCGAGAACGAGACGGGCACCTACAGCGCCGTGCGCGACTATTCGCCGACCGCCCAGAAGCTGTTCGCGGGTCCGGTCCCGGCCGAGCTGGTCAAGGCTCTGGGCAAGAAGCCGGGAACCTGGAGCCAGGTGTTCGGCAAGGACGCCGACGAGTTCTTCCACGCCTGGGCCATCGGCCGGTTCGTCAACGAAGTGGCGGCCGCCGGCAAGCGCGAGCTGCCGCTGCCGATGTACGTCAACGCCGCCCTGCGCGACCCCTTCAACTACCAGGACCCCTACACCTACTCGTCGGGCGGCCCGACCTGGAACGTGCTGGACGTCTGGAAAGCCGCCGCGCCCTCCATCGACGCCCTGGCGCCCGACATCTACATGCGCGAGAGCAAGAGCGTCCGGAAGACGCTGGAGCAGTACGGCCGCCCCGACAACGCCCTGTTCGTGCCCGAGATCGGCAGCGACAAGGGCTATGCCCGCCACGTCTATGACGTGCTGGGTCACCAGGGGATCGGCTTCGCGCCCTTCGGCCTGGACTACACCGGCTATTCCAACTTCCCGCTGGGGGCCAAGACCGTCGACGCCCAGACGCTGGAGAACTTCGGCGTCCACTACCGCCTGCTGTCCCCGATGGCCCGCGAGTGGGCCAGGCTGTCCTACGAGAGCAAGGTCTGGGGCGTGGGCGAGGCCGACGGCGGCCCGGCCGAAAGCCTGGACCTGGGCGGCCGCTGGACAGCGCGTGTTACCTTCGGCGAGTGGCAGTTCGGCTCGATGGAAGCGCCGTGGATGGCCAAGACCGAGAAGCAGCCCAATCGCGAGGTGCCCGACGGCGGCGCCCTGATCGCCCAGCTGTCGCCCAACGAATTCCTGGTCACCGGCTATCGCGCCCGCGTCACCTTCGGCTCGGCCAAGGGCGAGCAGTTCATGCTGGCCCGGGTCGAGGAAGGCCATTTCGAGAACGGCAAGTGGGTCTTCGATCGGCTGTGGAACGGCGACTCCATCGACTACGGCCTGAACCTGACGACCCTGCCGCAGGTGCTGAAGGTCAAGCTGGCCACGTACTGAATTGAACCCGCGCGCCGGCGTCGGCCGGGATGCGCGGGGTTGGAACGAAGATCATAGGGAAGAGCCCATGCGCATGTTTTCCAAGTCCCTGGCCGCCGGCCTGACCCTGGCCCTCCTGGCCTCGACCAGCGCCTTCGCTTTGGACGGCGCCTTCGAGAAGACCGCCGACGGCGTGATCGTCACCCCCGCCTCGGGCCCCGCCAAGAAGGTGCGGCTGCAGGTGATGAGCGACCGCATCATTCACGTCACCGCCGTCCCGACCGAGGCCTTCGACGAACCCAAGAGCCTGATGGTCCAGGCCCAGCCCAAGACCTCGGGCTTCACGGTCGACCAGGTGGGCGGCAAGCTTGTGCTGAAGACCGGCAAGGCCACGGCGGAGGTCTCGCTGGCCGACGGCACGGTCGACTTCAAGGACGCCGCCGGCAAGACGGTGCTGTCCGAGCGCGACCGCGGCGCCTTCACCCCGGTGAAGGTCCAGGGCCAGGATTTCTACGAGGTTCGCCAGCAGTTCAATCCGGGTACGGACGAAGCCTTCTACGGCCTGGGCCAGCACCAGAACGGCCAGATGAACTACAATGGCCAGGACGTCGAGCTGCTGAACTACAACCGCACCATCGTGGTGCCGATGCTGCTGTCCAGCCGGGGCTATGGCCTGCTGTGGGACAACAATTCGATCACCCGCTTCGGCGACCCGATCCCCTATGACGTCGCTTCGCGCGACCTGAAGATCACGGGCCTGGACGGCAAGCCCGGCTTCACCGCCAAGTATTACGTCGGCGGCCAGCTGAAGCTGACCCGCACCGAGAAGGACATCGACTACCGGTTCCTCAAGGACCTGCCCAACATGCCCGCCGAGCTGAACGGCCCGGACGGCAAGCCGCTGCCCGACAAGAAGGTGGTGTGGGAAGGGACGATCACCACCGACAAGGCCGGGGTCCACAAGTTCGAGCTCTATTCCAGCGACTACGCCAAGGTCTGGATCGACGGCAAGCTGGTGATCGACCGCTGGCGCCAGAACTGGAACCCTTGGTACCACGACTTCGATACCGCCCTGACCCCGGGCAAGGCCCACAAGATCAAGGTCGAGTGGCTGCCGGACGGCGGCTATATCGGCCTGCTGCACAACAACCCGATGGCGGCCCTGGACCGCCACTCGCTGCAGCTGACCTCCGAGGTCGGCAAGGCGATCGACTACTACTACGTCGGCGGCGACAACCTGGACCAGGTGGTGGGCGGCTATCGCGAGCTGACCGGCAAGTCGACGATGATGCCGCGCTGGGCCTACGGCTTCTGGCAGAGCCGCCAGCGCTACGAGACCGCCGACCAGATGCTGGGCGTGGTCAAGGAGTACCGCAAGCGCGAGCTGCCGCTCGACAACATCGTCATGGACTGGCGCTACTGGACCGACCCCACCTGGGGCAGCCACAAGTTCGACGCCTCGCGCTTCCCCGACCCCAAGGCGATGGTCGACGAGATCCACGCCAACAACGCCCACTTCATGATCTCGATCTGGCCGAAGTTCTATCCGACCACGGATAACTTCAAGGAGCTGGACGCCAAGGGCTACATGTACAAGCGCAACATCGAGCAGGGCGCGCTGGACTGGGTGGGTCCCGGCTATCTGAACTCGTTCTACGACCCCTATCCGAAGGAAGCCCGCGACATCTACTGGCGCCAGGTCAAGGAGAACCTGAAGGTCTTCGGCGTCGACGCCTGGTGGATGGACGCCTCGGAGCCCGACCTGCACTCCAACCTCGACGTGCCGGAACGCACCCTGCGCATGGGTCCCACGGCGCTCGGTCCGGCGGCCGAGTATTTCAACAGCTATTCGCTGCTGCACACCCAGGGCGTCTATGACGGCGAGATGGCGCTGAACCCGGACGTGCGTCCGTTCATCCTGACCCGTTCGGGCTTCGGCGGCCTGCAGCGCAACGCCTCGGCGGTGTGGAGCGGCGACGTCGTGGCCCGCTGGGACGACTTCCGCGACCAGATCTCGGCCGGCGTGAACCTGTCGATGTCGGGCATCCCCAACTGGACCACCGACATCGGCGGCTTCTCGGTCGAGAAGCGCTACGAGAACAAGGACCCGGCCCACTGGGCCGAGTGGCAGGAGCTGAACCTGCGCTGGTTCCAGTTCGGCGCCTTCAGCCCGCTGTTCCGCAGCCACGGCGAGGCCCCGTTCCGCGAGATCTACAACCTCGCCGACGAGGGGACCGAGGTCTACAAGAGCCTGGCCTGGTACGACGAGCTGCGCTACCGGCTGATGCCCTACACCTACACCCTGGCGGCCGACACCTATCAGCGTGACGGCAGCATCATGCGCGGCCTGGTGATGGACTATCCGGCCGACAAGAAGGCCCAGAACGTCGACGACCAGTACCTGTACGGCAAGGCGTTCCTGGTGGCCCCGGTCACGGCCTTCAAGGCCCGCACCCGCTCGGTCTATCTGCCCGGCGCGACCACCTGGTACGACTTCAACACCGGCAAGGCGTTCAAGGGCGGCCAGACGATCAAGGCCGAGGCCCCGCTGGATCGCATGCCGCTCTACGTGAAGGCCGGCTCCATCGTGCCGACCACGGTGGTCCAGCAGTATGTCGGCGAAAAGCCCGACGCCCCGCTGACCGTGGTGGTCTACACCGGCGCCGACGGCGTGTTCGAACTCTACGAGGACGACGGCCTGTCCAACGGCTACGCCCGCGGCGCCTACAGCCGCATCCCGATGAGCTACGACAACGCCACGGGCCGCCTGACGGTCGGCGCGCGGTCGGGCAGCTTCAAGGGCATGCTGGAGAACCGCGTGATCAAGGTCCGCTTCATCGGCGCGGGCGCCAAGCCGACCGACTTCGAGACGGTGGACGCGACCGTGGACTACGCCGGCCAGCCGGTGGTGGTGACGCGGAAGAAGTAGTTCGAAGGTCGGGGGCAAGGTGGGATCATACCCACTTGCCCCCACCTGACCGCTGCGCGGTCTGTCCGCCCCCGTAGGGGGCGGAGGCTTCAAGCGCGGCGCGCCTCTTCCCCCTATGGGGGAAGACGATCGCGAAGCGATCCGTAGGGGGCAAGGGCGTGCGCCGCCGACCCTAGGCCTGCGCCACCAGCTTCTTCACGATCAGCTGCGCGGCGTTCACTCGCTCGCCGCCCGGCTCCATCACCTCCAAGTGCACGTGGTTGGTGATGCCGGGATAGTGCCGCTGCAGGCTCTCGACGCTGCCGATGGTCTCGCCCAGGCGGACGGCCTGGCCGACCTCGACGTCGGGCGTCACGTAGAAGGCGCGGGCCACGTAGCCCAGGGCGGGGTTGGAAATCTCGACGAACTTCAGGTCGCTGGAGCCGGCATAGGCGTAGCCGATCTTGGTGACGTAGCCGGAAATCGGGGCGGCGACGTCCTGGCCGGCCGTGGCCACGTAGTCGACGCCTTCGTGGCTGCGCGAGCCGCCGTCGCGGCGGGCGCCGAACTGGCCGTCGCCGAAGTCGTCGTGGCCGCGCGGGGCGCCGCCGGTGGGGTTGGCGAAGTCGGGGGCGCCGTCGCCGTCGACATCGGCCCCGCTCCAGACCAGCTCCTTGCGGACGGGCTTCTGGGCCTTGGCCGTCATCTCGGCCAGCAGCCGCTGCACGGCCGGCGCCGGGGCGCGCGGGGCCAGGTGGGGGTTCTCCATCGCCGCCACCACCATCGGAGCGAAGACCAGGGCCAGACCCATCGCGGCGCGCGCCCAGGGGGCGACCTTCTGGGGGGCGAGTTTCTTCGCTTCCGATGCCGGCATGAAATTGTCCTGGATCGTTTCTGGGCTTTGAGCGTTGGCCCGACTAGCGACCAGATAAGGCGAAGACGTGGCAAACCGAGTGCGGCGCGAGGTCGCGCAGGGATTGTCGCACGGCGCCGCTTGTCCCAAGCTTTACTTTAGAAAGTGTTCCGGATCGGCGATGATTTCGCTGATCAACGTTCGGCCACGGCCTTCAAGGATCAGATGCGAGTGGCCGTTTTCCAGCAGCACCGCGTCCAGCGGCTGCAGGTCGATCTCGCCGCCCGGCCGCAGGACCCGCAGCGGGTCCAGGGCCAGGACCAGGGTCACCCGCGCCCGGGCCGCCACCTCGCCGGCGCCGGCGATGCTCTGGCGGCGGGTGCGGGCCCGCAAGGCCCCCCGCCGCACCATGACGTTCAGGTCGCTGATCGGGCCGCTGGTCAGGCGCGCGGTCACCTTGGCCTCGCCGGAGAAGTCCAGGGGCGGGGAGGCCGCGTCCAGGGCCAGCAGCCGGTCGTCGACCGTCATCATCAGGCCTTCGCCCGCGATCACGGTCAGCACGCGGTCCACGCCCGGGAAGGTCGAGAACGGTCCGTCGGCCTCGATTTCGGCCAGGCTGATCCGCCATTCGAAGTCATTCAGACCCGCGCCGGGCGGCCAGGCGGCGACCTCGCGCGTGACGCCGCCGCCGTTCTTCCACGGCGTGGCGATCCGATCGGCGGCTCTCAGGACGCGCATGGGCTCATCAGGATCAGAGTATGCCCGGCAGGTCCAGTCCGTGCTCGCGGGCGCAATCCTTGGCGATCTCGTAGCCCGCGTCGGCGTGGCGCATGACGCCGGTGGCCGGGTCGTTCCACAGCACGCGCTCGATGCGCTTGGCGGCGGCGTCGGTGCCGTCGCAGACGATGACCATGCCCGAATGCTGCGAGAAGCCCATGCCCACCCCGCCGCCATGGTGCAGCGACACCCAGGTGGCGCCCGAGGCTGTGTTGAGGAGAGCGTTCAGCAGCGGCCAGTCCGACACCGCGTCCGAGCCGTCCATCATCCCCTCCGTCTCGCGGTTGGGCGAGGCGACCGAGCCGCTGTCCAGGTGGTCGCGGCCGATCACGACAGGGGCCTTGAGCTCGCCCGAGGCGACCATTTCGTTGAAGGCCAGGCCCAGGCGGTGGCGGTCGCCCAGACCCACCCAGCAGATGCGGGCGGGAAGACCCTGGAACTTGATCTTCTCGGCGGCCATGTCGAGCCAGTGGTGCAGGTGGGGATTGTCGGGGATCAGTTCCTTGACCTTGGCGTCGGTCTTTCGGATGTCCTCCGGATCGCCCGACAGCGCCGCCCAGCGGAACGGTCCGATCCCTCGGCAGAACAGCGGACGGATATAGGCGGGCACGAAGCCGGGGAAGTCGAAGGCGTTGGCCACGCCTTCCTCCAGCGCCATCTGGCGGATGTTGTTGCCGTAGTCGACCGTGGGCACGCCGGCGGCCTGGAAGTCGAGCATGGCCTGCACGTGCACGGCCATCGAGGCGCGGGCGGCGCGGTTCACCGTTTCAGGCTCGCGCTCCTTGGCGGTGGCCCACTGGTCCAGCGTCCAGCCGGCCGGCAGGTAGCCGTTGATCGGGTCGTGGGCGCTGGTCTGGTCGGTCAGTAGGTCGGGGCGGATGCCGGCGGCGAACATGGCCGGCAGCAGTTCGGCGGCGTTGCCCAACAGGCCGACCGAGATGGGAGTCCGGTTTCGACAGGACTCCTCGATCCAGGCCAGGGCCTCATCCAGACTCTCGGTGGCCTTGTCGAGGTAGCCGGTGCGCAGACGCATCTCGATCCGCGAGGGTTGGCACTCGATGGCCAGGCACGAGGCCCCGGCCATCACCGCCGCCAGGGGTTGGGCCCCGCCCATGCCGCCCAGGCCCGCCGTCAGCAGCCACTTTCCAGACAGGTCGCCGGCATAGTGCTGGCGGCCCATCTCGACAAAGGTCTCGTAGGTGCCCTGAACGATGCCCTGGGCGCCGATATAGATCCACGAGCCGGCGGTCATCTGGCCGTACATGGCCAGGCCCTTCCTATCGAGTTCGTTGAAGTGCTCCCAGTTGGCCCAGCGCGGAACCAGATTGGAGTTGGCGATCAGCACCCGAGGCGCGTCGGCATGGGTGCGGAACACGCCGACCGGCTTGCCCGACTGCACCAGCAGGGTCTGGTCGTCTTCCAGGCGGCGCAGGGTCTCGACGATCTTGTCGTAGCTCTCCCAGTCTCGCGCCGCGCGGCCGATGCCGCCATAGACCACCAACTCCTCGGGCCGCTCGGCGACGTCGGGGTGCAGGTTGTTCATCAGCATCCGCAGCGGGGCTTCGGTCAGCCAGGACTTGGCGGTGAGGTCCGTGCCGGTGGCGGGGCGGATGACGCGGGTGTTGTCGAGACGGGTCATGCGGAAACTCCGAAGGCGAGGCAAGCCTTGAGGGCGTCGCTCAGCGCGGCTTGCAGCGGTGCGGCGCGGGGCGTGTGGAAGGGCGTGGGCCAACTTCCCGGGGTCAGGACCGGCGGCTCGTCGATATAGCCGCGGCAGGCCAGCTCCATCTGGACGGCGTGGACGCCGATCTCCGGCTGACCGTAGTGGCGGGTGATCCAGCCGCCCTTGAAGCGGCCGTTGGTCACCCGCGACAGGCCCGAGGCGTCGCACGCGGCCTCGACGGCGGCGGTCAGGGACGGATCGCACGACGCGCCGCTGTTCGTCCCGACGTTGAACTGCGGCAGCTCGCCGTCGAACAGCCGCGCCACCTGCGAGCGGATCGAGTGGGCGTCGTAGAGCACGACCTTGCCGTGGGCGGCTTTCAGTCGGGTGAGTTCAGCGGTGAGGGTGTCGTGATACGGCGTAAAGAAGGCCTCGCGCCGCGCGGCGATCTCGGCCTCGTCCGGCGCCTGACCGTCGCGATACAGCGGCTCGCCGTCGAAGGTTTCGGTGGGGCACAAGCCCGTGGTCGCCTGGCCCGGATAGAGCGAGGCGCCCGACGGGTCGCGGTTGACGTCGATCACCGTGCGCGAGATCGCCGTGCGCACCACGGTCGCGCCCAGGTCGGCGGCGAAGGCGTAGAGCTCCGGGATCCACCAGTCGGCGTCCTTGCGCGCCAGCCAGGGCGAGACAAGGCGGGCCTCGATGTCCGCCGGGATATCGGTCCCGGCGTGAGGGATCGACACGACCAGCGGGGCCTCGCCGCGATGGACGTGGAGCCAGTCGCTCACGCCTCCACTCCCGGCAGGGCCACGCCCGCCGCCGCCGCGATCAGGGCGCCCGAGCGGACCAGGGCGTTGGCCGCCTCCATGTCCGGGTGGAAATGGCGGTCGTCGGAGAGATACGGCACCTGGACCCGCAGCGCGCCGCGCGCGGCTTCCAGCGGGGCGCTGGAGGTCAGGGGCGCGTGGAAGTCGCAGCCCTGGACGGCGGCCAAGAGCTCGATGCCGATCACGGCTTCCGCCGCCTCGACCATGGCCAGCAGGCGCCGGGCGCCGTGAGCGGCCATCGAGACGTGGTCTTCCTGGTTGGCCGAGGTGGGGATGGAGTCGACGCTGGCCGGATAGGCCTTCTGCTTGTTCTCCGACACCAGGGCCGCGGCCGTGACCTGCGGGATCATGAAGCCGGAGTTCAGGCCCGGCTTGGGCGTCAGGAAGGCCGGCAGGCCCGAGCAGGCGGGGTCGACCAGCATGGCGATGCGGCGCTCGGCGATCGAGCCGATCTCGCAGACGGCCAGGGCGATCATGTCGGCGGCGAAGGCCACCGGCTCGGCGTGGAAGTTGCCGCCCGACAGGGCCTCGTCGGTATCGGGGAAGATCAGCGGGTTGTCCGAGACGCCGTTGGCCTCGGTCGCCAGCGTCACGGCCGCCTGGCGCAGCACGTCCAGCGCCGCGCCCATCACCTGGGGCTGGCAGCGCAGGCAGTACGGATCCTGCACCCGGGCGTCGCCCTCGCGGTGGGAGTCGCGAATCGCCGAGCCGGCCATCAGGGCGCGCAGGGCGGCGGCGGTCTCGATCTGGCCGGGCTGGCGGCGCAGGACGTGGATGCGCGGATCGAAGGGGGTGTCCGAGCCCTTGGCCGCCTCGGTCGCCAGGGCGCCGGTGACCAGGGCCGACTGGAACAGCCGCTCGGCGTCGAACAGGGCGGCCAGGGCGTTGGCGGTCGAGAACTGGGTGCCGTTCAACAGAGCCAGGCCTTCCTTCGGGCCCAACGTCAGGGGCTTGAGGCCCGCTTCCATGAGGGCCTGCACGGCGGGCAGCCGCTGGCCGCCGACGAAGATCTCGCCGACCCCGATCATGGTCGCGGCCATGTGCGACAGCGGCGCCAGATCGCCCGAGGCGCCGACCGAGCCCTGGCATGGCACGACGGGCGTCAGGCCCTTCACGAGCATGGCTTCCAAGAGGTCGGTCGTCGCCGGCTTCACGCCCGAGGCGCCTTGCGCCAGGCTGGCCAGCTTGAGAGCCATCATCAATCGGATCACCGGAACCGGCGACGGCGCGCCGGTGCCGGCGGCGTGGGACAGGACGATATTGCGCTGCAGGGTCTCCAGGTCCGCGTCGCCGATGCGCACGCTGGCCAGTTTCCCGAAGCCCGTATTGATGCCGTAGACCGGCGCGCCCTTGGCCAGGATGCGTTCGACGGCGGCGGCGCTTTCGGCGATCACGGGGGCGGCACTCGGGTTCAGGCGAGCGGGCGCGCCGCGATAGACGGCCTTCCAGTCGGACAGGCTGACTTCACCGGGATTGAGGACGACTTCGATCACTTACAGGCCCTTCCAGACGCGCGCATGGAGCGGGTTGAAGCCCATGCGGTAGACAAGTTCGGCGGGACGCTCGATGTCCCAGATGGCGAGGTCGCAGGCCTTGCCGGCCTCCAGCGTGCCGACGTCGCCCAGCCGTCCGATCGCCCGCGCGGCCTCGCGCGTGACGCCGGCCAGGCATTCGTCGACGGTCATGCGGAACAGGGTGGCGGCCATGTTCATCGTTAGCAGCAGGCTGGTCAGGGGCGAGGTGCCGGGGTTGCAGTCGGTGGCCAGGGCCAGCGGGACACCGGCCTCGCGCAGGGCCGCGATCGGCGGCAGCTTGGTCTCGCGCACGAAGTAGTAGGCGCCGGGCAGCAGCACGGCGGTGGTGCCGGCCTTGGCCATCGCCGCGATCCCGGCGGCGTCCAGGTGCTCCAGGTGATCGGCCGACAGCGCCCCGAACTCGGCGGCCAGGGTGGCGCCGTTGAGGTTCGACAGCTGCTCGGCGTGCAGCTTGACCGGCAGGCCGTGCTCGCGCGCGGCCTGGAACACCCGGCGGGTCTGGGCGGGGGAAAAGCCGATGCCCTCGCAGAAGGCGTCGACCGCGTCGGCCAGGCCCTCGGCGGCGACGGCGGGGATCATCTCGCGACAGACGTGATCAATGTAGCCATCGGCGTCGCCGGCGAACTCGGGCGGCAGGGCGTGGGCGCCGAGGAAGGTGGTGGTCACCGACACCGGTCGGACGTCGGCCAGCGCGCGGGCGGCGCGGAGGCTTTTGCGTTCGTCGTCCAGCGACAGGCCGTAGCCGGACTTGATCTCGACGGTGGTCAGGCCCTCGGCGATCAGGGCGTCCAGGCGGGGCAGGGCGGCGGCGACCAGCTGGCCTTCCGAGGCGGCGCGGGTGGCCTTCATGGTCGACACGATGCCACCGCCGGCCCGGGCGATCTCCTCGTAGGACGCGCCGGCCAACCGCAGCTCGAACTCGTGGGCGCGGTCGCCGCCGAACACGAGGTGGGTGTGGGGATCGATCAGGCCGGGCGTGATCCAGCGGCCTTCGCAGTCGAGGGTCTCGCGGGCCTCGAAGGCGGGGGCCTCGGCGGCGGGGCCGGCATAGAGGATGCGGCCGGCCAGGCTGGCGATGACGCCGTCCTCCACGACGCCGATTCCCGGCCGGCCCAGCGCGAAAGTCGCCAGGCGGGCCTTGCTCCACACCCGATCGCAGCGCATGGCGGGGACGCTCCCGACGCCTTCGGCCCCTTGCCGACGGCTTCAATATGTATAGACATATTCACGGGCCATGAGGATTGTCCAGTGACCGACGACGAGTTTCCGCCAGAAGCCGATCAGGACGACGAGGCGCCGATCTACACGCCGCCCGGCGAGACCGCGCCTGTTGCGGAAGAACCGATGCCGGAACCCGCGCCTCAGGAAGCGCCGCCGCCTGCCGCCGCGTCGTCCGGCCCCCAGACTCTCTGGTTCGAACAGGCCTTGCTGGCCGACGGCTGGGCCAAGGACGTGCGCTTCACGATCAGCGAGGGGATGATCGCCCGGGTCGACACCGACGTCGCCCGCCGCTCCGACGAGACCGCCCACGGCCCCTGCATCCCCGGCCTGCCCAACCTGCACAGCCATGCCTTCCAGCGGGCGATGGCGGGCCTGACGGAAACGCGCGGCCCGACAGGCGACAGCTTCTGGACCTGGCGCGAGCTGATGTACCGCTTCGTCGACCGCCTCGGTCCCGACGAGGTCCAGGCGATCGCGGCGCTGGCCTACATGGAGATGCTGGAGACCGGCTCGACGCGCGTCGGCGAGTTCCACTACCTGCACCACGACAAGGACGGCGGCGCCTACGCCGACCCCGCCGAGATGGCCGCGCGGATCGCGGCGGCGGCCGACGAGACGGGCATCGGCCTGACCCTGCTGCCGGTGTTCTACGCCCATGCCGGCTTCGGCGGCGTCGCGCCGGGGGAGGGCCAGCGACGGTTCATCCATGACGTCGACGGCTACGGCCGGCTGATCGAGGCCAGTCGCGCGGCGACGGCCGGCCTGCCCGACGCGGTCGTCGGGATCGCACCCCACAGCCTGCGGGCGGTAACGGGTGAGGAACTGACGGCGATCATCCCCTTTGCGGCCGCCAATCCCATCCACATCCACATCGCCGAGCAGACGCAGGAGGTCGACGACTGCCTGGCCGCCACCGGCGCGCGGCCCGTGCGCTGGCTGATGAACAACGCCCCCGTCGACAAGCGCTGGTGCCTGGTCCACGCCACGCACCTGAACGCCATGGAGACCGAGCGCCTGGCCAAGAGCGGCGCGGTCGCGGGCCTTTGCCCGATCACCGAGGCCAATCTGGGCGACGGCGTCTTCCCGGCCCACGACTTCCTGGCGGCCGGCGGGGCGTTCGGGATCGGCTCCGACAGCAACGTGCTGATCGACGCGGCCGAGGAGCTGCGGACCCTGGAATACGCCCAGCGCCTGACGCGCCGGGCCCGCAACGTCCTGGCCAAGGCGCCGGGCAGCTCGACGGGCGGGGAGTTGTTCCGGGCGGCGGTCACCGGCGGAGCCCAGGCCCTGGGCGTGGCCGGCGGCTTGCGGCGTGGTCGCGTCGCCGACTTCGTCACCCTGGATCGCGCCCACCCGGCGATGATCGGCCGTCACGGCGACGCCTTGCTGGACAGCTGGGTGTTCGCCGGGCGACACGGGGCCATCGACGGCGTCTGGCGTCACGGCCGCCAGGTCGTCAGCGGCGGCCGCCACCAGGCGCGCGAGGCGATCCTCGCCCGCTACAAAACCGTCCTGGGGAGCATCCTGGCTTGAGTGAAGGCACGCTCCACCAGCGCATCCGTGGCGAGATCGAGGACTTGATCCGCTCGGGCGCCTGGGCGCCGGGCCGCAAGGCGCCCTCCGAAGCCGAGTTGATGGTGCAATACGGCTGCTCGCGGATGACGGTCAACAAGGCGATGTCGGCCCTGGCCGACGAGGGGCTGATCGTGCGTCGCCGCCGCGCCGGCTCGTTCGTGGCCCGGCCGCGCGTCCACTCCACCGTGCTCGACATCCCCGACATCCAGGCGCAGATCCTGGCGCGGGGCGAGACCTATCGCTTCGACCTGCTGGAGCAAAAGCGGCGTAAGGCCAAGGCCGGCGACGCCGAAGAGGTGGCCCTGGCGGCGGGCGGCGAGCTGCTGGTCCTGCGCGGCCTGCACGTGGCGGGCGGGCGGCCGTTCGCCCTGGAGGATCGCCTGATCAGCCTGGCCGCCGTGCCGGAGGCGGCGACCACCGACTTCGCCGCCGAGCCGCCCGGCGCCTGGCTGCTGCATCACGTGCCCTGGACCGAGGCCGAGAACCGCATCGGCGCCGTCGGGGCCGAGGCGGTGGTCGCCGGCCTTCTGGCCCTGGACGCCGGCGCGGCCTTGCTGGCGGTCGAGCGCCGCACCTGGCGGGCCGGCGAGCCGGTCACCTGGGTGCGCCAGCTGTTCCCGGGCGAGGCCTACGACCTGGTGGCGCGGTTCGGGCCCGCCCGGGGGTAGGGCTACTTCACCGACAGGTCGGCGTAGGCGGCCTCGATGGCTTCGTCGCGGCCGGTCGGGTTCTTGGCCAGTCGGGCCTTGGCGGCCTTGGCCACTTCGGCGGCGCGAGCGGGCGTCAGGGCCGCGAGATAGCGGTGAGCCTTCAGCTTCTGGTCGACGGTGACGCCGCGCTTGATGGTGTCGGTCATGGGGGCTCCTTGCGAAAGGGCGCTGGTCTACGCGGCCGTTCCGGCCTTGTCCAAGCCTACAGCGACTGGCCGTCGTCCACCGTGAACACCGAGCCCGTCACCGCCCGGGCCGCGTCGGAGCTCAGGTACAGCGCCATGGCCTCCAGATCCGAGGTCTCCATCAGCCGCTTTCTCGGGAAGCTGCCCACCAGCTTGGCGCCGCCTTCGCTGTCGAACCAGTCGTCGTTGATCTCGGTCTTGATGTAGCCGGGGCACAGGACGTTGACGTTGATGCCCTTGCGCGCCCACTCGCGGGCCAGGCCCTTGCCCATGTGGGCGGTGGCGGCCTTGGAGGCGACATAGGCGGTCAGGCCCGGCAGCACCTTGTGGGCGCCGATGGAGGCCACCAGCAGGACGCGGCCGCGTTGGTTGTCGGCGCTGCCGGCCTTGATCATCCGCCGCGCGCCCTCGCGGGCGGTCAGGAAGACGCCGCGCGTGTTGACGCCCAGGATCTTGTCGAAGTCTTCGATGGCGATATCGAGCGCCGAGCCTTCGACATTGATGCCGGCGTTGGCGATCACCGAGTCGGGCGCGCCGAACGCGGCCTCGACGGCGTCGTAGCCGGCGATGACCGAGGCCTCGTCCTCGACGTCCATGGCGAAGGCCTGGGCGGTTCCGTCGGCGGCGGCGATCTCGGCGACGAGGGCTTGCAGCTTGTCGGCGCGGCGGGCGGCGGCGGCGACCTTGGCGCCGGCCTTGGCGGCCGCGCGGGCGAGGTTGGCCCCGATGCCGGACGAGGCGCCGGTGATGAGGATCGTGCGGCCGGAGAGGTCGGTCATGGCGTTTCCTTTTTCGGCCATGTGTTCGGCCGTACCGGGAGAGGTCAATCCTGCCGTAGGGCGAACCTCACTTGCCCCCACCTGACCGCTTCGCGGTCTGTCCGCCCCCGTAGGGGGCGGAGGACGGAAAACGCGGCGTCCTCTTCCCCCTCCGGGGGAAGGAGGGCCGAAGGCCCGAAGGGGGCAAGTGGGTCAGACCAGCCCAGGCCCCGAGATCCTCACCACCGGCGTGAACGCCGGCCGCTGCTCGGGCAGTGTCACCCGCAGCCCCCGCGCATCCCGCTTGAACACCAGCTCGCCGCCGCCCAGCAGCTCCACCCGCCGCACCTCGCCCGCGCTGGTCGGGCGGGACGTCGCCAGGCTCTCGATCACCAGCTCGCCCGTCGGCCAGGCCATGGGCAAGGCGAACAGATCTCCGCCCTTGGTGACGAACCGGATATCCGCCGCCTCGAACGGCTTGGCCGCGCCTTCGTTCTGCATACCCTCGACCAGGCGCGTCGGGCCCTCGCCATAGATCCGCCAGGGCCGCGAGCCGTAGATCGCCGCGCCGTTGACGGCGATCCAGCCGGCCATGCCCTCCAGCACCTTCTCTTCCTTGTCGTCGATCGTGCCGTCGCCGCGCTGGGGGATGGAGACCAGCAGGCAGCCGTTCTTCGACACCACGTCGATCAGCCGCTGGATCACGTCCTTGGCGCTCTTGTAGCCGTCGCGGTCATAGAGGCCGCGGTCGTAGTGCCAGTTGCCGATGCAGGTGTCGGTCTGCCAGGGCTCGGGCCGCAGGCGGTCGGAGAAGCCGCGCTCCACGTCCTCGACGATCCCCCGGCGCTGAAGCGGCGACAGCTTCTTGCCGGTCACCACCACGTCGCTGGCGCCGCGCCAGGCGCGGGCCTGGTTGTAATAGTGAGCCGTGGCCGACAGCCCGGCCTGGCCCAGCGGCAGGCCGTAATTGTCGAAATAGACCATGTCGGGCCGATAGCGGTCGACCAGGTCGTTCTGCCGGGCCAGCCAGTTGGCCGTGAACCCCGGATTGTTCGGCGGTGGTGTCTCCAGCCACTCGCCGTCGTGCTTGTCGTGCCAGGCGTTGGCGGCGGCGATGCTGTCGACGCCGTCGGGGATCACCATGTTGCGGCCGGTATAGAGCTCCTGCGGGTCCAGCCCTTGCCACCACTTGCCCTTGCCGTCGGCCTTGGTGAGTTGGAAGGCGTCGTAGCGCCGGCCCTTCAGCGGCCCTTCGGCGTCGTAGCCATAGGCCGTCTGCCACCAGTGCCAGGCGTGGGCGCCGTGGTTGGAGACGCCGAACCGCATGCCGTGCTTGCGGGCGACCTTCTCCCAGGTCCCGACGATATCCCGCCCCGGACCCACCCGCAGGGTGTTCCAGGCGTGGTGGCGGCTGGCGAACATGTCGAGGTTGTCGTGGTGGTTGGCCATCGACATGAAGTACTTGGCCCCGGCGGCCTGGTACTTCTTCATCAGGCCTTCGGGATCCCAGTGCTCGGCCTTCCAGCGCGGGATGAATTCCATGAAGCCGAACTGCGTCGGGTGCCCGTAGGTCTTGACGTGGTGCTCGTAGAACGGGTTGCCCTGCTGGTACATCTGGCGGCCGTACCAGTCGCCGTATTCGGGCACGCATTGCGGACCCCAGTGCGACCAGATGCCGAGCTTGGCGTCGCGGAACCAGTCGGGGGTCTTGTAGCCGTCGGCCAGGGATTCCCAACTCGCCTGGAAGCCGTCCTTGCGCTTGGCGAAGGCGGGCGAGGCCGAGGCGGCGGCCAGGCCGGCGCCCAGGTTCAGCAGGTCACGTCGATTGAGGCTCATGCTGTTTCCTAACGGGCGGCCGGCGGATCGCCATAGAGGATGCCCCGACCGTGGACGCCCAGATAGACGCGGCCGTAGCGGTTCGGATCGCCGGTCATGGCCCGCAGCTCGGCGAAGCCCCAGCGCTCGTCGTGCAGCTTGATCCAGGTCTTGCCCACGTCGTCGGAGCGGAACACGCCCTCGACCCCGCCGACCTTGCCCCAGACGAACACCGCCGGATGACTCTGGCCCGGGGCGGCCTTGCCGAAGGCCACCAGGCCCGCGTCGTCGACGCCGGGCACGGCCTTGAAGCTGTCGCCGCCGTTGGTCGAGCGCATCAGGCCCTGGGCCGTGGCCAGCCACAGCTCGCCCTCGACGCCGGGAAGGGCCTTCAGCTGGCGGCCATAGGGCAGGTCGCGGGCGGTGACCTTGAAGGTCTCGCCGCCGTCGGCGCTGGCCAGCACCGCGCCCTGGGCGGCGTCATAGACGTAGAAGCGCTGCGGGTTCACGCGGTCGGAAGCGGGCATGAACTCGCGCCGGTCGCCGGCGGTGATCCCCTGCACGGGCCGCCACGACTTGCCGTCGTCGCTGGACACGTAGGGGGCGGCGTCGCGCATGGCCCAGACGATCCGCTTGCCGTCGGCCGAGAGAGCGATGCGGCCGGTGTGGATGTGGGCGTCGCGGGGCGGGGAGGTGGCGAAGGCCTTCCAGGTCTTGCCGCCGTCGGTCGAGCGGAAGCCGGCCGTGGGCGTGGGGTCGCTGGTGCGCACCAGAACGTTCGACGCCAGCTCGGCATAGTCCAGGCCCCGGTTGGTGCCGCCGTGCGGTTCGAAATAGCGGCTGTTGGTCGCCGAGTTCAGGTCGTCGTGCCGGAAACCGCCGATGTCGCCGATGGTGCTGATCAGCGGACCGCCGGGTGGGGTGACCAGCTCCAGCGCCACGGTCTCCTCCAGCCCCTCGTCGTCGAAGCGCCAGTGGGTGCGGCCCGAGCGGTCGGCCTCGGTCAGGTCCTTCGTCCGCCACAGGCCGTAGCCGGTGACGTAGATCGCCTCGTCCGGATTGGTGGGGTCGATGTCGACGTCGCCAATCCAGTGGCCCATGGCCCGAGCGGCCTTGTTCTCCAGGCTGCGAACCCAGGGCGCGCCGCCGATGTCGTGCTCGGACTTCTCGCGCAGGGCCTTCCAGCTCTTGCCGCCGTCGGTCGAGCGGAAGACATCGTCGCCCACCATCCAGCGATCCAGGGTGGAGACCACCAGCGTTCCCGGACGGGTGGGGTCCAGGCTGAGGCCGCCATAGCCGAACACGTCGGCGCCGCCGGGTCTGACGGGGGTGATGTCGGTCCAGGCGCCGGTGTCGGGGTCCATCTTCCAGACCGCGCCGTCGGTGACGCCGTTGGGGCCCAGGCCGTTGCCATAGGCCACATAGACCACGCCCTTGGCGTCGATCCCCACATGGTGCGGGACCAGGCCCTTGGGCTGGCCGTTGACCAGGCCCCAGGTTTGGCCGCCGTCGGTGCTGACCAGCAGGCCGCCGCCGGCCACGCCTTCCTTCACCGCGTTGGTGACGCCGGCATAGAGGATCGCCGTCTCGCCGGCCGGCGTCTTCTGCACCGGGTCGAAGGCGACCAGGGTCACGTGCATCTTGGGGAAGGCCTCGACCCGCGACCAGGTCGCCCCGAAGTCGGCGCTGCGATAGAGGCCGTCGCGCGCGCCCAGGAACAGCACCGAGCCCTTCTGGGGATCGACCATCAGCCGCTCGCCGGTGTTGCGGCCGGCCTCGTTGCCGCCGATCTTCACCGGCAGTTCGGTCTTGGCCCAGGTGGTCCCCCGGTCGGTGGAGCGCAGCAGAGCTCCGCCGCGCGCGCCCGGGCCGGTGTATTCGCCGGCCGCCATGTAGAGGCGGTTCGGATCCTGCGGATCGACCGCCAGGCTCAGCGCGCCCGCCAACTGGCCGTCGGCGCGCTTGAGGTCGTCGTTCAGGGCGATCCAGCGGCCCGTCGTCCGGTCCAGGCGATAGGCCCCGCCGATGTCGGTGCGGATATAGACCAGCCCCTTCTCGGTGGGGTGGTAGACCACCCCGCTGACGAAGCCGCCGCCCAGCACCTCGACGGTGTTCCAGGCGTAGGGTTGGACAGGCGGAGAGCCGGCGAGCGCGGGGGCGGCCAGGGTCAGCGCGCCGGCGGCGGCCGCCAGGGCGAGGAGGCGTTTGAACGAGGTCACGCGGATCGTCCTCTAGCGGGCGGGCGTCAGGCGGACGGCCGCGCCGCCGCTGGGCGCCAGCTTCAGGGTCAGGACGTCGCCGGCCTTCACCGTCTTCTTGCGGGCCACCAGGTCGGTGGGCGCCGCGCCGTCCTCGCGGATGTCGGCGGCGAACCCGCCCGCGCCCAGGAAGCCCAGCGGGACCTTCACGGTCCGACCGGTCTCGTTGGTCATGGCCCCGACCCACCAGTCCGCGCCCTTGCGACGGGCCACCACGACCGACTGGCCGATTTCGCCGGTCACGAACCGGGTCTCGTCCCAGCTGGCCGGGGTGGCGCTGACGAAGTCGAGCCCAGCGGGGCTGTCGCGATAGGTGTCGGGGCTGTCGGCGACGATCCCGAACGGGCTGTCATAGACCACGTACATGGCCACGGCCTGGCCGCGCGTGGTCTGGACGTAGGGCAGCTCGTTGCGCGGGGTGAACGTGGCCGGCGTGGCGTTGCGGAAGCCGCCGGGGGTGTAGTCCATCGGCCCCAGCAGCATGCGGGTATAGGCCAGGGTGACATTGTGGGTGGCGGTGATGCGGCCGCCCCACTTGTTGTACTCCGCCCCCATGACGCCTTCCTGGGTCATGTAGTGGGGGAAGGTACGGATCAGGCCCGTGGGGTGATAGGCGCCGTGCAGGTCGACCATCAGGTGGTGCTGGGCCGTGCGGTTCAGCAGACGGTGGTAGAAGTCGACCATGGCCTGGTCGTCGCGGTCCATGAAGTCGACCTTGATGCCCTTGATGCCCCACTGCTCGTAGAGGGGCAGGGCCTCGTCCATCTGGGCGTCCAGCGACTTCCAGTTCAGCCACAGCCATAGGCCGACCTTGCGGTCCTTTGCGTAGGCGACGAGGTCCGGCAGGTCGATCTCGGGGATCGGGCGGGTGACGTCGACGCCCGGGCGGACCGTGCCGCCGCCGCCGGCGCCCTGGTTCCAGCCCTCGTCGATCAGCATGTATTCCAGGCCGTTGGCGGCGGCGAAGTCGATGTAGCGCTTAAGGGTCTCGGCGTTCATGCCGGCCTTGGCCACGCCGCTGATCGACGGGCCGTTCCACCAGTCCCAGGCGGCCTTGCCGGGCTTGATCCAGCTGGTGTCGGCGATCTTGGTCGGCGCGCTCAGGGTGGTGGGCAGGGTGTTCTCGATCAGCTGGCCGGCCTTGGGGGCCACCATCACGATCCGCCAGGGCGAGACGACGTCGCCGCCGATGCGGGTGCGCACGGCCACGGTCGGATCGTCCAGACGCGGCGACAGCTTGGCCTGCATGCCCAGGCCCCCGTCGCCGCGTCCGGTCAGGTAGAGGCCGGCCCAGTCCTTGAGGTCCGCCTCGGCCAGGGCGAAGGCGGCGTCGCCGGCCTCGCAGACCACCGGGGCCTCGTAGAGATTGTGCTCGCGGAACATCGACGACTGGATCGGGTCGTACTCGCCCTCGTGACTGGTGCCGAACTTGCCCAGATTGAGGCCCCAGCAGCGGTAGTCGGCCGGGAAGTCGAAGCGGGTCTCTTCATTGCGGATGTCCACCGCGTCCAGGCCCGGCTGGCGCGGCAGCACGTAGCGGAACGCCACGCCCTGGTCGTAGGCCCGCACGATCACGCGCAGCTTGCGATGCAGGCCCTGCGGCTCCTGGAAGTCGACGCTGATCTGGTTGTAGTGGTCGCGGACCGTCTTGGCCTTGCCGACGACCAGGTCGTAGGTGGTGTCGCTGGACGCGGTCTCCGCGCCGGCGATCTTCAGGCCGTGGGTCAGCGAGCCGCCCGCGCTGAGCACCAGGCCCAGGGGCGAGGGCGCCAGCAGCGGCTTGCCGTTGTAGCTGACCGCGTAGCGGGCCTGGCCGCCATCGTCCGAAACCGTGACCTTCAGGGCGCCGTCGGGGGAAGCCAGGGACTGCTCGGCGGCCCGCGCCGCGCCGCTCATGACCACCGCGATGGCCGCGCCGGCCACCAGGCCAGACCGAATTCCCAGCATTTCGTCGCTCCCCGGCGTTTCTATTTGTCACACAAATTAGACTGTGTATGGATCGCCGTCGAGCGATTAGATACCGGTACCAAGGTTGCTCCGACAACGTTGTCGTGCAACTGACAACGCTGTCGGGACTCAACGAGAAAATGTGGGGAGTTATGAATACCAAGGCCTTCTGCGCCGCGTTGCTGGCGACCACCCTGCTGACTGGCGCCGCTTCGGCCGCCGACACCAAGAGCACCGCCCATCCGGCCCTGTGGCCCGCGGCCAAGAGCCAGGGCGTCGTCGATCCTCAGACCGAAGCCTTCGTGGAGTCGCTGCTCGGCAAGCTGACCCTCGAGGAGAAGGTCGGCCAGATGATCCAGGGCGACATCGGCTCGGTGAAGCCGGAAGACCTGAAGACCTATCCCCTGGGCTCGATCCTGGCCGGGGGCAGCTCGCCGCCGCTGGGCGCGCCCGACCGCTCGCCGATCGGCCCGTGGGTGGACTCGGTGAAGGCCTATCGCGCCGCCGCCGAGCAGCGCGTGGGCGGCACCCACATCCCGCTGATGTTCGGCATCGACTCGGTGCACGGCCACGGCAACGCCGTCGGCGCCACGCTCTTCCCGCACAACAGCGCCCTGGGCGCGACCCGCGATCCCGAGCTGATCCGCAAGATCGGCGCGGCCACCGCCCAGGAAACCGCCGCCAGCGGCTTCGACTGGGCGTTCGGCCCGACCCTGACCGTGCCCCGCGACGACCGCTGGGGCCGCGCCTACGAGGGCTATTCGGAAGATCCGGAGATCGTGCGCCTCTACGCCCGCGAGATGATCCTGGGCCTGCAGGGCGCGGTGTCGCCCTTCAAGGGCGGCGGACCGGGCATCCTGCAGCAGGGCCACGTGGCGGCCAGCGCCAAGCACTTCCTGGGCGACGGCGGCACGCACGAGGGCAAGGACCAGGGCGACACCCAGGTCTCCGAGGCCGAGCTGATCCGACTGCACGCCCAGGGCTACGTGCCGGCTATCGACGCCGGCACCCTGACCATCATGGCGTCGTTCTCCAGTTGGAACGGCGAGAAGATGCACGGCAACAAGAGCCTGCTGACCGACGTGCTCAAGGGCAAGATGGGCTTTGACGGCTTCATCGTCGGCGACTGGAACGGCCACGGTCAGGTCGCCGGCTGCACGCCCACCAACTGCGCCCAGGCCGCCAATGCGGGCCTGGACATGTACATGGCCCCCGACAGCTGGAAGGGCCTGTTCGACAACACCGTGGCCCAGGTCAAGTCGGGCGAGATCCCGATGAGCCGCGTCGACGACGCCGTGCGCCGCATCCTGCGCGTGAAGGCCAAGATCGGCCTGTTCCAGCAGTCGCGTCCGCTGGAAGGCAAGGAGGCCGTCATGGCCTCGGCCGAGCACAAGGCCATCGCCCGCCAGGCGGTGCGCGAGTCGCTGGTGCTGCTGAAGAACAACGGCGTCCTGCCGGTGAAGGCCTCGGCCAACATCCTGGTCGCCGGTTCCGGCGCCGACGATATCGGCCAGCAGGCCGGCGGCTGGACCCTGTCTTGGCAGGGCACCGGCAACACCAAGGCCGACTTCCCCAACGCCCAGTCGATCTATTCGGGCCTGAAGGAAGCGGTCGACGCGGCGGGCGGTTCGGCCACGCTCAGCGTCGACGGCAGCTTCGACAAGAAGCCGGACGTCGCCATCGTGGTGTTCGGCGAGACGCCCTATGCCGAGGGCGTGGGCGACATCAAGACCCTGGAATTCCAGCCCGGGACCAAGACGGACCTGGCCCTGCTGAAGAAGCTGAAGGCCGCCGGCGTGCCGGTGGTGGGCGTGTTCCTGTCGGGCCGTCCGCTGTGGGTGAACCCCGAGATCAACGCCTCGGACGCCTTCGTGGCCGCATGGCTGCCCGGTTCGGAAGGCGGCGGCGTCGCCGACGTGCTGATCGGCGACAAGGCGGGCAAGCCGCGCAACGACTTCCACGGCAAACTGTCGTTCAGCTGGCCCAAGACCGCTGGCCAATTCACCCTGAACCGCGGCGACAAGAACTACGCGCCGCAGTTCGCCTACGGCTACGGCCTGACCTACGTCAGCAAGACGCGCCTCGGCCAACTGTCGGAGAAGCCGGGCCTGACCGTGGCGGCCGAGAACGTCAGCAACTACTACGTCGCCGGCAAGACGCCCGCGCCGTACGAGTTCAAGCTGACCCCGACCACGGCGGTGCAGATCCGTCCCGTGGACGCCGGCAACGTGCAGGAAGCCGGCCGCCAGATCACCTTCTCGGGCGACCTGCTGGCGACGGCGGCGATCTCGGGCGAGCAGGCCGACCTGACGTTCCAGACCAACGCCGAAATGAACCTGCAGATCGACTATCGCCTCGACGCCAAGCCGACGGCGCCGGTCAGCCTGGCCATCGGCTGGGGCAAGCTGGACCTGACGCCGGTGCTGAACGCATCGCCGGTGGGCGAGTGGAAGAGCCTGAAGATCCCGCTCAAGTGCTTCCAGGCGGCCGGGACCGACGTCACCAAGGTCGTCACCCCGTTCGAGCTGGCGACCGCCGGCAAGCTGACGGTGTCGCTGCAGACCGTGAAGCTGAGCACCGACCCGGCGGGCGCGACCTGCCCGGGCAAGGCGGCGAACTGACTTTTATACCGCTCATCCCGGCTGCCGTCGGGGTGAGCGGATTTTGATTTGGGTGCAGGCCATGCGTTCGATGATCCTCGGCCTCGTGGCCGCCACCGCCCTGACCGTCTCGGCCCAGGCCGCGCCCCTCCTGGCTCCGGTCTTCACCGATCACGCCGTGCTGCAACGCGGCCAGCCGATCCGCGTATGGGGCGCGGCCAAGCCGGGGGCGGTGGTCTCGCTGAAGCTGGGCGAGGCCGAAGCCTCGGCCACCGCCGACGCCACGGGGCGCTGGTCGGCGGCCTTCCCGGCCCGCGAGCCGGGCGCGGCCCTGACCCTGACCGCCAAGGCCGACGGCGACACCCAGACGATCTCGGACCTGCTGGTCGGCGACGTCTGGCTGTGCTCGGGCCAGTCGAACATGGAATACCCGCTGCGCCGGTCGCTGAACGGCGAGGCCGAGGCGGCCAATTCGGCCGATCCGAACATTCGCCTGTTCCAGACCGGCCGCGTCAGCCTGCCCGAGCCGACCGCCGTCCTGCCCAAGGAAGCGGCCTGGCGCGCGGCCAGCCCGGAGTCGGCCAACAACTTCAGCGCCGCCTGCTTCTTCATGGGGCGCGAGATCAAGAAGGCCACCGGCGCGCCCATCGGCCTGATCGACGCCACCTGGGGCGGCTCGGTGATCCAGGACTGGATCAGCCGCGAAGGTCTCCACGCGCTGGGCGACTATGACGAGGGCCTGGCCGTGCTGGCCGACTACGCCAAGTCGCCGGACCTGGGCATGGCCCACTGGAGCGCCATGCTGGGCCGCTGGGCCGCCAAGGCCGAGCCCCAGGCCGCTGCCTGGAGCCGCCCGGATTTCGACGACCGCGCCTGGGCGACCATGCCGGCCGAGCAGTTCTGGGAGACCAATCCGGGCCTGGAGACCTTCGACGGGACGATCTGGCTGCGGGCCACGATCACCCTGAGCGCCAAGCAAGCCAAGCAGGGCGCGACCCTGGCCCTGGGTCCCATCGACGACCTGGACACCACCTTCGTCAACGGCCGCGAGGTCGGCTCGTCCCAGGGCTGGGACCGGCCGCGCGAATACAAGATCGCGCCGGGCGTGCTGAAGGCGGGCGCCAATGTCATCGCCGTGCGGGCCATCGACACCAGCGGCGGCGGCGGGGCCTGGGGGCCGGCCGCCCAGAAGGGGCTGAAGCTGGACGACGGGTCGTTCGTTCCGCTGGGCGCGACCTGGCGCTACAAGGTTTCGGCCACCATCGCCCAGTCGGGCTTGCCGCCCCAGGCTCCGTGGGTGGGCACCAGCGGCCTGTCGACCCTGCGCAACGGCATGATCGCGCCGCTGATCCCCTACGGCGTCAAGGGTTTCGCCTGGTACCAGGGCGAGGCCAATGTCGCCGAACCGGCCGCCTATGCGCGCCTGCTGCCGGCCCTGGTCGCCGATTGGCGGGCGTCGTTCCAGGCGCCCGACGCGCCGTTCCTGGTGGTGCAGCTGGCCGATTTCGGGCCGCGCCAGACCCGGCCTGCCGAGTCCGGCTGGGCGGGGGTGCGCGACGTCCAGCGCCGCACGGCCGCCGCCGATCCCAAGGTGGGCCTGGCCTCGGCCGTCGACATCGGCGACGTCTACGACATCCATCCGGCCAACAAGCAGCAGGTCGGCCATCGCCTGGCCCTGCTGGCCCGCAAGCTGGCCTATGGCGAGACCAGCCTGGTCGCCGCCGGCCCCGCGCCGTTGTCGGCGACGCGCTCGGGGGCCGTGGTGACCGTGCGTTTGGACCAGTCGGCGGTGGTGCAGGGCGATGTCCGCCCGGCCGGCTTCGAGCTGTGCGACGCCGGCGCCGCCTGCCGGTTCGTGGACGCGACCGTGAGCGGCGACCAGGCAGCCCTGGCGGTTCCGGCGGGCTTCACGCCGGTCAAGGTCCGCTTCGCCTGGGCCGACAGTCCGGTCCTGAACCTCTACGGCGCGACGGGCCTGCCGGCCACGCCGTTCGAGCTGGCGATCGCGCCTTAAGGCAAGAACGCGCGGAAATCAGGGTTTCACCCCATGGCAGCGCAGCCGTGAGGCGCCTACGGTCACGGTCTGGCTTATGCTTGCCGGCCGTCGATACCCTCGGGGTGTCGAGGAGGCGCGGGCAGGGGGCGGGCGGCGCGCGCTGAAAAGCGCGCGCCGTTAACCAGCAACCCCTTGGCGCATAAGGGCATTGTCTCTTTCAGAGTGGCTTTGGAAGAGTTGGCGTGTCCGATCTCGCGTACCAGCGTCTGGCCGACCTGTGGGAGGCGGTGTTCGGCGACAAGCCGTCCGTCGTCGCCGAGCCCGGCCTGACGGCGGAGATCATGGTCAAGTGCCTGCCGCCGGCCGAACCTTACAGTTTCAAGAGTGACGACGACGAGGAGGGCCACTAGGGACGCCCCCTCCGTCATGTCGCGTATCCGCGCCATGCCACCTCCCCCGCTATGCGGGTGAGGAGGTCTCGCGCTGCACCTCTCCTCACCCGTGAAACGGGGGAGGTGGCGCGATGCGAAGCATCGTGACGGAGGGGGCGTCCTTGGTCTTAGGCCGCCCAGGCGGCCGCGAAGCGTTTCAGCTGCGAGCGGGCGGCGCTCTCGGCGCCGTCGCCCAGGGCTTCCAGGCGCAGGAAGAGGTCGCCGGCGCGGTGGGCGGCGCGGGCCGGCAGGCCCTGGCCGGGCATACGGACCAGACCCCGCGCGGCGGCCTTGGTGGAGATCCAGACCAGGCGCGGGCCCAGGGCCGTCGTCACCTCGATGCGGCCGCCTTCGGCCAGGGCGCGGGCGTCCAGGCGCGCGGTCAGCCATAGGTCGTCGCCGCGCACCAGGGCGTCGGGATCGTGCTCGATCGCCACGCGGAACATCACGTCCTCGACCCGCACCTTGTCGCCTTCGCGCAGGCCGGCGGGTAGGGTAAGGCGCAGCTTGCGGGCGTCGAGCGCCAGATCCAGCGCGCCGCCGCCGAAGGCCAGGGCGGCGTCGATCCGCAGGGTGGCCTGTTCGACGCGGGCGGGCTCGGTCACGGCGGGGGGGAAGTGGATCGGCGGGACGGGCGTGTCCTGCAGCAGGCGGTAGGCGGCCAGCACGTCGCGGAACAGGGCCGCGTCGCCGCCGGGACGGTCGGGATGGGCGCGCTTGGCGGCCTCGCGATAGGCGGCCCGCAGCTCGCGCTCGTCGGCGCCGGGCGCCACGCCCAGGATGGCGCGGGCGGCCTGGAGACTGAGAACGGAAGACGAGCCGGCGGTCATGCCGCGACCCTGCCGCCCTTTGGTCAACGGCGGGTTAAGTTAAGACATTCGGGTCGGTTAGCGGATCTGAGTGCCCAGCAGCCAGACCAGGCCGAAGATGCCGAAGACCCCGGCCGCGAAGACGATCACCGCCCATGAGCCGCTCTTGCGATACCAGGTGACGGGGACGTCGACCTCGGGTCCCTCGACCCGCGCCTGCTCGGCCGCCTTGGCCTGGACGCGCCAGAGATTCCAGGCCCCCGCCGCGAACAGGAACAGGCCGCCCAGCGCCAGGAAGATCCAGTCCTGGACGTCGTCGCCCTTCCATTTGACGGCCTCGACATAGCCGATCCAGAGGCTGGCCGCGCACCACAGCGCCAGGGGAATCCAGGCCAGTCGCGCCCGCGTGCCGAGTTTCATAGGGTGTCCTTCATGTCGCGCGGCAGATGCGCGCGACATGCCTCTGACGTCAAGCGTGGCCCGCCGATGCGAGGCGCCCTATATCCAGCCCATGACCGACGCGCCCCTGATCCCCGCCTCGCCGTCCGAGGACGACTATGTCCGCCAGGTGACCGAGGCGACGCCCCCGCCGCTGCTGCCGGAGGGCGATCCGATCCGCCTGTTCGAAGAGTGGCTGGCCGAGGCCGGCAAGAGCGAGCCCAACGATCCCAACGCCGTGACCGTCTCCACCGTAGACGCCGACGGCCTGCCGGACTCGCGCATGGTGCTGCTTAAGAGCGTCGATGAACGGGGCTTCGTCTTCTACACCAATACCCAGAGCGCCAAGGGCGTGGAGCTGAACGCCCATCCCAAGGCGGCCCTGCTGTTCCACTGGAAGTCGCTGCGCCGCCAGGTGCGGGTGCGCGGCGCGGTCGAGCCGGTCACCGAAGCCGAGGCCGACGCCTATTTCGCCAGCCGCGCTCGTCACAGCCAGCTGGGCGCCTGGGCCAGCGACCAGTCGCGGCCGCTGCCCGACCGCCTGGCCCTGGAACGCCGGGTGGCCGAGATGGCGCTGAAGTTCGGCCTGGGCAAGGTGCCGCGCCCGCCGCACTGGTCGGGCTACCGCGTCGTGCCGCAAGTCATCGAATTCTGGCGCGACCGCCCCTTCCGCCTGCACGAGCGACTGGTCTACCAGCGCGACGGCGAAGGCTGGGGGACGACGCGGCTGTATCCGTAGCGCTCACCCCTTTACCCCATACCGGGCCAGGAAGGTTTCGACCGCTTCGGCGGCGATCTCGCAGAGGGGGCGGGCCGGGAGGGTGTCGTCGCCGGCCAGCAGGCCGCGCAGCAGGGTGGGGTGGTCCAGCATGCCCAACAGCTGGTCGGCCGCGCGAGAGGGGGTGTCGACCGCCAGTTCGCCGCGCGCGGCCAGGGCCTCGATCACCCGGACCGCCGCCCCGCCCAGCACCTCGCCGACGCTGGTCTGGAAGTCATCGGCCACCGACTCGAACCGCCGCCGCTCGTTGGTCACCATCCGGAACATCGCCCGGGTGCCGGGCCGCGACATGAAGGTGGCGTAGGCCAGGGCGAAGGCGGTCAGGCGGGTCCTGGCGTCGCCTTCGGTGCGCAGGCTTTCCAGCACCGGCTCGGCCATGCGCTGGACGGCGTCGCGCACCACCAGCTCGAACAGCTTGGCCTTGCTCGGAAAGTGGGCATAAAGGGTAGCGGTGGAGACGCTGGCCAATCGAGCCACCAGCTCCATGCCGGCGTCGGGATAGCCTTGCTTGAGGAAGACGCCGCGCGCGGCCGTCAGGATCTCGATCTTCTTGCGTTCGGACCGGTTGGGTCCATCGCCGGTAAGCATGTAGCGTGACTCGATCTTCGGTGAACTTCACCATAATCACTCAACCCAAGCGCAAGCAAGGCGTCACGCGCGACGTGAACGGAACTTTCCGCTATGGGGACGCCGGCGCCCGTTCTCTTGGCGCGATGCATGAGGCTTTGGCGTGATCAAGGACGCGGAAACGGTTCGCGAGCAGGAAGTGGCCGCCTGGATGGGCGAACGGGCCGACCGGGTCATCGAGACCTCTTGCGCCCGGGTGTTCCTGGTCGGCGAGGCGGCCTGGAAGGTCAAGCGTCCGGTCAATTTCGGCTTTTTGGACTATTCCACCCTGGAGCTGCGCCGCTGGTCCCTGGAGCGGGAGCTCAGCTTCAACCGCGCCGCCGCGCCCGACATCTACCGCGCCGTGCGGCGCCTGACGCGGACCGACAATGGCGGCGTCGAGATGGACGGTCCCGGCGAGATCGTCGAATACCTGCTGGAAATGCGCCGCTTCGACGAGCAGGGCGTGCTGGCCCAGCAGCCCTGGGCCATCGACGACGCTCTGGAGGAGTCGCTGGGCCGCACCATCGCCCAGTTCCATGCCGGAGCGCCGCTGCGCCCCGAGGGCGGCGGAGTGGGGGCCCTGGGCTACACCATCGCCTCCAACGCCAACCTGCTGCGGGGTCTCGCCCCGCGCCTGGGCGCCCAGGCCGTCGAGCGGCTGATCGCCGAGACCGACCTGGCCCTGGCGCGCCTGGCGCCGTTGCTCAACGAGCGCGCCGGCCGGGGCTTCGCGCGCCACTGCCACGGCGACCTGCACCTGGGCAACATCCTGGTCGAAGAGGGCAAGCCGATCCTGTTCGACTGCATCGAGTTCAACGACTCGCTGTCGGACATCGACATCCAGTACGATCTGGCCTTCCTGCTGATGGACCTGGACTTCCGCCGTCGCCGCGATGCGGCCGGCCGGGTGCTGAACGCCTATCTGGACGAGGCCGCCCGCGCGTTCGGCGAGGGGCTGTGGACCGGTCTCGCGGCGCTGCCGCTGATGCTCAGCGTCCGCGCCGCGGTGCGCACTCACGTGTGGGCCTACAGCAACGACGACGAGGCCGCGCGCGCCTACCTGGCCACGGCGCTTGAGCACCTGGCGCCCAAGCCGGTCAGCCTGGTGGCCACCGGCGGCTTCTCGGGCTCGGGCAAGTCGACCTTCGCCCGCGTCTGCGCGCCGGGCTTGGGCGCGGCGCCGGGCGCGGTGGTTCTGCGCACCGACGAGATCCGCAAGCGTCTGCTGGGCGTGCCGTCGCTGCAGCGCCTGCCCAAGGAAGCCTACACGCCGGAAATGAGCGACCGGGTCTATGACGAGCTCTTCCGTGACGCAGCCCTGACCCTGGCCGCCGGCCGCTCGGTGGTGGTCGACGCGGTGTTCCTCAAGCCCGAGCAGCGCGCCCGCGCCGAGGCCCTGGCCAAGAGCGCCGACGTCGCCTTCCAGGGCGTCTGGCTGGAGGCCCCGCCCGAGGTGCTGCGCGCCCGCGTCGCCGCCCGCGTCAACGACGCCTCCGACGCCGACGTGGCCGTGCTGGAAAGCCAGCTGACCCGCGACACCGGCGAGATCGCCTGGCGCAAGGTCGACACGGTCAGCGCCTTCGAGGACGAGGCCCGGGCCCTGGCGGAGTCGATGGGCTAGCGACCCATTGATGATCTGAGTTCATCACCGCATGCCGATTTAAGCGCATAGTCGCTGACCGGCGTTCGGCCTACTTCCTCCAGCGAGGTCGCGCGGTCGTCGCGCGACGCGCGGCCAAGGGAGTTGGGCATGACGGAAGTCGTCGTCGTCATCGGGGCGGGATCGATCGGCCAGGCCATCGCCCGCCGGGTCAGCGCGGGCAAGCACGTGCTGCTGGCCGACCTGCGGTTGGACAACGCCGAGGCCGCCGCCAAGACCCTGAGCGAGGCCGGCTTCGTGGTCAGCACGGCCACGGTCGACGTCTCCTCGCGGGCTTCGGTCGAGGCCCTGGTCCAGGCGGCTACGGCGCTGGGCGAGGTCACGGGCCTGATCCACGCCGCCGGGGTTTCGCCCAGCCAGGCGCCGCCGGAGGTGATCCTGAAGGTCGACCTCTATGGCACGGCGCTGGTGCTGGAAGCGTTCGGCGTGGTCATGGCGCGGGGCGGGGCGGGGGTGGTCATCGCCTCGCAGTCGGGCCACCGCCTGCCGGCCCTGACGCCCGAGCAGAACACGGCCCTGGCCACGACGCCGGTCGAGGATCTGCTGGCCCTGCCGATGTTGCAGCCCGACCAGATCGGCGATCCGCTGCACGCCTACCAGGTTTCCAAGCGCGCTAACGCCCTGCGGGTGATGGCCGAGGCGGTGCGGTGGGGAAAGCGCGGCGCGCGCGTCAATACGATCAGCCCAGGGATCATCTTCACCCCTCTGGCCAAGGACGAACTGGAGGGACCGCGAGGCGCGGGCTATCGGCGGATGATCGAGTTCTCGCCGGCCGGACGCGGCGGCACGCCCGACGAGGTCGGCCACGTCGGGGCGCTGCTGATGGGACCCGACGGGGCCTTCATCACCGGCAGCGACTTCCTGATGGATGGCGGGGTGACGGCGGCCTACTGGTTTGGAGAACTGGCGCCGAAGTGACGCCCTAGGATCGGGCCGCTTCCGCGCAGCGTCCGGTCTTGGTCCTTACCGCGCCGCAGATCGCCGTCAGCAGTTCCACCGGCCGGATCGGCTTGCCCAGGTGGTCGTCGAAGCCCATGGCCAGGAACCGTTCGCGGTCGCCCGACATGGCCGAGGCGGTCAGGGCGATGACCGGCACGGCCGGGTCGCCCGCGCGGCCGGCGCGGATTTCGGCCAGGGCGGTCATGCCGTCCATCACCGGCATGTTGATGTCCATCAGCACCGCGTCGAACGATCCGACCTTCAGGGCGTCCAGCGCCGCCTGGCCGTCGTCGACGATGGTCAGGACCGCGCCCGTGGCCTCCAGCATGGTGCGGACCACCACCTGGTTGATGGCGTTGTCCTCGGCCATCAGCACGCGCAGAGCGTCGAGATCGGACGCGGGCTCGGCCCAGTCGTCGTCCTCGGTCTCGAGAGCGGGGGCGGCGATGGGGGCGGCGCGCAGGGTGAAGACGAAGGTCGCGCCGTCGCCGCCGCTTTCCAGCGTCAGGTCACCGTCCATCTGGCGGGCCAGGGCGCGCGAGATGGTCAGGCCCAGGCCCGTGCCGCCGTGGCTGCGCGAGACGGCGTTGTCGGCCTGGGTGAAGCTGTCGAAGATGCGGTCGTGGACCTGGGCGGCCACGCCGATGCCGGTGTCGATCACCCGCAGCCGGACCTCGCAAAGCCCGTCCGGGCCGGTGGCCGAAGCCGCCGCCTGCACGGTGACTCCGCCCTGGCTGGTGAACTTCAGCCCGTTGGAGATCAGGTTCATCAGCACCTGGCGGATGCGCTGCGGGTCGGCCGAGATCCAGTCGGGCGTGGAGGGATCGATCTCGACGCGCAGCCACAGGCCCTTCTCGGCGGCCGCGTCGCGCCAGGCGTCGCCGGCGGCGCGGACCAGGTCGGGCAGGTTGGTCGCCACGTGGTCGAGATCGACCTTGCCGGCCTCGATCTTCGACAGGTCCAGAACGTCGTTGAGCACCTGCATCAGGCTGTCGCCCGACTTGATCATCAGGCGCACATGGCGGCGCTGGGCCTCGTTGAGATTGCTGCGGTCCAGGGCGTAGGCCATGCCCAGCAGGCCGTTCATCGGGGTGCGCAGCTCGTGGCTGGTGACGGCCACGAAGGTGGACTTGGCGCGGTTGGCCTCCAGGGCCCGCTCGCGCTCCTCGCGCAGGCCACGGGTCAGGTCGTCCATCCGCCGCGCGGCGGCGCGGTTGGCCATCATCACGCTGATCGAGGTGGCCACCAGCATCACCAGGCTGATCCGGGCGATGTCGGCGCCCACGCCGTGCGCGCCGGGGAAGAAGAAGATCGGGAAGACCAGCAGGCACAGCATCGGTGCGCCGGCGCTGTTGGCGATCAGCACGGCCGGTTGGTGGCGGAAGTTCTGGGTGAAGATGATCTGGCCGGCCCACAGGGCCACGGCGCCGATCTTGAAGCCGTCCTCGGGCGCCAGCCAGTAGAGCATGCCCAGGATGGCCCAGGTGAAATTGATCGGCAGGGCCGCCCAGACGAAGACCGCGCGCTCGCGTGGCGAGCCGGGGACTCCGCGCTTGAACCGGCGGGTGGTCAGGCGCGCCAGGGCCTCGCCGACCACCAGGGCGCCCAGCCAGACCAAGGCGGTCTTCCAGCTCAGGGCGTAGGCGGTCAGGGCGGCGCAGGCCAGGGCCGGGAACAGGCGCGAGGGCAGCAGGCGATGGGTGTCCATCGCCACCTCGTCCAGCCGGTCGTCGGCCCATATGGCGTCGAAACTCTTCACCGCGCTCCGGTCTCGTAGGGCTGTCCTGTCGTTCAGCCGACACAATAGGCCATCGTCACTAGCATGGCCTGAACGGCGCCTGCGACGGATTGGCGCAACCCTGTCGGTTTCGCGTTCGGTTTCGCTTCAAGCGCGCGCCGCGTTGCGCCGCCGCGGCCGCGCCGCTAGCCTTGGCTGAACAACGATAACGGATCGGGAGAGCGTGGCCGATGCAGGGCTTGATGCAGCACGGGGCCTTGACGGTCGACAAGATCATCGACCACGCCGCCCTGTGGCACGGCGGGCGCGAAGTCGTGACCCGCTCGGTCGAGGGGCCGATCGTCCGCACCACCTACGCCGCCATCCACGACCGCGCCAAGCGGGTGTCCAACGCCCTGCTGGCCCTGGGGATCAAGTCGGGCGACCGCGTCGGCACCCTGGCCTGGAACACCGCCCGCCACATGGAGGCCTGGTACGGCATCATGGGCATCGGGGCGGTGTGCCACACCCTGAACCCGCGCCTGTTCCCCGAGCAGATCGCCTGGATCGCCGATCACGCCGGCGACCGCGCGATCTTCGTGGACCTGACCTTCCTGCCGATCATCGCCGGCATCGTTCCGCGCCTGCCCAGCGTGGAGCACGTGATCGTCTTCACCGATCGCGACCACATGCCGGCCGACTTCAAGCTCGCCGCCGAGGCGCCCCACTTCAAGGGGCTGCTGTGCTTCGAGGACCTGATCGAGCAGTTCGGCGCCGACTGCGCCTGGGGCGGGTTCGACGAGGGCACGGCCGCGGGGCTCTGCTACACCTCGGGCACGACGGGCGACCCCAAGGGGGTGATGTATTCGCACCGCTCCAACTTCCTGCACACCCTGATCACCCTGCAGCCGGACGTGATGGGCCTGTCGCAGAAGGACGTGATTCTGCCGGTGGTGCCGATGTTCCATGCCAACGCCTGGGGCGTGGCGTTCTCGGCGCCCGGCACCGGGGCCAAGATGGTGATGCCCGGGGCCAAGATGGACGGGGCGTCGATCTTCGAACTGCTCGACACCGAGGGGGTCACCTTCTCGGCCGCCGTGCCCACGGTGTGGCAGATGCTGCTGCAACACCTGAAGGACACCGGCGCCAAGCTGCCCGTCCTGCGCAAGGTGGTGATCGGCGGGGCGGCTTGTCCGGAGGTGATCATCCGCGCCTTCCAGGAGGACTATGACGTCGAGGTGGTCCACGCCTGGGGCATGACCGAGACCTCGCCGGTCGGCACCCTGTCGGTGATGACCGACGAGCTGGAGAAGCTGCCCTACGACCAGCAGATGCCCTATCGACTCAAGCAGGGCCGCCCGCCGCTGGGCGTGGAGCTGAAGCTGACCGACGACGCGGGGAACCGCCTGCCGCACGACGGCAAGAGCTTCGGCAACCTGAAAATCAAGGGCCCGATCATCGCCGCCGAATACTTCCGGGGCGCGGGCGGCAAGATCCTGGACGACGAGGGCTTCTTCGACACCGGCGACGTGGCCACCATCGACGACCACGGCTTCATGCAGATCACCGACCGGGCCAAGGACGTGGTCAAGTCGGGCGGCGAGTGGATCAGCACCATCGACATCGAGAACATCGCCCTGGGCCATCCCAAGGCGGCGATGACGGCGGTGATCGGCGTGCCCCATCCCAAGTGGGACGAGCGGCCGATCCTGCTGGTCAAGCTGAAGGACGGCGAGACCGCCACCAAGGAAGAGTTCCTGGAGTTCCTGCAGGGCAAGATCGCCAAGTGGTGGATGCCCGACGACGTGGTCTTCGTCGACGACATCCCGCTGGGCGCGACCGGCAAGATCGACAAGAAGCTGATCCGCCAGCGCATGAAGGACTATGTCCTGCCAGGCGTGGCCGCCGCCGCGGCCGTCGCCGCCGAGGTGGAAGCCGAGGCCGAAGTCGAAGCCGATGGGGGGGAGCCGCCCGCCGCCCCGACCCTGGCCGCCGCCGACGGGGCCCAGGCCGCGCGCATCTACGCCCCCGAGCCGGAGGAGCCGCTGTCGGAGCCGCCGCCCCTGGCCGAGCCGCCGATGCTGGAGCCGCTGGTGGCAGAGGCTTCGGAGGCCGAGGCGCCGGTGGCCGAGCCCGTGGCGCATGTCGAGGCCGAACCGGTCCTGGAAGTCGAACCGGCCCCGGAACCCGAGGCCGCGCCGGAAGCCGAGCTCACCATCGCGCCGATCCTCGCCGCCGCCACCGCCGCGGCCGCCACGGCCGGCGTCGCGGCCGTCGTGTCCAAGCCCGCCGAGCCCGAGGTCGAGCCCGTCTTCGAGGACCGGGGGCACGAGGAGCATTTCCCCCTCGGCCCGCTGAAGCCGACCGAGGCCAAGCTGGCGCCGGTGCCCGAGGAGGCCTTCCACGCCCAGCCGGTCTTCGTGGCCGAGGAGGCGCCGCTGGCCATGCCGCTGATCCCGCCCAGCGCGCGCAAGACCAAGAAGGACGCGAAGAAGAGCGCCAAGAAGACTGGAAAGTCGGGGGGGCTGACCTCGGGCTTGCTCGATCTGGCGATCCTGATCGCCCTGGCGCCGGCCCTGCTGGTCGGGGCGGGGGCTTTGGGCGTCAAGTTCGGGGTGTTCCCGTTGGCGGTCGGCTACGACCAGATGAGTCTGGACTGGGCGCCCAAGGCGGCGATGCTGGGCGTGGCCACCGGCGTGCTGGGCCTGATCGCGGCCCTGTTCGGCGGCATCGCCCGGTTCTGGGGCAAGGCCCTGCTGGCCCTGGCCATCACGGTCGCCACGCTGGGGACCATGGTCGCCGCCAACGCTGTGGGCGGGCGCGCCCCGCCGATCCACGACGTCTCCACAGACTGGAAGACCCCGCTGATGCTGTCGGACGCGGGCCTGGCCGCGCGGGGCGGCGACGCCCAGACCGTCGAGGAGGACCCCAGCCTGCCGGTCGGCTCGCTGGCCTATGCCGGCCGCCGCATCGCCGATGTCAACGCCGAGACCTGCCCGGCCGCCCGCCCGCTGGTGGTCGAGCGCTCGCCCGCCGACGCCTACGAGGCGGCCAAGGCCGCCGTGCTGGCGGCGGGCCTGAGCCTGGTCACCGACGACCCGATCGACGGGCGCCTCGAGGCCACCGGCCAGAGTTTCTGGTACGGTCTGAAGGACGACCTGATCGTGCGGGTGCGCCCCGACGCCAACGGCGCCCGTGTCGACATGCGCTCGGTCGGCCGCGAGCCCGGCGCCGACATGGGCCGCAACTGCCGCCGCTTGGGCGGGTTGCTGGCGGTGGTCAGAGGGTAGGGCGGAGGCTCACCCACTTGCCCCACCTGACCGCTTCGCGGTCTGTCCGCCCCCGTAGGGGGCGGAGGACTTTAAACGCGGCGTCCTCTTCCCCCTTCGGGGGAAGGAGGGCCGAAGGCCCGAAGGGGGCAAGCGGTAGCCTCAGCTGAGCCTGTAGACGCTATCCAACCCCGCCACGCCCTCGCACGTCACGCGCCCCTCTTTCACCAGCAGCAGCATGTGAGCCAGCACCGACATGGCCGCCGCCGGGTGCAGGCGCGGGTCGACGGCGGCGTAGAGCGTCGGGACCATGGCCTTGATGGTGGTCGGGCCAGCCCCCAGCGCCGCCAGCACCTGGGCCTCGCGGGCCCGGCGGTGGTCGGCATAGGCCTGGACGAACGGCGCGACCTCGCGCACAGGCGCGCCGTGGGTGGGCCACAGGGTCTCGAACGCCCGCGCCGCCACCTTCTCCAGGCTGGCGAAATAGTCGCCCATGTCGCCGTCGGGCGGGGTGATCACCGTGGTCGACCAGCCCATGACGTGGTCGCCGCTGAACAGGGCGTTCTCCTGGTCCAGGGAAAAGCAGACGTGGTTTGAGGTGTGGCCCGGCGTGGTCACGGCCCGCAGCGTCCAGCCTGGCCCCTCGAACACGTCGCCGTCGGCGATCTCGACATCGGGGCGGAAGCCGTCGTCCTCGCCGGCCTCCAGCGCCAGGCCCGGCGCCAACTCGGCCAGGTGCGGCGCGCGGCGTCCAAAGATCTTCGCGCCGGTCTTGTCCCGCAGCGGGCGGGCGAGGGGAGAATGGTCGCTGTGGTGGTGGGTGACCAGGATGTGGCTCACCGTCTCGCCCTCCAGCGCCGCCAGCAGCGCCTGGAGGTGGCCGTCCAGGTCCGGGCCGGGGTCGATCACCGCCACGGTCCCGCGCCCGACGATGTAGGTGCCGGTGCCCACATAGGTGAAGGGGCCGGGATTGTCGGCGATCACCCGGCGGATCAGCGGCGAGACCTGGTCGCAGCGCCCGTACTCGAAGTCGATCTCGCGGACGTAGGGGATCATCGCGACCTCATTTGGGGGGCGGCTCCGGCGCCGGACTTGCGGTGAACGACCCGTAAACCTTCCGGAGTACCGATCATGGCCGCCGACGCAGCGATTTTTGTCTCAAAACGGCTCCAGCGCGCGGCCTTCGCCATCCTCTGTCTCATGGCGGCGCAGTTCGTGCTGGCCAGCTGCGAACCCGAGCCCTCGACCATGGCCGCCCGGGTCGCCCTGACTCACCACTACTAGCGCAGGCGCCTAGACGCCCAGCACGCCCGACAGATCGTAGCCGGCCTCGGCGCCCTGGCGCACCAGGGTGGCGCGATCGGCCGAGCCCGAAGCGGCCTGGCCCAGCGACCAGGTGACGATCGAGCGCGTGCCCGACCGGCAGAAGGCCAGGACCGGTCCCTCGGCCGCCTCGACCGCCTGGCGCACGGCCTCCACCTGGTCGTAGGTCGGCCCGCCGCGCACCGGAATATGCACATAGTCCAGCCCCGCGGCCTTGGCGGCGGCCTCGATCTGGGCGCTGGACGGCTGGCCGGGCTCCTCGTCGTCAGGCCGGTTGTTGATCACCAGAACGAAACCTTCGCGCGCGGCGCGATCCAGGTCGTCGGTGGCGATCTGAGGACTGACCGACAGCGAGTCGGTCACGCGTCGAAACCCGGTCATGGCGTCTCATTCGTTAATGGTGGCGAGGCGCCGGACTGGCGCCTTTCGAAGCAACATCATCCCCGAGAGATAGGCGCCCGCGCAACAGTCAGCCGGGGCAAATTGTGTCGAAAACTTGGGCGATGAACGGTGAAATTTCGTCACATTCTAACGATCTGTGACACATTGAAGTCGATAACATCGCTATCCGTCGAAGCATTTTTCCAAAAGTCAACTCGAGGCGGGCGTTTCTGTCCCAATCTCCGCGGCTTGCGCGCCGACATCTTCCCGCCGCGTTTCGTGGGGCGAATTTGCCTTGCGGACCAAGGGGATATGAGGGCTGAGACCCGTGTTATCCCTGGGTTTGCGGCAAATCTGAGCGGCGTTCGTCAGAAATGAGGCGATCGTGTTGCGATAATGCGACAGCACCGGGCGATGTGATTACGGATCGGTAATGGGAATTGACCGCCGAGCGGCGCGCCTCCTAACGTCGGCCCAACCGGGGAAATGTTTTCCGGGACACCTAAGTTCTCGTGGTGGAGTTGGGGCAAAAATCCGTACAGGCCGAACGTAACATCCCCGAAAGGGGACGTGCGGGCGGTCGGGATGCTCTGCCATGCTAGAGGGGATATTATGAAGATGACTTCCACCAAGGGCGGCGCTCGTGCGCGCCTTTTGACGTCGACGCTGCTGGCCGGCCTGGCCACCGTCGCCGCGCCGCTGGCGATCACGGCGGTCGCCACGGCGATCCCGACCATGGCCTCGGCTCAGGACTACACGAGCGGCACCCTGGTCGGCACCATCACCGACTCGTCGGGCGCCCCGGTCTCGGGCGCTTCGGTCGTTGTGAAGTCCACCAACACCGGCATCTCGCGCAACCTGACCACGAACGACGAAGGTAAGTTCCGCGCGGCCCTGATCCCGCTCGGCGGCTACACCGTCAGCGTCTCCAAGGACGGCTTCGACCCGATCACCAACAGCGCCGCGACCGTGCGTCTCGGTGGCGAAAGCGGTTACGGCTTCACGCTGAACCGTCCGGGTGAAGTGGACGCCGTCGTCGTGACCGGCACCGCCAACCCGCAGCTCGACTTCGCCGCGACGACCACGGGTCTGTCGGTCGACGTCGAAGACCTGGCCAAGCAAGTGCCGCTCGGCCGCAGCATCGCCGCCCTGACCCTGCTGGCCCCCGGCGCCGTCAAGGGCTCGGGCGCCGCGCAAAGCAACGGCGCGCTGATCAGCGCCCAGCCCGCCCTGGCCGGCGCTTCGGGCGCTGAAAACGCGTTCTACGTCAACGGCCTGAACATCACGAACTTCAACACCTACCTGGGTGGTTCGACCGTTCCGTTCGACTTCTACAAGACCGTGGAAGTGAAGACCGGCGGTTATCCGGCCGAGTTCGGCCGCGCGACCGGCGGCGTGATCAACGCCGTGACCAAGTCGGGCGGTAACGAGTTCCACGTCCGCATCCACGGCAACTACGAGCCCAACAGCCTGGCCGAGACCAGCCCGGACACCTTCCAGGACGCCAACCACCGCGACGTGGTGAAGTACAAGGACCTGATCACCGAAGTCAGCGGTCCGATCATCGAGGACCACCTGTACTTCTTCGTGCTGAACCAACAGCGCGACTCGAAGGCCTCGGCCTCGTACATCGAAGACGCCTCGACGATCGTCGACCACTCGAACGACCCGTTCTGGGGCGTCAAGCTGGACGGCTACATCACCGACCGTCAGCACGTGGAACTGACCTGGTTCGACACCACCCGTCAGACCGACCGCTCGATCTACGACTATGACTCGACCACCGACACCATCGGCGGTCTGCTGAGCACGACCACGCGTCGCGCCGGCGGTCAGAGCTGGGTCGCCAAGTACACCGGCACGTTCACCGACTGGTTCACCCTGTCGGCCGCCTACGGCAAGAACGACGACGCCGACAACAGCATCCCGTCGAACACCGTTTCGCCGTACATCACCGACCAGCGCGACACCAACAACGTCCGTCAGCTGGGTCCGCAGCGTTCGACCTCGACCAGCCTCGCCGAAACCTCGCGCGAATTCTACCGCGTCGACGGCGACCTGTACTTCAACCTGATCGGCAAGCACCACATCCGCTTCGGCATCGACAACGAAAAGCTGTCGCTGCTGCGCGCCTCGACGCCGGTTGGCGGCCAGTCCTACACGTACAACACCGCGGGCACCGCGGATAAGTACGGCATCGCGGCCGGCACCCAATACATGGCTGTCGTGACCTACCTGAACGGCGGCACCTTCGACGCCGAGAACCAGGCCCTGTACATCCAGGACAACTGGGATCTGACCAGCCGCCTGACCCTGAACCTGGGTCTGCGCAGCGACAGCTTCAAGAACATGAACTCCGCTGGGGAAGTGTTCATCAACTACAAGAACTACAAGGGTCCGCGCCTCGGCTTCATCTACGATGTGACCGGCGACGCCAAGACCAAGCTGTCGGGTTCGTTCGGCCGCTACTTCCTGCCGGTGGCGTCCAACACCGCCTACCGTCAGACCGGTGGCGAACTGTACTTCACCGAAGTCTTCCTGATGGGCAGCCAGCCTGACCCGACCACGGGTCTGGCGACCCGCGGCGCCCAGGTGCTGAACTTCTCCGGCGCGGCGCCTTGCCCCGCCGGCGGCGTCGGCCCGACGGGCGTGAACGGGTGCGAGGTGACCGGCGACGGTTCGCCCACCCCGATCACCTCGACGGTGTCCAAGAACCTGAAGCCCACCTACGAAGACGAATACATCCTGGGTCTGCAGCGTCAGTTCACGCCGCTGTGGAAGGCGGGCGTCAACCTGACCTACCGCACCCTGGGCCGTTCGGCTGAAGACGTGGCCATCGACGCCGCCGTCAACGCCTACTGCATCCGCGAGTTCGGCGCCTACAAGACGATCCCGGGCTGCTCGAACTTCACCGGCTTCCACCAGTACACGATCATCAACCCGGGCGAGGACGCGACCATCACGCTGCGTCGCCCGATCAACGGTGAATCCACGGCTCGCACCATCACCTTCTCGGCCGCCGACCTCGGCTACCCGACGGTGAAGCGCGAATACACCGCCCTGGAAATCAACTTCGAGCGCGCGTTCGACGGCAAGTGGACCCTGCAGGGTTCGGCCGTGTTCTCGGAATCGAAGGGCAACTACGAAGGCGCCGTGAAGTCGGACGTCGGCCAGATCGACAGCGGCATCACGCAAGACTTCGACCAGCCGGGTCTGACCCAAGGTTCGTACGGCCTGCTGCCGAACCACCGCGGCTATCAGTTCAAGGTCTTCGGCGCCTACGCCGTGACCGACAACCTGCTGCTGGGTGCCAACGCGAGCCTGATCTCGCCGAAGCACCTGGGTTGTATCGGCGTGCACCCGACCGACGTCTACGCCAAGGCTTACGGCGCGGCTTCGTTCTTCTGCCAAGGCAAGTCGACCCCGCGTGGTTCGCAGTTCGCCACGGACTGGACCAAGAACCTCGACCTGTCGGTCAAGTACACGGTTCCGGACCGGTTCTCGCTGCCGGGCGCTCTGTCGCTGCGCGCTGAAGTCTTCAACGTCTTCAACAGCAAGGCCGTCGCCAACGCTTGGGAATTCGGCGACACCGAAACCGGCGCGGTTGACTCCCGCTACGGTCTGCCGACCTCCTACCAGTCGCCGCGTTACGTGCGCCTGGGCTTCGACTGGGAATACTAAACCCCAGTCGCCGAGCGATCGGACAAGGATGGCGGGCTCTTCGGAGCCCGCCATTTTTTTATGCCTGAACGAGAGGGCGCGCGCGGGGAGGGGTTGTCCGAAGCCCGCCAGGGCCGAAGGCGAGGCCTCACGAAGGTCTCCGGCCAACAGCGACCGCATGGCCGCCCTCAAGCGGCTGGGCGGAAGCATGCGGACCATGGACGAGGTTCGATGGCTCGATCTCCTGCCGGGACGCTAGCGCGCCCAGGCGTCGCCGAGAGCCGATTTCCGGCGGCGTCGCCCGACGGTAGGCCGCGCCCAAGCCGATCTTGGCCTTCCAGACAAGCGCGCAACGCGCCGAACCGGGACCGACCCGAAGCGCCGAATTCACACGTGCGTCCCGGCTCCCCGCCCGCTTCGCCGGGCCTCGGTCGGGATGGCCGTCTTTCCGTGGCTTTGGGTTCGGGAACGCCGCTACGAAAAAGGGCCGCCCGGTCGCCCGGACGGCCCTTGGTCTTGATCGCGGCGTTGGCGCCCTATCGCACCGGCGTGTCGGCCAGCACCGCCGCGCCGCTGGGCGTGGATTGCAGGCGAGCGCGGGCCATGTCGTCCAGGATCGACTGGGCGCGCGGGTCGCCCAGCAGCCAGGCCGAGGCGGCCAGGGTCCGCATCGAGGTCCCGCTGACGCCCAGGGCGCGCTCCAGGGCCTCGAACGGCGAGTTGGAGCCGCCGATCTTCTTGAGCCTGGTGTCGCCCTTGAGGTTGGCCAGGGCCTTGGCCTTTTCGACCGCCTCGTAGAAGCCGCCCAGCTCGTCGACCAGGCCCAGCTGCTTGGCCTGGACGCCCGTCCAGACCCGGCCCTTGGCGATCTCGCGCACCCGCTCGGGCGGCAGCTTGCGGCCCTCGGCGACGCGTTCGATGAAGCCGGCGTAGATGCGGTCCATCCAGCCGGCGAACTTGGCCCGCTGGTCGGGGGTGAAGCCGTCGGCCGAGCCGAACGCGCCGGCATAGTCGCCGCCCACGTGCAGCTGGCGGGTGTCGACGCCGAACCGCTCGAGGGCCGGACCCAGGGCGAACTTGCCGCCGTAGACGCCGATCGAGCCGGTCAGGGTGGAGGGCTGCGCCACGATCGCCGAGGCGCCCGAGCTGATCCAGTAGCCGCCCGAGGCCGCATAGGTGCCCATGGAGACCACGACGGGCTTTCCGGCCTTCCGGGCGGCCTTCACGGCGGCCAGGATCTGCTCGGAGGCGGTGTCCGAACCGCCCGGCGAGGAGACGCGGAAGACGATCGCCTTGACGTCCTTGTCGTCGATGGCGTCGTACAGGGCCTTGGCCACCTGGTCGGAATAGATGGTGCTGTCGCCGCCGAACGGCGAGCCGCCCTGGCCGCTGCCGGTCATGATCGCGCCCTCGGCCGAGACCACGGCGATGGCCGGGCCCGACTTGGCCGTCGAGCGCCGGGCGCGCGAGGCGTAGTCGTCGAAGTCCATCAGCTTGGCGCCCTTGCCGGCCTTGGCCAGCAGGGCGTCCTGGACGTCTTTGACTTGGCCGACACGGTCGATCAGCCCCTTGGCCTTGGCCTCCTCGGCGCCGTAGGGACCGGCCTCGATGGTCTTGGTCAGGACGGCCGGGGCGATCTTGCGGTCCTGGGCCGCTGCGGTCATGGCCGAGCCGTAGACCGAGCCCATCCACGACAGCGTCGATTCGCGGTGCGCGGGCGTGTAGTCGCTATAAAGGTAGGGATTGACCGCGTTCTTGTACTCGTAGCGCTGCTCGTAATCGGCCTTGACGCCGTACTTGTCGAAGAAGCGCTTGAAGAACATCTCCTCGCTGGCCGCGCCCACCGCCTGCAGGGCGCTGCCCGGCTGCATCCAGAACTCGTCGGCCGAAGCGCCCAGCATATAGGTCGAGGCGACCATGCCAGACGGATAGAGCCCCTGGCTGTGGGTGAAGATCGGCTTCTTGCCGACCGAGCGGAAGTGCTTGAAGGCCAGGCGCAGCTCGTCGGCCGCCGCCGGGGCCATGCCGCCCTCGGGCAGGCGCACCAGCACCGCCTCGACCTTGTCGTCGGTCTCGGCCCGACGCAGGGTCTCGATGAGCGACATCACCGACTGGCCGCCGCCGCCGCCGAAGGCCGCGAAGGGGTTCTGCGAATCCTGGTCCGACAGGCCGCCACGCAGGTCCAGCTGAAGGACGGTGTGGGCGGGAACCGGGGCCGGACGCGTGGCGCTGGCGGCCATGACGATCAGAAGGAAGGGGACGCCGACGAGGAACAACACCAGGCCCGCGAAGACGCCGGCCAAGGTCATGAGAAACTGCTTCATCGGTCATCCTGCCGCCAAGTGTCGCGCAACCTAGTAGCGACGTTGACGGCGCGGTCAAATGAACAGCGCGCAACCCGGCGTTCGCGCTGCGGCGCGCCGCCCCGAAGGGCGATGACAAGGGTTGGAAAATCTCGGGAAGGAAATGGTCGGAGTGGCAGGATTTGAACCTGCGACCCCTGCGTCCCGAACGCAGTGCTCTACCAGACTGAGCCACACTCCGACTTGGAGGGCGGCTTATAGATGCGCCTCTTCGCTCCCGCAAGCGCCAAAAAACACCCCACAAAAAGAAAAATGACAGCGAAAAAGATCTGCAAAGCGACGTTGCATCCGTCCGACTCCTGCGCTATCTCCACCGCCTCGCCGGGGCCGGATGGCTTCCGCCGTTCCTGCTGGGGAATGGTGTAATGGTAACACTGCGGTTTTTGGTACCGTCATTCTAGGTTCGAGTCCTAGTTCCCCAGCCACTCTCTCCATCTTCCCATCGACAAGCCGATCATCGTCCGCGTGGGACGTCGATGGCCGTTCGCGACGCCTGGCCGATACGCCCGTCGCGGTTTTCCACAGGAAATAGCCTGGGCGTCTCACGGGGGTGAATCCGTCCGTCGGCGGTAGGATCGCGACAGCCCCGGCGGCCAAGTCCTGGCGATGGCGCGATCTCGACCTGACGCAACGAGAGCCAGGGGCGAAGGGCGTTTGTGATCACACCCGCCTCAAGTCGCGATCGGATCGGCAAGTCTTTGCGATTCAAGGGAAAGGCGGGCGCCCGACAAGGCGCATCACCGAAAGTATCCTGATCTTGGCCTTATCTGAGCGCGCCCCGAATCATTGCGGTTTTGAAACTTTCGCTCGAACAACGTCGGTCTGAAGCGGCCGGTTTCGAGGTCGGAAACCACGGTTGCAGCGCTTCCCATGGTTTAGAATCAGGGCGGTTTTCTCGTCGTTGTTCTCAAGATTCGTTTGCCTTAAGGGCTCGGCAAACACGATTACCCGGATTGAGTACTTGTGTTTCGATCAGGCGGGTGTATTTCCAAGTCAAATACCCACTGGAGAGACACTCGTGGAAGACAAGGCTACCCTGATCGAGCTCACCGCCGAGATCGTCGCCAACTACGTGGCCAATAACAGCACGTCGGTTTCCGATCTGCCGGCTCTGATCCGGGCGACTCACGACGCTCTGGCCGGTATTGGTTCGCCGGAAGCGGCTCCTGTCGAGGCCGTTACGAAGGCTACGCCGGCTCAAATCCGCCGCAGCATTACGCCGGACGCCCTGATCAGCTTCGAAGACGGCAAGCCGTACAAGACGCTGAAGCGCCACCTGACCACGCACGGCATGACCGTCGCCGAGTACAAGGCCAAGTGGGGTCTGCCCAACGACTACCCCACCACCGCCCCGGCCTACAGCGAAGCCCGCTCGGCCATGGCCAAGGCCCTGGGCCTGGGTCAAGGCGGCCGCAAGGCCAAGGCCCCGCGCGGCCGCAAGGGCTGATCGACCCTCCAAGGTCGAAAGATCGAAAACCCCCGCCGGAAACGGCGGGGGTTTTTCTTTGGCTGTTTGGGGAGCGCTAGCCGATCTTCAGCCGCATGAAGGCCATGCCGCCGGTCGGGTCGTCATAGCCCAGGGCGGACGGCGCGTCGTAGGCGCTGACCAGCCCGCCGAAGCCCAGCTTGACGTTGTCCGACAGCCGGAAGTCGCGGATCGCCCCGACCGACAGCTTGCGCACCGTGGCGACGCCGCCGTGGTGGCCGGCCAACTCGTCCTGCTCCACCTGCTCGGCGCGGGTGAAGACGGTCCAGGCGGGGTTCGGCTGGATCGCGCCCTCGAACAGCCAGGCCTGCAGGGCGTCGCCCGGGATGCGGTCCTTGCGCGCCCAGGCCAGGGTGGCGCTGACCGAGCCCTTGCCCAGGATCGGTCGTGAATAGAGCGCGCTGAGCGAGGTGCGGGCCTCGTCGTCGTCGGGCTCCAGCGCCTCGGGACTGTTGATCCGCGCCCAACTGGCCTGCAAGGCCCAGTTCTCCGTCGGGTTCCAGGAAAACCGGGCCGAGACGCTATCGAGTTGGCCCGTCTCGATGTCGTAGCGGTGCTGGTCCGGTTCGCGGCCTCGGAAGGCGCTGGTCTCGACCTTCCAGGTCTTGCGCGACAGGCCGGCCGTCACCACGCCGAAGGTGATGTGGGTCGAGTCGAACCAGTGGTGGCTGATCGGGGCCTCGGGACTGTCCATGGCCGCCTGGCGGTGCGTGAAGGCCGGCGGGCCGAACGCCGGCTCGCCCGGCAGGCCGGCATAGAGATAGCCGCCGAACCCGCCGCCCAGGGGCCGGCTGTAGCTGGCTGAAAGCTCCATGAAGAGGTCGTGCGGATGCTGGCGGTCGACCAGCGGATGCTCGCCGTCGGCCGTCTCGCCGGTGGCCAGCAGCAGGGGATAGCCGCTCTTGCCCATGAACGGGTCGGGGCTGACCATGGCCTTGAAGCCCAGTGTCCCGTCGCCGACCCGGCGCTGGGCCATGCCCATCACCATGCCGGCCACGAAGGCCTTGTCGCCGCCGCGCGGGCCGCCCTGGCTGTCATAGACGCCGTTGAAGACGGCGTGACCCATCAGCATCCAGCCGTTGTCGGTGTGGATCATGACGCCGTCGTGCGGCGAGACGTTGGGTTGCCAACTGGTGCCGGAGGCGTCGCGGGCCATGGCGTAAAAGCCCAGCGGGCTGTGCATGGCCACGGTCATGATCGGCTGGCAGTCCAGGATTTGCGGGTTGCCGCAGGGATCGGCGGTCTGAGCGGGCGGCTCGGCGCCGTCCATGGCGTGATGGTCGTGGTCTTGAGCCGAGGCGGGCAGGGCCAGGCAAAGGCTCGCGGCGAAGGTGGCGGCGCCGAGCAGGCGCGCGCGGAAAGTCTGGGTGGTCATCGGGACCGACCTTTCTGAAGCAGAAAACAGGATGATCCGCGCGGCGGCCGCGCGGAAGGCTTCAGGCGAGGGGACGGGGAGGGCCGTGGTCGGGCGCGGGGCTCAGGCCGGCGAAGGCTTGGCTCAGGGCTGCGAAGGCGATGCGGATCGTCGGGCCGGGCGCCAGGTCCGGCGCGATCTCGCGCGCCGAAACCGGCAGGCAGCCGGCGCAGCAGCTGAGCGCCATCGCGTCGGGTCGGGGCTTGTGGGAGGGCGCCTTGTCGTGAGCCATGCCCGGCATGTCCGCCGCCATCTCGTGGCAGGGCGGGGGCGCCGCGGGTTCCGCATGGCAGGGCAGGGCGCGCAGCGGCCCGCCCACGACGAAGACCGCCGCCAGCAGGATCAACATCAGGGTGCGCAGGCCGTGCATGGCGTCAGGGTAGGGGGTCTTGGGTGGGGCGTCCAGCTAGGCTTGAGCTTGTCGCCCCCATTGCAGATCGGCCAAGGCTCCGGTTAGCTGGCCCGATGCGAACATGCCGCCGCCAGGCCCTTTCAGCCATTGTCTCGAGCCTGGTGGTGACGGCGATCGGAGTGCGCGCGTCCGCCCAGGCCGTCGCGAACAGCGACACCGACGTGTCGGTCGAGCACCCGGCCTACGCCATGGGCGCGGGCCCGGTCGTCGCCCTCGACGAGGGCCACAACAACTACCACACGCTGCAAGGCCGCTATGCGCCGTTCGGGGCGGTGCTGCGAAACGACGGGTTCCGCGTGGTTCCCCTGTCTGGTCGGTTCGAGCCTGGGTCCCTGGCGAAGGTGGACGTGCTGGTCATCGCCAACGCCCTGGCCCTGTCCAATGTCGAGGACTGGAAACTGCCAACGCCCTCGGCGTTCGACGGCGCCGAAATCCAGGCGGTCAGGTCCTGGGTCGAGGGGGGCGGAGCGTTGCTGCTGATCGCCGACCACATGCCCTTCGCCGGCGCCGCCGCCGAGCTGGGCGGCGCGTTCGGCTTCGCCTTCGACAACGCCTACGCCGTCAAGGGCGACGGCAAGTCCGCCGAGCTTTTCAGCCGGGACGCCGGGACCCTGGCCGACCACGCCGTCACCCGCGGCATGGGTCGCGCGCCCGCCGTCACCGAAGTGCAGACCCTCATGGGCTCGTCGTTCCGCGCTCCGGCCGGGGCGACGCCGCTGATGACGCTGGATGAGGGCTGGGCGCTCTTCTACCCGGAGGAAGCCGGCAAGTTCGATGCGACCGTCCGGCAGCGGCCGGCCACCCGCCAGGACCTGAGGGGCGCGGCGCTGCACTACGGCAAGGGACGGGTCGTGGTGATCAGCGAGGCCGCCTTCCTGACCAACCAACTGGTGAAGGGCGCGCCCTACGGGTTCGGCCAGCCGTCGGCGAAACAGGACAAGACGTTCCTGGTCAACATCGTCGAGTGGTTGGGCCGAACGCCTCGGGCGCCGTAGGGCTCAGACCCCGCTCAGCTCCATCCCAGGCGCATCCGGCTCCCGCGTCCCGCCGCCGTTCAGCGGGCGCTGCATCCAGACCAGATCCACCCAGCGGCCGAACTTGTAGCCCATGTCGGGGAAGACGCCCTTGTGCTCGAAGCCCAGGGCCGCGTGCAGGCCGATGGAGGCGGCGTTGCCGCTGTCGCCGATCACCGCGCACATCTGGCGCAGGCCCAGGGCCTCGCAAGCCTCGATGACGGCCGCCAGCAGGGCCTTGCCCACGCCCTTGCCCACGGCGTCGGGGCCGACATAGACGCTGTCCTCGACGGTGTAGCGGTAGGCGGCCCTCAAGCGGAACGGGCCGGCATAGGCGTAGCCCAGCACCTGGCCGTCCTCCTCGGCCACCAGATAGGGCAGACCCTTGGCCAGGAAGACCGCGCGGCGGCGGCCCATCTCGGCCGCGTCGGGCGGGATCTCCTCGAAGGTGCCCAGGCCGTTCAGCACGTTCCAGCCGTAGATGGCGGCGATGGCCGGCAGATCGGCGTCGGTGGAGGGACGGACGGTGACGGTCACGCCTTGGCCCAGCCCTTTTCCACCGCCCAGACGGCGAAGGCGTAGTCCAGGGCGATCTCCTTCAGGAAATCGAAGCGGCCCGAAGCGCCGCCGTGGCCGGCTTCCATGTTGATCTTCAGCAGGATCGGCGCGCCGCTGGTGGTGTGCTCGCGGAGCTTGGCGGCCCACTTCTCGGGCTCCCAATAGGTGACGCGGGGATCGGACAGGCCGCCGGTGGCCAGCACGGCAGGATAGGCCTTGGCCGCGACGTTGTCGTACGGCGAGTAGCTGGCGATGTAGTCGTAGGCTTCCTTGTCCTCCAGCGGATTGCCCCATTCGGGCCATTCCGGCGGGGTGAGCGGCAGGGAGGTGTCGCTCATGGTGTTGAGCACGTCGACGAACGGCACCGCCCCGATGATCCCGCTCCACAGGTCGGGCCGCAGGTTGCCGATGGCGCCCATCAGCATGCCGCCGGCCGAGCCGCCATAGGCCACCGTGCGGTCCTTGGCCCCGTAGCCGGCGCCGTGCAGGTGCTCGGCGCAGGCGATGAAGTCGGTGAAACTATTCTTTTTCTTGTTCTTGCGCCCGTCCAGGAACCAGCCGTAGCCCTTTTCCGAGCCGCCCCGGATGTGGGCGGTGGCCCAGATCCAGCCGCGGTCGACCAGGCTGAAGTTGCGGATCGAGAACGACGGGTCCATCGACAGGCCGTAGCTGCCGTAGCCGTACAGCAGCAGCGGCGCCTTGCCGTCCAGGGCCACGCCCTTCTTCATCAGGATGGTGATCGGCACCTCGGCGCCGTCGGCGGCCTTGGCGTAGAGGCGCTTGGTGACGTAGTCGGCCGGGTTGTGGCCGGACGGGATCTCCTGGGTCTTGCGCAGGGTCTTGGCGCCCGTGGCCATGTCGTAGTCGAACCACTGCCGGGGCGTGGTCGGCGACTGATAGACGTAGCGCATCACCGGCGTGTCGAACTCGTAGCCGCCCTCCACGCCCAGGACATAGGCCTCCTCGTCCATGGCGATGGGCTTTTCGGCCTTGCTGGCGCGGTCGGTGACGACGATGCGGGTGTTGGCGTTGACGCGCTCGACCCGGACCAGGTGGTTCTTGTAGGCGCTGATCCCGGTGATGAAGCGGCCCGGCTTGTGGGGCACGAAGTCCTTCCAGTGCGCCCGGCCCGGCGTGGCGATCGGGGCCTCGACCAGCTTGAAGTCGATGGCCTCGTCGGCGTTGGTCAGGATGACGAACCGGCCGTCCCAGTGCTCGACCGAATAGCGCAGCCCCACGGTGCGCGGCTCCACCACCTTGGGCGCGGCGGTCGGATCGGCGGCCGGGATCAGCAGGGTCTCGGAGGTCTCGTGGTCGCCTGCGCTGATGGTGATGAAGGCGTCCGAGCCGGTGGTCCCCACATTGACGAAGAAGCCGTCGTCGGGCTCGTCATAGACCAGCACGTCGTCCTTGAGGCCGCCTCGCGCGGGGCGGCGGTAGATTTTGTCCGACCGGCCGTTGTCGTCGCGGTGGGTCCAGAACAGCCAGGCCGAGTCGGGCGACCAGGCGAAGTCGCCGGTGCTGCTTTCGACCGGCTCGGACAGGATCGCGCCGGTGGCCAGGTCCTTCACATAGATGTGGTGCACCTCGGACCCTTGTGCGTCCTCGGCATAGGCGAACAGCTTGTGGTCGGGGCTGTGGTCGGCGGCGCTGACCTGGCTGTAGGCCTTGCCCTTGGCCAGGGCGTCGCCGTCCAGCAGCACTTCCTCGCCGGCGGTCTGGCCCTTCGGGCGGCGGCAGAAGATCGGGTGCTGACCGCCGATGGCGAAGCGCGAATAGTACTCCCACGGGCCGTCGGGGGCGGGGACGCTGGCGTCGTCCTCCTTGATGCGGCCCTTCATCTCCTCGAACATCTTGGCCTGCAGGCCCTCGGTCGAGGTCAGCATGGCCTTGGTGTAGGCGTTCTCGGCGGTCAGGTGGTCCTTGACCTCGGCCTTGATCAGGGTGGGGTCGCGCAGGACCTTCTGCCAGTTGTCGTCCTTCATCCAGGCGTAGTCGTCGACGCGGACGCGGCCCAACTGCTCGGTGCGCAGGGGAATCTTCTTGGCGACGGGGGCGGCGGGAAGCTTCGACTCGGGCATGCGACTCTCGGATTGGGCGGTCCCGGGATGGATCGCCGAGGCTGACGTAAGCATCGCTGCCGCGCTCGTCATCATTTTGCGCCGGTTCACGATCAGATTTCCCCGCCGATGCGTCAGAACGCCAACTTGTGCGCCTTCCTGGCCGTGGTCAAACTAACCCGCGTGTAGAGTGAATCAGGGGGCGTGAGGTTTCTATGGCCTGGGACCTGTCGGTCGATCTGATCCAGGTGACCGTGCAGCTTGAACAGCCGCTCGGCGACGGATCGCGCACGGTCGGCACCGGGTTCCTGATCGAGGACCCGACGCCGGACGGCAAGCCGCGCACCATCCTGGTCACCGCCGCCCACGTCTTCGACAAGATGCCGAACGCCTCGGCCAAGATCGGCTATCGCATCCAGAGCGCCGACGGCGTCTGGCGCTACGACCCCCACACCCTGAAGATCCGCGACGGCGACCATCCGCTGTGGGTCAAGCACCCCTCGCGCGACGTGGCGGCCATCGAGGTCGAGGCCCCGCCGGAATTCGCCAAGGCGGCGATCCCCCTGGCCTGGCTGGCCCAGGACGACACCTTCAACAAGTACAGCCTGGGTCCTGGCGACGAGATGATGGCCCTGGGCTTCCCCAAGGGGCTGTCGGCCAATCCCGCCGGCTTCCCGATCCTGCGCTCGGGCCGGGTGGCTTCGTATCCGCTGGCCCCGGCCAGCGTGTTTCCGACCTTCCTGATGGACTTCTCGGTGTTCCCCGGCAATTCGGGCGGGCCGGTGTTCATGGCCCAGGGGGCGCGCCGCCGTCCCGGCTCGACCGAGAGCCAGGAGGTGCAGTTCGTGGCCGGCATGCTGACCCAGCAGGTCGAGCTGTCGGGCGAGCGCCTCGAGATCGGCATCGTCACCCACGCCAAATACATTCGCGAGACGGTGGCCCTGCTCGACAAGACCGCCGGCCCGCCGGTGATCCAGGCCAAGCCCGCCGTGCCGACCGCGCCGTCGACGCAAGGGGCGGCCCAGAACGCCGTGGCCGTCTCGGCCACCGCCATGGCCGTCGGCCGCTGAGGCGAACGGTAGTCTCGCCGACATAGGAACCTCGCTCCGCGCCTCCCGTTTCTAAGGGGAGTTCAATTTCAGCAGGAGCGAGCCATGAGCACCAATCGTGTGGAAGGCGCTGTCGACAAGGGTATCGGCGCTGTGAAGGAAGCCGCCGGCAAGGCCACGGACAACGAGCGTCTGGAAGCCGAAGGCGCGGCCCAGAAGGCCAAGGGCGACATCCAGAACAAGGTCGGCCAGGCCCAGGACAAGATCGGCGACGCCATCAAGCACTAGGCTTGATCGACGCCTAGAATGGACAACGGCCGCGGAGCGATCCGCGGCCGTTTTCTTTTGCGCGGCTGGGGACAGGCGCATGCGCCTGTCCCCAATCCTGTCACCCGTAGATGATCGAAATCGTCTCGGCCACGCAGGCCGGGCGCTCCTCGCCCTCGATTTCGATGGTGCACTCGTTCTTCAGCTGCAGGCCGCCGGCCTTGGGCTCGACCGCCAGCAGCTTCTGGCGCATGCGCACCTTCTTGCCGACGCGGACCATGCCGGTGAACCGCACCTTGTCGCAGCCGTAGTTAATACCGCGCGTCACGCCGTTCACCCGCAGGATATCGGCGCCCAGCATCGGGATCAGCGACAGGGTCAGGTAGCCGTGGGCGATCGGACCTCCGATCTCCTGGGTCGCGCGCTCGACGTCGACATGGATCCACTGGTGGTCGCCGGTGGCCTCGGCGAACTGGTTGACCCGCTCCTGGCTGATCTCGACCCAGTCGGAAACCCCGATCTCCTGACCGACCAGGCCGGCGACGTCGGCATAGGCGACTTCCTTCATGGCGCTTTCCCTCTCAAACGTTTGTTTGCATCGAGTGGTAGCGCGGGAAGAAAGGCCTGTCACCTCGTCAGGAGGCTTTGAGCCGTCTCGGGCAAAAGGCTGACGGCCTCATCCAGCAGGGTGCGCCACTCAGGACCACGCGAGCGGGCTTCGGCATAGACGTCGGCGAGGGTGAAGGGATCGTCCTGGGCGAGGATTTCGATCAATTGCTCGGCCTGAAGCCGGTCCTTGTAAGCCTTCTCCGGATTGACCTTGCGCTGGCGGCTGACGATCAGCTTGTGCACGGCGTAGCGAGCCGGGGCGGGGACGTTGATCAGCACGCCGCCGCCTTGCAACACGGCGGCTTCGATAGGATCGCGCAGCAGAAAGTCCATGAAGGGCAGAGGCACGGCGTCGCTATTCAAGGTCGGCAAGCGGGATGGCGCATCGCGCGGTGCGCCACGATTGGTGGTCAGCAGATCGACGCGGTAGCGTTCGCCCAAGGCGTAGCCGATCGTCTTGCTCGCATCGAAGGCGTAGCTGATCGGCGAAAAGCCGGGATCGAGGTCCCGCAGGATCTCCAGGATCGGCCGGTCCAGCCTATCGTCAGGATGCGTGGCGATACCGAAGTCCTGAGCGACGTCGAGGTCCATCGTCGCCAGGCTGGTGACGGGCAGCCGCACGCCGAGATGCGCGGCATAGGTCTGGAAAGCCACGGTGCCGACCAGCATGGCGCGCAGGCGAAAGACACCGGCCTGGGCGAACGCATGAACGATGCGGGCCGTCACCGGATCGGGACGCGGCGCGCCCGAGGCGATCAGCGCCGCGACAAGCCGCCCCCGGTCGGCGATGTCGGCGCGATGCTGGCCATGGCTTTCGATCCGTTCGCGCAGGCTGTCGCTGTCGGGACCGACATAGATCTGCCGCCGCCCCTGCGGAGAACCGGTCGGCATCTGCACATACCAGTAAAGCCGGCCCTTCACGGTCTTGGAGGTAAAGCTGGCGCCGGGCGGGAACTCGCTGACCCGCGTCAGCCGCAAGCGCTCCATCAGCTCGGCGTAGCTGGTCTGGGCTGACAGGGGCAGGCGCTGGATCATGTGAAAGTTATACGCAAATTCTCAGATTGCGTATAACTCAAAATGCGATGCGTCAGAACAACGTCTGAACCACCAGCCAGGCATTGGCCGCCGAGATCACCGCGAACAGGGTCCAGGCCACGGCCTTGGTCGTCCAGCCGTTGGCGAAGACGCCCATCAGGGTCTTGTCGTCGGTGAACCGCAGCAGGGGGAAGATGGCGAAGGGCAGCTGGGCGCTCAGCACCACCTGGGTCAGGACCAGGAGCTTGCCCACCGAGTGCTCGCCCAGGGTCAGGACGCCGATCAGGGCCGGGACGATGGCCAGGCCCCGGGTGATCAGGCGGCGCTGCCAGCAGGGGATCTTCAGGTTCAGGAACCCTTCCAGGATCACCTGGCCGGCGATGGTGCCGGTGAAGGTCGAGCTCTGGCCCGAGGCGAACAGGGCGATCCCGAACAGCAGGCCGGCCACGGCCGCGCCGGTCAGGGGGTCCAGCAGCCGGTGGGCCTCCTCGATGCCGGCGACGTCGGTGATCCCCGAACGGTGAAAGGCCGAGGCCGCCAGGATCAGGATGGCGGCGTTGATGAACAGCGCCACGGCCAGGGAGGCCACGGTGTCCAGCGTCGCCAGCCGCAGGGCCGCGCGCTTGCCCGGCTCGTCGGCGGGGATCACCCGCGTCTGGACGATGGACGAGTGCAGATAGAGGTTATGCGGCATGATCGTGGCCCCGACGATGCCGATGGCCAGGTACAGGGCGTTGCCCTGCTTCAGCGCGTCCAGCGAGGGGACGAGGCCTCGGGCCACCTCGCCGGCGTCGGGCTTGATCAGGATCAGCTGCGCCAGGAAGCAGATCCCGATCGTGCCGACCAGGCCCAGGATGATCGCCTCCAGCTGGCGGAAGCCCTTGCCCTTCAGGCCCAGCACGATGACCGTGTCCAACGCGGTCAGCAGCACGCCGGCCCACAGGGGCACGCCCAACAGCAGCTTGAAGGCCAGGGCGCTGCCCAACACCTCGGCGATGTCGCAGGCGATGATGGCGATCTCGGCCAGGAACCACTGGACCTTGACCGTGCGCGGGCCGTAGCGGTCGCGCGACATCTGGGCGAGATCCCGGCCCGTCACCAGGCCCAGGCGCAGGCTCAGGGTCTGCAGGACGATGGCCGCCAGGCTCGACAGCACCACCACGAACAGCAGGCTGGTCCCGTAGCGCGAGCCGGCCTCGATGTCGGTGGCCCAGTTGCCGGGGTCCATGTAGCCGACGCTGACCAGCAGGCCGGGACCGGCGAAGCGCAGCACCCGCTGCCACGTGGAAAGTCCGTCGGGCACCACCACCGCGCCGCGCACCTCGGCGGGGCAGAAGGGGGCGGTGGCGGTTTTGGGCAGCCAAGCGGGCAGGGCGAACATGGCGCCAAGCGTTAGCGTGGATTCGCGCCGCGTATAGGAGATATGCGCCGTCTCAGAACAGCCGCGCCTGCAGCCACAGGATCGCCGGATAGGCCGCCAGCCAGGTCCAGAAGAAGCGGTTGAGGCCGAACAGGCAGGCGTTGGCCAGGTGGAAGGTGGCCGCCACGACCAGTCCCGCGATCAGGGTCTCGCGGGTCAGCAGGGTCAGGGGAAAGGCCAGCTCGAACGCGATCACCGCCCAAGACATGGCCCGCAGCAACGCCGGCCGGTCGGCCAGACGCCGCAGGCCCTCGCTGACCGGATAGGCCGAGAACTGGAACACGTCGCGCAGGGCGCGGCCGCTGCGCCAGTCGGGGTTCACCACCTTCACCCCGCCGGAGATGAAATAGGACAGCACCAGCTGCGCGCCCAGATAGCCGAAGGCCAGCTCCTGGGTCTGGGGCGTGGGGAGCAGGCGCGCCAGGGTCAGGCACCACAGGGCCAGCAGGCCCATCCGGTCGCTGCCGCCGTTATAGGGTCCCTGGAAGCGGTGCAGGATCAGCAGCGACAGTCCCGCCAGTCCGACCAGCGGCCAGGGACTGGCGACGCCGAAAGCGACCAGTCCGCACAGGGCGATCCGGATCGCGAACAGCAGCCGCTCCTCGCGAAAGCCGCGCAGGTGCTCCAGGCTCTGCTGGGTGAAGGCCAGGGCCAGCAGGATCTCGGTCAGGCGGGCGGCGTCGTGCAGGCTCATCGGCCGATGTCCGCGAGCCGGCGTGGGGCGGACTGGTACAGCACCTCGCTCTGGATGGTTTCGCCCTCGCGGTTGACGAAGACCAGCCGGAACGACAGCCACGACCCCGCGTCGGCCTCGCGGTCCAGGTCGGCGGCGATGCGGCGGAAGATCTCGTCCTGGCTATGGTCGGTGGGATCGGCGACCAGTCGCTCGGCGCAAGCGACGACGAACAGGGTCTGGTTCCAGCGCGGGTTCCAGACGAGCCGCCCCAGCATGGCCGGGACCGACACATGCTCCGGCCGCGGCCTGAACGCCCGCCAGTCGCCTGGGGCGTCTTCGCGCGCGGCCGTCAGAGCGTACTCGATGCGCGGCGAGGGCGCGATCACGTCGAAGAAGTTCCACGACGGGATCAGGGCCGGCAGCAGCAGGCGAAGAGGGTTCGGCAACGTGTTCTCTCTGGGAATCAGCGAGCGCGTCAGCCTACGCGGCGTTGCCGGCTCAGACGATCCCGGACCGGGGACATGCACTTGTGCGTGTCCCCATCCGAAAGCTCCGCGCCAAGTCTTGGGGACACGCACAAGTGCATGTCCCCGACCTCAGACGATCCGGCTCTCGCCCTTGCCCCAGTACGCATCCCGGATAAGCCGCTTGTAGAGCTTGCCCGTCGGGTGCCTCGGCAGCTCGGCCATGAAGTCGATGCGCCGGGGCGACTTCACGTGACTGAGGTTCTCGCGCGCGAAGGCCATCAGTTCCTCGGCCAGAGCCGCCTGGTCGGCGGAAGCGTCCAGGGGCTGGATCACCGCCACCACCTGTTCGCCCATCTCCTCGTGCGGGGCGCCCACCACGGCGGCGTCGGCGACCTTGGGGTGGGTGATCAGCAGGTTCTCGATCTCTTGCGGATAGATGTTCACCCCGCCGGAGATGATCATGAAGCTCTTGCGGTCGGTGAGGTAGAGATAGCCGTCCTCGTCGACCCAGCCCACGTCGCCCAGGGTGGTCCAGCCGTGCTGGTTGTAGCTTTCGGCGGTCTTTTCGGGGGCGTTGTGATAGTTCACCGCCGGGCCGTTGGCGAAATAGACCGCGCCCTCGGTGCGGGGCGGGACCGCGTTGCCGTCCTCGTCGCAGATGCGCAGCTCGCCCAGCACCGCCTGGCCGACGCTGCCCTTGTGGGCCAGCCAGTTCTCCGAATTGATCCAGCAGAAGCCGTTGCCCTCGGTGCCGGCGTAATATTCGAAGATCACCGGCCCCCACCAGGCGATCATCTGCTCCTTGACCGGCACGGGGCAGGGGGCGGCGGCGTGGACGGCCGACTTCATCGAGCCGACGTCGTACTTGGCCCGGACCTCTTCGGGCAGTTTCAGCATCCGCACGAAGTGGGTCGGCACGAACTGGCCGCAGGTGATCCCGTACTTTTCGATCAGGGCCAGGGCGGCCTCCGGATCGAACTTTTCCATCACGATCACCGTGCCGCCCAGCTTGTGCACGGTCATGCACCAGCGCAGGGGAGCGGCGTGGTAGAGCGGCGCGGGCGAGAGGTAGAGGCTGTCGCCGCTGAAGCCGAAGAGGCCCATGGCCATCATCTGCAGGGCGTTGGGCGCGTCGATGGGGCCGTCGCTGAGGGCGGGTTTCACGCCCTTGGGGCGGCCCGTGGTGCCCGACGAATAGAGCATGTCGCTGCCGGCGGTCTCGTCGGCGATGGGCGTCGCCGGCATGACGTCGCGGGCCGCCTCGAAGTCCTCGAACGGCGCCTTGGCCCCGCCCACCCGCAACAGGCGCACGCCCGGGATCAGCGGCGCGACCGCCTGGGCGACCGCGTCCAGGGCGGGGCTGACGATCAGCGCCTGGGCTCCGCAGTCCTTGACGATGTACTCGACCTCGGCCGCCGTCAGCTTGGTGGAGACGCAGGTGTAATAGAGCCCCGCGCGCTGGGCTGCCCAGGCGATCTCGAAGAAGCGGGCGTTGTTGTCCATCAGGATGGCGATCACGTCGCCGGCCTTCAGGCCCCAGGAGCGAAACAGCTGGGCGCCCTGGTTGGAGCGGTCGTCCAGCTGGCGATAGGTCACCGTCTCGCCCGAGCCGGCCATGACGTAGGCGGGCTTTTCGGGCTGGCTCCGGGCGTGGTGGAACGGGTGCATCAGGCGGCGACCTCCGTGCGGGCGGCCTGGCGGATCATGTCCGAGGCTTTTTCGGCGATCATGATGGTGGGGGCGTTGGTGTTGCCCGAGACCAGGCGCGGCATGATCGAGGCGTCGACCACCCGCAGGCCGGTCAGGCCCCGCACCCGCAGCTGGTCGTCGACCACGGCCATCGGTCCGCTGCCCATCTGGCAGGTGCCGACCGGGTGATAGATCGTCGAGCCGGCGGCGCGGGCGTAGTCCAGCAGGGCTGCCTCGGTCCGCACGTCGTGGCCGGGATCCATCTCGTGCTCGATCAGCGGCGCCAGGGCCGGCTGGGCGGCGATCCGGCGCGACCACTGCAGGCCCGCCACGGCCACCTGCTGGTCGATGGGATCGGACAGATAGTTGGCGAAGATCGCCGGATAGACGGTCGGATCGGCCGACTTGATACGGATGTGGCCCCGGCTCTCGGGCCGCAGCTGGCACGGCGCGATGGTCAGGCCCGGCGCGCCCTCCAGCTCCATCTTCTGCTCGGCGACCAGCTTCTCCAGGTCCATGGTGGCCGGCAGGATGTGGAACTGGATGTCGGGCGTGGCCAGTTCCGGCCGCGACTTGCAGAAGACGGCGATGTGGGCCGCCGACAGGGTCAGCAGGCCCTTGCGCTGGAAGAGGTACTTCAGAGCCTCGCCGGCCAGGCGGCCGCCCTTGCTCTGCTCGTTGACCGAGACCGTGCCGGCCTTCAGCCGATAGCGGGCGCTGATGACATAGTGGTCCTGCAGGTTCTCGCCCACGCCGGGCAGGTCGTGGACGACCGGGATCCCGTGTTCGGCCAGCAGTTGGCCCGGACCCACGCCCGACAGCTGCAAGAGCTGCGGCGAGTTGATCGCCCCGCCGGCCAGGATCACCTCGGCCCGGGCCTTGGCCGTGCGGACCTGCCCTCCCTGGCTGAACTCGACCCCGACCGCGCGCTTGCCCTCGAACAGCACCCGGCGGGCCAGGGCGTTGGTCTCGACCCGCAGGTTGGGCCGCCCCATGGCCGGGTGCAGATAGGCCACCGCCGCCGAGCAGCGCTGGCCGTTCTTCACCGTCAGCTGGTAGTAGGCCACGCCTTCCTGCTCGGCGCCGTTGAGGTCCGGATTGCGGGGGATGCCCGCCTCGACGCAGGCCTCGACCACGGCGTCCGACACGGGGTTGGTCTCGGTGACGTCCGAGACGTTCAGCGGGCCGCCCGTGGCGTGCCAGTCGCCGCAGCCGCCGCGCTCCTGGTGCTGGGCCTTGCGGAAATAGGGATAGACGTCGTCCCAGGCCCAGCCCTGGCATCCCAGCTGCCGCCAGCCGTCATAGTCGGCCTGTTGCCCGCGGATATAGAGCAGGCCGTTGATCGAGGACGAGCCGCCCAGCACCTTGCCGCGCGGCCAGACGTGCTGGCGCCCGCCCGTGCCCGGGTCCGGCTCGGTCTGGTACAGCCAGTTGACCTTGGGGTCCTTCAGGGTCGAGGCGTAGCCGACCGGGATGTGGATCATCAGGTTGGACAGGAACTGCGAGGGGTTCTTGGTCGGCCGGTCGTCGCCGCCGGCCTCCAGCAGCAGCACCTTGTGGCGACCGTCCTCGCTCAGTCGCGCCGCCAGCACGCAACCGGCCGAGCCGGCGCCCACCACGATGTAGTCGGCCTCGATGATCGACGTCATCGGATCCTCCCTTTGTCCCCTCCCGGGGCGCCGTCCGCGTGTCTCCGCGTGATCGGCGTTCACCCACAATGCGCGGGTCTGGCCAGGAGGCAAGGGTGTCGTCGGGGAACCTTTGGGGGGAAGGCGAGCCAGGATGGTTGCCGAGGGTTCATACGCGTGTTTGAGTGCGGCCAAATCAGGAGGAAACCCGCCATGGCCGCCCCGACCTTCGAGACCCTGCTCTACGCCGTCGAGGACGGGATCGCGACCATCACCCTCAACCGCCCCGACAAGCTGAACGCCTTCACCGCGCGGATGATGAAGGAGCTGATCGACGTCTTCGACATCACCGACGCCGACGACGCGGTGCGGGTGGTGATCGTCACCGGCGCGGGCCGGGCCTTCTGCGCGGGGGCCGACCTGTCGGGCGGCGGCTCGACCTTCGACCGCACCAACCCCCAGGCCCTTGAGCGCGAGGAGGGCAAGGTCGGCGACGTCTATCGCGACGGCGGCGGCCGGGTGGTGCTGCGCATGTACGAGAGCCTCAAGCCCATCATCGCCGCCGTGAACGGCGCGGCCGTGGGCGTGGGGGTGACCATGCAACTGCCGATGGACATCCGCCTGGCCTCGACCGACGCCAAGTTCGGTTTCGTCTTCGCCCGCCGGGGCATCACGCCCGAGGCCTGCTCGTCCTGGTTCCTGCCGCGGCTGGTGGGGATGCAGACGGCGCTGGAATGGTGCTTCACCGGCCGGGTGTTCAGCGCCCAGGAGGCCCAGGAGCGGGGCCTGGTCCGTTCGCTGCACGCGCCGGAAGACCTGCTGCCGGCCGCCAAGGCCCTGGCCCGCGAGATCGCGGACAACACCGCCCCGGTCTCGGTGGCGCTCTCCCGCCAGCTCCTCTGGCGCATGGCCGGCGCCGACCATCCGATGGAGGCCCACAAGGCCGACAGCCGGGCCATCCAGTCGCGCGGCGCGGCCGGCGACGCCAAGGAAGGCGTCAGCTCGTTCCTGGAAAAGCGCCACCCGGCCTATCCCGACAAGGTCTCGGCCGACCTGCCCGACATCTGGCCGGAGTGGGGCGAGCATCCGTTCCGGTAGGGGCGGGGCTCAGAGCACCGCCCGGCCTTCGGCGATATTGATGAGGTCGGGCATGGCGTAGACCGACGGAATGCGGCCCGTCCCCTCTCGAAGCCGGGAAATCAGTCCTGCGGCTTCGAGTTGACGGAGCATGCCGTTGGCGGTGATCCGGTTGTTGAAGCCGGCCACGCGACCGAATTCCGGCCCGGGGATGATCGGGCGCATGAAGAATGCGTCCACGGCGTTCATCGCGAATTGCGAATGGGTCACCTCCACGAAGCGTCGCCGCATTTCTTCGTAGAGATCACGGATGGCTTTCACCTTTCGCAGGTTGGCCTCCGCCTGCGAGATCAGGGCTCCAAGGAAGAATTCAAGCCAGCCGTGCCAATCACCGCTTTCGGTGACGGCTAGCAGCTGATCGTAATACCGGTCGCGATTGGCCTCCAGATATTCGGACAGGTAGAACATCGGCCGCGAGAGCGCTCGGCGCTGATAGAGCAGCAGGGGTATGAGCATGCGGCCGATCCGGCCGTTGCCATCCTTGAACGGGTGAAGAATCTCGAACTGCGCGTGGGCTATGGCCACTTGCAGGATGGGATCCTCTTCTTCGGATTGCAGATAGGTCGCCCAGGCTTCCAGCGCTTGAGGAAGTACAAGCGGACTGGGCGGCACGAAGCGTGCGCGTTCCATTGGATCGCCATAACGGCCGATCCAATTCTGATCGGTTCGAAAGGCGCCTGGTTCTTTGTCACGGCCCCGCACGCCTTGCATGAGCCGCTGGTGGACGCTCTTGATCAGGGACAGTGAAAGTGGACGTTCGGTCAGCGCTTGTTCGGCGATCTGGACCGCGACGCGATAGTTGGAGACCTCTTCGATGTCGCCGAGCCGAGCGTCCGTGGCGCCCAGACCAGCGTCGAATTCCAGAACTTCGTCCAGAGTTGCCTGTGTGCCTTCAATCCGGGACGACAACACCGCTTCGTTTACGGTGATCGGTGATAGAAGCACGGCCGGATTGGGCAGCGTCTGCAGCATCCCGTCGTACCGCGCCAGCGCGCCGTTTGCTTTGCCGACGAGTGGCAGCAGGGCGCGCCAGTTGAGGTCAGCAAGCGGCAACTCATCAGGAATGCATGGCTGCATGTCGGCCTCTGGGTGACGCGCATCCATATTGTCGCGTCATGATACCTTGTGTAAGGTGGTTTGAATTTCACCTTACACAAATCACTTAGCATTAGGCCTACGTTTCACAAGCGTTCTTATGATGCGCGAATGGCGCTTTCACCTTTCATGCCTGGAAAGCGATCGCCCCTCGCATCCCACTCCAAACGCGCTATATCCCCGCCCATGGCTGAAGCTTTCAACGACAAGGTCCTTATCGAGGACAAGGCCGCCCGCTACGCCGAGTTGGCCGACGAGATCGCCTCGGTGCTGGACGGCGAGACCAACCTGACCGCGCGCATGGCGACGGTGGCTTCGATGCTGGCCTCCAGCTTCGACCACTACTTCTGGACCGGCTTCTACGTGGTCGATCCGCTGAAGGACCGCGAGCTGGTGGTGGGGCCCTATCAGGGCACGCTGGGCTGCCTGCGCATCGCCTTCGGGCGCGGCGTCTGCGGCGCGGCGGCGGCCACGGGCCAGACCCAGCTGGTCGAGGACGTCCATGCCTTTCCGGGACACATCGCCTGCGACAGCCGTTCCCAAAGCGAGATCGTCGTCCCGGTGTTCGACGCGGCCGGAACCTTGCTGGCGGTGTTCGACGTCGATTCCGACAAGCCGGCGGCCTTTGATATCGTTGATCAAAACGGCATCGAGACGATCCTGAAGGCGACTTTCGCCTAAGTGTATCGGCGTCGATACAAGATGGCCCGTGGGTTGCAGTCCTGATCCCAATCATTCCCTAACCGGATCGGATTAGGACTCATGGCGATGCTGGACGTTGAGACCCTTCACCCTGGCGAACTGACGCAGGCCGACGTGCAGGCGTGGCGCGAGATGGCGCAGGCCGAGCCGGCCTTCGACAGCCCGCTGCTGGGCCCCGATTTCGCGCGCGCCGTCGGCGCGGTGCGCGACGACGCGCGCGTGGCGGTGATCCGTCGCGGCGGCGAGACCCTGGGCTTCCTGCCGCATCACCGCCGTCCCGGCGCCATGGCCCGGGCCATCGGCTCGCCGCTGTCGGACTATCACGGCCTGGTCTCGCGTCCCGACGCCGACCTCGACGGCGCCGAGGTGCTGGCCGCCGCCGACCTGACCGCCTTCCGCTACACCGGCCTGATCGACCCTTACGGCGTGTTCGGCCAGGGCGAGCTGAAGACCGCCCATGTCATCGGCTTGGCCAATACCGACGTCTCCACCTATCTGGAGGCCGTCCGCGCGGCCAGCCCCAAGAAGATCAAGAACTGGCGCCGGCTGGACAACAAGCTGGAACGCGAGATGGGGGCCATCGAACTGGTCGCCCCCGACGACTCCCGCGAGGCCTTCGACCAACTGATCGCCTGGAAGCGCGAGCAGCTGGAGCGCACCGGCGTCCACGACTTCCTGCGTCCCGACTGGACCCGCAACCTGATGCTGGACCTGTTCAACAAGCGCACCGGGCCGTTCCAGGGGCTGATGATCAACCTCTATGCCGGCGGCCAGCTGGTGGCGGGCCATTTCGGCGTGCGGCTGAACGGCGTCTACCACCCGTGGATCGCCTCGACCAATCCGGCCTATGGCGAGTGGTCGCCGGGCCAGATCTTCTTCATGCGCGCCATCGCGGCGATGCCGGGCCTCAGCCTGCACCGCTACGACCTCGGCCCCGGCCACGACCACTACAAGGGCGCCTATGCCCTGAGCCAGGTGCAGATCGGCGACGGCACGGCCACGGCCGCCACCATGGCCGGCCGCATGGCCAGCTCGCTGGACGACGTGCTGGCCCTGGCCGGCTCGAAGGGCGCGGGCCCGCTGGGACGCCTGACCCGGCGCATGGACGCCATCGCCAGCGTCGAGCTGACCCTGGGCGGTCGCGTGCGCGGCCTGGTCGATGCGTTCGCTAACCAAGCGCAAAGGCGAGGCGGGTAAGCTCCCCCGAAACTGGAGTTGCCATGCGCGTCACGGTCATGATCCCCACCCAGCGGCGCCTCGACGGCCTGGCCGTCGCGGCCCGTTCGGTGTTCGCTCAAGAGGGCGTCGATTTCGGCGGCCTGGAGCTGGTGATCGTCGACAACGACCAGGTCGCGTCGGCCCAGGCGACTGCCGCCGCCCTGGCCGCTGAAGCGCCGTTCCCCGTCCACTACGTGCACGAGCCGCGCCCCGGCGTGGCCCATGCCCGCAACGCCGGCATGGCCAAGGCGGGCGGCGAGCTGGTCGCCTTCCTGGACGACGACGAAGAGGCCCCCGCCGGCTGGCTGGCCGCCCTGCTGGCCGCCCAGGCGCGCTACGGCGCCGACGTGGTGTTCGGTCCGGTCAAGGCCCGCGCCCCGGCCAGCGTGGCCAGCCATCGCGACTATCTGGAGCGGTTCTTCTCGCGCGAGGGACCCGCCGAGGCGGGCGTCATCGACCACTATTACGGCTGCGGCGACAGCTTGCTGCGCCGGGCCGCCTTGCCCGATCCGGTCGCGCCGTTCGCCGTGGAGCGCAACCACATCGGCGGCGAGGACGACATGCTGTTCGGCCACATGCAGGCCCATGGCGCGGTGTTCGCCTGGGAGCCGGCGGCCTGGGTCTGGGAGGACCCCGTGCCCGACCGCCTGTCGCTCGACTACACGATCCGCCGCGCCTTCGCCTACGGCCAGGGACCGACCTCGCACTGCGCCGCCGCCGTGCCGCCCGACCGCGTGGGCGTGGCCCGCTGGATGGTGGTGGGCGTGTTGCAGGCCGGGCTGTTCGGGGCCGTGGCCGGCCTCAAGTGGCTGGTCCGCGCCGGCGACCGCGCCGACTGGCTGGACCGCGCCGCCCGGGGCCTGGGCAAGACCCTGTGGTGGGGGCCGTTCAAGATCCATTTCTACGGAAGGACCGCGTCGTGAGCATCATCACCGACTGGACCGACGACAAGGCCAAGGCTTTCGGTCGCGAGAACCTGATCTTCCAGCACGGCCTGCACGAGCGGCCGATGTTCGACGACGAGGGCCTGGCGCGCCTGCTGGACCAGTATCCGCGCGACCAGCTGGGCGTCTTCACCATGGGCGAGGACCCCAAGGCCTGGACCACCTGGCGCAAGGGCGCGGCGGGCAATCTGACGGGCGACCAGCTGCTGGAGGCCGCCCAGGCCGGCCGCATCTGGCTGAACCTGCGCAAGACCAACGACTTCGTGCCGGACTACGCCGCCCTGTGCGACGAGATCTTCGCCGAGAAGGAGGCCCGCGTGCCGGGCCTGAAGACCTTCAAGCGGGACCTGGGCATGCTGATCAGCAGCGCCAACGCCCAGGTCTTCTACCATCTCGACGTGCCGCTGGTGTCGCTGTGGCAGATCCGCGGTCAGAAGAAGGTCTGGGTCTATCCGGTGGCCGACCCCTATGTGGGCGAGCTGGCCCTGGAGAAGATCGTCCTGAAGGAGACGGCCGAGCAGTTCGCCTTCGACCCCTCGTGGGACGCCGGCGCCCAGTGCGTCGACATGACTCCCGGGACCATGGTCACCTGGCGCCAGAACGCCCCGCACCGGATCGAGAACGGCCCGATGCTGAACGTCTCGGTCTCGATCGAATTCATGACCCCACCGGCCCTAATGCGGGCCAATGTCATCTACGCCAACGGCGTGCTGCGCCGCCGCGCGGGGATGAAGCCGCGCATCCAGAACGGCTTCGGCCCCACGGCCCTGGGCAAGCTGGCCGTGGCGCGCGGCGCCAAGGCCCTGAACCTGCAGACCCCCCACGTGCGCCACCTGCCGGTGACCTTCGGCCTGGACGCCGGGCGGCCAGGGGTGCTGGTCGAGCGGGCTTAGCTACACACTAGACCTAGATTGTTCGACGTGATTGCTTCCGACCCAACGAAGGGTTCCGCTAAACGCGGCATCCGCCAAAACCTTCGACTTTAAATCCTAGGCGCGGCCATTGAGGTTCTAGGCGTGGATATTCGCTATCGCTATCCGCTAGCTAATGCGATCCTGCTTGAGGATAGCTGGCCATTGGAGGGCTATGGCGGTGTAGTCGCTGAGTTCGAGCGTGAAGGCGAGGCCGTTAAGGCCCTAACCTTGCTGTTTAAGGATCAGCCGCTCTCCTATGCGCCTACGGTGTGCCAGCAGGCCGGGCCGATAGCGGCCCAAGTGACGTTCGATAGTCCTACCGACAAAATTGCCAACAACATCGTCAAGCGATTTAGCGATTACATCAATATTTTTCACACAATCGACATATCTACACAGGATGTGACGATCGAATTCATTCCTGCTAACGAAGCAGAACGAGATAAGATTGCCATCTTGTCTTTTTCGATCGCACATGAACCTCGCCCTTCGCGGTTGGTTTTCGCCACTTTGGCGCAAGCCTTTTTTGCTGGTGAGGACGCAGGAGAAGAGGATCCTTCCTTTGCCTCGCGAATGGCGCGCGCCGCGCGTGAAGCGTTGGCGGACAAGCAGTATATCGCGGCCTTCCGCTATAGCTTCTTATTATTCGAAGCTCTTTTCGGTCAGGGAAAATTCAAAACTAACCAGCTGCTTGATGCCATGACTGGTGATGATAAGTTTCGCGAATTGGTCGAAACAGCACTGACTAATTTCGAAAGAGACCCGCTCCATCAGCGCTCTGCGGCGCGCCCTTTAGTCCGCTCTCATTCTACCGCTCGCGAGATGATCGCTCATTTGATAGATCGTCGTGGCTTCTATTTTCACGGCAATCTAAAGCAGAAAAACGCTTGGCATCCTGATCGTCAAGACGAAGCTGAGCCGGTTGCCGATTTTGCGGTCCACTTGGCTTGCGATGTGGCTAACAGCTTCTCCAGCGCTATGTTCACTCCAAGGATAGGTGAGCGGCACCTAGCCAACGCTAGGCGACAAGGAGCTGTCATGGCGATCTTGGTCCAGTACCGATTTCTCGATGAAGACAAGGTACCTAGGGCTGGTCGCTTGAATCTGACCATACCCGGCACAGTTCCCTCCAATGCGACGGCCGTCCATGTAGGACGAGAGTTCCTCTATTGGGCGGAGACTGAGTTGCACGGCTGCATTTTGCTTGGCGCGATGGCTCGCGACGAGGGATCGGGTAAGGAGCTTTTTCGCGTTCAATTTGATGATCCGCGCAGCCCCGTTGAAGCTGCCAAGCCACCTTCTTCCTGAGTTGCGCCGCCGCACTAGCTACTCGCAAGCTCAGCTCAATACAGCGGGCGCGATACCCAAGCAAAATTGTCGCTTGGCCGTGTCCAGCACCGTGTCGGTGATGGCATTAGTACTAAAGCGGAGCCTTTGGTCGTTCAGTGGGATCTTGCTTTAGGCTTTCGCCGCCTTCTCCAGCGCCTTTACCGCGTCCTTGCCGATCCAGCGCCGGGGCGCCTCCGATGAAGCGGCCAGGCGGCGAGCGGTCTCGAGGGCGGCGGCCTTGAGCGCCGGGCTCTGGCGCAGGCCGATGGCCCGCAGCGCCCAGTTCACCGCCTTCTTGACGAAGTTCCGGTCATCGCCCGCCGCCCGCTCGATCAGGACCAGGCCGTCCAGGAACGGCCCGTCGCCCGTGGTCTTGTCGTGCAGGGCCAGGCAGGCCAGCAGGGCGAAGGCCGCGCGGCGGCCGAATTCGTCGTTCAGGCCCGCCCATTCGCCGACCTTGGCGAAGGCGTGGGGCGTCTGGTCGAACAGCTTGAAGCAGACCGTGTCGACGATGCCCCAATTGTCGAAATCGGCCCGCCAGGCGTCCATCTGCCGGGGCGTCACCAGGGCTGGATCGTCGACCAGGCTGGCCAGCATCCGCGCCTCGTAGACGCCCGTGGCCCACAGGCCGCCGGCCAGGTCGTGGTCGCGGCCCAGCCGCTTGGCGATCTTCTGCAGATTGGCCATCGACACGCCCAGGGCGCCGGGCGCGACGATGCCGAACCGGTCCAGATTGGCCAGGTCATGGGCGGTGGCCGCCGACCGCAGAGCGGCCAGGGCCTCCTCGACGCGGTCGGCGGTCTCCATGGCCAACGGTTATTTTCAACGCAGGGGGTTGTCGATCCCCGCCAGTTTTTCGTCGCGGAGCGGCGCCGCCCACGACCGACTCTGACGGAACAAAATAAGAACATTCGTGGGTCGCGAAATTTTGGCGCGGCCGAAAAACCAAGACCCATTTTCTCAAATCCAAGACTGGAAAATCAAATGCATCCCACCATCGGCGAAAGCCTCGACGCTCGCCTCGCGCAGCGTCGCTCGATCCTGGATTTCGTGCCCTACGACCTCCAGGCCGCCGTCAGAGACGGCACGTCCACCGAACTGATGTCGACCTATCTCCAGGACGCCCTGGACGCGATGGAAGACATCGGCGGCGGCGAGCTGGAGATCACCAACGGCCTCTATCTCTTCAACACGCCGCTCTATGTGCCCTCCAGCACCACCTTGCGCGGGGGTGGCCGGCTGCTGGCCGTGCCCGGCGAATGGTCGCCGGTCGGTCCCGCCGCCTCCACCGGCTACCGCCACTGCGGCTTCCTCAACAGGAACTTCCTGGAGGAGCCGGAAGATCGCGACCACGACATCGCCATCGACGGCCTGACCATCGACATGGCCGACCTGGCCCTTGATCCGGGAACGGGCGGCAGCGACGCTCACGCCTGGCTGATGCGCTTCGTGGACCGCGCCCAGGCGCGCTTCATCACGGTGCGCAATTCGGGCAACGCCACCTCGCACGTGGCGTGCCTGGACACCCTGGTGATCGGCTGCCACGCCGAGAACATGGCCAACGCCTTCTTCGACCATTGGGAGGGCGCGGGCTACGCCAAGGTGATCGGCTGCGTCGGGCGCGGTTCCAACGCCCAGGGCATCCAGTTCACCGGCGTGGGGGCCGTGCCGCCCAGCGACCCGGACACCATCGCCTCGGCAGTCTGCGTGGCCGCGCACAACCAGCTGTACGGGGTGCGCAGCGCGTCCGGCTACGCCGCCGCGATCATCGCCAACGCCAATGACGCCAGGGCCGAGGACTTCGACTTCAAGTCGATCGGCAACTATGTCGAGGACAGCGACATCGGCCTGGCGTTCACGGGCAAGGGCGGGCGTCACGAGAGCCTCTCGGACACCTTCCGCGACGTGGACGGCCTGCCGGTCTACTTCCAGAACGAGGGCGGCTCGCGCGCGCCGTCGCACTGCCGGATCTCCAGCCCCAAGCTGATCGACTGCGCCCACGCCTCGGGCAACAGCGGCCTGATCGTGCTGGACGGCCCCTCCAGCGGCCATATCGTCGAGGGGGTCCAGGTCGTGCGGACCACCACGGGGACGGCGCCTTACGACTACATCGTCGCCGTGCGCTCCGGCGCCAACGACGCCTATGTCGACGTGCGCGCGGCCCCGTCGGGCGCCTTGGGCCGGGTCAGCGACCTGGGCACGGGCAACCGGGTGTTCGACTATGACCCCAGCTCGCGGAAGGAATGGACGAACCGCGGCTATGTCGCCGGCGGTCCGCCCGTGGCCTTCGCCACGGTTCCGGGCGACTTCGTCAGCGTAAACCCGGCCGGCACGACCACCTTCGCCAACGGCCACGGCCACGAAAGCATCGGCTCGACCTACGGGGCGGGCTACGGCTGGAAATGGACGTCCTACGACACCGGCAGCGGCGTGCGCTACGGCTTCGGCGAGCGGGCCAACAGCGCGTCCTGGACGCAACGGGGCTACATCTCGTCCGACCGCTTCAACCTGGCGTCCGGCATGGCCCTGTCGATCAACGACGTGCCGGTCCTGACCGGCCAGGGGACGGCGGTGGCCAACGCCACCAGCGCGGCCCCGGGCGACGCGGGCGACCAGCTGAACAAGCTGCTGGCCCAGCTGCGCGGCATCAAGGTGATCGCCACCTGATCCGAGGTTCGGCTTCTCCCCCGTCCGGAAGGGCGGGGGAGGGGCCGCGCCCCGTCAGATTGTCGCAGCGACCTCATGGTTAATGCGCCGTTAGGAATCAGCCGCCATTGCTTGGCTTAGCCTTGGACGGGCCTGGAGATTCGAGATGAAGGCGTTCGGCCGCTTGACGATCGCGTGGAAGCTGGTGGTGGTGGCGGGCCTCGCCATCGGCCTCCTGCTGATGGGCGCGGCCGTGGCCGTGTCCTCGCACACCAGCGCCATCGTCGCGGGCCTGACGCACCGCTATGCCGACGCCGTGGCCGACGACGCCATCGAGGAGGTCAAGGCCCAGATCGGCCAGGTCGAGGCCACCGCGCGCTCGATGGCCGGCTCGATCGAGGCCGCCCACGCCCAGGGCCTGCGCGACCGCATGACGGTCACCCAGATGCTGAAGCCCCAGGCCGAGGCCACGCCGATGGTGCTGGGCAGCTGGTTCATGTCGGCCCCCAACGCCTTCGACGGCAAGGACGCCGAGATGGCCGGCCAGACCGCCGTCGGCTCGAACGGCCAGGGCCAGCTGTCGCCCTACTGGGTGCACGACGGCGACAAGGTGATCTTCCAGCCGCTGGACGACGGCGACACCTATAACCAGCCCTATTATGCGATCCCGGCCAAGACCGGTAAGGCCGCCATCGTCGAGCCCTATCCCTACGACGTGGCCGGCAAGTCGGTGCTGATGACCTCGGTCGTCTTCCCGGTGAAGCCCAACGGCCAGTTCATCGGCGTGGCGGGCCTGGACCTGTCGCTGGACACCATCTCCCAGCGCCTGTCGGCCATGAAGCCCCTGGGCGGCGGCCGGGTGATGCTGCTGTCGGGCGCCGGCAAGTGGGTGGCCCACCCCGACGCGACCAAGCGCACGACCGCCTATGCCGATCCGGGCGCCGACCAGGTGCAGGCCGCTCTGCAGGGCGGCGAGAGCGACGCCACCATCGCCGGCGTCAAGGTCGGCGACGTGGAGATGGAACGCATCGTGCGCCCCATCGCCATGCCGGGCCTGAACGCCACCTGGGTGCTGGTCATGGACGTGCCGCGCGCCGCCGTCACCGGTCCGGCCGACAAGCTGGCCAAGATCCTGTTCGTCGGTGGCCTGCTGATCACCGCCGCCGTGCTGGGGGCCCTGTTCCTGGCCAGCGCCAGCCTGGTGCGCAAGCCCCTGGCGGGCCTGACCCGCTCGGTCGACGCCCTCAGCGCGGGCCGCTACGACCAGGCCGTGCCGGGCATCGACGGCGGCGACGAAATCGGCCAGATCGCCCGCGCCCTGGACGGTTTCCGCCACGACCTGGCCCGGGGCGAGCGCGCCCGCGCCGAGCAGGAGGCCGAGCGCGCGCTCGCCGAGGCCGAGCGCCAGCGCCACGCCCAGGAGGCCGAGGCCTTCGCCCAGAGCCAAGCCCGCGCCGTCTCGACCCTGGCCGACGGCATGGAGAAGCTGGCCGACGGCGACCTGATCTGGCGCATGCGCGAGGACGCCTTCGCCCCCGAAGCCCGCAAGATCCCCAGCGACTTCAACGCCGCCGTGGAAAGCCTGCAGCAGACCATGGCCGGCATCCTGGGCGCCGCCCGCAGCATCCGCACCGGCTGCGGCGAGATCAGCCACGCCGCCGACGACCTGTCGCAGCGCACCGAGCGCCAGGCCGCCGGCCTGGAGCAGGCCGCCGCCGCCCTCGACCAACTGACCGCCACGGTCAGGAAGAGCTCGGACAACGCCGAGAAGGCCCGGGGCGTGACCATGAGCGCCAAGACCAACGCCGAACGCAGCGGCCAGGTGGTGCGCGAGGCCGTCCAGGCCATGGGCGGCATCGAGAAGTCTTCCCAGTCGATCACCCAGATCATCGGCGTGATCGACGAGATCGCCTTCCAGACCAACCTTCTGGCCCTCAACGCCGGGGTCGAGGCCGCGCGCGCCGGTGACGCGGGCAGGGGCTTCGCGGTGGTCGCCCAAGAGGTGCGGGCCCTGGCCCAGCGCTCGGCCGACGCGGCCAAGGAGATCAAGAACCTGATCCGCGACTCCAGCGAGCAGGTCGGCAAGGGCGTCAAGCTGGTCGGCGAGACCGGCCAGACCCTGGACCAGATCCTGTCGCAGGTGGTCGAGATCAACGACCTAGTCGGCGAGATCGCCGCCTCGTCCAAGGAGCAGTCCGTGGGCCTGGCCGAGATCAACACCGCGGTGAACCAGATGGACCAGGTCACCCAGCAGAACGCGGCCATGGTGGAGCAATCCACCGCCGCCAGCCACGCCCTGGCCACCGAGGCCGCCGAGCTGGAGCGCCTGATCGGCCGCTTCCAGGTGGGCGCCGAGATCCACCAATACCGTCCGCGCGAGGAGCGTCCGCGCCGCGACATCCCCGCGCCGCAGCGTCGCGAGGCCTTCCGCGAGCGCTACGTCCAGGGTTCCAACGCGTTGAAGATCGAGCCGCGCTCGCGTCCCGGCGAGTGGCAGGAGTTCTAAGGAACCGCGACGACCTCTTGCGTTGTGGCGGAGCCAAGCGAAGCGCCCCACATTCTCTGTTAAGGGCGCCCGCCCGAGCTTCGAGTACGAGATTTGAGTAAGGCGGGGGGCTCCCGTCAGGACGACCATGAACGAACGCGCCGCGCCCTTCGACAGTCCCCAGGCCGAGCCGGCCGCCAAGCCGCGCTCGCGCGCCGCCCTGCTCAAGCGGCTGGCCGACGTGGTCTGCCTGCCCGCCAGCCGCATCAACGCCTTCGAGCGGGCCATGACCGCCGACCTGCTGGTGGAGATGCTGCGCGACGCGGTCACCGACGAGCGCGAGAAGGTCGCCCGGCGCCTGGCCAACCTGACCGAGATGCCCGGCGTGCTGGTGCGCATGCTGCTGCGCGACGAGTTGCCGGTGGCCCGGGCTCTCCTGGAGAACTCGCCCACCCTCAGCGACGCCGACCTGATCAGCTGCCTCTATAACGCCACCCAGGACCATCGCCGGCTGATCGCCCTGCGGCGGGGGGTCAGCGAGGTGGTCGCCGACGCCCTGGTCGACATGGACGAGACGGCGGTCACCGAGACCCTGCTGAAGAACGAGCTGGTGCGCTTCAGCCACCAGGGGCTGGAGAACATCGTCGCGGCCACCCGCGACAACCCGCAACTGATTCCCTTGCTGCTGAAGCGCCCGGAACTGCGGCCCAGCCACGCCTATGTGATGTTCTGGTGGTCCGACGCCGAGGCGCGGCGGACGATTTTGCAACGCTTTGCCGTCTCGCGGGAGATCCTGCAGGACGCGGTCGGCGACGTCTTCCCCCTGGCCTCGGCCGAGGGCTGGCAGGATCCGCTGTCTCGAAAGGCGTTGCAGTTCATCGAACGTCGTCAGCGAAATCGCGCCGCCATCGCCAAGAGTCCGTACGACAGCCTGGAGGACGCGGTCGCCGCCGCCCAGAACGGCATGACCCGCGAAACGGCCGAGGAGATCTCGTATCTGTCGGGCCTCAAGCCCATGACCGGAGCGAAGATTTTCACCGATCCGGGCGGTGAGCCCCTGGCTATTCTGTGCAAGGCCACCGGCCTGCCGCGCGGGGCCGTAAGGGCTTTGTGGCGGGGTTTGCGGCGTCCCGAGACCGACTCCGCCGGCGCGCCGACGCCGGGCCTGGAGCGGGTGCTGACGGCCTTCGACACCATCGCCGTGGACCGCGCCCAGACCATGCTGCGCTACTGGAACTGGTCGCTGTCGTCGGCCATGACGCCGGCCCTGCTCAAGGCCATCCGCGAGGGCGACGAGGCGGCGGTCGATGAGTATTCCGTCCCGCAGCGCGCCGCCATGCTGGCCCTCTCCCGAGATTTCGGCCGTTAGAATCCAATAGTCGCCGAACGCATTCAGCGGCGAATGATTCTCAGAAACGAAGAGTTTTGGCGGGCGCGGAAGTGTTGGTGTCGATTGGTAAGACCAATGCACTCTCGTTCGATGCGGCTAGAGTCCGCCTCCTCTATGTTGCCGGAAAGCAATAATCTGCTATCCAAAACTGAATTGGCCCCGCTTGGGCCAAGGCGAACCGGGGGAGCACCAAGAAAATGGACGAGCAGTCCGATCTTCTCGAAGTCACCGCGAGCGTGGTGGCGGCCTATGTAGGCGGCAATACGATCGCCGCCGCCGACGTGCCCGGCCTGATCCGCAGCGTGCACAAGGCCCTGGCGAACGTCGGGGGCGCGGCCGAGGTCGTGGCCGAGACCGCCAAGGAGCCGGCCGTGTCGGTCCGGCGGTCGATCACGCCGGACTATCTGATCTGCCTGGAGGACGGCCGGAAGTTCAAGTCGCTCAAGCGCCACCTGCGCACCAAGTACGACATGAGCCCCGAGCAGTACCGGGCCCGCTGGGACCTGCCCAAGGACTACCCGATGGTGGCCCCCAACTACGCCCAGGCCCGCTCGGACCTGGCCAAGCAGATGGGCCTGGGGCAGGGCGGCCGGAAGCCGGCCCGCAAGCGGGGCTGACGGAACTCAAGGGCCGCAGCTGAGGGACGCCCCCTCCGTCACGATGCGTGCCGCATCGCGCCACCTCCCCCGCTTTGCGGGTGAGGTGGACGCCGAACGAACCTTCTCCTCCCCCGTGCAACGGGGGAGGTGGCGGGCGAAGCCCGACGGAGGGGGCGTCGCGACGCCGACCTACCGTCCCGCCCGCACGCTTTCCGCCGTCACCGCGCGGACCAGCGGCCGGCCGGCCTCGACGTCGGCCAGGCTGCCCAGTGTGGCCTGGGCGATGGCCGACAGGGCCTCTTGCGTCAGGAAGGCCTGGTGGCCCGTGACCAGCACGTTGGGGAAGGTCAGCAGGCGCTGGAAGACGTCGTCCTGGATGATCTCGTTGGACAGGTCCTCGAAGAAGAGGTCGGCCTCCTGCTCGTAGACGTCCAGCGCCACCCCGCCCACCTGGCGTGACTTCAGGCCTTCGATCAGCGCCGTGGTGTCGATCAGCGCGCCCCGGCTGGTGTTGACGATCGTCACGCCCGGGCGGGCCGCCGCGAGTCTCCGGCCATCGACCAGATGACGCGTCTCCGGCGTCAGCGGGCAGTGCAGGCTGATCAGGTCGGCCTGCCGCATCAGGGTGTCGACATCGACATAGCGCACCCCGATGGCGACCAGTTCGGGATCCTCGACCAGGTCGCTGGCCAGCACCGAGCAGCCGAAGCCCAGGCGCAGCGCCCGGGCGACCAGGGCGCCGATGCGGCCGGTGCCGACGACGCCGGCCGTGCGCCCCGCCAGATTGCGGCCGATCAGGCCGTCCAGGGCGAAGTTGTTCTCGCGCACGCGGTTCCAGGCGCGGGGGATGTTGCGGTCCAGGGCCAGGATCAGGCCGAGGGTGAACTCGGCCACCGCCTCGGGGGAGTAGGCCGGCACGCGGACCACGGCGATACCCAGCCGCGCTGCGGCCTCCAGGTCGACATTGTTGTAGCCGGCGCACCGCAGGGCCACCACGCGCGTCCCGCCTTCGGCCAGGACGGTCAGGGTCTGGGCGTCCACGCGGTCGTTCACGAACACGCAGACGGCGTCGTGGCCCCTGGCCAGGGGCGCGGTGGTGGCGTCGAGCCGCGCCTCCAAATAGTCGAGCGCGTGGCCGAAGGCGCCGTTGGCCTCGTCCAGGAAGCGGCGGTCGTAGGCCTTGGTCGAGAACACCGCCACGCGCATGGGAGCGCCTTTCCTCAGGAACGCCCGATTTGGGTCCTCGGCTTGTATCGGGCGTCGAGCGCAGTGATGCAAATTTGCCGCTGGGGGAGGGGGCGGCCCGCGCCTCGCCCGCCCCGGAGGCGGTGAGTCTGAGCGTTCATTAACTTTAATTCAAACAATCGGTTGCGCTGGATGCGTGCTTTTTCACCGATGTTTTGCAGCCTGTTTTTCGCCCGGACGTTTCGCTTGCGGATTGACTCATCTCAACAAACTTTGCCGTGGAAGGCCATTTTCGGCTGGCGCCGATTCGGTGCTTAAGACATAGTGAATCGTCGTGATTCCAACGGCTTGTTAAGGAATCTGAAGATGAACGCGCAGCTGAGCGCATCGGCCACGGCGGCCCGCGCTCACCAGGAGATGTTCGCCTACTGGGCGTCCCTCCGTCGGGGGGCGAGCCTCCCGTCGCGCGTCGACCTGCACCCTTCGGGCATCAAGCGGATGCTGCCGACCGTCAGCCTGATCGACGTCAAGCGCGACTTCGACGGCGCGATCGACTACCGCCTGCGCCTGGCCGGCACCGGCCTCTATTCGGTCTATGGCCGCGAGATCACCGGCCGCACCCTGGACGACGTCTACAACACCGCCGCCGTCGAATACTGGCGGCGCGAACTGGACAAGGTCGTCAACGAGCGCCGTCCCGGCGTGGGCGTGCACAACCTGGCCTGGAAGGGCTCGCCCCACATGTCGATCCTGTGGCTGCGCCTGCCCCTGGCCAGCAACGGCAAGGACGTCGACATGATCCTCGGCTACGACGCCGTGGTCGGCGCCCAGGCGGGCGACCAGCACAGCGGCATCCGCGCGGCTTAAATCCTCCCCCTGTGCGGGAGGATCTATTCCTTATGGCTCAGCTTGCTCCCGCGACATCCCCGCCTATTGTCCGCCCCGAGGCTGATCTGGGAATCTGGGGGAAAGGGCCGGGGTGACCGCCGAGCGCGACGTCTTTCACTTCATTCGCGAGCACGTGCGTTCGGTCTGGGCGCTGGAGCTGCTGCTGCGCCTCAAGCACGAGCCCGAGCGGTGCTGGCTGGTCGACGACCTGGTGCGCGACCTGCGGGCCAGCCATAGCCTGGTGAAGGACAATCTGGTCGCCCTGGAGCAGGCCGGGCTGGTGATCGAGGACGACGCCGGCTGCTTCCGCTACGCCCCCGCCGCTCCGGCCCTGGCCAAGGTCTGTGACGACCTGGAGGCGGCCTATCGCGACAAGCCCGTCACGGTGATCCGCTGGATCTCGGCCCCGACCGAGCGCCTGCAGTCCCTGGCCGACGCCTTCAAGTTCAAGGGGAAAGACCGATGAGCGGGCCCACGGTGGTCTATATCCTGTGCATGCTGGCCAGCCTGGCGTGCGCGGGCCTGCTGGTCCGGGCCTGGCGGGGCAGCCGCTCGCGCCTGCTGCTCTGGACCGCGATCAGCTTCGGCTTCCTGGCGCTGAACAACCTCTTGCTGGTGGCGGACCTCGTGATCTTCATCACCCAGGTGAACCTTCTGCCCTACCGCCAGGCCACCGCGGGCCTGGCCATCGCCACGCTGCTGTACGGCTTCATCTGGGAGGTGGACGAATGAGCTTCCCGATCACCCCGTTGGAAGGCCTGATCGCCGGGGCCCTGGCCGCCGGCTATCTGGTGGCGGGCCTGTTCTTCCTGAAGTTCTGGCGGCGCACGGGCGACAAGCTGTTCCTGGCCTTCTCGGCCGCCTTCGGCCTGCTGGCCGCGGGCAGCGCCCTGCCGATCCTGCTCAACACCCAGCACGAGGAGCGCAGCGGCATCTACCTGTTGCGCCTGGCCGCCTTCGTGCTGATCATCGTGGCGGTGCTGGGGAAGAACCTGCGGCGGCGGACCTAGCGACCTCCAGCGCCGGCGGCGCGGGCACCTCGGGGATGGGCGAGCGGGCGTGGACCTGGGACCAGGCCTGGCCCGAGGCGGCGCGGGCGCGACCCAGCTCGAACAGGGCCGCCATCGACTTGCGGTCGAAGTCCAGGCTGGACGCCTTGGCCTCTGATGGGATCGTCGACAGCATCAGGCGGATGTGGTTGCGCTCGGCGAAGGCGACGTTGGCGGCCAGGTACGAGCGCATCGAGGCCTTGCTGGCGCTGTCGTAGCTGCGGCCCAGGATCCCCTTCAGCGTGCCCTTGGTGAAGCTCTGGCGGCGGTCGGCCTGGCCGTTGATCAGCACGTAGAAGTCCGCGCCCGGTCCCGGATCGGGCGAGGTCCACAGGAACAGGCTGTCGGGCACGCCCAGGAACGGGGTGTTGACCCCGCCGTCCACATGCATCTCCTCGATCAGAGTCCCGTCCTGGGTGGCGCCCTTGATCAGCACGGGCGGGAAGACGCCGGGAATGCTGGCCGAGGCCAGCAGCACCTGGCGAAACAGGGTCAGGGCGTTGTCGTCGCCCTGGGTGGCCAGGACGCCCATGTCCCAGATCACCGTCTCCTCGCTGTCGAGATTGGTGGTCGCCACCAGCAGGCGGCGACCCTTGGCGTGCTCGGCGGCGATCTGACGCAGCATCTCCGGCGTCACGCTCTTCCAGATCAGGGTCTTGAGCACGCGCGGGCTGAACAGGCTGGGGGCGACCAGCGGGCGGAAGCTGTCGAAGCCCAGTAGGCCCTTGGTCGCGCCGTCCACATAGGCCGCGCGCAGTTGTTCGTCCCAGCCCGGGCCGAGGAAGGCGTAGGGCGCGGCCAGGGCGCCGGTGCTGACGCCGGTGACGATGCCGAACGTCGGCCGGGCGCCCGCCTGGCTCCAGCCGTAGAGGACGCCGGCGCCGTAGGCCCCGCTGGCCCCGCCGCCCGAGAGGGCCAGGACCGACTGGCGGGGTCCCGCGCCCGTCAGCCGCCGTTGTACGTCCTCGATCAGGGCCTTCAGGCGCGGACCGTCCGAGGCGCGGATGCGCGGGTCCTGGGTGCGCACCAGGGTGGTCCCGGTCGCCAGGCGGATGGGGCCGGCCTCGCGCGGCAGGGTTCCACAGCCGGCCAGGCCGCCGGCCAGAAGGCCGGTCAGCACGGCCCGCCGCCCGATGGGGGATCCGAAGGTGTGTGTCATGTAGCGTCGCAGGGGAGGCGGCCCTTGCGAGCCGGTTCCTGCTGCAACGCGAAGGCGCTCCGCCCGTTGCGAAGCTTCCCTGACGTCAGCCTTCCAGGAAGACCTCGACCTCGCGCCGGCTGGGCATGGAGGGCGCGGCGCCCGCCTTCTGGACCGAGAGGGCGGCGGCGGCGTTGGCGTGCTCGACGGCCTCGCGCAGGTCCATGTTGGCGGCCAGGCAGGCGGCCAGGGCGCCGCAGAAGCAGTCGCCGGCGCCGGTGGTGTCGACGGCCTTGACCTTGCGGCCCTCGACCAGGAAGGCCTCGTCGCGGCGCACCGTGGCCACGCCCGCCGAGCCCAGGGTGACGATGATCGTCTGGTCGGGCCGGCTCATCAGCTTGCGGCAGATGCGCGAGACCTCCTCCAGCCGGGTGGGCTCGTCGTCGAGACGGGCGTAGGTGGCCAGTTCGGTCTGGTTGAGGATCAGGATGTCGGTCAGCGGGAACAGGGCCGCGCCCTGGGGCAGGGCGGGGGCGGCGTTCAGGATCCGCAGGGCGCCCTTGGCCACGCCGGCGCGGAACAGGGCCTCGATGGCGGGGGCGGGGGTCTCCAGCTGGCACAGCAGCACCTTCTGGCCCTCCAGCGGCGTGGCGGCCACGTGCGGGGGACCGAGCGTGGCGTTGGCGCCGCTGGTGACGACGATCATGTTCTCGCCGCTGGACGACACCCACACGTGGGCCTGGCCCGTGGGGATCGACGGCAGCTCGGCCACGTCGGAGACCTGCACGCCGTAGCCGGCCAGCTTGGCCTTCAGGCTGGGACCGCTGTCCTCCTTGCCGACCGCGCCCATCAGGCGGGTGGCCGCGCCCATGCGGGCGGCCGCGACGGCCTGGTTGGCGCCCTTGCCACCGGGAAACAGCTCCAGCGAGATGCCGGCCACCGTCTCGCCCGGCCGGGGCAGGTCGTCGACCCGCGCCACGGCGTCCAGATTGATCGACCCCAGGACGAAAACGCTCATTTTTCTTGCTCTTTAAATCACTTAACCGCCGCCGGAGCCACGCTGGAAGCTCTCGACCAGACTGCCCGCGACGAGTCGCCAGCCGTCCACTAGCACGAAGAAGATCAGCTTGAACGGCAAGCTCACCGACGCCGGCGGCAGCATCATCATGCCCATGCTCATCAGGACGCTGGCGACCACCAGGTCGATGACCAGGAAGGGGATGAACAGCAGGAAGCCGATCTCGAAGGCGCGCTTGAGCTCGGAGATCATGAAGGCCGGCGTCACCACTTTCAGCGGCGTCTCGATGGCCGTCTTGGGGCGCTCGATCTTCGACAGGCGGATGAACAGGGCCAGGTCGTCCTGGTCGACCTGGCGCAGCATGAACACCTTCACGGGCGCGGCGGCCGCGTCGAAGGCCTCGGGCATCTCCATCTGCTTGTCCAGCAGCGGCTTGACCCCCTGGTCGTAGGACTGCTCGAAGGTCGGGCCCATGACGATGGCGGTCAGGAACAGGGCCAGGCTGATCAGCACCGGGTTGGGCGGGCTCTGCTGGATGCCGATGGCGGTGCGCAGCAGGCCCAGCACCACCACGATCCGCACGAACGAGGTGGTCATGATCACGATGGACGGGGCCAGCGACAGCACGGTCAGCAGGCCGACCATCTGCACCACGCGCTCGGAGAGGCCCGCGCCCGTGCCGAGGTCGACATTGATCGCCGACTGGGCCATGGCCGCGGCCGGGCCGATCACCACGGCCAGGGTGGCCAGCAGCGAGATGATCGCCGCCTGGCGCAGGTCCTTGGGGTCGGCGCCGACGATGAGCTTGATCAGGCCGCGCATCAGACCACGATCTCCCCAGAGGCCTTATCGGCGGTGGTTTTGGGTTTGGCCGGCGTTCGTTTGGACTTGGTCGGCGCCCAGTCCAGCAGCTTGCCCTCGCCCAGCATCAGCAGGCGTTCCTCGCCGTCGACGGTGAACAGCACCAGGCGCCGGGTGGGGTCCAGGACCAGGGTCTCGACCACCTGCATCCGGCGGTCCTTGCGCAGCGTGCTCAGCCGCGACAGGGCGTCGGGTCCGAACTTGCGCAGGGCCACGCCGGCCAGCCCGACCAGCCCCAGGGTGATGGCCAGGGCGGCGACGGCGCGGATCAGTTCGAAGATGTCCATGACGCCCGGTCGGGAAGGAGGAACTGGAAAACAAAACGGGGAAGCGAAGCAGGGCGCGACGCGGGGCCGCACCCCTGGTGTGCCGCACGGTTCTTAATGCGTGATTAACCCTGTTTCTTCACCATGAACATCATCATGGGTCCCGATGACATTCCCCTTTTCGCGATGCTCAAGAGTCGCATGGGCTATCTGTCCGAGCGGCAGAAGGTCATCGCGCAGAACGTCGCCAACGCCGATACGCCCGACTACCAGCCGCGCGACCTGAAGGCCTATTCCTTCAAGGCCACGCTGGACCAGCAGGCCAGCGGCCAGTCGTATCGTGGCGGCCAGGTGTCGGGAACCGCGCTGAACGGCGTGCAGATGATGGCCACCAGCGCCACCCACATGGCGCCGTCCAAGCCGGTCAGCGCCTGGCGCTCGCCCGAGCAGGCCGACAGCGAGACCACCCTCGACGGCAACTCCGTGACGCTCGAGGACCAGATGCTCAAGATGACCGACGCGCGCATGAACTACGACGCGGCGGTCGGCTTCTACCAGAAGTCCATGGCTCTGCTGCGGACGGCCACGCGCCGCCCGGGCAGCTAGGGGAAACGACTAGATGACCGAGATCCGCTCCCAGTCCATGGCCACCATGGCCATCGCCGCCAGCGCCCTGAAGGCCCAGCAGGGCCGCATGCGGGTGATCGCCGAGAACATCGCCAACGCCAACTCCACCGCCCGCACGGCCGGCGGCGACCCCTATCGTCGCCAGGTGCCGGTGTTCAAGCCGGCCAAGGTGGCCGGCGGCGAGGGCGTGGTGATGGCCAAGGTCGATCCCGACCAGCGCGACTTCAAGACCGAATACGACCCCGGCAACCCGGCCGCCGACGCCAAGGGCTACGTCAAGCTGCCCAACGTCGACACCCTGGTCGAGGCGCTGGACATGAAGGAGGCGCAGCGCGCCTACGAAGCCAACATGAACGTCATCGAGACGTCGCGCGCCATGGAAACGCGCACGCTCGACATCCTGCGCAAGTAGAGGGGCCTAAGCGATGATGACCGCGCTCGCGGCCGCCAAGGCCTACGCCGCCCAGGGCTCGATGGCCACGCCTTCGCTGGGCGGAACCGGCGAGGCCAAGAAGTCCATGGACTTCGGCGCCCTGCTGAAGTCGGCCATGACCGACACCCTGCACCAGACCCGCGCGGCCGAAACCAAGATGGCCCAGCAGGCGTCCGGCAAGGCCGAACTGATCGACGTCGTCACCGCCATCTCGTCGGCCGAGGCGAGCCTCGACACGGTGATGGCCGTGCGCGACCAGGTGATCTCGGCGTATCAGGAAATCATGCGGATGCCGATCTAAGGAGCGGTTGCCGTCTCTTGGAGAAAGCGGGCCTTGTGCCCGCTAGGACTTGGGCAGCAGGGCCTCGACGATCTGGTCGACGCTGAAACTGGCCGACTTGGCCCGTGGCGGGAAGGTCTTGAAGCTTTCCAGCCACTCGTGGACCACGGCCTGCGCCGCGTACTGGAACGGCACGTTCTCGACGAACCAGTCGTTGTACTTGAAGCTCTCTTCGCCGCGCTCGAACGGATCGGCCCGTAGGTCGAAGAGCCGGGGGATGCGCAGCGGCGTGAGTGGCTCGCGCCAGACCTCCAGCCCCTTGGCCCGCTGCTCGCTGAACACCATCTTGAAGCGGCCGAAGCGGATGGCCATCAGGTCGCCGTCGTCGCTCCAGTAAAGGAAGCCCGCGCGCGGCGGTTCAACGGTCTCGCCCTTCAGGAAGGGCAGCAGGTTCACCCCGTCGAGATGGACCTTGAACGCCTTGTCCCCGATCGTGTGGCCCGTCTTGACCTTCTCGACCAGGTCCGGCTCGCCGTTGGCCGCCGCGAAGGTCGGGATGAAGTCGAGCAGGGCCGCGGTCTCGGTGATCACGCGACCGGGCTCGATGACGCCGGGCCAGCGAACCACGCACGGAATGCGCCAGCCGCCCTCCCAGTTGGTGTCCTTCTCGCCCCGGAACGGGGTGGTCCCGCCGTCCGGCCAGGACAGCACCTCGGCGCCGTTGTCGGTGGTGAAGACCACGATGGTGTCGTCGGCGACCCCAAGCTCTTCCAGCTTGGCGAGCAGCTGGCCGACATAGCCGTCCAGCTCGACCATACCGTCGGGATAGAGGCCCAGGCCCGTGACACCCACCGACGATGGCTTCAGGTGGGTGAAGACGTGCATGCGGGTCGGGTTGAAGTAGCAGAACCACGGCTCGTCCGCCTTGGTCTTGCGATCCATGAAATCCAGCGCCGCGCCGAGGAACTCCTCGTCCACCGTTTCCATGCGCTTCCTGGTGAGCGGGCCGGTGTTTTCGATCACCTGCTTGCCGACGCGGCCGAACTGCTCGTCGACCGTGGTGTCGTCGGTGTCGGAGGCCTGGCACTTCATCACGCCGCGCGGGCCGAAGCGCTTCCGGAACGCCGGGTCCTTCGGATAGTTCGGGTACTCCGGCTCCTCCTCGGCGTTGAGGTGATAGAGGTTGCCGAAGAACTCGTCGAAGCCGTGGACGGTGGGCAGGTGCTCGTTGCGGTCGCCCAGGTGGTTCTTGCCGAACTGGCCGGTGGCGTAGCCGTAGGCCTTCAGGAACTGTGCGATGGAAGGGTCATCGGCGCTCAGCCCCAGGGTCGCGCCCGGCATGCCCACCTTGGTCAGGCCCGTGCGGATCGGCGACTGGCCGGTGATGAACGAGGCGCGGCCTGCCGTGCAGCTCTGTTGGCCGTAGAAGTCGGTGAACTTCGCCCCCTCCTTGGCGATGCGGTCGATATTGGGCGTCTCGTAGCCCATGACTCCGCCGTGGTAGCAGCTCGGGTTAAACCAGCCGATGTCGTCGGCCATGATGAACAGGATGTTGGGCTTGCTGCTGGACATGTCAGCGCCTCCGCTCTCGGCTCGGGCGAGCCGCTTGGGCTGACTATTTCCTCGTCTTCCTCCTCACCGCCATGGAGGAGACTCTGGAGATGGCCGGGTCTTTTCCCTACGTCAGCTTGCCACCCTTCTCGGACATTGACGCGGCCAGACCACAGAGCAGGCTCGCCTCAACGGTTTCAAGGCGCGGCCTCGCCGCTGCGGGCGGAGGTTCGACGGGCAGGGCCGGGGACACGCCCTCGCGGCGTGTCCCCAAACCCGTCCGCTGAGCACGACGATCAGACGCGTGGATGTTGATGGGGACGCGCCGCAAGGGCATGTCCCCGGCTTAGGGCGTGCCAGCCTTCTGAAATCGCTGGGTTAAATCTTTATTCGCCGCACCCACTCCGACCGGCCGTATTCTTGTCTCACCTCGCAGCATGGAAAGGGCGCATGGCCAGCGACCGATGCGGCGGCGGGGGGCGATCGAGCGGGACTGGGCTGGAGGGGGTTACTCCGGCGTGTCCGGGGACTTCCATCGTTGGGAAGCCTGCCCGCCGTCGGCGTCGAACGGGGATAAAGCGCGTGCTCACCCTTAGGTCCGCGCCCCCGGCGTCCGGGACCGCCGGAAACGGCGGAACCGGGTCCGGCTAAGCGTCAAGAGCGCTGCCTACCGGAAGCTGGCGGATAACGGTTGCGCGGAGCGAACGGGCTTCGTCGAAACGGTACACACATTCAAACACTCCGGACGATGTCCGGCGCTCCGCGACCCTTTCCATCACCTCAGCGGCTGGCCGCGTGAGGCGGAGACGTCGTGTCAGTGCGAAATGGTGATCGTCACCGTCGGCAGGGCCGCCACCCAGGCCGAGCCCAGGGCCCAGGCCTGGTCGGCCAGGGCATGCAGGTCGATCAGGCCGCGCAGGGCCGCGATCATGCCGCCCCAGACCACGGCGTTCAGCAGCACCATGGCGAAGACGGCCAGGCGCAGGCGGCCGGCATAGGCGCGGGCGCGCTTCTGGGCCGGGGTGACGCGGGCTTCGAACGGGCGGGCGGCGATGGCGGCGGTCATGGTCTGTCTCCTGGGTCGGTCGCGACGGCGGCGAACCGCGCGCGACGAATCAGCTGTCCCAACAGGCTTCCCACGCCGCGCGTTCTGACTGACTGTGACAGGACGCCCCTGCGACAGCGCGTCCACCCGGCGCCGCTTGGGGCCTCTTGTTTGGGAAACGCATGACCGACGCCATCGTCCTGGATCAGGTGAGCAAGGCCTATGACGGCGCGGTCGTCCTCCACCCCACCAGCCTGTCCATTCCGAAAGGCCAGTTCGTGGCCCTGGTCGGCGGCTCGGGGGCGGGCAAGACCACCCTGCTGAAGACGATCAACGGCCTGGTCGCGCCCTCGGTCGGCCAGGCGCGGATCGACGGCGCCGCGACCGCCGACCTCGACGGCCCGATCCTGCGGCGGCGCATCGGCTACGTCTTCCAGGAGGTGGGCCTGTTCCCGCACCTGACCGTGGCCGAGAACATCGCCGTCGTGCCGACCCTGCTGGGCTGGGAGCCCGCGACCATTGCCGCGCGCACCGCCGAGCTGCTGGAGCTGGTCGCCCTGCCGGCCTCGATGCTGAACCGCCGCCCCTCGGCCCTGTCGGGCGGCCAGCGCCAGCGCGTGGGCGTGGCCCGGGCCCTGGCGGCGCGCCCCTCGATCCTGCTGATGGACGAGCCGTTCGGCGCCCTGGACTCGGTGACCCGCACCGCCCTGGCCGACGACGTGCGCGGCCTGCACGAGGCGCTCGCCCTGACCACGGTGATGGTCACCCACGACATCGCCGAGGCCGTGCTGCTGGCCGATCGGATCGTGGTGATGAGCCAGGGCCGGGTGATCGCCGACGATACGCCGAGGGCGTTGCTGGCCGGGCACGACGACCCCGCCGTCGAGGCCCTGATGCAGGCCCCGCGCCGCCAGGCCGTTCGGATGCGCGAGGTGGCCGGTGAATAGCGGTCTGCTCTCGCTGCTGCCCGAGCGCCTGGCCTGGCACGTGCTGCTGTCGGCCTCGGCCCTGGCGCTGGGCCTGCTGATCGCCCTGCCGCTGGGCGTGCTCGCCGCCCGCAGCCCGCGCCTGCGCTGGCCTTCGCTGGCCCTGGCGGGGCTGGTGCAGACCATTCCCAGCCTGGCCCTGCTGGCCCTGTTCTATCCGCTGCTGCTGGGCCTCTCGAACCTGGCCAAGGCGGCGTTCGGCCATGGCTTCTCGGCCCTGGGCTTCCTGCCGTCGCTGCTGGCCCTGACCCTCTATTCGATGCTGCCGATCCTGCGGAACACCGTGGCCGGGCTGACGGGCGTGGACCCGGCGGTGGTCGAGGCCGCGCGCGGCGTGGGCATGACCGACCGCCAGCGGCTGTGGCGGGTGGAGCTGCCCCTGGCCATCCCGGTGATCATGGCCGGGGTGCGCACGGCGGCGGTGTGGACCATCGGGGCGGCGACCCTGTCGACCCCGGTCGGCCAGACCTCTCTGGGCGACTACATCTTCTCAGGGCTCCAGACCGAGGCCTGGGACATGGTGTTGACCGGCTGCATCGCCTCGGCCGCCCTGGCCCTGGTCGTGGACCAGTTGCTGGGCCTGGTCGAGCGCGGGGCCGAGCGGCGCGACCGGCGGCTGTGGGGCGCGGGCCTGGCGGGCCTCGCCATGGGCCTGGCCGTGGCCGTCGCGCCCCTGGCGGCCCAGCTGGCGCCGCGCCCGGCCAGCTATGTGATCGGGGCCAAGAATTTCTCCGAGCAATATATCCTGGCCGAGGTGATGGCCGACCGGCTGGAAGGGCAGGGGGCGACGGTCACCCGCAAGATCAACCTCGGCTCGGCCGTCGCCTATCGCGCCCTGGCCGCCGGCGAGATCGACGCCTATGTCGACTATTCCGGCACGCTGTGGGCCAACGTCCTGGGTCGCAAGGACAATCCCGGCCGCCAGGCGGTGCTCGACGGTCTGCGCACCGAGCTGAGGCGCCGCGACGGGGTGGTGCTGCTGGCCCCGCTGGGCTTCGAGAACGCCTACGCCCTGGCCATGCGCCGCGACCGGGCCGAGGCCCTGGGCATCCGCACCCTGGCCGACCTGGCCGCCAATGCCCCGCAGCTGACCATGGGCGGGGACCTTGAGTTCTTCTCGCGTCCCGAATGGGCCAGCGTCGAGACCACCTACGGCCTGAGGTTCAAGGCCAAGCGGCAGTTCCAGCCCACCTTCATGTACCGCGCCCTGGGCTCGGGCGAGGCCGATGTGATCTCGGCCTTCTCCAGCGACGGGCGCATCGCCGCCGACGACCTGGTGGTGCTGGCCGATCCCAAGGGCGCCTTGCCGCCCTATGACGCGGTGCTGCTGGTCGCGCCGGGGCGGGCCGACGACGCGCGGCTGAAGCGGGCCTTGGCGGGTTTGGAGGGCGCGATCACGGTGGAGGCCATGCAGCGCGCCAACTTCTCGGTCGACCGCGACCGCGACAAGCGGTCGCCGGGCCAGGCGGCCAAGGCGCTGGAGGAGGGTCTTGCGACCGGCGGCCGAACGCCGTAGAGCTTGCCTCGCATCCAGAGTTGGGCCGTCGGTCCAACGCCAACCTGCTTTCCGGGCAAGGTGGCGCTCCCCCAGGGGAGGATGTGGCCGAGGCGGCAACGAAACGGGTGACTCCACGCTCCGTCCGCTCCGGTCCCTTTCGAGACCACAGGGCCGCACGTTCCATGCCGATCAAGATCCCCGACGACCTCCCCGCCCGCGCCACCCTCGAGACCGAGGGCGTGGTGGTGATGCGCGAGACCGAGGCCGCCCGCCAGGACATCCGGCCCCTGCACATCGGCCTCTTGAACCTGATGCCCGACAAGCCGCGCACCGAGACCCAGTTCGCGCGCCTGCTGGGCGGTACGCCGCTGCAGGTGGAGCTGTCGCTGGTGCGCCTGTCCAGCCACACGCCGCGCAACACCTCGGCCGACCACATGGCCGCCTTCTATCGCCCCTGGGACGAGGTGCGGGATCAGACCTTCGACGGCTTCATCGTCACCGGCGCGCCGGTCGAAACCCTGGCCTTCGAGGAGGTGGGCTACTGGGACGAGCTGCGCCGGATCCTGGACTGGACCCAGACCCACGTGCATTCGACCCTGACCGTCTGCTGGGGCGCCCAGGCCGCCGTGCGTCACTTCCACGGGGTGCCCAAGCACGCCCTGGCCGCCAAGCGCTCGGGCGTCTACGGCCACCTCAACCGCGCCCCGGCCTCGCCCTATCTGCGCGGCCTGTCGGACGAGATCGACATCCCCGTCTCGCGCTGGACCGAGGTGCGCGAGGCCGATCTGCCGGCCGACGGCGCCCTGAAGGTGCTGCTGGATTCCGAGGAGGCGGGCCTGTGCCTGCTGGAGGACGCCGGCCACCGCGCGCTGCACATGTTCAACCACCCCGAATACGAGGCCGGCACCCTGGCGGCGGAATATGTCCGCGACCACGCCCTGGACCCGGCCACGCCGGTGCCGCGCCACTACTTCCCCAGCGACGATCCGGCCCGCGCCCCGGCCAACCGCTGGCGCAGCCACGCCCACCTGCTGTTCGGCAACTGGCTCAACGAGATCTACCAGACCACCCCGTTCGAACGGGCCGCGATCGGGCGTCGCCGGGAGGCCGAAAGGGAGGTGGCGTAATAATCCGCATACCTCCTAAACACCGCCGTTCCGCCAGTTCCGGCTTGCGACCGTTTTGTGACGGTGCATTTTGACGGGCATGCGTAGCTTGCCCCTTTTCGCCGCCCTCGCGGCCTCCGCCGCCCTGTTCTCCGCCGGTTCGACCCTGGCCGCGCCCGTCGAGGCGCCCAAGCCCAAGCTGGTGGTGGTGATCTCGATCGACCAGTTCAGCGCCAACCTGTTCGAGCAGTATCGCGGCCGGTTCAAGGGCGGCCTGGGCCGGATGGCCGGGGAGGGCACGGTCTATCCCAGCGGCTTCCAGTCGCACGGCATGACCGAGACCTGCCCGGGCCACTCCACCCTGCTGACGGGCAAGTATCCCAACAAGACCGGCATCGTCGCCAACGACTGGTACGACAAGGAGACGGGCAAGAAGACCTACTGCCTGGACGATCCGTCGGTGACCCTGGCTAACGACCCGTCCGGCGGCGGCCGCCTGGCCAGCCCCAAGCTCCTGATGGCCGACACCTATGGCGACTGGCTGAAGGCCGTCTCGCCCAAGAGCCGCGTCTATGCGGTGTCGGGCAAGGATCGCGGGGCGATCAACATGGCCGGCCACAAGGCCGACGGCGTCTTCTGGCTGGAGACGCGCTTCGGCATGACCACCTGGGTCGAGCCCGGCCAGGACGCCAAGGCCAGGCTGGCCCCCGTGGCGGCGTTCAACGCCAAGCTGGTGGCCGACCAGAAGAAGAAGCCGTTCGTCTGGACCTACGACCACAAGGCCTGCAAGGCGCTGGAGGGCGACTACACGACGGGCGGCCGAGAATGGCATGCGGGCCTGCCCACGCCGGTGGGCAAGGACGAGGCGGCGATCACCAACGACCTGTCGGTCAGTCCCTATACCGACCGCGTCACCCTGGACGCCGCCCAGGCCCTGCGCGACGAATTCAAGCTGGGCGAGGGCGAGGCGACCGACGTCCTGACCATCAGCCTGTCGGCCACCGACTTCATCGGCCACCGCTACGGCGCGCGCGGTCCTGAGATGTGCGACCAGGTGCTGCGCCTGGACGACCGGCTGGGCGTGTTCCTGGACAGCCTGGACAAGGTCAAGGGCCAGGTGCTGGTCGTGCTGGCCGCCGACCATGGCGGTTCGGACTTCCCCGAGCGCCTGGCCGAGAACGGCTACGACGCGGGCCGGGTGCCGTCGATCCCGTGGATGAAGGCGCTGAACGCGCAGCTGCGCGACCGGTTGAAGCTGGACTACGACCCGCTGGTCCAGGCTGGGGGCATCGAGTCGCTGTACGTGGTCGGTCCCGACGGCAAGACGCCGACCGTGCAGGACCGCGCCCGCGTGGTCGCCGCGACCCTGGCGATCCTGGGCCAGCGCTCGGAGGTCTACGAGGCCTACGACTCCGCCGCCCTGTTCACCGCCGCCCCGCCGCCCAAGGGCACGCCGGCCGACGAGATCAGCGTGGCCGAGCGCATGCGCCGCAGCGCCTATCCGGGCCGGGTGGGCGACGTGCTGGTGGCCTTCAAGCCCTACCAGACCCTGGCGGCGGCCGGCGCGACCTATGTCGCCAGCCACGGCAGCCCCTGGGACTACGACCGCCGCGTGCCGATCCTATTCTGGTGGAAGGGCGGTCCCAGCCGCGAGCGGGTGCTGCCGATCGAGACGGTCGACATTGCCCCCACCATCGCCGGCGTGACCGGCGTCACCCCGCCGGCCGACATCGACGGCCGCTGCCTGCCCCTGGGCGCCGGACCGGGCTGCTAGCCTCCCGAATCCCCGCCGAAAGGCCAAAACCCTCTCCCCGCCGGGAGAGGGTTTTTGTTTGGGCGGCGCGAAGCCGGGACGACCGTCCAAAAGCGCCTCCATCGCCCCAAGGCGCCGCAATCCTGATCATCGTTCTGCCCAAAAACCATGGCGGGCGCCGTGCAATCAGGCGACGAGCGCCCTGAAGGCCTTCGTTACGATCCGGTGACGGTCGGGGCTATTGCGGAAATTTCAGCTCTGACGAACTGTTGCAATGACGGCATACGTCGTGCGTTGCGTCTGTATTCAAGTATCACAACAAGAAAACGCGTCCCGGGAAACACCACGGAGGAGCAATCAAACGCGCGCATTAAGCGCCACGAGGGGGTTGTGTATGAATAAGTGCTCACGGAATATTCTGCTTTCGGGGATCTCGACTCTTTCGGTCGCCCTCGCTTACGCCGGCCTGGCCAACGCCGCCGAAACGCCGGCCGCGGCGCCCGAGCCGGCCGCGACCACGACGGAGGTCGAAACCGTCATCGTCCTCGGCACGCGTCGAACCGACCGGTCGGTCGTGGATTCGCCGTCGCCGATCGACGTCTTCGGGGGTGAAGAACTGGCCCGTCAGCCCGCCGCCGACATGCTGGACGTGGTCAAGAACATCGTCCCGTCGTTCTACGTCCCGCAGAACACCATTTCCGACGCCTCGACCTTCGTGCGCGCGCCCTCGTTGCGCGGTCTCGGCGCCGACCAGGTTCTGGTGATGATCAACGGCAAGCGCTACAACCGCTCGGCCCTGGTGCAGGTCGTCACGGGCGGCGACACCGCCCTGTCGCTGGGCGCCCAGGCCGTCGACCTCTCGCTGATCCCCTCGATCGCGGTGAAGAACCTGCAGATCCTGCGCGACGGCGCGACCGCCCAATACGGCTCGGACGCCATCGGCGGCGTCATCAACTACGGCCTGCGCGACAGCGACAGCGGCTTCGAAGCCCAGGCGCGCTACGGCAAGACCTATGCCGGCGACGGCGAGAGCTATCAGTTCGCGGCCAACGCCGGCTTCAAGCTGTTCGACTCGGGCTTCGTCAATATTTCGGGCGAGTATTTCGACGACGGCCAGACCAGCCGCGGCGCCACCCGACCCATCGCGGCCGTCTTCGCCTCGACCTATCCCAACCTCGCCAATCAGCTGCCCAACTATCCGGGCCCGGCGCAGATCTGGGGCTCGTCGCCGACCGACGGCTACAAGGTGTTCCTGAACTCCGGCTACGACGTCAACGACAACACCACCATCTATCTGACGGCCAATGTCGGGCATCGCGAAGCCGACCAGAGCTTCAACTATCGCTCGCCGATCTCGGCGCCGACGCCGCTGGTGATCGACAACGGCACCGGCCAGGCGGCCACCGGCTCGCCGGGTCGCAACGGGGCCTTCGCGCCGATCTACCTGACGCCTTGCCCGGCCAACAACGCCACCTGCCCCACGGGCGGGTTCGTCAAGGACGGCAACACCTTCAACTTCACGTCCGTCTATCCGGCCGGCTTCACCCCGCGCTTCCAGGGCGTGGTCGAACAGTTCTACGGCACGGCGGGCGTCAAGGGTAAGGCCGACAACGGCCTGACCTACGACCTCTCGGCCACCTTGGCCAAGAACTCGCTCGACCTGGCCATGACCAAGTCGCTCAACGCCTCCTTCGGTCCCAACAGCCAGACGGAGTTCAAGTTCGGCAAGCTGATCCAGCGCGAAACCAACCTGAACCTCGACCTGACCTATCCGATCGAGGTCGGCTTCGCGAGCCCGATCACCCTGTCGGGCGGCGCCGAGTACCGCCACGAAGAGTATGAAGCCACGGCCGGCGACCTGCAGTCCTACGCCGCTGGCCCCTACGCCGTGCAGCCGCTGTACGTGCAGGTTTCGCCCGGCGTCTACACGCGCTCGCTGGTCAACGGCAATCCCGAGACGGTTTCGCAATCGCCCGGCGCCAGCGGCTACGGCGGCACCAGCCCGGCCTCGGCCAAGACCTCGACCCAGAGCAACTACGGCCTCTATGTCGGCGCCGAAACCGACATCACCGAGGCCTTCACGGTCGGCGTCGCCGGTCGCTACGAGGACTACGACACCTTCGGCGACACCGTCGTGGGCAAGGCGAACGCCCTCTACCGGGTGTCCGACATGTTCTCGCTGCGCGGCACCGTCGGCACCGGCTTCCACGCGCCGTCGCCCGGTCAGAGCAACACCGAGATCCTGACGACCGCCTTCGCTCCCGGTGGCGAGCAGGTTCAGACCGGCACCTATCCGGTGACCAGCGCCATCGCGCAGTACTTCGGCGCGAAAACCCTGACGCCTGAAAAGTCCACCAACTTCGGCGTCGGCTTCATCTTCAACCCGATCAGCAACTTCACCCTCACGGTCGACGGCTATCTGATCAAGGTGAAGGACCGCATCAGCATCACCAGCACCTTCGATGTGGACGCGGCCGACATCGCCGCCCAACCCGCGCTCGCCGCGGTGGGCGTCGGCGGCGCCGTGGCCTACTTCACCAACGGCTTCGACACCAAGACCAAGGGCGTCGACGCGGTGGCCACCTATCGCGCCGACCTGCTGGAAAACCCGCTGACCCTGACCCTGGCCTACAGCTACAACAAGAGCGAGGTGACCAAGTCCGATCCGGTGGCCATCGGCGCCGACCGGATCTACGACATCGAGCACATCACGCCCAAGCACCGCGCCAACCTCTCGGCCAGCTACGAGGTCGCCGGCTTCATGGTCAACGCCCGCGGCAACTACTACAGCAGCTGGAGCACCAACCAGGACTATCCGGGCCAGACGTTCGGCTCGAAGGTCACGGCGGACCTGGACGTGAGCTACACGGTCGCGGAGAAGTACACCGTCACCGTCGGTGCCAACAATCTGTTCGACGAATATCCGGACAAGCTCAAGCCGACCACGGCCAACCCGATCTACGCCCTGACCGGCAGCACCGCCGACGGTCAGATCTACCCGCGCTCGGGCGGTCCGTTCGGCATGAACGGCGGCTTCTGGTACGCGCGTCTGAAGGTGAAATACTAGAGCTCTCGAACCGATCGGACATCGCCGCCTCAAGGCCGGCGATGTCCGACGCGAGCGCCGTCCGGCTTCCAGCCGGGCGGCGTTTTCGCGCGATGGGTGATGACGGCCCGTTCTTGCCGCATAAAGTCGAGCCGGCGCCCAAGCGCGCGGCAAAGCTCGATCCGGCCCCCGGATCGGATGCGCGGGACATGATCCCGGATCGAAGGGGCGCGAAGTAAGGGGCAGCGATGAGCGCGATTTCGGAGCGGGGCTTGTGAAGGCAGTAATGAACGACGACGGCGCCATCCTCACGCGGCGGCGGTTTTTCGAGAGCGTGGCGGCGTTTGGCGGGGTGTCGCTGGCCATGTCGGCCATGGACGCCCTGGGCTTCGGCTTCTCCTCGGCCCATGCCGAACCGCCCAAGCTGGAAGGCGACGCCAAGGGGACCAAGGTGGTGGTGCTGGGCGCGGGCCTGGCGGGCATGACGGCTGCCTACGAACTGACCAAGGCCGGCTACCAGGTGCAGATCCTCGAGGCTCGGTCCTTCGCCGGCGGCCGCTGCCAGACGGCGCGCAAGGGCTTCCAGCACACCGACCTGATCGGCAACAGCCAGACCTGCGACTTCGACGAGGGGCTCTACATCAACCACGGCCCGTGGCGGATCCCGTACCACCACCGTTCGACCCTGCACTACACCAAGCTGTTCGGGGTGCCGCTGGAGAGCTTCGTCAACGACAACGACGCGGCCTATGTCTATTTCGAGAAGGGCGACGGGCCGCTGGCCGGCAAGCCCGTCCGCAAGGGCCAGATCGCCGCCGACGCCCGGGGCTACGCCGCCGAGATGATCGCCAAGGCCGCCTCCAAGGGCCAGCTGGACGCGCCGCTGACGGCCGAGGACCGCGACCTCTTCGTGGCCTACATGATCAACGAGGGGCGTCTGTCTCCAACGGATCTTGCCTATACCGGCACGGAAGGCCGGGGCTTCGACGTCAATCCCGGCCCCGGCGTCGATCCCGGCCCTGGCAAGCCGTCCACCCCCTATAGCCTCGGCGACGTTCTGCACTCCAAGGCCTGGCAGGTGCTGAGCTCGGTCAGCGGCTACGAACAGCAGCGCACCATGCTCCAGCCGATCGGCGGCATGGATCAGATCGCCAAGGGCTTCGAAAAGCGCGTCGGCTCGCTGATCCGCTATTCCTGCGTGGTCGAGAAGATCAAGCAGGGTCCCAAGGGCGTGACCGTCACCTACACCGACAAGTTCGGCGAGCGCGACACCATCGCCGCCGACTACTGCGTCTGCACCATTCCGCTCAGCGTGCTGAAGAACATCGACGCCGACTTCTCCAAGCCGTTCAAGGCGGCGATGTCGGGCGTGTCCTACGCGCCGGTCAACAAGATCGGCCTGCAGATGAAGACCCGGTTCTGGGAAGAAAAGCACTTCATCTATGGCGGCCACGTCTACAACGACATGCCGGGCGTGGGCAGCATCACCATGCCCTCCACCGGCTGGCAGGGGCAGAAGGGCGTGCTCTTGGGCTACTATTCGTTCGGCGGCGAGGCGGCCAAGATCAGCGCCAAGAGCCCGTCCGACCGCGCGGCCTTCGCCGTGGCCGCCGGCCAGAAGATTTTCCCCGAATACGCCGAGAACTTCGAGACCGCCTTCTCGTTCTGCTGGCACTTGGCGCAGTTCAATCTGGGCGGCTGGGCCGAGTGGGGCGAGGAGGGCCGCAAGGACGCCTATCCGGTGCTGTGCGAGCCCGACGGCCGCGTCTACCTGGCCGGCGAGCACCTGACCTATCTGGGCGGCTGGCAGGCGGGCGCCATCGAGTCGGCCTGGCAGCAGATCGGCAAGCTGCACGCCCGGGTGCTCAAGGCGTGAAGTCGGGCTATGCCTGGAGAAAGGGTTTTCGGGGAGATTCCATGAAGCGTTCGATCGTCTTCGCTTTCGGCCTTTCGGCCGTGTCGGTCCTTGCGGGAGGCGCGCACGCCGCCACGCCGCAGTCGCTGTTCAACGACAACTGCTCGGCCTGCCACCAGACCAGCGGCAAGGGGGTGAAGGGCGCGTTCCCGGCCCTGGCGGGCGACCCGTTCGTGCAGGGCGACGCCGGGCCGATGATGGCCACCGTCCTGGCCGGCCGGGCGGGCATGCCCGCGTTCAAGGACGACCTTTCCGACGCCGACCTGTCCTCGATCATCAGCTATGTTCGCACCGCGTGGGGCAACAAGGGCAAGCCCGTGACCCCCGCCGACGTCGCCGCCGCCCGCGCCAGGCTGAAGGCCGGCAAGAAGCCGGCCAGCCTGCAGGCCCACTAGAGTCCCGAACGACCACCAAGGAGAGAGACGACCATGAAGCGCCTGATCCTCGCCGCCGTCCTGGCCACCGCTGGTCTCGCCGCCGGCGCCGCCAACGCCCAGGAGATCGTCCGGGGCGGCTCGCCGGCCTCGCCGATCGCCACCGTGGTGACCGTGCCGGCCGGCTACGACACCATCTATGTCAGCGGCCAGGTGCCGCCGCAGCTGGACCCCAAGGGCGACACCGCCCTGGTCGCCACCTTCGGCGACACCAAGACCCAGACCATCGGCGTGCTGAAGCGCATCGAAGAGGCCCTGAAGACTCAAGGCGCGACCATGGGCGACGTCGTCATGATGCGCGTCCTCCTGGTCGGCGACCCGGCCAAGGGCGGCAAGATGGACTTCCCGGGCATGATGGAAGGCTACAAGACCTTCTTCGGCACCCCCGAACAGCCCAACAAGCCCTCGCGCATCACAAGCCAGGTCACGTCGCTGGTGCAGGGCGGCATGCTGGTGGAGATCGAGGTCCAGGCGGCGCGGAAGCCGAAGTAGGGGGCTCCGGGGAGCACTACGATGTCAACGTAGTACTCCCCGCTAAACCTTTGGGTGCAAGAGATTGGTGTCTTTTTATTCCTGTTTATTACGGAGATTCTGGGCCATTCTGAGAAATGTCTGAGAACAGCCTTGCGTCCCGGAACAACTGGCTGATAATTTGGGATGTGAGCGCGGCATAATTTGTGGCTGACGACACGCTCAGTCCTTCCGCCTGATTGTGAGCAGCGGCATTTCGGAGGGCTCTAGCCTGTTCGACGAGGGCGGCGGTTTCGGAGCTGACGATCCCTTTTCTCACCATATCCTTAAGCAATGGTCCGGCCGGAAAGGGATTTTTACTCACCACGGCAAAGCGTGCAGCAACCTCTTTAATCGCCGTCTCGATGCCAACCCAGGCTGCTAGGATGTGGCCGCGCACCAATGTTTCGTTGTTAGAGGGCAAAGTCTTTATGATGAGGTCCCGGTCGGTCGGCGCCAGGGTATCGGGTTGTGGAGATGGCTCATCAACATTAGGCCTAACTAGGTCTGGATGGCCCACAGGAGTGTCTGTTTCTGCTGGCAACGGGATCTCGGCCACCGCTTCGACGGCCTCGGCCAATGCCTCCACTCCTTTGGCGAAGTCAATCTTGAGGCCAAAGCCCTCGAATTTGGCGACCTCTTGAGCCAAACGCTCAAGGCTCTTTCGAAACCGCCAAACGACGAAAATCACGGTCGCGGGCCACGCCAGCGCCTTCAGCAGGTCGACAATAATGGTTGCCCAGCCGAGATAGCTCACATGGCTGAGCCAGACGACGAAGTCCTTATTCATCCCAGGCCCTTTGCGCCCTCGCGCGACAGCTCAGCCAAAGGTCGCTCTGGCTGTCTTCAGGCGCCTTCATAGTTGTGGAGAGTGCCATTGTGTAGTTTGAGAAGCTAGCCGAAGCGTCTGCCCCCCGGCGACCTTTCGCCACGCGGCCGACTGCCCTCTGTCAATCTTCCCTAACTGGCTGTTAACCATGTCGGGCGATGGTGCCAGCCATCGAATCCCCCGCGTGCGCGCTTACCCGTAGAGGCCCTTCCGATGACTGGAGCCGAAGTCCTGGATGTGGGCCGCGACGCGATCTGGCTGACCCTGCAGCTTTGCGCGCCGATCCTGATCGTGGGCCTGGTGGTGGGTGTGGCCATCGGCCTGTTCCAGGCCCTGACCCAGATCCAGGAGGCGACCCTGGTCTACGCCCCCAAGATCGTGGCCATCTTCGTGTCGCTGCTGCTGTTCCTGCCGCTGATGGGCGCCTTGATGTCGGGCTTCATGAAAGAGATCGCCGCCAAGATCGCCGGGATGTAGGGGCAGGGGGCTTTGGACAGCTACGCCACCGTTCTGCAGGTCTATACGGCCGGTCTGGTCTTCGCCCGGATCGGGGCGATGGTCATGCTGATGCCCGGGATCGGCGAGACCGTGGTTCCCCAGCGCATCCGCCTGTCGTTCGCCGTGCTGATGGCCCTCGTGATGGCCCCGCTGGTTTCGCGCTCGATCACCACGGTGCCCGGCAGCGTCGGCGCCCTGGGCGGGGCGGTGCTGCACGAGGTGCTGATCGGCCTGATGATCGGCGCGGTGCTGAAGCTGTTCATGACCGCCCTGACCACGGCCGGCGAGATCATCTCGATCCAGACCACCCTGTCCTTCGCCCAGACCGCCAACCCGGCCGGGGCGCCCTCCAGCACGGCGGTGGCCACCTTCCTGTCGATGCTGGGCATCGTGCTGGTCATGGTCACCGACCTGCACCACCTGTTCATCGGCGCGATGGTCCGGTCCTACGACATCTTCCCGTTCACCCGCGCCGTGCCGGTGGAGGACGCGGCCACCCTGGCCGTGCGCACCGTGGCGGATTCGTTCAAGCTGGGCGTCCAGCTGTCGGCGCCGATCCTGGTGTTCTCCATCGTCTTCAACCTGGCGACCGGCCTGGTGGGCCGGGTCATGCCCTCGTTCCAGATCTTCTTCGTCACCTCGCCGCTCAGCGTCATCCTGGGCCTCTCCCTGCTGGGCCTCTCGCTCGGCGGCATCGCCATGGTCTGGGCCGATCGGTACCGGGACCTGCTGGCGGTGTTCAACTAGGGGGACGCCATGGCCGACGATCAGGACGAAGCTTCGAAGACAGAAGAACCAACAGCCAAGAAGCTGTCGGACGCTCGCGCCAAGGGCGACGTCCCGAAATCCGCCGACATCTCGCAACTGGCTTCGCTGTCTGGCGCGTTCGGCGTCGTGGTCATCGCCGGAGGCTGGCTGACCCGCGACCTTGTGGGACAGCTGACGCCGTTCCTGGCCCATGCCGGCACCATGGACGTGGAGGGCGGCATCCGGGCCATCGCCAAGACCGCGATCCTGGCGGCCCTGCCGGCGGTGGTGCTGGTGATGGTGGTGTCGGGCCTCTTGGGCGCGGCCGCCAACGTGGCCCAGACGGGCTTCCTGCTGTCGGCCGACAAGATCAAGCCCGACCTGCAGAAGCTGGACATCATCAAGGGCCTGGGTCGCCTGTTCGGTCCCGACGGCCTGATGCAGTTCGCCAAGTCGGCGGTGAAGTTCCTGATCACCGGTCTGATCGCCTGGATGGTGGTCAAGCCGAACGCGGACGAGATCCCCGGCCTGGTAGGCATGGACGTGGCGGCGATCATCCCGCTGTCCATGAAGCTGTGCATGAAGCTGTTCTGGATGGTGCTGATCTTCCTGATCGCCACCGCCGGCTTCGACTGGTTCTGGCAGCGCCTGCGCTTCAACAAGCGCATGCGGATGAGCGTCCAGGACGTCAAGGACGAGATGAAGCAGTCCGAAGGCGACCCGCACATCAAGGGCAAGCAGAAGCAGATGCGCATGCAGCGCTCGCGCCAGCGGATGATGGCCGCCGTGCCCAAGGCGACCGTCGTCGTCATGAACCCGACCCACTACGCCGTGGCGCTGAAGTACGAGCAGGGCGAGACCGCCGCCCCGATCTGCGTGGCCAAGGGCGTCGACGACTTGGCCTTGAAGATCCGCGCCGTCGCCGAGGAGAACGGCGTCTACGTGCTGGAAGACCCGCCCCTGGCCCGCGCCCTCTACGCGGCCATGGACGTGGACGAGCAGATCCCGGCCGAACATTTCGAGGCCGTCGCCAAGGTCATCGGCTTCGTGATGAGCAACAAGCAGGCCAAGAAGCGGGCCTGGGCGGACTGATCCTCCCCCGCCTGCGGGGGAGGTGGCGCGCGTCGCGGGCGCGTGACGGAGGGGGCGTCCGGCAACGTCTCTTCCCCGATACTTCCACACCATAATTCGGTCACGGAATCGGCAACCGATCAGGAGTCGGTCGATGGGGCGCGTTAGGGGTATTCTATCCCGCGAATCAACGGGCTAGACGCCTGCAAGGCTGAAGAAGGATTCCGGTCCCCCATGACCGAGACGTCCATGAAAGATCTCCCCGGCGAGGGCAAGCGCCGTCCCGACCTCCTGATCTGGGGGGCCGCGGTGTTCCTGGTCCTGGCCGCGGTGTTCGCCGCCGCCCCCGCGCTGCGCGCCGGTCCGGCGACCCTGGCGGGTCTGCTGCTGCTGGGCGGCGTCGCCGGCGTGGCGATCCTGGGCCTGGTGGCCATCCGCGCCTCCACCGCCGTGGGCGACGCCGAGCCCGAAGGCGGCGAGGCCATCCTCGACGCCCTGTCCGAACCCGCCGCCCTCACCGCCGCCGACGGCCGCATCCTGGCCGCCAACGCCGCCTGGGTGGACGCCGTGGGCGACGCGCGCCGCCTGCCCAAGGGCGCGGCGGGCGCCGGCCTGTTCGCCGCCCTGGTCAAGGCGCGCGACTCCGTTCTGGGCGGCGCGCCCGCCAAGGGCGTGCTGGTGATCGCCGGCGTCGAGCGCCAGGCCGAGGCCGCCCGCCTGCGCGGCGGCCGCCTGCTGGTGCGCCTGCCCACCGTGATCGAGAAGGAAGTGGTGGTGGCCGCCGCCGCGCCGGCGCCCGCGCTGGCCCAGCCGGCCCAGGCCGCCCCTCGCACCCTGGACGCCTTCTCCGGCGCCTCGCCGTTCGGCGCGGCCCTGCTGGACGGTCTGGACCCGTTCAATTCGCGCATCCTGGAAGCCAACCCCGCCCTGGCCGCCCTGGCCGGGACCGTGCCGGCCGGCACGATGTTCGGCGCCCTGATCGACCCGCCCTCGCGCGTCGAGGCCGAGACCCGCCTGGCCGAAGGCAAGGCCGGACCGTTCGAGGTGCGCCTGGCCCGCGACCCCACCCGGATCGCCCATCTCTATCTCTACCGCGCCGACGGGCGGCTGGTGGTCTATCTGATCGACGTGTCCGAGCAGAAGCAGATGGAACTGCAGCTGGCCCAGGCCCAGAAGATGCAGGCCATCGGCCAGTTGGCCGGCGGCGTGGCCCACGACTTCAACAACCTGCTGACCGCCATCCAGCTGCGCCTGGACGAGCTGCTGCACCGCCACCCGGTGGGCGATCCCTCGTACGAAGGCCTCAACGAGATCCGCCAGACGGGCGTGCGCGCCGCCGACCTGGTCCGCAAGCTGCTGGCCTTCAGCCGCAAGCAGACCGTCCAGCGCGAGGTGCTGGAGCTGGGCGAGCTGATCAGCGAGTTCGAGGTCCTGCTGCGTCGTCTCCTCCGCGAAGACGTCAAGCTGATCACCGACTATGGCCGCGACCTGCCGCAGGTGCGGGCCGACAAGAGCCAGCTCGAGACCGCCGTCATGAACCTGGCCGTCAACGCCCGCGACGCGGTGCGGGCGGCCAAGGGCGGCGGCGTGGTGCGCATCCGCACCGCCCGCCTCACCCAGGACGAGGCCCAGGGCCTGGGCTTCCCCGGCGCCGAGGGCGACCAGGCCTTCATCGAGGTCAGCGACGACGGCCCCGGCATCCCGCCCGAGGTGATGGGCAAGATCTTCGACCCGTTCTTCACCACCAAGCCGGTGGGCGAGGGCACGGGCCTGGGCCTGGCCACGGTCTACGGCATCGTCAAGCAGTCCGACGGCTGGATCCACGTCCACAGCCGTCCGGGCGAGGGCGCGGCCTTCCGCATCTTCCTGCCCGTGCACGAACAGACCCCGGCCCAGCAGGCCGCCGCGGCGGCCGCCGCCACCGTGGCCGAGACCGCCAAGCCGCGTCCGCCCCGCGACCTGTCGGGCGCCGGCCGCATCCTGTTCGTCGAGGACGAGGACGCCGTGCGCGGCGTCGCCGCCCGCCTGCTGCGCGCTCGCGGCTACGAGGTCCTGGAGGCCAGCGACGGCGAAGAGGCCCTGGTCATCGCCGAGGAGCACGCCGGCACCATCGACCTCCTGATCAGCGACGTGATCATGCCCGGCATCGACGGCCCGACCCTGCTGAAGAAGGCGCGCGGCTATCTGGGCAACGCGCCGGTGATGTTCATCAGCGGCTATGCCGAGGCCGAGTTCAGCGACCTGCTGGAAGGCGAGACGGGCGTCACCTTCCTGCCCAAGCCCATCGACATCAAGACCCTGGCCGAGCGGGTGAAGCAGCAGCTGCAGGCGGCTTGACGACGGATCGTTGGCTCCGGTTTTATCCGCTGGTCTTCTCCGAGGGTTCCCATGCGTCTTCTGGTCTCCATCCTGATCCTGTCGGCCGCCGCCGCGCCGAGGCTGGCCCAATCGACCTCGGAGCCTGGGACGACGTCGGCCGCGACGACCAGCGTTTCCCCCGCCACGGTCACGGCCGCCGAGACGGACAAGGCCAAGGACAAGGTGATCTGCCGCCAGGAGACCCCGATCGGCAGCCATCTCCCCCGGCGGGTCTGCACCACCAAGAGCGAGCGCGACGCCGCCCGCGCGGCCGCCGACCGGACGCAGGAAAGCGTGCAGGGCCAGTTCAGGGCGTCGACCCTGCGGGACTAGCTAGCCTCGCTGCAGCAGCACGATGGGAGCGTCCTTGTAGGTGGTTCGCGCCAGCTCCAGGAAGCCCATCTTGTAGGCCAGTTTCAGGGACGGGGCGTTGTCGGGGTCGATGATGCAGACCACCGGGGCGTCGTCCCATTGGGCGAGGCCCCAGGAGAGGCCGGCCGCCACCGCCTCGCTGGCGAAGCCTTGGCCGTGCGCCCAGGTCGCCATCACCCAGCCCATCTCCGGCACGCCGTCGATGGAGGGCTCCAGCCCCCGGTGGAAGTCTGCGAACCCGACCTCGCCCACATAGCGGCCCGTGGCGGTCTCGCGCACCGCCCAGTAGCCGTAGCCCAGCAGCGGCCACAGGCCCCGGGCCCGCAGCAGCCGCGCCCAGCTTTCCTCGGGCGTGGAGGTGCGGCCACCCACGTGGCGCACCACCATCGGATCGCTCCACATCGCCGCGCTGTCCTCGAAGTCGGAGAGCTCCGGCGGGCGCAGCGTCAGGCGCGCGGTGGTCAGGACGGGCAGGTCGGTCGGCATGGGGCGTCCGGTTTGCGGGCGGGGAGACGGTCAGCCTATACCGGTGTTCGTCCCGCCATCCACCCGCCGCGAGCGCCCGTTTCATGACCACGCCACAAGACGCCGTCGCCGCCCGCCGCAAGCTCACCAACAAGCTGATCGCGGGCAAGGACGCCCGACGCCTGGCGCCGTTCTTCGCGCCGGACATCAAGGTGATCGTCGGCGACGGCTCGCTGATCCTGGGCGCGCGCGACGTGCTGGAGGCCTTCGCCGGCCAGTTCGCCGACCCGGCCTTCGTGGCCTATGTGCGCACGACCACGAGCATCGAGATCGACGCGGCCGGCCTGCGCGCCGCCGAGCAGGGGACCTGGGTGGGGACCACGCGCGGCCAGGACGACACCCGGGGGACCTATCTGGCCACCTGGCGCAAGGTGACCGGCCAGTGGGTGATCGAGAACGAGCTGTTCGTCACGCTGAGCTGAGGTTCGGCCGCATGAAAATGCGGCCAGGGGCAAGATGACGGGAATTTAATCCCGCGCCGGTTGTGACTCCAGGCAAGGCTCTCTACGCCTTTGCCCATGGGATAAAAGAGGGGAAGGGCCCGCCATGCAGAACCGCCGCCAGATGCTGCTCGCCACGGTCGCCGCCGGCCTGGCCGTCGCCGCGCCCGAACTGGCCCTGGCTCAGGACGCGCCCGCCCCCGTCCCCGCTTCAGGCGAGGCCGCTAAGCTGAACGCCCTGTTCGACGCCATGATGGCCCGCCGCTTGCGTCGCAATCCCGGGAGCACCACGGGCCTGGGCATGGACAAGGGCGACCTGGCCTGGACCAAGTCGCTGTTGGGCGACCGGTCGGCCACGGCGATCCAAGCCGGCATCGACCAGACCCGCAAGGACCTGGCCGCCCTGCGGGCCATCGACCGCAAGCAGCTGACCGGCATGGACGCGGTCAACTACGACACCGTCGAGTTCACCCTGGCGGTGCAGGACGAGGGCAACAGCAAGTTCACCTACGCCGGCGGCGGCTCGGGCTCGCCCTACGTGCTGAGCCAGCTGACCGGCGCCTATCGCAGCTATCCCGACTTCCTCGACACCCAGCACACCATCGAGACCAAGGCCGACGCCGACGCCTATCTGGTGCGCCTGGAGGGTTTCGCCCGGCTGATGGACCAGGAGCTGGAGCTGGCCAAGCGCGACTATGCGCAGGGTGTGATCCCGCCCGACTTCGTCATCGACAAGACCCTGATCCAGATGCGGGCCTTCGCCGGCGTCCCCACGGCCGAGGCGCCGGTGGTGACGTCCCTGGCCCGCCGGACCAAGGCCAAGGACATCCCCGGCGACTGGGCCGGCGAGGCCGGCAAGATCTACGACTATTCGGTGCTGCCGGCGTTGAAGCGCCAGATCGCGCTGCTGGAAAGCGTGCGGCCCCAGGCCGTCCACGACGCCGGCGTCTGGCGTCTGAAGGACGGCGCCGACTACTACGCCGTGTCGCTGAAGAACTACACGACCGCCACCCTGACGCCCGACGAGATCCACCAGCTGGGCCTGGACCTGGTCAAGTCGATCTCGGCCGAGATCGGCCAGATCTTCGACAAGCAGGGCATCACCAAGGGCACGCCGGGCGAGCGCATGCGCGCCCTGGCCACCGATCCCAGCCAAGTCTACGCCAACACCGACGCGGCCAAGGACCAGCTGATCGCCGACCTGAACGCCAAGGCCCAGTGGATCGAAAAGCAGCTGCCGGCCTATTTCGGCCAGTTGCCCAAGGCCCCGCTGGAGATCCGTCGCGTGCCCAAGGCCATCGAGGCCGGAGCGCCGGCCGGCTACTACAATTCGCCCTCGCTCGACGGCAAACGGCCCGGGATCTACTGGATCAATCTGCGCGACACGGCCGAGCAGCCCAAGTTCATCCTCACCACCCTGACGGTGCACGAGGGCGTTCCGGGCCACCACCTGCAGCTGTCGCTGTCGAACGAGGCCAAGGGCCTGCCCCTGATCCGCAAGACCATCGGCAATTCCGGCTACACCGAGGGCTGGGCGCTCTATTCCGAGCAACTGGGCGTGGAGATGGGCCTCTACAAGGACGACCCGTTCGGCCATATCGGCATGCTGCACGACGCCCTGTTCCGGGCCGTGCGGCTCGTGGTCGACAGCGGCATGCACTACAAGAAGTGGAGCCGCGAGCAGGCCGTCAAATACATGGCCGAGACCATGGGCGACGAGGAGAGCGGGTCGATCACCGAGATCGAGCGCTATGTCGTCTGGCCGGGCCAGGCGTGCAGCTACATGGTCGGCAAGATCACCTGGCTGCGGGCCCGCGAGCGCGCGAAGAAGGCGCTGGGCAAGAAGTTCGACATCAAGAAATTCCACGACGCGGGCCTGCTGTCGGGCATGACGCCGCTGGTCGTGCTGGACAGGGTGATCGACGACTACATCGCGCGGACGAAGGCGGGGAAGTAGGGGGAGTAGGGCTTAGCCCCAGCCTTCCGAAACCCCCGCGCGTCGCGCCGCCGGCATGACCGAGTTCAGCTTCAGCGCCGGCTGGGGCTGGTCGGCCGGCTTGCCGAACAGCCAGCCCTGGGCGAAGTCGACGCCGGCCTTGCGGACCACGTCCTCGACCTCGGCGGTCTCGACCATCTCGGCCACGGTGCGGATTTTCAGGTCGCGGCACAGCTCGACCAGGCGGCGGACCATGGCCCCGTCGCGGCCGTTGCCGGCCAGCTCGCGCACGTATCGGCCGTCGATCTTGACGATGTCCAGGCTCAGTTCCTGCAGATAGGCGAACGACGAGGCGCCGGCCCCGAAGTCGTCCAGGCAGACCAGCGAGCCCAGGCCGCGCAGGCCCTGGATGTGCAGATTGGCGCGCGGCAGGTCGTCGATGGCGCTGGTCTCGGTGATCTCGAAGATCAGCCGGCCCTTGGCCGCCTCGTGCTTGGAAAGCAGGCCGGCGATGTGATTGACGAAGGTCTCGCTGACGATGGTGCGGCCCGAGACATTGACCGCCAGCTTGACCGCGCCGGTGCGGTCGCCGGCCAGGCGCTTGACCGCCATCTCGGCGATGGCGTGGTCCAGCTCCTCGATCAGGTCGAATTCCTCGGCCATGCGGATCAGCTGGAACGGGCTGCCGCCGTCCTCGAAGCGCACCAGGGCCTCGTGGTGGTGGGCGACACCGGTCCGCAAGTCGACCACCGGCTGGTAGGCCAGGGTGAAGCGCCGCTGGCTGACCGCCACGCCCAGGGCGCCGGCCCGCGACAGGGTGCGCTTGACCGAGCGGTTCATGGCTTCCGACAGGCTGAGCGGCGGGGTGTCCTTCAGCCCCTCGCGCAGGAAGTCGTCCAGGGCGTAGCGCAGGGCCTTCAGGCCGCGCGACGGGGCCACGCCGCCGTCGATGGGTACGATGTGGGCGCTGGCCTGCATGGCCGTGGCGCTGGTCAGGCGCTGGGCCATCTCGTCGGGATGATCGCTCTTGGCGCGGACCAGGGCGAAGCGCTCGGACGACAGCTGGGTGGCCATGGCCCCGGCGTGGGACTCGGCCCGCACCGCGCCGGCCAGTCTCAGGTCCAGGGCGTGGGCCTCGGGCTTGGACAGCTGCTGGCGCACCGAATCCAGGCCCGAGAAGTCGACCATGGCCAGTTCCAGTTCCAGGCCGGTCACGCGGGCGGCCTCGAACAGGCCGCGGGCGATGTCTTCGAAGCTCTCGCGCGAGCGCAGGCCGGCCTCGTCCAGCTCGCCGGACGGCGCCGTGCCCGGCGTGACCGAAACCGAGATCCGGCCGCCGTTGTCGGGCAGGGCGCGCATGGTCAGGTTCACGTAGCGGACCGGTTCGCCGGCCATGCGGATGGTGACCGGACCACGGCGCTGGCCGTCGCCCATCATGGCGGTGGTCGCGTCGATCAGCGGACGGTCGGCGGCGGTGAAGAGATCGCGCCAGGCGCGGCCCATCAGGGTGCGCTCGTCCTGGCCCATGATCCGCTGGGCGGCGCCGAGGGCCAGGGTCACCCGGCCGTTCTCGACTTCAAGCAAGAGGTCGGCGCTGGCGAAGGCCAGGCTCAGCAGGCGACGCGGATCGATCGACAAGACGTAGTCCCCCCGGAAGGCGACCAGAATGGGCGGGCTCTTGTTAAGGACCGGTTGCGTTGGAGCTTCGCTATCGCCTTGCAGATGTGGGGAAATGTCGCACCCGACGTACCCTGGGATGTGTTCGCGCGGATCGGCTCGCGCCCCAGATGTATTGTCAAGGTTAGCGTCGATCGCGAGGGTCGATACGACCGTATCTGACGTATAGGGCCCTTACAGTAAGAACATGTTGCGAACATGGAACAAACCATGTACGCATTAATCATTCCACAGGCGGGTGGGCGCGGCGGTCGCGAACCTCCGATCCGGTTGTCGGAATCATGGAATAAGGGCGGACCAACAATGAGCAACCAGGCGGCTTTGAAACTCGTGGGCAAGGAAGACGGCGACAAGCAGCGCGCTCTGGAAGCGGCGCTGGCCCAGATCGACCGGGCGTTCGGCAAGGGCTCGGTGATGAAGCTGGGCGAGAAGGGCAAGGTCGAGATCGAGTCGATCTCCACCGGTTCGCTGGGCCTGGACATCGCGCTCGGCATCGGCGGCCTGCCCAAGGGCCGGGTGATCGAGATCTACGGGCCGGAAAGCTCGGGCAAGACCACCCTGGCCCTGCACGTGGTGGCCGAGTGCCAGAAGGCCGGCGGCACCGCCGCCTTCGTCGACGCCGAGCACGCCCTGGATCCGGGCTACGCCTTCAAGCTGGGCGTCAATCTCGACAACCTGCTGGTGGCCCAGCCCGACAACGGCGAACAGGCCCTGGAGATCACCGACACCCTGGTGCGTTCGGGCGCGGTCGACATCGTGATCGTCGACTCGGTGGCGGCCCTGACCCCGAAGGCCGAAATCGAAGGCGAGATGGGCGACAGCCTGCCGGGCCTGCAGGCCCGTCTGATGAGCCAGGCGCTGCGCAAGCTGACCGCCTCGATCAACAAGGCCAACACCATCGTCATCTTCATCAACCAGATCCGTCACAAGATCGGGGTGATGTACGGCAGCCCGGAAACCACCACGGGCGGCAACGCCCTGAAGTTCTACGCCTCGGTCCGCCTGGACATCCGCCGCACGGGTTCGATCAAGAACCGCGACGAGATCGTCGGCAACAACGTCCGGGTCAAGGTGGTCAAGAACAAGGTGGCCCCGCCGTTCCGCGAGGTCGAGTTCGACATCATGTACGGCGAGGGCATCTCCAAGCTGGGCGAGATCATCGACCTGGGCGTCAAGGGCGGCATCATCGACAAGGCCGGCTCCTGGTTCTCCTACAACAGCCAGCGCATCGGCCAGGGCCGCGACAACGTCCGCGAGTTCCTGAAGGTCAACAAGGACCTGTGCGCCGAGATCGAGGCGGCGGTGCGCAAGTCGTCGCAGAAGATCGAGGAAGAGCTTCTGGTCGGCCCGTCGGAAGACGACGACACCGAAGACTAGGATTTCCGGCGGCGGCTCCCCCATGGGCCGCCGCCCGGAAGCTTCGCGGCCGCCGCCCGCTGCGGGCGACCCCGCCTTATAGCCCGCCGCGCTTACCGCCACGGCCGGCCGCGATCCCCGGACGCCTGGACCCCATGCCAGGCGTCCGATTTTATTCAGGCCTCCGCCCCTCCGCCCCCTACGGGGGCGGACAGACCGCGAAGCGGTCAGGTGGGGGCAAGTGGGTGCGCCTCGATAGGTCCTCCCCCCGTGGGGGAGGTGCCGGCGCAGCCGACGGAGGGGGGAGTGCTCAGGCGCGAGCCTCATTCCGCCCCAAGATCACCGACTTGGTTTCCACAAATCTTGAAACCGCGCTATGCAGCGCCGACTTCCGGTTCGACCGGACTCTGTACGAACACTCGAGACGCCGATGCCCAGCCTGAACGAGATCCGCAGCACCTTCCTGAACTACTTCGGCGCGGCCGATCACGCGATCACGCCTTCGGCTCCGCTGGTGCCGCAGAACGATCCGACCCTGCTGTTCGTCAACGCCGGCATGGTGCCGTTCAAGAACGTGTTCACGGGCGCCGAGACCCCGGCCCATCCGCGCGCCACCAGCTCGCAGAAGTGCGTCCGCGCCGGCGGCAAGCACAACGACCTGGACAATGTCGGCTACACCGCCCGTCACCACACCTTCTTCGAGATGCTGGGCAACTTCTCGTTCGGCGACTACTTCAAGGAACAGGCGATCCACCATGCCTGGACCCTGCTGACCCGCGACTTCGCCCTACCCAAGGACAAGCTGCTGGTCACCGTCTACCACACCGACGACGAGGCGGCCGATCTCTGGAAGAAGATCGCGGGCCTCTCCGACGACCGCATCATCCGCATCCCGACCAACGACAATTTCTGGTCGATGGGCGACACCGGCCCCTGCGGCCCGTGCTCGGAGATCTTCTTCGACCACGGCGAAGGCATCCCCGGCGGCCCTCCCGGTTCGCCGGATGAGGATGGCGACCGGTTCATCGAGATCTGGAACCTGGTCTTCATGCAGTTCGAGCAGATGGCCGGCGGCGAGCGCGTGTCGCTGCCCAAGCCCTCGATCGACACCGGCATGGGCCTGGAGCGCGTCGCCGCCGTCCTGCAGGGCGTGCACGACAACTACGACATCGACCTGTTCAAGGCCCTGATCGCCGCGTCGGTCGAGCTGACCGGCGTCAAGGCCGAGGGCGCCCAGGCTCCCTCGCACCGGGTGATCGCCGACCACCTGCGCTCGTCCTCGTTCCTGCTGGCCGACGGCGTCACGCCGTCGAACGAAGGCCGTGGCTACGTCCTGCGCCGCATCATGCGCCGGGCCATGCGCCACGCCTATCTGCTGGGCGCCAACGAGCCCCTGATGCACCGCCTGGCCCCGACCCTGGTGGCCGAGATGGGCCAGGCCTATCCGGAACTGCGCCGCGCCGAGGCCTCCATCGTCGAGACCCTGCGCCAGGAGGAAGAGCGCTTCCGCGTCACCCTGGGCCGCGGCATGGGCCTGCTGGACGAGGCCACCGCCAACCTGGCCGCCGGCGGCGTGCTGGACGGCGAGACCGCCTTCAAGCTCTACGACACCTACGGTTTCCCGCTGGACCTGACTCAGGACGCCGTGCGCGCCAAGGGCCTGACCGTCGATACCGACGGCTTCGACGTGGCCATGGACCGCCAGCGCCAGATGGCCCGCGCCAACTGGGCCGGCTCGGGCCAGCAGGGCGCGGCCGCCGCCTGGTTCCCGATCCGCGAGGCCAACGGCCCCACCAACTTCGTCGGCTACGACACCACCGAGACCACCGGGACCGTCAAGGCCATCGTGCTGGACGGCGCGACCGTCGAGGCCGCCCAGGCCGGCGCCACGGTCGACGTCCTGCTGGACCGCACCAGCTTCTACGCCGAGAGCGGCGGCCAGGCCGGCGACACCGGCGTGATCGAAGCCCATGGCGTCGAAAGCCGCGTGCTCGACACCCAGAAGCAGGCCGGCGATCTGCACGTGCACCGCGTCGAGCTCGCCGGCCCGCTGAAGGTCGGCGACCAGGTCGTGGCCTCGGTCGACGCCGCCAAGCGCACCACAACTCGCGCCAACCACTCGGCCGCCCACCTGGTGCACGCCGCCCTGCACCACGTGCTGGGTCCGCACGTCGCCCAGAAGGGCCAGATGGTCGACGGCGACCGCATGCGCTTCGACTTCAGCCACGGCGGCCCGCTGACCGCCGACGAGCTGGAGCGCATCGAGGCCGAAGTGAACGCCGTGATCCGCCAGAACGTCCCGGCCGAGACCAAGGAAATGGCCCCGCAGGAGGCCATCGAGGCCGGCGCCGTGGCCCTGTTCGGCGAGAAGTACGGCGACAGCGTCCGCGTGCTGACGCTGGGCGAGTCGCTGACAGAGACCGGTAAAGCCTATTCGGTCGAGCTGTGCGGCGGCACCCACGTGGCCCGCACCGGCGACATCGCCCTGTTCAAGATCGTCTCCGAGCAGGGCGTGGCCGCCGGCGTGCGCCGCATCGAGGCCCTCACCGGCGAGGCGGCCCGCCGCTTCCTGCTGGACCAGGCCGGCGTCGCCAAGTCGCTGGCCGACCAGTTCAAGACCCCGGTCGCCGACGTGCTGCTGCGCGTCGACGCCCTGATCGCCGACCGCAAGCGCCTGGAAAAGGAACTGGCCGACGCCAAGAAACAGCTGGCCCTCGGCGGCGGCGGTGCGGCTGGTCCGGAAGACGTCGCCGGCACGGCCCTGATCGCCCGCGTCCTGGACGGCGTCGGCGGCAAGGAACTGCGCGGCGTGGCCGAAGAGTTCAAGAAGCAGCTGGCCTCGGGCGTCGTGGCCCTGATCGGCACCACCGACGGCAAGGCCGCCGTCACCGTGGCCGTGACCGCCGATCTGGTCGGCAAGTTCAGCGCCGCCGACCTGGCCAAGGCCGCCGTGATCGCCATGGGCGGCCAGGGCGCCGGCGGCAAGCCCGACTTCGCCCAGGGCGGCGCCCCGGATGCGACCAAGGCCCAGGACGGCCTGGACGCGATCAAGGCCGCTCTGGCGGGGTAGGGGGCTCCGGCCCTCTTGCCACGCTCTCGGGCGGATCAGGTGTTTCGCTGTTCACGCGCATAGGCGACCGGCGGCATCCCCACCGAGCGGGCGAAGGCGACGCTGAAGGTGCTGGCCGAGCTGTAGCCCACTCGCTGGGCCACCTGGGCGACGCCCACCTTCTCGCGGCGCAGCAGGTCCTTGGCCAGGGCCATGCGCCAGCCCAGCAGATACTCCATCGGCGCGACGCCCACCTCGCGCCGGAACCGTTCGAAGAAGGTCGAGCGGGATAGCGCCGCTTCCCGCGCCAGCTCGACCACCGTCCAGGCGTGCGTCGGGCGCTCGTGCATCCGCCGCAGCGCGACGGCGAGTTGATCGTCGGCGAGCCCTCGCAGCAGGCCCGGAGGCGCCACGGCGCAGGCGGTGGAGCGAAGGGTCTCGATCAGCAGGATTTCCAGCAGCCGGGCCAGGACCACGTCCCGTCCGGGCCGATCGGCGCGCGTCTCTCCGTTGACCAGCTCGACCAGCGTCGTCAGCCGATCATGGCCACGCACGTGCACCAACTGCGGTAGCAGCGACACCAGCAGCCGGGCGTCGTCGGCGACGAAGGCGCAATGGCCCACCAGCATCCGCACATTGGGCGGATCGTCGGGATCGCCCAGCCGGAAGACGCCCGGACTGATCTCGGCCCGTCGTGTCTCGACGCCTTGCGGCGGCGGTTCGAGGCTGGAGGTCGAAAAATCGAAGGCCGCGGGCACAAGGACGAAATCGCCTTGCTCGAGCGTGATCGGCGCCTGGCCGGCGACCGACAACAGGCAGGCGCCCTCCAGCACCGCGCAATAGAAGGGCCGCCCGTCGTCGTCGGAGCGGCGCACGGCCCAGGCGCCCGATCCCACCACCAGCTTTGAGAACGAGGCGTTGGGCTGCAGCAAGCCGACGATTTGGGCGAGAGGGTCGGTCATATTCGGACTTACGACAATGCAATCTGGACTTTAGATCGTAGCAGGTCCGCTCGTGCCATCCCAACTTTCTGTCTCCCCCAAAGGAGCAGTCATGAACACGATCCTCATCACCGGATGCTCTTCCGGCTTCGGCCTGGAGACCGCCCGCTATTTCCTCGACCGCGACTGGACCGTCATCGCCACGATGCGGACGCCGAACCCCGACATCCTTCCGCCGTCCGACCGTCTGCGGATCCTACCGCTGGACGTCACCGACGCCGCCAGCATCGCGAGCGTCGTCGAAGCGGCCGGGCCGATCGACGTCCTGGTCAACAACGCCGGCGTGGGCCTGCTCAACGCCGTGGAAGGCCTGTCCATGGATCAGGCGCGCGAGGTGTTCGAGACCAACACGCTGGGGACCATCGCCATGACCCAGGCCTTCCTGCCGCAATTTCGCGAGCGGCGCGCCGGCGTGGTGGTCAACGTCACGTCCACGGTGACCCTGCGCCCGCTGCACCTGCTGTCGGTCTATACGGCCAGCAAGGCGGCGGTGAACGCCTTCACCGAGTCCCTGGCCCTAGAGCTGGAACCGTTCGGCGTCCGGGTTCGGATCGTCCTGCCTGGCCTTGCCCCCGAAACCGCTTTCGGCGCGAACGCCCGCACCCGGATGGGCGTGGCCATCCCCGAAGCCTATGCCGACATTGCCGCCCAGGTCTTCGCGGGGTTTGAAAACCCCGGCGACGTGACGCGGCCGACGGACGTCGCCGAAGCGGTCTGGCGGGCGGCGACCGATCCCTCCAGCCCGATGCGCCTTCCCGCCGGCACCGATGCGGTGGCGTGGGCCAAGGCCGGCTGAACCTGACGCGGCCGGCGTCGATGACGGCGGTGCAAGCCTCGTGCGCGCTCGGACAAGTCATCGCGTGGAAACGGACGTGGAGGCGCCCTTCGTCTGGGCGCCTCCACGGCATCGTGCGGAAACGCCGGCCCCGCGACACACCGGCCACCGTGCGGCGACGCCGGCTTGCTATCGCTTTTCCTCGAGCCTGAGGGGGAGAGCGCGCCATGGTCTATCGACATCGTTCGAAGGGCGTCGCCGCCTTCCTGGCCTCGGCCCTGACCGCCGCCACCCTGGCCGCCGCGCCGGCCAGCGCCCAGGACACCCAGTACTCCACCTTCCCCTGGTTCAAGCAGAACATGGTCGTGGGGCCGCGCTGCTTCACCTACCCCGAGCCCTGGGAGGGCCCGTTCAACCCCTGCACCGAGGCCGACCACCAGGCCTGGCTGGCCGACATCACCCGCTGGCGGGCCGAGCGGCGGATCCGGGTGGGGCTGGACACCAGCCGTTACGACAGGCCCGAGCTGGCCTGGACCCAGAAGGCCTTCATGCAGGCCCAGGCGATGATGGAGGACCGCTACCTCTACGATCCCGCCAGCGGCCGCTACACGGTCGACCGCTATCTGGACGACCTGATCGAGCGGTTCGGCGGCATCGACGCGGTGCTGCTGTGGCCCGACTATCCCAACCTGGGTGTCGACGCCCGCAACCAGATCGACATGATCCACGCGCTGCCTGGCGGGATCCCCGGCGTGAAGGGCATGATCGCCGACTTCCACCGTCGCGGGGTGAAGGTGCTGTTCCCGATGATGATGTGGGACCAGGGCACGCGCGATCCCGGCGCGCCCTGGCCCGAGGCCCTGACCCAGCTGATGATCGAGATCGGCGCCGACGGCATGAACGGCGACACCCAGGACGGCGTGCCGCTGGCCTTCTCCCTGGCCGCCGAGCGCCAGGGCAAGGTGCTGGCCTTCCAGCCCGAGGGCGTGGTCCACGACGAGCAGCTGGGCTGGAACGTGATGTCGTGGGGCCAGTACGACTTCGGCTTCGTGCCCAAGGTCGACCGGTACCGGTGGCTGGAGCCGCGCCACATGGTCAACATCTCCGACCGCTGGAACCGCTCCAAGACCGACGACCTGCAGTACGCCTTTTTCAACGGTGAGGGCTGGGAGAGCTGGGAGAACATCTGGGGCATCTGGAACGGGATCACCCCGCGCGACGGCGAGGCCACGCGCCGGGTGGCCGCGATCGAGCGCGGCGTCGCCCCGTTCCTGACCAGCCCGGACTGGGAGCCGTTCTATCCGATGGTCCGGTTCGGGGTCTTCTCCAGCCGTTGGCCCAAAAACGGGCAAGAGGTCTGGACCATCGTCAACCGCAACGAATACGGCGTCGACGGCCGGCAGATGGCCGTGGCAGACGCGCCTGGCCGCCGGTGGTTCGACCTATATCACGGTGTCGAGCTGACGCCGGAGCGTGATAGCGGCAAGGCTTGGCTGAGCTTCCCCATCGAGGCCAAGGCCTATGGCGCGGTGCTGGCGGTCGACGGCGAGCCGGACGCGGCGACGCGCGACCTGATGGCCCGCATGAAGACCATGACCGCCAAGCCCCTGGCTGCCTACTCGGCCGAGTGGAGGCCGCTGCCGCAGAAGATGGTCGAGGTCGCGCCCACCCGTCCCGCAGCCACAGCGCCCGCCGGCATGGTCGAGATCCCGGCCGGGACTTTCCGCTTCGCCGTGCGCGGCCTGGCGGTGGAAGGCGCCAACGGCGCCGGCGTCGACGTGGCCTATCCGTGGGAGGAGGGGACTCCGCGCCGCTTCCACGACCGCCAGATGGCGATCAAGCGCTTCTTCATCGACCGCACGCCGGTGACAAACCAGCAGTTCAAAGCCTTCCTGGACGCCACCCGCTACCACCCCAAGGACGACCTCAACTTCCTCAAGGACTGGACGGGCGGGACCTATCCCGACGGCTGGGCCGACAAGCCGGTGACCTGGGTGTCGCTGGAGGACGCCCGCGCCTATGCCGCCTGGGCCGGCAAGCGCCTGCCGCGCGAATGGGAATGGCAGTACGCCGCCCAGGGGACCGACGGCCGCGCCTATCCCTGGGGCGAGGCCTGGAATCCCGCCGCCGTCCCGACGCCGAACAAGGGGCGGACCCTCACCCCGCCCGCCGCTGTCGACGCCCATCCGGCCGGGGCCAGCCCGTTCGGCGTGCTCGATCTGGTCGGCAATGTCTGGCAGTGGACCGACGAGCACCAGGACGACCACACCCGCGCCGCCATCCTGCGCGGCGGCTCGTCGTACCAGCCGCAGGGCTCGATCTGGTACTTCCCCCAGGCCTATCGCAACGACCAGCACGGCAAGCTCTTGCTGATGGCGCCGGGCAAGGACCGGGCGGGGACCATCGGCTTCCGGTGCGTGACGGACGCGGGGTGAGGAACATCGCCAAGGCGGTGTTGGAGAGGCGCGGCCGATATGCGGTGGATTTACGGGTGGGCGGCGCCAAATCTCAGCGGATCGCGAACCTGGAGTTCGCCAGAAACCCGTTGAAGGTGAGACCATGCACGACAAGCCCGATGAGTTTGAAGCGCATGACTTCTTCCGCAGCGACCGGTTCATCGAGGACCCGTACGGCTATTTCGACTATCTGAGGCAGCAGTCTCCGGTGGTGCGCGAGCCTCACCAGGGCATCGTCATGGTGACGGGCTACAACGAAGCGCTCGAAGTCTATAACGATCCGGCGCGCTTCTCCTCCTGCATGTCGACCACGGGACCGTTCGCGGGCTGCCCCATTCCGCTGGCGGGCCGCGAGAACGACGACATCTCCGAACTGATCGAAACCTATCGCGACCAGACGCCGTTCAGCGACCAGCTGCCCACGATGGATCCGCCGACCCACACCGCCCATCGGACGCTGTTGATGTCGCTGATCACCCCGAAGCGCCTCAAGGAAAACGAGGACTTCATGTGGAAGCTGGCCGACGAGCAGATCGACACGTTCCTTGCCAAGGGCGAGTGCGAGTTCATGGACGCCTTCGCCCAGCCCTTCGCCGTGCTGGTCGTGTCCGACCTGCTGGGCGTGCCGCCGGAGGACCGGGCGGAGTTCCGCAGGCATCTCATCCGGGTGGAGCGCGAGAGTGGCGGGGCCGTGGTCGGCGGCACGGACGGCGAGGTCAATCACGGGCCGCTGATCTTCCTGTACGACAAGTTCTCGAAATATATCGAGGATCGCCGGCGCAATCCGACGGATGACGTCCTCACGGGCCTGGCCGCCGCCACCTTCCCGGGCGGTGCGGTGCCCGAGCCGATGGACGTGGCGCGGATCGCCGCCAACCTGTTCGCCGCGGGCCAGGAAACCACGGTGAGACTGCTCAGCTACGCGTTCAAGGTGATCGGCGAGCGCCCCGATCTCCAGAAGCGCCTGCGCGAGGATCGCAGCCTGATCCCCAACTTCGTCGAGGAATGCCTGCGGATCGAGGGCCCGGTGAAGGGCGATTTCCGCCTGGCGAAGAAGCCGACCAGCGTGGGCGGCGTCGACATCCCCGCCGGCGCCTTCCTCTACATCTCCAACAGCGCCGCCAACCGGGACTCGCGCAAGTTCGACAATCCCGAGGAATTCCAGCTGGATCGGAAGAACGCCCGCCTGCACGTGGCGTTCGGCGCCGGCCGCCACGCCTGTCCCGGCGCGCCGCTGGCCCGGGCCGAAACGATCGTCGCCATCAACCGCATGTTCGACCGGACCAGCGACATCCGCATCTCCGAAAAGGTCCACGGCCCGGCCGACGCGCGGCGCTACAGCTATCTGCCGACCTTCATCCTGCGGGGCCTGACGCACATCGCCATCGAGTTCGACCCGGTGGAGGCTGGCGCGCGGTGAAGGTTCGTATCAACCAGGATATATGCGCCGGCTTCGGGATCTGCGTCGGGGTCTGTCCCGAGGTGTTCGAACTGCACGACGACGGTTACGCCACCGTGAAGGTCGACGAGGTGCCGCCGGACCTTGAGGACCTGGTGCGCCGGGCCGAGAGCCAGTGCCCGGCGCAGGCGATTTCCGTCAGCGACGCCTGACTAGGCCAGGACCTCGCTGTACACGCGATACGGCTCGTCCTGGATCGCCATGAACGGCTTCAGGACGAGGTCGCCGTCGGCGGTGCGGACGGCCCATTCCTGATCTCCCCGCCGCTGGGCCGCCAGCCAGGCCTTGCGGTCGGGCTTGGCCTTCGAGCCGCCCACCGGCATCAGCACCAGCGGGCCGGTGACCAGGGCCACGACGTTCGGATGGGCGGCGTCCAGGGCCTCCAGACGCGGGGTCATGTCGAAGTCGATCATGACCACGTCGCCGGGGCGCCAGGTGCGCGAGACCTCGGCGAAGGTTCCGGCGCGAACGGGGCCGGCGAAGGGGCGGCCGTTGATGGCGATCTTGGTGGCCGTCCCGGCCCATTCCGGAATGCGCAGCATCAGGTCGAAGCGGCCGGCGCGGGCGGGGTCGACGTTCAGCTGGATGCGGCCGTTCATCGGATAGCTGGTGGTCTGGCGGATCGTCAGCGGCAGGCCGCCGGCCTCGGCCGTCAGGGTCGAGGGCACGTAGAGGTTGGCGTAGACCTTGGCGCCGTCCACCAACCAGGCGCTGATGCCGTAGTCGGCCGCCAGCTGGATGAAGGTGCCCGAGCAGCACGGCCAGGTCTCGCCCCGGAAGACCTTGGTCGCCGTGTCGCTGTAGTCGGAATAGTAGAACGTGCGGCCGTCGGCCAAGGTGTCCTTGGCGCCGAGGATGGTGTTGTAGAGCACCCGCTCCATGCTGTCGCCGTAGCGGCTGTCGCGGGTGATCTGCAGCAGCGAGCGGGCGATCTTGAAGTGGCCGTAGGCGCCGCAGGGCGTCTCGAACGAGCTGTGGGTCGAGGTCAGCGACTTGTAGAGGCCCTCGGTGTCGTCGGGCGCCAGCAGGGTTTCGTTGGGACCCCAGCCGCCGGTGACGTAGGACTGGCGCTGGACGAAGTCGAAGCCGTTGCGGGCCGCGCGCAGGTACTTGGCGTCGCCGGTCACGTAATAGGCCTGGACCGCCGAGTTGAGGGCGTTGACGTGGCTATAGGCGTGCTTGCCCTTCAGGGGGCTGACGCCGGCGGCCAGCGGATCGAACAGCGGCCCGTCCTGCAGGTAGCGCACGGCCAGTTCGCGATAGCGTTCGCCCAGGCCTAGCCGCCAGGCCAGGAACAGGTTCTCGGGCAGGGTATAGGGCTCGTCCCAAATCTCGGCCTCGCTGGTGTGCGGCCGCTGGCGGCGCTCCTCGCGGGTGAGGGCCTTTTCGGGCAGGAACGGCAGGACCGCGTCGGTGACCCGGTCGAGGGCCGGTCCGGCCTCCTTCACGTCGGCGTAGCGATAGGCGTCGATCAGGCCGATCACGACCTTGTCGTAGGTGTAGGCGGGCAGGGTGTAGCCGTCGAAGAAGCGCGGCGAGATCGTCTCGCCATAGGCCTTCACCAGGCCGGCCACCTTGGCGCGCGTGGCCTGATCGCCGGTGATGGCGACATAGCGCGACAGGCCCGAGACGTATTGGCCGAAGCTGTGGCCCGGGATGTAGCCGTGCCAGTTGGCCGTGCTCCAGTCGTTCACGTCGATGTGGAAGTCGGCCGAATTGTCGTACCAGCCGCCCATGTCCTCGCCGGGGGCGTCCTGGCCGGCGCGCTGGCGGAAGGGCTTGAGCAGGCGGTCGTCGGAGAGGCCCATGAACAGGCGGTGCTGGCTCTCCAGCTGATCCAGAAGCTTGCTCTGGCCCAGGCGGACCTGGTCATAGGCGAGGGTCTTCAGGGCGGGCTCGGTCGCGGGGGCTGCGGTCGCGGCGCGGGCCGGGAAGGCCGGCAGGCCGCAGGCGCAGGCCAGGGCGGCGCCTTGGCCGAGGAACGTGCGTCGCGAAAACCGGGTCACGGAAAGACCTCTTGTCTGACAATTGAACCTGGCTGTTCTCGTCCAGTTCGACGGCGGGGTCAATTCCACCCGAAACGGTACGGTCATGCCGCCTCCCAAGGCAGATCGTGCTCGCCGGATCGCCCAGCGGCCGCCGGGCGCCGAAATAGTGAACGTCGATCTGCGAGGCGCGGATTTCGTGATCACGAAGACTCGCCGCGTTCGGACGGCGGGCGCACCCTCGGCGCGGGAAAGCTTCAACGAGGGGATGGATCATGAGCGAGGAGACCGCCGGCGGCGGCGTCAGCTACGAAAAGGTCGACGCCGCGTACTTCGATAAACGAGGCCTCAAGCGATACGCGGGGGTGTTCTCGCTGTGGGCCCTGGGCGTCGGGGCCGTGATCTCCGGCCAGTTTTCGGGCTGGAACCTGGGGATGGGCACGGGCGGCTGGGGCGGCATGCTGGTGGCCACCCTGATCATCACCGTCATGTACCTGGGCCTGACCTTCTCGATCGCCGAGATGGCGGCGGCCCAGCCGCACACCGGCGGCGCCTACAGCTTCGCCCGCGCCGCCATGGGGCCGTGGGGCGGCTTCGTCACCGGCCTGTGCGAGAACGTCGAATACGTGCTGACGGCGGCCGTGGTCTGCTTCTTCATCGGCTCGTACCTGGGAGGGATCTTCGAGACCCCCACCTGGGCCCAGCCGCTCTACTGGATCGGGGCCTACATCATCTTCGTGGGGCTGAACGCGGGCGGGGTGGCCATGTCGTTCAAGTTCACGGTGTTCGTCACCCTGCTGGCCCTGGCCTGTCTGGCGGTGTTCTGGGTCAGCGCCCTGCCGCACGCCGACTTCTTCAAGTACGCTATGAACGTGGGTCCCGGCGGGACCGAGCTGCCCAACGGCCACGGGCCGTTCCTGCCGGCCGGCATCGGCGGGGCCCTGGCCCAGCTGCCGTTCGCGGTCTGGCTGTTCCTGGCCATCGAGCAGCTGCCCCTGGCGGCCGAGGAGAGCCACACCCCGCAGCGCGACCTGCCCAAGGGCATCATCCTGGGCATCTCGACCCTGATCATCTCGGGCCTGCTGGTGCTGTGGCTCAACAGCGCCATCGCGCCGGGGACCTTCGCCCTGGCCAAGTCGGGCGAACCGATCCTGGAAGGCTTCCGCACGATCTACGGCGGCGGGGTGGCCAAGCTGCTGGCGGCCGTCGCGGTGGCCGGCCTGGTGGCCAGCTTCCACGCGGTGATCTTCGCCTATGGCCGGCAGATCTATTCGCTGTCGCGCGCCGGCTACTTCCCCCGCGCCCTGTCGGTGACCCACGGCGTGCGCAAGACGCCGGACGTGGCCCTGATCACCGGCTCGGGCCTGGGCCTGCTGGTGATGCTGGCGGTCTGGTTCATCCTGGGGGCCGAGAAGGGCGCGGCGATGATCGGCAGCACCCTGCTGAACATGGCCGTGTTCGGCGCCATGCTGTCCTATGTGGCCCAGGGCCTGTCCTACATCCTGCTGCGCAAGAAGTTCCCGAACCTGGAGCGGCCCTACAAGAGTCGGTTCGGGATCGCCGGCGGCGTGCTGACGGTGGTCATCTCGCTGGTGACGATCTTCTACCAGCTGAAGGACCCCATCTATCGCGGCGGGGTGATCGGGGTGGCCATCTGGTTCGCCATCGGCATCGTCTATTTCGCCCTGTTCGGCCGCAAGAAGCTGGTGCTCTCGCCGGAGGAGGCCTTCGCCATCAGCGGCGGCAAGGCGGCCTACGAGACCCACTGACCGGGCGACCCGCGTTCGCTCAATGTAACGCTTTGTAAAATCCGGGCCTCCACCTCTGGTGGGGGCCCTTTTTCAGGGCTTCTACTCCGCCCACCAATCATTAGGGGGCGTGGCCGGGCGGTGAACATGATGACGGCGCTGCAGGCGCTGGCCGACCGCCTGGGCCTGGATCCCGCGCCGCATCGCACGGCCGACGGCCGCCCACGCCTGATCCTGCTGTGTGTCGCCGGCCTGATCAGTCTGGCCCTGTGGATCGGTATCGGCTGGGTGCTGACGCGGCTCTTCGCCTGGCTGGCGGGGTGACGGCGCGGGCATCGGAAGCTAGAGTTTGACGCACCGACGTTCGGTCCTGGGGGAGCCTTCCATGCGCGTTCCGATGATGGCCCTGATGGCCTGCCTGGCCCTGGGCGCCTGCGCGACCCGGCCGCAGGTGGCGCACGAGGGCGGGCTTTCGGCCCTGGCCCATCAGGCCGTGACCGTCGAGGCCGGATCGGGCGCTCCCGCCGGCCCCGACGCGGCCCTGGCCAAGGCGGTTCAGGACAAGGTGCTGACCCGGGCGCTGGCCAAGGGCGCGGTCTCGCCGGGCGCTCAGGGGCCGCGCTATCGGCTGCAGGTGGCGGTGGCCACCTCGCCGGGCGAGGTGGGGATCTCCACCGGCGCCGGCCCCGAGGTGGCCACCGCGCCCTGGCGCGGCGCCCCGGTCAAGCGCCACTTCTGGAACCGGCGCGGCCCGGTGCGCACCGCGACCCTGTCGGTGCTGGACCTGACCAGCGGCAAGGTCGTGGCCTGGTCCAGCGTGCGGGCCTCCGGCGCCGATCCGGACGTGTTGGCCGACCGGCTGGTGGCGGCGCTCAGCGCGACCTAGCGGTTTCATCCACCGCCTATCCCCCGAAACCTCGCGCGATCTCGAATACCGATGTTCACTCAGGCGCCGTGACGGGCTATCGAGGGGCGTCGAAGGCGAGGACCCCCCATGACGTCGCGACCCCTGATCTCCGCCCTGGCGGCGCTGGCGCTCGGCGCGTTCGCCGTCCCGACTTTCGCACAAGTTCCCGCCAGCATCACCGCGGCCCTGGCCGATCCGGCCCGGCCCGCCGCCGACACCGCCCGCGACGCCGCCCGCCATCCGGGCGAGATCCTGGCCCTGGCCGGGGTCAAGCCGGGCGACACGGTGCTCGATTTCATCATCGGCGGCGGCTATTTCACCCGCATCCTGTCACCGGCCGTGGGGCCGATGGGCAGAGTCTACGCCTACCAGCCGCTGGAGTTCATCCAGTTCCAGGCCAAGTACGGCGAGGACCTGAAGGCCGTCGAGAAGGCCTACAAGAACGTCACGCCCATGAACCACAGCCTGGGCGACCTGAACCTGCCCGACGACCTGGACGCGGTGATCACCGTCCAGAACTATCACGACCTGCACCTGAAGATGTCGCCGGCCGACAACGCCGGAAAGATCGACGCCCTGATCTTCAAGGCGCTGAAGCCGGGCGGGGTCTTCCTGATCGTCGACCACTACGCCGTCGACGGCTCGGGCCTGACCGCGCCCGATACTCTGCACCGTATCGACATCGCCGTGGTCAAGAAGGAGGTCGAGGCGGCCGGCTTCAAGCTGGCGGCCGAGAGCCCGCTGCTGCGCAACCCGGCGGACCCGCGCACCGCCAGCGTCTTCGACCCCGCCATCCGGGGCAAGACCGACCAGTTCATTCTCAAGTTCGTCAAGCCGTAGTTACGGGAGGGGGAAGGGGACACGCACGCCTCCAAGACCGCGCCATGCAGAGCGCGGGAGAGGCGTGCGTGTCCCGGTTTGCTGCTCCCTCTCCCATAGGGAGAGGGTCGGGGTGAGGGGTTACGGCGTCGGACGGAGCGCCGGCACGTCGTCAGTCCTCGTAACCCCTCACCCTCCCATCGCTTCGCGACGGGCCCCTCCCTCTCCCTCTGGGAGAGGGGTTAGACGGCCAACTCCGGCAGTCGCAGCGTGAACCGGGCGCCCGCGCCCGGCGTGCTGGCGCAGGTCACGCCGCCGCCGTGGCGGATGGCGGCGGCCTGGACGAAGGCCAGGCCCAAGCCCGCGCCTTCGGCGGCGGCCGCGCCGGGACGGTCGAAGCGCTGGAAGGGGCGGAAGGCCAACGTCATCTCCTGGGCGGTCAGGCCCGGACCCTGGTCGGCGACGGCGATGTCGACGAAGGCGCGGCCGGCCTCCACGGCCGTGGCGGCGCTGACCGTGATCACCCCGCCGTCGGGGCTGTACTTCACCGCGTTGCCGATCAGGTTGACCAGGGCGCGGGCCAGGACGCCCCGGTCGCCCAGGGCCATCATCGGGGCGTCGCAGCCCTCCTGGCGGATCTCGATGCGGCGCTGGCGGCACTGGGGCCACAACTCGTCGACGGCTTCCACCGCCACGTCGCACAGGTCGACCGGCTCCATCAGGGTCTGGGTCACCTCGGCGCGGGCCAGCTGCACGAAGCCGTCGGCCAGGGCCAGGGTGCGACGGGCGCAGGCGGCCAGCCGCTCGGACACCTCGAGCGGCAGATCGGGCGTGGTGGCCAGCAGGGCCAGGATCGAGGTCTGCGGCGAGCGCATGTCGTGGGTCAGCAGCTGCAGGGCCTGCTCGCGCTGGCGCATGGCCGCCGTCAGGGGCGTGATGTCGGCCAGGCGCAGGATCCAGCCCGAGCCCTCTCCGGCCTCGTCGCGGCGGAAGACGGTCTGGACCTGGAACGAGCGGCCGTCGGCCAGGTGCAGGTCGATGGCGCGGCCGCTGTCGGCCTCGGCCGGCCAGGTCATCGGGAAGGTGCGGCCCAGGGGCTCCAGGGCGTTGAGGGCCTCGGCCAGGCCGCCGCCCTCCAGCACCCAGGGCAGCTGGGCCAGCAGGGTCTGGGCGGCGGCGTTGGCGGCGATCACCCGGCGCTGGGCGTCGGCCACCAGGGTGGCGTCGGGCAGGCTGAACAGGGCGTCGGCCGAGAACCGCCGCAGGTCGTCGATGCGGGTGATGGCCGCGCCCAGGCTGAGCGCCTGGCGGGTGACCACGTCGCCCTCGAAGCCGGTCTCCTGAGCGGCGGGTGCCGCCGGATCGGTGGCGCGCAGGCGGTCCAACTCGTGGCCCAAGAGGTCGTTGACCCGCCCGAGGCGTCCCCAGCCCCAGACCAGCGAGACCAGGGCCATGCCGAGCAGCGCCGCCACCGGCGACAGCCACAGGTGGCCGCCGCTGAACAGCGAGGCGCTGGCGCCCACCGCCACCACGAACAGCACCGCCAGCAGCAGCAGGCTGGCGCGGGGGGGCAACACCAGCAGGCCCGCCAGCAGCAGCCACAGCAGGCTGAGCGCGAAGACCAGCTGGGCGGTCAGGCCGGCGGGCTTGATCATCGTCCCGCTGCGCAGCCCGTCCAGCAGGCTGGCCTGAAGTTGCACGCCGGTCATGCTGGCCGCGTCGGGCGTGACCGGGGTGGGGAAGGCGGGGCCGAGGCCGGGCGCGGTCAGGCCCACGAACACCGTGTGGCCGGCGATCATCTCGGGCGGGATCTCGCCGGCCAGCACGCTGGAGAAGGCGATCTGGCGATAGCGGTCCGGCGGTCCGGCGAAGGGGATCAGCAGGGTCGGGGCGTCGCCCCGCGTGGCGTCCGGCGCGTCCGGGGCCTTGGTGGCGCGATGGACCACGGTCATCAGGTCGGGCGCCAGGTCGGGACCGTCGGGCGAGAATGGCTCCACGCGGCGCACCACGCCGTCGGCGTCGAACAGCACGTGAGCCAGGCCGACGCCGGCCGCGCCCTGGGCGATCTCCTGGGTGGAGCCCACGACGACCGGCGGCGCACCCTCGCGCGGCGGCGGCTCCAGGAACCGGGGCAGATAGACCTTGCCCGAGCGGGCGATGGCCGAGGCTAGGGCCGCGTCGTCGGCCGGATCGGGCGCGGGCTGGCTGAACAGCACGTCGTAGACGACCGCCTTGGCCCCGGCCTGGGTCAGTCGGTCGATCATCTCGGCATGCCGCGCGCGCGACCAGGGCCAGGCGCCCAGTTCGCGCAGGCTGCGCTCGTCTATGCCGACGATCAGGATCGTGGGATCCACCGGCCGCGCGCTGGCCCGCACCAGGCGGTCGTAGAGGATGTTGTCCAGCCGGGTGGTCAGCGGGCTGGCGGTCAGTCCCGCCAGGGCCAGGCCGGTCAGGGCCGCCACGATCAGCCAGCGCGCCAGCCGATGCCGGGTCGAGGCCGGCGGCGGGGGCCGCAGGCGACGCCAGGAGGGCAGGCGCAGGGCAAGGGCCAAGCCCTAGCGCCCGATCTGCAGCGACTGCAGCGGACCGACCTTCTCGGTGACCGCGCCGTTCTTGAACCGCGTGGCGCTGACCCGCCAGCTGTAGGCGCCGGGGGGCAGGTCGGTCAGGGTCAGTTGCGGCGTGTTCAGGCCGGGCTGATCGACGATGGGATTGGCCGCCTCGGTCCCGGGGAACAGCTGGAAGCGATAAGTGCGCACGCCGTCACCGGCCGAGCTCCAGCGGAACAGGAACTTGCGGTGCTTGCCGTCCTGCTCGGGGCTGGGCGGGGCGCCGGGCTCCAGGATGTCCAGGTCGCGGTCGAAGCTGTAATCGGCGGGCAGGCCTTCCAGGCCCCCGGCGTCGATGGCGGTCAGGCGGACGAAATAGGTGCCGTTGTCCAGCGGACCGAAGTCCATGGCCGGCTCCTTCGGATTGGCCTCGGCGAACAGGTCGACGAAGCCGGCGTCGCGCGAGAGCTGGAGCCGGTAGGCCGCGGCGCCCGCCACGGGCTGGACGGCGAAGTGGACGGTGCGGTCGCCCTGGTTCTGGCCGCCGTCGCCCAGCTTGGGCGCGGGCAGCAGGGCGACGGGCGGGCTGACCCCGGCCGGGGTGGCGGTGACTCCGAAGCCGGCGGGGATCGGCTCGCCGGCGGGCGGCGCCTCGCCCAGGCCCACGCCGACGCCGCCCTTGATCACTTCGGTCTGGGCCTTCGCGTCGCCGGCGCCGACCCGGAACTCGGTGCCGCGCACGGCCGAGATCGAGACCGGGGTGCGCACCTCGAAGCGGCCGTTGGGATTGCCGTTGGGCGTGGCCTGGATGGTCGAGCGGCCCTCGTCCAGCTTGAACACCCGCTGCGGGGCGTTGGTCAGGTTGATCGTGCGCAGCCGCTCGACGCGGACGGTGGTGTTGGAGGGCAGGGTGACGCGCGAGGCGTCCTCCATCTCGAAGGTGGCGAAGGCGCCGGGGCCGGTGATGATCCGCTGGCCTTCCTGGATCGTCATGCCCGCCTGGGCCGGGGCGCGGCGGCCGTTGGTCTCGATCTCGACCTTGCCGCTGAAGGCGCTGAGCTTGGCGTCGATGGGGGTGGTCTTCAAAAGGCGCGGGTCGATGACCAGCTTCTTGCCGACCGGCATCGAGGTGGGGCGGCTGATCTGGTTGGCGGTCTGCACCTGGCGATAGTCGCCGGGCTTTTGCAGGTAGTTCCGGCCCAGGCCGATCAGGGTGTCGCCCTTCTGGACGGTGTAGTTGACCGGCGGTTCGCTGGACGCGGGCCGTGTAGGCGCGGGCTTCTTGGCCGGCGGCGCGGCCAGAACCGGGGTCGACGCCATCGCCAGCAGAGCGAGGACGGCAAGCGAGGGGCGAACGATCATTCGGCGGCTCCGGTCGCGGTTTCGGGCTCGCAGGCTTCCAGCCGGTAGCCGAACCCGTAGACGGTGGTCAGTCTAAAACCATTCGCGGGTCGAAGGTGAAGCTTAGATCGCAGGCGCGACACGTGCGCGTCCAGGGTGCGGGTCTCCAGGTCGGGCCGCTGGCCCCAGACCCGGCGCAGCAGATATTCGCGCGACAGCGGCCGGGCCAGGTTGTTGAACAGCAGGCTGGCCAGCTGGAACTCCTTGGGCGTCAGCGTCTCCAGGTGTTCGCCCCAGGCGGCGGTCTGGGCGCCGGGGTCCAGGCGATAGACGCCGTGCTGCTCGATCTGGGGCAGGGCGGCCGGACGATAGGCGCGGCGGGCCAGGGCGTTGACCCGGGCGATCAGCACCGGCGGCTGCAGGGGCTTTACGATGTAGTCGTCGGCCCCGGCGTTCAGCCCCTCCACCAGGTCGGCCTCTATGGAGCGGCTGGTCAGCAGCAGCACCGGCGGGCCGGGGTTCAGCACCTCGGCCACCCGGCGCAGGGTCTCGATGCCGGAAAGCTCGGGCATGTTCCAGTCGAGGATCAGGAGGTCGAAGGTCTGGCGGCGAAGCTCGGCCAGCAGGCGCTCGGGACGGGTGAAGCTGGTGCAGTCATAGCCGGCCGGCCCCAAAAGGGCGGCGACCAGCGCGTTGTGGCTGTCGTCGTCGTCGAGCAGGGCGACTTTCATGCGTTCATTTGCACCAAGGTAACGCGCGCGCCCCGCAGTGGTGGGAAAAGCGGGGCGCGCGGTGGCGGACGCCGGTCCGGGGGGATGGAACAACGCGCCGGTCCACGAAGCGCAGACTACCGCGCCGAAGCCCCCTCCGCTTCGGCTGTCGGGCCGAATTTACAATGGTTTACAGTCCAGTTCGAGGACCAACATTCCCAATAGCGAGAGGCGGCCTCAGCCCCCCCAGCTGCGTCCGCCGCCGCCGAAGCCGCCGCGCGAGATCACCGAGCTACGGGTCTGGACGCGGGTGGGGGCGTGCATCTCGGGCGCGTTGAAGGTGTCGGTGCGCACCCGCGTGCGGCCGGTGACGTAGTCGCGCGACAGCGGATAGCCGCCCCCGCCGTAATAGGTCCCGTCGCGGCCGCGGTACATCGGCGCGCCGTAATAGCCGCCGCCCATGTTGCTCAGGGCCTGGCCGACGATGAAGCCGGTCAGCAGCGGGGTGAAGAAGCTGCCGCCGTTGTTGTCGTTGCGCGGCACGCACTGGTCGACGCCGTAGCGCTCCTCGCAGGTCTGGCGGTCGTTGAATTTCGGAGAGTTCTCCGTGTTGTCCTTCTGGGCCTGGGCGTAGGCGGTCTCGCACTGCTGGGCGGTCATGTCGCTGTCGGCCTTGCAGTCGGCCAGCGAGGCGTAGGTCTTGGCGTCGACCTCGCGCGAGGCGGCCGGGGGATCGCCCCATTGGGCGGCCGAGCCGCCGCCATCGTCGCAGGCGCTGATCGACATCGCCGTGCCGGCCATCAGCCCGGTCAGGACCAGGCCGCCGGAACGCAGGCGACGGCGCGGGGCGGGGGAGGGAGCTTGATCGGTCATCGCGGTAAGCCTCAGGCCGTCATGCAGGCGGCGTTCAGCAGGCCGACCGCCAGGGAGATGCTCATCAGATAGAGGCCCGCGGCGATCTCGCCCTTCTCGATGCGGGCGGCGACGTCCTTCATCGCCACGACACGCACCAGGGTGAAGGCCGCGACCTGGATCACGCCGGCCAGCAGGGCCCAGGCGCAGAACTCGACCAGCGACACGGTGTTCGAAAGCGCCGAAGCCAGGGGCAGCACATAGCCCACCAGGGCGCCGCCCAGGGCGATGGCCGCGGCCACATTGCCCTCGCGGATCAGCTTGGCCTCGTTATAGGGCGTCACCCACTGGTAGATCAGCTTGAAGGCCACGGTGAACAGCCCCGCGACCGCGAAGGCCACCAGGAAAGCCAGGGCGTTGCCGCCAAATCCGTGCAGGTCGCTCATCGTTTCCCCCAAAATAAAGGCGCTAGGCCCGGAAATCGCCGACGCCCAGCGCCACGCCGATCATGATCTCGAACGAGGTCTCGCGCTTGCGGGAATCCTCGTTCTCGTTTTCCTGCTGGATCGCCAGCAACAGCTCGCGGCCGTCGCCCGGCAGGTCGCGCGAGAACAGCATGCAGGCCTGGAAGATGCGCCGGTCCGGAACGCCGTCGCGGTCGTCGTGGACGTCTTCCCAGAAGGTGACCGGGTCCTGGCTCCCGGCCTCGTCGCCGAACCAGTCGCGGCGGTATTCGGGCAGGTCCGGACCGGTGAAGGTGCGCGCCCGCAGCCGCTTGGCCCAGGCCTCTTCGTCGGCCCGTCCGCCCGGATAGGCGCTGACCCACGGAATGAACAGGGTCACGTCGGTGACGCGCTGGCCCTCGCGGTCGTCGGACACGGCTTGGAACATCACGTCGTCGTCGGTGTAGAACCGGTGCACGAAGCCGCCGTCGCGCAGATCGACCAGGCCCTGGGCGGTGATCTCCAGCGTGTCGGTGTCCAGGGTGAACTTCAGCTCGTCGCCCAGTCGCCGCCAGGCCAGCGTATCCAACCAGACGGTGCGGCCCAGGGTGACGTTACGCACAGCCGGCAGGGCCGAGGCGGGCGCGGCGTCCTTGCGGCCGAAGAGCTTGCTGAACATGAACGACCCGATGCGAAACTCGCGTCACATGTACGACGCCGGCTCCAGCTAAAAAAGGGGCTCCGGGATTACCAACTTGTCATGCGAGCACGTAAGGTCGCGCTCTCGACGACTGGCGTTCGTTCTCCCATCTAGTATGAAACCGCCCGAACGGGCTTACCTGAGGATCACGCCCCCATGAGCCAGACCGCCTGGACTGTCCGCACCCTGAAGGCCGCGCTCGACGACGCGCCGGGACGCGGCGCCGACGAGCTGACGGTGCGGGTGCTGGAAGGCGCCGAGCCGATCCTCCTGGCCACCATGCACTGGCAGGGGGATCTCGAGATCTTCGTCAGCGTCAGCGACCAGCAGATCGCCGCCTCCACCCTGCTGTGGCCCGTCGACGAACAGGCCGACCGCCACGCCTTCAACGAATTCCTGCTCAAGGCTCAGAAGCTGGTGCCGCTGTCGAACTTCGGCATCAGCACGGTGGGCGAGCGCGACTATTACGAGCTGTTCGGCGAGATCTCGACCACCTCGCCGGTCGAGGAAATCCTGATCGAGCTGCGCACCCTGGCCGAAAACGCCATCGACGCCGCCTCCGACCTGCGCGCATCCTTCGCGCCCGCCGCCTAACCCATAAGAGCCTCAAGAGAGACCCTTCCGATGTCCATCTGGAACAAGCTGTTCACCCTGGGCCGCGCGGGCGCGCACGAGGCCACCGCCGCCGTGGTCGACGCCAACGCCATCCGCATCCTCGACCAGGAAATCCGCGACGCCGACACCGCCCAGGGCAAGGCGCGCGACGACCTGGCCACCCTGGTGGCTCGCCGCCGCATCCTGGAAAAGGAAATCGCCGGCTTCCGCGACCAGGTCGGCAAGTACGAGGGCTCGGCCCGCGCCGCCGTCGCCAAGGGCGACATGGACCTGGCCCGCCAGGTGGCCCAGCGCATCGCCGACCTCGAGCAGGACATCAACCTGAAAGAGCCGCAGGTCGCCGACATGCGCGCGGCCGAGGACCAGCTGCACCAGGCCATCAGCGCCACCGACCGCCGCATCGAGACCCTGCGTCGCGAGGTCGAGGTGGTGAAGGTCAACGAGAGCGTCCAGAAGGCCCAGGCCGCCGTCACCGCGCGTGGCGCGGGCGCCGGCGCGGCCCTGGGCTCGGCCGCCGACAGCCTGGCCCGCATCAAGGAACGCCAGGCCATTCGCGGCGAGAAGATCAAGGCCGCCGGCGAGCTGGAAGACCGCCGCACGGGCGCGGACCTCGACGAGAAGCTGCGCCTGGCCGGCATCCTGCCGGGCCAGTCCAGCGCCGACGACGTCCTGGCCCGCCTGGCCCCGGCCGCTCCGCCGCTGCAGATCGAGCAGAAGGACGCCGATCTCAACGAGAAGGGCAACGGATAGGGTCGAGCCGCCCGTGCGTCGTCTCAAGCTGCCCCCGCGACCCGACTGGCAGGCGAAAGCCGACGCCGTCGGGTTCGTCTATCACCACACCGAGGGCCAGGCGTACTGGGACGAAAGCGTCGCCTACGCCCTGACCCTGGATCAGGTGGAGCAGGACCTGGAGCCGGCCGCGGCCGAGCTCCACGACCTGTGCCTGGATCTGGTCGACGAGGTCGTGACCAGCCAGGAGCTGATGGAGAAGCTGGCGATCCCGACCGAGCATCGCGACTTCGTGGCGGCCTCCTGGCGGGCCAAGGCGCCGTCGCTCTACGGCCGGTTCGACTTCGGCTATGACGGCCAGTCCAAGCCCAAGCTCTACGAGTACAACGCCGACACCCCCACCAGCGTGTTCGAGGCGGCCACTTTCCAGTGGCTGTGGCTGGAGGAACTGATCGCCAACGGCACGTTCCCGGCGAACGCCGACCAGTTCAACAGCCTGTTCGAGGCCCTGCGCGACCGGTTCAAGACCCTGTTCCCGTCCGGCGGCTTCGTCCACTTCGCCAGCGACGAGGAGGCGGTCGAGGATCGCCAGACGGTGCGCTTCCTGGAGGACTTGGCCCTGCAGGCGGGGCTGGAGCCCAAGTTCGTGGCCATGGACGCCATCGGCCTCAACGAAGAGGGCCAGTTCGTCGACCTGGAGGGCTTCGTCCTGCAGGCGGCGTTCAAGCTCTATCCGTGGGAGTTCATGCTGCGCGAGCCCTATGCGGCGAACCTCGCCACGGCGGGCGTGCGCTGGCTGGAGCCGCCGTGGAAGGCGATCCTGTCCAACAAGGGCATCCTGCCGCTGCTGTGGGAGCGCCATCGCGGCCACCCGAACCTGCTGGAGGCCTATTTCGAGGGGGATCCGGCGGCCAGCGCCCTGGGCGGGCGGTTCGTGCGCAAGCCGCTGTTCTCGCGCGAAGGGGCCAATGTCGAGGTGGTCGGCGGAGACGAGCCCGTGCTCGACCAGGGCTACGGCGCCGAGGGCGCGATCGTCCAGGCCTACCACCCGCCGCCCGAGTTCGACGGCAAGCGGCCGGTGATCGGGGCGTGGATCGTCGGCAATGAACCCGCCGGCATCGGCATCCGCGAGGACGACAGCGTGGTGACCAAGAATCTGGCGCGGTTCGTGCCGCATGTGATCGAAGGGTAGGGCTTAAGGGGACATGCTCTCACGGCAAGGCGTCGGCCGGTTGGCTGGGCGGTTGAGTGAGTGCGTGTCCCCGGCGAGTCGGCGACCACGGCTGGGGACACACGCATGCGTGTGTCCCCATCAGCGGAGCTCTATTCCCGGCGGATAGCCGGTGGAGTTCAGCGATTTCAGTCGCTTGAAGTTTTTCGAGCTAAGTTATCCCCACCCTCCAGACCTCCCGTATCCTTATCCCACCTGAAAGCACGGGAAGGGCGTCCGGCCGGCGACCGAACGGCTCTCAGGGGTGGTCGAGCGGGAAGCGTCCGTCGGCCGGTCTGGTGGGGCCTTTCGGGTCGGTCGGCGTGTCGGAGCCTTGGATTGGGCTCGCGGCGGGTCGGGCCGGACGAGGGGAACTCCCCCACGGGGCCGAAAGACGATGCGCGACAGGCAGGGGCTGAAATCGCCTCTGCGGTCCGGGATGCAGCCAGCATCCCGCCCGTCGGGGGCCTCCATCGGAGCGGGTTAAAAATCCGCGATCCGAAGGCTTCCGGATAACGGCCGCGCGAAGCGCTCTGTCTTCGTCGAAACGGTATTCAAAACTGCAAAACCTCCGGGCGAGGCCCGGGCGCTTCGCACCCTTCCCACTTCTCACAGCCGCTGGCGTGGGAGCGTACCTGCTTGCCCCCACCTGGCGGCTGCGCCGCCTGTCCGCCCCCGTAGGGGGCGGAGCCGCTCGCACTCACCCAGCTCTTCCCCCTATGGGGGAAGACGACCGCGAAGCGGTCCGTAGGGGGCAAGTGGGCGCCGCACTACCCCAACAGAAGCCCCCAAACCCTTGCCCGTAACGCCGGTTTGCATCACTGGTGGTCCGATGAGTCAGCCGGTCACGATCGAACTGGGCGAGGGGGGCGAGCATGACGCCCGGGCGCTGCGCCACGCCTTTGGATGCTTCACCACGGGGGTGACGGTGATCACCACCGTCTGCGAGGACGGCCGCAAGGTCGGGCTGACCGCCAACTCCTTCACCTCGGTGTCGCTGGACCCGCCGCTGGCCCTGGTCTGCGTCGACCTCAATTCGCGCAGCCTGCCGTTCCTGGACGCGGCCGAGCGGTTCACGGTCAATGTGCTGCACGCCGACCAGCAGGCCATGGCCCGCCAGTTCGTCCAGAAGGACGGTGACCGTTTCGCGGGCATCGAGACCGAGACCTGGGGCACCGGCGTGCCGGTCCTGCCCGACTGCATGGCCAATTTCGAATGCGTGACCCACCAGGTCTTCGACGCGGGCGACCACCGGGTCTATGTCGGCCGCGTGGTCAAGCTGCGCTACGACCCGGACCACGAGCCGCTGGTCTATCTGCAAGGGCGGTTCCGCAAGGTCCACGTCGAGGAATAGCGTCCGCCTTCACGAATTGCGGCGGAGAGGTTTTGCGCGATACGGCTCGGTCGCCGGGTGCTATCGACGCGCAAAACAAGATTTAGGGAGCGTATCATGCGTAGCATCGACCACTTCGTGAACGGACAGACCTTCGCCGGCAGCTCGGGCCGTTACGGCGACGTCTTCAATCCCAACACCGGCGAGGTGCAGGCGCGGGTGCAGCTGGCGACGGATGCGGAGCTGGACAAGGCGGTCGCCGCCGCCGTGGCCGCCCAGATCGGCTGGGCCGCCACCAATCCCCAGCGCCGGGCGCGGGTGATGTTCGAGTTCAAGCGCCTGCTCGAGCGCGACATGAATTCGCTGGCCGAAATCCTGTCGTCCGAGCACGGCAAGGTGATCGCCGACTCCAAGGGCGACATCCAGCGGGGCCTGGAGGTAATCGAGTTCGCCTGCGGCATCCCCCATGTGCTCAAGGGCGAATATACCGAGAGCGCCGGCCCGGGCATCGACGTCTA